>OMWW01000010.1 GCA_900314865.1 uncultured Erysipelotrichaceae bacterium | reverse complement strand
TAAGTCCACAATTAGAGTGAATGTTGTTGAAGTTTCTAAAGACGCTTACACCATCTTGATGTATATCTGTGGTGCTGACCTTGAAAGTCAAAGTGGGTATGCCACTAAAGATATCACTGAAATCTTAAGTGTTTCTGGTCAACCAGAAGATGTCAATATCATCATAGAAACTGGTGGTGCCTCTTCTTGGGATAGCAAATATGGTATTTCTTCTAATGAACTTGGTAGATACTCAGTTTCTAATAAGAAACTCACTAAAGTTAGCTCTGTTAAAAAAGCTAACATGGGTTTAGAAAGTACATTCAAAGACTTCATGAACTGGGGCTTATCTACTTATCCAGCTGAAAAGACTGCAGTTATCCTTTGGAACCATGGTGGCGCTCTTGATGGTGTCTGCTTCGATGAAAACTATAACAGCGACTCCTTAACCGTTAGTGAAACCACCAAAGTATTCCGTAGTGTCTTATCTTCTAATGGCATTTCTGGAAAACTTGAATGGATTGGATATGATGCTTGCTTAATGCAAGTTCAAGATATCGCGGAAATGAATAGCGAATTCTTCAACTACATGGTTGCTTCCGAAGAAAGTGAAGCTGGTGAAGGTTGGGCATACAATTCTTGGTTAGATGATTTATATGCTGGAAAATCTACTCCAGAAGTATTGACCGCTAACTGTAAAGGATTTATCAAGGCCTATACTGATAACTATGGTAGTCAAGATAACGATCAAACTTTATCTTGGTTAGATCTCTCCTATATGGCTGAATATAAAACCGCATTTGAAGCTCTCGCGGCTAAATGGTCTGGCAAAGCCAGTTCATTAAGAAGTGCTGCTAAAGACAAGGTTAAGAGTTACGCTGATATGTGGATGAGCTATAACGATTACTATCAATACGTTAACTATTATGGTTATCCATCAAGCTGGTTCTCACAAGATAGTAGCTATTACTGCATGCATGGCTATTACGAATATGCTATATTCGATGTCGTCGATTTCCTCACTCAACTCAAAACCAATTCTACATTTAAGAGTTACGCTAATGATATTCAAGGTGTCTTAGATATCTTAAATAACTTAATTGGCGATTCTGAAAAAGGTAATGGAGCCGGAAATAGTAACGGCTTATGTGTCGTACTTCCAATTGACTTAGACTACTTCGAATATGAGAGCAGTGAAACTAACTTCTCAACTTGGAGAAACTTAGTCGGTTAATCAATTACATTTATATAAACATGAAAGGACCTTTTAAGGTCTTTTCTTGCTTATAAGGGACTAATTCATTAAAATAATAATCAATGAAAAAGAATAGAATTATCGTTTTGTTTTCTTTAATGGGTCTACTTCTTCCTAGTTGTGGAAAGATTGATGATTTTTTCAATACGATTAGAGAAATCGTCATTAAAGATTATCGAAACGCTTATTATATGGAATCATCCTTCATGGACAAGAACCAAGTTGAGATGTTTGCTAAATACACGGATGGAAGTATTAAGCCTCTTTCTCTATACGATGTCTCCATTTATATGTATAACGAAAAGGGTGTAGAAGAAAACGCTTTTGAAAATTTTAAAAGTAGTGGCACTTATTGTTTATACGTTAAAAAGGGAGCAATCTATAGCAATACGATTTTCTTTGATGTCGATTCGAATATGATTTATGTTAACGACATCGATGTTTTTGTTAGCCATACTTCAACTAGAACTATGGATCAAGAAACATTTACTCTTAACATCACTCCAAGTAACTATAACGTTGATTTAGAAATTGAATTTTCTAATGAAAAAAACACAGTGATGTATCGTGATGGAGAAACATATAACTTCTATTTTGAAGAAGAGGGCGAACAAACTTTAACTGTTAAAGCTCCTAGAAGTCCAAGCACTTATGCCTCTAAAGTTACTAACTTCACTGTCAGTGACGCGAGTGGTAAAACTCAATTAACACAAAACTACAAAGTGATGAGCACTAAAAATTGTCCAACTATTGGAGATGTTAATTTCTTAGTTGTTCCTATTTGGCTAACTGATAGTAGTTCATATATCGACTATAGTCGTAGAGAAAATGTGAGAGAAGATTTGCATTCAGCGTTCTTTGGAACTTCTGAAGAAGTTGGTTGGGAATCAGTTGCTACATATTACAGTAAAGAAAGTGGAGAGAAGTTGAATATAGGCGGCACAGTTGCTCCTTGGTATACATCTAGCTACACAATTAGTGATATTGGTAATTCAAGTAGAGGAAAAGATGTCACTCCTCGAGTGGTTGAAGATGCAGTTAATTATTATTTCAGCACTAACCTTGGTGACAGTCGTTCTAATTATGACTCCGATGGTGATGGTTATCTTGATGGTGTTGTCGCGATTTATGGTGCGCCTGATTATTATTCTCATGGAGTAAGTGATTATTATCGTGAATACTCTAATTTATGGGCCTATTGCGCTTGGAATAGTAGTAGTGCTTCTACCTCTAGCCCAAACCTTAAAGATTATTTATGGGCCTCATATGACTTTATGTATGGCTATTCTAATTCTTTAGAAAGAACTGGTCATCGTCACTATAAGGGTAACACTGTGTATTGTAAGCTTGACACTCATACATATTTACACGAAAGTGGTCACTTATTTGGTTTAGAAGATTATTACGATTATCAAAAAGTGTATTCTCCTGTTGGTGGATTCACGATGCAAGATAGTAACGTTGGAGGACATGACCCATTCTCTGTTTTAGCAATGGGTTGGGCTAATCCAATGATTCCTACTGAAAGCTGTAGAATCAAATTACATACTTTCCAAGAAAGTAAGGAAGTTATCCTATTAACTCCTCACTTCAATAGTTATGGTTCTCCATTTGACGAATATGTTTTAGTGGAACTTTATGCGGCTAGTGGACTTAACAACTTTGATACAGTCCATCAATATCGTCCTGAAAATGAAGGCAATTACCCAATCGGTGCAGAAAATGTTGGTATTAGAGTGTGGCATGTCGACGCTAGATTAACAAGAAACACTGCTACTGGATACGACACAAATTTATTTACAGACGCTAGTTACTATAATCCAGTCCACGCTTTCTCAAATACTTCTTATAATAGCGGTGATCGTTATAACGAACACGCTTCTCCATTATGGAAGAAAGATCCTAGATATTGTGAATTTGATTTATTGCACCTCATTAGAAATAGAGGTTATGTAGATTATAAATATAATCCAACCTTCTCTAATGAAGATATGTTCTACACTGGTGATAACTTCAATATGGATGTTTATGGCACTCAATTTGCGAGAAAAGCCGTTTATAAAGACACAGAAAAAAATGTCTTAGATAGTAGTTTAGAACTCGGTTGGAGTTTCACTATTGAAGACATCAAAGATAATTACGCGATTATCAATTTAGTAAGAGCGTAAATTATAAAGATTTAATCAAACTATCAAGCTCATCCTTAAATTCGCTTGATAGTTTTTTTATGAATTCTTTAGAATCATATTTATTCTTGAGGTTGATTGATTTAATGACTTCGGCGATATCTTTTGGATCGTTGGAGTTATAGAAATATAGAAGCGTACCTACTTTAGAGTTTTTAATCGCTGGGATATCCGCGGAGACTACGCGAAGATTACTTCCTAAATAAGTTAAGATTTTGCTTGGAAAAGAAGTTTGATTATAAGAGGCATTGATGTCTTGGGTACATAGACCGATATCGCTATTGGCAAGAATATTTAAATACTCTTCACCATATTTCATACCTAAAAATTTGATTTGGCATTTATTCTTTTTATTGGCTTCTTTAATTGAGGAGTTGATGAAGTTTATATCATCTTCTTTACCATACCCCATAATATAGAGTTCATACTTGTCTGATAAAAAAGAAGCTGCTTCTATCGCGTTATTGACTCCTTTTGATGCGTAAAGGACTCCAGAATAAACGATTCTTATTTTATCGTTTTCTTCACTTCTAGGACGATTATTGATGTTATATGAACCATGGATGATAACGGATTTCTTATCTTCCTCGTTAATTGTTTTAGCAAGCTCTGGATTTGGATAGATGTATGCATTATGTCCTTTTAAATAGGAGATTTCTTCGTCTCGCATTTCTTTAATTCCACTTACATCTGCGTAAATCTCTTCTACTTCATAGACGACTTTAATATTTTTCTTTTTCTTTAATGCATTTACTTCTTTCATTAACCATTGGGAATGGTAGACGAAAACAATATCTCCGTCTTTTATAAGACTATTAGCGAGGCTTATATAACGTTTTCGATAATAACGGTCGTAAATCTTATTTAATAAGCTCCATTTAAAAGTGCGTGACTTTGGGAAATGGATATCATTTCCTCTTGCGTCGATATAATCGATTTTTTTTGATCTTCCTCTAGTAGAAAAAGCAGGAGAAATAATAGTGGCGTGTCTATTAGTCTCATTTATTGTAGAGATTATATAATCAATTTTATTGTTTACACTTGGATAAGAAACACGTTCCTCCATGTATTTAGAAGGAACATAGTAGACTAAATAGATGATGTTTCTACTCATCTTTTTGAGCCTTTCTTTGATAGATGACTAAAATGTATGAGGCCGCCATGGCAAGGACTAATAAGACCACACCGATTGGGATTTCAACGTAATATGGAACAGAGATATATTGTCCTTTGGACCACATCAAATAATATTCATAAATTTCGTGATTGAAGAACAATGCAATTGTGCTTCCAATAATAAATCCAATAATCGCATAGAAGGTCATCAAATGATATTTCTTGAGTAGGAAGTTCATTATTTTACTAATTAAATAGAAACCAATGATGATTCCAATCGCGAAGCATGCGAGGATTCCAATTTGACTTCCAATGCCGGACCAATCACCATTAAAGCCAGACTTAATCTTATCAATCGTGGTGTCGATTAATGGACGATAGAATCCGAGAAGGAGAAGAATCATACTTCCGCTTATTCCAGGGACCACTAAGGCAACAGAAGCGATAACTCCGATTGGGATAAGTAGGAGATAAACCCACCATTTAGGACTTGTTAACATTCCAGTCACATCTGGATGGATAAGGGCGCTACCAATACCTAATGATAACGCTATTAGTAGTGCAATAACTAAAATGATGATGTGCCACTTATTGATTTGTTGTCCTTTCACTTCATCTTTTACGGATGGGAAAGAACCGATAATGAAACCTGCAAAGACACAGACAATGCCAAAGACAAAACCATTTAAAGCTTTATGCATTAAATAGATTGTTGGGATAAGAGCGAGAATTACTCCAATTAAAATTGGAAGTAGATAAATAAAAGCTTCTTTGAATTTCTTAAAAAGGTTAGAAATGTAGAAAATTAACTTTTCATAAACCTTTAAGATAATAGCGATTGTTCCTCCACTGACTCCAGGAACCGCGCTACCAATTCCAATTCCAACACCAGCGAGAAATCTTTTTATACGTTCTTTCATAATCTTTAACCTTATTTAGTATATACTGATTTCTTCTTTTGATTTACAAAAAAAGAAAATATATCATATATACGTTATGAAATTGATTGTTGGTTTAGGAAATCCAGGTCGTAAATACGAACACACTCGACATAACATGGGATTTGATGTTGTTGATCTTTTTAGCGAACTCGCTCAAATCGATGTTGATAAAGAATCGTTCAAAGGTTTAGTGGGTCGAGGAAAAGTGTTTGATGAAGATATCTTTATTCTTAAGCCTCAAACATTCATGAATTTAAGTGGTGAATCAGTAGTGGAAATAGTTAACTATTTCAAGATTGATATTAATGATATTATTGTTGTCTATGACGACATGGCTTTAGCCCCTGGAAGAATTAGACTTAGACCAGGCGGATCTAGTGGTGGTCATAAAGGCATGCAAAACATCATTGATCATCTCAATAACTCTGATATCAAACGCATAAGAGTGGGTATTGGCGAGCCTACATATGACACGATTGATTATGTTCTTTCTAAACCAAGCAAAGAAGAAAGAGAATTAATTGATCAAGCAATTGTGGACGCCGCTAACGCTCTTAAAGATATTCTTAAGACAAACTTTGATAAAGCGATGACAAAATATAACTAGGAGGAACGTTAACGAACCTATTTGACCTTACTAAAACGAATAAAGCGATACCCCCCTTCTTATCAAGAAGTGGGCATTTTGTCGTTAACGATTTAGTGGGTATTTCTCTACTTACTGCCTCTGCATATAAGGAAGAGAAACATAAATATTTACTTGTCGCTGCAAATTTATATAAAGCTCAAAAGCTATACTCTTTATTAAAGAGCCTTTTGCCTGATACAAAGATTTCGATGTTCATGAATGATGAACTAATTAGAGCAGAGAACTTATCTTTGAGTAAGGAAATGGCGGCTAATAGAATTTACGCGCTTGATGAGATTTTAAATAACAAAAATGA
>OMWW01000007.1 GCA_900314865.1 uncultured Erysipelotrichaceae bacterium | reverse complement strand
ATATTTTTATCACATATAGTGACGATTATAATTCTAATAACCAAGGCTCATTTTCATCTCGGCAGTTGAACAACCGAGGATTCACATTCGGTGTCCTAAACAAGTTAACGCTGTAACAAATGGTAATAATTTCTTCATATGATTTACTTCCTTCTATCGTATTCTCCATATTCACAGCCAATATGTGTGGCCTTCATACGATCAATTAATTTATTACGATGGTACAGTTCAATAATGCCCTCTCCATTGCCTCCATTCCAGAGGCGATTATGAAGTTTCTTTCCGTTAGGGGCTTCATAATTGATAAGTAGCATGTCTTTCTTATTACAAGAAAAATTGACCACTATCTTATTTCTCCACGTCTTTTGAGTAACGTTCCAAATTATCTTGTCCTCAGTTTCATAACAATTGAATTTGGTTCTCGTAAATGTCCAGAATTTGGAAAAATTGAATTCATAACATTTGCCTTCATAGTAGAACGCACTGAGTAATTTTCTATTAAGAGCGATGAAGCCAATTTTAGGACGACCTCCACCAATATCAAATACCGAATTAGTGAGTTTCTTTCCAGTTATTTCACTTTCTAAGCAGTTAGAGGATAACCACACCCAAGGAGAAGTAAAATCCTTTCCCCAGTTCTTATCACTATATCCGTAAGATGTGTCTTTAGAGACGATATACTTCTCACCATCTAAGTAGATAGTGCCTTCGAAACATGATTTCATCCCTTCTGCATGCCAGAACATTTCAAATAATTGTAGTTTACGGAATAGAGATGACGCTCCAAAGCCAACGTTAAATGGAACTACTTTCTTAATAGAAAGATTCCATCTAATCTCTCCATCATCTGACATATATTCAGGATGGGTTTTGCTATCATTAACTTTAACTACACCCGATGTTCTAGTTTCATCAAGATAACAGTCATCCGCTTTAACGTGAAAAGGAGCCTTAAATTTAACTTCGATATCTTTCCAAGCAAAGAAGCGATGTAGTTGTCGTTTATTCTTTCCCCAACAACCAACATTCACCATTAAGTAGGATGGTCTAATCCCTTTCTTTTGATTTTCTTCTAGTTGTCCAAATATCGGTGTATCACCACTTATTTTTGGATTGCAAAGAAAGAATTCAACATAGAAAGGTACTTCTTCTCCACTTTTCTCATTAATCGCGGTGAAGGAATGCCACCACCAGTCATAGCCATTTTTGGCTTGCCTACCAAATAGTTGGCATTCATTTCTTTTAATATCGCTTTTATTGAAACTCATATGAATTATACGAATTGCCTGCCTGAGTAAACACCCCAATCAGACCATTTTCCATTTGATGATTTGACTTGGAAGTAGTCTCCTTGTTCAAAATACTCTAGTTCAACTGAACCAGTATATTTATGATAACCCTCAATAATAGTAAGTCTATAGCAATTCGCATCTTCAAGCTCTTCAAGAGTACAATCAAAATAGACTAATTCATGATTTTTCTTATAATATGAAGAACCGCTAGCAACACCAGGAGCTTCAAATGTTATAGTCGTTGTGTAGCTAAAGCTACTATCACTATGACCCATGTAGTAATTTCTACCAACAAAGTGATGAATTGGGACTTCTTCTTTAACACCAGTGAATGTTCCTTCACCTAACGTGATGGTTTTATATGTCCAAAGGTTGTTGTCTCTATCTTTGTGTAAGAAGACAACATGTCCTTCTTCGTCGATTATGTATTTATCAGGATCAGCAACACCATTGAATGTGCCATTACCTTTACCATCCAGCACCAAAGTGTATTCTGTTTCATCACCATCGAAATAACCAACATATGTACCTTGTACACCATCGAGAACAGCACGAGCTTCAGCAATAGTGTCCATGTTAGCAGTAGATGAAACATAACCATCTGTATAAACAGAAATCAAAACTTTACCATTATAAATAACATCAAATGTGGCGTTGTAATAACCAATATGATGTGCACCACTATAGTGAGTTCGATCAGGGAAAACAAATTCGACATCGAAATAAAACTTGTCTTCAGCTTTGACGTATAAGGCAGAAGCATAAACATCATCGTAATTGATATTGCCACTACTATCTTTCTTAAAGGCTTCAATAATTGTGTATTCATCCTTCAAGATTCTTGTAACGTAAAGTTGATATTTACTTGAATAATCGTTTTCATTATCTTTTTTGATTTCGATATACATGGATGTACTTGTATAATCACCAAAGTTACCAGCAATATCACCAGAGATGAGTAAGTTATCATGATAAATCATGTATGAGTTTTTAGTTTCGGCTTTGTTCTTAATATTAATTCTTTCGCCTTCATAGCCAGTAACTGTCCCTTTAGAAGAGCCATAACAATTAATATTTCCGTTTTGTGCAATCGTCATACCATAGTTATTACCAAATCCAGCAACACCTTTATTTTCACCACTAAGGAAAACTCCATAATAGCCGCCAACGAATTCTGCATTCTTGTATGGAGCGTACATTTCAGAGTAATTAAAGGTGATTTGAGAATCTTTCTTTAATCCAGGAACATCAAAATAGGCCATACCCGTTACAGAATCATAACTATAATCGGATAAAAGATCACGACTAGATGTATATCCCCAATAATCATCCTCGTCATAAATTAGTGTACATTGAGTGACCGCGTAATCATCATCTTCAAAGATTTGGAAATATAATCTTTCACCAGTAAATGTCTTATGTGTGATGAGTAACGCTAGTTGTTCGCCTTCATAATGGAAAATATTGAATTTAGAATGTTCGGTTGTAGGTTCAACAATCGTGTAATAGTTCACATTGAAGAGAACTTCAACCACGACGTCTTCTCCTGGCATTACAAATGATATTCCAGAAGGATCGTTTGCGTTATACGCAATTAAATCTCCATCATTAATCTTAATTCCTTCAATTGTGTTTCCAAGATAGAAGCTTCTTGAAAAAATAACCCAAATGGTAGAACCATATTCACCTTTTCCATCAAATGTTAAACCACTAAAGTATACTTTGTCGGCATCACCATATTTGCCATAATCTTCTTTGAAGGAAACGTTATAGCAAGGTTTACGACTTTCAATAACAATAGTCACATTATTTTCAGGCATCTTGAAAGTGAATTCACCAGTCTCTTTATTATAAGAAGACTCTGTTCTTTTGCCTTGAAGATATACATCAACAATTTCCACAGTACCTTCTTCTTTAGGAGTAATAGTGAAACTCACTTGATGATTCTTTTTAGCGGTGAAACTTTCACCTTCAATATTGAAGAGTTCATTATATGAAGCATCCGCTAAAGAGATGTCATAAATTTGTAATTCAGGAGCTCTTGTAACTAATAAAGTTACATCTTCATTTGGCATATAGAAATAGAATTCACCTTGATATGTGTTCAAGTTTCTCCCGTTATATGTAATTGTTAAATAATCAAAATCATATGTATCAGCGACTGCTTCACTGACTTCAACAACAATCTTTTCATCATATTTTCCTTCTTGAGGATAAATAAGGGTAATATCTTCAAAACTATCTTCACCTCTTGTGATAGAGAAATATTCGCTAACTTCAACTTCACAGCTGGTGCTTAAACCAAATTCTTCAATAGAAGCAGTGATTGTAACAAAACCACGATTAAGAGCGGTGACCACACCATCTACAACAGTAGCAATGCCTTCATTACTACTTCTCCAAGTAATACCACTATAGGTAGAACCAATTGGATATACAGTAGCTTCTAAAGTAGCAACGTCACCTTTTCTTATTTCTAAAGATTGACGATCTAATTCAATATCGGTTGGATCAGAAGAAACTTTAACATTAACAGAATCTGAGAAATGACCGATAGAACCAGTAATAACAGCTTCACCATTACCAACTGCAGTGATAACACCAGCGGTTACTGTTGCAACAGTTGTATCGCTACTTCTCCAAGAAACAGTCTTATCAGTCGCGTCTTCTGGACTAATCGTATAGGTAACTTCAAAAGTTCCGCCTGGAGCAAGATTAATCACGCCAAAAACGTTATCAATTTCAAAGTCAGTAACTTCTATTATCTGTGGACCAGGTTCTGGAGTGTTACCTCCACCATCTCCACCAGATGATCCTCCACAACTTGAAAGTACGAGTGTGCTTAAAAGCAAACCCATAAAGAGAATTCTTTTCTTCATATGTTTCTCCTTTTTATTCATAAAAAGTATTTATCATATTCATTATACAAATTATTGATATTAATGGAATACAAAAGAAGAAAAAAAGTTCCCTTCACATGGGAACATTTTTTGCAGTTTGGGGCGAACGATGAGAATCGAACTCACGAGTGTCTGGTTCACAGCCAGATGTGTTAACCACTTCACCACGTTCGCCAAATCGCAAGAGATATCTTATAAGAATATCTCCTGTTTGTAAAGTAAATTTAAGCCTCTAATTTCTTTTCTTCTAATTTGGCTAATTTTGCTTCTTTGCGAGCCAAATATAATGGGACAAAGAACCACTTGAATTGGAAATAGAAGAATGTGAATAAGAACGCTCCCATAATCGCATCAACAAAGTAATGTTGTTTGACGAAGAATGTGGACATCACGATACCAAATCCGAATAAAGTACAGAAGATACGTAAGCCAATTGGGAAGTGTTTCTCGTCTTTTCCAGTCCATAAGCCCACCATCGCTAAAGCCATACCGACTGTCGCGTGTAAGGATGGGAAGCAGTTGAGTGCGGTTTCATCCGCGTGATATTGCCAGTTGATACCGTATTTAAATAAGTCATTCAAGTTATGAACCGAGGAGAATTCGCTATAAGCGAGCATTTCTGCTTCTGGACGAGCCATCTTAACTTGTTGAATAAGGAAGACGATACATGCAATGATTGTAGAGGATACACCTGCAACAACAATAGTAACCGCTTTCTTTCTATCAAAGAATGAGAGAATCCAAATAAATATTTCTGGAACAATGTAATAAAGTAAGTAAAAGAAATAAAAGAATGGAACAAGAGGAATGTTACTATCAATCGTGTGATGGAAATAAATTGGATCGGCAGGAATATACGCAATTAAGAAATATAAACCTGCTTTAATTCCGTACATCAAACCTGCTAAAGCAAGATATTGTAAATGTGCCTTAATCCAGAATTTTCCAAATTTGGAATCACGGAAGATATATCTAAAAAAATTACCAACCTTTTTCATTAATTATTCCGCCTTTAAGAATGCGACGTATCCTTTATATGCTTCAAATAAATCAGCCTTAGAAATGATTTCCATTGGAGCGTGCATATTAAGCACTGGAATACCCGCGTCAATGACGTTCATATTATAGTTTCCTAAAATGTAGGCGATTGTACCTCCACCACCTTGGTCAACTTTACCAAGTTCAGCATTTTGCCAAGAAACTTCTGCTTCATCCATGACCTTTCTAATCCAAGCATAATATTCTGGGTTTGCGTCATTAGAACCACTCTTACCTCTACTACCAGTGTATTTGTTAAATACAATACCGTAAGCAAAATAGGCAGAGTTATTTGGATCAGAGACGCCACTATAAAGTGGATCTAAAGCTGCGGAAACATCGCTAGAAAGCATCTTGGAGTTTTCCATTGTTAATCTAGCTTTCCATAAAGGATCTTTCTCACCAGTTAATTCAAGTAATTTAGCAATTGCGTTTTCAAAGAAACGGGATTGCGCACCAGTTGCGCCAACACTACCGATTTCTTCTTTATCAACTAAGATGCAGCAAGATGTATATTCTGCAACATCACTATCAAGAAGAGCGACTAAAGAAGTATATGCACAGCATCTATCGTCATGGCCATAGCCAGCAATCATGGATTTATCTAAACCATAATCCCTAGCTTTACCAGCAGGGACAACTTCGATTTCCGCACTGACCAAGTCTTCTTCTTCAATACCATATTTCTTTTTAAGAAGTTTTAAGACATTCTCTTTAACGGCGTTCTTTTCTTCACCCTTAAGTGGTTTGTTACCTAAAGTGAGATCAAGGTTTTCTCCTTCAATCACTTTGGCAGCAGGTTTTGTTAATTGATCTGCAGATAAATGAATGAGTAAATCAGAGATGCCAACGACTGGATCTTTTTCATCTTCACCGACGTTAAACTCAACAGAAGTCCCGTCTTTTTTACAAACGACACCATGAAGAGCAAGAGGAATTGTCACCCATTGATACTTCTTAATACCACCATAATAGTGGGTGTCGCCTAAAAGAAATTCGTTCTTTTCATAAAGTGGATGTTCTTTTAAATCCATTCTTGGTGAATCAATGTGAGCGCCTAAAATTCTTAAACCATCACTAACATTTCTTCTGCCAAGATGGAAAGCACAAATATTTTTGTTCTTGTTCACAAAATATAATTTGTCTCCACTTTTAGCAGACTTCACTTTACTAGCGTCAACATAGCCAGCAGCCTCTAAGCGTTTAAGAGCTTCTTTAACCGCTAAACGTTCAGTCTTGCTTTCAGATAAGAAGGACATATAACCTTCAGCAAATTTCATGACTTCTTTTTCTTTAGAAGCATCATATTTCTTCCAAGCATTTTTACGATACATAAATCTATCTCCTTTTATATTATTAACTATTCTTCATCTTTAATGATTTCCGCTAAACCACCCAAAGACGTTTCTTTATATTTGGCATTCATGTCGATTCCAGTGAGGTACATTGTTTTCACCGAATCATCATAACTAACATGAATGTCGTCATCAGGAATGATGACTGCTAATTTTACAGCATTAATTGCTTTAATTGCAAATAAAGCACATCTTTCAATACATGGAATTTGTACATATCCATCAACTGGGTCACAAGTTAGGCCTAAAGAATGCTCTAAAGCAATCTCGGCACTTTGAACAATATCGACAGTGCATTTGCCAAAACAGTGGGCAATCATCGCCGCTCCCATGGAACAAGCAACACCAATTTCAGCTTGGCAACCACATTCCGCCCCACTAACAGAGGCGTTCATTTTACAAATAATTCCAAATAAACCCGCTACCATTAAACCTTTAATGATGTTTTCATCACTAACATGTTTCATACGCAAATATTGAATACATCCAGGGATAACACCAGCACTTCCACATGTTGGAGCGGTAACAATAACACCACCACTCGCATTTTCTTCTGCAACTGCAAAAGAATGGGTAGCGACGTTCATCGCAACATCATTTTCACCCAAAGAAGTTGTCTTCATTGATTCAAACATCTCTTTGGCTTTTCTTCTAACTTTAAGCTTGCCTGGTAAATATCCAGTCGCGTTTAGTCCTCTATTAACCGCTTCATCCATTGTCTTAAGGACATCTTTAAAATAATTAAAGCAGTCTTTGTCTTCATGCATTTCCACATATTCATATAAAGAATAGTCGTGTTCCTCGCAGTATTTGACTATCTCTGTCATATGCATATGAGGGTATATTTCTTTGTGTTTAGTGTCTAAAAAGTTATCAACAGTAACAATTGATCCTCCTCCAATAGAAACAACATTTTCAGAGAATGTACCTTTCGAGGTCACCACTTCAAAAGTCATCGTATTTGGATGATCAGTGACAGTTTCTTTATCAAAAATAATTTCATGAGGATATTTTTTTAAAGATAAATCAATAATGTAATCAGTTAAGTGGCCTTTACCAGTTAACGCTAAAGAGCCATAAAGAGTGACTTTGATACTTTGAATGTCATGATATTTTTTTAAAATATAGTCACACGCAAAATGAGGACCCATCGTGTGAGAACTACTTGGTCCGTGACCTGTAATGAAAATTTCTTTAATCGAACGTAAACCCAATGTTTACTCCTCCTATGACGATAATCTATTTAATAAACTTATTAATCAAATCTTGTGAATAAATAACTTTCGTATCTTTAACAACCGAGTTAACAATAAAGACGTTAGAGCCAATAACTGAGTTTTCTTCAATCACTGTTTCTCCGCCTAAAATTGACGCTCCTGAATAGATGGTAACGTTATCTTTAATGGTAGGATGTCTTTTCTTTCCTACTAATTCACGGCCTTCCTTTAAAGTTAAAGCGCCCAAAGTTACTCCATGATACATCTTCACGTATTTTCCTATTTCACTTGTTTCACCAATAACAATACCGGTACCGTGGTCAATAAAGAAAGGAGAGGCAATCTTACAACCTGGGTGAATATCAATACCAGTGCTGCTATGAGCAATTTCAGTAATCAAACGTGGAACATAGGCAACACCTAAGCCATAAATAATATGCGCGACACGATAGAAAAGAATCGCGTAAAATCCTGGATAAGTGATAACAATCTCTTCTTTTGATTCGCTTGCAGGATCACTTTCAAAGAAGAAATCTAAATCTTCATATATTTGTTTTTCTAAATTTGGAAGTTCTTTAACGAAATAAGAAGCACTACTACCACAAACATATTTTGTATATTTCTTTTCAATTAATTTGAGTTCTTTCGCTTTATAAGATTCTTTCGAACAAGTCATAGAATCAAAATAACCAGGGAAAAGATACTTTCTAACTTCCAAAACAAAGTCCAAAACATATTGTCTTTTTGGAAATGTATCAAAGCAGTTGTTATTCATACGCATACATATATGTTATAAAAGATATTTTTATTTCGCAAATCAAATGATGAAAAGAATATAATTAAAACATAGAGGTCTTATATTATGAGTAAACAAGAAGTCATTCTTTTAAGTAAGGATAATTACAAACTATCTTTACTTGTTTTTAACGCTGAAAAACCAAAAGCTAATATCATTATGGTACACGGTATGGAGGAGCATAAAGAGAGATATATCGACTTTGCTACCTTCCTACAAAATAACCACTATAACGTTATTGTTTCTGATTTAAGAGGACATGGAAGTAACGCTCCTCTTTTATCCCACATTTCCGATAAGTATGGTGATGAGCTTTTAATCGAAGATGAACGTATCATACGTGAATATGTAAAAAGAGAATTTCCTGATTTACCAATCTACTTATTTGCTCACTCAATGGGCACCATTATTTCTAGAGTGTTACTTCAAGAAGATAGTAAGGAATACGCCAAAGTTGCTTTAAGCGGATATGTTAATCCTAACCCAGCTTCTGGAGTGGGTTTATTCCTCACCAAATTCATCAAACTCTTCAAAGGTCCAAAAGGCCACTCTAAACTCATTACTAATCTCGCTGTTGGACAGTTCTCAAAAAAGATAAAAAACAGAAAAACACCGTTAGATTGGTTGTCTTTTGATGAAAAAAACGTGCAAAACTATATTGCTGACCCACTTTCAGGAGTGGAGTTTACACTAGGAAGTTATGTCACATTATTCTCCTTGATGAAGAAGATGGGTAAACCAAATAGATATCATAATATAAATAAAGAATTACCATTCCTTCTTATCGGTGGAGAAGAGGATCCATGTACAGGATATGAAAAAGGAAGAAAAGCCTCCTATAACAATTTAATTAAAGCAGGATTTACTAAGATTGAAGTCAATACATTGAAACATATGAGACACGAAATCTTAAATGAAACCGATAAACAAAAAGTATATGAAGATATACTAAAATTCTTTAATAAATAGATAACCTACATAATTACTATAAAGTTGAGTGAGTAACATCCTCAACTTTTTAATTTGTTTGCTATATAAAACAAAGAAGAATACACTATTCAAGATATGAAAAAAGAAAACAAAATTCCTCTAACAAAAGAGGAGAAGCAAAAGGAATTAATCCGTTCAATTAAATTCATCTTGTTCTCCATCAGTGCTGGTTTAATTGAAGCGGTTTCATATATTATAATGACTAACGGTATAGATAACCCGGTGTTCACTTATGAATCTTATAAGTGGGTACCTCTAACAATCTCCTTAGCCTTATCTGTTATTTGGAATTTTACACTCAATCGTAAATTCACATTCATGAGTGCAAATAATGTTCCTCTTGCAATGTTAAAAACACTTGGATATTACGCAGTATTTGGACCACTATCAATCTGGCTAGCACAAATATATCTTATTGATCAACTTCACTGGCATGAGCTAGGAGTTAAAGCAATTGTGATGTTTGTAAACTTTGTGACAGAGTTCCTATTCCAAAGATACATAGTCTTTGGTAAAACAATAGACACTAATAATATTGCACAAAAGAAGAAAGCAAAAGAAAAAGAAGAAGCTTAATAAGCTTCTTCTTTCGCTTTATAGATAATTAGATTTCTACTTCTGCTAAGGTAATAACTACAGAAGAGAAGCCGATATTGCCTTTTGTTTTTCCTGCACCAATGGTAACTACTAATTCATCAGAATTAACATCACTAATGGTAGCGACATCATCAGCAAAACTAAATGTGCCTTTATTGGCAGAAATATCGCTTGCTGGGGTCAAATCTTTCTTAGAGCCTACATTTAATTCAACCTTAAGAATTTCATATCCTTCAGTAGCAGTAAATGTCATTGTGTTACCATAATAGAATCTTAATGTGCTTCCGTTATCATAATACTTAGGAGCGTTGTTTTTGTTGCTGCCATAAGCTGGAACAAATTGAATAGCGTCGTTTCCAATAGCCTCATCACCTTCAAAGATAGTTCCATCTTGTAATGCATCAGCAAATTGCAAAGTAACCACTAAATTGCCATCATCATCAATGTCTTCAGAAACGATATCTTCTTTTATGTAATCACCAAAGACATAAATCGATGTATTACCATTATTTAATTCAACCTCGATTTGAATAGCGTCATCGCTAGAGAAATAAGATTCTGTACTCTCATCGTAAGAAAATCCTGTATTTTCAATAGAAGCAACAAAATCTTGTGTGAAATCACCTTCACACACTAAGTGAGTATATTGGTAAGTACCAGCACTATTTGTTTCAGTACCGCTATAGTAATACCAAACTCCTTCAAGATTAACACCATTAATGACGTGTCCAGAATCAGCTAAAACGAAATCAATTTGATCGCTTGGCCATCCAGTAACTTTGGTGTAGCCTTTTTCTTCTAATTCATCAATATTGATAGGATCCTCTTCCTCTGGTTCTGTATAGATGAATTGAACATCAATTTCATTACCAGCTGGAGTTTCACCATTGGCGTCATAATAACCGTAAGAAAGGCTAACTTCTAATCCGTTCGCGGTGGTTTTATCATAGAAGATTCCAGATGTGCCATATTCTGTAGGAGTATAGCCAGCATCAATTAATTTTTGATCGTAGTCAGTTAAAACATTAGTCTCATTATCGTCACCGATAATTACATCGTAGATGCCATATTCGGCATATGTATCGTCTAAATAGTAATACATAGTATCTTGATTGAGCGCTGCATAAGGTAAAAGTTCACCAAACGCAGTCATCATGAATTCTTGTACTTCTTTTGACCATTCACCTTCAACAGGATCATCACCTGGATCTACAGGGTCGTCACCTGGATCAGCTGGATCATCGCCTGGATTTGCAGGATCATCACCTGGATCAACCGGATCAACACCTGGATCAACCGGATCATCACCTGGATTTGATGGTTCGCCTGGCTCGCTTGGGTTATTATTGTTGCCATTATTGTTATTTGAGGCATCATTACCACCACAACTGACAAGTGGTAAAGCCATAATAGCTAAAAGAGCTAATAAGCGTGTCTTTTTCATTTTAAAGACCCCCTTTACTATAGGAGCATATTATACATATTTTTTCTCCAATAATAAAGGACCGAACAGAATTCGGCCCTAAATTGTTTAGATTGTACTTACTTAATTATTCTCCTAATGGAGTAACAGTAATTAATAAGTCATATCCAAATCCATAGCTACTATAACTATAAGAATAGTCTTGAATTTGAATTGTGATAACAAAGTCTTCACAAGTTAATGTAATTGTGTAAGTTGGAACATCATCTGTACTGATCCAAGACATAACATCAACTTCAATTTCGCTGACATCAAATTCAACATCTGGGAATAAAGCAGCAACAGCAGTAGCGACTTCATTACAGACATCTGCAGGATTTTTGCTTGTATCAGTTTCAAAGTCTTCGTGATATGTTGAGAAGTAACCTTTTGAGGAAACCCACTTGAATAAATCTTCTTCAGATCCTAAGAAAGTAGAAATGGTTGCAGTGTATGGATGTTCTTCTGGTTCAGCTGCAAATTGTTGCATTTCAACAACGAAGTAGTAGCTATCAGTAGAGTAGTCATATCCAGATTGGATATAAACTTTGAAATCACCAGCAATTAATTCATAGTATGCATATGGTTCGTTGTTTGGCAATTCTTCGGTTACGAATGAAATGTCTATTTCATTACCAGCATCATACTCTTCAGTTGCTTCGAAATAAGCAAATGATAATTCAATATTCAAACCTGACGCAACAGTCTTGGTATAAGCTTTTTTCTCTTCATCATATGTATAACCAGCAGCGATTAATTTGTCACCATAGTCTTCTAAGAGATTGGTTTCATTATCATCACCGATAAACCAAGAATATTCACCATAATCAGCATATCTATCATCAAGATCATAGTAGAGTGTTTCTTCGTTTAAGGCAACATATGGTAATAATTCACCAAATAAGCCATACATCTCTAATTGAATTTCTTCAGACCATTGATCGTCACCTTCAAGGATTTCGTATTCAGTTGGAACCTTGACTTCGGAGTCAACTATTTCAGCACCAAGTTCGTTAACAAGTGTACCAGCAATACTAGCTGCACCACTGAGAACTTCATCTACTGTGACTTCTTTGGAGAATGAATAGTAGTTGTATTCAGAGTTATATTCAAAGTCAAATTTGGAGCCAGCACCAAGAGCAGCAAAATTTTCAGCAATGAAATCTGGATATACTGGAGCTTCACTAATATCAACGTAGATTGGGTATGCTTCTTCGCTGTATTCTTCACAGTAAACGTCAATCAAGAATTCTATACCTTCGCTGTCGACAAATAAGAATCTACCAGCACCTGCTTCTGCATCATAAGCATTGATTTCTTCGAAATCATCATCGGCACTCAATAATGTGCATAATCCTTCAACTAAAGCAGAAGAAGTTTCAAATGAATCAGTATAGTCATAGAAGAATCTAAAGCTTCCATCACTGGCTTCGCTAAAGTCATACTTAGAAGCATTAAGAGCGTCAGCAGTAGCTAAGACTGCTTCGGAATATTCTGGAACTGGTGCGATATCAATTTCAGCATAGTAGTAGAAAGTGACACTATAGGTTTCAAAATCAATGTCATAATCATTGTCAGAGAAGATAGAAACAAAGAATTCTTTACCATCTTCATCTACTGCTAAGAATCTACCATATCCATCAGCGAATTCGTCTAAAACGGAAACACCAGCAAGATTGGCTTCTTTTAAAGAATCAAATAATTCTTCAGCACGTGCATCAGCAGCAGCGAGCGCTAAATCAAAATCTTCATCTTCAGCTGTATAATAATCAAGTTTAGCAACGATATCGTAAGTATAAGCAGCTTCACCACTGAGTTTGAAATCGTAAACATTTATGCCAGCGGCAGCAAATGCGTTACCAACAGATTTTTGGAAATCAGTGTATTCTGGAACGAGTGAGAACGATAAGCAGAGTTGTCCTGCTTTGGCACCATAATACATTTCAACCATTAAGAATTCATCTGGACTTACAGCACGATAGTAATGATCTAATGTTTCTTCATCTTCGGATGGTTCTACTTTGTATTCAAATAAATTCCAATCTAAGTTTTCTAATGTAGCAGCATATAAATCAACATCTTTTTCTGAAACGTCATCGAGATAATATGGAGCGTATCCAGAATTTTCAACATATGATGGATAATCATCCAAGTCGATGTAACTCTTATAAGTTGCGCTACCTGGGAATGGAACGATGGACATATAAACTTCTTTGAATAAACCTTCCATATCCACGCTTGGGTCAAATGCGTAGGCAAGAATGAATCCGGCATATGCGTCTTCCCAAGTATAATCATAAGGATCTAACGCAAACGCGTAGAATTTTGGACCTTCTTCTTCGGCTGGATCGACTGGGTCGACTGGATCAACAGGATCAACTGGGTCGACTGGATCAACTGGATCTTCTTCGTCATCGGAGGATAATTCACGCTTGACTAAGCCTTCAGCAGATGATTCTTCTTCATCTTCGGCAGCGGCCTTATCAGAAGAAAGAACGACCTTAAAGTAACGAGCTTCATCTAAATCGTTTGTGTACTTTAATTCCATTGGATAATACCATTCTAAGAATGCGATCTCTTCCTCACTCAATTTTGCTTGTTCTTCTGGTGTTCTGTACTTAGCGTATTCATCTTCAAAGCCAAATTTAGCTAAATTAGCAGCAACATTCGCTAAATCATCAGAAGTAATTTCTTTGTCACCAAAGAATTCGAAGTGGTCTCTATAATCTGGATTATCAATGGTTGCGACGATATCGACATTTCCTAAATTTTCATTCAAGAAGTAAGGAAGTTCGAGACCTGGCCATGTTTGGGCCATAGCAGCCTTCATTTCGTTAGACCAATCTGGATCACCTGGATCAACTGGTCCATCACTAACAACGATGTTAAGGGTGACAGATTTACCTTCAAAAGAGATGGTAACTTCTTTTTGTCCTGCGGTTGACATATCTGGATTACTATGAGTGTAACCAGTGACAACTTCACTACTTCCATCAGAATAGTGGGCAGTGACAACCATGCCAGTTAAGTCAAGTTCTTCACCAACAGAGTACTCTTTCTTAGCAGGATCAGTTGTGATTTCAATACTACTAAGAGTTTTTTTAGTTGGGTCATCACCTGGATCTACAGGATCATCACCTGGATCAACTGGTGGATTTTGTGGTTCATTATTACCGGAGTTATTTCCTCCTCCACAGCTCGTGAGAGGAAGAGCCATAATCGCTAACAATGCCAATAAGCGAGCTTTTTTCATAATATGAGCCCTCCTTTATTAAATTTGTTTATTATTATCATCTAAACATATAATTCAATCAAGAAAAAAAATTAGAGCCAACAAAGTTGGCTCAAAATTACACATCTCAAGCAAAATGTGCTTTTTTTAAGTTTAATTTAATTTGTCTAACAATATTTATATGTTAGATATATAAACATTCAAAACTACCTGTTTAGATATCTCGCCATAATAAATATCAAGCGTGATTAATCCGCTACTACTAATAGCGGTGTAGAACTTCTCGGAACCTTCTTCATCGTAGACATGTTCAACTTCGTGTTCGATGACTTCCCAAGAATGAACGAGGAGACTATCTTTATAGGCAACTAGAACTTCTTCTTCAACATCGTCGATGTAATATGGAAGATATCCGTTTTCATCTACATAGGTTGGATAGTCACTTTTTTTGATTGGTGATTTGTAGGTAGAGTCGCCATTAAAAGGAACTAACTCACTCACGATAGAGGAGTATAACTCACCTTCACTATCATCAAAGCCGTATGCTATTATATCGCTCGCATTAACATCTGTCCAAGAATATTTATAAAGATTTTCAATTTTGGCATAGAAGTATCCATTATCTTCTCCACTATAGTCTTTATCTTTCCTTAAAGTTGAAGAGAAATAGACATCTAAATATCGGATCTTCTCTTGAGGATTCTTATACTTTAATTGCATTGGATAGTTCCATGTTAAATAGAGCTTTTCTTTATCGCTTAAAGTAGTATCGCTCCTTATATCCTTATATTTATCTATATAGTTAAAGGCTTCAAGCAACCCTTTAGTTTTCATAAAAGAGGTATTATTTTTAAGTTCTTTATCTCCAATTACTTCTAAATAGTTACTTTCATAGTTAACACTTAGCTTTCCAAAATCAGGGAAAGAAAAATATGGAACATCCGCGCCTGGATAATTGTATTTTAAAATCTCAAGGGTCGCTTTATCCCAATTAGGGTTCTCACTAGGTGTAGTTTCACTTCCACAACCCGCAAAGAAAATAGTCACTAACGGAAGAAGTAATAATTTACGTAAATGCATATCTATAAATATTGTATGTGTTTTTGTAATTAAAATGGTAGCAAGTTTTATTGGTAACGATAAGCGCTACGATTGTGTTCAATAATCTTATATAAGCTTGGAGTTAAAATCGTTGTAGAAATGATTTCAAAAATGAAATTCACTCCCACCATGCCTAGGAAAAGCGCTCCAAAGGTATCATGGAATGTGCCTTGAGCAACCATGCTATCTAATAACGGCTTAAAGAATATGACTGCAAAGATACAGAATATTCCCGTGTTAATTGTAGGAACAAGGATTGAGGCTAAGATAGAGCCTAACATCGTTCTTTGTTTACAAAGCTTCATCACAAAGCCAGCAATAACACCTGCTAAAGTTGTTTTAAGTAAACAAGCAAAGACAGTGCCTACTGGAGAAAGAGTAAAGAACACAGACATTGTGCTAGGAGAGACTAAGACCATCACTCCACAGACAAGTCCTAAAAATCCACCAACGATTGGTCCATATAATATCGCTCCTAAAGCGATAGGTATAAGACTAAGATTGATGTTAGCAAAGCTAGGGTTTATATAATTTCCAATAATTTGAAGAACAATTTCGATTCCGGTTAATATACCGGTGGTCGCAATCATTCTTGTATTAAAATAACGTTTCTTTTCCATAAGATATATATAATACACATATCTTTTCTAAAAGATAAATATATTTTTAACTATTTGTGTTTTTGTAACGTCTCTTGATTGCGAATAATGCGGTTTCGTAATCGATGATACCTCGTTTATAAAGCAGCAAAAGTTCTTTTGCATGTTCGCTTGGCTCTGATCCATTCATGGAAGCAATAGAATTTGCAAAAACAAAATCCTCTTTTTCTTCCTCTGTTGGAATCATTAATTCAAATGGCAATCCATTTCTATTAACAGTTGCTGTTAAAAACAACATAATTGCTTGACTCGTTGTTAAGCCTAGTCTAGAAAAAATCCTATCGGCTTGTTCTTTAATATCATGTGTCACTCTAGTGTGGACAGTCTCTGTTTTTGCCATATAAAATAACCTCGATATAATTGTATCACGATTGCGACACAAAGCAATATATAAGCATCAAGAAAAAAATAAAATCGTTATTAAGGAAAACTGTGGGAATAATAAGTTATAATACTATCAGATTACATAAAAAACTAAATCAGGAGGTTATATAGATATGAACGTTTATGATTTTATTGTTAAAGATCAAAAAGGTAACGATGTTTCTCTGAAACAATACGAAGGAAAAGTCCTTCTTATCGTTAACACTGCGACAGGATGTGGCTTCACCCCACAATATAAAGGTTTAGAAGAATTATATGAGAAATATAGAGAACAAGGATTTGAAATTCTTGATTTCCCATGCAATCAATTCTTCCATCAAGCCCCAGGAACAGATGAAGAAATCAACACTTTCTGTTCTTTGAGATTCAATACTCAATTCCCAAGATTCAAGAAGGTAGAAGTTAACGGAGATAAAGCAGAGCCTTTATTTAAATTCCTTTGTTCTCAAAACGAGAAAAACAAATATAAAAAAGTGAAATGGAATTTTACGAAATTCCTCGTTGATCGTAATGGCAATGTGATTGCTAGATTTGAACCAACCACAAAACCAGAAAAGTTTGAAGAAGACATCAAGAAGGCTTTAGAAAAATAATGACTAGAGAACAAACGATTATTAGAACGAGTATTGTTGGCATTCTCGCTAACATACTATTGGTAGTCGGAAAAGCCATCGTTGGTATTATTGCTGGATCTATCTCTATCATTTTAGATGCGGTCAATAACTTAACTGACGCTCTTAGTAGTGTCATCACCATTATCGGCACTAAACTCGCTAATAAAAAACCAGATAAGAAGCATCCTTTTGGACACGGACGTATTGAATACGTCACTGCTCTAATCATCGCCATTATCATTCTTATCGCTGGTGGAACCGCGATATATGAATCTATTCTTTCTTTGATTGGAGGGAAAACCGCTAATTACGATAACACCACTTTAATCATCGTTTCCGCTGCTATTTTAGTGAAAGTTGTCATCGGTTGGTTTTTCACCAAGATGGCTAAGAAAACTAATAGTGACGCCCTTAAAGGAAGCGGAATCGACGCTTTATTTGATGCACTATTATCTTTAGCCACTTTAGTGGGTGCTTTAGTAGCGATGTATACAAATGTCTTCATCGAAGGATATTTAGGTATCGTTATCGGTTTATTCATCATCAAGAGTGGCGTCGGTGTTCTTCAAGGCGCAGTTAGTAATATCGTAGGAGAACGTTCCTCTAAAGAAACCGCTTTAGCGATTAAAGAAACCGTAAACTCTTTCCCAGAGGTTAAAGGTTCATATGATCTTATTTTGAATAACTATGGACCAACTAGAGCCATTGGCTCCATCCATATTGAAGTTGATGACAACTTAACCGCCAAAGAAATTCATCCACTCAGTAGAAAAATTGCTACTGCAGTATATTTAAAATATGGAGTAATCTTAACTGTAGGCATATATGCCTCTAACTCTTCAAATCCAACTATTCAGGCAATTAAAAAAGATGTTCATAATCTTCTTAACGAATTTAAGAACATCATTCAAATACATGGTTTCTATGTCGATGAAGAATTAAAGAACGTTTCCTTTGATATCGTTATCGATTTTGATGAAGAAAATCCTGAAGGTTTAGTAAAAGAAGTGATTGATAAACTTAAGAAGCTCCATCCAGAATACGAATTCTCTGTCGTTATTGATAAAGACATCACTGATTAGAAAAAAAGAATCTCAGTTCATCAACCGAGATTCTTTTTTTCTTTGCTTTTCTAATTATTCGTTAACAGGAGTAGATTCCACATCCACAACTTTGTTGTCTTTAGCAAGTCTAGCTGCACGACGTTGTTGTCTTTCGAAATCTCTATCACTCTTTTTAGCATTCGCTAATAAGATGATAACAGCGGCAAGAATTGCAAGTCCCATAATAAGGAATCCTTGATACATAAATCCCATACCAGCAGTGTTATTAGCAATCGCAATATTTTGAGCCGCTAAAGAGGACTTAAATGGAGAAAGGAATTCACAGACAAATCCTAAGATGGTGTACACAAATCCCCAAATTCCAAGAAGTAAGAGTAAGGAATAAGCGACAATTTCAAATATAGATAATGGAAGTTTGATTTTTTTCTTCATATTGATACCTGTTAATAAATTAATTTTTTAAATTAAGCGTTTGGTTTGCCTGCTTGAGCATTTCTGATGTCCGCAAGCATTTCTTGAAGAGCTTTATTAAAGAGTTCTTGCCATTTTGGTCCATTCTTTTGGACTAAAGAGTTAACGTTATCAAGAGCTTCTTTAAATAAATCTGGGAAGTTCTTGTTATCTCTTCTATCTCTTCTACCTTCACTCATTTCAACAACTTGTAAACATTTGTCGAGTGCGTCAAGGGTTTCGTTATCAGTGCAGTGATTGTGACTTCTCACAAAACGCAACATTTCCGCGTACTTCGCTAATTCGTTTTGAACGATGAAGTTTGATTGTGGGGTTGGTTTTCCACCACTTTCACCCATCACTTTTTGGAATTCAAAGAATGATTTTTGGAAATCTTGCATTAAGAGCAAGAATAAGAATAAACGATAGTGACGATCATCAACAGGCATTAAGTTTTCAATGACTGCTTCCTTTTCGTTATTTTGTCTAGCAAGGTTGATGTGGAAATAGATGATATCTCTAAGTGGTTCCATAAGATTGACGACATAGTCATAAATCTTTAAGTGTTGAGAATGATCAACTCTAATTTTTCCTTCAGCAGTTTTCACTAACACTGTGGAATCATCACCATAAAGATCATCAAGCATTTCACGGTATTTGGTGACAAAGCTTTCAAATTTATCTTTATTGGCGTCTAAGAATTTTCCAAGTGGAGTTTCAACTTCGAGCCCTTTAGTAAGAACAGCCTTTCTTTGATCATATGGTTTAGCATCGTGTTCACGTGGTAAAACATATTCAAGAGTGTCTCTTAAATGTGTAGCGACGTGGATGATGTCAAAGTTGTATTGATTAATGTTTTTCATTTGCATGCCCTCCTTCAATACATTTTGGAAGATTAAACTTCACAAACGGATAGTAGTTCCAAAATATGGGCTTTAAATATTATACACAACTAATGGGGTTTGTCATAAAAATATTTATGATATTCCCTATTATCTTACAAAAAAAGGAACGCCCCGAGGACGTTCCCATAATTAATTAAATAAATTATTTAATTGGGTTCTCAGCTTGGATAACTCCGTAGCCGCCATCATTACGAATATAAACGGTGGAAATACGGTCGTCTTCTTCATCTAAATACATGAAGAATGGATGTCCTAATGCTTCCATACGAGTAATTGCTTCTTCGATGGTCATTGGTTGTAAATAGTAAGATTTGGCTCTGACAACAACGTCTTTGCCTTCTTCTCTTTGTTCTTCCTCGACTTGATCAAAATCGATAGCTTTTCCTAAGGATAAACGATTGTTACTTCTATCCATCCTAGTCTTAATCTTTCTCATTTGACCTTCGAGTTTATCGATAATCAGATCGATAGCACAGTATAAGTCTTCGTGTTCAACCTCTGCTCTAAGTGGCATTTGAGGTAAGAAGATTGTAACTTCCACTTTTTGTGCGGTGTTATGCGCACTAACGACGCAACGACATTCAACATCTTCTTTGATTAAGAAGTACTTGTCCATCTTTGCAAGTTTGCTTTGAAGAGCATGCGAAATGCCTTCGGTCACTTCGATGTTCTTTCCGATAATTTGGTATTTCATGATACTATAGTCTCCTTTCCAAATTCCTAGAATAGGATCACACTTTTATTATAAGACATTTGAGTATCAATATTAAAGTTTTAATATTAGTTTTATACAAAAAGAGCGGGTCTCTTCCGCTCTAATTGGTTTATTTAAGTAGTTTTTTGATTTCTTCAACTTTATCAAGATGTTCCCAAGGGAGATCAACATCTGGTCTACCAAAGTGACCATAGTTAGATATGTCTTGATATTTGAAGGAAGGATTTTTAAGTGAGAAGTTTTTGATAATCATACCAGGACGGCAATCAAACACTTCATCAATAATTTCTAAGATTCTTTCTTTAGAATATTTTGAGGAACCAAAGGTATCCACGGCGACACTTAATGGATGAGGAACCCCAATCGCATAGGAGAGTTGAACTTCAAGTCGGTCCGCCACTCCTGCTGCCACTAAGTTTTTAGCGATGTATCTCGCCATATAAGCTCCACTACGATCAACTTTAGAAGGGTCTTTTCCAGAGAATGCTCCTCCACCGTGATGTGCACTTCCTCCATACGTATCAACGATGATTTTTCTTCCGGTTAAACCAGTGTCTCCAGCAGGTCCGCCTAAAACGAATCTTCCAGTTGGATTGATTAGATAATCAAAATCATCATTGAATCCAAAGCTTTTAATGACTTTCTTCATGATATTTTCATGGATATATTTTTTAAATTCATCTAAGTCCACGTCTGGGTCATGCTGACAAGACATTAAGACATTATCAATTCTTAAATGATTAGGGTCGGTGTAATCAATTGTCACTTGGCTCTTCATATCAGGTCTAGCACCTTTAAAAAGACCTTTATGACGTTGTTCGCTTGCTTCTCTAACAAGCTTATGGGCAATAGAAATTGGAAGAGGCATATATCCTTCGGTTTCATTAGTAGCGTAACCAAACATCATTCCTTGGTCACCTGCTCCTAAATCTTCTGGACGAGTTTGACTAACCCCCATATTGATGTCGCTAGATTGTTGCTTTATTTTATCAACAATCTCAATTGTGTGGTAATCACAACCATATTCCTTCTTGTCATAACCGATACATTTCAGGACGCTTTTGACAATGGAGACAATATCGACTTTTTCTTTGCAGGTTATTTCTCCCCCTACAAGAATATAATCTGTAGTTGCAAAACATTCACACGCGACATGTGAATTTGAATCTACTTTTAAACAGGCATCTAAAACCGCATCACTGATTTGGTCGCAGACTTTGTCTGGATGTCCTTCACTGACGGATTCCGATGTAAATAAAATCTTTTCTTTTTTCATATGATACCTTCAAAATAAAACTTCCCCCAGAAATGGGAGAAGTAATATTTCTTCTCATCTTATCGTTCAAGGTTCTGGGTCCTTGCTAAGGAAGAGCACTTACTCACTATTGAGAGTTGCTACCATGTTTTCACATCCTTCTTACACGGTTCTTGATAAGCATTATATATAATATATAAATATGTTTATTTGTTCAAGTATTGTTTGATCGCTTTTGCAAGTTGATCAGGACAGCTAGTTCCATTACGACATTGAATACCTTCAAGTCGTCTTTGAGCTTCTTCTAGTGGCATCCCTACTAGGAGTGCCGCTAACCCCTTGGTGTTACCTGGGCAACCTCTTACAATACGAACTTCGTGGATAATTCCGTTTTCGTGTTCAATGAACATTTCAACAGAACATGTCCCTTTAGGATAGTAATGAATTGTTTCCATTATTTAATAAGTTTTCCGTAAACAGTACCAACACATCCTGCTGCATTGCTTTCATCAGTGTCGATATGCATCGCTAAAGCGAAATCATCTCTAACTCTAATAACAACATCACCAAAGATTAAGCTTCTACCTTCGGTAGCGAGTTCAACTTTAACGATTTGACCATTAGAAACACCAAATTCTTCTGCGTCTTTTGTAGTCATATGTATATGACGTTTAGAAACGATTAATCCTTCAGCGAGATCAACTTCTCCACAAGGACCAACGATTTTAATTGGTGCACTACCGGCTAAATCACCACTTTCTCTAATGATTGCAGGAGCACCGATGGTTCTTGCATCAGTGGCACTGATTTCAACTTGGCCAGCTTTTCTAAATGGTCCAAGAATAGAAACGTTATTGATGGTTCTTTTTGGTCCAACGATATCCACTCTAGATGTAGAGACGAATTGTCCTGGTTGACTTAACATCGCTCTGACTTCGAGTTTAGCATCAGCCCCAAATAAGACCTTAAATTGTTCTTCTGTGACGTGAACGTGTCTAGCACTTGTTTCGACTAAAATTTCTTTCATTTTTCTTTTACCTCTAAACAGCGATAGATATTTTATCAAATATCAAAACAAAAATCATTATGCTCTTGTCTTTTTTTTAATATTTTCATAGAATATACAAGCAACTTGGTGCTGCGCAGGTGGCGGAACTGGTAGACGCGTACGTTTGAGGGGCGTATATCGCAAGATGTGTGAGTTCGATTCTCATCCCGCGCACCAAAATTAAAAAAATGTCTCGAGCAATCGAGATTTTTTTATTGTATAAAAACACAAAAAATAAAATCTTGTTTATATAAATATATAGTTAAACTATAATGTTAGCGGAAAGGAGTCACATACTATAATGAAAGAAAAATTAACATTAAGAAACCTCTTACTTTGCTTCGTTGCATTGTTTGGTTTGTTAGTATTTATTTTCTCATTTGTCACTAACGTTAAGGCATTTGACAAAGCTGGCGACTGGAACGGCACATATAACTCAGTTATCTGGGGTTGTAAATCAATGACTGTTCCTTATTTGGGCGAAGTAGCATTACCAAAACCATATGGTGCTTTAGGATTACCATTAGTTGGTTCAATCTTAGTCTTTGTTGGCGCTTTAGCAGCCTTCTGTATTTCTTTATTAGTTAAGAAAGAAAAAGCTGTTAGAATCGTCTTAGTTCTTGTTGCAGTAGCTATGATTGCTGGTGGCGTCTTCGTGATGCTCACACCATTATCACTCTTCAACGCATTAGCCGAAAGAAATGCTGCTGAAAGTGGTTTACCACTCGATAAAGTGAAAGAAGCAATGAAAGCCGCTGGCGGTTCATTATCCTCTTCATTAGCTATTGTTAGTGGTATCTTAGCTATCCTCGGTGGTATCGCTGCTTGTGTTAGCGTATTCTTCGGTGAGAAAAAATTAGTTAAATAATTTTATTTAGTTAAGACTACAAAATAAAAGAGATGACTACTTTCGTGAATCATCTCTTTTTTTACTATCTTTAGAATTTAGAAGTATCAAAGCTATTAAGAACTTTGAGAAGAGGTTTGATGTTCTTTCTAACATTTCCTTCTTCAAATGGATTTCTTAAGTGGACTTTGTTAAGTAAACCAGTGAATGGGAGAGAACCGCCAAGCTTACAAAGCTTCACATATTTCTTCCACGCTTTTTCATGGTTCTTAAGATCTTCCGCCAAGAATTGGAATGCCACCACTTGCGCTAAGGTGTAATCGATGTAATAGAATGGGGAGCCAAAGACATGGCTTTGTCTCATCCATCTCGTTCCTTTAGCAGCGATAGGACAATCATCGTATTTTCTATTTGGTAAGTTTGCTCTTTCAATCTCAAGATATTTAGCACATCTTTCATCATGAGTGGCGTTTGGATGTTCATAGACCCAGTGTTGGAATTCATCAATGGTAATACCATATGGTAAGAATTCAATCGCATCAGTTAAGTGAGCGTATCTATATTTATCAGCATCTTTTCCAAAGAAGCCTTCCATATATGGCCAGGTGAAGAATTCCATACTCATAGAGTGGATTTCTGCACTTTCCATAGTTGGTTCTTGATATTCAGGAATCTTAATTGGGGAAGATAAATATGCTTGGAAAGCATGTCCACCTTCATGGCATAAGACGTTAACATCGCCTTCAGTGCCATTGAAGTTAGAGAAGATGAATGGAGCCTTATAAAGTGGGAAATAGGTACAATATCCACCTGGGGCTTTACCCGCTCTAGCGTCTAAATCAAGCAAATGATTATCAATCATGAAGTTGATGAATTGGTTACTTTCTTTAGACATATCTTCATACATCTTTTTAGCAACGCCTAATAAGACTTTGCTATCACCAACTGGTTTTGGATTTCCAGAAGTGAATTTAAGATTGTAGTCGTATGTTTGAGGATTCTTGATACCAAGTTCCTTCATTTGTTTCTTGAATAACTTTTGGGCTAATGGAACAACATCCGCTTTAATTTGGTCACGATATCCTTTAACCATCTTCGCGTTATAGTCGGTTCTACCCATACGGATATAGCCAAGTTCCACGAAGTTCTTGAATCCTAATTTCTTGGCAATCGTGTCTCTAAGATGAACGAGTTTATCATAGATATCTCCAATTTCTTTTTCGTGTTCACCAAGCCAATTATCTAAAGCAATAGAGGCTTCTTTTCTAGTTTCTCTATCAGGATCAGAAACATATTTGCCTAATTGGGAAAGATTGAGAACTTCTCCTCTAAATGGGATTTGCGCTCCTCCCATCACTTCATCATATTTGGAAGTTAATTTGTTTTCTTCAATTAGTTCAGGAATGATCTTTTCATCGAAAGCCTTAAGGCTATTTTCATACATCTTAAAAAGATATGGACCATAAAGTTTTTCTAATTCTTTACGGTATTTGGCTTTAAGAAGAATCTTTTCATATTTAGTGGAGTAGTTAGCGATTAATGGAGAAATTTCATCTAACTTCTCTTGTGCATTTTTATAAACCTTATTTGTGGTATCTAAAGTGTAACGAACTTGAATAACATTCATTTCTGTTCCAAGTTCATTCATGTATTTGTTCCAGTGTTTAATCGCAGTTTTGGCGGTAAGAGCACTGCCACATTCTTCAAGTTCACCCACTAAAGATTCAAGTTTGTTAATTGTTCTTTTTTCAGTAGGAACCCTGAAAGGGTAATCTTCAAATTTTAAGTTTGTATCTTTCATGTCGTTATCTCCTATTTAACAATGAGGGATTCACCAGTCATTTCTTCAGGTTTACCCGCTCCTAAAAGTTCTAAGATGGTTGGGGCGATATCCGCTAATTTGCCTTCTTTTTCTTTTAATTTAATATCGGTTCTATTAATGCAGAATGGAACTAAGTTAGTGGTATGAGCGGTAAATGGTTTACCATTTGCGTCCAAGATTTCTTCGGCATTACCGTGATCAGCAGTAACGATGAGAGTTCCACCATTTTTATCACACCATTCAATAATCTTACCAACACAGTAGTCAACAGTTTCAACAGCCTTCACACATGCATCATGAACGGCGGTATGTCCGACCATATCGCAGTTAGCGAAGTTAAGAATGACAACGTCTAGATCTTTCTTATCTAATTCCTTAATTAAAGCGTCAAGGATTAGATAAGCACTCATTTCTGGTTGTAAATCATAAGTAGCAACTTTTGGTGAGTTAATCAAAACTCTTCTACAACCTTTAAGTTCTGGACGTTCCACTCCATCAAAGTTCATTGTTCCATCAAAGAAGAATGTAACATGAGCGTACTTTTCAGTTTCCGCAATTCTTAATTGAGTGTAACCATTATCGGCTAAATATTGTCCTAGGATGTTTGTAAGTTTTTGTGGTTCAAACGCAATAACACCTTTGACACTATCTGCGTATTTCATCGTGCAGACATAGAAGATGTTTTTAAGTGGATGTGCTGGTTTATATGGTTTCCAAGCAAAGGAACCATCATCTTTCACCGCTGGATGTTCATAGAACATTGGGTTAGTAAATAATGTAGAAATTTGAATAGCTCTATCTGGACGATAGTTCATAAAGATAATCGCATCGTTGTCACCAATTCTTCCATCGACATTCGCATTGTAATGAGGAATCAAAAATTCATCACTTGGGGATTTGCCCATTTTTGGAAGTTCTTCATATTGAGACTTGAAGAATTCATGATAGTCGGTGAAACTTGGTCCATCATGATCCACCATTAAGCGGTAATGAACATCAACACGGTCCATGTTCTTGTCTCTATCCATACCCCAATAACGGCCACCAATATCAGCGATATGTCCGAAATGTAATTCATCCATTTTCTTTTGAATCATATCAACATATTTGGCGCCAGCTTGAGGATCGACATCTCTACCATCCATGAAGCAGTGCATAAAGACATCATCTAACCCACTCTTAGCGGCTAATTCAATAATCGCTAAAATGTGATTGATGTGAGAGTGAACACCACCATCACTGGTTAAACCAAAAATATGTAGTTTAGAATGATTTTTCTTCGCATGTTCAATTGCCTTGAGATATTGCTCGTTCTCGAAGAATGTCTTCTCTTTGATTGCCTTATTAATAAGGGTTAATGATTGATAAACAATTCTTCCTGCCCCCATATTCATATGTCCAACTTCAGAATTACCCATTTGTCCATCAGGTAAACCTACATATTCTCCAGAAGCATTAATCTCAGTATAAGCATGAGTAGAGAAATACTTATCAAGGTTTGGTTTTTTTGCATCAAAAACTGCATTACCTACAGGATTATGCCTAATGCCATAACCATCCATAATGCATAAGATAATTGGTTTTTTGTATTCCATACGTAATGAAATCTCCTTTTTAACGTTATTATTGTAGTAGAAAACCAGTTTTCTATCAAACAAATATGATAATAAAGTTAGTTTATATTAACTCAAATAATATTGAACAATAAATTTCCCATATAAAAATCAAACATTTGTAGGGTAATTATGTAAAAATCATTTATTTGACCTATATTATCGACTTGTGATAATATAACCAAGAGGTATTTAAGATGGGCAAACCAATTGTTGCAATCATGTACGATTTTGATAAAACATTATCCACCACTGATATGCAGAATTACTCCTTCATCCCAATGCTTGGAATGACCCCTGATGAATTCTGGGGAGCAACAGGAGAATTTTCTGAAAAAACTGGATGTGAACGTATTCTATCATACATGTATATGATGATTAAAAAATCCAAAGAAGCTGGTATCAAGCTTACTCGAGAAGTCTTAAGAGAAAATGGCAAGAACATTAAATACCATCCTGGCGTCACTACATGGTTCGATCGAATCAATGCTTATGGAGCATCCAAAGGAATCAAAGTTGAACACTATTTAGTGTCTTCTGGAACTAAAGAGATTCTTGAAGGTTGTTCTATCTATGACAAATTCACAAAAGTATACGGATGTGAATATCTTTTTGAGAACGGTGTCCCAGTATGGCCAAAACTCGCTATTAACTATACTCAAAAGACGCAATTTTTCTTCCGTATTGCTAAAGGTGTTGTCGATATCAAAGATGACAATTCAGTTAACGAAAAGGTTAAAGGTAGTTTAAGAATTCCTTATGAGAACATCGTTTATATTGGAGATGGAATGACTGATGTTGCGTGTATGACATTAGTGAATAAGAACCACGGCTACTCTATCGGTGTCTACACTGATAGTAATAGAAGCCAAGTTGACCAAATCCGCAATGATAAACGTTGCCGCTTCGTTGTTAAAGCTGACTATTCCCAAGACAAAGACATGGAAAAAGTCTTAAAGCTTATCATTGATAGCGTCTCTAATAGAGAAATCTTAGCGGCTAAAGAAGAAGCACTCGCTAACAAATAAAGAATATTAATTAAGTAATGACCTTAGATTTTCTGAGGTCATTTTCTTTTACTTTTTTGTTTAAGTGTCTTGGCATGAGTGATAAATTATATTCTATGGAATACAAAATTGGTGACTTAATTATCGGGAAAGTTAATCAAATAAGACCTTATGCCTTATTTTTAACTTTTGAAGATGGCACTAACGGACTTTTACATATCTCTGAACTCAGTGATGGATATATCCGTGATATCGAAAAATTCGGCACTGTTGGAGATGAAATTAAAGTCAAAGTTCTTTCTATTGATCCAGATAATGGCTTTTTAAGAGTCTCTTATAAAGCTGTCCCAGAAAAAGAAAGATATTCCAATCACAACAATTCCATAAGGACTGTTCCTCAATTCGATGAAGCAGATTTTACTGCTCTTGAAGAGAAGCTTCCAATGTGGATTAAAGAAACTTTAGAAAAAGCAAAGGAAAATAAAGATGATTAAAGTAGATGTTAGCAATGTCATTAGCGAACAAGAAATCGCTAAATATCAAGATAGAGTTACCAAGATCAATAAAATGATTAACGACAAATCAGGCGCTGGTAATGATTTCTTAGGCTGGGTTGATTGGCCAGAAAACTATGACAAAGAAGAATTAGAAAGACTACTCAAAGACGCTAAATACGTTAGAGATAATTTTGAAGTTTTAGTGGTCGCTGGTATTGGAGGAAGTTATTTAGGCGCGAAATGTGCAATTGACGCCCTTAAAGGTGTTAAAAGTCCTGACAAACCAGAAATCATTTTCATGGGTCAAACATTCTCTCCAAATTACACCGCCCAAGTTCTTAATTATCTAAAAGATAAAAAATTCGCAATCAATGTTATTTCAAAAAGTGGCACCACCACTGAAACCTCAATTGCTTTTAGACTTTTAAAAGACTTACTTGAAAGAAAAGTCGGTAAAGAAGAAGCAAGAAAATCCATCTTTGCTGTTACAGACAAAGCTCGTGGTGCTCTTAAAACATTATGTAACCAAGAAGGTTATAGCACATATGTTCTTCCTGGTGATATCGGAGGAAGATATTCTGTTCTTACCCCAGTTGGTTTATTCCCACTTGCAGCAGCAGGTGTTGATGTTAAAGCAATGTTATTAGGTGCTCAAGAAGCGAGAAAAGAATTTGATAACGATAACTTAAAAGAAAACAAATGCTACCGCTATGCGGTAAGTAGAGATTATATGCTCAACCACAAACGTCCAGTTGAGATGTATGTCACTTACGAGCCACAAATGAGTCAAATATCAGAATGGTTGAAACAACTATTTGGAGAAAGCGAAGGAAAAGAGAAAAAGGGCTTACTTCCTACAAGCGCTACCTTCTCAACCGACCTCCACTCCTTAGGTCAATTCATTCAAGATGGAAGCCCACTTTTATTTGAAACCATCCTCAATGTTTTAGAACCACAAGAAGATGTTTCTATTCCAAGTGATAAAGATGATTTAGATGGCCTCAACTATTTAGCTGGAAAGAAATTATCATACGTCAACCAAATGGCGTTCCAAGGAACACTTAAAGCTCACCAAGAAGATGGAGGAGTTCCATGTAATGTCATCTATATTGATAAACTCGATCCAAAAACACTCGGCTATCTCTTCTATTTCTTTATGAGAGCATGCGCTATGAGTGCTTACTTACTTGAAATTAATCCATTCAATCAACCAGGGGTTGAAATCTACAAAAAGAACATGTTCCACCTCTTAGGCAAGAAGGGTTATTAATCACTATTTTATTTAATAAAAAGTCGTCAAAAAATTGGCGATTTTTTTATTGATTTATATATATCGTAATGATATATTATTTATCGCGTATCTGCAAAGCGGATGCTTAGCTCAGCTGGGAGAGCATCGCCTTTACACGGCGGAGGTCGGGGGTTCGAGCCCCTCAGCATCCACCAATTACGCAAAAACACATGGAGGGGTAGCGAAGAGGCTAAACGCGGCTGACTGTAAATCAGCTCCTTCGGGTTCGGCGGTTCGAATCTGCCCCCCTCCACCATTTAAGGTAATTTGCTTGGGGTGTAGCCAAGCGGTAAGGCAACAGACTTTGACTCTGTCATCTCGGTGGTTCGATCCCACCCACCCCAGCCAACCTTCAAAATGACTCGCTAGCTCAGTCGGTAGAGCACTTGACTTTTAATCAAGGGGTCCGGAGTTCGAATCTCCGGCGAGTCACCAATCACTAAAAAGCCCAGGTGGCGGAACAGGTAGACGCACAAGACTTAAAATCTTGCGGATGTATAATCCGTACCGGTTCGATTCCGGTCCCGGGCACCAAGTGAAAAAAAATCCTCTACATAGTAGAGGTTTTTTATTGCTTGCTTTTCTAAGTTTTTGGCAATTTCCGTAAGTACCTTAAATTTCAATTCTTGGATTTGGGTTTCGAATTTTCTCATAATAAAACTCCCGCTTTAATTATCTTTCATTATTTTGAAATGATTACGGGAGTTTGAAATAGTTAAGAACCTATCTTCTATTCACCTTTAAAAGCCTTCTTGAGGATAATCTTCATGTCTTCCACTAATGGCACTCTTGGATTACATGGCGAACATTGATCTTCGTAAGCAAGAACGGCAATACGATCTAAACGATCCATATAATCTTTTTCATCAATGCCATAAGAAGCAAAATTATCACTTAAGCCAATAGAGACTTGTAAGTCATGACAGGCTTTCGCTAAAGATTCAACGCCTTCTTCTGGAGTAGAAGCAGGTAAATTCAATAATTTAGCGATATCTTGATATTTTTTATCAGCGCAGTATTCATTGTATTTTGGCCAACAACTAAGCTTTTCTGGTACTTGGCCATTATATCTAATGACATATGGGAGAAGCACACCACAGGTGTGACCATGAACTGTATGGAATTCTGCTCCTACTTTATGAGCTAAGGAGTGAGTCATGCCTAAGAATGCATTAGCAAAGGCCATACCAGCAATAGTTGCTGCGTTATGCATCTTTTCTCTAGCCTCTAAATCGTGTGGTCCATCTTTGACTGCTCTCGGTAAGTATTTAAAGACTAACTCAATCGCTTTAATGGCTAAACCATCAGTGAAATCACTTGCCATAACTGAGACATAGGCTTCAATAGCGTGGGTAAGAACATCCATACCAGTCATCGCTGTAGCTTTTGGTGGTAAGTTAGTAGTAAATTCAGCGTCCACAATCGCCACTGTTGGAGTTAAGGAATAATCAGTTAATGGATATTTCTTGTTGTTTTTCTTATCAGAGATAACCGCAAATGGAGTGACTTCACTACCAGTACCAGAAGTTGTTGGAATACAAATAAGACGTGATTTCTTACCAAGTTCTGGATATTTAAAGGCTCTCTTACGGATATCCATGAATTTTTGTTTTAAATCGTCAAAGTTAACTTCTGGATGTTCATAGAATAGCCACATACCTTTAGCGGCGTCCATGACGCTTCCTCCACCTAAGGCGATAATGACATCAGGTTGGAAGATTTTCATCATCTCTGCACCTTTACGGACAGTTTCAATATCTGGATCTGGTTCGACATCACAGAATAATTGCATTTGCACTTTATTTCTTCTTAGGTTGAGTTGATCCGCAATCTTCTTAAAGAAACCGAATTCCACCATTGATGTATCGGTGACGATGAATGCTTTATTAATATTTTTACATGATTGTAAGTATTGAATTGAATTACGTTCAAAGTATATCTTTGAAGGAACTTTAAACCACTGCACAGTATTTCTCCTTTTACCAACTTGTTTGACATTTAATAAATTAACAGCACTGACGTTACCGCCGATACTATTGTGTCCATAACTGCCACATCCTAGTGTTAAGGATGGTAAGAATGAGTTATAGACATTACCAATACCACCAAAGGTGGAAGGAGAGTTCCAAATGATTCTCATTGCAGGAACAAGTTCACCATAGCGGTCAGCCATTTCTTGTTCTTTACAGTGAATGGAAGCACTGTGGCCTAAGCCGTTAAAGCACACCATTTCGTTAGCTTTTTCAAAGCCTTCTTTTTCGCCTTTAACTTTAAAGAACGCTAGAACAGGAGAAAGTTTTTCTCTACTAATTGGTTCTTTTGGTCCAACTTCCTTACATTCAACACCAATGATTGAAGTGTCTTTAGGAACATTGATACCGGATTGAGAAGCAATCCAGTATGCGCTTTTACCAGCGATATCAGGATTGAGTTTAGCGTTTTCAACACCTTCATCCCCTTCCGCATAACCAAACATAAATCTGGAAATCTTTTTCTTTTCTTCTTTATTAACAAAATAGACTTTAAATCTCTTGAAAAGAGCTTTTGCCTCTTCATAGATTTCTTCATCAATGATTGCGGCTTGTTCAGAAGCACAAATCATTCCATTATCAAAAGCTTTTGATAAAACGATATCATTCACTGCTTGTTCAACATTACATGATTTATTCATATATGCAGGAACATTACCCGCTCCAACACCCATTGCAGGTTTACCGCAGCTGTACGCTGCTTTAACCATCGCGTTACCACCAGTCGCAAGAATAGTTGCAACGCCTGGATGATTCATTAAAGCAGAAGTGGCATCCATACTTGGATGTTCAATCCATTGAATACAATCTTTAGGAGCGCCAGCCTTAACAGCTGCGTCTCTCATAATAATTGCAGCTTCTTTTGAACATTGTTGAGCGTTTGGGTGGAACGCAAAGATGATTGGGTTACGTGTTTTTAAGCAAATCAGTGATTTGAAAATAACTGTACTAGTTGGATTAGTAACCGGAGTAATACCACAAATAACGCCTACAGGTTCAGCGATTTTAGTAATACCAGTAACTGGGTCTTCAGAGATAACACCAACAGTCTTAAGATGTCTCATGTTATTCACCACATATTCGCAAGCGAATAGGTTCTTTGTGGCTTTATCTTCAAAGACACCTCGTTTTGTTTCATTAATCGCACTTGCAGCTAATGTTCCATGATGGTCTAATCCAGCAACCGAACATTTAGCGACAATGTGATCAATTTGATCTTGATCAAGAAGGAGGAATTCATCTAACGCCTTTTGAGCGTTCTTCACTAATGCATCAACCTCTTCTTGAGGGGATAGGACTTTCTTTTCCATATCTTTCATTCTCCTTTTGTTTTGAGCTTATGCTGCAAAACGGCAAAGCTACTTGCCATATTAATATTTTCAACGACTACATCGTTATTAACATTTAAATGAATTGGAACAAAGTTCCATATTCCCTTAATACCAGCGTTAACAAGTTTATTTGTGACATCTTGAGCGACATTACTTGGGGTTACTAAAATTGCAACTTCAATATGTAATTCTTCAATCTTGTTCGCTAATTGGTAAATACTAAAGACTTCAACATCGTTAATCTTAGAGCCGACTACTTTATTAGAAGAATCGAAGCCACACACAATGTTGAGACCAAAATCACGAAAACCTTGGTAATTGATTAACGCACTTCCTAAATGACCAACGCCAACAATACAAGCGTTCGTATATTTGTCATAACCTAAAAAACATTGGATATCATGAATAACCTCGTTGATATCTCTACCTGTTTTTGGTTTTCCATTATTCATAGAAACGACCTGAAGGTCTTTTCTAACCTGTTCCTCCGAGAAAGATAATGCGTTAGCAATCATCGGACTAGAAATAGTTAAAAGACCACTATCGCGCATAGATAATAAATATTTAAGGTAAATAGGGAATCTTTCTAATTGTCTCTCAGAAACTTTCATATTCAGTAATTTTTTACTGATATAATTATACTCTTAGAAAAAAGACTAATCAATAATTTTTTACTGATAGTCCTTTACTGTTCTTCAAATTGAAGCTTATATAAGTTGTAATAGAAACCTTGTTTCTTAATAAGTTCTTCGTGGTTACCACTTTCGATAATTTCTCCATGTTGAAGAACAATAATCTTGTCTGCATTTTGAATTGTGGATAGGCGGTGCGCCACCACTAACATAGTTCCAATATTTTTAATATTGTTGAGACTTTCTTGAATAACAAGTTCGGTCTCTGTATCAATATTTGCGGTTGCTTCATCAAGAATCATAATCTGTGGTTTATGGATGATTGTTCTTGCAAAAGAAAGCAATTGTCTTTGACCAGTTGAGAAGTTTTCCCCTCTTTCCACGATTTGGGTGTTCATTCCTTCTTCTAAATGATCAATAAATGTATTCGCATTCACATAATTAATCGCATGATTAATTTCTTCGTCTGTATATCGTTCATCAAACAAGGTTATATTTTCTTTTATTGTACCTGTGAATAGGAATACATCTTGAAGCATTTGCCCCACTCCTCTTCTTAAAGAAGAGATCGAGATATCGTTAATATCAATATCATCGATTAAGATCTGTCCGCTTTGAATGTCAAAGTTCCTGACAATCAAATTGAGGATTGTGGTTTTACCCGCTCCAGTAGCGCCAACAAATGCAACGGTTTCTTTAGGATTAACAACAAATGATACATTCTTTAAAATCCAGTTGTTTGGTTCATACGAGAAATACACATTTCTAAATTCAATCTTTCCTTTGAATTCATTGATTTCAATGGCTCCTTCTTTATCTACTACTTCTGGAGCGATATCAAGAAGGTTATAAAGTCTTTCAATTGCCGACACTGCTCGAGTAACGTGATTCAAAGAATCAGCGAGGCTCTGTACTGGTTCAAAGAAGTAATTGAGGAATAAATAGAAAGAAACAATAACTCCCGCAGTGAGGTTAAGTTTAAGACCTGCATAAATGATAACGGCAATTGTTAAAACATATATAAGAGAAACTAATGGACGATAAATAGAAAACGCCACTGTCACCATATATTTAGTTTTGAAATACTCGTGATTCTTCTTTTTGAAGGTGTCTTCATATTTCTTCTCTTCTTTGAAGAGTTGGATGATTTTCATACCACTTAACGATTCGTTTAAATAAGTATTCAAATCAGAGATAAGTGCTCTTTCTTTGTTGAAAATCTTATGAACTTGATATGAGAAAACATAAGAAATAACAAAAATAAGGACCATTACTCCGGATAAGATTCCTCCAAGTTTAGGAGAAAGAATCAACATCCAAATATAAACGATGATGACTGTTAATAAATCTTTAACGATTTTAACTAAAACATTTGTGAAGAACTCACTTAATTGAGAAGTATAGTTACAAACCCTCGTGACTAAGGAACCAACCGCCATATCATTGAATTGATTTTGTGACATCGATTCAATGTGCTCAAAGGCTTCCATTCTTAAGTTGTAAACAATACGCTGTCCAGCCTTAGTAAGAATCAATGTTTCTATATACACGAATATTTGGGTGAACAAAGACATTCCAAAGACCACTACCGCAATTAAAACAATGTTTTGAAGCGTTGCGGTTGGTGAAACAACATAATCAATAAAGATTCCGTTAGCCCTAGGCATAACAACACCTAATACCGCATTAACCACGATTAAAAGGAAGGCAAAAATAAACGGAGCTCTCTCTTTACGAATATATTTCCAGGTTCTTTTCATCAATGTACGATGAGGAATTTTTTTATGTTCTAATAGATCCGCCATTATTTACCTCCTTTCTGAGCTGATAACTTTTGTAAAAGCACCATTCTGGAGAATGTTTCACTATTCTTCATTAAGTTTTCTGGTGTATCAAAAGCTTCAAGTCTGCCGTTTTTTAATACGATGACTTTATCTGCTCCCATAACTGTAGAAACACGGGAAGCAACAATAATGACTGTTTTATTTTCTCTTTCCTTTTTGAGGTTTCTAATGATTTCTTGTTCGGTTTTTAAATCAACCGCACTAACAACATCATCTAAAACGAGAATTGGCGAATCCTTATAGAAGGCTCTAGAAAGAGAGATTCTTTGTTTTTGTCCACCACTTATTGTGGCGCCGTTTTCTGCTATTTCCGTATCAAGTCCATTAGTAAAGGAATTTAAGTCGTTCTTTAACGCTGACTTACTCACTACATCATTAAGTTTTTCTATATTGTCATCACCAAAGGTGATATTTTCTTTAATTGAACTACCAAACAAGAAATTATCTTGAGGCGCAAAGGCAAAATTAGACCTGACACAATCAAGCTTGATGTCCATTAAATCAGTGTCATCAAGGTATATCTGTCCTTCGTTAACGTTATATAGTCTTACAAGAGTGTTAACCAAGGTTGATTTACCGCTACCAACCGCTCCAACAACACCGATGAGTTCTCCTTTTTTAATTTCTAAGGACACATCAGAAAGTGCTTCTTTTTTTGCTCCTGGATAAGTGAAAGTAAAGTGATTAAAGCGTATATTCCCGCCTATTTTGACATCAACCGCATCTTCTTTATCTTTTAAATCAATTGGTAAATCTAAGAAGTTAGCAACCCTACGATAAGACGTTCTAGCTTTAGAGAACATGGTAATTACTGTACCGATTGCGATAAGTGGCCAAATAAGGGTGAAATAATAACCTTGGAAGGTGATTAGATCTCCACCAGTAAGATAGATATCGTTGCCAAAAACATTGACTGGTTTATTTCTCATAGAGGCAAAAACAAACCATCCACCAATCGCAAGATTAATAGAAGCCACTAAAGCAATAATAAGCTCAATCGTGACATCAAAAAGCACTGAGACTTTAACAAATTTCACGTTCGCGTCTTGATTCTTTAACGCCAACTTCCTAAAAGCATGGATTTGTTGCCTTTCTTTAACGAAGGCTTTAATGACTCTAATGCCAGTAAATGATTCTTGAGAAAAGTCATATAGGGAGTCATTACTTTCTTGCCTAATTCTCCACCTGTCAGACATCACTTTTTCACATACCGCTCCTACTACTATGATTAAAGAAATCGGAATGACAGAAATAATCGCCATCGAATAATTAAGAGCGAACATCTTTCCAATTGCTAAACAGGTGAGAAATGTTCCATCAATGAGCATCAATGAACCCCAACCTAAAAACTCTTCTAGAGTTTCTAGATCGTTTGTGGCCCAGCTCATGATATTACCGACTTTGTTGTTGTGATAGTAAGTAACATCAAGCTGTTCGGCTTTCTTATACATTTCTTCACGCATATGGGCTTCAATCTTTTTTGAAGCAAAAAATAAAGACAATCTCCAAAGAACACGACCACCAAACATCACTACTGCAATGATGATGATACGGGTAATTGAATATTTAAAAAATTCACTTCCAGTGTCAATATAACCATCGTGTTGTAAAACATCGACAAGTTTTCCAATAACTTCAGGAATTTCTAATTGAAAAACATCGACCGCCACTAAGGAGCCTAAACCAATCAAAAAGAAAATGAGATAACGTAAATAATATTTGGAAACGTGTTTACCCCAAAGCAAAAGCATTAAGCTTTATTCTCCTTGTGCCTATGAACAAGATAATAAATCAAGAAAGTCAAACCACCAAATAAGATATAACCACTAAAATCAATTAATACATCGATAAAGGACATATATCTTCCTGGGGTGAAATACTGCGCTAATTCACTAACCAAAGCAAAGAAAAAACCATACATCGAAGTGCATACAATAATTTGGATTTTTCTAGCCATAGAATCGTTTATAAACAAAAACATCAAAGTGGAAAGAATACCACTAAGACCAAACAAACCAAAGTGTCCTACTAGTTTTCTAATTACTGCATGAGTGGTTTCTGGATTTTGGACAATTCCACTTTCAGGGTTGATATTACGAACAACATCAATAAACCAAGCGGTAAATCCAAAGCTTTGAGATTCGCTTTCACTTCCGCTTGTCGCGCCTTCAATAACAATAAAGATATTCACTGCTACTGAAAGGGTGAGGAATATATAGAATAAAATCTTCCTTGTTTTCATAGATAGAAATAATTTTATACGAAAATTATGTCTAAGTGTTATAATATCTTCCATGACTGAAAAAGAAATGCAATCTTTACTAAATAAAGAACTCGGTGAGGGTAGTAAAATTGTTCATCCTGTATTAGGAGGAATGATGAATCTTTCTTATCTCGTTACTAATAAAGATGGGAAAGAATTTATTCTTTATATTCCTACCGAACAAGCTAATGAAATGGTTGATCGTTCACTTGAAAAAGAACATCAACGCGTCATCTATGAACTTGGCATCACATCAAAGAATATTTTCTTTGATGAAAAAACAGGAATTAAAATTAACGAATATCTTCCTGGCACCTCAATCGATAAGACTGATGACATTGATTATGATAAGGTAGCAGAATTATTTAGAAAACTTCATAACTCCATCATTTTAAGTAGAAGCGACTACGCTCCATTTGAAAGATTTGAAGGGATTTACGAGAAAGAGGCCCTCTCTTTTGGCCAAGAAGTATCAACTTTATATCAAGAATTAAGAGACTTCCTATTTTCCAAAAAAGAATATTTAAAATCGCAAAGATTAACTTTATGTCATAACGACGCTCAAAGAAGTAACATCGTTAAAACTCCTGATGATAAATATTATTTTATCGACTTTGAATTCGCTGGTAATAACGATCCAATATATGACATTGCCGCTTTTGGAAATGGCCTAGTTTCCGAAGGAAGAAAGCTTTTAGATCGATACTATAAAGGTAATCCAACGAACGAAGAAATTAAACGTTACTACTTGTGGAGGATTTATATTTCTTTACAGTGGTATAACGTTGCTATTACAAAACATTATCGGGGTGAAGGCGAGAAACATGGCTTCAACTTCTTAGATGTTGCTTCTCATTTCTTAAATAACGCTAAAAGCGCTTATGATGGATATCATTTAGAAATCAAAGACGAAGAAGTTCAAGATGACACCATTAAACTCATCATCACTACTTTAGATAAAGTTCGCCATTTTTTAAGAAAAGATGGGGGAGATTGCGAATTTGTAGAATTCAAAAACGGAATCGTTTATGTAAGAATGCATGGAGCATGTCAAGATTGTTCTTATGCCTATAATGACATCAAAGATTTAGTGGAAGTAATTTTACAAGAAGAAGTCCCTGGAGTAGTTGAAGTTAGATTAGCGTAATTTGGGGTATAGCCAAGCGGTAAGGCATCGGCCTCTGACTCCGACATTCCTTGGTTCGATCCCAAGTACCCCAGCCAATATAAAAAAATCCAACACATAGTGTTGGTTTTCTTTTAACTTTTTCAAGCAAGAAGTCCCCCACAGCAATTTATTAAATTGATGGGCACCTCTATAGCTAGGTGGGGGATGAATTACTAATTATAAACGTTTATAAAAACAAGTAAATTTCTATATAAAACAGCAAATGTTTGTTGAGAATATATCAATAAATTGATATAATATTAATAGGATGAGGGATATGGAGATGGGTTAAAAAACCATTTTTATATCCCTTTATTTATCTCAATAGTTTTATGAAAAGAATTGCTTATAAGTATCGTATCTATCCTAATATGGCTCAGAAGGAATACTTCTCTAGAGTTTTTGGATGCGTAAGGTTTTTCTATAATAAGTCTCTTTCTGATATGTGTGAGATTTATAAATCTACTGGTAAAAATGAAAATATCACTCCTGCTAGTTATAAGGAAGATTATCCATTTTTAAAAGAAGTTGATTCTTTAGCTTTATGTAACGCCCAATTAAATAGGAACGCTGCTTTTAAGGCATTCTTTAAAAAACAAAGTAGCTTTCCTAAATATAAATCTAAAAGAAATGATCAAAGCTACACCACTAATAATCAAGGAAGTGTGAAGTTTTCCTCTAATGACCGCTATATATCTATTCCTAAATGTCCTCGTATTAGAATTAAGAAACATCGTAACTTTAAAGGTGAAATTAAATCGATAACAGTTAGTAAAACCACTGATGAAAAGCATTATATTTCTTTGCTTGTTGAAGAAAACACTGAATGTATCAATATATGCGATAATGCGATTGGGTTAGATTTAGGGATTAAAGAGCTAATTATTGACTCTAACGGGAATAAATATAAAAACCATAAATACTTAACTAAATCACAGAATAAACTTGCTAAAGAACAAAGAAAACTCTCTCATATGGTTAAAGGTAGCAACAATAGAAATAAGCAAAGAATTAAAGTTGCTAGACTACACAAGAAAATCGAAAATCAACGTAACGACTATTTACATAAATTATCTCGACACATCATTGATGAAAACCAAATCATATGTATCGAAGATTTGAAAGTGAAAAATATGACTAGAAGCAATAAACTCGCTAGAAGTATAAACGACGCTAGTTGGACTAAATTTGTTTCTATGCTCATATATAAGGCTAATTGGTATGGGAACGTTATTGTTAAGGTTCCTACTAATTATCCAAGTAGTCAATTATGTAGTTACTGCAATTATCAAAATCCTCTCACTAAAGATTTAAGAGTAAGAAAATGGACATGTCCTCAATGCGGCTCAGTCCATGATCGAGATATAAACGCGGCTAAAAATATTCTACGTAAGGGAATTGAAATACTTACTAAGGATGGGACACATCCGGATAGCTTGTTTATGCTTGGCTCATTAGGGCCATCGAGCAAGAAGCCCCCACTTCTATAAGTGTGGGAGTATGTCACTTCTTTAATAACGTCAAACATAATCTTCTCCTTAAACAAAAAAGCATCATAGATGCTTTATTTGATAAATCTCTCAAGATTTTCTTTTGAGTTGGTGACAATATAACCATTACGATTATATACATCTTCACGGTTATAAGTAATTTCTTTGCCGTTTGGCTCCACAAAGATCCCGCCAGCTTCAGTAACAACGATTTGACACGCTGCGGTATCCCACTCTTTGGTGTTAGGTGAGCTCCTAAAAGTCACTTCTGCTAACCCATGAGCAATCGCACATGGTTTTAAGGAACTTCCACGTTTCATAACATGTTTAATAACATCAGCGTGTTTTTCGATGAATTTTTGCTCATCCTCTGTAAAGTGGAAGACGCTTGTTAACATAGTTAAATCGTCTATTTTGTTATTGACGTGAATTCTAATTGGCTCTTCACCAAGTTTTTGGAAATAGGAACCATTATTCTCACTAGCGAAATACATTTCATCTAACGCTGGAGCAATAACAACACCCACAACCAATTTATGTTTATAAGCTAGAGCAATGTTTGTTGTGAATTGTCCGTCTTTAGCAACAAAATCCTTGGTGCCATCAACTGGATCAACAATCCAAACATAGTCATTGTTAAGTCTATCTAAATTATCAGTACTTTCTTCGGTTAAGAAAGCGTGATTTGGAAACGCTTTATGAAGGTGATCTCTAATAATTTGATCAGCGGTCTTATCAGCAATTGTAACTGGGGAATTATCACTCTTAATTTCAACATCAAATCCTTGAGCGTAAATCTCCATAATCTTTTCTTTGGCTTTTAAACCAGCTTTAATTGCTTCTTGAAGTTCTTTTTCCCACATATCAGGATTTCCTCCATTCTCTTAGAGTGTTATTCAAATCTTCAATGACGTCATCAATTACTTTGTAATCTAGTTTTTCAAGTTGTGCTCCACTTGCCTGGGCGTGTCCACCACCACCAATGCGAGCGGCACAAGGTTGAATTATAGGGCCATTGCTTCTAATCTCAACACGAACTTTGCCATCACTATATTCAGCAAAAGAGCACCAAATTGGATAACCTTCAACATTGCCTAAAAGGTTAATCATATTTGAGGCATCATTAGTGCTCAAATGTAAATTTCGTAAGGTTTCTTTCGTGTAAACGATATAAATAACACCCTCTTCACTCTTTTTGTAATGAGTTAAGATATAACCTTTTGCAGCTAAAGAATTCTCATTTGTTTTAGCAAGTAAAACATTAAGTGTTTTGATATCTGCTCCACATCTAGCAAGGTATTCACTTCTTTTAAATGTAGAAACATAATCGGTAACAAATTGGAATCTTGCTGAATCAGTAAGAATGCCAAGATATAACGCGGTAGCTCCAGTAGGAGAAATATTGATGTTACATTCTATGGCCATACGGGTGAGGATATCGCAAGCACTATTGGCGTTAATATCAACAACTTGTGGTCCTTCGACAAAAGAACCAGTATCAATATGATGGTCAATCTTACACCACGCCTTAGCGTTACGGATTCTAGAGTCTTCCATTCTACTTAAATCATTCGCATCAACTAGAATTGCTAAAGATGATTCAATAACATCGTCTCTAATTAAATCAGTTTTTGGAAGGATTTTGAAAAATCTTGGACAACCAGTACCTGCTAAATAAACTTTCTTTTCAGGATAAAGAGCTTTAATAATTTCTCTTAATCCCACTTGAGCGCCATAACAGTCTCCGTCTGGATTAACATGACCAAATATGACTATCGAATCGTATTTTTCAATTTGTTCAATAATCTTTTTAAACATAACAAATATTAGAAGTTTTCTTCTTCGGCGGAATCGTCTTTATTCTCGTCTTCTTCAGAAGCATCAGATTCCTCATCTTTTGATTCATCAAAGACTTTGTTGTATTCTTCTTCCTCGTCTTCTTCACTATCTTCATCAGTAGTTTGCACATCGCTATAAACATCTCTCATATCGATGTGGACTTTATCAAAGGTGTGTCTTTCTCTGAGATCCCATTCATTTTCACCTAAGGTGACGAAACGACCATCGAGCATCACGTTGGTAAAGAATTGACCAGCTTTTTTTGCTGCTTCTTCTTCACTTAAACCAGCTTCTTTTTTTACATGATTCCAAATATCATCAAAGTGGACTGGTGTTTTGCTTTTTGAAACAAATTCATAAGCAATTTCAATTAATGATTTTGACATATATGTCTCCCTTCTTTACATCTTACTTGGTGAAGAAACTCCAACAAGAGTAAGTGCGTTTTTTAATACAATTTTGCTAGCTAAGCATAAGCCCAATCTAGCAGAGGTAACTTCTAAGTTATCTCGATCTATAACTCGACATTCAGTGTAGAATGAGTGAATTTTTTCCGCTAATTCATGAATGTAGTTAGTAATTTTATATGGTGCTCTTTCTTTGGAAGCAGTCTTAACAATATCAGGGAAAGAAGCAAGTTTTTTTACAAGTTCAAGTTCACTAAATTCTTTTAATAAAGAACCGCTTTCATCAACCTTAATATCGTTAGCTTGAGCTAAAACAGAACAAAGTCTAGCGTGAGCATATTGAGCGTAATACACAGGATTGTCACTACTTTGTTTAACTGCTAAATCAAGGTCAAAATCAAGGTGACCACTAGCAGCCCTCATCACAAAGAAGTAACGTGCTGCGTCAACTCCTGCATCCTCGCATAATTCGCGTAATGTATATCCATTACCCGTACGTTTAGAGAGTTTAAATTCTTCTCCATCCTTCATCATCCTCACCATTTGGATGAGTTCGATTTCAAGAACATCTTTATCATATCCGTGCATCATGAGTGCACTCTTCATACGATTAATATAACCATGGTGGTCAGCGCCAAGAACATCGATTAAAAGATCGAAACCACGAGAAAGTTTATTCACGTGATAAACAATATCTGGCATGAAATATGTATATTCGCCATTGCTTTTAACAATGACTCTATCTTTATCATCAAGATAATCAGTGGTTCTTAAAACTTTCGCGCCACCATCTTCATATACATTGTCACCAAGATATTCGATTTCTTTTTCAATCGCGTTATTAGCTCTTATTGCCTTTTCGCTACTAAAAACATCGAAAACAATGTTGAATTTAGCAAGGTCTTCTTTAATCTTGTCTAATTCTAGTTCCATGCCTCTTTCTTTAAAGAATTTCATTGGGTCTTCAAAGTTTAAAGCCTTGTCACCAACTTCTTCATAGATTTTTTGAGCCACGATTTTAACATCTTCGCCGTGATATCCATCTTCAGGAAGTTCAAATGGCAAGCCTAGAATTTCTTTATATCTTGCTTCAATCGATTCACCTAAATGATCAATTTGATTACCAGCATCATTGATATAGTACTCACGTGTAACGTCATAACCATCAAAAGTTAAGATACGACTAATGGCATCTCCAATCGCTGCACCTCTAGCATGGCCAACATGAAGATCACCAGTTGGATTAGCGGAAACGAATTCAACATTTACTTTGATGTTTTTCTTTTCACTTCTGCCAAAGTTATCTCCATCTTTGATAATCTTAGAAACGACACTGGTGAGACTATCATTTTTCATATAGAAATTGATAAATCCAGGACCCGCAATTTCAATGTGGTCAATACCTTCTTTATCAAGTTCGTTTTCGATTAAAGAGGCGACTTCTTTAGGGTTTTTGCCAAAATTACGAGCGTATTTTAAAGCAACATTAGAAGCATAGTCTCCATGTGTTTTGTCTTTTGAGTCTTCAACAACAATATCGTTAGTGGTTAAAGAGACTCCTATTTTCTCAAGAGCGTCCACTAATTTGATTTTCAATAATTCTTTGACTTCCATATCGAACATTTCATTATACTTATTACTAATTAATTAGCAATAATTTTATTCCTTTTTAAGAAGGATCATCGAAGTAGCTTCAATTGCTTTTCCTTCTCCAACGAGACCCAACTTTTCATTAGTGCCAGCTTTAACAGAAACTTGAGACAATTCAATTTCAAGTAAAGAGGCAATATTTTGTTTCATCATATCGATGTAATCTTTTAGTTTTGGTTTTTCTAAAGAAACGAATATGTCAACATTGTTAACTTTGTATCCTTTGCTTTTCATCATTCGGACAACTTTTTTAACGATTAGACTACTATCCATATTTTGTGTTTCGATAGATGTATCAGGGAAATGGGTTCCTAAATCACCTAGTGCAAGCGCGCCTAAAATTGATTCCGCTAAAGCGTGATATAAAACATCACCATCACTATGGGCGAGTTCTCCTTTATCAAAAGGAACAACCACACCTCCGATGATAAGTTTTCTATTCTCCACTAATTGGTGAATGTCTTTACTAAAACCAACACGATAATCCATTATTTCTTACCTGAAACATTAAATTTAAAGAACATGATATCTCCATCTTTTGGGAAATATCCTTTTCCTTCAGTTCTTAATTTTCCGCTTTCTTTTACAGCGGCTTCACTACCAAGCTCATGAATTGCTTCATAAGTATATACTTCAGCGCAGATAAATCCTCTTTCAAAGTCTGTATGAATAATACCAGCACAATTAGGGGCACTCATTCCGTTTGTAAATGTCCACGCACGGCATTCATCAGCACCAACAGTAAAAAATGTAGATAAATTTAACAATTTATAAGTAGCTTTAATTAATCTAGAAAGTCCGCTATCAGACATACCTAAATCTTTTAAGAATTCACTTCTTTCTTCTTTTGGAAGTTCAGAAAGTTGGCTTTCAATTTCGCAACTCACTGGAATAACTTCGTTTCCTTCTTTAGCAGCGTATTCTCTGACGCGATTATAAAGTTCACAATTATCAATATCCATCAAATCTTCTTCTGCCACATTAGCGACATATATAATCGATTTTTTGGTTAATAAATGATAGTTCTTAACAACTTCTTCTTGTTCGGAAGTTAAGTGAATGGTTCTAGCCGCAAGTCCACTTTCAAGAGCTTCTTTTAAAGGAGTAAGAGCGCTCATCTCCATGACGCTGTCCTTATCTTTTAAAATGCGAGCTTTGTTTTCAATCTTTTCTATACGTTTAGTAACGGTATCTAAATCCGCCATAACGAGTTCAAGGTTAATAACTTCAATATCTCTAATTGGATCAACACTACCTTCAACGTGGATGATGTCAGCGTTATTAAAACATCTAACTACTTCAACAATCGCATCACATTCTCTAATGTGTGATAGAAATTGATTTCCTAGTCCTTCACCTTTGGAAGCACCTCTAACTAATCCGGCAATGTCGTAAAACTCAATCGTTGCAGGAATTGTTCTCTCTGGTTTAAAAACATCAACTAAAAAGTCTAATCTTTCATCAGGAACAGCAACAATTCTGGTGTTTGGATTGATTGTGGCAAATGGATAATTAGCGGCTTCAACATGTGAATTTGTAATCGCATTAAATAAAGTGGATTTTCCAACATTAGGTAGTCCAACAATTCCAGCTTTTAATCCCATTTTTAATATATCCTTTTGATTTTATCAAAGTAAATTATATTAGAATAGCTCTCTTATTAAAAGAGAAATTATCTTAAACATTCTAAAGGGTCGAGTCTAGAAGTTTTAAAAGAAAGATGAATAGAGGAAATCAAAGATATAGTAATGCATAGAGCAAACATATATAAAAGTGATATTGGGTTGAAAACAAAGACACTTTCAATATTAAGAGACGAAGAAAGCGACTTTGATAAAAACAAGATAATTAAAAGCAACTCAAGACTTGCAAAAACAAACGATAATAGAGTCATCACAAATGAGTGGCAATATATAAATTTTCTGCTCTCCTTTTCTTTCACTCCTAAGCATCTAACTAGCCCAATATCTTTTTTGGTTTCCACAAAGTGAAGATAATTACAAATAATCAAAATAAGAGAAGCAATAATCACGCTACTAATTGATACTGCAAGCATGATGTTTTCAATATAGTCACAAATCTTATCTATGCTTCCCTTCACTTCTTTTAAAGGAGCGGTAACATGTAGCTGAGGAAAGGCGCGATTGATTTTATTAATCACAAGATCTTCACTACCTTCATTTACTCTTACCGCCAAACTATTAATTCTTAGATTGAAACACGATATCCCAAGCATCGATTGAAAGAATAAAATAGACCAACATTCCTTGTGGGAAATTGAAAGCTTGCCGCTATTAGATATACCGACAATTTTCAAACAGATCGTTTCATATTCTCTAGATAAATATCCATTAGGAAGAAGAATCTCTTTTATAGGATAAGAAAAATAGACCGAACTATTGATTGGACTAGATATTTTGAGCTTATTTACAAGAGAAGAAGAAACCACTATTTCTTGAAAATTAACGGGTTCCCTACCTGTAATCAGTTGATGAAGGGGTTCAAAAACAAGTCCATTATTAAAACTTTTTGAGAAGTGTCCTTCTAATATATTTTCTGGAACGTTGTAGTTAAAAGCATCTTCATATTTTATGTAACTCATCCTATCGCTTATGTCATATGCTTCCATCTCATCACTAGTAAGATAAGTTAATCGAGAGAATCCCATCATTAAACTTTCTTCATAAATCGAATATCCAGCGTCACTTCCATATATCAAATCAGTAATATTATTAGATGCTTTTTTACAATATTCTCCTAAATAAGAAGGAATATCATCTTTGTTCGTTCTTTTAATGACAGAGACGCGATTGCAATTAAACGGATGTTCATCCATTAAAAGGCTTGGATAATATTTCTTATCTAATAGTTCAAAATCAAACGCCTTGTTGTTTTGGGAAAAACGATTATCGATTAAGAACTCGTCTCTACCATTTTCAAAGTTAAGATAATAGCTCTTCTTCAAATCCCATGGTCTTTCCGTATTTACGTTAAGAAGAGTTGTGGATGTTAAATGACATTTGCTTTCAAAAATATATTCATTCCAAAAAGTATTCGTATGATAAATTAGAGGTCTATTTGATAGTGAGAAAGCTTTTAGCTTTAATGATACTTCTATTGCATAATTCCAGTTTATGTTTGAAAACGCAAAGGAGATATTAATGTCGTTATTGATCATATAGTTACTAAGGCTATTGACTGAACGAGTAATTTGTAATTGATAACATAAATCGTTAATGTCATTCATCGTTAAAGCTAAAACAACTTCATCATTAGTCATATACTCTGGTTTAATAGGATATAGTTTGGATTTATTCTCACTTAGTAGCCCATACTCATTTATAAGAGTGGAATTAAAAGTACCTAATGGTTTTCTGGAATTGTTTTTATTCTCCATATAAAGGAAATCTTGAGTAGGGAAATAACTATTGAAATTCCAATAATAAACTCCAACATTTGAAACACCACTATAAGTCTCCTTGAAAGATAAAACTTCATCATAAGACGCCGCAGAAACGACGTCTTTTTCAGTATTCGGTGTCTTTGGAGTGACCACTAATTTATCACTATCAATAATGGAAGAATAGCTTCTATAAAGGTTATCGGAGATGACATCTTTTAATGAAACTGCAAGCCCAACCCCCAATAATCCTAAAGAAGTAGAAATAGTTATAAATATCGTCCTCCATTTTCTTCTTTTAATAGAGTTAAAGGTGTGATCGAACAAAAACTTAAGTGGCAAGTTTCTCTTCTTATCGTTATATTTGAGTTTTAAAACCGGAAGATAATTGTCGTGTACGGTTTTGTTTTGATAAATGATGTTTTTAATCTCCCCGTCAAGCATATAAATGATTTGATCAGCGTAATCCTTACATAGTTCTTCATCATGGCTAACCATAATTACTAAGGATGACGCACTTATACGCTTTAAAAGTTCCATAATTTTTATAGAATTGCTATCGTCCAAATTACCTGTAGGTTCGTCACATAGTAAAACATTAGGAGCGTTCGCTAATGCTCTAGCGATAGCGACTCTTTGCTTTTCTCCACCACTAAGTTGATTAATTTTTGAATTCTCTTTTCCTTTTAAACCAACCAGGGTCAATAAGTCGTTTATTCGTTTTAATTTCTTTTTTTCAGTATCGACACTACTAAGGTTAATAGATAGCAAGATATTATCTTTTACCTTTTCAAAATCAAACAACTTGTAGTCCTGATAAATAAAACCTATCTTTTTATTCCTTAATAAGTCTTTCTCCTCTTTAGAAAAATGCTTATAGCTTTTCCCATCTAAATTTATGTCTCCATCAAAATCTATAAGATAACTCAAAACATTCAAAAGCGTAGTTTTTCCACATCCAGATGGTCCGTGAAAGGCAATTAAACCATATCTTGGTAATCTTAAATTGACATTTTTAAGGACTGTTCGACCACCATATCTTTTACTAACGTTAACAAATTCAATCATAAAGTTTGTAATTCTCCCTTCAGTGACTTCTTTTTGGAAAACAAAATGGGAAGAATAGTAGAAAAAAGACAAACAAACACGATTCCCAAGATTACAAGAATTGGGAAAAGGTATTTAATTCCCATAAAAGACTCAAACGGAATTGCTATTGTGTTGAAAACATCAATCTTTTTATAAATGAACTTGTTAACTAAAGAAACAATCGGGATTGCAATGATGGTTGATAAAATAAGTGATATTAATCCATCAAGCAACGATTCCAATAAATAGATAGATGAGATGTCATCATTAGAAGCACCAAGTGAAGTAAGAATCGCACTATTTTTATGATCTTCAGAATAATTTGCAAAGGACATTATGCTTAAAATCAAGATCGAGCCCAAAAAAGTAATGGCAAAAAACAAAATTATTCCATATTCTGCAACTTGCAAAAAATTGAATAACGATTCCGCCAGCACAATAGATTGCGAGTTAAATACTAAATTCTTTCCAAATGAATGATCTTCAAATACTGATTCACGATCTTTAATGTCTTTTAAAAATAAGCGGTAAGAATAAGAAGATAAAATAGAAAAATCTTCAGTATTTAATATTCGATCAAACCATGTTGTTTTATAACCATTGTAGGTTGATAGATTATCAATAATATATTCCTTTAAATATTCTTCTAACGCTAGATGTGAATAATATATTTTAGGTCTAGACAAGTAGTTGATTTCTTTAACAACCCCACTGACTTCAAAGTATCTATCAAAAGTAAAAGTATCTATGACTTCAAATTCATTTTCATCAACATAAGATGTTATTAGTTGATTCTTTATTTTAAACTTCTCATATAGTGGACTTTTATTAATCTGAGAATTAAGAATATTTAAAGCTGCTTCGTTTATAACAACACTCTTTAAGTTGTCCTCTTTAGGTATCTCCCCATAAAGTAAAAGCGTCTTATCGATATAGTCTTTTTGAAATGAATAAATAGGTAATACATCAATATCACTAACGGGGGTATCTTGATATAGAATTTTAATATTTTGAGGGAAAATTGCCGAAAAGTTTGGAGAAATAATAAATTTTTCACTAATTTTGGTATTCGACATTAGCGTATCCAATTTAGGTCGATTTGTTTTGGTTAATGACAGTAAACCTGAAGAAGAAGTTTTAACCTCTTCAGATATTAAACCACTACCAAAATCTAGCTGCCTAAATACAGATTCCTTTATGGCTCTATCCTTATTTGAGACAAATCCCATGACGAGATACATCATGGTCAAAGAGATAGTGAAAGAAAGAACACAAAACAAATTTCTCTTTATTCTTTTCTTGTAGTTTGAAAGAAACAATTTATTGATCCAACTTGACCCATTTCTACATTTATTCTTTTTATCTATTACAATTTCAGGAGTAGCTTTTATTATTTCATCATTAACTATTTTTCCATCTGATAATTCAATCAACCTATCAGCGTATTTTTTTGCTAATAGTAGGTTATGTGTTACACATATTACCAAGCACTTTTTACTATACGTTTTTAAGATATCAAAAACATTAACAGAATTATTAGAATCTAAGGCCCCTGTTGGCTCATCACAATATAAAATTTTTGGATTATTTATAATTGCTCTAGCAATCGATACTCTTTGGCATTCTCCACCAGACAGTTTTGAAACAACAGAGTTATGTAATTCTTCTCCAATGCCTACTTTTATAAGTGCTTCCTTCGCTCTTAGTGTTGCTGTCTTTTTATTAATTCCATTTATCAGTAATGGTAATTCAACATTATATAAAGCGGTTTGATCTTTCAATAAATGATAATCTTGAAATACAATTCCAATTTCTGAATTATAGAATCTTCTTTTATCTTTCTCCTTAAATGAAGAATATCTTTTACCATTAAAGATAATTTGACCATTGCTTGGCTTATCAATCATTGTTAATAAATTTAAAAATGTTGATTTTCCACTTCCTGATTTACCACCTATGACAACTAATCCGTTATTATCAAATACTAGATTTGTCCTTCTTAAAGCATAAAAGACTTTGTCTTTTCCAACTTTGTAATACTTTGTTAAGTCTTTTAATATTAATGTTTTCATAAAAAATCCCCTCACAAATATAAGAGGGGACTTTTTCGATTTTTTTAGTAAAAATTTTATTTTTCTTCTTCCATCTTAACCGCGGCAGGTACTTTAGGAAGCCCAGGCATAGTCATAATTGATCCTGTTAATGGAACAATAAATCCTGCTCCACTAGATAGCCTAACTTCTCTAATGGTGACCACAAAATCATCTGGTGCATTTAAAACTTTAGGATTATCTGTGAAAGATAATGGAGTCTTTGCAATACAAATAGGGGTCTTATCATATCCAAGATTTGAGAAAGCCTTGATTTGTTCTTCTGCATCATCAGAATAAACGACTTCTTTAGCGCGATAGATTTCTTTACAAATGATTTCAATCTTTTCTTTAATAGGTAAGTTTAAATCATATAAAGGACGATAATGGCATTCTTCTTTTTCTAAAGTATTAAGAACTTCTTTCGCTAAAGCAACACCACCTTTAGCGCCTCTAGAGAAAGAATCGCAGAATGCATATTTGTAATTATGTTTTTCACAGAATTCCTTAAGTGCGTCTGTTTCTTTTTCGGTATCACTTTCAAAATGATTAATGCAAATTACAACAGGGACTCCATATTTAGAGATATTTTCTAAATGTCTCTTCAAATTTGCTAATCCGACTTTTAAAGCTTCTACATTTTCAAGTGCTAAATCATCAAAGTCTACTCCACCATGAAGTTTCAACGCTCTAATAGTGGCAACCATAACAACTGCGTTTGGTTTTAATCCACCAATACGGCATTTAATATCTAAGAACTTCTCAGCACCAAGGTCAGCACCGAACCCTGCCTCAGTAACCACGATAGGGGCCAATTTAAGCGCCATCTTTGTGGCTATCAAGGAATTACATCCATGTGCGATATTCGCGAAAGGACCGCCATGAATTAAGCATGGATTACCTTCTAATGTTTGAACTAAGTTAGGATTAAATGCATTCTTCATTAATTTATAAATCGCATTGCTAATCTTTAATTCTCTTAAATAGACAGGATTACCATCAAAGTTATATGCAACCATGATGTTCTTAACTCTATTAATAAAGTCTTCAGGATTTTTTGCCAAGCAAAGAACCGCCATCATTTCACTAGCAACAGTAATTACAAATTCCTCTTTTCTAGGGGCACATTTCTTTTCACCTTGACTAACTGTCACATTTCTTAACGCTCTATCATTCATATCAAGAGCGCGTTTCCATAAAATTCTTTCAGGATCAATCCTTAATTCGTTTCCTTGAAAAATGTGATTATCAATAACAGCAGCAATTAAGTTGATTGAGCTAGTTAAAGCATGCATGTCGCCAGTAAAATGAAGATTTATATCTTCACTTGGAATAACGCTCGCCTTTCCGCCTCCGGTCGCACCACCCTTTAAACCAAAAACAGGTCCTAAGGAAGGCTCTCTTAAACAAAGCATAGAATTAACACCTATTTCTCTAAGTCCATCTTGTAATGCGATAGATGTCGTAGTCTTACCTTCTCCGGCTTTAGTTGGAGTAATGGCAGTAACTAAAACCAACTTACCATCTGGCTTGTCTTTAAGTTCTTCATTAATTCTAAGGTCAATCTTAGCTTTGTCTAATCCATAAGGAATGACATATTCTTTTTTGATGTTAGCTTTTTCTGCAATTTGATAAATATCAAGCATAAAGTTTCCCCCTAAATTGAATTTAACAGTTCTTCAACTGAATTATATCTTTCACTTTCAAATTGATTTTTAAAGAACGTTACTTGTCTTTTTGCGTAATTTCTTGTACGTTTCTGTATGGAAGAAATAGCATCCTCCAATGAGCAATTCCCATGTAGGAAGTCGATTATTTCTTTATATCCAATACCTTGTTTAGCAGTTAATGATAAGTCATATTTGCTAGTTAAATTCTTAACTTCATCCACCAAACCATTGTTCACCATTTCAATAACGCGATCATCGATATGTTTATAAAGTTTTTCTCTATCTGGAGAGATGAATAAGAAACGGACATCTTTATAGATTGGTTTATGTTCTTGAGCGTCAATACGACTAGATTTAGTAACACCACTACTCCGAATCATAGAGATTGCACGAATTACTCTTTTACGATTATTCTCGTGAATCTTATTAGCAGCGTCTTCATCCATCTTCTTTAGTATTTCATACAAAGTATGATTATCCAGTTTTTCCAAATCAGAGTTATCGGATTCTTCTTCTTTTAAAAATTCATAGTCAAATAAGGTGGCTCTAAGATATAAACCTGTTCCACCAACCATTACGACATCTTTCTTATCTTTTAAAAGCTGATCTAATATTTTTCTAGCCTCTAATTGATATTCCATTACAGAATAAGATGAGCTAGGTTCAATATAATCAAGAAGATGATATCGACTATAATGAGGATCTTCCTTAGAAAGTTTTGAAGTTCCAATATCCATTTCTTTATAAATCTGGAAGGCATCAAAATTAATGGCGTCACAATTAAACTTATCCATTAATTTATTAGCGGCGACGGTTTTACCGCTACAAGTTGGACCCATAATTACATAAATCATGAGAAAACTATATAACAAAAAGAAGTGAAATTCATCACTTCTTATTTATAATTTCACATATTTCTTTTAAATAAGCACTTACTTCGCTCTCTAATTCTTTTAAATTGACGATTAGAGGGTGGTTATTGTACCTATCCAATAGCTCTTTATGTTTTTCTTTGTTATTGACGTTTTTAGCAATATCTTTTTTAAGTTCACTTAGTTCATTAGAGTTATCCACCAATGACTTGATTCTTCTGTATTCAATAAATAGAGGTAAATCATCAATTTCTTTTTTTAACTCTTCAGTAAGTTCAATTACATTACTCATCCACTATTTCTCCTAATAATGAATAAGTATGACTTTCATTGATTTTAACTTTAATAATCTTGCCAATTAAGCTTTCATCACCTTTAAAGTGAACAAGTTTATTGCTTTCAGTATATCCGCTTAGCATTCCTTTGTCGGTCTTACTAACTCCATCAACAAGGACCTTATAGACGCCACCAATATAACTATTTGCGTCCTTCTCGATATTAACCTCCAAATGTTTAACGAGTTCCTTGAATCTTCTGCTCTTATCACTATAGCTTACATTATCCACAATCTTAGCGGCAGGTGTACCTCTTCTTGGAGAATAGATAAAGGTGAATGCGCTCTCATATTTAACGATATCTACAAGAGATAAAGTTTCCTGGAATTGTTCTTCGGTTTCATTAGGAAAGCCAACGATAATATCAGTACTCAAAGATAGTCCAGGAATTTTGCTTCTCATCTCATTAACAAGGGCGAGATATTGCTCTCTTGAATAACGTCTTCCCATGAGCTTTAAAACTTCAGTACTTCCAGATTGAACTGGGAGGTGAATACACTTCATGATATTATCGTATTTCGCAATAATTTCTATCATTTTGCTGGAGAAATCCCAAGGATGTGATGTTGTGAAGCGTATTCTAGGGATGCCCATTTTAGCGGCCTCTTCAAGGATATCAGCAAAGTCATGACCTTCGTCTAAATCCTTGCCATAAGCATTAACATTTTGTCCTAAGAAAGTGATCTCTTGATAGTTCGCTTTTTTGAGTTCACGAACCTCGTCCATGATGTCTGCAAATTTTCTACTTCTTTCTTTTCCTCTTGTGTAAGGAACAATACAGTAAGTGCAGAATTTATTGCAACCATAAATGATATTCACAAAAGCCTTAAATTCGTTATTCCTACTAGCAGGCAAATTCTCAACAACTTCACCTTGTTTTGACTTAATAGAAATTAACCTATAATCATTCGTATATACTTCATAAATTAAGTCTAATAATTGATCAATTTCGTGCGTTCCAAAATAAAGGTTTACTTCTGGAAATTTAGTTTGAAGAATATCTAAGATTTCTGGCTGTTCCACCATGCAACCGCAAATTGCTAAAACAAGTTTCTTATTGGCTTTACGGTATTTTTTTAAGTTACCGATTTCACCATAGACCTTGTCTTCGGCGTTTTCTCTTACCGCACATGTATTAATAATAATGACATCTGCTTTAGAAGGATCATCAACTTTCTTATAGTTAACACCCTCAAGCATTCCTCTCATTGTTTCTTCATCACGAATATTAGCCTGACAGCCATAAGTGTGAATGTAATAATTCTTTCCTTTGCCAATTTCTTCCATCTCAGAAAGATGATTAGTTTTAGCGTCAAGAAAAACTGTATCGTGAATTTCACGATTACGCGCTTTTACTAAATCAGGATAGTTAATTATTTTGGTTTTCATTTTTCAATAATATAGATTGGGAATATGTCTTCAGTTTTTCCAGTAACTTCATTGACATCAAGCACTAACGCACTTAATACACCTTTTCCGTCTTCTGGAATATCAAATCTCACGTTATTCCCATACATGAGTTTGCTAACCACTGTGTCTTTATTAAAGCCTAACGCGCCATCATATAAGCCAGTCATACCAACGTCGCTAATGAAGGCAGTGCCATTTTCTAAAATGCGATAATCTCTTGTTTGCACATGTGTATGTGTACCAAGAACCGCACTGACTTTACCATCTAATGCATAAGCGAAACAAATCTTTTCTCCTGTAGCTTCTGCGTGGAAGTCAACGATATGAATATTGCATTCTTCTTCAGCGTTACTTAAATAATCTAATAAAGAATAATAAGGGTTATTAACTTCTTCCTTCATGAAAGCAGAACCTAAGACATTAGTGACTCTAATAGAAATGCCATTAACGTCAAATACTGCGCTACCTTCACCAGGATAATCGTTAATAAGATTAAGAGGACGTATTAATCTATCAACTCGATCAATATATCCTCTAATATCTTTTTTACTATCATAGTGATTACCTAAAGTAACCACATCAACACCAGCTTCGATTAATTCGAAATAATGATGTCTTAATAAGCCTTTACCGTGGCTTGCGTTTTCTCCGTTAGCAATAACGAAATCAATGTTGTATTTATCTACAAGCTCACTTAAATGTTCTTTGACCATACGTCGACCAATGCGGCCAACGATGTCGCCAATAAATAAAATTTTCAAAATTACTCTTTTCTAGAAGTAAATTACTTCGCAGTCTCAATCGCTCTATATTCTCTAATAACTGAGACTTTAATTTGACCTGGGTAGGTCATTTCATTTTCAATGCGTTCTTTGATCTCTTTAGCTAATTTGAACGCACCAAGATCATCAATCTTGTCAGGGATTACCATAACACGTAATTCACGACCAGATTGCATCGCATAGCTTTGATAAACTCCATCATAGGATTTACAAATCTCTTCAAGTTTTTCAATTCTTTGAATGTAGTTTTCAAGCATTTCGCTTCTTGCTCCAGGTCTAGCCGCACTTAATGTATCTGCAGCTTGAACAAGATGAGAAATAACGTATTTAGCAGGAACATCCCCGTGGTGAGATTCGATGGAGTTGATGACAACATCACCTTCACCATATTTTTTAGCAAGTCTAGCACCAACTTCAACGTGTGAGCCATCAACTTCGTAGTCACAGCTCTTACCAATATCGTGTAAGAGACCAGCTCTTTTAGCTAAGTTTTGATCTAAGCCAAGTTCAGCCGCCATTGCTCCAGCAAGATAAGCGACTTCGATAGAGTGTTCTAAAGCGTTTTGTCCGTAAGATGTACGATATCTTAATCTTCCAACATAGTCTAAAAGTTCGCGATTAATTCTTGGTAATCCAAGTTTAAAGGCAACATCTTGACCAGTCTTATGAATTGTTTCTTCAACTTCAGATTTACATTTTTCAACAATTTCTTCAATTCTACCTGGTTGAATACGGCCATCTTTAATTAAGGCTTCTAACGCCATAGTAGCGATTTCTCTTCTAATAGGGTTGAAACAGCTGACAGTAATAACTTCAGGAGTGTCATCAATAATTAAATCAACACCTAACATGGTTTCTAAGGTACGAATGTTTCTACCTTCTCTACCAATAATACGACCTTTCATTTCGTCGTTAGGAAGAGCAACAACAGAAACAGTCTTTTCAATTGTTGTATCTTGAGCACATTTCGCCATCGCAAGAGCAAGAATTTCTTGTCCTTTGGCGTTCGCGTTTTCTTTGGCCTCTTCTTCTTTGTTTTTCACATAGGCTGCAATTTCCATAGAGACTTTAGATTCCACTCTCTTGAAGAGTTCATCTTTAGCTTCTTGAGTAGACATTTGAGCAACCTTTTCAAGTTCGACAATAATAGAGTCAATCTTTTCTTGGAGTTGTTTCTCTTTCTTATCAACATCTTTTAAACGACGATTAAGGTTATCGTTCTTTTCTTCAAGAGTGTTTTCTTTTTGAATAAGAGCAGTATCTCTACGATCAATAGATTGTTCTCTTTGAAGAAGTTTGTTTTCTTGAGCGGCAATTTCAAGTTTTCTTTCTTTGATTTCTTTGTCCGCTTCGTTTTTCATTTCATTAATGGTTTGTTTACCATCTAATTGAGCGTTTTTGATGATGTGTTCAGATTTGATTTCTGCTTCTCTAATAATCTTATTAGCTTTGTTTTGATCTCTTTGTTTTTTGAAAAAAGGAATGAAGTAAACAAGTAAGGCACCAACTAAAAAAGCGACCACACCGATGATAACTGGCAAACCATATTCCACAAATGGGTTCATATAAGTTTCCTTTCTATTATAAATATACAGTCAAAAGACTATTTACCTAGACTCAACCTAAAAATATTATTAAGTATGATTCTTGTATAAGTAACAGGTTTCCCTGATTAATTAATTTCTCTAATGAGAATCTATAGGTAAGTGCTTCTTCGAAAAGCACGAAATTATTATATTTGATATTTTCTTTTAAGAAAAGATATTTATAGAAAAAGGAACGACTAGCGTTCCATTCTCTATTATTATTTGTTATTTTTTGCGTCTTTGATTTTCGCTAATAGTTCATCTCTAACTTCAGGATTAGATTTGATATATTCCTTAGCGCTATCTCTTCCTTGAGCAATTTTATTGCCATCGTATTCATACCAAGCGCCACTCTTTTTAATAATTCCTAGTTCAGTAGCGCGGTCAAGGATTTCACCATCTTTAGAAATACCTTCACCATAGATGATATCAATTTCGCATTGTCTGAATGGTGGACTAACTTTGTTTTTCACAACTTTGATACGACAAGTATTACCGGTCACATCTCCACCAGTTTTAATGGCTTCGGTTCTTCTGATATCTAATCGAATAGAGGCGTAGAACTTAAGCGCTCTACCACCACTAGTGGTTTCTGGATTTCCATACATCACACCAACCTTTTCTCTAAGTTGGTTAATGAAGATAATCGCACATTCATTTTTATTTAAGATACCAGCAAGTTTTCTCATTGCCTTACTCATTAAACGAGCTTGTAAGCCAACAGAGCTATCACTCATTTCACCATCTAGTTCGGCTTGAGGGACTAAAGCAGCAACGCTATCGACAATAAGAAGGTTAATCGCGCCACTACTAGCGAGCATTTCAGCAATTTCAAGAGCCTGCTCACCGCTGTCTGGTTGTGATAAGATTAACTCATCAATGTTAACACCTAAGTTTTTTGCGTAGGTTGGATCAATCGCATGTTCAGCATCGATAAATGCGGCGCGTCCACCTTGTTTTTGGCATTCCGCAATCGCATGAAGCGCTAAAGTGGTTTTGCCACTACTTTCAGGACCAAAAATTTCAATAATTCTACCTTTTGGATAACCACCAACACCTAATGCCTCGTCCAAAAGAATTGATCCTGATGGAATGACGGATACTTCAACTTTTGGTCGATCACCAAGAAGCATGACAGAACCTTTACCAAAGGTTTTTTGAATTTCACTCAAAACTGCATCAAGCTCTTTTGAATCTAAATTTTTCTTTTTTTCCATAACTTTTCCTCTTTGTTTTTGGGGATTAATTGTTGCTATTAATTAATTTTTCTAATAAATCATAGGCTTCTTTAATAGCCTTGTTTTGAATCTCTTCACGAGTTCCTTCTAATTGATAAGAGAACACTTGGCACTTATCATAGAAAGCCACTCCAATATATATTTCTCCTACTGGTTTATTTTCCATAGCAGTAGGACCAGCGTTACCTGTAAAAGAAACACAGTAATCAACATTAAGTAAACATTTCGCACGACTTGCCATTTCACCAGCAACTTCTTGAGAGACCACACCATATTCATCAATGATAGAATATGGAATTCCTAATAGTCTTGCTTTCTCTTCAGTTGCGTAAGTAACAATCGCACCTTTAAAGAAATGGGAAGCACCACTTACTGAGGTAATATCTTTAGCAAAAGCGCCACCAGTAAAAGACTCTACCGAACCAAGAGTTCTTCCTTTTTCTCTAAATAATTTGTTGATATCTAAACTTGTCATATTAGTTCTTTGTTAATACTTTTCTATTTTGCCAAACGTAAATGACACCACTCATGAAGGAGACAAATGTTGCAGCGTAAACTAAGAAAGCAGTCACAGTGAGATATGGATTTACGTTATTTGGATACATATAGTGGAATGGGAAGTCGTTAAGTAAAACAGCTCCGATGGCCACCATTTGTAAGACGGTCTTTAATTTTCCAAAAATATTAGCAGCGATAACTACACCTTTTTGAGCGCCAATAAATCTTAAAGCGTCAACTACTGTATCTCTAGCGACCATGATGATAACACACCATACAGGAATAAAGGCGGTTTGTTCATGGTTATAGTTCTTAAAAACACCAGTACACGCTAAGAAGATAAGCATTGTGCTAATTAATAATTTATCCGCAACAGGATCTAAGAATTTTCCTAAATCAGTAACTTGATTATTCTTTCTTGCGAGTTTGCCGTCTAAATGGTCTGTATAACTTGCAACCACAAAGAAGACAAAAATAATCAAGAAGATAAGGTTAATTCTAGTGTTACCAAGCAATGGGGTTTGAATATCGCCTAGAAGCGATAGCACAAATAAGGCAATAATCAATAAGACTGTTGCAATGATTCTTGAGAATGTAATTTTTGTTGGAAGATTCATATCTCTCTCCTTTTAAAGTGAGTCTTCGACCCTATAAGCCATGTTTTGTCTAGGATGATAATTTATCTAAGAATAATCTTACTTGAATCGATTCGTTTCTCTATCAAGTCTCCCCTACCAAATTTGGGTTTCTCACTTACGGGGTTTACCGCGTTCCACCTTATTCTTTCAAATAAGCTCCGTCACTGTGGCACTTTCAGGAATTTTACCATGTGTTGCCATTTAGGTTAATTTCCGCCGTCACGTACTCCTACGTGCCTAGTGTTATTTTTTCCACTAGCGTAATCACTACAATCATCACAGATTGTGCGAGCATGGACTTTCCTCTAACTAACTAGTAGTCAGCAATCATCGAGGTCGAAGGTTTTTACTTAATGTCATCGGGATTCATGTTTAATTTTTCATAGATGAGCATCTCCAACTTCCCGATACGAAGGAGTAACTCGTAGTTATCAATATGGATATCTTTGTAGTCTTTAGAAATGTATTTCCACTTATTCTTTTCTTTTTCAAGTTCACTTTTAAGTGCAGCGTTTTCTTTTTTTAAAGCTTGGATTTCTTTTAAGGCTTCTTCACTAATGGACGCTGGTTTTGAGTTTTCAATTTTCTCATAGTCCTCAATAATTTTATCCAGGTATTCGTCAATCTCTAATGGGTTGTAACCATATTCAGAATGAGAGAACTTTTTATTGAGTAAATCATCACTAGTGAAATTCAGTTTTTTATCCATATAGTATATTATCTCTTATACGACAATATTTTTCTATGAAAAATTAACAAATATATTGAATATATACTTAATAATGTTTTTTATCATCACCTCCTTTCGTTTTTTAAGCAACAAATAGTGTCTAGTCAAATCTTGACACCCACGGGGTTCCAGGTTATTCTTATTTTAGGATTGGGCCCTATTCCTTGCGGTTTAGGGTCTTATTAATTTCCAAGATGATTAACCAAATCATAAGGAGATTAAGAAATTCTTCCATAAGTATGGCTTCCTTTCCACCTATGTCTCTAAGGCGCGTCAAACCTCTTGACTATTAGGGAAGAAAACCTGGAAAAAATGAACCCGACTATTGGTTTGACAAGCCTATAGTCAAGACATAAGGTTGTCTTTTCCCGAGAAAGTAATATTTACCCCCTCACAAATATAAGAGGGGGCTTTTTCGATTTTTTTAGAAAAAAGTTTTACGGGTTCACTACTTATTAAGTTAACTTAATAAAAATTTTTCAAAAACTTTATTATGAGATGACAATATCTTGAAAACACGGAGCAATAACTCTAATATAGTCGTGATATGAAACGAGTATTAAAAAACTTTAAAGGTCATAAACACTTAGTCTTCATGGATTTTGAAGGAACTCAGTTTTCGCATGAAATGATCGCCTATGGAGCGGTCTTAGTCACCATTGATAAAAATGGTTATATTGTTAAACAAAAGAAACCAATCAAAAGATATGTCCGTTCAAAAAACGCAATCGGTAAATTCGTTGAAGGTTTAACCGGCATCACTCAAAAAGATTTAAATAAATATGGCGTAACATTCTCCCAAGCAATGAAGGACTTGAAAAAATATTGTGGAATGGCGTTTAAAAAATCAACATTCATTACCTTTGGTAACCACGATATGAGAATCTTAGGACAATCAATGTCATATAACCTCGACTCGCCTAAAGATCTTTGCAATATCATTAGAAGCAACTATGTTGATTTCCAAAGCATCATTTCTGAATTCATTAAAGATGAAAAAGGTAACGTCTTATCCTTAACAAGATATCTTGAAGTATTTGGTGTTCCATTTGACGGCACCGCTCACGACCCAGAATATGATGCGACCAACTTAGCAAAACTCTATGATGTTTTCATGAAAGACAAAGATATCGTTTTAGTGGAATTCATGAAAAACTTAAAGAGAAATAGCTATAATCCAGAACCAATCAATAAGGTTCTTAGAAAACTCCTCAATAACGAACCTGTAACACCAGAAGAATTTACTGAATATCTTAAAGACTATATCGCCTAAAATGAGATACCCAAACGGACAAGAATATAAACCAAATACAAGTAGGAAGTCGCATAAATCCAGTGCGGAGATATCTTTAAGTTCGGCCAATAGAGGAATGAATTTAGAAAATGAAATCAATCTTTCTAATGCCTACTATAAAGATCACGATATATGTTTAATTACCAAACGTCCTACACCTATTAATATAGTGAAAGTTGATTACTCCAAAGGCGCGAAAATCACTCACGCTTATTTCGAAGAGCAATCCACGACCGACTATAACGGAGTGTATAAATCCCGTTACATCGATTTTGAAGCAAAAAACACAAAGAACAAAACTTCCTTTCCACTCAATAACATCACCAAACATCAAATTGATCATCTTAAAAGAGTGCTCTTCCATGGAGGAATTGCTTTCTTCATTATTAACTTTGAATCTTTAAACAAAGTATTCCTTCTTGATGCAAAATACGTGATTGAGTTTTATGAACACGGAGAAAGAAAATCAATCCCCTATTCCTGTTTTGAAGAAAACGGAGTGGAGATTGAACAAGGCTATAATCCTCGCCTTAAATATATTGAGGCTATTGATAAAAAATATTTCTAATATTTGCAGTATTTCTTTAGCTGACATTCACTACATTTTGGTGATTTAGCTAAACAGAAATATCTACCGAAATGAATAAGTTGATGATGAGTCTTAATCCAATGAGATTCCGGAATCAACTTTTTTAATTTCTTTTCAATATCAATTGGTTCATCGTTTTTAGAAGCAATACCTAAACGATTAGAAATTCGAATAATATGTGTGTCCACTGGTAAATCAGGAATCTTAAAGACTTCAATCCTCACCACACCAGCACTTTTATTGCCAATGCCTGGTAAAGTTTGTAATAAATCTTTATCACTAGGAACCTTTCCAGAAAATTCAGTTAAAAGCTTATGGGTGATTCCTTTTATATTCTTTGCTTTGTTTTTATATAATCCTAAAGATTTTATTCTTTCTTCAATTTCTTCTAAAGAAGCATTATCAAGTTCTTTTAATGTTTTAAAGTCACTAAATAATTTTTGAGTAACAACATTAACTGCTTTATCAGTTGTTTGGGCACTTAACATGACCGCAATCACAAGTTCGTAATCATGGTTATAAAAAAGCTCACATTTCGCATCAGGAAAAAGTGAGTCGACGTAGTTAGAAATAATTTCCATTCTACTTTTATTAATCATTGTCTTTTTTAACCCAAGGTATTTTTGCAATTCTAATGGTTTCTTCTAAGTTTTTGTCCCAATCACTATTAAGAGGTGTGTGACCTTCACTTTCTAAATCATCTCTTTGTGACCACGAAAGCAAAATTTTATCAACACTTCTTAAAGTCTTTTTGCCTCTACTAATAGCCTCCTTTAAAGCATCGATGATGAGCTTATCAGAATAGCCATAGCTAATCCACTCATGGATTTTGCTCACTTCCACAGGTGAAAGAGGGCGGTTTAAAAGCTTTTCAAAATTGATATATACATTATCTAATTCTTCAGAGATTCTCTTGGAGCTCTTTTCCTCTTCTTCTTTAGAAAGGAAGATTTGGAATTCACGATAAAGTTTTTGTTTCAATGGTTCTAAAGAGGCCACTGTTTTTTTACCAACAGTCTTATATTCGAAGAAACCTTTAGTGATTAATTTGGCAAGAATCTTATCAATATCCTTCACATCAAGGCTCATCTTTAAAGATAAAAGATCACTAGTGACAAAAGGATTTCCTTGCCCAATTAAATGATCAATCACAAAAATGGTCGCGAGTTCATTTTCGTTAATCTTTAATTTCTTATAGTTCTCTATTAATAGATATCTAAAATCAATGGCTTCAGTAATCATGTATATCTACTTTATCACTACTTGGTATTTGTATCTACAAATATTCCGTCTTTTTTTAATGTTTCAATTAGTAAGCCACGATCATGACTTTTATTAATCTCTTGAAGCACCTTATCTTTATTAAGTTTAAGAATTAAGTCTTTGTTATTAATAATCGCTTTTTTAAGGTCATCATCAATCTTAAAACCGGTTTCAATTGAAAATCTATATATCCTTAATATTCTTAAAGGATCTTCTTTAAGTCTCAAGTCAGGATCACCAATCATTCTTAAAAGATGTTTGTTTAAATCAAATAGACCGTTAACAAGATCGATGACCTTTAAGTCCTTGTCCATATATAATCCATTAATTGTTAAGTCACGTCTATTAACATCTTCACTAAGCTTATCAGTGAAAGAGATTTTATTAGGATGACGATGATCACTATAGCCGTTTTCTTTTCTTAAAGTTGTGATATCAAACTTCACATTTTGGTATTTAAGTTTTACACTACCAAAACGCTCAAAAGTATAGTCAGCGTCAAGTAAAAATTCTTTCATTTCACTTGGTGTAGCATCTGTGACAAGGTCCATATCTTCAAGTGGTTTTTTTAGTAAAAAATCCCTAACAGTGCCACCAACTAAATATAGTTTATGGCCACGCTCAAAAAAGAGAGTTTCTAGGGATTTATAAACAAAAAGTTTAGAATCAATCAAGACTTCCATACAAAAACATTATCTACCGAAAATCGGCATTTTGGAAGAAAAAAGACCTAATAAAATAGGTCTATTTATATTATTCCTCGTTTAAACGGGCTTTGAATTCTTTAGAGAGATGGATTGTAACAGTGTTCTTTGCTTTGATGTCGATCGCAGTGTGATTTTTAGGATGTGTTCCTTTACGACCGGACTTTGTTTTTGGTTCGAACACACAGAAGTTTTTGATGTTAACGCTTTGTCCGTCAAGAAGTGTGTCGGTAATTAAATCGAAGGTAGTATCAATGACTTTCTTGACTTCTACTTTTGAGATATGAGTTGCTTCTGCGACAATCTCAATGATCTCGTTCTTATTTAATTTTTCCATGATGTAATAAAGATCTCCTCTTTTATTAAATATTATTATAGTTCTTAGTCATCCTTTTTGCTATGCCTTTTTAACGAGAATTTAATCGGTGTTCCGTCAAAGTTGAATGTTTCTCTAAGTCGATTTTCTAAATACCTTTGATACGAGAAATGCATAAAGTTAGGATCATTAACAACTAATGTAATTGTTGGTGGACAAGTAAGCACTTGAGTCGCGTAATAAATCTTCAATCTTCCTCCGTTAAAATCTGGAGCCTGATTCATCACTTGTGCTTCTTGTAATACATCATTTAATAATGATGTTTTAATCCTTGTATGATATGCTTCATGAACTAAGTCTAAAGCCTCAAAAAGAGTGTCAATTCTTTTACGAGTTAAAGCACTTAAATATACGATAGGAGCGTAGTCCAAAAACTTATATTCTTTCCTAATTTCTTTAGTGAATGAAGACATCGTGTTTGTGTCTTTATCAACAAGATCCCACTTGTTCACAACGATGATGATTGCCTTATGTAAATCAGTGGCATATTGGATGACGTGTTTGTCTTGCTCTAAGATACCTTTTTCACCATCTAAAACAAGCAAAACAATCTCGCTTCTTTCAATAGCTTTTAAAGCACGAATAGCAGAATATTTATCGATCGCTTCATAGATTTTTCCCTTCTTTTTTAATCCGGCAGTGTCGATAACAACATAGTCTTTTCCATCTTTTTTAAAAGGGGTATCAATCGAGTCTCTAGTCGTTCCAGAAATATCACTTACGATAACTCTTTCTTGATGTAAAATCGCATTGGTTAAAGATGATTTTCCTACGTTAGGACGACCAATTAAAGAGAATGTAACGGCTTCAGAAGGCTCTTCATCCTTTTCATCTTTAATTAAATCCACGATTCGATTAAGGATATCACCAATACCCACACCATGAGCGCCACTAACAGCAATTGGTTCTCCTAAACCTAGAGAATAGAATTCAGCAGCGTTACTAGCTTGCAGTCCTTCATCAATTTTATTGACCGCTAAAATGATTGGCTTTTTAACCTTCCTAAGCATCTTGGAAACCATGACATCATCACTAGTTACTCCAACTTTTCCATCAACAACAAAAACAATAATATCAGCTTCATCGATCGCAATATTTGCTTGTATTCTGATTTGTTCTTGAAATGGCTTGTTGGCTAATTCGATACCACCAGTATCAATTAGAGTGAATGATTTTTTTAACCAACTAGCGGTTGCATATAATCTATCTCTTGTAATACCTGCTTCATCATCCACAATTGCGCGTCTATCACCAACGATACGATTAAAAATCGTGGATTTACCAACGTTAGGACTACCAACAATTGCGACAACGGTTTTAGGCATTTTCTTTTTCTTTCAATTTTTTATTAATAATTTCAATAATCGCATTCACTACTTCATCAACACTCATGAATGAAGTATCTAAAGTAATCGCGTCTGGTGCACATTTTAAAGGAGCAAAGTCTCTATGAGAGTCAATGTAATCTCTTTTACGAACATCGTTTTCAATTTCTTCAAGAGTACAAGGAATTCCTTTAGCGATATTTTCGTCATAACGACGAACTGCGCGTGTTTCTACAGAAGCAATTTGGAAGATTTTAACATCTGCATCAGGAAGAACATATGTTCCAATATCTCTTCCATCCATGATGACAGAGTGTTTAGACGCCATTTTTCTTTGTTGATCAACAAGAAATAAACGAATGTCTTTATAAGAAGCAATATAACTGACGTTCGCGCTTACTCTAGGTTCTCTAATTTCTCTAGTTACATCAATATCATTACAAAGGACTAAACCATTTGGCCTAAGTTTGATAGTGACTTCAGGAATTAAGGCTACACATTGACTTTCATTTTGACAGTCAACACCTTTTTCCATACAATACCAGGTAAAAGCACGATACATTGCACCAGTATCAATATAGGTATAGCCTAAAATCTCAGCAATCTTTTTGGCAACAGTGCTTTTTCCTGCAGCAGCAGGTCCATCAATAGCGATACTAATTTTCATCTTTCTTGCTCCTTAGAATAATTTAAGTCCAAATACTACTAGTAGTATTACAATAAGTAAAATAAGAGAAATAACAAAGACGTTAATCAAAAGATTTTTACGTTCCAATTTAAGAAAAAGCTCCATTTTAGTGGAGACTTTTCCCTCTTTTGAGGGGGCAAAAAAACTTGTGCTTTTCTTGCTCTCTTTAGAGATAGAATCGCGATATTTTTTATATTTGCTAACGCGAGATTCTTTCATAAATTAACGATCTTTCATCATTGGGAAGAGAATAACTTCTCTAATATTTTCTTGGTCGGTAAGTAACATAGTTAATCTATCAATACCCATACCAATTCCTCCTGCTGGAGGCATGCCGTATTCAAGCGCTTCAATGAAGTCGGTATCCATTTCGTTGGCTTCTTCATCACCGAGTTCCTTAGCTTTAAGTTGAGCAAGGAATCTTTCTTTTTGATCGATAGGATCATTAAGTTCGGTATATGCATTAGCGAGTTCTCTACCATTTACAAAGAGTTCAAATCTTTCAGTGTAACGTGGATCCTTACCTTTTTTGGTAAGAGGAGAGACTTCGATAGGATAAGAATAAACAAATGTTGGTTGAATAAGAGAACTTTCACAGAATTCTTCAAAGAATTCGTTCATAACATGACCCACTGTATTCTTATGTTTCTCAAGTTTAATGCCTTTTTCATCGGCAAGTTTCTTTGCCTCGGCAAAATCATAGATATTGCGGAAATCAATTCCGGTCTTTTCTAAGATGAGGTCCGCCATTGAAATCCATCTGAATGGTTTGTGGAAGTTAAGTTCCACTCCTTGATAAGTAACAATGTCACTACCAGTAACATCTTTGGCGGCTTTTCTAATCATGCCTTCAGCAAGTTTACGCATTGATTTTAAATCACCATATGCTTCATAAGCTTCAATTGTGGTGAATTCAGGATTATGAGAAGCATCCATACCTTCGTTTCTAAATAAACGACCAATTTCATAAACTTTTTCCATGCCACCGACAAGTAATCTTTTAAGATTAAGTTCAGTAGCGATACGGAGATAGAAGTCTTTATCTAAAGCATTCATATGAGCAACGAATGGTCTAGCATTGGCTCCACCTAAGATTGGAGAAAGGACAGCGGTTTCAACTTCAACATATCCTTGTTCATCAAGATATTTTTGAATACTTCTAATAAGTTTTGGTCTAGCAAATGCGACTTTACGACTTTCGTCATTAACGATTAAATCGAGATATCTTCTTCTACTTCTTTCTTCAACATCGACAAGTCCATGGAATTTTTCTGGAAGAGGATGTAAGCATTTTGTTAAGTGAGTGTATTTCTCCGCTCTAATGGTGAGTTCACCACTACGAGTTTTCATAACACGACCATAAACACCGACGATATCGCCAATATCAGCAAGCTTAAATAATTCGTATGTTTTCTTACCAACGACATCAATACCCATATATACTTGGATATTACCGGTTTTATCTTGAATGTTCATAAAGGAAGCTTTGCCCATTCTTCTAAGTGCTTTAATTCTTCCAGCAACTTGGACGTATGGTTTACTTCTTTCTAATGAGTTAGGACTCTTTTTGGAGAACAATTGTCTAATTTCTTCAGAGGAATGAGTAACTTTAAAAGCTTTTCCAAATGGATCCACGTGGAAAGATTTGTATTTTTCAAGTTTCTCTCTTCTTACTAATTCTTGATCATTTAAATTTTGATTATTATCCATAGATAATGCCTCCAAACATTCTCTAATAGTATATAGAAAAGTTGACTATTAAAAAAGTCAAAACTTACTTTATACGCAATTTTCTTCAATATAGTCAGAAATAATCTTCTCTAAGTCAGAATATTTCACTAACTCGGTAGATAAGCGATTCTTCAATTTTTTGCTGTTTTTAAATCCATCAAAGAATTTAGTAACAATGCCTCTAGAGACTCTCATAGCGACATCTTCGCCTTTTTCTTCGATCAAATCTTTAACTAGTTCTTTACAATATTCTACTTGCTCATTAAAACAAGTAGATTCCATATCTTCATTATTAAAATAATGATTTAAATTTTTAACAAGTAGAGGATTTCCTACTGCACCTCTTGCAAGCATCACCCCATCCGCTCCTGTAATTTCCATTGCCTTAATAGCGTCTTCAACAGAGTAAATGTTTCCGCTTACAAGTAGAGGAATAGACATTTCTTTTCTTAAATCTTTTACTAAATCCCAGTGTGGCGTTCCACCATACATTTCTTTTGCTGTTCTTGGGTGAATGGTAACTAAATCACAACCAGCATTTGTTACTTCTTTAATAACTTCTTTAAATGTATTGTGGTCTTTATCAAATCCTAATCTAATCTTAACGGTGACTGATAAACCAGAGGCTTCTTTAACAGCCTTAACTATCTCTCCACATAATTTTGGATTGTTTAGTAATGAAGAGCCTGCTCCAGTAGAAGTTACTTTTTTAACAGGACACCCCATATTGATATCAAAAAAAACGATATTTGGGTTAAGTTCTAAAGCGATTTTACTAGCCTTGGCAAGGGTTTCAGGATTACTACCAAATAGTTGAACACATGTAGGAAGTTCGCTCTTTTTGAAATTTACATATGTTTTGGTTTCTTCGTTTCCATAGATCAAACCCATGTCACTAACCATCTCAGTAACAACGTATCCGAGGTTAAATTGAGACATGAATTTTCGATATCCTAAAGAAGTGATGCCCGCCATAGGAGCAAGAACAATTCTATTTTTAATTTCGATATCACCAATCTTAAACATAAGAAAAAGGAGAATAAATTATTCTCCTTGAGATTCTCCTTTATTCTCAACGTCACTTTCAGAAGGTTTTGGTTCTTCAGGAGCAGAAACGACTTCTGGCTCTTGTGGTTTTTCTTCAACTTTCTCAGCAGGCTTTTCATCTTTTATAAGATGACGATGCTCTAAGAGATAGTCGATTTCTTCGGCGGTGATTTGTTCGTGTTCAATTAATGTTTGTGCAATTAATTCAACATCATCCTTATATTTCTTAATAAGGGCAACGGCTTGATCATGAGCGTCATTAATGATTTTAGTGACTTCACTATCAATCTTTTCAGCAGTTGCTAAAGAGAAGTTCTTTTGAGTAGAGGTGTAGTCTCTTCCTAAGAAGACACTACCGGTGTCTCTTTCATATTGAATTGGTCCTAATGATGACATACCAAGTTCGGTAACCATCATACGAGCAATACGTGTTGCCATTTCGATGTCGTTTTGTGCACCACTAGAAACATCATCAAAGAATACTTCTTCTGCACTACGACCACCCAAATAACCAACAATACGAGCTTCTAATTCTTTCTTAGTTAATAAGAATCTATCTTCTTCTGGAGTCATACGAACATGACCACCAGTGTTTCCTCTAGGAATAATGGTAATCTTTTGAACTTTATCTGAATGTTCAAGTTTCAAACCGATAATCGCATGGCCTGCTTCGTGGTGAGCAACAACATCTCTTTCGTGCTTATTTAAAGAACGTGAAGTCTTTGCTGGACCAGCAATTCTTCTATCGATAGCTTCGTCGATTTCTGCTGTTGAAATTGCATCTTTCTTTCTACGGACAGCAAGAATAGCGGCTTCATTCATAATATTTTCAATATCAGCGCCTGAGAAACCAACAGTTCTTTTAGCGAGTTGAGCGAAATCAACATCCTTTTCAAGTTTCTTATTTCTAGCGTGAACTTTGAAAATTGCTTCTCTACCTTCTCTATCAGGAAGAGAGACAGTAATCTTTCTATCGAAACGACCCGCTCTTAACAAAGCTGGATCTAAAACGTCATCACGGTTTGTAGCTGCCATTACGATGATACCTGAATTATCAGAGAAACCATCCATTTCCACTAATAATTGGTTAAGTGTTTGTTCTCTTTCGTCATTACCACCACCTAAACCAGCGCCTCTTTGTCTACCAACAGCATCGATTTCATCGATAAAGACTAAACATGGGGCATTTTGTTTCGCGGTTTTAAACATATCTCTAACACGGCCAGCACCAACACCGACGAACATTTCGACGAAGTCAGAGCCAGAGATAGAGAAGAAAGGAACACCTGCTTCACCAGCAACGGCTTTAGCAAGTAAGGTTTTACCAGTACCTGGGCTACCAACAAGGAGAATACCTTTAGGTAACTTAGCACCAAACTTTGTATATTTTTGTGGATCTTTTAAATATTCCACAATTTCTTCCATTTCGGCTTTTTCGGCGTCACAACCAGCAACATCTTTGAATCTAACCTTGGAATCTTGAATTCTTCTAGCACGTGATTTGTTGAAATCCATCGCTTGACGGTTCGCACCATTAACAGAACTACTAAGTCTAGAGAACAAGAAGACAACAATGATGGCAGAGCCTAAAAGCATAATAACAGTTGGACCCCATTGATCCCACCAGTTAGATTGATAAATATCTCTAATATTAATAGTGCCAACACGGACAGCTAAAATTGAACTAACACTAGAATTGATGGTGATAGTTCTATCGACATCTTCTTTACCAACGTTATAGTTAACAATGGCTCCGGAAGCATCAACTAAAGAGAATTTAACTTCTTTACCAGTTTCAATAGTAACTGTATAAATAAGATTTTTGTCTTCATAAATGGTTTCAGGAACATCAAAAGTATAGGTTTTTGGTGCTCCATTAATGTTTGTGTATTCACCAGTGATGGTAATTTGTTGACTACCTTCATGGCGAGTATATGTAGCGTTACTAACTCTTCCATTAACAAGAGCAGACACGAATGTTTGTCTATCTAAATGATCACTTCTGTCGATATTAGAAATTAATCTATAAACAAAGAAACTAATTAGACCAACGGTGAGAGCGATAATGAAGACAAATCCAAACGAGATTCTTCTTCTTTGAGGAACAAGGTTGTTGTGTTGTTCGTCCATAAGTAATCCTCCAAATAATCAATATAATGCAGTATCAAAAAATTTGATATTTTGATTATATTAGTTTTTTACTCTATTTCAAAGCAAAACACATATAAATGTGCTTTGTTAGTATTTTACATAGAAATTGCAGTCTTTTGTGACCTTGAAGTCTTTTTGATAACGAGGAATATATATAACTTGGCCTTTATGATTGGTAATAACTGGCCAGCGCATTCTTAAAGTAATAGGCATTTTCCAATCAATCATCAATCTTCTAGCTAAAACTATATGGTCATGAATCACAATTGTGTCATCAACCGAAATTCTTCTAATAGTGAGAGGGTAATCTGAAATAGAAATATTACGATTTTCTGCACCATCACTAAAATCGAGATAGAAATAATCAGTTTCAAGTTTTCCAGGTTTGTCTAAAGTATACGAATAAGAGTAAGATTCAGGATAATCTAACGTTAGCTTAAACTTATCATATTCTTTTAAAAAATAAAGACCTTTTTTCACCTCACAAAAAACATTAGGTTTAGAGCTTTTTAGAATAAGGATAATTTGACCTACAGTCTGCTTAGATAAAGAAGTATTTGGCAAGACTTTTTTCACCAATAAATTCAAAGCGTATTTCTGTTCTTTTTCATTTAAATTAAGAATGTATTCAACCGAGGTCAAATCATTATTATTTAAATCAGAAATCATAATTGCTAAATCATAATTTTGATCATCAATTTCTTTAAGTAATTTTGTTCTCTCTTCGTCACTAAGTTTATCTATAACTTTATGTCTAATTTCGTTACGTTTATAGGAGATATCAAAGTTAGTTTTATCAATTGAATAAGGGACGTGATTCTCTGCACAAATAGTCTCGAGTTCTTTTTTAGTGTAGCCTAAAAGCGGCCTAACAATCTGGACACCATTAATCACAGTTTTTTCTTTAATTCCATAATAAATTGGTAAGTTTTGTCGATTTTTTTGCAAAATATATGTCTCAATTAAGTCATCTTGATGATGGGCAACTAATACAGCATCATACCTATATTGTGTGTATAAATCTTTAAAGAAACCATAGCGAATCTCGCGGCACTCTTTTTCTATATTTCCTGTTATTTTGTGTTCAACATCAAATACATGAACTCTAATGTCTTTTTCTTTAGCAAATTCCATTAAAGATTTTACTTCAAAATCGCTTTCTTCTCTTAGGTGATAATTAACAATTGCTACATCAAACTTATATCCTTGAGAATATAGTAAAAATAAAAGTGCCATAGAGTCTGGCCCAAACGAACACGCTAAAAGATATTTTCCTTTTTTATTAAGGTTCAACTCGTTCATAACTAGCTCTTTCTTTTTTACCTACAATCTCTACTTTAGCGACAATGTCAAAATTCTTATCTCCAAAAGTAATATTGATGATATCACCATCTTTAATTTCACTACTTGGTTTAGCTACTTTTTTGTTGATTAAAACAAGACCACGCTTACAATATTCTTTTGCGATAGTTCTTCTTTTAATAATTCTCGCTTCTTTTAAAAACAAATCTATTCTCATGCTACTTCAATCACCCTATTAGTTTTCAAGACATTTACTAATGACTTCAAAATGTTTTCAAAATCATTAAGCCAGTTGCTTTTTTTCGTCATTACTAATTTAAAACGACGATTTACATAACTCAATTTTATTATAGATAAATATGGAATTAATGATTCAAATAATATATTTCCAATACCTTTGATATTGATGAAGTTATCACCCAAATTAATATCGATATTAAATTTACTTTCTTTAACTTCTCTAATGTCACAGAACTTCACCATCAAATCGATGTTTCTCTTAATAAAGAGTTGTTCAACCTCTAAAGGAAGTTTTCCATAAATATCCCTTGTTTTACTTTTTAGGTTTATTAAGGAATCATAATCACTACAAGAAAGGATTTGTTGATATAATTCAATCTTGTCACTATCAGATGCATATTCCTTAGGAATATAAGCATCAAATGCAACATCAAGATTAAGGTTATATTCAGGAATCTTTTCAACTTTCTTGTCATCAACTTTTTCTTTAACGGCTTCATTAAGTAGTTTGATATACATATCTAAACCAATAGAATCAATAAAGCCAGCTTGTTCAGGGCCTAAGATGTCTCCTGCTCCTCTAATCATTAAATCTCTTTGAGCAATGCGATATCCACTTCCTAAAGCGGTAAACTCTTGTAAAGTTCTTAGCCTCTTTTGAGCGTCTTCTTTAAGAGCCTTGTTACCGTTATACATTAAATAGGCGTAGGCAATACGGTTACCACGACCCACTCTTCCTTTGATTTGATATAGCTGTGCTAATCCGTAATGATCACTATCATCAACAATAATCATGTTCGCATTAGGAACATCAATACCATTTTCAATAATCGAAGTACAAACCAAAACTTGAACATCGCCATTATAGAATTTAAGCATTACATCTTCGATGTCGTTCTTATTCATCTTACCATGCGCTACCGCAATTGCGACATCTGGTAATTGTTTCTTTAATCTATTTGCAATCTCATAAATTGTTTCAATATTGTTATGAAGATAAAACACTTGTCCTTCTCTACCTAATTCTCTTTGAATAAGTTCCTTAACAATATCGCTTCTAAAAGGGGTTACATATGTTTGAATTGGCATTCTTTCAGTAGGAGGGGTGTTAATTTGGCTTAAAGAACGGACCCCTAATAAAGAAATCTGCAAGGTTCTTGGAATTGGGGTCGCACTTAAAGTTAAAACATCAACGTTGCTCTTAAGTTCTTTAATCTTTTCTTTTTGTTCAACACCAAAACGTTGTTCTTCATCAACAACTAATAAGCCTAAATCTTTGAAGATAATATCATTAGATAATAATCTATGTGTTCCAATAACAAGATGAATCTTCCCTTCTTGAACTTCTTTGATATATTCCTTTTGTTTCTTTTCAGGAATAAGTCTAGAGAAAATAGCAATCTTAATATCAAAACCAGCGAATCTTTGACTCGCTACTTCAAAATGTTGCCTCGCTAATAAAGTAGTTGGACAAAGCAAGGCGACTTGTTTACCACTATTAATGGCCTTAAAGATAGCCCTAAAAGCAACTTCTGTTTTACCAAAGCCTACATCACCACATAATAAGCGGTCCATAGGAGATTCACTTTCCATATCCGCTTTTATCTCATCAAGAGATCTTTGCTGGTCTTTAGTTAATTCAAACTCACAGCTATCTTCAAACGCTTTTTGGAATTCATCATCTTTAGCAAAGGCAAAGCCTTTAACCTTGCTTCTTTCAACATAAAGATTAAATAGACGCTCTGCTAAATCATGAATTCTCTTTTTAATCTTTTCTTTTTGATTTTCCCAATCTTTTGTGTGAAGTCTAGATAAACGAGGTCTAACACCTTCTTTGCCTAGATATTTCCTAATTAACGCTAATTGGTTAAGAGGGACATATAAAATCTCGCCACCATAATAAGCAATCTTAAGATAGTCCTGATGTCTACCATCAACTTCCATGGTTAATAGTTCTAAGAATTCACCAATACCTTGATATTCATGAACAACATAATCACCAGGAGTAAGATCTTCTCCACTTCTTAAAATAGTTGCTTCTTTAAAACGATTATCAAATCTAGTGATTCTAATTTTATGATTGAATAGTTCTTTTGAAGTTAAAAATACGACCTTTTCATCTTCTAAAACAAATCCAATTGGAATCGAAGATAGGGCGATACCTACTTGTCTTTTCTTTGGTAACGCTATTGTGTCTACCATTTCAAAAGGAATGTTATTGACATTAAGTAGGTCAATTATATTCTCTAATTCTTCTTTGTTTGCTAAAGAAACATTTACTTTGTAATCAAGATTTGTGTATAACCTAATAATGTTAATTGCATCGTTCTCTTTGTTTGTTTCATAAGGAATATCTTTGCAGTTAAATACAATATCTCTTTCATCTCTTTGTAAAATAGAGGTCCTTATCAATCTACTTCTATTAAATGGCAACCGATTAAAATCGTTGAACATTGATAGATGAGATAACGCTCTTCCACTTTCAAATAATTCATATAAGAATGAAGATGACTCTTCTTGAAGAAGATTATTTGCTTCTCCTAAAGCATGTTCATCAACTAGTACAACATCATAGTCTTTACAGTAATCTAAAAGAGAAGATGTCTTATTAGATAATAATGAGAAGTATTTATATAAGTTAGGGGTGTAATTAAATTCAAGGATATCATAGAGGTCGCTATCAACAAGATTTCTGAGGTTATCAAAATCACTAATTGGTAATCTAGTTTTGTCCTCTTGGAGTTGTTTATGTAGGGTTTCTGTTGCGTTATTGACTTCTTCTTGAGAGAAAAGGAAGTCGTTAGCAGGTAAGATTTTAACTTTATTAATCTTGTCTTTGCTAGATTGAGTGGCGATATCAAAAAACCTAATTGATTCAATCTCATCACCAAAGAGTTCAACCCTAATTGGATCGTCGTAAATAACAGAGTAAATATCAAGGATATCGCCTCTAGAGGCAAATTGTAATGATTGATCAATCTTATTTACTTGGGAATAACCCGCCCTTATAAGAGTGTGTTTAATATCGTTGAGATTAATCTCATCACCAACTTTTAAGTTAATAATTGAATCAATAAATAATTCACTATTAGGAAGATAACGAGTTAACGCTGCAACATTAGTAATCACAATCTCATAAATGCAACATGTCTCATATAGCAATACAACTGTTTTCATATTCTCCCTCTTTGATAAACATCAAACTGGAAGTTACTTCAGCTTTCCATACACGCACAGGTCATAAACCTTGTCATCTTTGAAAGGTCTTGAACCGATCAGCAGGTTAAGCTCCTCACCCTTGATGCCCTGCGCAAGTGTTCTTTTCATCTGTTCAGTTGCAAGGTGCGGAAGAATATCAGTAACACAGAATACAGGGTCACCTGCGTCTTCACCGATGTTTACAGTTACGCTTTCACCGTCAGCCTTGATTATAACGCCGTGCAGTGACATGGGAACGGTAGTCCACTGATACTTTTTGATGCCGCCGTAGTAGTGTGTCTTGAA
>OMWW01000011.1 GCA_900314865.1 uncultured Erysipelotrichaceae bacterium | reverse complement strand
GGCCCAATCCCCAATCCCCAATCCCCAATCCCCAATCCCCAATCCCCAATCCCCATAAAATTAAATATTAAAAATAAAAAAATAAAATTAATTAATAAAAATAAAAAAATAATTAAATTATTAAATTTAGTTTATATTTGTATTTAATGAAATAAATTAATAAAATTATAATATACTATTAATCAATTTCATTCCAATTTTATAAATATTTTAACTTAATAATATTAACCTTTTTACTTATTGGCTCTGCTATTTGAATGTAAAGAACGTACACCACTGGACATCTGCATTCTTCCTCTGCTCATATAACCAAGTCCAACAGTCTTTTTGAAAGTATCTGGAACTTTTCTCTTTTCTTCTTCGTATTCGACTTTTTCACTAACATCAATTGGAAGCAATTTAACAAAGGCTCCCCAAACCAAAGTCATCGAACTGATTAAAAGACACAATCCATGTTGTTGCACACTTAAAGCATGAGTTCTTACAGCTCTTCCACCGAAAGTGACTAAAATGACTTGACCGACGATAATAATAGTTTGGATTAAAATATAGAGCCAGTTTCCTAAGATACCTTCGAAGACGTTGAATTCATCTTTTTGTAATTTTCTGGCATTGATTGAGTTGAATACTTGCATGTAAACAAAGATGTTGAAGAAAATGGTGAAATGATAACCATTAACTTCGTTCCACATGAAGTGCTCTAATTCTCTATCAGAAGGAACTCCGAAGAGGTAATCACCGTAGAAAATAATTACAGTAAGAACAATAATTTGGAAAATAGCTTGGGAGAAAATATTAAGTAACATCATTGGAGTTAAAATTGAAGCATCTCGAGAATAAGGTTTTCTGTCAAGTAATTTATCAGTTGGGTCTTCAGTAGCTAAGGCTAAAGAGGCGAAAGAGTCCATGATAAGATTGACCCAAAGCATTTGGATAGCATTTAAAGGAGAGTCTTTGAGAATTATACCACCAAGGAAAGTCATGAAAACAGCGACTATGTTTGTAGTAAGTTGGAATTGAACGAATTTTCTGATACAATCATAAATATTTCTACCATATTTGCAAGCAGTTACAATTGAACTGAATGAATCATCGAGTAAGACAACATCTGCGGCATCTTTAGCAATATCAGTTCCTCTGATACCCATAGCGAATCCGACATGTGCTTGTCTCAAAGCAGGGGCATCATTGGTACCATCTCCTGTTACTGCAACAATATTACCGAATTCTTTAAGTCCGAATACGAGTATGAATTTATCTTCTGGTGAGGCTCTGGCAATTACTTTTAATCTTTGAGTAGTATGTTTAAAGGCTTCTTTGTTATTAAGAGTAATTTCCATGTTACCGTCTTTTCCTTGCTTTTTAGTAATACCTCCGCAAATAACTCTGAAGATTTCTCCCTCGAGGGCAATTGGGCATTCTCCTTGAGTAACTCCTTTTTTGCATTCTTCTTCTTTTTCTTGGACTAATTTTCTATAATAAAGAGCAATATTCTTGCATTCAGCTGATTGATTTGCTTCAATGATTCCTACATCTTTTGAAATGGCAATGGCAGTATTAATATTATCTCCAGTTACCATACGGACAGTAATACCAGCATGATGGCATTTTTTGATAGCTTCTGGGACATCTTCTCTGTTGTTATCTCTTATTCCTACCATGAAAGCATAGCAAAGTCCTTTGGCTAAAACACCGAAGAAGGCTAAATCATCTTCAGGATTTTCTTCACGGGCTTTTGTTATTTCTTCTTCTGTTAATTTCTTATAACCGAAAATGAGAGTTCTCATTGAATCTTCGGCATATTCGGCTTGTTTGTTGGTTAAATCTTCTTGGTGATCTTCGAAGTTTTCTTCGTTTCCGCCTTTTACTCTATATTTAGAGAAGAAGGGACTGACTCTTTCTGGGGCACCTTTAGCGTATAAGATATATCCGTCTTGTTCTTTGAAAACTTGCATCATATATTTATAATCTGATTTGAATGGAAGAACATATTTACCTTTCCTGTCTCCAACTAAAGGATAATTATTTTCTTTTAAGTAAGTATATAAAGCCTTTTCTGTCATGTCACCATTTAAGACTTTTTCTCCTTTTTCGTTAGTAGTCTCAACGCAAGTGATATTCTTGTAAATGCAATTCCAGATTAAATCTCTGAGACCTTCGTCTTGGACTTTGGCTCTATTTAATCTAATATCTTCATCCTCAATGAAGAAGGCAGCAATTCTCATTACACCTAAAGTAAGAGTACCAGTCTTATCAGTGCAGACGTTGTTGACGTTACCCATAGCTTCAGATTTATCCAAGTGTTTGACTAAGTTATGTTCTTTTTTCATTTTGTCGACTGAGAAGGCAAATGCAATGGTAACAGCCATAGGAAGTCCTTCAGGAATGGCAACGACGATGACTGTAACTGCAATAATGAAAGCATTGACTAAAATATCGAGTTCTTTTGAGGAAATAATTGAACCACCAGTTAATAAAAGAAGAATTGATTCTTTAACTAAAAGAGTGCAACCAATGAGAATAGCAAAGATGTATCCCAAGTTACCAATAAGGTTTGATAAATCATTCAATTGTTTTTTAAGAGGAGTCAAATCAGCGTCGTCTTCACCTTCTTCTCCTTCTTTGCTTCCACTGGCAGCATTTGTCAATTGTTTATTCTGTCCTTCGAAAGTCTTATCACCGACAGCGGCGACGACCATATTACCGTAACCATCTACAACTTGTGAACCTGAGAAGACGAAAGGACAAGAATATTTCTGACCTTTAGATTCGAAGTTGTTGACTTTCCACATAACATCAGACTCTCCAGTGACTGGGGATTCGTCCATACCAGCTTTAGCATCACCGAAGACGAAACCGTCGACATTGATGATATCTCCTATTCTCAACTTGAGTATATCACCAACGAGGATATCCTCAATAGAGATTTCTTTTTCCATTCCATCTCTGATGACTAATACTTTCTTGAGTCTTGCTTCTCGACTAAGTTTCAAGAATTGTTCGGTTTCTTGGTAGTTCATATAAGAACTGATTGTGACTACTAAGAATACAGCGAAGAAAATGGCAGTTCCTTCGATCCAACCAGTTTTAAGACCGTCTTTAGCAACACCAATTATAAGGGAGACAATTGAGGCTATTAATAAAATCCTGAGCATTGGATCTTCAAAGCAATTTAATATATGCTCTAATATGGAGTTCTCTTTCTCTGGGGGTAAGTGGTTGTTTCCCCACTCTCTTTCTCTCCATTCAAGGTCTGCTTTGTTTGAAGTGCTGAGACCATTTTGGAAATCTGTTTTGAACATTTGGCCGACGAATTCTACATTTTTCAAGTTCTCTTTGAAGTATTTCTCGGAGGCATGTTCACTTGTGTTGTACTCGTTGTTAAATATTTTGGACATGTCAATCTTGGGAGGCTTTCCTTCTTCGTCGAAGTCCTTTACTAAAAGCTTTTCATTTAGGTCACTTGTTTCTTGCATATTTTAAATTATAAATATTTTGGTAAACAATAATTTAATTCATATAAAGATCATTAATTTATTTTTTTATTAATTTATTTAATATTTATTAAAAATAATAATTAATTAGATATTTTTTTTAAATATTTTTATAAATTATTTTTCTGGGGATTGGGGATTGGGGATTGGGGATT
>OMWW01000009.1 GCA_900314865.1 uncultured Erysipelotrichaceae bacterium | reverse complement strand
ATGGATACCTTCTTCATTGATGTCGATAAGATTAGAGATGTCATCGGTACTGGCGGTAAAGTCATTAACGAAATTATCGCTAACTGTGATAATGTGAAGATTGACATCGAAGACAATGGCCAAGTCACTTTATACCACATGGATAGAGAAGTGATTAACAAGGCCAAGAATATTATTCTTGATATTGTTAGAGAAGCCAAAGTCGGAGAAGAATTCGTTGGTGAAGTTACTAGAGTTGAAGACTATGGTGCCTTCGTTCATTTATTCGGCAATGTTGAAGGCTTATGCCACGTTTCCCGCTTAGGTTGGGGATATGTTGCTAAAGCAAGCGATGTTGTTAAAGTTGGACAAAAACTCAGAGTTCGTGTCATTGAAATCGATGATCACGGCAAGGTTAAAGTCTCCGCTAAAGAATTCATGGAAAAGCCAGCGGAAGAAGAAGGAAGAAAGTTAGAACATAACGCTCGTCCTGATAAATCCGTCAAGGGTCCAAGAAAATTTAGAAAATAATTAAATAACTCTCGAAATTTCGAGAGTTTTTATTATAATAAAAGTATGTTAGATGTAATTATTATAGGCGCAGGTGTATCTGGATCTTTTATCGCCCGTAAATTATCTCGTTACAATTTGAAAGTCGCTCTTTTAGAAAGGGAAAACGACGTAGGTAATGTAACAAGTAACGCCAATAGTGCGATTATCCATAGTGGCTATGACCCTGTTCCTGGAACTTTAAAAGCCAAACTTAATGTTCGTGGTAACGCGATGTTTGATGACATTGCTCGCGAACTCGATGTTCATTTTAAACGCGTCGGTAGTTTAACTGTCGCCATTAATGATGAACAAATGAATATGCTTCATGATTTAGAAATTAGAAGCAAGGAGAACGGTGTTCCTGTTTCTATTTTAAGTAGAGACGAAGTTTTAAAAATGGAACCGCATATCTCTAAAGAGGTTAAAGGAGCGTTACTCGCACCTACTGCTGGAGTTATCGATCCATTTAATCTTGTTGTCCACTGTGTAGAAAACGCAGTTGATAATGGAGTAAAACTCTATTTAGATGAAGAAGTAGTTGATATTAAAGATAATGGTGATTACTTCACTGTTATTACTAATAAAAACGAATATCAATCTAAGGTTGTTATTAACGCAGCTGGATTATATAGCGATAAAATCGCTAGCATGATTGAAGATATCGATTGGAAGCTCATCCCTCGTAAAGGTGAATACTTTGTCTTAGACCATTATGATTTAGGCTTAGTTAATCACACAATTTTCCCATTACCAACCGCTAAAGGTAAGGGTGTCCTTGTTTCCATGACAAGTAGTAATAATTACATTGTTGGACCTAGTAGTGAACCAATCGACGATGTCGAAGACTTCTCTACCGATTCTTTAACTTTAAGTGAAATTAGAAGACAAGCTACTGATCTTGTCCCTGACATTCCTTTCAATCAAGTCATTAGAGTCTTCTCTGGTATAAGACCAACTTCTACTAGACACGACTTTATTATTGAACCAAGTAAAACAAATAACCGCTTTATCAATGTTGCAGGTATTGAATCTCCTGGACTCGTTTCTTCTCCTGCAATCGCGGAATACGTTGTTGAAAACTATATCTCTAAGTTATTTAACTTAGAAGAAAAAAAAGACTACAATCCTTGTGTGAAGAAATATCACGTCTTAAATGATATGGATGTTGAATCACGTAATAAGGTTATCGAACAAGATCCAGAATTTGGAAAAATCATTTGTAGCTGTGAAAAGATTTCCCTTGGAGAAATCAAAGAACTATTAACTCGTTCTGTTCCTCCTAAAACCGTTAAAGGTGTGAAGAGAAGATGTAGAGCGGGATTTGGCAAATGCCAAGGCGGATTTTGTTCTCCAATGGTGACTCTTATTTTAGCAAAGCATTATGGAGTTTCTCCTTTAGACATTAAATGGGATAAAGATCAATCTAATATCCTCGTAGAAGAGGTGAAGAAATTATGATTAAACGTGATTTAGTAATTATTGGCGGTGGCTCCGCTGGTATGGCGGCCGCTATCGAAGCCAAAAAGAATGGAATCGATGATATCCTTATCCTTGAAAAGGATAGTGTTTTAGGCGGTATCTTAAATCAATGCATTCATAACGGCTTTGGTTTGACCGAATTTAAAGAAGAATTAACCGGTCCAGAATATCTTTCTCGATTTGCTAAACAAGTTGAAGAAATGGGAATTGAATATAAACTCGATTCCTTGGTCCTTGATGTGACTGAAAACAAAATTGTTACTTATAGTAACGCAAAAGATGGAGTTGTCACGGTCGAAGCTAAGGCTATCATTTTTGCAACCGGATGCTATGAAAGAAGCCCTGGTGCGATTCAATTAGCAGGAGATCGTTGTAGTGGTATCATCACTGCAGGAACCGCTCAAAAGTATTTAAATATTCATGGCTTCTTAGCTGGTAAACGTATTGTCATCCTTGGTAGTGGCGATATCGGCTTAATCATGGCCAGAAGAATGACCCTCGAAGGCGCAAAAGTTCTTTGTGTTAGTGAACTTATGCCTTATTCTAACGGGTTAAATAGAAACATTGCTCAATGTTTGAATGACTATGATATACCTTTATATCTCTCACGTTCTGTTTTAAGAGTGGAAGGTAAGAAAGGTAGGGTAGAAAAAGTTGTTCTTGCCGCTGTTGATGACAAGATGAAATTCATTCCTGGAACGGAAATGGAATTTGAGTGTGATACGCTTCTACTTTCTGTTGGTTTGATTCCATATGTTAGCCTATTAGATAAACTTCACGCCGAGATGAGTTCTACTCGTGGAGCGAAAGTTAATGATCAACTTATGACTTCTATTCCTGGTGTATTTGCTTGTGGTAACTGTTTACATGTTCACGATGTCGTTGACTTTGTTACTGATGAAGGAAGAGACGCTGGTAGAGGTGCAAGTAACTATATCAAAGGGCTTGCCAATAAGAAAAAACATATCGAAGTCAAACCAGGTAATGGCGTTTCTTATGTCATCCCTCAATTTATTGAGACTGATTTAAATTCTGATATCACCTTCAAATTTAGAGTTCGTAAACCAATTCAAAATGTGTTTGTGAACTTTACTAGTGGCGAAACATTAGTTCACAAAGTTGTTAGACCAGTTCTCATTCCAAGTGAAATGGTAATGATTAAGATTAATAAAGATAAACTCGCTAACGTTAAAGATGAAATAATGGTCTCTTTGGAGGAAAGAAAATAATGAAAGAATTTACATGTATTGTCTGTCCTCGTGGATGTCGTCTCACAATTGATGATGAACTTAATGTAACTGGGAATTCTTGCCCTCGAGGAGCCCAATACGCAAAAGATGAAGTGACTAATCCAAAAAGAATGATCACTTCGTTTATGAGGGTTAAAAATAGAGAGAATTGTGTCGTCTCTGTAAAGACTAGTACTTCTATTCCTAAGGGGATGATTTTCCAAGTTATGGAAGAAATCAATAAAGTCGGAGTGGATGCTCCAACTAATATTGGGGATGTCGCGATTAAAAACGTATTAAACACTGGCGCTGACATAATAATTACAAAAAATATTAAATAATCTTTTTAACGAATATTTTATTTGTTAAAATATTGCTATAAAAATTATATAGGCAATGTTTTCTATTTGAGGAGATATATGGCAGAAAAAATTAAAGTATTTGCTTTGGGCGGTCTTGATGAAGATGGTCGTGATTGCTACGTTATTGAAATTGATAACGATATTTTCGTAATTGACTCCGGAGCTTCTTTACCTGACAAAACCATACCTGGAGTTGACTCATTACTCCCAAATTTTGATTATTTAATCAAAAACAAGAATAGAATCTGTGCTTATTTAATTACTCATGGTCATGATGAAAGTATCGGTGCAATTCGTCATTTCTATAAATATGCGCCTGCACCTGTATATTGTACTCAAACAACAATGACCATCATGGAAGGTCAATTAGCGATTAACGATCAGATACTTCAATATGATTTCAGAATTGTTAATCCAAGTGATGACTTTATAGTCAAGGGTCACCGTATTAGATTGTTCCAAACCTGTCATAACGCTGCGAACAGTTTTGGTATTGCTTTATCAACTTCACAAGGCAATATCATCTTTACTGGCGACTACATTATTAACTTCGCCACTGAAGAAACTAACTATCAATTTGATTTAGCGATGGCTAGTGAACTAGCCAAGGAACCAACTTTACTCCTTATGGCGGAAAGCAAGGGTGCTGATAGAAAAGGTTATTGTTCTCCAAAACATCGCTGTAATGATTTAATCGAAAAATATTTCAAACTTAATAAGCGTATCTTTGTGTCCTGTTATTGGCAGAACATGTATCGATTAAGAGAAGTTATTCGTCTTATCAAGAAATATGGTAAGAAGATTTATTGCTATGATAACTATACTTATATCATCATGAAGCAAATTATTGCTGCCACTGGAACCGGAGCAATCACTGAAGCTGATTTTATTAAAAAAGAAGACTTCTTACGTGTTAGGAAGAGTGACTTGGTGATTTTGATGGTTGGTCAAACCGATGATGTTTTTAAAGAAATTGCCTCTTTAGTAGCGGGTAATAACGTTGATAAACGTATCCATATCGATCCAGATGATGTCTTCATCAACTTAGCGATTCCTCGCCCAAGTTTTGAAACCATTTGCACTAGATCCATGGACGCTGTATATCGTTCTGGATGTGAAGTGGTGTGGCTTAAAAACAAAGAACTAAGTGCAATGCACGCTAGAGAAGATGACCTTCGCTTCATTCTTAACTTATTTAAACCAAAATATTATTTCCCAATTAGAGGACATTACACACAAATCATGCAAAACGCTAAACTTGCAGTGAGTTTAGGCATCGGCCTTAACCATTTGAATGTCTTCGTCCTTGATAATGGCATGCAACTTATTTTCGAAGAAAATAGAAGACCAGTAATTCTTCCTAACGAAGTGACTGGAATTGATGTTTCTCCAATCCTTGTTGATGGAAGCGGGGTTACTAAAATCAGTGATACGATTATCGAAGCTCGTCAAAAGATGGGAATAGATGGAACAGTGGTTATCGCTTCTACAGTCTCTTTAAGTCAAAAGAAGATTATTGCGGGTCCGGATTGTCAAATGCGTGGATTCGTCTTTGTAAAAGAAGCAGAACCGTTGCTCAAATCGATTACTCAAATTTATATTGAAGAAGTTAACGCCGCATTAACTAAGGGAATTGATCTTGAATTAACCAAAAACACAATTAAGGATCGTGTACGATGGTTTATTCGTCGAGAAAATGGACGAGAACCGTTAATTGAACCGATTATCTTGTCAGAAGATTAAAAAGCACAAATTAATGTGCTTTTTTCTTTTATTTTCCTTGCGCGTATGCGTATAATTTATAGTATGGAGAAAGCTAAAAATATTTTTGTATCATCAAAAGCCGAAAATATCATTAAAGCGGTTTTTTTAATCTTCTTAGCTCTTATTATTACTTTAAATGTTGGTAAAGTCGGAAGAACTTTAACGTTCTTACCTCTTTATATTTTTGGGGCATCTTATTACCTTATCGCCTTTTATCTTTTCTATTTAGGCATATATCGTCTTATTAAAAGAGAAAGATTCAAATTCCCTCGTAAGGTTCATGGCTTAGGAGCTTTCTTAATCTTATTAGGCTTTGTCTTCATTATTACTTATATTTCTTCTAAGAGTGACGGTAATTATTATGAACACATCACATTTAAAGATGCGATGGATATGTATAACGGTAACTTCGCTACTTATTATAGTGAGACTGGCGTATATAACGTTTTTAATCCCACAATTAGATCCTGTGGTTTAAGTGGTGTTATTGCCGGTGGTTTACTTAATAACGATGCAGTCACATTATTCTTGGGAATTGTTGTTTTATTCCTTTCCTTTATTTGCTTTGTGGGAGCTTTATTCTTCTCTCACTCAAAAAAGAGAAATAAGAACGAAAAAGTGGTTGTTAATCTCTCTGAATATCAAGACTATCAAGATGATTTAGAAGAACCTACCCCAAATATTGAAATTGAAGACACTCTTCCTGAACCAGTCGCTATTAAACCAGGCTATGAAAGTGACGATACACCTCTTATCAACCAAAATAGTGGATTTGATCGTGTTAGTCCATCTCTTGATGAAGCGATTTCATCTCGTCCAATTAACAACATTAATAATGATTATAGTGAATTCACCCCACTTGTCTTTAATAACGGAAATCATAATCCATTCCAAAACTTCAATAATCCAATTGTTCCTCCGATTAAAGAAGAACCAGTTGCCGCTCCTACTTCTACAGAAGTAGAAGATGCATTTGAAGAGGAAGAGGAAGATGTTAACTTAATTGAAAGCCGTCCAGTGGTGGAAGAACCTGTTCCTGAAGTTCGTCAAATCGATGAAACTTTAGTGACTGCTCAACCAGTGTTCCAAGAATTAAAAGAAGTTCCTTCTATTACTCCTGAACCAGATGTGAAACCGGTTGAAGAAGTGAAGAAGCCACGTCAAAGAGTGGTGTGGATACCACCAAGCACTGATATTTTAGCGACCTATGAAATTCAAGACGCTTTAGACCAAAACCAAAAAGTTGCAGAAGAGAGAATGCTTGTCATTAACAAGACTCTTGCTGATTTTAAGATTGGTGCTAGATGTATTGGTTATAAAATTGGTCCTAGTGTCACCCGTTATAGCATTGAATATGATCCAAACGTCACTCTTAAGAGTGTAGAACGTATTGAGCAAGATATTTCCTTAAGACTTGGTGGTGTGATGTCTAGATTTGCGGCCATTATTCAAGGCGAACCTTATTCTGGCTTTGAAGTTCCTAACGCTACAATTACTACCGTTAGTTTTAAAGATGTAATTACTGCTTTACCTGATCCTAAAAAGAAACCAATGACAGTGGCTTTTGGTAAGGATATTTCTGGTAATGTCATTTTTGCGGATTATGCAGAATTCCCACACTTATTAGTGGCAGGTACCACTGGAAGTGGTAAATCCATTTATGTCCACTCTATTATTTCTACTTTAATTATGAGAATGTCACCAGATGATTTAAAAGTCGTCTTGGTGGATCCTAAGAAAGTAGAAATGACCAAATATAAAGACATGCCTCATTTACTCTGTCCAATTATTACTGAAGCCGAGAAGGCGAAAGTTTGTCTACAAAAACTCGTTGAAGAGATGGAAAGAAGATATGAACTTTTCGCCACTAACCCAGAAATAAGTGGTATTAAGGATTACAATGAATGGGCTAAAGAAAATAAAGAAGAAACTCTTCCATACATTTTAGTCATTTTAGATGAATACGCTGATTTGGTGGATAACTGTAAGGAAATATCTCAACCTGTCGTTATGATTGCCCAAAAAGCTAGAAGCGCTGGTATTCATCTCCTTATTTCTACTCAAAGACCTTCTACAAACGTCATTACTGGTGTTATTAAAGGTAATTTACCAACTCACGTCGCTTTAACTACCGCTAGTTATACTGATTCCATGACTATCATTGGTGAAGGTGGAGCAGAAAAACTTTTGGGCAAAGGCGATATGTTAGTGCAATCACCTCTTGTGAGTAGAAGCGGTGTTGTCCGTTTACAAGGTTGCTATATTCAAAACAAAGAAATTGTTCACATAGTGAATTATTTAAAAGAACATTACGAAACACATTATGATGAAAACTATTTAGATTTAGTGGATCACTCCAAAGAACCAGCGACTAATGCTTTAGCACCTGGTGAAGTTGAAAAAGAGAGTTCTGTTGAAGAAGAAAACAAATATCAATCCATCAAGGAATGGGTTATGACTCAAGAATTTGTCTCGATGAGTAAGATTCAAAGAGAATGTTCGGTTGGTTTTAATCGCGCGGGTAGATTCTTCAATAGGCTTCAAAAAGAAGGTGTTGTCGCCACAACTCAAGATGGCTCTTCTAAAGGCTGTAGAGTTCTTGTCCATGATAAATATTACGACGGAGATGATGTCGTCACTAGTGACGAACTTATTGCATAATTATGGAAAATCAATTAATCAGTGTCTTTTTGCTCGATTCCCATCACATTGAAGTTAATTATGTGAGTGAGAATCCAAATGAACTTAAATTCTTCTTAACAGGAGATGATGTTTCATATCCTTTAAAAAAGGATAATGAGACTTCAAATAACAATGTCCACAAACTAGTGTTATCAAGCGAAAATGCGATTGAACTTGGAAAGCTCTATCGTTTTAAAACTAACGACGATGATGAATCTTTATTAAGAACTGACCGTTATGTCGCTTCCAAAGAATTTGAAGAATTATATTCTTATGAAGGAAGACTTGGAATTAAATATTCTAAAACTGAAACTTCTTTCAAACTATGGTCTCCTTTAAGTCAGAAAGTTTCTCTTAAATTAGAGAAGAATGAAAATAACTTTGTCCTCATCCCAATGAAAAGAGGAGATAAGGGTGTTTTCTTTGTGAATGTCAAAGAAGACTTATTTAATAAAAAATATTCATTTATTGTTTCTCAAAACAATATTCAAAAAGAGATTCTTGATCCATATGGAAAAGCGGTGAATGAGAATTCTCAATACTCTGTTGTTATTGATATCAATGACATCATTAATTTAGGGACTGTTAAACCTGAAACCAAAATTGAAAGAGCGAGTGATGCGATTATTTATGAGCTTCACATTCGTGATTTCACCGAAGGTGATAAGACAGTTATCAATTCTGGTAAATATTTAGGCATCTTAGAAAAAATTGATTATTTGAAGAAGCTTGGTGTTACCCATGTACAAATTCTTCCAGTCATTGATTTTGGAGGAGTGGATGACCTCACTAACGATTTATATAACTGGGGTTATAATCCAATCTCATTCTTTGCTTTAGAAGGATCTTACTCCAATTACCCAGAAGATGCTTTAGCGAGACTTGTTGAATTTAAAGCTCTTGTTAATGAACTACATAAAGCGGATATACGTGTGATAATGGATGTTGTTTATAATCATTTGTATGATTATATAACCACCGATTTCCAAAAGAATGTTCCATATTACTATTTCCGTAGAAACGGAAAGAGAATGGCTAATGCCTCAGGATGTGGTAACGATGTCGCTAGCGAAAGAAAGATGGTTAGAAGAATCATTTGTGATTCTATTAGATATTTCTTAGAAGTTTTTGATGTTGACGGTTTTAGATTTGACCTCATGGGTTTAATTGATATTGATACTTCTAAAGAAATTGTTAGGATTCGTGATGAAGTCAAAAAAGACGCTCTCATTTATGGTGAAGGCTGGAATATGGGTGTGGAATTAAAACCAGAACAAAAGACCAGTTCTGATAACTCTCATAAAGTTCCAGAAATTGGCTTCTTTAACGATCGTTTTAGAGACATCATTAAAGGGTCAACATTTGATCATGCTTCTCCTGGCTATATCATGGGTAACTATAACAATCACTTCGACATCGATGATGTCTTATTTGGATGCACAATGTCTAACCGTTATGCTTCCATGAATCAATCAATTAACTATGTTGAATGTCATGACAATCAAACTTTGTTTGATAAGGTCTCATATTTTGATGAATCATTAGAAACAAATTTAAAAAGAGTTAAACTCGCTAATGCGATAACGGTTCTTTCTTTTGGTGTTCCATTTATTCATATGGGCCAAGAAATTGGTTTGTCTAAAGAACTTCTTGATAACACTTATAACGTTAAAAAAATTAACAACATGAATTGGAAGCTGGTTGAAGAAAGAAGTGAAATGGTAAATTACATCAGCGATCTCATTAAACTTAGAAAGCAATTACATTATGACCATATTTCCACAATTAATGACATTAAAGACAATGTGGAAATCACCCATCATGATAGCGGCTTATTAACAATCAAAATTACTGATGAGAATTTCTTGCTTGAAGGCTTTAAAACTGATCTTATCTTAATTAATCCTACTGAAGAGAACATCGTTTTTGATTTAGACGATTATTATTTATTATTTTTTGCTAGTGGAGGATTAGTTGATAAACGTATCCCAGTTAAGAGTGTGATTCTTTCTGGTTTATCATTAACTATTTTTGCAAAATAATATGTGGCATTTTCTTAGAGCGTTTTTATTAATTCTTCCGCGTTTAATATATTCTATATTCGCTTGGATTTTTAAATACTCAAATCATCCTGAAAAATATCCTTTAGAAACTCGTTATCGTAAGACTCGTAAGCTCATTATGAGAGCGAACAAACTTTTGAAGTTTGATACTCGCATTGAAGGATTAGAAAATATCCCTAACGAGACTTGTTGTATTTTTTCTAATCACTTAGCGGCGGTGGACCCATTACTTCTTATCGAAATATTTGATAAGCCAACTACATTCGTTGGAAAGATTGAAATAAAAAAGATACCTGTAGTGGGAAGAATCTTTTCTGGCATTAACGGATTATTCCTTGATCGTGATGATTTAAAACAACAACTTAAGGTGATGATGAAAGTTCAAGATTCTTTAAGAAATAAAGAATGTAACTGGATTATTTACCCTGAAGGAACAAGAAATAAAGACCCACTTAAAGTTTTACTTCCTTTCCATCATGGAACCTTTAGAGCAGCGATGAAGGCCAAGGTCCCTCTTTTACCAGTAGTGAACTATGGAACCTTTAGAACTTTAAATTTAAAACATTCATATAAAAGATATCCTACATATTTGAAATTCTTACCTCCAATTTATCCAGAACAATATGAAGGGAAAACAACTGAAGAAGTCGCTAAAATGATTCAAAGTCAAATACAAAAAGAACTTAGCTTTACCGCTAAGCCTCTTGATCATAAACGCATGTTAGAATTAAACGATAAATACTATCGCTTTAATAAAATTAAATAATTTAGAATTTTTTTCTAAGACCTTTTGGATAATGGTTTTTAACTACTATTCCATCGGTTTTAGCTATATCGATTGGGTTATCCTTATAAGTTAATAGGACTGACCCTTTATTTTTATTTTTTTTATTCAGCTGATTTCCTTCTAAATAATTTTTAACCTCTTCTAGCGTTAATTCTAAAGTTGGAAATTCATCTTTTTTGTTTAAACATCTAGCGTAGTGGAGATCATATTTGAAATAGTCTTTTCCAATTTCTCCAACCTTCACTCCATAACGGACCACTCTTAGTTTTTTGGTATCAAAGTTATTAGAAAGAGTAAATAAGAAATCACCGTATTTTTGAGCGTCCATTGTTTTAAAGGAATTAACTACATATTGAGTGAACTTGTTATTATTACTAAACTTTGTTTCTCCGCTTATTCCTGGCTTTCTAATATGACAAATATATTGCCCTTCACCAGTGAAATGCGAAGGCATGAGCCTTATTCCTAATGTTATATATCCATTTTTTAGATTGATATCTTCCACATAAGCATCGCTACTATCTAAAAGATAAGAAACAACATCTTCATCTTCTTCTTTGGAATATGAACAAGTGGAATAGGATAATAGCCCACCTGGTTTAAGCATTTTGTAACAGTATGAGATTAACTCTTTTTGGATTTCTGCAAATTTATAAACCTTGTTTATTGACCAATCATCTTTATAGATGTCGCCTTTTCTAAACATCCCGCTTCCAGAACATGGAGCGTCTAAGATAATCTTGTCAAAAGCATTCAAATAATTTGAATAGATGTTAGAGAAATCATTATTTGTAATAAGAACATTTCTTAAGCCTAATCTTTCAACGTTATTAGAGATTAAACCCGCTCTTTGGTTTGATAAATCGTTAGAAATGATTAAACCTTTTCCATTCATTTTAAGGGCCGCCTGTATGGTTTTTCCGCCAGGCGCTGCGCATAAATCTAGAACCAAATCGTTTTCTTTGAAATCGATAATGGATGACACAATCATCGCGCTTGGCTCTTGTAAGTAATAATACCCAAGCTCGTGATAGATATGCTTTCCTAGTGGATATTCGTCCTTATCATATAGGTAGGCGTGCTTAACATATGGATGAGGTATAACATTAGGAAATTCTTTTAAGAATTCCTCATCACTTATCTTTATAGTATTTAATAACACCGCATGGTGATCTTTTTCTTCCATAGACAAAAGAAGTTTTTTTACTTCGTCATCTGGTAAGAAACTTTTTAGGTGTTCAACAAAATCCATGGAAACATTATATATGACTTGGAAAATTAAATGTATAAAATACATTATTTTGTGATAACATATATACGAGGTATTTACATATGAGAATGGTCGATTTAATCATTAAAAAACGTGATGGTCACGAATTAACTAATGAGGAAATTAAATTTTGGATTGATGGTTATGTGAAGGGTGAAATCCCAGATTATCAATCAAGCGCGATGAACATGGCAATTTTCTTCAAAGGAATGAACAGGAGAGAAATTGCTGCATTAACAGATTATATGGAACATAGTGGAGAAGTCATTGACTTATCCGCGATTAAAGGTATTAAAGTCGATAAGCACTCTACTGGTGGTGTTGGCGATAAAACATCCTTGGTCTTGGGACCAATGGTGGCTGCCTGTGGTGGTAAACTCGCCAAGATGAGTGGTAGAGGATTAGGACATACAGGTGGTACTCTTGATAAGTTAGAATCCATCCCTCATATGTCAATCGCTAAAACTAAAGAAGAAATGATCGAGCAAGTCAATAAAATTGGTATTGCTATTATCGGACAAACAAGCTCTTTAGTTCCTGCTGATAAAAAACTTTACGCTCTTAGAGACGTTACTGGTACAGTTGAATCCATCCCACTTATTTCTGCTAGTGTTATGAGTAAGAAACTCGCTAGCGGAACTGACGCTATTCTTCTTGATGTCACCGTAGGTGAAGGCGCATTTATGAAGAACATGGACAGCGCTAGAGAATTAGCAAAAACCATGGTTGGTATTGGTAATTCATTAGGAAGAGATACTGTTGCGGTTTTAAGCGACATGAGCGAACCATTAGGTTTTGCTGTTGGTAACAGCTTAGAAGTTAAAGAAGCAATTGAATCGTTACATGGAAGAGGTCCAAAAGATTTAATGGATCTTTGCTATACATCTGGTAGTATTATGCTTCTTCAAGCTAGAGTCTGCCAAACTCTTGACGAAGCAAGAGAAAAACTCCATGAAGTTGTGGAGAATGGTGAAGCCTTCAAGAAGCTATGCCAAATGGTTGAAGCTCAAGGTGGCGACGTTTCTTATATTAAGAATCCTGAAAAATTTGAAATGTCTAAGAATATCATTGAAATCAGAAGTGAAGTCGATGGTTATATTAGAGAAATTGACGCTCTTGAAATTGGCGTTAGCGCTATGAAACTTGGTGCTGGTAGAGAAACACTCGAAGATGTTATCGATATGAGTGCCGGTATTGTTCTTGCTTGCAAGGTTGGCGCTAAAGTTAGTAAAGGCGACCTCTTATGCACTGTTTACACCAATAAGAGTGAAGAAGAATATTTACCTGTTTTACAAGAAATTAAAGATGCCTACATCTATTCAAGTGAAGAGGTCGAGATTCTTCCAGTTATTAGAGAAGTAATTAGAGAATAATGAAAGTAATTCTGCAAACCGTTAAAGAAGCACATGTAGATATATTAGGTAAAACCGTTGGAAGCATTTCTAACGGTTACCTTTTACTTGTCGGTTTTACTGATGGCGATGATAAAGAAATCGTTACCAAAATGGCGGACAAGATTTTGAAACTAAGAGTGTTTCCTGATGAACATGGAAAGATTAATCTTTCCCTTGATGATGTTAAGGGAAGAATTCTTTCGATCAGTCAGTTCACTTTGTACGCGAATACGAAAGAAGGAAGAAGGCCGTCCTTTGTAAATGCAATGAGACCACACGAAGCCGAACCACTTTACGATTTCTTCAATGGTGAGCTTGCTCATTTAAGTGGTCAGCACATTGAAACCGGTGTTTTTGGAGCAGATATGAAAGTCCATTCTATTAATGATGGACCATTCACTTTAGTGCTTGATAGTAAGGAACTATTCTAATGAAAGTATTAGTTGGTCTTTCTGGTGGTGTTGATAGCGCAGTAGCAGCTTATTTGCTTAAAAAACAAGGGTATGACGTTACTGCTTGTTTTATGCGTAACTGGGATTCTCTTGCCAATAACGATTATTTAGGCAACCCAAACATCAATAATAGTCAATGTCCACAAGAAGCCGATTATGATGATGCGGTTAAAGTAGCGAAAAAGTTAGGAATCGAATTACTTAGAATTGATTTTATAAAAGAGTATTGGGATGAAGTTTTCTCTTATTTAATAAGAGAATATGAAGTTGGTAGAACACCTAATCCTGATATTTTCTGTAACAAATATATTAAGTTTGATGCTTTCTTAAAATTCGCCAAAGAAAAAGGCTTTGATATGATTGCTATGGGACATTACGCAAAGCGTGTTGATAAGGATGGCGTTGCCTATTTATGTAAGTCCTTTGACACCAATAAGGATCAAACATATTTCTTATCTCAAATATCTCAAGATCAACTTAAATATGCCTTATTCCCATTGGGTGACATTGATAAAAAAGAGGTTAGAAAAATCGCTCATGATTTGAACCTTGAAATCGCCGATAAGAAAGATTCAACTGGAGTCTGCTTTATTGGTGAAAGAAACTTTAAAGAATTTCTTAAAAACTATATTCCTGCTAAGAAGGGTAATATCGTTGATATCGACACTAATAGAGTGATTGGTAAGCATGATGGTGTTATGTATTACACAATTGGTCAAAGAAAAGGCCTTGGGATTGGCGGAATATCTCACGAAGAAGCTAAAGGATGGTTTGTTGTTAAAAAGGACGTAAAAAACAATATCCTTTATGTTGCGAGTGGTGGAGAATCTTTAAGATTAAATTCAGATTCATGCTTTGTTACTAACCTAAATTTCATTAGTGTTATTCCTCAAGAAGGGCAACATATCTACGCCAAATTTAGATATCGTCAACAAGATAACGGAGTGACAATTCATTTTGTCGACAAAGATCGAATTAGACTTGATTTTGATGAACCATATAAAGCTGTAACACCTGGACAAGCTGCCGTCTTATATGATGGTGATATTTGTCTTGGAGGAGGCTTAATTGAATCAACATTTCTAAACGGAAAAAGAACTGATTTATAAATGTAGTTAAAATATTAAAAAATACGCCAAAGAGAACGGACGTATTTTTTATTTGTAGTGTAATTATTTAACTTCTTTTATATGCTTTCTCGCGTATTCAGAAAATCCCATTACAAAGATTTCAACATAATCTTCAAAGGACACTTTGTGTGGACCATAATATCCTGTTTCAAAGGCAACTCCAAATTCATTGGTCTTTACTCCATTATCTTCAAAACCGTTTCTTCTATAGAAGTTTCTTCTTTTTATGCGCATTTCATTGTCATTGTATTTGGGATCAACTTCCTCGTAGCAAAGTAATATTACTTTCCCTTTGTTTTCTTCTTTAATTTTTGAAAGGATTTCGCTTCCTAATCCGCGATTCCTTTTTTCATCTTGTATGGCTAAAAAGAATACATAGATGATGTCCTTATAAGAGGATAAATAACTGAAACCGATAAACTCATTATTATCGTCATAATAAGCATACAAATTATTAGAGTTCTTTCGCGCTGAAGAGAAGAAATATTTTACTGGTGGCCTCTCATCTTCTGGGAACGCCGATAAAAATAGTGGGGTAATATCATTCTTAACAGCTTTATTGTCTTTGTAGTTTACAGATTTCATTGAATAATATTTTAGGCTTTTGATTATTTTTTGAAAAACTATTTCTTAAACTTTGTTTATTTGAGATAATGTGAATGAGGTAAAAACCATATGAGAACATTAGTTGTTTATTTCTCTCGTGTCGGAGAGAATAGTGTTAATGGTGAAATGGAAGTTATAACCAAAGGTTTTACTGAAATTATAGCTGAGAAAATTGCTGTTAAAACTGGAGCGGATCTTTTTAAATTAGAACCAGAGAATCCTTATCCAACTTCTTATGAAGAATGTGTCAAAAGAAGCAGAATTGAGGACCAATATAATGAAAAAGTTCCTTACTTAAATCCTCTTTCATCTTTAGATGAATATGATGTGATTTATTTAGGGTTCCCATGCTGGTGGAGGACATATCCTCGTATTGTCGCTTCTTTTATTAAAGACCATAATTGGGTTGGTAAAATTGTTTATCCTTTCGCGACAAATGAAGAAGGCGCTTTAGGAATGGCAGAACTCGAACTCAAAGGTTCTTTAAGAGGCGCGATTATTAAAAAAGGTTTTGCTTGTAAAGGTAGTGAAGTATATAAAGTTGATGATAAGCTTGATGCTTGGATTGGAAAATAATTATGAAGAAAAACGTTACAAAAGATATTTATTATGTTGGTGTTAATGACCATCAAGTCGATTTATTTGAAGGACAATATGTTGTTCCTAATGGAATGGCGTATAACTCATACGTCATCAAAGATGAACTTATCGCCATTATGGATACAGTCGACCAACACTTTACCAAGGAATGGTTAGCGAATGTTAAAGAAGCGTTAGATGGCAAAAAGCCTACATATTTAATTGTTCAACATATGGAACCAGACCATTCTGCAAACATCATGAATTTAGTTAAAGAATATCCTGAAATGTTTGTCGTTGGAAACGCTAAAACATTCAAGATGATGGAACAATTCTTCCATGAAGAAATCAAACACAAATTAGTGGTTAATGAAGGTGACACTCTTAACTTAGGTAAACATACGCTTCACTTCGTTTTTGCACCTATGGTGCATTGGCCAGAAGTCATGGTTACTTATGATGATTTCGATAAAGTTTTGTTCTCCGCTGATGGATTTGGTAAATTTGGTGCTTTAGATGTCGAAGAAGATTGGGCATGTGAAGCTAGAAGATATTACATTGGTATCGTTGGTAAATATGGCGCTCAAGTACAAGCTCTTCTTAAAAAAGCCGCTACTTTAGATATTCAAATTATTTGTCCATTGCACGGACCAATTCTTGATAAAGATTTAGGCTATTATCTCAATCTCTATGATATTTGGAGTGGCTATAAGACCGAAACCGAAGGTGTTGCTATTTTCTATACCTCTGTTTATGGTCACACTAAAGCAGCAGCGGAATTACTCGCTGAAGAGCTCAAAAAGAACGGAACTCCTAAAATTGCTCTTAACGACTTAGCTCGTGAAGATATGGCGGAATGTGTCGAAGACGCATTTAGATATGGAAAGATTGTTTTAGCAACTACTACATATAACGCTGGTATTTTCCCATTCATGGATACCTTCATCGCTCATTTAGTGGAAAGGAATTTCCAAAACAAAAAGATTGGCTTGATTGAAAATGGAACATGGGCACCTTTAGCCGCTAAAATCATGTCTGAAAAACTCGCCAATAGCAAAAATGTTACTATTTTAAGTCCAGTAGTGAAGATTCTATCTTCAATGGCTAGTGAAAATAAAGAACAAATCAAAGCTTTAGCGGATGCATTAAGTGAAGAATATAAAGCTAAAAAAGAGATTGAAGAAGAAACAAAACCAGAGATCGATTCTAAGGCTTTATTCAAGATTGGCTACGGCTTATATGTTGTTACTTCTAGAGATGGTGACAAAGATAACGGATTAATTGTTAACACTGTCACTCAATTAACTGACACTCCATTACGTGTTGCGGTGAATATTAATAAACTCAACTATTCTCACGACATCGTTAAGAAGACCGGTGTTCTTAATGTTAACTGTTTAAACATTGAGGCCCCATTCAGTATTTTCCAAGAATATGGATTTGTCTCTGGAAGAGATAAAAACAAATTTGAAGGAAAAGAAATTGTAAGAAGCGCTAACGGAGTAGCAGTATTAACTAATTATGTTAATTCAGTTATTTCTCTTAAAGTTGATCAATATGTTGATTTAGGTACACACGGCATGTTTATTTGCTCTGTTACTGAAAGTAAAGTTATCAATAACGTTGAGACAATGACATATAACTATTATCAAGCTAATGTCAAACCAAAACCACAACCAACAAAGAAGAAAGGCTATGTCTGTAAGGTATGCGGATATGTCTATGAAGGAGATGAACTCCCAGAAGATATCGTCTGCCCACTTTGTAAGCACGGCGCAGCTGATTTTGAAGAGATAAAATAAGAAAGGAAAAACTTATGAAATACGTTTGCACAGCCTGTGGATTCGTCTATGACGAAGAAGTCGGCGATCCAGATAACGGTATCGCTCCTGGCACAAAATTTGAAGATTTACCAGAAGACTATTTGTGCCCATGGTGTGGTCAAGGAAAAGAAGTTTTCGTAAAAGAAGAATAAGTTCCTTCACAATTAAAGAGTCCGCTTAAATAAAAGCGGATTTTTTAATGCTTGAAATAAAATTTTATTGAATAAAGAGTGAACAATAATGTATTATTGCTACCGAAGGAAAGAAATTTGTTAATTTCATTAATAGAGAAACGTTACTAGGCTGGAATAACGTAATGAAAGACAAATAGGCCACTCCTTGTCAAAGTGGGTAATGCCACCGTTAAGTTAACGATATAACTATCAAATAAGAGTCTATCCCAATATGGATAGGAAATAGGATGGTATCGCGGCAATGTTCGTTCCTAATAAGGAACGTTTTCTTATATTTGGAGGAAAAAATATGAAAAAGATGACCGGAAGTCAAATTAGAAATACTTGGCTTAAATTCTTTGAAAGTAAAGGACACCATATTGAACCAGGAAGCTCTTTGATTCCTAAAAATGATCCAACTTTACTTTGGATTAACGCGGGTGTTGCAGCGTTAAAGAAATATTTTGATGGTAGTGAAGTTCCACCAAGTAGAAGAATTACAAACGCCCAAAAGAGTATACGTACTAATGATATTGAAAACGTTGGTAAGACTGATCGTCACCACACATTCTTTGAAATGCTTGGTAACTTCTCCATCGGTGATTATTTCCGTAACGAAGTTATCCCTTGGGCGTATGAACTTTTAACAGATGATAAATATTTTGGTTTTGATCCAGAAAAGTTATATATAACTTACTTCCCAGACGATTTAGAAACAAAAAGATGCTGGATGAACGCTGGTGTTAAAGAAGACCACCTCATTCCTTTAGAAGGAAACTTCTGGGAAATTGGTGATGGACCTTGTGGACCAGACACTGAAATCTATTTTGATAGAGGTGAAAAATATGATCCAAAACATATTGGCATCGACCTCTTAAAAAAAGACATGGAAAATGACCGTTACATTGAGATTTGGAACATCGTTTTCTCTCAATTTAATGCTGTCAGTGGCAAAAAGAGAAGCGAATACAAAGAACTTCCAAGCAAAAACATTGATACTGGTGCAGGCTTAGAAAGACTTGCCTGTGTCATGCAAGAAACTCAATCAAACTTTGAAACTGATTTATTTTGGCCAATCATTGAAAAGGTTCAGGAATTGTCCGGCAAGAAATATGAAGATAATAAGATGGCTTTTAGAGTCATCGCTGACCATATTAGAGCGGTCACATTTGCTACCGCTGATGGAGAAGTT
>OMWW01000008.1 GCA_900314865.1 uncultured Erysipelotrichaceae bacterium | reverse complement strand
GGAATCTTCAGTTTTTCTTGCTGTCTTTGCAATCAGTAAAGTGTGTGGGTTCATGGATCCATTAGATACACAACTAATTAAAAACAACGTTGAAGTTTCTTTAAAGAACAGTGTGAGAGTCAGTGCTGATCAACCAGCCTTTGGTCCAATTGCCTTAGCTACTGGTGTTGGCATCGCCATTGCTGCTTTCTATCTCTTACTCAGATATAGATTAAGCCGTGGCTTAGCTAACTTACTCGTTGCCGTTGGTGCAACTGGTATTGCTGCTGGTTTATTATCCATGCTCCACTTCATTCAAGCGACTTCTTACGCTTCATTAGCAGTACCATTTGTTGCTGTCTTCACCTTAACAATTGCTATCATCTTAATGAATAGAGAAAGAGAAATGGTTATTGATGATAAGACTAGAGATGTCAGTATTGAACATCGTAAAGAACTTTCTACTAAAGCTTTAGGTGTCGCTATGACTCCAGTTCTCGCTAGTGCGGTTCTTGGAATCTATATGCTTGTTGACTTCTTCGGCTTTGGTGTTGTTACTAGTTCATATATCTATTTAGCGGCAATGATTGGTGCGCTTATCACCTTAGGATTCGTCATGGTGTTATATATGCCAATCGCTAACTTCTTCTTTGCCTTATTCAAGAAAGTTTCTATTGAACGTAAGCCAAGAAAGAGCAAGAAGAATAAGAATAACAAACCTGTTAAGAAGTCCGCCGAACCAGAAGAAGCCATCTTCATTGGTATTAACGACTAACAAATATAGCTACACAGTTCGTGTAGCTTTTTTAGAATATGAACAAATCACTTCTAGAGAGATTACTCGATTATTATCACATTACTTACGATGAATATTTGTCTTTAACAAAAGAGACTACTTTATCTACTTTTAGAGATGGACATTCTTTTAAAGATATTGATAAAGCTGTAAATCTAGTTAAAGAAGTAATGGCTAGACAAGGTAAAATCATCATTTACGGCGATTATGACGCGGATGGAGTGATGGGGACAAGCATCTTAGTAAAGATGTTTCAATATCTTGACTATGTTGTAGATTATTATCTCCCAAACCGTTATTTAGATGGTTATGGCTTAAATATCGCTCACGCTCAAGAATATATCGACAAATGTTATGATTTAGTGATTACCGTTGATAATGGAATTACTGCCTTTGAACCTATAGAGTTATTGAAGAATAACAATGTTAAAGTTTTGATTCTTGATCATCATCAAGCGCAAGACAAACTTCCAGTAGCAGATGCGATATGTCACCCAATCGTCTCAGAATTCGGAGATGTAAGCTCTAGCGGCGCGTTTACGGCCTTTATTTATTCAATTAGTCTGTTAGGACGAATTGATAAATATTTAGCCCTCCTAGCATCTATTTCCGTGATTAGCGATATGATGCCATTACTTGAATATAATCGTAACCTTCTTAGAAGCATGTTTAGCGCTTACGAGGTCGGTGAATTTTTACCAGTTGACCTTTTAGCAGACAATGAACCACTTAATGAAAGTGTCATTGGCATGAAAGTTGCTCCTAGAATCAATTCTATTGGAAGAATTTGTGAAGATGATTCCATCAATGAAATAGTGAAATATTTTGTGAGTGATGATAAAGACTTTATTTTAAACTACTTTTCTCATATATTAGAGGTCAACGAAGAGAGAAAAAACTGTTCAAAAGTGGACATTGATCCTTCTCAAATTGATTTAGGAAAACCAGCGATATTAATTAAAGGTGAATATAAAGAAGGAATCATTGGATTAATCGCTAATTCAGTGATGATAAAACACTCTAAACCAACCATTATTTTTACCAAAGCATTAGATGGTTCACTCAAAGGAAGCGCTAGAGCCCCTGAAGGATATGATTTAGTGGAGGCTTTTGGTGAACTAACAGATTTATTAATTACTTCTGGAGGTCACGCTAATGCAGCGGGATGTTCAATTAAAGAAAGCGATTTCGAAGTCTTTGAAAAAAGATTTTGTAGTACAATTTCAAAGAAACCGGTTAAAAAGGTGGAACATCCATTCATTGAAATTAGGATGAACGAACTCTCTTTTGAAAACGAGAGATTAGTGCAATCTTTCTCTCCGTTTGGAGAAAGTTGGCCTACTCCTTTATTTAGACTTAGACATATTAAAATCGACACACTTTTATATTCTAAAGACCATAAGCATATCCTTACTTCAATTGGTAACACTTTAAAGATTGTGTTCTTCAATTATCCTCAAGAAGAATTGACCAACAAAAAGTTTATTGATGTGATTGGTACTTTCTCCCTTAAAAACTATAAAGGAAGAAATTATATAGAGTTTAGTTGCCGAGAATTTGTCGACACTGAAAATTAAACTACATTTTTAATACTTTATTACAAAAAGTTAAGCAAAATTATGGATTAAATAATTTTGTTTTTTTGTTATTCCCGTTTTATTACTTTATAAAAGAAATAAAGTAGACTAAAATATTCTCCGTATGAATAAAGAAGCGAAAAGTTTAGTCAATGGCGGATATCCACTTCACACTTTCGAACAGCTTCAAGAAATCTATCAAAATTACATCACTGATGAAAATGATAGAAAGAGCATCGAGAAAGCGTATTCTTTTATTCTTGAAAAGCATCAAGGACAATTAAGAAAAAGTGGTGAACCATATTACCATCACCTCATTGAAGTGGCCTACATTTTAGCGTCCCTTCAAGCCGGTCCTGCCACAATTATCGCTGGTTTATTACACGATGTTGTCGAAGACACAGATGTAAAAATCGAAGAAATTGAGAAGACTTGGGGAAGTGATGTTGCTAAACTTGTCGATTCCTTAACAAAGATTCAAAGGTTAAAACTTTCAAAAATTGAAAGCGAAGATTTCGAAGCCGAAGACCATCGCAAGATTTTCATCGGCATGGCTAAAGACATTCGTGTCATTATCATTAAACTAGCAGATAGACTCCATAACATGCGCACTCTCGCATCTTTGAAACCTGAAAGGCAAATCGCTCTTTCTAAGGAAACCAAAGAAGTATTTGTTCCAATTGCACATCGTTTAGGCTTGGATGCGATTAAATGTGAACTCGCTGATCTTTGTTTAAAATACCTTGAACCTGAAAAATATAAAGAAATAGTGGGCCTCCTTTCTCATAAAGAGAAAGTCTTAAAGAAATCCCTCAACAGTTTCCAAAAAAAACTCGCTGATTTACTTTTCGCCCATAATATTCCATTTGAAATATCTTCAAGAGTGAAATCCATCTCCTCAATTTATGAGAAGATGTATGTTAAGGGTCACTCTTTTGATGAGATATATGACATTTTAGCACTTAGAATCATCTGTGAGACTGAGATGCAATGTTATGAAATTCTTGGTTTAATCCATCAAAGCTATAAACCTGTCCCAATGCGATTCAAGGATTATATCGCGATGCCTAAACCAAACATGTATCAATCTCTGCACACAACTGTCATCTCTGGTGATGGCAACTTCTATGAAGTACAAATCCGCACCAAAGAAATGGACGAAATTGCTGAGGCTGGTGTTGCCGCTCACTGGGCGTATAAAGAGAGAACTGGTTACAATCCTCAAGAAGAACAAAAAGAAATCGAGAATAAATTGCACTGGTTTAGAGACTTTGTCTCTATGAGTAATGAAGAACATGAGAATGCTTCCGAATATATGGAGAGTTTAACTCATGATATCTTTGAGGCGAATGTTTATGTATTCACCCCAAACGGTAAAGTCATTGAGCTTGTTCAAGGATCGACTCCAATTGATTTTGCTTATCGTATTCACACCAAAGTTGGTGATAGTGCGGTTGGAGCATTAGTTAACGGAAGTATGGTCCCACTAAACACGGTTTTAAAAACTGGTGATATGGTGGAAATCAAAACCAGCAAATCTTCTCCTGGTCCAAGCGAAGGATGGTTAGAATTTGTTAAAACCTCTTTGGCAAAAGGACAAATCAAAAAATATATTGCCAAAAAGAACGCTGAACTTTTAAGAGATGAAAAGATTGCTAAAGGCAAACAAAGTTGTATCGACGCCTTTAAAGATCGTGACATTGGCGAAGAAGAAATGATGGAACTCGTTTCCGAAGAAAAACTTCTCGAACACTTTGAAGTTGAATCAGTTGAAGACCTATTTATCGGTGTTTCTAACAGAAAACCAACTACAAACGCGATTATTGAGTTCTTGCATATCAAAAAACCTCTTATTCTTCCTACCGGAAAAAGCAAGAATAGAGAAGGTGATTCTTGCCCTGTATATTGTAAAGGAGCAGATAACATCGCTATTTCGTTAGCGAATTGTTGCACCCCAATTCCTGGAGACATGATTAAAGGTTTTATCACTAGAGGCAAGGGTATAACAGTTCATCGTCTTACATGTCCAAATATTTCTAATGAAAAGCAAAGAGTAATCGATGTTTTCTGGAAGAAAGACATTGAATATGCGACATATCCTGTCGATATATCTTTGGAAGCAAATGATAGAAACAACCTTTTGGTTGATATCATGAACACAATGAGCAGCGCTAAAGTCACTGTAAGCTCAATTCATGCGCAGCTTCAACATCATAATCGTTCAATTACGATTGTGAATATCACAATATATGTTAGTGACGCCAAAAGATTGAGCGACATATTTAATATCTTGTTAAACATTAAAGGCGTTTACGAAGTTAAACGCGTCATACATTAAGGAGTAACTACATATGGAAATAATCAATAACGTAAAAGGTACTCACGATATATTCGGAGACGAGACAGACGCTTACGACTATGTCGAGTCGATGATGAAATCAATTGCAGAAATCTATGCATTTAATGGCGTTAGACCTCCAGTATTAGAGTCTGAAAAAGTATTTTCTCGTGGCGTTGGTGAATCTAGCGACATTGTTAGAAAAGAAATGTATACCTTCTTAGATAAAGGCGGACGTATGTTAACCCTTCGTCCAGAATTTACTGCTGGAATTATGAGAATGGTGGTTCAAAATAAACTCTACGCGACTAATGAACTCCCATTAAAGTTTTATTACTTAGGTCCTGTCTTTCGTTATGAAAGACCACAATTAGGAAGATATCGTCAATTCAATCAATTTGGTGTGGAATCAATTGGCAACAATTCTCCATATAGTGATATCGAAACTATCGCTTTAGCGTATACGATCCTATGCTCATTAGGACTTGAAGGTGTAACTTTAAAAGTTAACACTCTTGGAGACGATGAAAGTAGAGACAATTACCGCAAGGCGTTAAAAGAGTTCTTTGCTAAACACATTGATCATATGTGTGAAGATTGCAAACAAAGATACGAACTTAATCCTCTTAGAATTCTTGACTGCAAAGTTCCCGAAGACCAAGAAATCGTTAAGGGAGCACCTAAAATTAGTGACTATCTATCTGAAGCTAGCAAAGCTAGATTCATTCAAATTAAAGACGCTCTTGAAGTATTAAATATCCCTTATGAAGTTGATGATGGACTAGTCCGTGGACTAGATTATTATTCAGAAACCGTTTTTGAATTCCATTATAAGAGCAAAGCTGGTGTCGATTATGGCGCAATAGGCGCAGGCGGACACTATGGCAAACTCATGCAAGAACTTGGTGGTCCAGAACTCCCAGGTGTTGGCTTCTCCTTTGGAATTGAAAGAGTTGTCTCCGTATTAAAGGACGATAACTTACTCAAAGACATCAAAAAGGAACTTGATGTTTACATCATGCCACTTAGTGAAGAGGCGATGCTATATTCTCAAGAAGTGGCCGTGTTACTCCGTAATAGCGGCGGCTATAAAGTTGATATGTGCTTCGATAAAACCAAGCTTGGTAATATGTTTAAAAGAGCTGGTAATAAAAACGCTAAATTTGCCGTTATTATCGGTGAAGATGAAATCAATAAGGATTCTGTCATCTTAAAAGACCTTGCAAAGCAAGAACAAGAAGAAGTTAAAGTTGATAAACTAATTGAAAAATTAGACAAATATTTTGATAGTGAAGAGGAATAAAAATGGAAAGAACATGTTTCAACACTGAATTATCAGAAAAGAATGTTGGCCAAGAAGTAGCCTTAATAGGCTGGGTCAGCAAAAAAAGAAATCTTGGATCAATCGTATTTATTGATTTAAGAGATCGTAGTGGCATTATTCAAATCACAGTTAACGAAGGAGTGGAAATTCCTGATGTGAGAAATGAATATGTCATCCAAGTTAAAGGAAAAGTTTCATTAAAAGAAAAACCAAATCCGAACCTTAAAACTGGTAAGATTGAAGTTATCGCTAGCGAAGTTAATATTATTAATACCGCGAAAACAACTCCACTTATCATCGCAGACGAAACAGATGCGCTAGAAGATACACGCTTAAAATATCGTTATCTCGATTTACGTCGTCCAATTATGCAAAAATACATGGATGTCCGCCATAACATCAAAATGGCAGTCCATGAATATTTAACCAAAGAGCACTTCATAGAAGTGGAAACTCCAATTTTAACTCTTTCTACACCTGAAGGAGCGCGTGATTATCTCGTACCTAGCCGTGTGCATCACGGAAAGTTCTACGCTCTTCCACAATCTCCACAAATCTTTAAGCAACTCTTAATGATTGGTGGTTTTGAAAGATATTATCAAATCGCGAGATGCTTTAGAGATGAAGACTTAAGAGCGGACCGTCAACCTGACTTCACTCAAATCGATATTGAAACAAGTTTCTTAGATCAAAACCAATTTCTCACAATGATGGAAGGGTTAATTAAAGAAATCTTCGCTAAAACTATCAATTACGAAGTAAAACTTCCATTAAGAAGACTTTCTTATCAAGAAGCTATGGACAATTATGGTAGCGATAAACCAGATACTAGATTTGATATCAAACTCCATGACGTTAAAAAGATTTTCGTTGACAGCGAATTCTCTGGATTCAAAGATGTTGAAGCTATTAAAGCCATCGTTGTTCCAGGAGTGAGTGCTTCTACTAGTAGAAAAGTTATCGATGAATTAACTTTAGAAGCCAAGAAGTTCGGTTTAGGCGGTTTAAGCGTCATTAAAATTGAAAACAATGAGTTTACCGGTTCATTCGTTAAATTCCTTTCAGAAGGCGAAAAGAGTGCTTTAAAAGCCGAATTAAATATCAAAGACAATGATTTATTAATCATCGCTGCTGGTAAATATAACCGCGTTTCTCCTCTTTTAGGCGCTTTAAGATTGCGTTATGGTAGAGAACTTGGTTTAATAAAACCAGGAACATTTGATTTACTCTGGGTTGTGGATTTCCCACTTTTCGAACGCGATATTGAAAATGGACAAATCACTAGTACTCACCACCCATTCACTCGTCCAAGAGACGAAGATTTAAAATATCTTGATAGTGATCCTACCAAGATTCTCTCCTACGCTTATGACATAGTCATAAATGGTTATGAAGCTGGTGGTGGTTCTTTAAGAATCTATAATCAAGATGTCCAAAAGAAAATTTTCCAAGTCTTAGGACTTTCTGATGAAGATATCAAACGTAAATTTGGTTTCTTCGTCGATGCATTCCAATATGGCACACCTCCACATGCAGGAATGGCCTTTGGACTTGATAGATTAACGATGATTTTAGGTGGCACAGATAATATTCGTGACGTTATTGCCTTCCCTAAAAACTTGAACGCCATCTGTCCAATGAGTGGAGCGCCAAACATCGTTGATCAAAGCCAATTAGATGACCTCGGATTAGCGGTCACCGATTGGGAAAAATAATGATTTATATACTTTGTATATATAAATACTAAATGAATACTAATTTATTACTAACAAAGGAGATTTATTCATGAAAGACATTCAAGAGTTATCAGTCGCTACAATTAGAAGTTTATGTATCGATATGATTAACAAAGCGAACTCAGGTCACCCAGGAATGGCTCTTGGTAGCGCCCCAATTTTGTACACACTCTTTACAAAACATTTAGTGGCCGATCCAAAAGATCCAGAATGGGCAAATAGAGATCGTTTTGTATTATCTGCAGGACACGCTTCTAGTTTGCTTTATGCGATGCTCCACTTATGTGGATATGAACTTTCTTTAGATGACTTAAAGAAATTCAGACAACTCGATTCCTTAACACCAGGTCACCCAGAATATCACTGGACTAAAGGTGTTGATGCAACTAGTGGTCCTTTAGGACAAGGCATTGCTCAAGCTGTTGGTATGGCTTTAGCAGAAGCCTCAATCGCTGCTAACTACACTGATGGTAGCAAAATTATGAATCACTACACATATGTATTATGTGGTGATGGATGTTTACAAGAAGGATTATCTCAAGAAGCAATTTCCTTTGCTGGTCATCAAAAACTTAATAAATTAATTCTCTTCTATGACGCCAATCAAGTTACACTTGATGGTGGATTAGATTTATCCTTCTCTGAAAATGTTAAAGCAAGATTTATCGCTAGTGAATGGAACGTTTTAGAAGTTGAAGATGGCAATGACTTAAAAGCTATCGATAAAGCAATTTCTGAAGCCAAGAAATCTAAAGACAAACCAACCATGATTATGGTTCACACTGTCATCGGCTTTGGTAGTGCTAAACAAGGTACTTCCAAAGTTCACGGTTCTCCTTTAGGAGTAGATGATGGTAAACACGCCAAGGTTGAAGTTTATGGTTTTGATCACGAAGACTTCTATATTCCAGAAGAAGTTAAAGGCCATTTTGAAGAAACATTCATGGCTCGTGGACAAAAAGCTCACGAAGAATATGATAAGGTCTTCGAACAATATAAAGAAAAGCACGAAGCTGAAGCAGTTCGCTTTGAAAGCTTACAAAATTTGGATTTATCCAAATATATCCCAGAAGAATTGCCAGATTTCGTAGCTGGTAGCTCAACAAGCACCCGTGTTGCAAGTGGCAGAGCGCTTAACGCCTATATGCTCGCTTGCCCAATGCTCGTTGGCGGTAGCGCAGACGTCGCAGGTAGTGTTATGACCAAACTCGATGGTGGTGTGAATTTCACACCAGAACACCGCGAAGGCCACAATGTTAACTGGGGTATTAGAGAATTCGCAATGGGTTGTATGCAAAATGGTATGCTTCTCCATGGCGGTATCCGTAGTTATGTCGGTTGCTTTGCAGTCTTCTCAGACTATATGAAACCTGCAATTAGAATGGCGGCTTTATCTCACTTACCAGGCATCTATTTATTCTCTCACGACAGCATTGCTGTCGGTGAAGATGGTCCTACCCATCAACCAATCGAACAACTTGCTATGTTACGTTCAATTCCAAACATGAGAGTTCTTAGACCTGCTGACGAAAGAGAAACATATTCTTGTTGGAAATTAGCGCTTAAGAGCACTAAAACCCCAACTGCATTAATCCTTTCAAGACAAAACTTACCATTACTTGAAAATAGTAATGATGAAGGCGTTTCTAAAGGTGCTTATGTCGTTTCTAAAGAAAACAAGAAAGCTGACTTAGTGTTAATCGCTACTGGTAGTGAAGTTGCTTTAGCAATCGAAGCTCAAAAGAAACTTCTTGAAAAGAAGATTGATGTCCGTGTTGTTTCTATGCCATCCTGGGAAATCTTTAACGAACAACCAAAAGAATACAAACGCGAAGTTATGCTTTTACCAAGTGAAAGAAGAGTGTCTGTTGAAATGCTCTCCACATTTGGTTGGGGAAAATGGGCGAAATACCATATGGGCTTAGATAACTTTGGTGCCTCCGCTCCTGCAAAAGACGTTATTAATAAATTTGATTTCACAAGTGATCACCTCGTCGCCTTATGTGAAAACATATTGAAGTAATATCAATCTCTTAAATAGAAAGGAATGGATTACCATTTCTTTTTATTTTGCAAGTGAGATATATTTTATATATAATATCTACGCTTATGGAAAAAGTATCAAGAAACCAGGCTAACTACATCATCATGACCGCAATCTATAACGAATTGACTGATTTTACTTTTGGTGAAGGCGCTGTTTATCGCGACGCAAGTGAAGTAATTGCCTCAATTTGTAATTGTGAACCAAACGAAATCGATCCTTTTATTTATGATATGGTGATGATGAGTTTAAAAAAATATGGTGAGGCTAAAACTGCTTTTACTCCATATCTAGTTAAGTGGAGATGGGAAAGACTCCCATTATTAACTCAATCAATTTTACTAATGAGTTATACTCATTACAAATATATCGAACCTGGAAAGGTTGATAAAAATGTCATCATTAATACCGCAGTAGAGCTCGCAAAAAAATATATTGATGATGCGCAAGCTAAATTCATTAACGGCATCCTAGATAATGGGGTATTAGATTAAATGTTAGAAACCACTCCCGTTTATAGCGTGAGTGACATCAACACTTACGTTAAATCTGTCTTATCTAATGATGAAAAACTTAAGTTTATCCGCATTAAGGGTGAAATAAGCAATTTTAAAGCTTATCCAAGCGGACATTTTTATTTTTCTCTTAAAGATGATAACTCAGTCATTAATGCGGTGATGTTTGTAACATGCACTAAACGCTTAGCGTTCTCACCAAAAAACGGAGATGAAGTTATCGTTTTAGCAAGTGTAGATGCTTATGTTCCTCGAGGAACTTATAACCTTAATGTCTATGAAATGGACGAAGTTGGATTAGGTGCTCAACTAGTGGAGTTAGAAAAACTTAAAAGAAAGCTCCAAGAAGAGGGTCTATTCGACGAAAGCCGTAAAAGACCAATCAATATCTATCCTCGTGCAATCGGCGTCATTACTGCCCCAAATGGAGCGGCAGTAAGAGATATTGTCACTAACATCAAAAGAAGATATCCAATCGCTGACATTTATGTCTTCCCGTCTTTAGTCCAAGGTGAGCAGGCTCCAGCCGAACTATTAAAAGCTTTCAACAAATCTCAAGAATATGACTTAGATACTTTAATTATTGGTCGAGGTGGTGGTGCTAGTGAAGATTTAAGCGCCTTCAATGACGAGAAACTTGTTCGAGCAGTCGCTAATAGCAAAATGCCAATAATTGCGGCGGTAGGACATGAAATTGACACTACACTAATCGACTATATCGCTGATAAAAGAGCCTCAACCCCTACGGGAGCGGCTGAACTTGCAACCGTAGATAGAAGAGAAATTGAAAAAGAATTCGCTTATTCAATCCTTACTATGGAACAAGCGTTAGTGAGTCGTTTGCAAAGCAAAAGAGAAGAGGTAGAAGGCTTAAAGAGTGATTTGATCAATTCCCTGAGTGACAAAGTTAGCAGCCAAAAGATGGAACTTGATTATCTTAGTAAGCAACTAGAGTCATTGAATCCTAAAGCAGTCCTTGCTAGAGGCTATTCAATCTCTGTTGACGAAAAGGGCAAATCCATCAAATCAGTTAAAGGCCTATCTAAAGATAGTGTTATTAGAACCATCCTTCAAGATGGCGAAGTAAGTAGTAAAGTTATCGAGATAAAGAAGGAGTAACAAATGGAAAACAAAGAAGTTAATTTCGAGAAAGAACTGAATCGATTAAAACAAATCGTTAACGACATCCAACAAAAAGACCTCCCAATCGATGAGAGTTTAAAACTCTATGAAGAAGGACAAAAAATTGTTGCTCTTCTTTCTGATGAACTCAAAAAAGCAGAAGATAAAGTTGAAAAGGTAATTGAAAATAGTAAATAATATTTACCATGGCCAAAAAAGAAGTTAAGCATTTCAACATTGAGAATATCCAAAATCCAGATTTCCTGAAAGGATTATCCTATAAAGAGCTGGATGTTTTAAGTGAGGACATTCGTCAATATATCATTAATGTAACTTCCAAAAATGGTGGGCATCTTTCCTCTAACTTAGGAACCGTAGAGTCCACAATTGCGTTATGCAAGAATTTTGACTTCTTAAAAGACAAGATCATTTTTGACGTTGGCCATCAATCTTATACATATAAAATCTTAACCGGAAGAAAACTTGATACCTTAAGAAAAAAAGACGGTATCAGTGGATTCCAAAAATTAGATGAATCTCCATACGATCACTTTGAATGTGGCCACTCTTCAACAAGTATCAGTGCCGCTGCAGGCTTAGCGTATGCTAGAGACTTAAAAGGAGAGAAATATAACGTTATTGCTTATATTGGTGATTCAGCGATTCAAAATGGTCTAGCCTTTGAAGGATTAAATGCTTTAGCAGAATCCAAACATAAGGTTATTATCATTTTAAATGATAACGATATGTCTATTTCCCGCCCTGTCGGTGGTATCAGCAAGATGTTTAGGAGATTCTCAACATCAATTATTTACCGTAAGACAAAAAACGTCGCTAGAAAAATTCTTAAAGGTAGATTCGGACAGTGGTTGCTTGTTAAATTCACCAGAATCAAAAACTGGTTCAAACGTAAAGTCATTAATATGACCATCTTTGATAACTTAGGTTATTCCGTAATCGGACCAATCGATGGACATTATATCCGTCAAATCGATCACGCCCTTGTGAGAGCTAAAAAAATCAATAAATCAGTAGTCATTCATATTAAAACCATCAAAGGTAAGGGCTATGAATATGCGGAAAGTGATGTTGACGGTGATTGGCATGGGGTTGGAAAGTTCAACGTTGAAACCGGTGAAATTAATGTTAAAAACGCACAAGTTAGTTGGAGCTCACAATATAGCGCTCTTCTTAAAAATGAAATGTCTATCAACAATAAAATTGTTGCAATTGTTCCTGCTACCGGACATGGTAGTGCTCTTGATTCATTATTTGCCCTTTATCCAGATAGAATGATTGACGTTGGTATTGCTGAAGAACACGCCTTAACTTTTGCTGGCGGATTAGCGGTCAGCGGTTTTCATCCAGTAGTTTCTATTTATTCCACATTCCTCCAAAGAGCGTATGATGAACTTTCTCACGACGTTGCGAGAATGAATTTTAACGCGACTTTACTAATCGATCGCGCTGGACTAGTAGGTAATGATGGGGACACTCATCAAGGAATCTACGATGAAGCATTCTTATATACAATTCCTAATGTGACCATCGCAATGGCAAGTAGAAGTAATGAAGCTCTTTCTTTGTTAAAAGAATCGACCTGTAATCATGGAGTGTTTGCAATCAGATATCCTCGCGAATTTTTCTCAAACAAAGTAGAAGAAGTTAAAAAGATTCCGTATGGAAGTTGGAAAGTGGAACTCGAAGGAAAAAACATTGCAATCGTCTCTGTTGGTCCAATGACTCTTAAGTTGAAAGAAGCTCTAGAAAATGAAAAACTTAATGTCACCTTGATGAATGCTATTTATCTTAGACCAATGGATAATGCAAAGATTAAGAACTTGCTCTCTTATAACAAAGTTATAATCTACAATCCTTACGCCACAAAAGAAGGTTTTGCTAACGCTCTTGAATGCGAATTGGCGAACTTAGGTTATAAAGGTGAGATTGTTGTTAAATGTGTTCCTAACGTCTTTGTTAAACAAGCATCAATTGATGAACAACGTGAAGAATTCGGCTTGCAAATTAAAGACATTATTGAATTGATAAAATAGAGATTAGTTAGTTAACATAATCTCTTTTTTAAACTATAATAAAAGCATGTCAAAAGTTATTGTCCACATTGACTTGAATGCTTTTTTTGTTAGATGTGAGGAAATCAAAGATCCGTCCTTAGAAAATAAAGCAGTTGCGGTTGGCCATCTTGGAAGAGGTGGAATTGTTTCTACTTGCTCTTATGAAGCCAGAAAATTTGGTGTGAGAAGTGGAATGCCGATGAATAAAGCGGTGCAACTTTGTCCACATTTAATCATCGTACATCCTGACTATCGCTTTTATGTAGCAATGAGTCATAAGTTTTATAACTATATCTACTCCATTACCCATACGATTGAAATGGCCTCGATAGACGAACTATTTGCCGACTTCACCGAAGTTATCAAAAAAGAAAAGAATGTTGAAGAATATTTTAGGCACATACAGAAAACCTTATATGAATTAACGAGTTTAAAATGCTCTATCGGTGTTGGTCCAACAAAATTCTTAGCAAAGATGGGTAGTGACTATCAAAAGCCGATGGGTTTAACCGTCATTAGAAAAAGAGATATTCCTAAAATGTTATATCCTTTACCAATTGAAGATATGTTTGGTGTAGGTAAAAAGACCGCTCCTAGACTCAAATTCATCGGTGTGAACACAATTGGAGATTTAGCTAACTCCCTATCTAAAAACGATGAACAAGTATTAAATATACTTGGTAAGTTTTCTTTCGAACTTCGAGATTGGTTGAATGGTAAAGGGAGTGACAAAATCTATACGGTATATGATGATCCAAAATCAATCGGAAATTCTACTACATTAAAAGAAGATACCAGTCAATTTGAAACCATTAAATCAACATTTGAGATTCTATCTGAAGAAGTTAGTGAACGCGCTAAAAAGGAGGGAAAGATAGGTAACACCATTCAAATTATGGTGAAAGACACCAACTATAAGGCTCACAATAAATCGATTACCTTCCAAAATCACACCAATGATGCTCGTGATATCTTTAATCATGCTATTAAGTTATATGAAGCAAACTTTTTGGATTTGCCAATTAGAGCGGTAGGGGTCACCTTGCAAAACCTTATCGATATCAAAGACATGAAAGTGCAGATGACGTTTTTTGATTATGAACATCACGAAGAAGAAAGCAAAACCAAGTTATTAATTAACGACATCAATAGAAAGATGAAAGGACAGCATCTAAAAAGAGCAAGCGAGGTAAGGAAAAATGGAAATAAGTGACGCACTTGAAAACTATTCCCAGTTTCTACTTGTAGAAAAAGGCCTATCAAAGGCTACGGTCAAGTCTTATTTAGAAGACCTCAAACAATTCTTTTTGCTATTCAATGACAAGAAATACGTCGAAGAATTAGAAGCGAACGATTTAGCAATTTTCTTAAACAATCAATTAGATCAAGGACTTCATGCTTCAACCGCCTTAAGAAGAATGTCATCCATAAAAAGTTTCTTCTCTTTTTTAAAGAAAGAAGGATTATTTAATGATGAACTTCCAGAGATGGAACCAATCAAAAAAGAAAAGCGACTCCCTACATGTTTATCTCTTGAAGAGGTTGAGGATTTGTTAAATGCCCCAAATCTTGAAAATCCTTACGGAATTAGAGATAGAGCAATGCTTGAGTTGATGTACGCTTGTGGTTTACGTGTTAGCGAACTTCTTTCTTTAGAGAAGAAAAATATCAACCTTCAAAAAGGAATTGTCAAAGTCTTTGGTAAAGGCGCAAAAGAAAGAAAGGTTCCGATGGGAGACTTTGCGGAAGAATATGTTGTCAAATATATTAACGAAGCAAGAGATAAACTACACGGCAAAGATTCAAAATATTTATTCCTAAATAAAAATGGAAAACCACTAAGCCGAGTATATTTCTTTAAACAAATTAAAAAATATGCATCAGAAGTAGGGATTGATCGTCCGATCTCTCCTCATACCTTAAGACACTGCTTTGCCACTCACATGTTAGAAGGTGGAGCGCAGCTTAGAACCGTTCAAGAAATGCTCGGACATTCAAATATAGCAACTACGCAAATCTACACCCATGTGTCGAGCAAAAGAATTATTAGTGCATATGATTTGTTTATGAAACAAAAATAATGTAAAATGGTTAATGTTGAAAGGAAATATCATATGTCATTCTCTTATAAAAGAATTTTCGTAATCGTCGCTGATTCAGCCGGTATTGGATATGAACCAGATGCCGATAAGTTTTTCAATGGTGATAGTAGTGACTGGGGCAGTAATACCTTTGTCCACATCGCCGAAAAAATGCCAAACGGATTAAATATTCCTAATATGAATGCAATCGGTATAGCCGATTTAGCGGATATACGTGGAACAACAAAAGTTAGTCACCCACATTCCTACGTTGCAAGAGCAAGAGAAGCGAGTAATGGAAAAGACACCATGACTGGTCACTGGGAAATGATGGGTATCAATACTCAAGTGCCATTTAAAACATTTACTGATACAGGTTTTCCAAAAGAACTCATTGATGAGTTAGAAAAAAGAACCGGACATAAGGTAATTGGCAATTGCGCTGCTAGTGGCACTGAAATCTTAGTCGAACTAGGAGAAGAACAAATGAGAGATAATTCTCTCATCGTCTACACATCAAGCGACTCTGTCCTTCAAATCGCGGCTCATGAAGAAGTTACTGGACTTGAAGAATTATATCGCTGCTGTGAAATCGCTAGAGAGATTTGTATGAAGCCAGAATGGATGGTTGGAAGAGTTATCGCTAGACCATATCTTGGAACTAACAAGACAAACTTCAAAAGAACAAGCAATCGTCACGATTTAGCCTTAAAACCATCATTACCAACTGTAATGAATGTCTTAGAAGATAATGGCTTTATGACCAACTGTGTTGGTAAGATTGGTGACATCTTTGATGGCTACGGTGTTGTTAAAACTCAAAAAACCGTCTCTAACGAAGATGGAATGGATAAGACCATTAAAGAGCTTAAAGAATGTGATTTCACCGGTTTATGCTTCGTAAACCTCGTTGAATTTGACAGTGAATATGGCCATCGCCGCAATCCAATCGGATATGGCGAATGCTTAGAAAGATTTGATAAACGTGTCGGTGAATTCATGAAATTAATGAAAGATGATGATTTGTTAATCATCACCGCTGACCACGGTAACGATCCAACTTGGCCAGGAACCGACCACACCAGAGAAAAAATACCTCTACTCATGTATTCTCCATCTATTAAAAATGGTAGATATCTTGAAGAAAGAGAATGTTTCGGTGATATCGGAGCAACAGTCCTAGAAAACTTCAATCTCAAAATGCCGAAGAATTTAATTGGCAAACCAATTGAAGAACTCTTAGGAAAAGAAAAATAAAAATAAAGCTTAGGCGAACAACCTAAGCTTTTAATTTGAGAACTTTCTTTAAGATATCTAGTAACAAAGTTACTAATAGCATGAATATGATTGCAATAAGAGCGAACGCAAATGTTGGTACCATCCCATTATCAGAATTAACATACGCGACTCGAATCGCTCTTCCTAAGCCATAACTTGAAGAGCCAGAAATGACTTCCGCCATAATCTCAATTTTAAAGGCTAAAGCAAAACTTGAAATCATGCCTAAAGAAATGGTGGGCAACGCTAAAGGAAACTTCACTCTAACATTAGTGGATATCCAACTAGCTCCATCAACTCGAGCGGCTTTTAATACGTAATCATCAATATTAGAATAACCAGCTACAGTAGCTTCATAAACAATCGGACCAACAATTAATATAACAATGAATATAGGGGCGTTTTTAAGTCCTGCCAAAACAAGAAATAAGAACGTTAAAGCAGCGGTCGGTATTGCTTTTAAAGCAATAACTGTAGGATTAAATACATATTTTAGTTTTGTGAAGTTACCAACAATCATCCCGATGATAATTGCAATAATAGAAGCAACACTAAAACCAATAAGCATTCTTTTAAAAGAACCCCATATAGACTTATAAGTATATCCTTCTCCTAAGTACACCCACATTTGTTTAAAGGTCTCTAAGGGAGACGGAAAAATAGCTTGTTTCTGTCCGGCAATCACATAGATGAGATACCACAAGACAAAAAATAATCCGATTCCTAAAACAATTAAGAAATATTTATTTATAAAAAACTTCTTCATCAAGAGTTCCAATTGCAGGGGCTATAGCATTAACAAAGTTTTGAATGTCATCTTTAATTTCAAAGGCAGTGGTGTAACCGATTCCAATGGAGTTGCTGTTCTCCATTGCTCTCTTAGCAATAGCAGCGGTAACGCCGAAACGATCTTTTTGTTCTAAATCATTTCCAATAGAGGCAATCTTACTACTCATCGCGGAAGGATTAGAGATAGCAAGTTCAATGCTAGTCTTTAGACTAGAAAGGAATGATTTGGCTGAGTTTTCGTTAATTCCATTTTTGATAAATACAGAAGCTTGAGTTAACAAAAGCCCATCTGATTTGGTCTTAAAGTTTTCTTGAACATCAATAAAGGCGGTCTTATTTAGAGCGGAGAGAACTGGTTCGGCGGTAAAGACGTAGTCATATTGTACGCCATCATACATGCCATTATCGCCAATGACTAATTTAGTATCATCAGCACCAGGAACATCGTTGATAGTTAAATTCAAACCACCATAACAATAATTGAATATCTTGCCTGGCAAATCTTCGGCTTGGAAAATAAGAACTTTATCACCATCATTTAAAGTTTGATCAGCATCTGTACCACATGAATAAATATAGAAATTACCAAAGGTAATAGTAGCGGCGATTTTATACTCTGCATGTTGTTTTACAATTTGCATCAATCCACCTTGTGTAGGGGCCACAATCACATCATAATTACCTTTAATAAACATTGGTAATAAGCCTTCTTTAGGATTGGTAGTGGTTTCAAATGTTTCTCTAGATTCGTTTGCGAGATTATATAACGCTAATGCTGGAGCGCCAGTAGGGGCTAAGATCTTCAAACCATAAGCATAAGATGGTTCATTAGAATTGGTTCCATTTCCACAACCAATAACTCCAAATAACATAGCAGGAATAAGTAATAATGTTTTCTTCATGTTTGTTTACCTCGTTGATATTCTATATGAATAAATATATAATAAATGTGATTTAAATCACGAATATGAATAATTTACTCAAATATTTATCCAAAAAGAGCGAATATGACGTTATACACGCCAGAAAGAATCAGACATTATTCTTTGAAGGTGATGAATGTAAGAAGGTCGGAATGATACTAAGTGGTAAGATCAACATCGTTTCATATTTGGATGACGGACAAGAAGTAATATATAACACATTAAGTAAGGGCGAGATGTTTGGAAACAATTTGGTTTTTTCAAGTGTTCCATATTATCGAGGTGATGTTGTAGCAATCGACGAATCCGAAATTATGTATATCACAAAAGATGAGTTATTAAATTTGCTTAAAGATGATAAGGCGTTCCTGGAAATGTACCTAAGACAACAATCCGATTTCAGCAAACTCTTAAATTTCAAAATCAAATTATTAACAATTAGTAGCGCTCAAGAAAGAATAAAATATTATCTTACATTTAACAAAAACGAAATCGTCTATAAGTCGATCACAAAGCTTGCCAAAGAATTATATTTATCTAGAGAAACGTTAAGCAGAACGCTATACAAAATGCAAAGAGACGGACTAATCAAAATAGATCAAAAGAAAGTAACTCTGAAGCAGTAATAGTAAGATTAGTAGTTTTTTAGTAGGTGGATAAAGTACTTATTTGTGGATAAAAATGATATGAATTTATCCACATTTTTATTAATTATAATCAGTTATTCTTTGTATTTATTAAGGTGTAATCAGTCTTTATTATTATATTAGTTAACATAATGTCCATTACACGAAGTAATGATTATCACAAAAAAATAGCGGATCTTTCAATCCACTGTCTTCTTTATCAACAATCATCTTATCTTTTCTTGATTATAATATTGTTTGAGACATGCATCTGTTAATTCGTTATGATAATTGATGCCATGTTTATCATAGTATTCGATGTTAGATTTCATGACATCTTTAAATCCTTGTTTTAAACTACATTTCATAGAATTAATGAGTTCTTCGGAGTCAAAACCACGTGTTGGTTCGATTTTATCTGCACAATAAAGGATTAATCCAATATCACTCATATCCTTATTTGCCGTTGTGTGATACTTTATGGCCTCTAAAATAACTTTATCGTGTATATCAAAATCCCTTTCTGCCACATAAGCACCTGTAAATTGGTGATGAATGATGCGAGGAAGATACAAATACTTTGGGTATTGGGCCACCATTATTCTTCTTTCTTCTTCTCTAGGTAATTCTTTAGCACAATCATGTATTAAACCGGCTATGAGTGCCTTTTTTGGATCTTCTACACTATTACTTTTGGCAATCTCATAGCTAAGTTTTCCCACACTCTTGCTGTGAAGATAACGATCGGAACACATCCTTGATTTTATTTTATTCATAAAATAAAGGTCATTATCTATTATGTAATTCAAAACTGAATCTGTGGTGTCTAAACACTTTAATTCACGGATATCTGTAGAATTGATGTCGTTAATATCTCCACTAATCATTGTCATTTTGAACTTTTTTACGTTTTCTTCATTAATTTTGTAGTTTTCTCTACCAAAAAAGATGATATGAACTAGTTCGGAAATTTCTTTAGCGGATTTCCATTTCTCAAAGCTATTAACTTGATCAGTGCCAATTAAAAGGTACAAATTGTCGTTTGGATATTCTTTTTTGAAATGTTTCACCGTGTCTATTGAATAATTGATGTCTTTTTCTTGCTCTGCTTCGTATTTAGAGACACTAAAAGTTGATTGACGATTAAAATCCTTAATCGCTAACTCAATCATGCTTATTTTGTCTTTTATAGGTGCTGAATCGTTTTTCCATACCGATATTTTGGCTGGAATAAAAATCACTTCGGCATCTAAAGCTTTACTAGCGGCGTACGCCATATTTAGATGACCGAGGTGAATTGGATCAAAAGCACCACCAAAAAGAATTATGTTTCTCATTTCAATTTGATTTTTGGATTTTCTTTATTCCTACGGAATAAGATGATTACTCTTCCCACTACTGAAACTACATCAGCGTGAAGTTTGCTCGATAAGTCTAATGTCAATTCCATGATTGGAGTCGAAGCACTTTTAAGGACTTCTATGCGGATTAATTCACGCGCTTCCAATGCTTTATCGAGCATCGTCAGAAGAGAATCTGTGATTTCACTCTTACCAACTTGATATTTGGTTTTATCTTTGATAGCAAGAGTTTTTAAAAGTTTCTTTTCGTCTTTAGTCAACATTTAACTATCTCACTTTTGATAAGCACTCTTTAACAGCGCATCCTTTTGGAAGGAGAACTCTTAATGTTTGTCCCTTACCTCTTGTAGAGAACCAGCAAAGTCCTTCGATAGAGATATCGTGTCTTAAATCATCTTCTTCGAGTTCGTATTCAAACATGTCGTAATCTCTGAAAGAATCGAATCTTTCACTGATTGGACGGCAGAATTTCTTCTTTAAGTTAAGTTTTAACATATCATCGACTTTCTCAACGGATGTAAATTTGATTTCAGATTTTTCTGACAAGAAAGTACGAACAGAGGTACGATGTCCCTTGATAATGTATAAAACAGCAAGGTTACCGACCATAATTGCGCTACCTTCGCCAAGGAATTTTCTAACCATGACAATTTCTTTTTTTGGAATGATAATCTTTTGTAAGTCTTTCTCAACCTTGGAAAGAACCGAGGTAGAATTGCTTAAATCTGGAAGTTCATATAAGAACGAAGAATTAGAAAGAGGAATTTCTAACACGTTAGAATTTGTTCCAGGATATAATTCGGATTTAATTTGCCATTTTGTTTTATTCACATAGTTCTTTAAGAACTTGTTAATAAGAGTGGTCTTACCACTGAAGACTTCGCCAATAAGATAAATATCACGATATTTACGTTGTTCTTTGAAGGTTTGGCTTAATGTATTGACATCAATTTGATCTTCGTTGCCAATTAATCTGATATCGACTGGATTGATACCAAATTCAGAGAATCTCTCGTCTAAGTATCTGATTAACATGCTATCAGAAACATAAGATGGGAATAAATCACGTTTGGAGCCAATAACGATAACGTTAAGCTTTTTAACTTTCTTAGCAACATCTGGATTTAATGTTCCATTAAATGAGAAAAGGTCCACCATCCAAACGATTAAAGAATCAGTTGCGACCGCGTCGTTAAGGATTTTAATGATGTCCTTATCGGTTTCGTGTTGTAACGAGCCTGCATTTAAAGTAACCATCTTTTGGTAACAATTGTTACAATATGGAATTCTTGGAACACCATTCTCGATGATTTCTTTAGAAATGAAGCCGGTTGCTTTACGGTTTTCACTTTGTAAGATAGCACCACAGTTGTGGCATCTTAACACTCTTTTTGCTGTTGCCATATTATTTATTCCTCCAGTCAATTAATCTGTTTCTTTTACGTAAGTATCTTCTAATTGGTCGATCCGCCAATCGATTAATATGTGTTGTCCATTGGTCTTCTTTTACAACTTTTTCCGTAAGCACAACACGTATTTTTGCGCCTCGCGCTGCCATAACGTCTGTCATGAGCTGATCGCCTACAAGCATCACATCCTCGTTTTTGAGGCCTCGCTTTGCTATTTCGTTAGATAAGCGCTTATGCCCTGGCTTATGAGCGCTTGCAAGGAACTCGATACCCAGCGCATTTGCATAGCCACATACACGATGAGGTTTGTTATTACTAATAATAACAGGAACTATACCGTTATCTTTTAGTTTCTTAACAAGCTCTAAAGTTCTATCTTTAGGAGCCTTAGCCCGATAACTATCAAGTGTGTTATCCAAATCCATGAACAAAGTCTTCACGTTGTTTCTTTTGAAGAATTCAACATCAATTTCATAAATTGACTGAGCGTGTGCAAAGGGTATAAATCTCTTAAACATAAATTCCTAACAATAATCATACTCGAAAAAGTCTCTATTTTATAGACTTTTATTATTTTTGAGCAATATTTCGTTTCTTATAAAGAAAAAGTAGTCAATTATCTATATACTAATTAACTACTAATTTTCTACTATATATCTATGATATATAACTATGTTATATTAATCCAAGTCATCGAAGATTGAGATCTGTTCGAAGTTTGTAGATTCCTTCTTTTCATCTTCTTTTTCTTCGACTTCCACAGCTTGTTCTTCGACTTGAGAAACAGGTGTTTCTTTCACGATGATTGGATGAGAAATATTGTCTTTACCAATATTTATAATATTGGTGTCGAACACATAACTAAGTTTTTGTTTGAGTGTCATCTCGTCAATATTCTTCTTCGCATATTGAGCTTCTGTGTTTCTAAAGTCTTCAACAACAAGATTCTTAATTGTGCGATCGTTCAAGTATAAGGTTAATTCAAGTTTATCAACCTTGCCTGGCATCATAGCATTTATAATGCTATGTGGTTCACCTTTGAACGATTGAAGAATTTGTTGAACTTTTCCTAATCTATTTGTTCTAAAGAATTTTGACGTGTCTGTGACGCGCATGTGTCCTTTATCAGTAAATAATAGGATTTTCACTCTTTCGTCTCTTTCAAAGGCTAATAGGCCCACTCCTTGGTTATTTCCTAATGAGGAGATAGACTTCACACCACCAGCTTTATTTCCTAAAATTGTTAATTCGTTCTCATTAAAGAGAGAGCAATTACCGTTATTAGTTATAACTAATAAATCGCTATCGCCAGTTAGTAATGTAACAGCAACGACAGAATCGTTAGATAATAGTTTCATGTATTTTGCTGGTCTACTACGTTTGATTAACTCGATAGCAGATAATGGCATACGTTTGATTTGACCAAATTTAGTTAAAACACCGAGATAGAGATCGTTTCTCATCTCACTCAAAGTCATGACTTTGATAATTTTTTCTCCAGGTCCTAAAGTTGTAAATTCATTGATATGGGATCCTTCATCTTTCCATTTATTATCAGTGAGATTATGGACGCCAACGACAGCATAGTTACCTAAATTTGTAAAACAAATTAGGTAATCGGTGGTAAATGCCTTACCAATTCCTACAACCATATCACCATCTTTTAAACCTGGAAGTTCGTTGTTATAACTGTTGTAACTTCTAATGGAACTACGTTTTAAATAGCCATCAAAACTAACAGCGACAACTACTTCTTCCTTGGCGATTAATTCACGCTTGTCAATCTCTTTGGTTTCACCTTTTTCGATGATTTGAGTGCGTCTTTCATCACCATATTTTTCAGAGATTGCTTTCAATTCTCTAACTAAAACTCTATTGAGTTTTGCAGGATCCTCAATAATACCTTTCAAGGTTTCTATTTCATTCATTAATTGAGTCTTTTCTTTTTCGAGAATCAATTCGTCAGTATGACTCAATTTATATAATGGCATTGTGACAATTGCTTCCGCTTGTTCATTAGATAACGAGAAGCGTTTGATAAGGTTAACTTTACTATCAGCTTTATCTTTACTCTTACGAATAATATCAACAACTTCATTAATATTTAATGAAGCAAGAATCAAACCTTCAACGATATGTAAGCGATCTGAATTCTTCTTTAAGTCAAATTTACTCTTACGAGTAATGACATCAACTTGATGGTTAATATAGGCATCAACATAGTCGAGTAAGGTGAGGGTTTTTGGTCTTCCATCAACAATTGCCACCATATTTGCTGTATAACCAGTGACGAGGTTGGTTTTTTTCATCAAGTATTGCAAAATAAGTTCCGCTTTTGCGTTCTTTTTAATGTCTACAACAATTCTAATTCCTTTGTAATCAGACTCATCTCTAACTTCAATGATGCCATCAATGGCTTTTGAGTGCCTAATTTTGTCTATTTCATAGACAAGCTGAATTTTCACCACTTTATAAGGTATTTCTGTGATGACAATTTGATTCATGTCCTTCTTTTCAACGATTTCAGCTTTGCCAGCAACTTCAATTCTTCCTCGACCAGTTTGATAGATGGATTCAAGGCCTGAGGATTTATAAATATATCCTCCACCTGGGAAATCTGGGCCCTTAACAAAAGTCATTAATTCTTCAATTGTCGCGGTCTTATGACCAATGCGGTAAATAACTGCATCAATGACTTCTTTAAGGTTATGAGGTGGGATTTCAGTTGCTAAAGCAACTGCAATACCTTCGGTGCCATTCACTAAAAGGTTAGGAAAACGAGCTGGTAAAACAACTGGTTCTTTCTCGGTATCGTCAAAGTTAAGTTGCATATCAACAGTCTCTTTTTCAATATCAGAGATAAGTTCATTTGCGAGCTCCGCTAATCTGCTTTCCGTATAACGGTAAGCAGCAGGAGAGTCGCCGTCGATAGAACCATTATTACCTTGGAAGTCAATTAAAGGATATCTAACTTTCCAATCTTGGCTCATTCTAGCAAGAGCCTCATAAATAGAAGTGTCACCATGTGGGTGATATGTTCCCATAACCGCTCCAACGGTATGAGCACATTTCTTTGTTGGTTTATTAAAAGTGTTACCACTTTTATACATCGAAAAAACTATTCTTCTTTGAACTGGTTTTAAACCATCTCTTACGTCTGGAATAGCACGATCTTGAATGACGTATTTTGCATAAGTTGCATAGCGGTCACTCATTACATCTTCAAGAGGTTCGGTACTGATTTTTTCTTCGAAAATTTCTTCGACGATTTCTTCTTTTTTCTTCGCCATATCGATTACTTCGCCTCCTTCATAAATGTATCAACTTGGTTGAAATCAACATTTTCTTCAACCCATTGTCTTCTAACGCTTGCATCATTACCCATTAAGATTTTGACACGCTTTTCAACTAGGAAAGGATCGTTGATGTCAACTTTAATAAGTTGACGGGTTCTAGGATCCATCGTTGTTTCTTTAAGTTGGATTGCGTCCATTTCACCAAGACCTTTGTAGCGGTTAATCTTGTATCCACCACCAACTTTTTTCTTGGCCAATTCTAATTCTTGGTCGGTCCAAGCATATTGTTGAACGAGCTTTTTGCCCTCTTCTTTAAACACTCTATATAAAGGTGGAACCGCAATATAGATGTGCCCTGAAGTGATTAAGGATCTCATGTAGTGATAGAAGAAAGTAAGTAAAAGTGTTTGGATGTGAGCACCATCGGTATCAGCATCGGTCATGATGATGATTTTTCCATAATGGATGTCTTCAATATCAAAACTTTGACCAAAACCAGCGCCAATCGTATTGATGATGGTTGCAATTTCTTCATTATGTAAAAGTTTATCCATCGAAATGGAATCTGTATTTAGTGGTTTACCACGTAGTGGTAGAATTGCTTGATGAATTCTATCTCTGCCTTTTTTAGCGGTGCCTCCAGCAGAATCACCTTCAACGATAAAGAGTTCGTTTTTAAGATAATCTTTGGATTGAGCAGGAGTCAATTTATCAGAAAGAATGACTTCTTGTTTGGTCTTTTTTGAACTACGAGCTTCATCTTTAGCTTTTCTTGCTGCAATACGAGCTTGTTGAGAATCGACACATTTCTTGATAATTCGAATTGCGTTTTCTTTGTTCTCGGTTAAATAATAAGTAAACTTATTATAGATTAAATTACTAACGACTGGTTGAGCAGCAGGAGTTCCTAATTTTCCTTTAGTTTGTCCTTCAAATTCAAGTAATTCTTCTGGAACTTTTAAAGAAATAATCGCTGTTAATCCTTCACGAATATCACTACCTTCAAGTTTTTTTCCTTTGAGCATTCCTTGGGCTTCTGCGAAATCGTTTACCGCTCTAGTGATACCAGTTCTAAAACCTGATTCATGAGTTCCACCATCAGATGTTTTAACGTTATTGACGTAAGAATAGATAGTCTCGTTATAGTCTTCATAGCAATATTGAAGTGCTATTTCAGTTTCAATATTTGTAACTGAATCGACATCAGAAAAACTAAAAACATCAATGATAGGATTCTTGTCATCGTTAAGATTTGTGATATATTCAACTAATCCATTTTGATAGAAGTATTCTTGCTTTTGTCCGCTTCTTTCATCACAAATGATGAAACGGACACCTTTCATCAAAAATGCACTCTCTTGAAGGTGAGAGGAAATAGTATCGTATTTGAAATCAACGGTAGAGAAAATGTTAGGATCTGGTTTAAAGCGAACCAAAGTACCATGTTTTTTAGATGGACCAATATTTTCAAGCGGAGTTACTAAATGACCACCTTTTTCAAACTTAAGATGATATGAACCACCGTCTTTAAAGACGGTGACATCAACCCATTCACTTAATGCGTTAGTTACTGCAGCACCAACACCATGAAGACCACCAGCACTTTTATAAACTTGTGAATTGAATTTTCCACCAGCGTGTAATTCAGTGAAAACTATTTCTACACCAGGTCTCCCGGTTTCTTTATTGATATCAACTGGAATACCACGTCCTTCATCCAAAACAGAACAACTTCCGTCTTTGTGAAGGGTGACTGTGATGTTCTTTCCGTATCCACTTAATGCCTCGTCAACTGCATTGTCGACGATTTCCCAAACAAGGTGATGGAGACCGCTTGAATTTGTGCTTCCGATATACATTGCTGGTCTTTTTCTAACACCTTCAAGGCCTTGCAAAATATGGATATCATTAGCTGTATATTGTCTCTCCGCCATACTATACCTACCTTTTCGGCGTTTATTATAAACGGAAAATATTGAAAATATAAAGCAATTTAGTACAATAGATTAGGGCAAGAAAATGGATATTATTTTATATAATATATTGGTTGCAATTTTAGTGATAATTATTGGATATTTGTTTGGCTCCATTCCAAATGGTATTTGGATTGGCAAGCTCTTTTTTCACAAAGATCCACGTGATTACGGAAGCGGAAATAGCGGCGGAACAAACGTCGGACGTGTTTTCGGTAAAAAATTTGGCGTGATCGTTATTATTTTAGATGCCGCCAAAGCAGTTGTCCCACTATACATGATTTATTTGTTCCTCGTTAAGGTGCCACTATATAATAACCTCCCCTTAATACCTTGCCTTACCCAAATTACTGATGGTTCTGATGTTAGTGGCTACATGATTCAATGGCCAGTTTATTGGTTAACAATCGTTGGAGCAAGTTTAGGTCACTGCTATCCAATACTCAATGGATTCAGAGGTGGAAAAAATGTCGCCGTATACTACGGCGCGGCCACTGCTGGAGGCTGGATGTTCGGTATTGTTCCAGGATTTTTCTTCTTATTTGTTCTCAAATTGAAGAAATGGGTTTCATTAGCAAGCGTCTCTGGAGCGTGGTTCTCAGTTTTGTTATCCTGGATTTGGTCAATTTTAATCCTCACAGGAGTGGTTAAGGGATCGCTTGTTTGGCTACCAGCTTATGGACCAGCGCTATACTGCAATTATGTGTTCTCAATTGTTCTAACTTTCTGTGCAACAATTTTAACCATCAAACATCGCGCCAATTTCCAAAGGATTAAAACAGGAACTGAAAGTCAAATTAAGTGGATGAAATAATCCTCTTAGTAATAATTTAGTAGTTTATTAGTATATTGCAGGCTATGTTAATTAGGTTTTCCACACAAGGGGTAAAACCTATTTTTTATTTTATATTATATATAAAAGAGTTTTAATTGACTTTTAAATAGTTTTTCCCATATATAAAGAGTTATACACCACTATTCACACTATTATCCACATTCTGTCAAAATAAAAGCACCGAACATATCAATTCGATGCTATTTATTTAACCTATAATTCAATTAGCGTTGCTGTCTTTTAACAGCGTTAATTGTGCGTTGAATATCGGCTTCACTTGGCTTTCTTCCAACGCTTTGATAAAGGGCTCTAATCATGCCTTCATTAATTGGTGGGTTCTTTTCAATTTGTCTTTTGAAGAACCAACGGGCTCCAAAGAAGCCAACGATCAATCCAACAACGAGAGCAGCGAAGAGAACACCAATCCATCCTCCAGTTGTCATAATTGTCTCCTTTATTAGGCTCTTCCGTCGTAGTCACCATTATCGGTTCTGACTAAAACGACTTCGCCTTCTTCGATGAATAATGGGACACGGACTTTTAGTCCGGTTTCAAGTTCAGCGTCTTTCATTGCTTTGTTAACTGTATCGCCTCTAATAGCTGGTTCACAGTGTGTAATCTTTAAAGCAACCTTTGCTGGTAAGTTGATACCAAGAACTTCGCCTTCGTAACTAGTAATTTCTACGTTTTCTTCGCCTTTCAAGAATTGAACTTCCCATGCGAGTCTATCTTTAGAAATTTCGATTTGATCATATGTTTCTTGATCCATAAAGCAAAGGGAATCACCGGTGTCATATAAATATTGCATTTGGCGTTTTTCAAGTCTGATGGTTTCGATAGCGTAACCACTATTACGTGCCATTTCTGTAACCGCGCCAGAGCGGAGATTCTTAACTTTGACTTTAGCAACCATCTTTCTCATCGCAGTCTTATTTAATAAGATGTCTAAAACTTGATAAATGTTGCCATCTTCAACGAAGTAATTTCCTGGTCTTAATTCAGTAACGTTAACCATTGTTGTTTTCCTTTCTTTATAAAATTCCTTTGGTATTATACCAAATAATTATTTTCTTAAAAAGTTATTTAGCATTAACTCCATCTCTAAAGTAGAGTTTTGTCCATGTCCTGGATATATTTTCAATTCTTTTGGTAAGGAAGTAAGCTTTGCTAATGACTCATTTTTCTTGGCTCTTATCGATCCTGGTAAATCATCTCTTCCAATCGATAATCTAAAAAGAGTATCACCAGAAAAAAGCCATTTATTATTTATAAAATAATAGCAAACACTTCCCACTGTATGGAATGGGGTGTGAATCACCTTAATAGTATCGCCACTTAATAAATTTAATTCTTCTTTATCATTCAATAAGATAGGCTCTTTTTCGATCCTAATTTGTTTTTTAAGCATATAAGAACAATTGAAAAACGGATCAATAAGAAATTCTCTATCATTTTCGTGGATGTAGATAGGTAAATTATATTTATCCACTAACTTATTAACGCCTCTTATATGATCAAAATGACCATGTGTTAAAAGAATAGCGACAGGTTCTAAGTTATTTTTGATTAAATAAGAACTTAGTCCATCTCCATCACTTGAAGGATCGATGATAACTGCTTTCTTATAATCATCACTTATCACATATGTATTCGCTAGAAGTTCTTCTTTATCGTTATAATCAAATTTCTCGACGTGCATAAATTTTATAAGAAAAAAATAGGTATAACCTATTTCTTTTTCTCACGATGTAATGTTTTCTTTTGGCAACGTGGGCAATATTTCATTTTCTCTAAACGATCTGGATTGCTCTTTTTATTTTTAGAGGTGAGATAATTCTCCTCGCCGCATTCAGTACATTTCAATGTGATTGAGATTCTTTCTTCTTTGGCCATAGATAGTTTCTCCTTAAATTGCTATGTAATGTTAACATAACAAACAAAATAATAAAAGTATATTTTTATTAATCTAAGGGCTAAAATAATATCGGTATGAAACGAAGTGAAACAAGACAAGTAAAAGTCGGTAATATTTTAATCGGTGGACAAAACAAAGTTGTCATCCAATCGATGTGCAACATCAAAACCGAAAATTACTTGGAAGTAAGTGAACAAATCAACGAATGCGCGAGATTAGGCGCTGAAATGATGCGTGTGTCCGTGATGGATGAAAAAGACGCTCTTGCGATTAAAGAAATCAAAAAGAGAATCTCTATTCCGTTGGTCGCAGACATCCATTTTGATTATCGCTTAGCCCTTTTAGCTATGGAAAACGGAGTTGATAAGATTAGAATCAACCCAGGAAACATTGGGGATATTGAAAATATCAAGAAAGTTGTCTCAATGGCTAAAGAAAAACATATTCCAATTAGAATTGGGGTTAACTCTGGGTCGTTAGACAAAGAAATCCATAATTACTCGACAAGTTATACAGCAGAAAAGTTGGTTGCCTCCGCTAAAAAACATGTTGATATTTTAGAGTCTCTTGGTTTTTATGACATAGTCATATCTTTAAAGGGAAGCAACGTATTAGAAACCGTTGCAGCTTATAAATTAGCAAGTGAAACATTCCCATATCCTTTACATTTAGGAATTACTGAAGCTGGGTTTAAAGATTTAGCAGTTATTAGAAGTTCTGCTGGATTAGCACCTTTACTTCTTGATGGAATTGGTGACACAATTAGAATTTCCATCTCTGGAAGTGTCAAAGATGAAATAATCACATGCAAACGTCTTCTTCATGACTGTGGATTATATCCAAATTATCCAACTCTAGTAGCTTGCCCAACATGTGGAAGAACCCAAGTTGATGTAGAAAGTCTTGCTCGTAAGGTTATGAGTTATTTAGAAACTATCAACAAACCAATTCACGTCGCAGTTATGGGTTGTGTTGTTAATGGACCAGGCGAAGCTAAAAACGCTGACATTGGCATTGCCGGTGGAAAACATGAATTTGTTATCTTTAGAAAAGATAAAGTTATAAAAAAGGTTCCAGAAGCCGAAGCTTATGAAGCCTTAGTAGAAGAAATAAATAAATTCTAATCTCGCCAATTATCTTTATATATACCGCTCCTAAGCATTTCTATTTCTTGCTTGTAAGGAGCTTTTTCATTTATATAAGGGGTTTCTAGAATCATTGGAATGCCTTCTAAACGTGGATGATGGACAACTCTATTAAGAACATCGAACCCTAAATAGCCATAACCGATGTTTTCATGTCTATCTTTATGAGCACCAATAGGATTTTTGGTGTCGTTCACATGAACCACCAACAAACGATCAAGTCCAATGACTTTATCGAACAATTCGATAACTCCATCTAAATCGTTTTTAATATCATAACCTGCATCATTTATGTGACATGTATCTAAACACACGCCTAGACGGTCCTTGTGTTCACATTTATCGATAATTGCTCTAACTTGTTCGAATGTAATTCCAATTTCATGTCCTTTTCCTGACATGGTCTCAATAGCAATTTTTACGTCAGTGCCATCGGTTGAGAACGCTAAATCAAGAGCTTTTGCTAAAGCAACGATACCGTTTTCCGCACCCATTCCAACATGGCTTCCTGGATGGAGAACCAAAATCTTAGCACCAAAGCCAGCGGTTCTTCTTAGTTCACTAACAATTGTGTTAATAGACATTTCATACAAATCTGGCCTAGAGAAATTTGCCGCATTAATGATATAAGGGGCATGCACGATTAATTTACTCTCATCAATGCCCGATTCATGAATAAGTTTTCTTCCTTCCTGAATTTTTAATTCAGATAAAGGTTTTCTAAAGCTATTTTGAGGGGCACCTGTATAGAACATAAAAGTATTAGCACCATAAGAAAGCGCCTCTTTAACACTGCCTAAATAAAAATCAGGAGCGCTTAGTCCTACATGACTTCCTAAATAAATGTTTTCATTTTTCATATTTTTATACCTTTAACAATGTTAACATAAATACATGAAAGTCGCATTAATCAAACCACAAGGATTTTGTTCTGGAGTTACTAGGGCAGTCAAATTAGCGTTAAAAGCCAAAGAAGATTATCCAAATAAGAATATTTATATTCTTGGTATGCTCGCTCACAACCAAACGCTCATTGATGATTTAAATGAGAAAGGTTTCATTACGCTAGAAGGAAACGACGAAGAAAATATAAATAAGCTGAATAAAGGCGATATTTTAATTTTTACAGCGCATGGACATGACGCCAAATTGGACAAGTTAGCGGAATCCAAGGGGTTAGTTACATATGATGCGACATGTTTTAAAGTTCAAGATAATCTCAATAAGATTAAAAGAGAAATTGAAAATAATCATCAAGTAATTTATATCGGACAAAAGGGTCATAAAGAGGCAAACGCTGCTTTATCAGTTTCTAGAAATGTATCATTATATGATACAAAACTACTAATTAACTACCAATTTATTACTGATGAATCTCCTTTTGTAATTAATCAAACAACACTAAATTTTTATGAGCTTTCAAAGTATCATGAAGACATTTTAAAGCACTTCCCTAAAGCTAGAATTGAAAACGAAATCTGTAACGCAACAAGATTAAGACAAGAAGCCATTTTAAAAATTGAAGATGATGCAGATCTTATCGTTATTGTTGGTCATAGTAAATCTAGCAACTCAAATAAATTATTTGAAATTGCAAAAGAACATTATAAAAATGCACTTGTTGTTATGGTTAATAACTTAGAAGAACTTAAAGCCATTGATATCAAGGGCAAGAAAAAAGCCGCCTTAGGTTCAGGGGCTTCAACTCCTCAATACGTTGTTGATGAGATTTATAACTATTTGATTAACGAATAATATTTGGCTCTTTTTCGTGGTCCACACAGACAATTTGAATACTATCATCCATTTCATGGATGATTTTTTTCATTGCAGGCACAAATATCTTTTCGATCTCATGAGGCATATCTAAATAATTGTATTTGCCGTTAATAATTTCTCTTCTAACATGGTGTGGGCAATCTCCAGAAATAAAGATGTCATATCCAGCTTCTTTAGCAATTGTCCAATTATAACTACCCGCGCCACCAATAATAGCCGCACTTTCAACAACTGGCTTTCCTTTATTTAACAATAAAGAGTAACTAACGTTTAAACACTTATTTGCGTGTTTAGCAAATTCTTCGGCGGTCATTGGGGATGGGAGTTTGCCGCCTCTCATCATAATGTTGCCTTCAACTATTTGGATGTCTTTTAATCCAAGCGCTTCCGCTAAAACATCATTCATGCCGCCTTTACCAGTGTCAAAATTTGTGTGCATGCTATATACAGGAACGCCAATTTTGTCTAAGGCATCACAAAGTTCTTTCTTGCTAGGATCTCTTTTAAAAACACGAGAGCGAGTTCCATACACTAAAGGGTGGTGTGTTAACACCAAATCTGGTTTCTCCTCTTTAATAAGAGGAAAGATTTCCCAATCACAGTCCAAGCAAAGCAAAACCTTATTAACTTCAGTTGGAAGCTTGCCAGTCATTAAACCCACAAAGTCATGGTTCATCTTGGCGTAGCGTTTAGGGAATTGCTTCGCTAACTTGTTTAATAAGCTTCTGGTGTTCATAAAACAGATCTAATCCTTTCTTTTTCAGAATTAAGTTCGTCAGTTTTCTTTGATGGGATATTTTTGTTTGATAACAGTTTATCAATTTCAGAAATACGGGTTTGATATTTTTCTTTAAAAGTCAAAGACTTTTCTGTTCTAAGAATAGGGCCAAATTCAATGTCTGGATCATCTAAATATCCAACCTCACCAGCGTTGAATTTGATTATTTCATAATAGATTCCTTTTTCATAAACAATATCTTCATCTGCAATAACAAAACCCATCTTACAGACATGATCTCTTAGTTGAGGAATCGCATTATGTGCGTCAACAATGAGGGTTTGAATATTTTTTAACTTCGAGGGATTCTTTTTAAGAATATCAATAACGTTTTGACCACCCATTCCAGCGATAATAACAATGCTTACATCTATAGGAAGTTCACTAATTCCATCAGAAAGCATAGGAATGACATTGCCTTCAACACCGCTATTTTTAATCGCGGCAACTAAGCGAGAGTATGGTCCTTTCTTATTTTCAATTGCATAGCCTTTACAAATAATGCCATTTTGAAAGAGGGAAATAATTAATTTCCCATGATCACTTCCAACGTCAGCAGCAACGCCTGAAGGAACCATATCATAAATGGCTTGTAAACGCTTGGATAATTTCATTATGAGTTACGATAGTCCCCTAATTTTTTACGTCTTGTTGGGTGTTTAAGTTTCTTAATGGCTTTGGCTTCAATTTGACGAATACGTTCACGTGTAACACCAAATTCTTTGCCAACTTCTTCTAAGGTTCTTGGACGGTTGTCGTCTAAGCCATAACGAAGTCTTAACACTCTTTCTTCTCTATCAGTTAAATCTTTCAATATCGAATCTAATTCTTCTTTAAGAAGTTCTTTGGTTGTAAATTCAACTGGAGATTCATTATCTTTATCTTCGATAAAATCGATTAAATGTGAATCATCTTCTTCACCAATTGGAGTTTCAAAAGAAACTGGTTCTAATGCAATTCTTTGAATTTCACGAATTCTTTTTGGGGTTAATTCTCCACCCATCGCTTCAGAAATCTCTTCAGCGGTTGGGTCTCTATCTAAATCTTGAACAAGTTGACGTTGAACTCTTGTCATCTTGTTGATGGTTTCAACCATGTGAACAGGAATACGAATGGTACGGGCTTGATCAGCAATCGCTCTTGTGATAGCTTGACGAATCCACCAAGTAGCATAAGTTGAAAACTTAAATCCCTTTGTGTAGTCGAATTTATCAACGGCTTTCATTAAGCCAAGGTTACCTTCTTGAATCAAATCAAGAAATTGCATACCTCTACCAACATAGTGTTTAGCGATGTTAACAACTAAACGTAAGTTAGCGTTGATAAGTCTTTGCTTGGCTTCTTCATCACCTTCAAGAATTTTAGCAGCAAGGATTGGTTCTTCTTCTGGTTTAAGAAGTTCATATTTACCAATTTCTTTAAGATAAATCTTAACAGAGTCATTAATCTTAACTTCTCCACCAATGGCAGCGTCTAAGTGGTCAATATCAAAGTCGATTTCTTCACGTTCTTCATCATCGACATCTTCTTCAAAGAAGTCATCATCTTCCAAAGAACTCATTTTGCTTTCATCAAAATCTTCTTCTTCCTCTTCCTCTTCTTCGATATCATCAGAAACAACTTCAATCTTTTGCTTTGCAAAGTATTCAATTAAATCATCGATAACATCATCTTCGAGTTCATAGTTATTCAAAGCATCATAAATGTCACTTTGATCTAAACTATCGCCATTGTTTTTAGCTTTCTTAAGAAGTTTGGCTTCAATTTCCGCTAAAGTGGCAAGGGTTTCAGAGTCTCTTTTTTTAGCGACTTTCTTGGCTGGTGCATTACTGCTGTCTTTTCTTGGTCTTCCCATTGTTTTATTCTCCCTATTCAACAATTTTCAACTTTATAAATAAATTTATTTTTTCATCTTTCGCCTTCTAAAGTCGGCGATGATACGAGCTTGTTCTAATTCACTCTTACCTTCTAGAGAGTTCTCTAAGATATCTTCGTCGGTAATACGACTCTTTTCATCATTAATAGTCTCTAATAAGTTATCGAGGAGTTGCTGTGAGCAATCATTAGGATGAGTCTCTACAAGTAGAGAAGTTAAGTCATTGATAATTTCGTCTTTGTTTTGAACTTCACTATCTTCTACCAACACCATGATTCCGCTTGGATCCATTTCGTCATGGCTTTCAGCGTACTCAATCATGAAATTTGCAATCTGACGGTAGACATCATCATAGAATCCACCGATTTTATCCTCGTAGAAGGCCACTGCGTCTTTGTTTTGACTCATTTGGTATAAAAGTTCGCGTTCCGCAGTTACGAGCTTCTGGAGGGCTTCTCGTTCAGGATGGAAGTTTTGCATGATCGTGCGTGCATTCTCTTGCGCTGTTCCTGTGAAAGCATTCATTCTTGCCCTTTTAACCAAATCACGAATTGATTCCACATCGAATCCTGTAATCTTACTGAGCTTCCTTAGATAACTATCTAATTCAATTTGGCTTGTGAGTCTTAATAAGATTGGTAAGAACTCTTTAATAAGCGTCTTCTTCTCTTCATTGGTCTTTAATGGATTACTTCTTAAATAATAATTTAAGGCGAATTCAGTTTGACTCGTTAACTTGTTAAGATATTCTTCAAGCGCAACCTTCCCATCTTCGTTAAGAATCTCGTCTGGGTCGCGATCGCTTCCTTGATTATCAACAATTCTGAAGTTGAGCCCGCTACTAGCGAGGTTCTTGGCGATTTTCATCATTGCCGATTGTCCTGGAAGGTCACCATCTAGACAGAGTCTAATTTCAACATTAAGACTTCTCAGAATTTGAATATGTTCTGCTGTTAAGGCGGTTCCCATAATCGCCACAGCGGCGTCTATTCCAATCTTTCCTAATGCGTATACATCCATAAAGCCTTCACAAACGTAGATATATCCCTTTAATCTAGCTGCATCCTTAGCGATGTGGATGTTATATAAGTTGTTGGTCTTATGAAACAAATATGTTTCAGGCGTATTCATATATTTAGCAGTGTCATCATTTTGGAGCCTTCTAGCGCTAAATCCGATTACATTGCCATCAATATCACAAATTGGGAAAGTCACTCTTCCTTCGTTCATATCGCGATAAAGGCCTGTAGATATCATTTTGCAGACACCAGTATCTTCGATAGTCTTCAAAGAATGACCTTTCTTTTGTAAAAACTCAATCGTCGCTTTTCCATCTTTAGGAGCGTAACCAAGTTTGTATTTGTTTCTTGAAGAAACATCAAGGTTACGTTTTTCAAAATAGTCAAGCCCCTCTTTGCCTTCAGGAGTATTGAGTGCAAATTGATAATAAAGGTTCAAATCGTGTAAACACTTAAGAAGTTCTTCTCTTCGAGCATCGACTTTTACATGAGTGTTAACTTTCTCTAATCCTGCTGGATGGTAATCGACCAAATCCGCAAGTTTACGCATTGCTTCCTGAAAGGAAATGTGTTCATATTTTTGAATAAAACCAATAGCGTTACCACCAGTGCCACAGACAAAGCATTTGAAGAATTGTTTTTCTGGAGACACAGTTAAAGAAGGATTTGTGTCATCGTGGAACGGGCATACACACTTATAGTTCTTGCCTTGTTTAATCAAAGGGATGTATGACTCGACTACTTTAACAATATCCGCATGCTTAATTAAATCTTGCGCTAGTGAATTGTTATTCGCCATATAAATTAATTTATAAATATACTAATTTACTACTATTTTTATACTAATAGAATAATTTGACAGATAAGTATTTAACAAGTTCAGTAATAGGCATTCTAACTTGTTGCATAGTGTCTCTATCTCTAACTGTAACTTCGTTATCATCCATTGTTTGGAAGTCAACCGTAATACAGAATGGAGTTCCGACTGCGTCTTGACGACGATATCTCTTACCGATACTTCCAGTATCGTCATATAAAACTGGGAAGTATTTAGAAAGAATAGTTTCAAGTTCTCTGGCCTTTTCTTCAAGCTTCTTGCTTAATGGAAGAATTGCGGCTTTAATAGGAGCAATATATGGAGATAAATGCATGACGATACGAGTATCGTCTTCTCCAACTTTTTCTTCATCGTAGGCATTGCATAAGCACATAAGAACTAAACGATCCAAACCAACAGATGGTTCAATACAATATGGAACAAACTTTTCGTTTGTTTCTGGGTCAAGGTACTCTAAAGACTCACCACTATAGGCCATATGACGTTTTAAATCATAATCAGTTCTGTCAGCGATTCCCCAAACTTCACCCCAACCGAATGGGAATAAGAATTCGATATCTGTTGTTGCTTTCGAGTAGAAAGCAAGTTCTTCTGGGTCATGATCACGATAACGTAATTTATCATCACTAATGCCTAAGTCATTGATGAATTGTAAGCATTGCTTCTTCCAGTGCGCAAACCATTCAAGGTCAGTTCCTGGTTTACAGAAAAATTCCATTTCCATTTGATCAAATTCACGAGTTCTGAATGTCATTTGACCAGGAGTAATCTCGTTTCTAAAAGCCTTACCGGTATTACAAATACCGATTGGCAATTTTCTTCTTGTGGTTCTAATAACGTTTTTAAAGTTAACAAAGACACCTTGAGCGGTTTCTGGTCTAAGATAGACGGTTGATTTGCTATCTTCAGTAACACCAATATGTGTTTTAAACATCATATTGAATTGACGGATATCAGTAAAATCTTCAGCACCACAGTTTGGGCAAGCGATATGATGAGAACGAATGTAATCCATCATTTGATCGTTTGTCATTGAGGTTACTGGAGCATTTGGATCAGCTCCTTCAATTAATTGATCAGCTCTAAAACGTTGTTTGCATTTCTTACAATCGATTAATGGATCGTTGAATGTTTGAACGTGTCCTGTAGCTTCCCAAACTTTTGGGTTCATTAAGATTGCTGCATCAATTCCTACATTAGTAGGACTTTCTTGAACAAACTTCTTCCACCACATCTTTCTGATGTTGTTTTTAATCTCACTACCTAATGGTCCATAGTCCCAAGTATTAGATAATCCACCATAGATTTCACTACCTTGAAAATAATAACCGGATGAAATAAAGTGGCTACATAATTTATCAAAACTGTATTCACTCATGTGAAATACCTCCAAAATTGCGTACAGGAAAAACTATATGAGCACAAAGGAATATTGTCAACCATTTATTAGTGTATTTTTTATATTTAATAGATTAATTTCGAAATAGAATCAACAGAAACACCGATATTGTCAAAGAAATAAAGACGTAAGTGTTCTAAAAGAACATTCTTATCTTCTTTATTGAACATATCAGCACCGACACATTTAAAATCTGGAGCTTTGAATATGTATCTAATCAATTTTAATTGATTATTGTTCAGTTTTGGATAATTGTCATCCGGAGATAAGCAATTGCGGCAAATGAAACCACCTTCTACAAAAGAGAATGCCACAACGTCTTTTGTCGAGCCACAGCCAACGCAACTATCAACATTAAATGCTGACCCGCATAAAGCTAGCATTCTAGCCAAAAATATCAAAACCACCATTTGGAAATCTCTTCCTTCTTTTAAAGCATTAATCGCGCTTTCGATTGTAGAGAAAGCTCTGCTTTTTTCGTTGTCTTCAAGAGTCTTATTAACCACTTGAGCAATGGCTCCGATTGCATACATCTTATATAAGTCACCAACCGCAAACATTGGAGACAGGATTGGTTTTGCTTCTTTCAAAGTTAGGTACTTTGACCTTTTATCTTCGCCGACTTCGATATCAGCGATAGTTAAATCGTTGTTGAGCCATACATGTGGAGATTTGTTGTCTAGCACACCTCTTCCACGAAATGAAAAGAACTTATCTTCGCTAATCGCATTAAAAATAAGGTCTTTTTCTTTGTATGGCGTTTTACTTAAAATAATGATTTTCATTATTATTTCTTTTTGTTTTTATATCCGTATGTTTCAAGTAATTCGTCACTGTTACGCCAATCATTTTGAACTTTGACGAATAACTCTAAATAAACATGTTTATTAAGCAATTTTTCAATATCTCTTCTAGCTTTTAAGCCAATATCTTTAATTCTTCTTCCGTTAGCGCCAATAACAATTCCCTTTTGTGAATCCTTTTCAACGATAATTGAAGCATGTATATGAATTGGGTTTTCTTCCCAGTCAATACTGTTTACATATATTGCTATAGAATGAGGAACTTCATCTCTAAGAGTCTTTAATACCTTTTCTCTAATGATTTCCTTGATTTGGAAAATCTCATCTTTATCAGTGATTTCTTCACCAGGATAGTATTCTGGGCCTTCTGGGAGGAGCTTTTCCACTAAGGCTATCAATTCCTCTAAATTGAATCTTTCGCTTGCTACGAGGTCAATAAAGTGGCTTTCTGGGAGTTTTTCCTTATAGATTGCCTTCAACTTTTCAACTTGGGTAATTCTTGCGAGATCGATTTTATTAAATGCGATAACTAGTGGTGCGTTTTTAATATCGAGATGTTCCAAAAGGAAATCATCGCTCTCGCTATAAGGTTTAGAAGCGTCCACTACTAAAATGTTCACATCAGCTTCGTGAGCACTGCTATACGCCATGGAGTTCATCTCCACACCAAGTTTAGCGTGTGGTTTATGAATACCAGGAGTGTCAATAAAGATTATTTGGCAATCTTTTCCGCGGTAAATCCCTTTGATAACGTTTCTTGTGGTCTGACTTTTGTCGGTGACAATAGAAATCTTATGATTGATGACGCCATTAAGGATTGTGGATTTACCAACGTTAGGATGTCCTAAAATTGCAACAAATCCAGATTTCATTATTTCAAATCATCCTCGCTGAAAGCGAATGGTAATAATTCAGAGATAGTTGTCTCTTGAAGAGCGCCCTTTAAATTGGTCATAAGAATAGGAGCATCTTTTGGAAAGAGCTCGCTAATGACTTGACGGCAAGCCCCACATGGAGAACATGGTCCATCGGTATCAGCGCTCAAAGCGAGCATCACAAAATCTTTTTTACTATAGCCATGCATCATCGCATTATAAAGTGCGTTTCTTTCCGCACACATACAAAGTGGGTACGCCGAATTTTCAATGTTTGCGCCTTGGAAAACCTTCCCATCTTTGGTAAGTACAGCCGCGCCAACTGCGAAATGGCTATATGGTGAATATGAGAGATTTCTCGCCTCGATTGCTTTACTAATCAGTTCCTTCTTATCCATGATTAAACTCCTTTTTCTTTTAAAATCTCTTCTTGAAGAGAAAACATTACTTTTTCGTCCCTTTCATTCATATGGTCATATCCGAGAAGATGAAGAAGACCATGAACGAATAAAAAGCATAATTCTCGGTTCACTGAGTGGCCATATTCATTAGCCTGTTCAATAGCTTTTTCAACGGAGATATAAATATCTCCTAACGCCACCATTCCTTCGTGAAACAAGACTTTTTCATATTGATGACCATCATCCAAGAAAGCAAAACTAATTACATCAGTGGGTCGATCAATGTGACGATATTTTTTGTTAATACGATGAATATAACGATTGTCAACAAAGGAAACAGACACAATTGGGTCACATTTGATTCCGAGTTTCTTCATCGTAATTCCCATTAAAGAAAAATAAATATCTTCATAATGGTCGTATTCTTTGAATTTTGAATTAAAATCAAGCTCCATCGTATAGTTAGTTTATCATAGATAAGAAGGAATAATCTATCAATTATTGCTTTCTTCTTTAATAGAATTGATTATTTTTGCTTTTGCAACTACGCATTCATCGTATTGAGAAGAGAATTCGAAGAGACGACAAAAGTTTTGTTTTAAGAAAAACGAAATGCACAAATAGAAGACTACATACGTGATGTTAAACGTATTTGTAATCGTCATTGTGACTACAATTGTTAGTAACAATACCACAATTTCTAAATAGCTAAACACGCCTCTATTTAAGCCGAGTTGATAAGCGATGCTATGAGCTTCACCACTTTTCATCTTGAATTGGTAACTAGTCTCTACCTCATTGAGTTCATTCTCTTTTTCCATAACCTCGATACTCTTGGATTTGAAATATGGCTTATAAAGAAAGACTTCTATGAAGGCTAACGCCATTGGAAGGAAAACATAGATTGCGTTAACTGGTCCATTAATCACAAGAATAATGGTGACAAATATGGAAATTAAACACGCATAGATAAAATTTGGGAGAAGTGACAGGGATACTTGTCGATATTTCTCTATACATTTGTATAATTCCGGATATTCTTCCTTATTCACGTTGAATTCATGGCTATTAATAAGCTCATCCATGTTTCTCATCGCGTTAACAAGACTCCATCTGAAGATGATTTCAAGTATAGCGAACAAAGAGAAGAAGATAATGGGAATATAATATCTTCCTTGATCTGACAGGAAATAAGTTCCAATAAGTAAACTTGCACCGCTCAAAATTTGTAGGACTGGGAGAATAATCTTGTCCTTTTTCATCACGAAGTCGCCAAACTTTCGTGGACATTTGGTCGGTGTGAACTCTTTCACAATCAAGGCTCTAGAAGTCCATTCACTCAAAAATATCTCAGTTTGAATCTTTCTCTTACCGAGGTCAGGGTCGTACACATAGACATATTTAGCGTTAGCACGCACAACAAGCACGCTATGTCTAACATTCTTCTTTTGAAGAGTTACTATCAAAGGGAATTGTTTACACTTTATGAGTTCTTCGGCGTTATCAATTTTCACCCCTAATAAAGTCATGTTGTACTTACTTGCTTCCACTGTTAGATCTTGAAAACTATAACTGCGATTCAAATTACATGGGAGATAGAGATAGTTTCGATCCTTGTGATAATTAGCAAGCATCATTTTTAGACAAGCAAAGGCGCAATCTTGCTTACCTAATTGGGATATAAAAAACATTTTTTCTCCTTTCCGGGGAATAAAACCCCTACACAAATTAAACAAGGCGAAAAAATCGATTTTTTTAGTAAAAATTTTTTTGTAACTTTTATTAAAAAAAGACCCTTATGGGTCTATTTTTTAAATTTTTTCTTAAATTTTGAGAATAAGGAGTCTTCTTCCTTGCTTGCGTCTTTATAAGCATTGAGAGCTTCCTTTTGCTTTTTGTTGAGACTTGACGGTCCTTTGATATCGAGATGGATATATTGGTCACCCGGTTTTCCGCTTCTCAAATCTTTAATACCTTGGCCTTTTAATCGTAAGACTTGACCAGGTTGAGTGCCTTCAGGAACAGTAACCACCATATCACCATAGACTGTAGGAACTTCAATCTTGCATCCAAGGATTGCGTCAACAAAGTCGAGCGGTACTTCTAGATGTATATCATTACGTTCACGTTTGAAATATGGATGTTCTTTGATGTTGATCTCCACATATAAATCTCCATGAGGACCACCATTAACTCCAGCACCTCCCATACCCGCCAAACGAATTTGTTGACCGTTATTAATACCGACTGGAATATGAATCTTTGTCGTTTTCTTAACGCGCTTATGTCCAGAGCCACCACAGACAGAGCATTTCTTTGAAATGATTTTGCCACGTCCACCACAATCAGGACAGACAACTTCGGCGTTCACTGTGCCAAACAAACTTCTTTGTTGACGAGTAACAGAGCCGCGTCCACCACAAGTGGTACATGTTTTGATATCATCTAGAGAATCAGCTCCTGATCCATGACAATGTGGACAATCATCATCGAAATCAAAACTGATGTCTTCGTCTTTTCCGTTTACTGCATCCATAAAGTCGACACGCAGGCGCATTAGGATGTCTTCACCTTTAGCAGGTCCGGTTTGTCTACGAGCGCTTCTTGCTCCCCCTCCAAAGAAGGATGAGAAGATGTCTCCTAAGTTAATATCTTCACCACTGAAGCCACCAAATCCACTGAATGGATTGCCTCCAGCAGGTCCACCACCAGTTTGTTCAAATGCAGCGTGACCAAATTGATCGTACGCACTTCTTTTTTGGTCGTCAAAAAGGATGTCATATGCTTCTTGCACTTCCTTAAACTTCGCTTCATCACCAGTTTCTTTGTTATCAGGATGATATTTCTTAGCGAGTTTACGGTAACTTGATTTAATTTCATCTTTAGATGCATTTTTAGAAACACCTAAGATTTCATAATAATCTCTTTTTGCCATAAGGATCCTTTCTATTACCACTAAAGAGGGCAAATGCCCTCCTAGTGATAAATGTTGTTATTTAATTAAGCTTTGTTCTTGTCGGAGAAATCAGCGTCTACGACATCATCTGGGTTACTACCTGGAGTGGCGTCACTACCAGCATTATTTTGTCCGCCGGCTTGAGCGTTAGCCATATAAGCAGCAGCTTGTTCGAGTTCGCCAATTCTCTTTTTAAGAGTTTCAATATCGTTATTATCAAGAGCAGTCTTTAATTCGTCTCTTAATTTTTGGGTTTGTTCTTTTTGAGCTGGGTCGATGCTATCGCCTTTTTCTTGTAAAGAAATGTCGATATCATTAATCAAAGTTTCAGCTTTGTTTTTAACTTCGGTTTCTTCTTTACGTTTAGCGTCAGCTTCAGCGTTTTCTTCAGCTTCTCTAACCATTCTATCGATATCTTCTTTAGAAAGACCGTTACTACCAGTAATGGTAATTTCTTGCTCTTTTTGAGTATCTAAATCTTTAGCAGAGACTTTAACAATACCGTTAACGTCGATAGAGAATGTAACTTCAATTCTTGGTTCGCCACGTCTTGCTGGTTTGATACCAGTTAATTGGAAGTGACCAAGTAATTTGTTGTCGTGGGCCATTGGTCTTTCACCTTGATAGACCATGATGTCAACGGCTGGTTGATTATCTGCAGCAGTTGAGAAGATTTGGCTTTGAGTGGTTGGGATGGTTGTATTTCTCTTAATAAGAGGAGTGAGAACTCCACCTAAAGTTTCAATACCTAAGGTTAATGGAGTAACGTCGAGAAGAACGACGTCTTTAACATCACCACTGACGACACCACCTTGGTAAGCAGCGCCGATAGAAACAGCTTCATCTGGGTTAACAGATAAGTTTGGTTTCTTACCAGTTAATGATGCAACCAATTCTTGAACGGCTGGCATACGGATAGAACCACCGATTAATAAGACTTGATCAAGCTCACTAGCTTTCATGTTAGCATCGCTTAAGGCACGTCTAACTGGTTCTTCACATCTCTTTAAGAGATGTCTTGTTAAATCTTGGAACTTAGCACGAGTTAAAGTGTGTTCGAAGTTAACAGGTCCATTAGCAGTCATAGAAATGAATGGTAAGGAGATGACCGTTTCTAAGGATGAAGATAATTCAATCTTTGCCTTTTCAGCAGCTTCTCTAATTCTTTGTAAACTACCTTTATCGGTAATATCAACGTTATTTTCAATCTTGATTTGCGCTTTGATGTAATCAGCAACAACTTGATCCCAGTCATCACCACCTAAGCGGTTATCACCAGCGGTAGAAATGACTTCGAATGTGCCGTCGCCAATATCAAGGATGGAGACATCGAATGTACCACCACCTAAGTCAAACACTAAAATCTTTTCAGATTTTTCAGTTTGTAAGCCATAGGCTAAAGCGGCAGCGGTTGGTTCGTTAATGATACGGACAACATCTAAGCCAGCGATTTGGCCAGCATCTTTAGTAGCTTGTCTTTGTGCGTCATTGAAGTAAGCAGGAACAGTAATGACTGCCTTGTCAACTTTATGACCGATGTTATTTTCTGCATATTTCTTCATGTAAGCGAGAATTTTTGCAGAAATTTCTTGTGGGGTGAAGTCTTTGTTAACACAGTTAATGTGAACTTTTTCTGCACTACCCATTTTACGTTTGATGGAGCTTACTGTATCTGGGTTAGTAATCGCTTGTCTTTTAGCGGCGTTACCAACGATTTCTTCACCACTTGCTTTAAAAGCAACGACGGATGGAGTAGTCATTGTTCCTTCTGGGGAAGGGATAACTTTAACAGTGCCATCAGCTTGTAAATAGGATACAACTGAGTTTGTTGTACCAAGGTCAATACCTAAGATAATTTCTTTTGCCATAATTAATTTTCCTCCTATGCATCGACTTTCTCGTCGGATGCTTCTTTGTTTTCTTCTTTATTTTCCACTTTATGAACGCTTACTTGCACCATTGAAGGGCGAATAATGCGATCGTGAAGTTTATAACCTTTTCCGTAAACTTTTACGACTTTGTTTTCCTCTTCACCTTCCACCGTATCAACGGCGTTCATGGTGTGAGGATCGAACTTATCACCAATATTTGGTGACAATTCACTGACTCCTTCGTTTTCTAATACGCTAACTAAATTACGATAGACGTATTGGAAGCCGGTAAGATAGTTTTTCAAAGCTGGGTCAGTTGGTTCATTGGCTAACGCCATATGGAAGCTATCTAATACTGGAAGTAGTTCATCAATGAACCCTTCTGAACGATATCTCATCGCCTCTTTGAAGTCTTTTTCAAGACTATTTCTTAGATTCTTCGTATCGGCATAAGCACGATAATATTCGTTTTTCCAATGGTCTGATTCAGCTTTTAGTCTTTCAATTTCATCTTGAAGTTTTTCAACTTTTTTCTTTTCTTTTTTGCTTGTTACTTCTTCATTGAATTCTTCAGTTTTTTCCACCATCAGTGTGACCTCCTTTGTCGTTAAAGTATTTATCTAATTCCTCGGATAGGAATTCCAAAGCAGATAATGCTTTGTCGTAGTCCATTCTCTTCGGCCCTACCAGTGTAATGATGTTTTCACTATCAGGTCCGATTCTAATCTTTGCAGTTACAAGCGAGACATCTGGGTTACCTTCGATATCCCCAATCGCAACAGCGGTTTCACTATCGTCTTCGATTTGATAATCAGCTTTCCTTAATAAGGAGGCATCATCGAGAAGTTTCATAACTCTCATTAAAGCGTCGGTGTCATTTTTAAATTCTGGATGATTGAATAATTCTTCTTTTCCATAAAGCGATAATCGATCACCTGCAAATCTTAATAACGATTCTAGAATTGCTTGATACACGACGTCATGAGAGACAATGTAATCGGAGAGAACTGGTTTAAGTGATTCCATCTTTTCCACAAGACCATCAATAGGAGTTCCTTTTAGTCTAGCGTTAAGAAGATCAACACACTTCACCACTTCATCTGATTTAATATTCTCTTCGAGAATGAATGTCTTATTTTCAACATATCCTTTATCAGTAACAAAGACTGCGGTAATCGTATTCTCGTTAATTGGGACTAGTTGAATACTCGCTAAGTGTTCGGCTTTTTCTTCAGGTCCCATGACGACGCTAACTAAGTTAGTCATATGAGAGATGATTTCACAGCTTCTTTTGATAACTTCTTCTACCGATTGAACCTTAGATTCAAGAACTGATTGTAAGGAGTAACGAATGTTATCGCTTAAAGCTTTGTCTCTAAGATGTTTGCAGTAATATTCATATCCTTTAGAAGAAGGAACACGTCCTGCGCTTGTATGAGGCTTTTCAAGATATCCCATTTTTTCAAGAGCGGACATTTCATTACGAATGGTGGCACTACTATAAGGTAAGCCATATTCTTCAATTAATGTTTGGCTTCCAACAGGTTCTGCTGTTTTAACGAAGTGGTCAACGATTAATTTAAGAATCATCTCGCTACGTGTAAGTGACATATCTTTTCGCCTCCTTTTTGGCACTCTTTTTATTCAAGTGCTAATTCTATTATAAGCAAAGTGTTAGCACTGTCAACACATAAGTGCTAAAAATATTCTGTTACTATGTAAAAGTTTTCCAAAACAAGAAAAAATCGCCGTTTAGGCGAATAAATCTAAGGTGATTTTGTCAAGAATCATCATCCCTTCAAAGGTCGGAATAAGACGATTGTTCACAAGCTTTAAATGGCCACTAGAAACATAACCATCAATCACCTTTTGTTTGTTTTTATATAAATCCTTATTAAATAATTCTTTGTATGTTCCTAAATCCAATCCTTCAACGGTTCTTAGGTTTAACATTATCTGATATTCTTCAAGATCTTTTAATTCAACCTTCTCTATTTCTTTATCATTTTTACCTTTAAGGTAATTTTTTAGGTTAGTCGTATTTTTATATCTAATCCCATTAACGTAGCCTGACGCTCCTAAACCAACTCCGTAATATTCTTTGTTTCTCCAATAAGTCAAATTGTGTTCACTTTCTTTTCCTGGCTTTGCCCAATTAGATACTTCGTAGTGTATAAATCCTTCTTTAGTAAGTAGGGAATCCACTATCTTATAAGCTTCGTAGGAGAAATCATCACTCGGTGGGAGGATGTTATTTAAGAAAAATACAGTATGTTCATGAACTGTTAATGAATAACAAGATACGTGGCTAGGATTGAGTGACAAGATATTTTTAATATCTTTCTGTAACATATTGATCGATACATTGGGTAGACCAAGTATCAAGTCAAAGTTCACATTATCTAATCCGTTTTCTTCTAAATTCTTTTTAGCGGTCATAACGTCAATAAAAGTGTGATGACGATTGATTGATTTTAATATCCTATCGTCTGTAGATTCTACGCCTATAGATACACGATTGATGCCTTTATTTTTCATCATCTTAATTTTATTAAGAGATAGCGATTCTGGATTGCATTCAATCGTATATTCTTTAACACATTTAGAAAATGGTTCCACCATATTTAAAAGTCTTAAAAACAAATCATCATCCAAAGATGTCGGTGTTCCTCCACCAATATAGATGGTTTTTAATTCGTGGTTATCCACTACTTCATTCAATTCTTTTTCAAGGACATCTAAATACTTAATGGCGATATTACGAAAATACTGCAACTTGGAAAAGTCACAGTAATCGCATATTGATTCACAGAAAGGGATGTGAATATATAAAGAATTAACTTTGTTAATCTTCATCCTTATATTGTTCGATTGCTTTCGCAGTCTCTTCGTCATCAATTGGTTTGAGAACGCGATCCATCTCTTCATGAAGGATTTGTTCTTCGGTTGGTTTATCATCACGTTTTAAACGTGGTTTTAAATACATATAAATTGAGAACGCAATTAAGGCAATGGCAACAACAACACCAAGAACTACTAGGAAGATTTTTAAACCGTCTGACATAATGATACTCACTTTCTATCTACAGGAGTGTAGACAAACTTTTTGCCTGCTTGCATTTTCTTATAATACCCATATTCTACAAGTTTTTCCATAGAAGTTCTTGCAGTTTCGTAAACACACTTAGTGGCTTTCTTATATTGATCTATGGTGTAATACATGCCTAATGTGCAGTGTCTAGCATAAAAATATGCTTGGTCTTTTTTTAATCTAACGTCCATTTCAAGAAGTTGTCTTTCTAATCTAGACGCAGTTTTTTCATCAAGTTCTGGTTGGATGAACGAGACTGCCAAACCTAAAGGTTTCTCTTCTACTTTTTCAATAACAGGAGTTGGCTCGACAGGTTTTTCTTCTTTCTTTGGCTCAACTTGCACTGCTGGAGCGGGAACTTCTCTAATGATTTCACGGATCACTTCTTTAACGACCACTTGTTGTTCCTTTTTCTCTTCAACAGGTTTTTCTTCAACTTTAACTTCTTTATGAATTTCTTCTTTGACTTCATCAACTTGTGGCTCGTCCAATTTGAAGAAATCATTTTTTATGATTTGAGTTGAATATTCCGCCATGTTATCAAGCATTCTATCGATAAGTTGATCAGTAGAGCTTAATGCGTATGTGAGGAAATAAGTTAAGTCAGAAGTAACTTGAACTTCATAAAATTTCTTGTTCATTTCATTGGAATTTTCATTTAATAAAGACTCTAATGGGAAATAAGCTGCGAATTCGTTTAATCTATCGTGAGCAAGAACGCTCTTAGCGAATAAAGCGGCAATTTCATCGTTATAATCCTTAAATGGTTTAACAAATTCTATATAATAGAATGCTACTAATGATTTGTTTAATGGGCTGAGGTTGCTCTTACTAACAAAAGTGAATAAGCCATCCATCATTTGACTAATTAAAGAACATGGAGCGCTTTTATAAACACGTGCAATAGGACTATAACTATTCACGTCTTCTAGTTCTGTTTCACGGTAGAAGTAGGTTAGTTCAGAATTTCCGCTAACAAGACTATAAAGCTCAGCTAAATAGTCCATATCCAAAGCATTAACATATTTGCTTTCGACAAACTTTAAGGCGTCTAAATAATTCGCAAGTTCAGAGATATGTCTAGAACCATGTATTACTGCACGAACGTTTTCCTCATCGCTCACAAGGTTCTTTTTGGCGCCAATGTTTTGCAAACACTTAATTGAATTGGACATCTCAAAGTATTGAGCGTCGCCATTAACTCGATCAAGTTTATGATAATCGTCTAGAAGACGAATCAATTTTGTCTCACAGTTATTGGCTTTGTTGGCAATCGTTGGACAAAGGCAGATTCTTAATGGATTCTTATCAATTCCTTTCAAAGAAAGATAATGATAAAAAGATGAACGATAAGATAAAATCTTATCCCACACTCCATCGATGAGTGAAATTTTAAGTTCTTTACTAACTTCATTTTTGGTTGCGTAATAGTTTTCTGTAAAGCGCATCGCGAGATCATTATTAGACATAAAAAGTTTACCTCTTGCTAACATTATATTTTACACAAACTTGTTTTACAAGAGATAAACCAAAAATCTACTAATTTGATACTAAATTTATTACTATTCTTCTTCGTCGTCTATAGATAATATAGACATGAATGCTTCTTGTGGCACTTCTACAGAGCCCACCTTCTTCATTCTCTTCTTGCCTTCTTTTTGTTTTTCTAAAAGCTTCTTCTTACGAGAGATGTCTCCGCCATAACACTTGGCCAAAACATCTTTTCTAACCGCTTTCACATCTACACGTGCAATAATCTTGCCACCTATTGCGGCTTGAATAGGAATTTCAAATTGTTGACGAGGAATAACGGTTTTAATTCTACGAATTATGCCTAAACCTCTATTATAAGCATGTGGACGGAATACGATACTACTAAGAGCGTCCACCACTTGGCCATTTAACATGACATCCATTTTAATTAAGTCATTAGCTCTATAAATAGATGGTTCATAGTCAAAGGAAGCATATCCCTTTGTGAAGCTCTTTAACTTATCAAAGAAATTGTAAACAATTTCAGATAGAGGGAGTTCATAAACAAGAATCATCCTTGTGTCATCAAAATATTGAAGATCTTCATAGATTCCTCTTTTTTCTTGGCAGAGTTCCATAATCGGACCAACATATTCTTTTGGAGTCATGATACTAGCTTTAACATATGGTTCTTCTATAGATTTAATCTTAGAAGAGTCTGGTAATTTTGATGGATTATCAATTGGAATCATTTCTCCACTGGTTAAATAAACATGATAAATAACTGAAGGAGCAGTCAAAATAAGGTCGATATTATATTCTCTTTCAAGTCTTTCTTGAATGACATCCATATGAAGAAGACCCAAGAACCCACATCTAAAGCCAAAGCCTAAGGCTTGTGATGTTTCTGGCACAAACTGAAGTGAAGCGTCGTTTAAAGAAAGCTTCTCAAGAGCGTCTTTTAAGTTTTGATAATCATCACTATCCACAGGATAAAGACCACAGTAGACCATTGGATTGATATCACGATATCCAGGAAGGGCAATACTTGCCGGCTTTTCAAAAGAAGTAACAGTATCACCTGGTCTTACATCTTTGATATCTTTGATTTGAGCACATATATATCCGACTTGTCCGCATCTGAGTTCTTTCAATTTAATTTCGTCTGGTGTTCTAATACCAAGTTCAGTAATGATGTAATCCTTGTTAGATTGCATCAATTTAATATGGTCCCCAACAGCAACCTTGCCTTCTTTGATTCTCACCATTATGACTACTCCACGATAAGAATCATAGAAACTATCAAAGATAAGTGCTTTCAATGGGGCTGATTCATCACCTGTTGGCGCTGGGATATTCTTCACGATGGATTCTAATAATTCATGGATATGAAAACCAGTTTTGGCAGATACTTCTACAGCTTCACTTGAAGGAATACCAATACGCTTTTCGATTTCTTCGCGTGCCCATTCAGGCATAGCGCTAGGAAGATCAACTTTGTTGATAACAGGTAAAATTTCTAAGTTATTGTCAATTGCTAAATATACATTTGCAAGAGTTTGGGCTTCTACACCTTGAGTGGCGTCCACTACTAAAACTGCGCCTTCGCACGCTGCCAAAGATCTAGAAACTTCGTATGTGAAGTCAACATGCCCTGGAGTGTCGATTAAGTTAAAAATATATGTATGTCCATCATCACTTTTGTAGGATAATGTCACAGCGTTAAGCTTAATGGTAATTCCTCTTTCTCTTTCAAGATCCATGGAATCTAGGATTTGGTCCTTCATTTCTCTTTCAGAGATTGCACCAGTCATTTCTAAAATACGATCCGCAAGAGTGCTCTTGCCGTGATCGATATGAGCGATGATTGAGAAATTACGTGTATATTTTTGTTCGAAATCCATAAACTTAGTGAATTATAACATTTATGTTAGACTTTGAAAAACTTTTGTAGACTCTCTTTGATATCATTCTCGTTATAAACGACTTCATAGTGTTCCCATTCTTTTTTAAAAAGAATACGATAATCGTTCCACATGTATCTTTCATCAATTAATAAAGCGGCCCCTTTATCGTTTTCGCTTCTAATGAGTCTTCCAACAGCCTGCATAACTTTATTCATGCCTGGATATGTATAGGCGTAATTGAAGCCATTTATTTCACTTTCTTGATAATATTCCACTATCTTGTTGCTTTCATAATTAATCTTTGGTAGTCCAATGCCTACAATAGCTACTCCGATTAAATAATCTCCAACGAGATCAATTCCTTCTCCGAAGGCCCCACCAATAATTGCCAATCCCACTGTTGATCTATTCTTGTCTTCTTTGAAATGAGAAATGAAGTCATTTCTATCTTTTTCACTCATTTCTCTATCTTGAACAAAAACATCAACATCTTCTGGGAAAGAAATTACCTTAAGTAAGTTGTCCAAATATTCGTAACTTGGAAGATAGATAAAATAGTTGCCCTTCTTAATAGAAACAAATGTTTGGAGCATATTTGCGACTTCTTGATAGGTTTTATCTCTGTTTTTATATCTCGTAGAAATCTTAGGGGCGATTAAAAGTTTGAGATTTTCCTTTGGAAATGGAGAGTTTAAAACTACACTTGGAGAGTTTTCTTTATCTCCTCCAAGAGTGTCGATGTAATAAGAAATTGGAGATAAAGTTGCAGAGAATAGAGTTGTAGAGTTAACTTTACTCATTGTAGCCGCTAAAAATCTTGAGGCATCTAAACAATGGATTTTGATTTTTAAATCATCTTCGCTTTTATTGATATAAACCAAAAAGCGTTCACATAAAAGTTCAGAGATTTTGAGGAATCTACTGATATCAATATATAAATTAGTCAAATCCTTGGAGATGTCTTTATTGTTTTCTTTAGAAACTTCTTGGTATTTAGTTACGAATTTATTAAGAGTTTTATAGCCTTCTTCTGATAAATCTTCAATCTCGTGATTACCATTTCCGTATTCTAAGGAATACTTTTCAAATAATAACTTAAGTTTAGCTAAGAAGGTTTTAATCTTACGATTAGGGATTCTACTTTGTGATTTCTTAGCTTTTAAGAATTCAGAATATGATAATTCAGCCGAATACATGTCTTTTGAACGTTCCACTAAGTTATGAGCCTCGTCCAAAAGGATGATGTAATGTGATGGATTTTCATCAAAATAACGCTTCATATAAGCGGTTGGATCAAAGACGTAGTTATAATCACAAACAATAACGTCACAGAAAAGGCTTAAATCAAGTTCTAACTCAAATGGACAAATCATGTGCTTATTTGCGATATGGGTGATGGTTTCATAATCAAAATCATCGTATCGAAGAATTGATTCTTTAATGACGTTTTTAATCTTGTTATAGTAACCAATCGCATAAAGGCATTCATCAGGGTTACACGCTTTATCTTTGTTGAAACAAATCTTTTCTTTTGAAGTGATGATAATATCGCTGATAGAAAGTCCATTATCTTTTAAAATTGAAAGAGCTTGATGAGCGTTTTCTTTGCCTGTTGCTTTCGCAGTCAAATAAAATATTTTGCTCTCCTTATCTTCAAGAAGATATTTAATTGATGGATATATACAAGACATCGTCTTTCCAATTCCGGTAGGAGCCTCGATAAATAACTTCTCTTTGTTTTTTATCGTTCCATAAACATATTTGATGAGTTCTTTTTGTCCTTTACGATAATTAGAAAATGGAAACTCTAACGTCTTAATTGTGTTATCTCTTTCTTCGTTTAATCTAATAATTACTTGATAAAAAGCAAGGTAATCATTTAATAAGGTGTAAATATCTTTTTCCAACTCACTAGTAACAAACATGTAATCGTCAGCAAATCTTTCGCTTTCTTTTCCTTGACGAATATATGTTAGTTTTACTCCGATATGATTAAGATTAAGAGCATAGGCAAACATATAGGCATAGCATTTAGCCTGCCCAAGATGCCACTCTAAGTTTTCTTCACGGAATTCTTTTAAATCAATAATTGTGGTTTTGATTTCATCAATGATGTAATCATCTTTACTCTTTTTGATGATTCCGTCCGCTCTTCCTTGAAGAGTGATTTCAATATCGTCAATCACAAAAGATTGCTTTAAAGGATATTCAGAGATGTAATTGTTTCCTTGCTTGGATTGATAGATTGCATGTAAACGACTACCTTCTGTTTGTGAACTACGATTAAAAACGCGATTATCAATGTCGCCTTTTCTTAAAAGAAAGTCCACGAGTTGGTGGACGCTTAATTCGATTCTTTCTTTCATTTACTTTAAAACAGTTTTTAGTAAATTTTGATTACCATTCACAAACGATTTATAGTCCATGCGATTCTTACCTTCTTTTTGAAGTTCTAAAATCGCAATAACGCCATCTTTAACTTGTAGGTGTAGGCCTAATTTATCAGCCTTAATAATCTCACCAACTTCTCCTAATACTTCAGAAGAATTAACATTCGCTTTATATATTTTGAGTTTCAACTCACCCATATATAAATACGCTCCAGGAACATCGGACAAAGCTCTTATTTGTCCAACGATTTCTTCTTTAGATTTTGAAAGATTGATTTTCTCTTCTTCTGGTTTGATTGAAGGGGCAAAAGTTACCAAAGATTCATCTTGAGGAATACCTGGTAATTTTCCTTCAACAAATAATGGTAGCGCCTTTAAGGCAAGTCTAAGAGCGGCCTCACCCATCTTCTTGAATAAAGAAGTCGAATTATCATCTTCGTCGATATCAACTTCTTCAGTTGCAAACATTTCCCCAGCATCCATCTCTTTAACCATTCTCATTAACGTCATGCCGGTTTTCTTTTCGTTATTCAAAAGCGCATATTGGATTGGGGCGGCTCCTCTATATTTTGGAAGCAAGCTTCCATGAAGGTTTAAAGCACCTAAAGATGGGATATCTAAAAGGCCTTGAGGAACGATTTGTCCATACGCAAGAGTGAGGATTAAATCAGGTTTTAATTCATTTACAAAATCATATTCTTTGCGAATCTTAATTGGTTGATAAACAGGGATATTATATTTTTGAGCAACTACTTTAGTAGGAACTGGAGTTAAAATCTTTTTTCTTCCGATTGGACGATCTGGTTGAGCGATAAGAGCGACAATGTTATAGCCATTAGAAATGAGCCCTTCAAGCACGCTTGCAGAGATCTCTGGAGTTCCCATAAAAATAATTCGAGTGTCTTTAATGTTCATATATCTTTGATATACCGTAAAACATTATACTTGGAATTCTTTCCTATCTCAAAACAAAATAATATATTATTAGTAATTATGAAATTCCTTGTCGTAAGTGATAGTCATGGAAATGACGAAATCCTCCAAGAATTATATAGTCAATATCCAAATATGGATTACTATCTTCACGCTGGAGATAGCCAGTCTTCTTCGATGGTTATTTATCCATTTGATTCTGTTTTAGGAAACTGCGATTATTATGACTTTGATCGCTGTAGAAGAATTAAAACTCCATTAGGAGATGTTTTTATGAAGCACTTCCCGACTTTAAGGAGTGACGAAGCTAAAGACGTCAAATTCTTCATCTATGGTCACACCCATCGATATAAACTCGAAGAGGAAGACGGAATTATCTATATTTGTCCTGGATCAGTGTCTTTGCCAAGAGATGGAACACTTGGAACATATATAATTATCGATATCAACGAAGAAGAAGCAGTTATAGAAGTTTATGAGCTAGGCTCAAAAAACGTTCTATCTTCGTTAAAAGTATAGTAATATAAACAATTGGAAAGTAGGTCTACATTATATGTATCCTGAATACAAGAAAGTTAAAGAGAAATGTGCAGAAGCCAACCTTCTCAAAAATACATCAAGAACAATGGAAGACATTTTCGTCTTATCCACAAAAAGAAATGAAAAGAGAATTGCCGTCACTTATGTGAACTCTAAAGGCAAGAACAAAAAATATAAATATTCTTTATTTAGAAAGCACGCTTTTGAAATCGCTTCGATTTTATCGAATTTCATGATTCAAAAGCCAAAAAATGTCCCAATCGTCTTAAAAGCCGCAAACGGACCACACTGGGGAGAAATTTTCTGGGCCATCTTAATGTGTGGTTACAAACCACTCCTTATCGATGCTAGAACTTCTAAAGAAGGAACCGAAAACTTAATCGCTCAAGGAAAGGCTATTGCTATTATTACTGACGACACTTATGAATATGAAGTTCCAAAATTCTCTCTTAAAGACATCTTAGAAGAACAACACACCTATGACTTTGCTCCAAATTGGGAAAATGAAGTAATCTTCTGTTCCAGTGGCACTACTGGCAATGTCAAATTAATGATTTTTAATGGTGAGAATCTTTGTAACCAAATCGAAGCCGCTTTAGACTTCCAAGAAACAAGTAAAGATCTTTTATATCCAAAATCAATGGGAGACCTCAAGGTCTTAGCCATGATTCCATTCCACCATATCTTTGGCTTTATCGCGACCTTCTTATGGTATTTCTATTTCGGTGCAAACTTTGTTTTCGTCCGTTCTTTAGCGCCATCTGAAGTACAATCAGTGAGCCAAAAATTCAAAGTCACTCATATCTTCTCTGTCCCACTATTCTGGGATTCTTTAGCGCAAGGTTTAGAAAGAAGATTAGCGTTAGAGTCACCAAGTAAAAAACAATACATCGATAAATTAATCGGTTTTAACACTGGTAAAATCTCTAAAGAACAAGCTGGTCCATATAAAACTGTCCAAAAAATTCTCCAAAAGAGTTTACTTGGTAATCATGTTCGCTTCTGTATTTCTGGAGGCGGATATCTTGATAGTAAGACCCAAACCACAATCAATGGTATTGGTTATCCATTATATAATGGATATGGTATGACAGAAATTGGTATTACTTCTGTTGAACTTTCTCCAGAAGTCGAGATGAGACTTAAAGGTAGCATCGGTATCCCATTCCATGGAGTAAGTTACAAAATCAAACCTAAAGGAAAGAGCAAAGATAACACTGGTGAATTATTCGTTAAGAGTGGCATCACCCATGTCCGTGAAATCATCGGTGGGGTTGAAAAAGACGTTGAGCTCGATGAAGAAGGATATTTCGCTACTGGAGATATCGCTGAAGTCGATAAGACCAATAGATATTATCTAAAAGGTCGTATCAAAGATATCATCATCAACTCTGATGGTGAGAACATCTTCCCAGACGAATTAGAAATTTTCTTTAAGCCAGTGAAGAACGTTCTCAATGTCTGTGTCCTAGGTGTTGATCAAAAAGGCACAAAGAACCAAAAAGTTGTCTGCGCGGTTGAAATCAATAACAGCATTTCTGATGCGGAAATCGAAACCCTTAAAGAAGAGATGAAGAAAATTGGACAAGATTTACCAAAAGGCACAAAAATTACAGACTTCTATTTCTGTAGAAAGAAACTCCCAATCGCTAATAATATGAAGGTCAAACGTTTCGTTGTTAAAGAAGCGATTGAATCATTCTCTGAAGACTATATTTCATTCGATCAGAAGAAAGAAAAGAAAACTAGTAAAGTTTTCTCCGCCGAAGTTAACGCAAAGGTTTTAGAACCAATGAGAGGTATCTTCTCCAAGATTTTAATCTTACCAAAATTTAAAATTGATGATGATGGTCATTGGATTAACGATTTAGGTGGAGATTCAATGAGTTATGTTGAACTCATCACCACTGTTCAAGATTCATTCAATGTTACCATTCCAGAAGAGCTTTACGGCAAATTAGCAACTGTTAATGATTTCACAGAAGAAGTCGCCAAACTCTTGAATGTAAAATAATAACAAATTATATTTGCATTATTTGTAAGTATTTAGTAAACTTATCGCTGACGCAAAAAAGAAGGAATTAAAATTTATGGCAAACATCAAATCACAAATCAAACGTAATCGCACAAACGAACTCGCTAGAGAAAGAAACAAATCTGCTAAGAGTGCAATCCGCACTGCTGCTAAGAAAGTTAGAGTTGCAGTCGAAGCAAAAGATTTAGCTGCTGCTGAAGCTGCTTTATTAAACGCTTTCAGATTAATCGATAAATCCGTTTCTGATGGTGTCCAACACAAAAACACTGCCTCTAGACAAAAGGGCGAATTACAAAGATTAGTTAATTCTTTAAAATAATTATTGCGCTTTAAATTTTAACAAAAACATTTCAAATGCATAATAGCGGTCTACTTGACCGCTTTTTATGTCTAAGTCTAATTGATATAAATCATTTAAAGTGTTGTGGATTGTGCTATCTGAGATACGATAGACAAGTTTAGAAAGAATATAAACTCTACCTGGTTTAATCTTTAATTCACTTGCGATGTCTTCTGCAGACATTCTCTTTTTCACAAGATATGATATTTCATTTAATAAACGAAATTGATTCGCTAATTGGCTAATTAATGTTTCTGGTCTAGCACCAGTAATCTTTAAATCTTTTAATAATTTCACGGCTTCAGTGTTATTACCGTCAAGTAATAAGTTGAAAATTAAGAAAGTGTTGTCCTCTAGGGGTCTCGCCACCATTTTTGTGACGTCTTTATATCTAATATGGTCAGTGTATAAAGTTAATGTTTGCATCGCATTGATAAATAAACCAACATCTCCATCTGTACGATTGGCAAGTTCCATTAAAGCGTCTTTATCAATGACAATTCCTTTTTTATCAACGTAGGCTCTAACGTATTCGTTCCAGCCTTTTTCATCTGGATCAGTGATTTGTACGATTTTAGCATGCTCCTTAAGAGCTTTAAAAATAGCGCTTTTATCATCGATCTCAGAAGAGGTAACTGAAAGAATGAATAAAGACTCTTCTAACCCACCTTTATTAATAAAAGATAATAATTCGTCATAGTCTTGATCTGCATCAATCTTGTTCTTTGGTTTTGGTTTCAATAAGAAATAACAGTTTTCCAAAGAGACAACTTTCTTTTCGTAGCCTAAAGCAACATATTGACATTCATCCACTGCGTCTTGAACAAGAAAATTGTTTCCATCTAATTTGATAAAATTAAGATCATCTGGTTTTTCTCCATCAAGAAAGGCGGTCCCAATTTTTTTAATCTGGGATTTAACTGTTGGACCTTGATTACCGTAGATAAAATAAATCATTACCCTTATATTATAATCTTTTTGCCAGTTTATCTGTCAAAAAGTAATCGTACTTTCTGTGTCGGTTCTTCTAATTCTTACTTTATATTTGTTTAATATAGCAATCACTTCGTTATGTGGATGATGATAGATATTGTTCTTTCCACAGCTAATTACTGCTTCCTTTGGCTTTAAATAACGTACAAATTCATCACTAGTTGAAGTTTTAGAACCATGATGTCCGACTTTGAGAATGTCACAAGGGATGTATTTATAATCTTTCATAATAGCGGTCTCAATCTTTTTAGGAGCGTCCCCCATAATAAGATAGTCTTTGTTATTTAAGTTAAAACCCAACACTAATGAGAAATCATTCTCATCATCCCATAGGGATGAATATGTGTTATAGTTAGTAATTGTGAAGTTATTTACATTAAGAGGAAAAGCGTGATAGTCATTAATATAATGACGGACAGTGAAATTTTCTATCAATGAATTAACCCCTCCAGAATGATCAAAATCGTCATGAGTGGTAATTAAATAATCAATGTGATAAATCTGCTTCTTTTTAAAATATGGAATTAAGACTTCAGTAGCGATGTCTTTTTTCTTTATTCCACCAGTGTCAATTAAAACAGTGAAGTTTTTATAACACACTAAGGTTGAGTCTCCTTGACCTACATTTATAAAACTGACATATTGCCTAATAGCTTGAATTGGAACCATGAAATATAGTATCAAAGCACCAAAAACCACCATCACAATTTGTTTGATAGGTTTTAATCTAATAGAAGCGAAAAATAGTAGAGCGATGAAGACAATTTCATAGATAAAAATACCTACTTCACTTATCGATCCAGTGTATATATAAACACTAAATTTATTCGTGAACTTTAAAGTAGAAAACATCACATTCCCATAAGAAGAAACAAACCCATATATTGGTATTTTCATTAACGTAAGTAACGATAAGAAAAATAAGAATATATATAAAGGTGTAAATAGGAGTTGAATCGGTAATGAGAATAGAGACAATTCGTTATAATATTTGATGCTAAATGGAACAAAGAACAATGCAACACTAATCATCACAAACAACGACATCTTCCACTTCTTATTAAAATGAAAAGAACCATTAATAAATAATGATAGTATCGGAATAAAATAAGAAAGTATAAAGACATCTTGTCTAGCTAAATTTGGATTGATGAATAGAAACAAAATCCCGCTCGCACATAGAATATCTAAATACTTAAACTTCTTTTTTAATGGGTATTTATTTATCCATCTTATGCACTTCAAAACGAAGAATTTGATCACAATAAATCGTGGAAAAGATAAAACAAACAAAGGCGAAAGTAATCCTATAGATGCTAAGGTACACCATTTCTCTTTTTTGATAAGAAAAGATAGTAATTTATTGATTAACAAAAAGATGAAGCTAAGGTAAATTCCACTAGAAGAAACTAGCCTCATTAAATGCATCTCTCTTCCTAGATCAGAGAAGTCACTATTTTTACTATCTCCAAACAATAAAGGACTAAGCACACTAGCGGTGTTATCATCAAATTTGGAAATAAAATCTTTTTTAAAGGCGTGAACCTTAATTGGATTTGAAAATTTAACCTCTATTGATTCATATTTGAGTTCGTTATATACGCCTTTTCTATTTAAATAATCTTTAAAATCAAATTCCGATTCCAGAGTTACAAAGTCTAATTCTTTTTTTGTTCCACTAATTGATAATACATCGCCAACCTCGTGATTGTGATTAGCTTCGTAAACATACAGTTTTTCAAGGGATGATGAGAAGATGAAATAATTGTCCTTGGAGTCAATCACCATCCCTTGATAAGGAGATACAGAGGCGTTGAACCTGACATATGATAGTCCCACGCCACCCATGAAAGTTATCATCGTCACTATTAGAAAGGAGACTCTCTTTTTATATTTAAAAAGAATAAGGAGAGCGAGAAGAACTAGTGCGATGACACTAATTACCGGTGAATATCTACAGTTTATTCCGAAAATGATGGTTAAAAGGAATAATAAGATAATCACGCGTGTAATATTACATAGTTACGAATCTTTCGGTAAGTTGCATTACCGATACCATACACTTCCATCAATTGTTCCAACGATGAAAATAGGCCATGTTCTGTACGATATGAAACAATTGAGTTACCTATGGTTGAAGTGATACCACTAACGGTTGCTAATGTTTCAGCATCATCAAGGTTAACGTTCACTTTCTCAACTTCACTCATATTGCATAAATCAGTTGCGTCATACTTTGAAGCGATATAGTAAGTCATGCCATTTGTTAAAAGTGTGCTCTCGTAATAACATCTTTCATCTGCGTTATTTGTAAGGCCACCTGCGACATTCACTAATTCGCTCATTGTTGTTCCTTCGTTCAGAGTATATTTGCCTGTGTTATATACCTCGCCTTCGATAGAAACAGTAAAGGTGTTTGCGGCGACTTCTGTCACCGGGGCGTTAGTTGATGTAATTCCCACATTTGGATCGAGAACTAAGAAAGCTGCAATGACCGCAATTGTGACAATAACTACGCCAAGAATAATTTTGATCATAATTTTTACCCCCTCACAAATATAAGAGGGGACTTTTTCGATTTTTTTAGTAAAAATTTTTATGAGGTTATTACTTATTAATAATTAATGTATTAATTCTTAATAAAAAATTACAAAAAAAGAAGATGCCTAAACACCTTCTCTTTAAATCTTTATTAATTAAGCACCAATCTTAACGATTTCGACTTTATAAGTTTTCTTGGCTTTAACTTCAACGATGTCGCCAACAGCTTTACCGATTAATGCTTCGCCTAATGGGCAGACATTAGAAATTTTGTTGCTGAATGGATTGCTTTCAACTGTACCAACAATCATGTATTTGCCTTCTTTACCGTTTTCTAAATATTTAATGGTAACAGTTGAACCTAATGCGACTTTGCCTTCTTTTCTTTTTGAACCTTTTTCATCATCGATTAATTCAAAGTTAGAAAGAATAGCTTCAATTTCTTTAATACGGCCTTCAACTTCAGCTTGTCTATTTCTAGCAGCATCGTAGTCAGCGTTTTCACTTAAGTCACCTTGAGCACGAGCTTCTGCTAATTGTCTTTTAACATCTTCACGAGCTTCATCGATCAAATATCTAAGTTCTTTTTCAAGAGCTTCTTTACCAGCTTTAGTTAATTTAATTTTATCTGCCATAATTACACCTCTAATTAATGTCAAGCGTTATTATACCAATAACGAACTACATAATCCAATAAATATTTTTGTTCGTTTATTTATATTCCTCAATCTTATATAATTGAGGAGCGATGAAGAAAGACAATTATTTCATTAGACTCATTACTTTATTCCTAACTTTTATGAAAGTTGGTCTTTTCACCTTTGGTGGAGGCTATGCGATGATTCCGATTATTGAAGAAGAAGTCACTAAAAAAAGAAAGTGGATTAGTGAAATTGAAATCTTAGACATAATCGCAATTAGTGAAACCACTCCAGGTCCAATCGCCGTTAACACCGCGACATATGTTGGATATAAAGTAGCAGGAATATGGGGAAGCATCATAGCAACATTAGGATTAACAATTCCATCATTTGCCATTATTTTTGTCATATCTTATTTCTATAAAGACTTTATGCAGTGGAAGGTTATTCAAGCAGCGTTCAAGGGTTTAAAAATCGGAGTTATCTTGCTCTTATTAAACGCTGTTATTAAGTTAAGTAAAAACTTTAAAATCAACCTTATTGGTGTCATTTTATTCGTTATCGCTTTATCAGCTTCTTTAGTGTTTTCACTTATCAACAGTAATTTCAAATATGTATCATTATGCCTAATTCTATTAGGCATCATAGTTGGCGTTGTTCTAACAATTGTTAGCAAGGAAAGGGAGAAAGAGCAATGATTTTTTTCGAACTTTTCTACACTTTCTTTTTAATCGGTTTATTCACCTTTGGTGGAGGCTATGCGATGATCCCAATGATTCAAGAACAAGTCGTTGGAAAGGGTTGGATTACCAGTGATGCCTTGACTGATTTTATTGCCATTAGTGAAGTCACCCCAGGTCCATTTGCAATTAATATTTCAACCTTTGTAGGTTCGCATACCGGAGGCGCTTTTGGCGCAGTGTGTGCCACTATCGGCGTCATCCTTCCTTCATTAATTATCATTATCATCGTTGCAATCCTTATGAACAAATTCATGAAGAACAGATTTGTTCAAGGAGCACTTAATGGGGTTAAACCAATCGTATTAGCCCTTATCTTATCCACCGCTTTAGTCTTATTCATTAAGATTATTTTCTTTGGTGGTCATTCTATTAGTGGAGAGTTCACATTTGACCGTAGAAGTTTTGTTCTCTTGCTTGTTCTAATTGGATTTACATTTATCTTTAAAAAGATAAATAAAAAGCGTCTTAACCCTATTTTGATATTGGGATTAAGCGCTTTAATGGGAATAATTTTATTTACGATTTAATCTTCTTTTTCGTCTGAAAAGTTCTCTTCGTTAAAAGCGTTAAAGACTTCTTCAACTTCTTCGTATTCTTCTTCACTTTCAATTTCTAAGAGTTCACCATTGTCATTATATTCCATAGCGATAACCTCATCTGGGTTATCTTTTTCGTATAAGAAAACGTATTTTTTACCTCTTTCTTCATGCTCGTAAGTGAAGAGGATTTCCATAACTCTTTGATTGCCATTTTCATCCATGATGGTAATTTGTTTTTCGTCCATTAATTCCATTGTTATTTTCCTTTCGTTCTTAAATAGAAATCTAATATTTCACAGGCCGCTAAACGATCAACTGAATCTTTATGCTTACGACCATTTACATTCATTTCATAAAGAGTTTTATGAGCGGAGATACTAGTCATTCTCTCGTCTTGAAGTTCAATCTTTAGGTTTGGATCTTCCTTTAATAAATCATCTTTGAACCTTTTAGAAGATTCCGCCCTAAAGCCCTCAGAACCATCCATATTTATTGGTAAACCAATAACGATGTTTTTAATTCCAGTAGAAGCTACTACTTCATGCACTCTTTTACGCGCTTGAGAATAAGCTTCTTTTTGGAATCTAAAAGTCTCTAAGCCATGGACAAATCCTAAAGAATCACTAGTAGCGATACCTAAGGTTACAGTTCCTAAATCAAGACCAATATATTTCTCCATTATTTGAGTTTTCCTTTGATCTCATTAATGGCGGCATCAACTTTAGTTTTATCCTTACCAGCACCCATAGCAAAGTCTGGTCTTCCTCCACCGCTACCACCTAAAATAGTTGCAGTCTGTTTGATTAAATCTCCGGCTTTTAAGTTTTTAAGGGCGTTACCACTTAAACTACAAACGATAGAGAGGTCTCCACCAATTAAGAGGATAACACTATCTTTATGAGCAACTTTTAATTTATCAATTAAAGAAGTGATCGCGTTTCTATTGCTATCTTTGAGATATTTGACAAGGAATTCATATTCTCCAGCGCTCTCAAATTCACTATTAATGGAGTTTGCTTCGCTACTTGCAAGCTTACTTGATAAAGCTTCAACAGTCTTCTTTAATTCGTTTCTTTCAGAATTCAAAGTATTTAAGCGAATAGAGACTTCACTATAGGAGCCCGCTCCAACCAAGTTTTTAGCTTGATTGAGCATGTTTTCTCTCTTTTTGAGTAATTCATATGCCCCAATAGAAGTTCTGGCCACAATACGGCGAATTCCACTAGCGACACTTTCTTCGCTTTCAATAACGAACAAACCAATATCTTGAGAATTCTTTACATGGGTGCCACCACAGAATTCTTTGCTGACTTCACCAAAGCAAACAACTCTAACGACATCACCATATTTATCATCAAATAAGGCTTTCGCTCCAATCTTGCGAGCCTCATCGATAGAAAGCACTTTAGTGTCTTCTTCAATTGCCTCACTAATCCAACGATTAACTTTGCGTTCCACTTCCGCAATTTCTTCTTCCTTCATTTTCTCAAAATGAGAGAAGTCAAAGTGAATGTATTCACTACAAACATAACTACCTTTTTGAGCGATATGAGAACCAAGAACTTCGGTTAACGCACTTTGCAACAAGTGAACTGAAGAGTGGTTTCTTGCGATAAGTTTACGATTGAGTTCGTCAATCTTAAGATTAACTTTGTCACCAACTTTTATCTCTCCATAAAGTACACTGACGTGATGTAAGTGTTGTTTATTAGGAGCTTTAATAACGTTTGTAACACGAGCTTCCATGTCTTTATTAGAAATAGAACCAACATCAGCTATTTGTCCACCGCTTTCAGCGTAGAATGGAGTTTCTTTAACAATTAAGTCGCCTTCACCACTTAATGAATCAACTTTAACACCATCGACAAATAAGCCAACAACTTCACTTTCGCATTCGCTAATTTCGTAGTTAAACTTGCTCTCTTTGGTAAATTGCATTAAGTCGATTGATTGCTTGTTCATTGATTGCAAATCACCACGAGCGGCTCTTGCTCTTTCTTTTTGTTTGTTCATCTCTTCATTAAATTCTTTAATATCAACAGAGACACCGTTCTCTTCACAAATTTCTAAAGTTAATTCTTTTGGGAAGCCAAATGTGTCATAGAGTTTGAACATATCTTTTCCAGATAATGTTTTGCTGTCTTTGATCAAGTCATTTAAAAGGGCTTCACCATTAGAAAGAGTCTTAATAAATTTCTCTTCTTCAGCAATGATGAGTTTTTTGATGTATTCAACTTTAGAAGTTAAATATGGATAGAAATCCTTCATGATAGAGACAACAATATCAACAAGTTGATATAAGAATGGCTTATTAATACCTATCACACGGCCAAATCTCTCCGCTCGGCG
>OMWW01000005.1 GCA_900314865.1 uncultured Erysipelotrichaceae bacterium | reverse complement strand
GCTGGTAACGTAGGGATATCGGGTAGGAACTACCCAGATGGATATATATTGGAAGATATCATTCACCAATATATAACCCAGATGCTCGGTTATTCAATTGCCGAGTAGGTTCACTTATACAGTTCTTGATCAAGAAAAATGTCCGATTTTAAATGACATCAAAGAGGAGGATATTGTTATTGAATAAGTCGTTGTTGGTCCAGGAGCTGCAATTCCTTTCTATGTCGACTGTGAAGTAGACATCTTTAAGTTCTATGAGGCGACAAGCGAAAGAGAAGTTGTCGCTAAGTTATTTGAAGAAGCGAAATAGTAACTTATTTAAATTTAGATTTATTGAGGCTACAATAAAGATATGGAAAAATGTATCTTTTGTGAAATTGTAAACGGTAAAGAAGAACACTTGTTTGAAAATAAACTCGCTGTTGCGTTTTTAGACAAGAATCCTGTCTCTAAGGGACATACTTTAATTATCCCAAGAAGACACGTTGATTCTTTCTTTGATATTACTGATGAAGAAATCAGTGCAATGCATGATTTAGCCTTAGAAGTGAAACAATATCTTGATGAGCTATATGCACCTAATGGATTTAATATTGGCTTCAATGTTGGTGAGGCCGGTGGACAAAGCGTCTTCCATTGTCACATGCACGTCATCCCTAGATATAACGGAGATGTGGTTCACCCTAGAGGTGGAATTAGAAAAGTTCTTAAAAAGTAAACAAAAAAGGATTCATATGAATCCTTTTAAATTGTCTTTTTTGTTTTGCCTATCTAATTACGAATGTTAAGACGACCATCATGCTTGCAACTGTAGCAGCAGTGATTGGTGAGAAAACAATCTTTTTAATGGAATCAAGTTTCCAGTTGTATTTGACTGCAAGAACTTTAACACCATAGAGAATAGCGCCGAAAGCAAAGGTATAAAGAATTGCGACCGCATTAAACATAAAGGTGTATTGTTCAAAGTTAGCAACGATAATTCTGGTGTATGTATTATTGACATCAACACGGATAAATGTCGCTAATGCAAGGTAAGCTGTATTAGCAAGAATGAAAGTTCCTAAACCTCTAAAAGAGAGGACCTCTTTAGGTCTAATTGCAAAAATTGCAGCGGCCATACAAGCACTTTCAAGAAGGATATAATAAACAGGATTGAAGGATAAATGGAAGATTCCACAGACCATCGCCTTAATGGAAGCTGCTAAAATCCCCATGTAAATAGAAGAAAGGAATGAACTAGTTTTCTTATAGCACGCACCCATGAGCATCATCGCAAGTGGGACCATAATGGTGGTGCTACTTGCATACATGCCTGCTACTTTAATTGCAGGAAGATGTAAGAATGTGCCTAGGGTAGCTTCAAGGATTCCCCAGAGTCCACCAAAAAGTAAAACTGAAAATAAAATATTAAGACTTCTTTTCTTTTCCATATATCTTTTCCTCATTTATTAATTTTATCTTAGTTGTTATTATATAAACAACTCATTTTTATTTTTCGTAGATGACAGTAACTGAATAGATACTAGTCTTTTTGTTTGTTGAGCCATCGTTAACGATCGACCAACTTCTAGAATTGATTTCATATTCGTTAACAACTGCGCCATTATCTTTGATGTCGGCCGGTGGTATGTCAGATTTGTGGCCTTCTTTTGCCTCATCTCCTCCATAGACTGTAAAGTTTGCGCCTTTACCACCCCAGTAATCGATTATTATACGGTTAACTTTGTAAGCAGCTTTGGATTTGATATAGCTATTGCCTTGAACGATGATTTCGAAAACATCTGTTCCTTGCTTTTTATATGAACCCGCTCCGATGGTGAATTCATAAGAAACATTTTCATCTTCATCGCTTTTAATCGAAATATCAACATCTTCTAAAGAGCCAGCTTTATCTGTATCCATTGTCGATAAATCTGCGGTTAATTTAGATGTGTAGTAAGTTGTTTCCGGATCTAAAGGTGGTAAGGCAGGAGCCTCCTCTTTGCCACACGCAAATAAAGTTAATGCGAGTAAAGGAAGGAAGTATATTTTTTTCATTGCTTCAAACCTCTTTTCGAACCAAGTTAAACATAAAAAACCATATAAGAAAAGGCTTATTTTTGGCCTCGCGTGCGTGGTCATTAACCTTGAATGACGTGCGCAAATAAAAATATTTTTCGCTTAATTAACAATGTTATCTACTTTACAATATATAACGTATGATTGACTTATATTCGAAAATCAATGAATTACAAAAAGATGGACAAGATTTAGTGATTGTAACAGTCACTGAAAAAAGTGGGATGGGTCCTGCTGATGTCGGTAAGAAAATGGTGGTTGCTGAAGACGGAAGCGCTTTTGGTACAGTCGGTGGTGGCGCTATTGAATTTTACGCTCGAGAAAAATGTAAGAGTGTCATTAAAGAAAGAAAATCATTCTCTGAAAAATATCTTCTTCATGATCGTGAAGTGAGTGTTGATGATGGTGAAGTTCAACTCAATATGGCGTGTGGTGGAAGAGCGACATTATTCTATGAATTTGTTGGTCCTAAACAATATGTTTATATTTTTGGCGCAGGACACTGTGGAGCAGCGTTAGCTAGAGTGCTTAAGCCACTAAATTTCTACGTTACTATTATCGATGAAAGACAAGTGGTTATTGATCAACTTGATGATAGTGCGGATAAGAAAGTGACTTCTGGTTTTGTGGACTTCATTGAAAATAATGGTTTAAAAGAAAATGCTTATATAGTGGTGTGTACACCAAGCCATCAAAACGACTATCATGTTTTAAACAAAATTTTAGAAAAGAAATATAAACCAGCCTATTTTGGTATGCTTTGTTCACAAAAGAAAATTGCTGATTATCTTGAAAGAGCTTATCAAACATACGGAAAAGACATTGACTTAACAAATTTCTATTCTCCAATTGGACTAAATATTGGTGGTAATTCTCCTGAAGAAATTGCGATATCTATTTCCGGAGAAATGCTTTCTGTATATTACGGGAAAAGTAAATATAATGCGCATCTAAGAGATAAAGGTGCAAAGAAAGTTGAATAAATTTAATATTGTTCTCACTCCCTCTAGAAAATAGATGGATTTTTTTATATATTTTTTTATGGTCTATTTTATTTACATACTGTAAACTAATTTTAAGATGAGAATATTGCTCACAAACGATGATGGCTATTATTCAACAGGTATCAATCTCCTTTATGATATTCTTTCGAAGCATCATGAAGTGGTGATTGTCGCTCCTAAAGAAGTGATGTCCGCGAAAAGCGTTTCCATTATTTTAGGAAAGTTGGTTGAAGTTAAGCAGATTAACGACCACACCTTTGCGATGGAAGGAACACCTGCTGATTGTGTGGCTTTCGGTCTATCTTCCCTAAACAAGAAGTTTGATCTAGTTGTGAGCGGTTGTAACCATGGCTTCAACATTTCCTATGACACGATGTATAGCGGGACCATTGGAGCGGGATTACAAGCTTTAACTTATCGCGTTCCTGCTATTGCAATTAGTTGTGAACATAACTTCGAAGTTATTGAAAAATGCTTTGAAGAAGTATTCTCTAACATCATTGATAGTAATCTCCTTTCAACTGAATATATCCTAAATGTTAATTTTCCTTTAGGAAACGAAGTGAAAGGAATTAAATTTACACACATATATTATCGTCGAGAGACAACATACTATCTTAAAAATAGCGATGGTTATTACGCTACTAGAGAGCTTCATGATGAAAATTGTGAAGATGAAGATAGTGATGTTTACACAGTACATCATGGATATGTATCGATATCTAAACTGAAGAAAAGCTTGGATATGTAGGGGGTAATGTTATGGGCGAAGTAACATTCAAAAATGGCAAAGAATTGCCACAAAAGAAAAACAAGAAAAAACATTATTGGTGGAGATATTTACTTACCTTTTTAGGTGGTTTCCTCTTCTGTATTGGCGTTATTGGTGGAGGCGCTGCTATTTTTGGCACTGTCATGTCCACTCGTGAAGTCGTAAGTATGTTTGGTCTTGATCCAGACGTCTATCTTACAGCGCAATATTTAAACGACACATTGCTCAACTCAATTACTAGACTTGCCAATGCGAAATTTGAAACTCTTGGTGATTTAGAAGAAGTTACTCCTTTTATTAAAACCACAATCGAAAATTTAAACACTGATGTATTTGAACCGAATTTGCATTATTCATTCGATTGGGACGAATTAAAAACCAAACCATTTGAACTTAATCCATATAGCTCTAGACCAGCAACAGAATATGATAAAACCATTTCTTTAGGTGACTACATTCCTAAAGCCATCAAAGAAGGTGTTACTTTAGTAAGCTTCATGGGAGACGAAAGTGAGATGGACAAAATCATGAAAGTCTTCCTATATAACACTTCTAGAGGTACAAACGGAGAACTTATTTTTGGTGAACCATATTCTTTAGCGGATATTATTGACAATAACGTCTTTGCTACAAAGATGGATGACTTAAGATTTAAGGATATCGTTGATTTAGGTGATTCTCCTTTTGCGGCGCAAATGGGAGATTGGACAATCGATGAATTCTCTAGTAATCCGGATGCAAAAATTAAGGGTTTGAAGATTGGTCTTCTTTTTTCAGATGAAGATGCGGCAGATAACCCATTAATCAGCACCCTTAAAGGCAAATACACTGATAAAGATGGTAACGAACAAGATTGGACCATTGAAGCCTTAACTGATTTCTCAAACATCGAAGGTTTAAAAATCAACCAAATCTTAGACGTTACTGATACATCTGGTTTGTTATATTCCATTAAAGACAAATCTTTAAAAGATTTAGAGAACCCACACTTTGCTGATTCATTATTACTTAGTGATATCTTCTCTAATCCAAGTGGTATCTTGGGTGTCTTAGCGGAACGTAATTGTTATCAAGACGAATTCGACCATTATTTTAATGAATACGGTAACGAAAAACTTGCTAATGTTCATTATTTCTACGGTAGTGGTTCTCCTGAAAAACAAACATTCGCAAATTTGAAACCTAGAGATTATTCTACTAATTATGATGGAGATGTCTATTTGGATAATAGTACCACTCCTAAATCATTATGGATTTATGAATTATATGGTTGGAGAAAAGTCACTGGATTCACCGTTGGTGACCTTAACGACACTGACAAGATTCTAAATATTAAAGTCTCCGATGTTTTCACCGATTATAAAGAAGGCGACTTAATCGCTAGCTTTAAAGACAAAACCTTAAAAGAACTCAGCGAAATTACCCCAGAAGAAATCAAGATTATTGAAATTTATTCTTTTGAAAATATCACTGGTTGGAAGAAGGTAGCGGAAGAAGATAAAGCAAGCGTTATTTCTCAATATGCTTATTACACATCTATGAACTTAGCGACCGAATACACCGGTCATGGTGTTCCTTCTGTGAATAGTCCAACAAGTCACGCTCAAGCTGAAGATCAAGCTACGAACACCGTTGGTGATTTATATCATGACCTTGACTCTGATGATTATTACATCAAAACAAAAGAAGGTAATAGTTTATTAAGCGCTATCTACACAAAAAACAATGATGTCACCATAGGTGATCTTTCAGATATGGATGAAATCAAAGACCTCAAAGTTAGTGACGTCTTTACTGACTTCCAAGAAGGAGATTTCATTTCTAATTTCAAAGACAAGACCTTACAAGAACTCAGTGAACTTAGTCCAGATGATATCAAACTTACTGAAATCTATACTTTAGATAGCATTACTGGTTGGAAAAAGGTTAACGAGGAAGATGAAGTTGCTACTGTTAATTTATATGACGGATATGTTGCTGATGGAAAAGCTTCAATTCATGAAAAGAATGGAGTTCCTACATGTAAAACTCCTGCAAATGCACAAGTAGAAGACAAAGATAATAACGTTATTGGTGACTTGTGTCACGATACTTTAAATGATGATTATTACATCAAAGTAGGTGAAGGAAATCGTTTGTTCTCCTCACTATACGAAGACAATCACGATATCACTGTTGGCGATCTTTCTAATTTTGAAACCATTGAGGGCATTGAACTCAGTGCAGTTCTTGATGCTGGTACTGATCCAATTTTAAATGCATTATTTAGTCTTGAAGATGAATATCATAATCCAATTAAAGTAACGGTTGGTAACGTTTCGGAAAAAATTCAATTATTAAAACTTAAAGATGTAGTTACAGTGGATGATCCAGATAGCATGCTTGCTAGAATAATCACCGCGGTTGGAAATAGAAAATTAAATGATTTGGAAGAAGGCTTTAATGATTTAACTTTAGGCCAAATCTTTGTAATTGATGAATTTAGTCCACAAGTATTACAAACCTTACAAGGCAAGAAACTTTCTGAACTTGATCAAGTATTGGATGAATTAACAGTTAAAGATGTTATGAACATCACTGTCGGTGATGTCTATATTGATTTAGACGCGACTGTTGGAGAAGAAATGTACATCTATCATCAAGACGGATGGAAACAAGTTAAACCAGCTGATTACACTCAAGAATATAATGATTACTTTGTTAATACAGTCGATGCCGACAATAATCCTGTTCTTTGCTATATCAACTCTGGAAAGTGTAATTATTATGAAGGAAATGGAGCACCTACTTTAGTAGAAGATCCAGTTACTCATAATCCTCTTAATGCTAGAGACACCTTATATTCTGTTAAGGACGTTCTTATTAATGATTCAGATACATTGATTGACGATTTAAAGAACAATTTAACTCTTAAAGATGTTTGTGAAATTGATGACAATTCTCCAGAAGTGTTAAAGCAATTAAAAGACACAAAACTTGTCGATATTTCCTCCGTTATTCAAACATTCACACTTCGTGAAATCATTGGCATTAATGATAGTGATTCACCAGTTCTAAAAGCTCTTGCTGATGTTCAAGTGTTCGGCGAAGGAGACAACAACTTAGAATTCGCTCTTAACCATCTAAATCTCTTTGATGTCTTGGATACATCTGCTTTTGTTGATAAAGATGACACAAGTAAGATGAGAAACGCTGCTAAGATTAATATCGACTTAGAAGATAGTGATTTTGATGGTGATGATCTTGCCACCGGAGATATCAAGAATTTATGTGAAAGCATCAATTTTGATTTTGAACATTATCAAGGCCTTCCTAATACAAAATTTGTATTAGATAAGGGTGTAAAGAAAGCATTCGTTGATTGGTGCTGCTCTTATTCTTATAACGAAGCAGGCACTAACGATTACATTAATGCTGCATACCATATGGTTACTGGTAACAACATGGATAGTGAACAAATTGCCGCTATTAAAGATGGTAAATTTGAATTCACTTACCTTGATCACAAAATCACTATTAAAGGATACTGCGCTAAAGAGATTACCGCCCAATTCTGGTTCTTATTTACTGAAGACGGTGAAGAATTTGACGCAATCAATGAAAGATACATCCTCAAAGAAGGTTTAACTTACGATATCAATGATATGTCTAAACTCACTGATAACATGACGTATCATATTCAAAAAGAAACTTTGTTTGATTTAGAAGAAGCAGGATTATTAGCATTACCAGAAGGAATGGATTTAACAAAAACATTAAAGAACATGGTGATTCCTGGTTACCCAGATCCAATTGTTGTCGCCATTCCTCATGCTGGTGAGCAAGTTGGAAGCCTCACAATTAAAAAATTGTTAGAGGTTGTTAAGGAACTCTTACCATATATCTCAGAATAATAATTATCATTTACTTTGAAAATGATATAGCGCATTTGTATAATTAAAAACGGAAAAGGAAGTAAAAAACATGCCATTAGTTAACACAAAAGAAATGTTTGAAAAAGCTTATAAAGGCGGATATGCCATTGGAGCTTTTAACTGCAACAACATGGAAATCGTTCAAGCGATTACCGAAGCTGCAAAAGAATGCAATTCTCCAGTCATTCTTCAAGTTAGTGCTGGAGCAAGAAAATACGCTAAACCAGTCTACTTAAAGAAGATGGTTGAAGCGGCTGTTGAAGATACAGGTTTACCAATCGTTCTTCACTTAGACCACGGCGCAGATTTCGAAATTTGTAAGGATTGTATCGATGGTGGCTTCACCAGCGTCATGATTGACTGCAGTAGTAAACCATTTGAAGAAAATATTGCTATTACTCGTAAAGTCGTTGAATACGCTCATGCTCATGTCCCATACGTTACAGTTGAAGCTGAACTTGGTACTTTAGCAGGTATTGAAGACGAAGTTAAAGTTGAACACGGTGCCGAAAGTTATACCAGACCAGAAGAAGTCGAAGAATTCGTTCGCAGAACTGGTGTCGATAGTCTTGCTATCGCTATTGGTACAAGTCATGGTGCTTATAAATTCAAACCAGAACAATGCACTAGAGATCCAAAAACAGGAAAACTCTTACCTCCACCTCTTAGATTTGACATCTTAGAAGAAGTTAGTAAGAGACTCCCAGGATTCCCAATCGTTTTACATGGTAGTAGTTCTGTTAATCAAGAATACGTTGATATTATCAACGCTCACGGTGGCGCTCTTAAGGACGCTGTTGGTGTTCCTGAAGATCAACTCAGACACGCTGCTAGATTAGCGGTTTGTAAGATTAATATCGATAGCGATCTCCGCTTAGCGATGACTGCTGGTATTAGAGAACATTTTGAAGCTCATCCAGATCACTTCGACCCACGTCAATATGTTGGTGATGGTAGAGCCTACGTCAAAGAATTAGTGAAGCACAAAATCACCGAAGTTCTTGGCAGTAACAACAAACTTTAATAGATAATTATTAATTAACGAGAAGACCGGAAACGGTCTTTTTGTTATAATGACAACATGAATATTATTTTTATTTGCCATGGAAATATATGCCGTAGTCCAATCGCAGAAATCCTTTTTAAGAGATTATTAAAAGAAGATGACAACATTAACGTTATCTCTAGGGCAACATCCACTGAAGAAATTGGTAATGACATCTATCCTCCAATGAAAAGAGTGTTATATTCTCATAACATTAGATTTGATAGACACTATGCGACTAGAATCACATTGAGTGAGTTTAATGATGCTGATTATATTTTCTACATGGATAGAAATAATTCACATTATTTAGAACGATTATTTGGACCTTCTAACAAGTTTCATCTCATCAGTGAATTTGATGACAACAAAGAAGTTGAAGATCCTTGGTACACAGATAGATTTGAATACGTTTATTCATTAATAGAAAGATACGTACAAACAATATACAAAAAAGTGACTAGCGAGTAGTCACTTTTTTTGTTTAATAATCAAAGATTATTTTTCTTCTTTTTTCTCTTCGGAATTTTTGCCGATTAATTTTTCTTTAGCGGCAACGCCTTTTTCGTGAACGTGATTGATTGCCTTGATGATTAAGAAGAGGATTAAGGCAACTAATAAGAAGTTAATAACCGCGGAGATGACAGCGCCCCAGTTGATGTAGTTGGTGTTATCCCAGTCAATCTTCCAAACTGTAACTCCGTTAACGACTTCGTAAACATGTTCTCCAGTTTCGGTTAATTTATAGACTGGTTGACCAAGAATTGTTCTGGCGGCTTCAAGTCCATTCTTACCAGCAATCGCGGAAATAATCCAGTTGATAAGTGGTTGGAAGACACCTTGAACCAAGGCAGTAATTATCGCAGTGAACGCGCCACCGATGATAATACCAACAGCCATATCAATTACATTGCCACGGGTAATGAATTCTTTGAATTCTCCGAAAAAGCCTTTTTTATCAGGATTCTTTTTTCTGCACATAATTTCGTTCCTTTCGTTTAAATATTAATTCAAACGATTTAATTTTAAAAGTATAATTATTTCGGAGCGAAAATTATGATTGATTTACATTTACATTTAGATGGCTCTTTGTCCATTGAAGACTTCAAATATTTGTCCTCTCGTAATGGAGTGGATTTAGGGAAAGAATTTCCGGAAAATATCTACGTTCCTGAAGGATGCAAAAGTTTAGAAGAATACTTAACAAGATTTGACCTACCTTGTGCATTGATGCAAGATGAATTTTCTATTGCTTATGTCACTAAAAGTTTGGTGGAACGTCTTTATCAAGCTGGATATATTTATGCAGAGATTAGATTTGCTCCTCAACTTCACACCTTAAAGGGAATGAGTCAAGAAGACGCGGTTATTTCTGCTATTAGTGGACTTAACAATGCCCTTAGAGGAAAAACAAATTTTGATGCGAACTTAATTCTTTGCTGTATGCGCCAAGCGGACTATAAAACGAATCACGAAACAGTTAAATTAGCCACTAAATATAAGGATAAAAAGGTTGTTTGTCTTGATTTAGCAGGTCCTGAAGCCTTCCATACTGGTGATTTCTATAGATCATTATTTGATGAAGCTCAAGATAATGGTGTGAACATCATCATCCACGCTGGGGAAGCATGTGGTAGTGAAGAAGTAATTAGAGCAATTGATCTCCTCCATGCTAAACGTATTGGCCATGGTGTGCATCTTGACTTATCTAGAGAAAATGTTCGTAAAGTAACCGAGAGAAGAATTGCCTTTGAATTCTGCCCAACAAGTAACCTACAAACAACATCATTAAAAGATTATCCAAACGTTCCGATTCGTGAATTTGATAAGTATGGAATTCTTGTTACTATTAACTCTGATAACATGACCGTTAGTAACACGGATGTTTTAAAGGAATATCGTCATTTATATAAAACCTTCAATTTAACAAAACAAGAAGTTAGACATTTCCTTGCCAATTCCTTAGAGGCTGCCTTTATTCCAGTTAACGAAAGAATTGAACTTCTCAAGGAGTTAGACAAAAGAATCGATAACTTCTATAACAAGATTATCGAGGAATAGTTATTTAAATTGTTTAAATAAAAAACTGGGAAATCCCAGTTTTATTTTACATATGTTTTGAAGAATTGTTCGAAGGCCGCGAGTTGGATGCTGTATTGTGCGTTCCTATAGGTGGTACGATCTTTAACTTGTTCTTCAGAAAATGTGTAATCACTTAAGATATATTTTTCCTTTTCTAATAAGGAAGGCATGGCGTTCACTCTTTCTCTTGTGAAATAGGTGACATCCATCTTGAGTGTTTCTTTATTGTAACTATCGTTAAGTGTAACAATCATATCTAAGATTTCGTTACCTTTTCTTCTTTGGAAGGTTGGAACAGCGCCTGTTTCAAATCCAAACGTTGGATTGACATCTTCCGAATAACTCAAGCCATATTTTTTCTTGTAGGTGTTATAGTCTTCTAATTTTTCGTTATATTCATCCCATGCTTCTTTAGGATCGGTGTCCTTTGGTTTTTTTGGATAATATGGTTGGAAATCAAAGACGAGTAGTGGATCGCTTACTGTGAAGTTTCCAGTGGACCAAGAATTGAGATATTTTTCATCCATCGCTCCACAGTCTTTACAAGCGTTTCGATTGTAGTAAATGGTGAATTCCTTATTATCTTCTATATATTTATCAAGATCTTCCATGGAGATCATGTATCTCTTTGGAAAAACAACGTTCTTCTTTAATAAATTAATAAATGCGTTATAGTCCTTATAGGCTTCATTGTCTCCTGAATAAAGGATTTGTTTTTTAAGCACGCCATTATTGAAGAAACAAATAGTGGGCATTTTCACTTTGCTTTCAACATAAATGTTGAATGGGTTATCAATAGGTAAATCTTCCATATAGACATATCGAATACCTAAGTTATAGTCAGTATTAGCTCTAGAAACGATTGGTTCAAAATCTTCCCAACAGCCACAGGCCTCTTTTTTTGTGACAATTAAAACAAAGCTTCTATTTTCTGCTACCCAATCATATAAACCATCAACACTATTCTCTGGGGCGCGAAGAGGAAGTTCTTCACAAAAACCAGTATAAGTTGTGCATATTTCTCCATAGGAAAGAACGATAGGTTCGTTAGTTGAATCTCCTCCTGGATTATCACCACAACTTGCTAAGGAAAATAGTAGTGCGGGAATAGATAGAAATAGTGTGATTTTTTTCTTCATAAATTCTCTACTTTTTTAATAGTATAAATCTCACGCGATTTTATGTCAAAAAACGAGACAAAAAATTACAAAAAAATTCGAAAAAGTAAAAATCAAAAAAAGAATGATACAGGCAAGAAAAAAATGATATAAGCTCCCCCCACAAAACAATTTTAAAACCCCCCACCAAAAAAATTGTTTGTTTTTTGTTAATAATTCATATATATTTTTTCGCGAAATATTGAATAAATATTCTCACTCGTTTTTTGAAAGGTTAGGGATACATTATGGCGAATGAAAACTGTATTATCTCACTTCAAGGTGTAAACAAGACTTTCGGCAATAACACTGTTGTCGACGACTTTAACCTTGATATTACTAAGGGTGAATTTGTTACATTCTTAGGACCATCTGGTTGTGGCAAGACTACAACCCTCCGTATGATTGCAGGATTCGAGACTCCTACAAGTGGACAAATTTTATTAAATGGTGAGGATATCACCAAGATACCTCCACACAAAAGACCAATTAACACGGTCTTTCAACGTTACGCTCTTTTTCCACATTTAGACGTTTATGATAACGTTGCGTTTGGTTTGAAGCTCAAAAAGATTCCTTATGAGAAAACCAATAGAAAAGGTGAGACCGTAACTAAATATCGTCACTATACTCGTGCTGAGATAGATGAAAAAGTAATGCGTGCTTTAAAGATCATTGACTTGGAAGATCTTGAAAACCGTGACATTTCTACTCTTTCTGGTGGTCAACAACAACGTGTCGCTATCGCTAGAGCGATTGTTAATGAACCTGAAATTCTTCTTCTTGATGAACCTTTGGGCGCTCTTGACTTAAAGATGAGAAAAGAAATGCAACTCGAACTTAAAGACATGCATAAAAAGATTGGTATTACCTTTATTTATGTTACACACGACCAAGAAGAAGCTCTTACTATGAGTGACACAATCGTGGTTATGAATAATGGTTGTATCCAACAAATTGGTAAACCACTAGATATTTATAACGAACCAGTTAACGCTTTCGTTGCAAACTTCATTGGTGAGAGTAACATCTATAACGCAACTATGGTTGGAAAACTCAAAGTTAAATTCCTCAACCACGTCTTTGATTGCGTTGATGACTTCCCTCTTAATGAGAAGGTTGAAGTTGTTGTACGTCCAGAAGACGTCAACTTAACTCCAATTAAAAGTCATGCTAAAGATGGCGATTTGAATGGTAAAATCGTTGATAAAATCTTTAAGGGTATTCATTATGAATACCTTGTGATGGTGGGCAAAAGTGAAGTCGTTGCTCAATCTACAAAAGATTATGAATTAGATTCTCAAGTTCGTATCGATATCGAACCAGACTTAATTCAAATCATGAAGAAAAACACCACAGCGAACGTCTTCCCAGAAGCATATATTGATAAAAACAATCGTCTCGTTATCAGTGATGCAATATTTGATATCGATGTGACTCAACTTCTTAAGGGTAGTCACGTTGATGACTTATTATATTTAATCGGACCTGATGGAAAGAAATACGACCTCGACGATGCGGACGTTATTGCAACTATCGGTTTAAACGATGTTGAAATTGTTGATGGTTTTGATAATGGTAATGCGAATGCTGAAGTTATTGACACCATTTATAAAGGTGACCACTATTCAGTTTTAGTGAGAACCAAAGAGGAGGAGGATTTCATTATCGATACAATCGATACATGGAACCCAGGCGACTTAGTTTCAGTCAAAGTCGCAAGCGAGAAGATTAAATTAACTTTGAAAGGTGATATCAGTAAGTATGAAGTCGACTAAGGCGAAGAGATTCTTCGCTTTACAAAGAAAATATCTTTGTATTCCATACGTTATCTTCTTACTTTTGTTCATTCTTGTCCCAATTGGCATTATCTGTTTCTATGCATTTACATATGAATATACAGATCCTGTTACAAATCAGACTTGGATGAGAGCCAGTGGAGAAGCGTTCTTGAACTTCTTCACAAGTAAGAGCAAATTAAATGTCTTACTCGTCTCCTTATTCATCGCAACTCTTACAACATTAATCTGCTTAATTATTGGTTTCCCTCTCGCTTATTTCTTGGCGGATAAGAAAGTTAATAAAAACGCAGTATTAGTTACATTATTTATCGCTCCGATGTGGATCAATTTCGTTTTACGAACTGGTGCTACTCGTGACTTATTAACCTGGATGGGCATTAATGGTGGTAATTATCCATATCTTGCCACTCTTATTGGTATGGTTCAAAACTATTTACCATTTGTTATTTTGCCTTTGTACACCACAATGATTCAGCTAGATAAATCACAAATCGAAGCCGCCAGAGACTTAGGTGCTAATCCAACCCAAGTCTTATTCAAAAATATTATTCCTCAAGCAGTCCCAGGTATTGTCTCTGCTTGTATCATGACATTTATGCCAACAATGTCTAGCTATGTCATTTCCGACACCTTATCTGAAGGTAAGATCACCTTGTTTGGTAATTACATTGAACTCGAATTCACTAATAAAGCTTGGAACGATGGTTCCTTTATGGCGTTAGTGATGCTCGTATTCATCGCGATTACAATGGTAATTTCACAGAAATTCTCCAAGGATGAAGAAAGAGATGGTGGAAAATGGTAAAGAAAATTTTTGGCCAATGTTACATCTGGATCATCTTACTTTTGATGTATCTTCCTGTTCTTGTTTTAATCGCCTTCTCTTTTACTGAGGCCACTAACGTTGGCGAATGGACAGGGTTCACCTTTAATCTTTATCCTCGTTTATTCCAAAACAAGGAAATTTTAGTTGCTTTGGGTAATACATTACTCATTGCTGTTATCAGTGCTTTATTAAGCACTATCATTGGTACTTTAGGCGCCATTGGTGCATTCTATAGCAAAAAACGCTGGAAGAACGCCATTGATTTAACGACACAAATTCCAGTTGTTAACGCGGAAATTGTTGTTGCTTTCTCTTTAACTGTGATGTTTGTCTTCCTCGGCAACTTGGTCAATGCCTATATGTTCTCTTTCTGGACACTTCTTATTGGCCACATGTGTTTATCAATTCCATTTGTCTATATTTCTGTTAAACCAAAATTAATTCAAATGGACCCATCTTTATATGAAGCCGCATTAGATTTAGGCTGTTCACCAAGTAAGGCTTTATCTAAGGTTGTTGTACCACAAATCATGCCTGGTGTGTTTTCTGGCTTCTTATTAGCCATAACATTATCGCTTGATGATTTCATCGTTACAGCCTTTACTCGTGGTAGTGGTTTACTTTCTGGTTCTAAAAAGATTGAAACCTTATCAACTTTGGTCCAAGCCAAAATTAAGAAAGGTCCAATTCCAGTGGAAATGAGATCTTTGACCACAATTATTTTCTTCATCGTTGTTGTTGCTGTTATTCTTGTTTCTATTTATAGAAATAAGCAAGCAAAGAAAATTAGAACAAGGAGGGCTTTCTAATGAAAAAGAGTATTAAATTGTTGGCTTTAGCCCCAATGATGATTGTTTTAGCAGGCTCTTTAACCAGTTGTGGAAGCGAAGATAACTACCTTGAACTTCGTGTCATCAATAGTGAAGACTACATTTATTTAAATGACCCTACTGATCCAGAAAGTCTTCCTAACTTAACCACTCAATTTGAACAATCTGATATGGTGAAGAATTTCTTGGATACTTATTATCCTGGACAATATCAAGGAGTGAGGGTTATTTATGACACGAGCGACACTAACGAAACACTTTATAGCGAACTTCAAACTGGTAAATCAAATTATGATTTGATGAATGTTAGTGACTATATGGCACAAAAGATTGTCGCTAGTGGAATGGCGGTTCCTTTATATCAACACGGAGCGACCATTGAAAAATACAAGACATACGCTTCTCCATATATTAGAGGAGTGCTAGATAGTATCGAAGCTACTCAAAAGAGTTATGATTCTACTTTAGGTAAACTTGTTTATAAAACAGTCAAGCTTGAAGATTATGCGGTTGGTTATATGTGGGGTACTTTAGGTATCTTGTTTAACCCAGAATATCCCGGCTTCAATGGTTTGAGTAAAGATCGTGTTATTCACGATATGTATACCTTTGACACTTTATGGGATAGTGCCTATAAAGGCACCATCTCTATTAAAAACTCCATGCGTGATACATATGCGATTGGTTTGTTGCACGCTTTAAGAGATGACTTTGCAGAAATCAAATCTTGGTATGAAGAAGGTCGAGACGACGAAGATAATCCATATACAGTAGATAACTACCGTAGTGATTTTAGTGCTTTGTTTAATCAACGTTCTGATAGATATACCTTTGAAGAATCTCTTAATCTTGTCAAGACTTCGTTAGATTCCTTAAAAGAAAATATCTTTGGTTTAGAAGTCGATAGTGGTAAACAAGATATCATCACCAAGAAAATTGGCGTTAATGTCGCTTGGAGTGGTGATGCAGTTTATTCTATGGATCAAGGCGAAGACTTAACTCAAGTCACTGAAGAAGTTACTTTGTACTATTCTATTCCTGAATTAGGAAGTAACATTTGGATGGACGCTTGGATTATGCCAAATTGTCAAAGAACTGATGCGCAATATAAACTTGCCCATTTATTCTTAGACTTCTTATGTGATCCTAGTAACGCTACTCAAAACATGGATTACACTGGCTATACATCTTTCATCGGTGGTGATGCGATTATTGACCTCGTAAGAGATTGGTATGATGTTCGTACTGAGGAAGTGTATTTCGGTGATGAAGGATATCAAATCTATTCTGCTAACCCAGTAACAAAGGACGATCCGATCGCAATTGACTTTGTTAAAGACTTCTCTACTAATAGAGATACATCAAGAAACGAAGACTTATTATACGCTTTTGTTCCTTATATCCCTGAAGGAGAGGAAGAAGAGATAGAAGAACCTCTGGATTATGATGATTTAATCAACCATTCAGAAATCGTTCCTTCTTTAGATGACGAAGGAAATGAAAGAGTAGACGAAAATGATGAAATCATTCAAAAGACTTATGAAGAACTCCTTATCGTTGATAATGGGGATTATGCAGAAGTTGATTTGACATATTTCTTCAATGGCTCTGGACTTGATGTTTATGGTGGTGATGACCGTAATATGATCTTCTATGCCGAAGAGTATTACTCCACCTATATTGATAACGAAGGCAATGAAGTTGAAAGCACCTCAGTCGGTAGACAATTCTATTGCCAATATCCAGACTTAGACACTATCAATAGATGTGCAGTCATGGAAGACTATCAAGAAAACAACAAATTTGTTATGACAATGTGGGAAGAATTCAAGAGCGATCCTCTTCCACTTTGGGCAATCATCGTATTCGCTGTTCTTGGTGCTGGATTAGTTGGAGTAGCTTCTTATTTCATCACTAATAGTGTTCTTAAAAAACGCACCAAAAAGAAAAGAATACAAAATTAATCAAAGATTTATTGCTAAATAAAAATTGCGGTGGTAGAATACTCTACGCTGCAATTAATGGTTCCTTAGCCAAGCTGGTAAGGCAGTTGACTGCAACTCAATAATCGATGGTTCGAATCCGTCAGGAACCTCCAAAATCTATTGATTGTAGCTGTTCGAGGAGGCTATATAAAATCCTCGAATAATGCGCTAGTAGCTCAGTTGGATAGAGTACCACACTACGAATGTGGGGGTCATGAGTTCGAATCTTATCTAGCGCGCCATGTTCGGGGCGTAGCGTAGCTTGGTATCGCGTCTGCTTTGGGAGCAGAAGGCCGCAGGTTCAAATCCTGTCGCCCCGACCAGGATTTTAAAAACAACAACCGTAAGGTTGTTTTTTTACTGCGTCCTTCTAATCCCAAAGATTAGTAAAACGACTACTCGTCGTATGTCCTAAAACGTTCTGGGGTATAGCTAAAATACTTTCTATCGATATATTTAAGATCAGCTTTGATATCTGGCCACGAGATTTGAATTTTAAATCTTCTTTCCTTATGTCTAGGGTCATCGTCTATTTGACGACAAGCCGGCCTAAACGTTAGTGGCCCAATATGCATAGCATCCATCCAATCCCAGTGGTGTGGTGTAACGATATATTTATCATAACGTCAAAGAAGACCCCCACAACGATTTTAATTGATGGATACCTCTATAGCTAGGTGGGGGATGAATTTGACAAAAATAGCGAAAAAAACATAGATATTACTATAAATATAGGCGATATTTTGATATAATTAATATGTAAGAAAGATATCAATAAATTGATATCTAACTTCGATATTTAATGTATATGAAGCTTATAAAAAGAACCTATCGTTTTCGTCTATATCCTAACGAATCTCAAAAGGATTTAATTGAGAAAACTTTAGGTTGCTGTAGGCAGGTGTATAATGAGTTACTTTCTTTGTGTAAAAAAGAATATGAAAAAGATCATAATTATAAGATTAATAAATATGACCTTATAAAACTTCTTCCAAAATATAAAGAAAAGTATCCATATTTAAAAGAAGTTGATTCTATTGCCTTACAACAAAGTGTTATCCATTTATATACTGCTTACATTAACTTCTTTAGACATAACTCTAATTTCCCAGTATTCAAAAAGAAAAAGAATGATTATGGCTATATTACCATGAATATCAATAACTCTATCCGCATTATAGGTAATGAGATCCAAATTCCTAAAATCGGTAGAGTAAAATTTGTTTATCATCGTCAGTTACCAGAATCATTTAAATACTCAACCGTGAGTGTTTCTCGAATTGGGAAATATTATTATGTTTCTTTAAGTGGAGAAGAGGAGTATTTAGATTACCAAGAACACAGTAAAGATTCCTTAATTCTTACTAATTCAATTGGACTAGACTTCTCTTTAGCAAATCTATTTGTTAGTGATTCTAAAACTAAATCTAATATGCCTAAGTTTTATGAAAAGTCTCTAACTAAATTAGCAAAAGAACAAAGAAGACTATCACATATGGAGAAAGGCAGCAATAACTATAAGAACCAACTTCTTAGAATAACTAATCTCCATGAAAGGATATCTAATCAAAGAAAAGATTATCTACATAAAATCAGTCGATATATTGCAAATAAATATGACTATGTTTTCGTAGAAGATCTTGACTTAAAATCCATCAGCGAAAGAAAAGAAGAAATGAAATTAGGTATCTTTGTTGCTGATTTAGCTTTTGGTACATTCTTAAATCAACTCAAATACAAATTAGAATGGTTAAACAAGAAGTTAGTAAAAGTTGATAGATATTTCCCATCTAGCCAATTATGTTCAGAATGCGGATATCGTAAAACCGATTTGCTGCTTAAAAACAAAACTTGGATTTGCCCAAATTGTGGAGTTAAACATAACCGTGACCATAATGCCGCGGTTAACATTAAAAAAGAAGGAATGAGAATGATTTCTAATCCTTCTAATTAAATAACTATAAACAAGTTGTTTGTCTTGATATAAAACAAACTTAACCGAGGGACTCTCGGGGATAGCCCATTGATACTGAAATCACTAGGTTTCTTGAGTGGGAAGCCCCCATCTTCTATAAGTGGGGGAGGAAGTCACCGATTTGCTTTCTAACAACACCTATACCGTGCTCATAAGTGCCGTGATATATCGCGTTAGTGGCTGGTACAGACTTGTTTAAGCCATTTAATTTATTTCTACGATGATTAACAGGATCACGAGAAATTTAAGAAATTCCTCCATAAGCATGGCCTCCTTTCCACCTATGTCTTTAAGGGTTGTCAAACCTCTAGACAAAAGGGAAGAAAACCTGGTGAAAACGAACCTGACTATTGGTTTGACAAGCCTATAGTCAAGACAGTCGGTTGTCTTTTACCAAGGAAGCAATAAATTACCCCCTCACAAATATACAAGGGGACTTTTTCGATTTTTTTAGTAAAAATTTTTTAGAGCTATCTTGTTATTAATAATTAATAAATTAATTTTTAATAAAAAAATTTAAAAAAAGAAGGATGTTATTCACCCTTCTCTTCTTCTTTAACATCTTGAGGATCTTCTTTGACTTCCTCAGATGGTTGATTTTCTTGCTTTTCTTTTTCCTCTTTTGCGGCTTTCTCTTCTTCAATTGCCTCTAAAATCATTGGAATAGGAACGTAATAGTGGTAGATACCTTGGAATATATAAGCACACGCTAGATAGAAGAAAATTAGTGGCACACCAATTTGATAATATTCATAACTACGAGGATAAACAAAACCAGCAATATCAAAACCGATAATAAAACCCGCTAAAGGAAGAAGCATCACTTTATCCAATAAAGAGTTTTTCGCTCTGCGCTTTTTAGAAGCCATCATCCAAACGAAATCAGCAATCATCCACGCTGCGCCCACTAAAGTAATGTATTTAAAGATAGTTTGGAAACGTTCACTAAGTGGGATTACTTTAAGTAATTCTAATAATCCAACTACAAGTAAAACGATAGCAATAATAATAAGTTCAGCAGAATAAATGAGCTTAGTTTTCTTTTCAATCGACATCTTGGCCATATTTTGTTCTCCTAGCAATGAAATAAGTGTATATATTTACTATCGATAATTCAATCAAATAAAAATGAAAAATATTATTTATATTTCTTTATGAGAGAACGCAAATCGTGCAATAATAATTGCATAGAATTATGCCAACCTGTAGAAACTGTAATTCACGAATCGATAAATTCAACAAAGATCGCTGCCCAATATGCGGTATTGAAAACCCATTTGCTGGAGTAAGTAGTGACACTGTTGAAATCACCACAAATATCGACACTTCCTCCTTGGAATATAATCCAAGAAAAAGAAGAACGATGTTTGTCTATTTTGTTGTTGGAGGAATATTCGGTCTACCATTTTTCTATCTTTATCAAAAGAAGGCTGGTTTTATTTACGGATTAGTCAATATACTTCTATGTGCTTTAGCGATCATATTAACAGCCTTATTAACAACGCTTAATGTTGGCCTTGTGATTTTAATATATTTAGTCGGTTTTATCTTTTTAAACACTATGGTGGGCTTGTATTTTGTAAATAAAGCAAACTTAAAAGATGGACGCGGAGATTTCTTAGAATAATATGCAAAGATATTTTGCTTCTTTAATTGGAAATGAAGTCATCTTAAAACAAGATGATATTTTTCATTTGTCGAAAGTAATGAGAGCAAAAATAGGAACTGAAATCGAAGTCGTTGATGAAAACGGAAAAGTCTATTTAGCAAGAGTCAATGAGGTTAATCCATTACGCATAGTTATTCAAGAACCGATTCTTAAAAGTAGTGAATTAAACACAAAACTCACACTCTTCTTTGCTTTAGCAAAATCCGATAAGATTGACTTTGTTATTCAAAAAGCTACTGAGTTAGGTGCTTCTAAAATTGTTCTTTTTGAAGGAAAGAGATCGATCGTTCATTTTTCCAAAGATGACTTTGCAAGAAAATATAGCCGTTATAATAGCATCGCTAAAGAAGCAGCAGAACAATGTCATCGAGAAATCATTCCCGAAATTTGCTTTGCACCAACTATCAAAGACATCGAACCCGATTTAGCGGAGCTCAATCTTTTCGCTTATGAATTAGACGCTGGAGAAACTAATAAATTTTCATCCTACTTAGAAAAAAGAGTGAACTCCCTATCTGTAATCATCGGACCAGAAGGTGGTTTTGATGAAAAAGAAGCTGAATATTTAAAGTCTTTAGGTTTTAAAAATATATCTCTTGGAAAGAGAATATTAAGATGTGAAACCGCTGCGGTATATGCTTTAAGTGTCATTGCTTTTAACTTAGAAAAATAATGAAAACATATAAAACCATATCTTTAGGCTGTAAAGTTAATGCTTATGAAATAAGTGCTCTTTGTTCGCGCCTTGAAGAACTTGGATATGTTAAAGATGAAAATAATCCAAGTGTTGCTATCATTAATACTTGTTCAGTAACTGCAACCGCAGATCAAAAAAGTAGACAGCATATTCGTAAACTTATCAACAACTACCCAAACGCTCTAATAGTGGTTATGGGTTGTTATTCTCAAGGACAACATAAATTTGTTAGTGAAGAAATCAAAGCAAACATTGTTACTGGCACTAATAATAGAGACAAAATCGTTGAGCTCATTGAAAAGTATCATAATGGTGAATCAATCGATATTACCGATGAAAAGAGTCGTCTGTTTGATAAATATGAAGAACTAGGCGTTACCACTCATAGTGAGAATGTCCGTGCTTACTTAAAAATCCAAGATGGATGTGATAACTTCTGCAGTTATTGCCTAATTCCTTATCGAAGAGGAAAGGCTCGTTCTAGACAACCTGAAAACGTTATTAAGGAAGCAGAGTTCTTAGTTAATAATGCCTATAAAGAAATTGTCTTAACCGGTATCCACGTTGGAGGATATGGGAAAGATTTGAACTCCATCAGCTTCTCTAACTTGGTCAAACAATTATTAGACATCAAAGATTTATATAGAATCAGAATCTCTTCTATTGAAGAAAGCGAGATTGATGATGAACTTATCAACCTTATCAACACTAAGAGCAACTTAGCATATCATTTCCATATTCCGCTTCAAAGTGGTAGTGATACCGTCTTAAAAAGAATGAATCGTAAATATACTTGCGAACAATTTTTAAACAAAATAAATCTCATCAAAAATTCTTGCCCAGATGTGGCGTTGACCACTGATGTGATAGTGGGATTTCCAGGAGAAAGCGAAGAAGAATTTCAGCAGACATATGAATTCATCAAAAAGTGTGGTTTCCATATGTTACATGTTTTTCCATTCTCGTCAAGAGAAGGAACAGTGGCCGCAAAGATGCCAAATCAAATTGATCCAAGAATCAAGAAACAAAGAGTAGCGGCCTTAATCGAGTTATCTAATAACCTTTGGGATAAATACACATCCAGATTCATTAATAAAGAAGTTGAAGTACTCATTGAAGAATATGATGAAGAGCATCACATCAATATTGGACATACTTCTAATTATTTAGAAGTGAGAATCCCAGATTTAGAAAATAGAGTTGGGCAAATAGTAAAAACAGTATATAAAAAGTAAGATACAATCAAGAAAAAATAAGATTTTTGAGAAGATGTCCAAAAAATATTGATTTATTTTCACTAAATGAAATATAATATGTGACGGAATTTAGGAGGAAACTGAAATGGCAGTCCCACAAAGAAGAATTAGTAAAACTCGTAAAAGAATGAGAAGAACTCACTTCAAACTCAATGTTGAAGGTTTAGTTACATGCCCAAACTGTGGCGAAATGATCAAATCACATCACGTTTGTCCAAAATGTGGATATTACGCTGGTAAAGCACAATATCTCGATGGCAAACTCGTCAAGCCAGAAACAAAGAAAGCTCCTGCTAAGAAAGCCGCTAAAAAACCAGCAGCCAAAAAAGCAGAACCTGTTGAAGAAGCAAAATAAGGTCGTGATGACCTTTTTTGTTTGCTATAATAAAAAAAGTGAGGAGTAAATATGCAATACAATAAATTAATTGATCACACCTTGTTGAAACAAGATGCCACCCCAGAACAAATCATGAAGCTTTGTGAAGAAGCTAAAGAATTCCACTTCATGTCAGTTTGTGTTAACCCAGCTTATGTACCTTTAGCAGCAGAATGCTTAAAAGGTAGTGATGTCAAAGTCTGTACCGTTATTGGTTTCCCTCTTGGAATGAACTTAACCAAAACCAAAGTTGATGAAGCAGCTTTAGCAATTAAAGAAGGCGCAACTGAAATCGATATGGTTATCAACGTTGGCATGCTTAAAGCCGGACATGATGATTACGTTAAAGAAGAAATCAAACTTCTAAAAGAAGTTGCTGGCAAACTTGTTCTTAAGGTTATTATTGAAACATGCTTATTAACCGATGAAGAAAAAGTTAGAGTTTGTAAATTAGCCAAAGAAGCAGGCGCTGATTTTGTGAAGACTTCTACTGGCTTTTCTACTGGTGGGGCAACCGCTCACGATGTCAAACTCATGAGAGAAACAGTTGGACCAGAAATGGGTGTTAAGGCTAGTGGCGGAGTTAGAACCCATGAAGATTTACTCGCCATGGTGGAAGCTGGCGCTAACCGTATTGGAACATCTAACGGAACCAAGATTATCTAATAATATTATTAATATTAAAGAGAAAGCACCTTCGGGTGTTTTTTCTAAAATTAAGTATTGATTTATGGATACAGTTAACTGTATTATATTAAAAGCGTAATCGCAAGGAGGTGAATATCATGCCAAAAGTAGTCGTTCGTGAAAATGAATCATTAGATGACGCACTCCGTCGTTTCAAACGCCAAGTGAATAAAGCTGGTACGATCCAAGAAGCGAAAAAAAGAGAATTCTATCTTAAACCTGGTTTAAAGAGAAAACTCAAATCTGAAAACGCTAGACGTAAAAACCGCAAGTAATTACGTTAAACCTGAAGCAAGTCGATTATGATGAGCTACCAGGCGATATCGCGGAGTAGAGCAGTGGTAGCTCGTCAGGCCCATAACCTGAAGGTCGATGTGTTCAAATCCATCCTCCGCAACCAGATGTAAACTACAGTTCTGATAAATTCAGGACTGTTTTTTTATTTAATAATGGATATAAATAGTACTATATAGTACAATATATTTGCTATGAGTGAGATTATTGATATCAAATCCAAAATCAAAAATATAAATGCGGTAATTGGCTGTAAGATTGGATGCCGATATTGCTATGCAAAAGCGGTGGCTAAGCGCTTCCATTTAACAGATGACTTTTCTAAACCAGTCGCGGATTTACATAAGCTAGAAAGAATTAAAAAACCAGGAATATATTTCCTTACAGGCATGTCGGATCCATATATTTGGGAAAAAGAATGGCTAGATAAGTCTTTTGATCTTCTTAAACAAAATCCTAGAACTGTTGGAATATATCTAACGAAAGCACCAAATAAAATGAATTTGGATAATGTCCCTGATAATGCTTGGATGGGTGTCACTGTTACATGCAAAAACGATTTATGGAGAATCAAATCCTTAAAAGAAAACATTAAATGTAAGAATTACCATATTACTTTTGAACCTTTATTTGAGGATTTAGGAGATATCGATTTAAGCGGGATTAGATGGATAGTCATCGGCACTGAAACCGGTAACTGCAAAGGGAAAATCGACACTAAAAAGCAGTGGGTAAATGGCCTTGTTAAAGTGGCGAGAAGATATGGATGCAAGATTTTCTATAAAGAAGAATTGGCTAGAAAAATCATGATAGGAGAAACTATTATTCAAGAACTTACCTGTGAAATGGAGGACGCTTTAAAATGAAAAAACATTTTGGCGGGACTTTAATCTCACAAGTCAAACAACTGCAAGATCGAGCATTCAATAAAATTCTTAAAGAAGAAGGTATTTACGAATTCAATGGCCAACAGGGAAGAATTCTTTTTGCTTTGTGGAAAAATGAAAAGCTTTCACTCATTGAACTATCCAGAAAAACATCATTAGCAAAAACCACTTTAAGCGCAATGGTGGAGAGAATGAAAAATGAAGGTCTTCTAATCGTAGAAGGTTCTAAAGAAGACAAAAGAAGTTTAGTTATTTATTTAAGTGACAAGACTCTGTCTTTGGAAGGAAAAATAAATAGAGCCACCAAAAAAATTAGCGATATTTTTTATAAAGATTTCAGTGAAGAAGAGGCTAATGAATTGGATCGATTATTAGGCAAAGTGAAGGAGAATCTCATCGATGAATAAAGAAGTTGTTATCAAACAAATAGACGTTAAAGATATCATGACCAAATCCAATTCACCTATAGGTGGATATTGTGTTAATCCCTATGTGGGGTGCACGCATGGTTGCAAGTATTGCTATGCTTCATTTATGAAAAGATTCACTGGCCATACCGAAGAATGGGGATCGTTTTTAGACGTAAAAAATTGGCCCGCAATTACAGATTTAGCGAAATATAAAGGCCAACATATCATAATCGGGACGGTGACAGATGGTTATCTACCTCAAGAAGCGGAATATAAAAATACGAGGAAATTATTAGAACAACTCGTCGGAGTAGACGCAGAATTATTAATCTGCACAAAGTCCGATTTAGTGGTGAGAGATTTAGATTTGTTAAAGAAATTTAAAAAAGTTACAGTTTCATGGTCCATCAACACTTTAGATGAAGGTTTTAAAAGCGATATGGATGATTCAGTTTCCATTGAAAGAAAAATACAAGCGATGAAACAAGTCTATGATGCTGGTATTAGAACCGTGTGTTTTATTTCTCCTGTTTTTCCTGGCATCACTGATTTCAAAAAGATTTTTGCTTTAGTTAAAGATCAATGCGATTTAATTTGGTTAGAAAACCTTAATTTAAGAGGTGGTTTTAAAGGGAAAATCATGGATTACATTAAAGAAAAATATCCTGATTTACACCCTTTGTATGAACAAATCTACAACAAAAAAGATAGAAGCTATTTTGAACATTTGGAAAAAGAAGCTGAAAAATTAGCAAAAGAAAATAATTGCCCGTTCGTAGATAATGAAACGCCATATGGCAGAGCAAAACCAGGGCATCCAGTGATAGTAGATTATTTTTATCACGAAGAAGTTAGAGGCTCAAACAATACAGGTGTGAGAAAGAAGAAATAACTCGTCCCATTTTGTGCCTGCTGTCCCGCTTTTTTGGCAAAATACGATTTTGTATCAATTCTTTCGCTTATTACAAAAGGTACTGGTGACTGGAAAGATCCATCAGGCGTACCAATTGGAAAGAAAACAATATAATAGGGGTGTCGGTTTTTGAAAGCCCCTGTCGGTTTTTCAAGAAAGGGTGTCGGATTGTATCATTTCTGGCCACCGCAACCAAACGATATGAACAGACTTGATACTCATTATCAGGTCTTTTTTCTTGCATTTTTACCCATTTTTAATGTTTTTCGATGGCTTTCATAGATTATGGTGGATAAGCAATAACTGAAGAATATGTATCAAAATCCTCAATTGCTACACCATTGATGAAAGTTTTTAGATTGCTGACAGGACTTGAACTACCTTAGATGCACGCTTACGATACATTTGATCTATTAGTCTTTAGTAGGCTTATAAAAGTGTGAAAAAGACAATCAAGAATTAATTTAATATAACAAAATAGAACGAAGTACACGAATGTACTTTTTCTTAATAATCCCATAAAAAGAAGAAAAATTAGCAATCTAGTTGACAGAGTGCTAAAAGTTGGTAAAATCATATATGTTAGCAGTTAAAGAGTTCAAGTGCTAAAAGGAGGCTAGTTTATGAAAGAAACAAAGCAATTTGAAACAGAAAGCAAAGAATTACTTAACTTGATGATCAATTCGATATATTCCAATTCCGAGATCTTTTTAAGAGAGCTCATTTCTAATGCATCTGATGCGATTGATAAAAGAAAATATCTCGCTTTAACAAGCAATGGCAAGGTAGCTTTAGAAGAATATAAAATTGACTTATCTTATGATAAAAAAGATAGAACTATCACTATTAGTGATAATGGTATTGGTATGAATAAAAGCGAGATGATTAAAAATCTCGGCACAATTGCCAGAAGTGGCAGTAAAGAATTCGTCAAAAAGATGAAAAATAAAGACAAAGAAGATGTCGATATTATCGGTCAATTTGGCGTTGGCTTTTATAGTGCCTTTATGGTTGCGGAAGAAGTAGAAGTAACTAGTAAAAAAGAAAATGAAAAAGCCCATAGATTTGTTTCTGATGGCAAAGAAAATTACACAATTGAAGAATGTGATAAAGAAGATGTTGGCACAACCATCACCCTTCATTTAAAGAAGAACACAAAAGAAAATAACTATGATGATTATTTATCTGATTACCGAATTAAAGAATTGGTGAAGAAATATAGCGATTATATTCGTTATCCAATTATGATGAATGTCACTAAATCTAAACCAAAATTAGATAAAGATGGTAAAGAAATTGAAGGCCAATATGAAGAATATAAAGAATTAGAAACGCTAAATTCAATGGTCCCACTTTGGAAAAAGAATAAATCTGAAGTTAAACAAGAAGAATTAAATGAATTCTATAAGAGTAAATTCTCCGATTATGAAGATCCATTATTATCTATTCAATTAAATATTGAAGGTAAAGTTGATTATAGCGCTTTATTATTCATTCCTTCTCATCAACCATATAATTTATATAGTGAAAACTTCGAAAAAGGTTTGCAATTATATTCCAAAGGAATATTCATTAAAGATAAATGTCCTGAATTAATCCCAGATTATTTAAAGTTTGTTAAAGGTTTAGTGGATTCAGACGCTTTTAATTTGAATATTTCCCGTGAAATCTTACAAACTTCACCAGTTTTAAAAACTATCGCAGATAACGTCGAAAAGAAGATTGTTGATAAATTAAAAGAATTAAAGAATAGCGACTTTGATAAATACCTCAAATTCTGGTCATCGTTTGGTGAGCATATCAAATATGGTATTTATTCTTCTTATGGCTTTAAAAAAGATTTATTAAATGATTTACTCATCTTTCATTCCTTAAAACAAGAAGATAAATATATCTCCTTAAAACAATACGTGGAAGAAATGGGAAAAGATCAAAAATACATCTATTATGCTTCTGGTAGTAACCTCGACAGCATTAAGCTATTACCGCAGATAGAGAAATATAAAAAGCAAGGAATCGATGTCTTATTATTTGATAACAAGATTGATGAATTCGCTATCATGATGGTGCGTGAATACGATAAGAAAGAATTCAAATCTATCGCTAGTGAAGGCAGTGATGAATTAACTAATGAAGAAAAAGAAAAAGTGGAATCCGTCACCGCAGAACATAAGAGATTATTAGATAATCTAAAAGATTCTCTAAAAGAGAACGTTGATGATGTCATCATCTCTTCTAAACTCGTTGATTCTCCTGTTTGTATCTCCACAAAAGAAGGATTATCCATGGAAATGGAAAAGACAATCAATGAAGAAAAAGGTGAGGGAGAAGATGTTAAATCCATCAAAGTTCTCGAACTCAACCCAGAACATGAATTATTTAAAATTTTCGCTAGTATTGAACAAGACGATGAGATGGTTAAGAATTATGCTTCTGTCTTATATGATGAAGCCTTGCTATTAGAGGGATATGATGTTTCTAATAAGCAAGAATTTGTAAAGAAGCTCAATTCTTTAATCGTCAAAGCTTTTGAAAAATAAAAAATAATTCAACTAACCTTAATACCGGGCCGATAGTGAAGTGAACCCCAAAATGGACACACTTCAAAAAACCCAAAAGACAGGAATCATTTAAGGTTCCTGTTTTTTAGTCTTGGTGAATTTACCGTTCAAGTGCAACACTTCTAGACAAAAATAAAGGCTCATATCAATCCTGGTGTAAGATATAGTTGCGACACTTATCTACAGGAGGTTCTTTATGAGCTATTCACATTTTACCATAGAAGAGCGAATAAGCATCAAACATCTACTTGCCAAAGGTGTTTCGATAAGACAAATAGCAAGTGAATTAGGAAGATCACCTAGTTCGGTTTCTAGGGAAATAAGACGTAATTCGCACGAACCAAATCGATATATAGTGTTCAAAAAGCAGAAAGATTCCATAAAAATAGAGTTTCAAGAGATCATAACATCGTTCAATTTCCTTGTAGAAAGAAAATCTAGATTCTGTCACTTCAGTGATTTTGTATCAAAGGACTTCTTCAACCTATCGGTAAAACCTTCATTTGTATCAGCATTATTGTTCAAGGACAAGTGCAAACAACAGTATTGATAATGTCAGTACTGTTTTTTATTATCTCTAGTTTTCCTTTGTGACTAATACGATAAGTTTGGCCCAGAAACGGCTAAGCTTTTTGATATCCTCTTTAACTTTTTTCTTATCTTTTTTATTTTTTAATTGCTCAGCGTAATATAGGCACGAACCATATAATCCTTCAAAGAAGAATATCGATAAATAATCACTAGGAACATCATAGTCAACAGTTTTAATCGTCTCAGTTATATATTTACTATAGTTATTAGATAAAGCGTTTTTAAATATTTCCATTGGAAATGTATCACCTTCATGGATGAGGTTTTGGATTTGTTTATAATGCTTTGCTACCCATTCGTAAGTAGCCAATATCGATTGGTATTCGATTTCTTCTTGATCGGTTTCTTTTCTTAATATTTTTCTATATGCATCATTATATTCTTCGTTAATTAAATTGATGGAAGCTAACGCTAATAAATTATCTTTATCTTTATAATAGTGATAAAAAGTCATCTTTGTTTTATTAGCTAAAGAACATATCTCGTTAACTGTAATATCGTGATAGTTCTTTTTCGATAATAGTTTGAATAATGATTTCTCAAATTCTTTTTTAGTTTTATCAATATCTCTCATATCTATATTTGCCCTTATTTTTTGCTTATTATACATCAATAACTTTACTTTGAATATTTGAAAGTATAGTTTAAAACTATTTTTCTTGATTATAAGTATTATTCGCTATATTTTTATTTCTAATAAACACCAAAGAAGGCTTGTAAATATGAATAAAAAGAAAATTCTATTATCTGTTACTGTAACATCAATGATTGCTATCGCTGGTGCTGTTTTAGTTATTAATGATGGCCTAAATAGTTCATCTGTTTTCGCTACGAATGATGAGGTTTGGTATCATTATGCCACCGTTGAACCTGATGAAACCACTCATGGTAGTAAAGAGTTTTGGGCTAGTAGCGCTGATGGATGCGCTACACATCAATTTAGTGATCCAGGAGTTACATGTTTAGAACGTGATTTCTCAACTTATGATTCATTTGCCACTCTAACATGTGATGACGATAGATATGTTCCAAGCGGAAACGAAAGTTTAGGCATCACGCCAATGTTTTCTACTAAAAATAAAACTGTTACCTATGGCTTATATCCTCAAAAGAACGTGAACGATTCATCTCTAGTTTCTGCTCTTAATGCATTAGCACCAGAATCTAATGGATGGTATTTATATAATAACGAATATTACGCTAAATTAAGTGCGACTCCCTTTAAATCATTCTATACATTTGATAACGGAACAACGATCAAAAGCGGAACCACCTATTGGTTTAAATGCGAACCAATTACTTGGAATATCCTTGCAAATAGCAATGGTGAATATTACATCCTCTCGAGCGTCTTGTTAGATGCCCATTGCTACTACAATTCAACTTCTAGTAGGACAATTTTTGGTGACAAGACTGTTTATGCCAATAATTATGAATATAGTGACATCCGTACATGGCTTAATAATGATTTCTATTATTCAGCATTCGCCTTGGGTAAAAGTTATATTCAAACCACGATAGTGGATAACAGTGCTGGCACAACTGATTCAACTAATAATTCGTATGCTTGCAATAACACCCAAGACAAAGTGTTCTTGCCAAGTTATCAGGATTATATCAACTCCAGTTATGGATTCTCAACTTCGGAAGACTCAACCGATACAAGATATTGCAAAACTACTGACTGGGCAAGAGCGAGAGGTGCTTGGTGTAGTACTGTTTCGCCCCACTTATATACCAACATTTATTGGACTCGTTCTCCTAGCAGCGACAGCTCCTACGTCGCATGTTATGTTGACTACGATGGCAGCCTCTACTATGACAATGCCGGCGCCACCTATGTCGACGCCACGTACGGCAGTGTACGTGCAGCTCTCATAATCAAGATTGCGTAGTTCACAAAGCAATAATCAAAAAAATATAAAGCTCACTTGGGTGGGCTTTTAAATTCCATAATTCTATTGTTTGCTTTGTTTATCAAAGCTATCGTGTAAGCCCCAAAAATTCTATTAATTTATTCTTGACTAAGGTGGTTCTTCAAATAAAATAATATTTGAAAATACAAATTTTATTTTAGGAGCGACACTATGAAAAAAATATGGATGCCTACAGCTATAATTTCTTTCTTTATTCTTGGTGCTGGTATTAATCTTGGCTTAATTTCTTCGAATATTTTTTCTATTTCAAAAACTATACAAGTAAAAGCAGATGTTGCTAACTATGTTTCTTACGTTTATTGTGAATGGGATGAAGAAGAAAAATGTGTTAAAAAGATAAATAATGAAGTCTTAGCCACTCGTGTCAATTCACAGGATTATTTAGGTGATGGCAATTGGTACTATTGGGGAGAAGGAAGCACAGCCCCTGCTTTAATGGGTATAAGGGGCGTAGCTAATCTTATCATTAACGATGGACATATGTGGCGTCTTACTACCGGAATTCATGTACCAGAAGGAGCGACATTAAATATTTATGGAGGACCTGAAGGAACTGGCGTAATATCTGCCGGGGAACACCCTTATTATGGTGCCGCAATTGGTGGCCAAAAGGGGGACAGCAAATCCGGAACGATTAACATCCATGGTTGTACTATTTACGCTTATGGTGGAGATAATGCCGCAGGTATTGGAGGCTCCGAGGGATGTAACAGTGGCGATATCACAATATATGACGGAGATATACATGTTAATGGTAGTTATAATGGTGATGATGGTGCAGGTATTGGAGGCGGTGAAAACGGCTCTGCTACAAACATAACTATATATGGTGGATACGTATCTGCCACAGGTGGAAAAAATGCCGCTGGAATTGGCGGTGGATATAAAGGCAATAGCGGCAACATTAAAATCTACGGTGGAACAATATATAGTGATGGCCTAGAAGATGGCGCTGGTATTGGAAGTGGCGAAGATGGAAGATTTGAAAATATTGAGATCCATGGTGGGACTATCCAAGCTCTTGGTGGAAAATATGCGGCCGCTATAGGAAGTGGCGATTTTGATTCCGCCACAGCAAACGGAACTATTACAATTACCGGTGGAGATATAACTGCCTTTGGAGGAGTAGATGCTGCGGGAATAGGTGGAGGAGAATATGGTTATGGAACAATCAATATTTCCGGAGGCACAATAAAGAGGGCTGTTGGTGGAACTGACTATACTGAAGTTTTATGGGAAACAGTTGTTACTGGTGGTGCTGGAATTGGAAGCGGTGAAGGTGCTCCTGGAAGTACCATCAATATTTCCGGTGGCACGATAGAGAGTGCTGAAGGTGGTTATGGTGGTGCTGGCATCGGAGGCGGATATAGAGCTGCTGATAATGATGGTGGCACTATTATCAACATAAGTGGTTCCGCAAATATTACAGCAGTTGGTGGAGAAAATGCCGCAGGTATTGGCGGAGGCCACTGTGAAGAATATCCTACTATTAACATATCAGGTGGCACCATTAACGCAACAGGCGGAGCAAGTGGTGCTGGAATTGGCGGTGGCAAGGGTGCTGCGGGAAATATAACGATTTCCGGTGGCAATATTACAGCAACAGCAGGAACTGATTCAGATGGAATTGGCTGTGGAAAAAGTGGATACGGCTCACACACAGCAACTATCAGACTAAGATATGATGACCCAAAAAAGCCATTTAGTATTTTTAGTAATAGTTTTTATAATACCAGCGAAATAAATTTGATAATGGAAAACCCTTTTATTGACGCGGCCAATGTCGTTAGATATGGTGTTGGAACTTATACAAAAACTGCTTTGAATCCTTTTGCTAATATCACATTAACTCCTGAAATTAGACCGATTCTCACCCTTGATCCAGGCTGTGGAATAGGAGATATAAGTTCTGAAGCTGTTGATTATGGTTTAGTTTACACACTTCCTTCTAGTGATACATTCCCTCCAGAAACAAGTGCTTGTACTTTTAATAATTGGCAAATTGTTACTAGTGATAATGTGTTTACTAGAAATCCTGGCGAAACGATTACTATAACTAAAGACACTTATATTACAGCTACATGGACTTGGGACCAATCGGAATTATTTAACTATGCTGATAAATTTTTAGAAGTTGTATCTTGTGATTCTAGTAATGAACCAACCTTTGATGAAGGATGGTCTTGGGAAAGATTAAAAAATGAATATGATGCTTTATCTTCCCATTCTAAATATGCATTAAAAAATGCTCCCGCTAACGAAAAAGGCGATTCTGTTGAAAGGACCGTTAAAATATATGATTATATCGTTGGCAAATTTTATAAAAATGGAATAAATCTTAGTTATATTGACTTTTTTGATAGAAATCCTGAAACCGTAACTGTTTATTCAATTACTTATAATCTAAATGGAGGTATAGTTTCAACTCCTAATCCAACATTAATTGACGATACTACAGAAACATTTACTTTGAATAATCCAACTAAACATGGATGTGAATTTGAAGGATGGTACGAAGATGATATTACTAATTGTTCAAAAGAAGTCACTATTACTAAAGGTGAAACTACTGGTGATAAAGTTTTTAACGCTAAATGGAAATTGAATGATAATTTGCAAGAAATCATCAATATGATCGATGATATTGGAGAAGTTAGTTATCCAGATAGTAAAGATAAAATTACAGCGGCCAGAAACGCTTATGATTTATTGCCTGAAGAAGATAAATCTTTAATTACCAATTATTCGACTTTAGAAGCAGCAGAAGCTAGATATAGCGAACTAGTAAATAAAAAGGCGCAAGCGGATGAATTAATCGCTTTGATTGAAGCTGTTGGCGATGAAGTTAGTTATCCAGATAGTAAAGAGGCAATTCAAAAGGTGTTAGACTTTTATGACGATTTAGACCAAGAAACCTTAGCATTCGTTGGTCAACCTACACTCTCTTCTTTTGGTTATAAGGTATATTTATTTAGAAATCTAAGAGAAGACGCTATGGATAATGCTTATGCTAAAATTAGCGAAATTGGAGAAGTAAACATTAATAGTGGTGAAGCTATTAAGGCTGCTAGAGAAGCTTGTGATGCTTTAGATAGCGAAGATAAATTAAGTGTTCCGAATTATGAAACTTTACTTGCAGCAGAAGCTAGATACGCTGAATTAGGTGGTTATAATGCTGACGCCGAAGAATTTGCTAAAAGCTTTAATGATGCTATGGAAGAAGTTTGTGTTTATAACAATACAGATATTACTCCATCTGCAGCTTTAGTCTCTGCTTGGGGAGAACAAGTCGAGGCATTTGGTGAATTACCAGAACAAGTTCAAAATATCTTAAAAGCTGCGACAATTCATGACACTAATAATGAGATCGCTAAGTTTGTTGAAAAATATGAATATATTGCTGGTAAATACGGCAACCTCTTAGGAGAAGGATATAACTTCTTAGAAAAAGATATTCAAAGTTCAAACCTCTATAATGGCAGATTAGGTTCCATTATGGGTAGTGAAGGTAGCAACATTATGATTATTGCTATCTCTATTGCTGCTACTAGTGCATTAGCACTTGGTGTTGCTTTATATCTTAAAAAGAGAAAACAAAAATAATTGCTCTCTAAAATCTTGAGTGGTCTAGAGTGGGATGCTCGAAAAATATCTCAAAATCTATAAAGTTTACGGTGGTTTTCTTCTGCTAAAATAGGTTCACTTAACCAATCGTTAACTACAGTATCGATACAAATCGGTACTGTTTTTTGTTATTATGAGTGAGTGAAAACTGATATTTTGTATCTCGATTTTAAAAGCTTTGATGAAATGTATTTTTGGTTAAAAGAACACGCTAGTAAGGAAAAGGAATTATTTGTCAGAGTGTCTAGACAAAAACCAGAAAAATGTTTAAACATTTTAAGTTATTACGAAGCTGTTAAAGCTGCTTTATGCTTTGGGTGGATTGATTCCACACTTAGAAATATTGACGGTGTCTTAGTGCAAAGGTTTTCTCCAAGAAAGAAAAACTCACACTGGACAGACACAAATATTAAGCTTTGTATTGAACTAGATAAAAAGGGTTTGTTGACTATAGAAGGAAGGAAAGCTTGTCCTTATTTTACAAAGCTTAAGTAGGATATTCACGATTAATCAATATCATATTTTCATAAATATCTTGCTTCTATCTACTTATTAGTTGTTTTTGAAAAAAATCCAAGACTTTAGAAAAAATAATCAAACAATAAAGATGCTTCTCAATTTATAAAACTTGTTCTAAACAAGTATTTTAAATTGTTATAAAATCTAGATATGAAAAAAGTGCTTATTGTTTTTATCGCTATCGCAGCAGCGTTTTTCACTTTGGTTTTCACCTTGGGAACTTTTACTAAAGGAAACAAAGACGAATTCAAAGTAGCGATGGTTACTGACTTCTCTGATGTCAATGATGCTTCTTTTAACCAAGCATGCTATGAAGGGGCAAAAGAGTGGTGCAGTAAAAACGGCATTAAATTCAATTACTATAAACCAACAAGTATCTCTATGGCGGAACGTGTAAAATCTTTAACACTCGCTATTGATCGTGGATATGATGTGATTCTTTGCCCCGGTTTTGCTTTGGGTGCACCGATTGCAGAAGTCGCTCCTAAACACCCAGATGTTAAGTTTATTGGTTTAGATATCATGGAAGATGATTTCCCTGAGGGATTTGATCTTGAAAAAAACACAAATATTACCGTCTACAACTATCACGAAGAAATAGCGGGATTTTTAGCAGGCTATGGAGCGGTTAAAGAAGGATTTAGAAAGCTTGGTTATTTAGGTGGCATGCCATCTAGTTCTGTAATTAGGTTTGGATATGGCTATGTCCAAGGAGTGGACTGGGCCGCAAAAGAATTAGAAACCGACGTTGAACTTGAATACGTTTATGGTGGTCAATTTTTTGGTGATAGCGAAATCTATAAATATATTGATAACTGGTATAAGGTAAATGAAACGGAAATCGTTTTTGCCTGTGGAGGAAGTATTTATACTTCAGTAGCTCTTGCCGCCAAAGAGAATAATGGCTATATGATTGGTGTTGATAGTGATCAAGCTCCAATTATTGATCGCGATTACGCTCCTGGAATTTGTATCACCAGTGCGATGAAAGATATCAAACAAACAGTCATTGATAAACTTGAAGCCCTATATTTTGAGCATAAATGGGAAACAAACATTAGATTTCTTGGATTGGTGTCTAGTGAAAATCCAAAATTGAACTATGTTCAACTTCCTTTAGATACTTGGAGAATGGAAAATTTCACCATTGATGAATATAAATCTCTATTAGAGAGAATTATTAATGAAGAAATAACAATTTCTAGAGATGTTAGCCACGAACCTATTGTTAGCCAATACACGAAAGTAAATTATCGAGGTTCGATAAAGTAATATGGACGCAAATTACACAATTGAAATGCTTGGCATTACCAAGAAGTTTGGTAACATTTTGGCTAATGATCATATTGATATCCGCCTTGAAATGGGCCATATTTTAGCGTTGTGTGGCGAAAATGGGGCGGGTAAATCCACAATCATGTCGATTCTATTTGGCTTATATGAGCCAGACGAAGGAATCATTAAAAAAGATGGTGAAATTGTTAAAATTTCTAATCCAAACGATGCGACTAGATTACATATTGGAATGGTTCATCAACACTTTAAACTTGTAGAAACCTTTACGGTTTTGCAAAACATTATATTAGGAGATGAACCTCTTAAAGAGTATCGTGGTAGTTTAAACTGGTTCAAAAAGTCAATTAATTATATTAATAAACACCTCCTTAAAATTATCGATTACAAGAAAGCTCGTGAAGAGGTTGATAAGATTATTAGACAATATGATTTGCATGTTGATTTAGATAAGAAAATCAAGGACATATCTGTAGAGATGCAGCAGAAGGTAGAAATCATTAAAATGCTTTATCGTAAAAACGATATTTTGATTTTTGATGAACCTACCGCTGTATTAACCGAACAAGAAATACAAGACTTCCTACAAATTTTGAAAAACTTAAAGAAAGAGGGAAAGTCCATTATCTTTATTTCGCATAAACTTAATGAGGTGTTTGAAGTCAGTGATGAAATTACTGTTATAAGAAAAGGTAAATATATTGACACTCTTCCTGCAAGTAAGACTTCTATAGAAGAAATTTCTGCTTTAATGGTGGGAAGAGAGCTTAAACAATTCGAAAAGAAATCCGACAAGATTCCTGGTGAAGAAGTCTTAAGAGTGGAACACTTAACACTAGTCGACCCACTAAGTAAAAAGAAAATTGTTAATGACGTTTCCTTTAATGTTAGAAAAGGTGAAATTGTTACTCTTGCCGGTATTGATGGAAACGGACAACAAGAAGTTATATATGGTATTACTGGTATTAAAAAGAGTCATAGCGGGACTATTCTTTTAGGTGGCAAAGATATTTCTTCTTATTCAATAAGAGAAAAAATAAAAGCGGGTATCTCTCACATTCCAGAAGACCGTCATAAATATGGTTTAGTGCTTGATTATTCAATCTATGAAAACGCAGTCTTGGATCGATATTTCGAAAAAGAATTTTCTAAGTGCATGTTCTTAAGTCGTAAGAACATCAATAAATTTGGAGACGAATTAATTAAAAAATATGATGTCCGCTCTAGTGGAGACGGAAATACAATCACAAGAAGTATGTCTGGTGGTAACCAACAAAAAATTATTGTTGGTAGAGAAATCGAACGCAATCAGGATTTATTAATCGCTGTTCAACCAACTAGAGGTTTAGATGTAGGAGCGATTGAAGGCATCCACAATCTTTTACTTCAACAAAGAGAGAATAACAAAGCAATTTTACTCGTCTCTTTAGAGCTTGACCAAGTCTTATCCTTATCTGATCGTATCCTCGTCATGTATGAAGGAGAAATTGCCGGTGAGTTCATCCCTGACAAAGTGAGTAAAGAAACACTTGGTTTATATATGTCTGGTGCTAAAAAGGATAATGTTAACGCCATCAAGGAGAACACTCATGAATAAGATTAAGATGTTCTTCTCCTCATTAACAAAAAAAGATGGCACTAAAACAGTTGTTACTTCTTTATGGTGTGCCTTATTAGGTCTTATCTTAGGATTTATAATCCTACTCTGTATTAATGCCAGTCAAGCGGCCTATGGAATGACATCGGTATTAGGCAATTACATGATTTTCTCTAACCCACAAGACCGACTTAACTACTTTGGTCAAACATTAGCCAAAACCGCTCCATTAATCGCAATGAGTTTATCCATACTTGTTTCATATAAAGCCGGGCTATTTAATCTTGGTGGAAGTGGACAATATTCAATGGCGGTTGTGGTAATTTCTTTCTTAGGAGTTGGCGCCAATCTCCCGTGGTGGCTAGTAATGATTTTAGCAATGATTGCCGCTTCTATTTGGTCGCTCATTTCTGGACTTTTAAAGGCTTTCTTTAATGTTAATGAAGTTATTTCAGGAATTATGCTTAACTGGATTGCTTTATATTTCACTAACGGAATTCTTTCTAGTAATAGCAAGGTTTGGGATTCCTCTCACTCTGAATCGTTTACGATTTCAACTACCTCAAATTCCTATATCCCATCAGTTGGATTAAATAACCTCTTTGCAGGTAACTCCATTGTTGGATTAGGCATGATTTTAATAATAATAGTGGTTATCATCATTTTTATCTTACTTAAGAAATCTACTATTGGTTACGAACTTAAAGCGACCGGTTTAAATGGAGACGCAGCTAGATACGCTGGTATTTCCAAAGTGAAGAGCATCTTGATTGCCTCCGCTATTTCTGGTGCGTTAGCAGGTTTAGCGGCAGTCTTAAACTTACAAAACGGATTTACTTCTTGGAGATTATCATCTACCCCACCAGAAATTGGTTTTTTAGGTATTTCATCGGCTTTCTTAGGGGGTCTACACCCAATTGGTGTTATCTTCTCTTCGTATTTCATCGTTCATATCACCGAAGGTGGATCAATGATTACTGATTTGGGATTCTCTCCAGAAGTTGCTTCTATTATGACCTCGGTCATCATCTATTTATCTGGATTTGTTTTCTTCATTAAAGAGATTATGCACCGCCATGAACTCAAAGGAGAATTTAATAAAATCTCTAGAGACAAGGAGGTAAGAACATGATTATTGTATTATCAACAATTTCGTTTCTTTTAGCCTATGTCTCAGTATTAACGATTACTGCTTTAGGAGGAATGTTTTCCGAAAAGACTGGCACAATTGCTTTGTCTTTAGAAGGCTCGATGACTGTTGGCGCTTTTACAAGTGGTATTGTGATGTATCTTTTACCAAGCACAGTGCCTACTGGTATCAGTGCGATTATCGTCATTCTTACCGCTTTAGTTAGTGCGGGATTATATTCGCTTCTTTTAGCGGTTGCTTGTATTACTTTCAAAGCTGATCAAACTTTAGTTGGAACCGCTTTAAATATCTTAAGTACCGCATTAGCGGTAGTGTTAATCAAACAAATTACCAAGACTGATGCTTTACCAGTTGGAAATTCTCGACTCAACTTCACTAGATTCTATGAAATCTTTAATGTCAATTTGTTTGGTGTTCAAGGAGTAAGGTTTAATTGGTTAATCATCACTGTTTTGGTCTTAATCCCAATTATCTATATTGTGATTTATAAGAGTAGATATGGACTAAGATTATCAAGTTGTGGAGAAAATCCATCAAGTGCTGATTCTTTAGGTATTAATGTTAATAAAACAAGATATATTGGTGTTCTTCTTTCTGGCGTATTTTCGGGTTTGGGTGGATTATTACTCATCACGATGAACGCGGAATGGGAATTCGCTAATGGGGCAAGTGGTTTTGGTTTCCTTGCCCTAGCGGTATTAATCTTTGGCCAATGGAAACCTCTATATATTTTCCTTGGGGCGTTTGTTTTCTCTATCTTCAAGACTTTATCAGTTGTCTATCCTTCAATCGATTTCTTAGCAAACTTAGGCATTTCGTCCTACTTCTATTTGGCGTTACCTTATGTAGTCTGCTTAATTGTTCTTGTTTTTACCAGCAAGAAAAATGTTGGGCCGAAAGCATTAGGAGAGCCATATAACAAAGGTAAGAGATAATTAATAATTTATATATTAAAAGTGTGGCACTTTTGTGACACGAGTACATGTATACTATGTACTGATTTGTTGATCTGAGGATTAACACTTCACATAATCGTCATGCCCATGTTCTCATGGGCTTTTTATTTGCAATTAATGGAATATATTGTGAAATGGTGATATATTGGTTAGTGTTAACTAACTGAGAGGTATTCAATTATGAATAAATATGTATTAGGAATTGATGGAATGGGTTGTGGAGCATGTGAAGCTCACGTCAAGAATGTGGTCAGAAAAAAGATAAACGTTAAAAAAATTAAAGCCTCTCATACAAAAAACTTATTAGTTGTTTTTAGCGAAGCTGATTTAAAAGAAGATGATTTCCATAAGATATTAGATCCTACTGGATATGAAATAACTTCCTTTGAAAGACTAGATGCAGTGAAATCACTGTTTGGTTGGAGGTAATTAAATGCCTGAATATGCTTATCCTTTAATAGGAATACCGTTAATATTTCTTTGTACAACCTTAGGGGCGCTTTTTGTCTTTTTCGTTCGTAAAAAAGAAATATCACCTCGACTAGGAAAAATTTTCATTGGCTTTGCTGCTGGAGTAATGTTTTCTGCATCTTTCTTTTCATTAATTAAACCTGCTCTAGAATCCGAAGTGTCTTATATGCCTACATGGTCAATCGTGGTGATTTCTGTTATTTTAGGAGCAGGGTTCTTGTGGGGGATTGATAAACTAGTTCCTCATTTCCATTCAAGTGAAAAGCAAGATGAAGGACTCCCTACAAAATCTATGAGCAAAACATCTAAAATGTTCCTTGCTGTTACCATCCATAATGTCCCTGAAGGATTGTCGGTTGGTATTGCTTTTGGTGTTGCTTTATCTCAACAAAATAACATAGCGTTATTAACTGGAGGGTTATTACTTGCGATTGGTATTGGCATTCAAAATATTCCTGAAGGAGCAGTAGTGTCTTTACCAATTAAGAGTGAAACCGGTTCGAGTGGAAAGGCATTTTTATTTGGTACGCTTAGTGGAGCGGTAGAACCAGTAGCCGCTATTATCGGATTATTTCTTGCTATGCAAATACAAAGCATTATGCCTTGGGCCTTGGCCTTTGCGGCTGGTTGTATGATATACGTCGTCGCAGAAGAAATGATTCCAGAAATGACAAGTGAAGGACATGACCACTTCGGGGTTTGGTCATTTATTTTTGGTTTTGTTATCATGCTTGCCTTAGATTGCATTCAATTTTAATCATTCGTTCTTTGTAGATTTATACTCTAAACTGAAATATAATCATAAGTGATTATTAGCGCTTATATTTTGGAAGGGACGTAAATCTTTATGAAACTATTAAGACTTATATTTTCTAAGTGGATCATTGGTATCCTCCTATTTTTAGCTCAAGTGGCGGCGATTGTTTTAATCGCGATGTTTGTTGTTGAATACTTTGCCATTTTCCAAGCCGCAAGCTTGGTTCTTGGAGTAGTAGTGTTCTTCACTTGTGTTAATCGTAGAGAAAATCCAGAATACAAAATTCCATGGTTATTTTTGATTCTCTTCTTACCTCTTTTTGGTGTCATCTTCTACTTGATGTTTTCAAGAAACAAAGCTAGCAAGAAAACAAGAAGATTTTATGAAGAAGCTTATAATAAACTCCTCCCTTATATTCAAAAAGATGAACATCTTGATGAAGTATATAAATATATGGGTGACCGTCAAGGGATTGCTAAATACTTAAAAGTAAATTCTGGTTTAGGCGGTTCTTTACATAACAAAGTCAATTATTATCCGGTTGGAGAATTGATGTGGAAAGATATGCTTGAAGCATTAGACTCTGCAAAAGAATTTATTCTCATGGAATATTTCATCGTCGATCCAGGTCATATGTGGAACTCCATCCATGAAATTTTAGTCAAAAAAGCCAAAGAAGGTGTCAAAGTTCACCTCGTTTATGACGATTTAGGAACAATGACGATGCTTAGAAGTGGCTATTATAAGAAACTCAGAAAAGAAGGAATTGACGCGCATAAGTTCAATCCTTTCACTCCGATTGTCAGTTCAATTTACAATAACCGTTCTCACCGTAAGATTATGGTTATTGATGGCAAAATCGGTTTCACTGGTGGCATCAATTTAGGCGATGAATACATTAACGAAAATGATCGTCTAGGACACTGGAAAGATACTGGTTTAAGAATTAGAGGTACCGCTGTTAATACATTAACCGCTTTATTCTTCTGTGATTTTATTGTTGCTAAAAGACAAATCCCTGATTTCGATTTCTATTTTAATAAAAATCCTGAAGTCTTTAATGAAGAAGGATGTATCGTTCCTTTTGGCGATGGACCAAGACCACTTTACGAAGAACAAGTTGGTGAAGAAAATTTCATCAATATTCTTGGACAAGCCAAAAAATATTTCTACATTACCACTCCTTATTTGATTATTGATCATCACTTTACTCAAGCGTTAAGAAACGCTGCTAGTAGAGGAGTGGATGTTAGAGTAGTCACACCTCATATTCCAGACAAGAAAGCCGTCTTCTGTTTAACAAGAAGTTCTTATAAAGCTCTTAGAAGTGCGGGTGTGAAAGTTTATGAATATACGCCTGGATTTATCCATGCTAAGATGCTCATTTCTGATGATGATATGGCCTTTGTAGGCACCATTAATATGGACTTTAGAAGTTTGACCCATCACTTTGAATGTGGTGCTGTCTTATATAAACATGAATGTATAAAAGATATTCATAAGGACTTCGAACACATCTTTGAAGTATCTCAACTCATTGACGATAAGTTCAAGCTTTCGTTTGGCGCCAAACTTGTTAACGCCCTCTTAGCGGTGTTTAGAACCCTATTTTAATCAATTATTAACTTATAAGCCGGGGTTTATTACTCCGGTTTTTTTGCACAATTTTCAAAATAGTTAATAAAAATTACGTATTAATATCTAAATTGTTTAACTTTGTTAAAAAGATGATAAAATAATATATGTAAACAAAAGTTGACATAGATTTTTATTGACAATATATATTCAAAAATTATAGATTTGTTGTAGTTTTTTTAATAGGAGAAAAGACTATGACTAAAGAAGAAATTAAAAAGATTATTAAAGATAAAGATATCTCATATATTAGATTACAATTCACCGACATGCTTGGTGATATTAAAGCAGTGGAAATCCCTGCTAAAAAGATTGATGATGCTTTAAATAATAAAGTGATGTTTGATGGGTCATCCATTGAAGGCTTTGTTCGTATTAAAGAAGCGGATATGTACCTTTATCCAGACATTGATACATTCTTAATTCTTCCATTTGAAGATAGTTCAATTGGAGGAGTAGCGAGATTTATTTGTGATGTTCATACCCCAGAAGGCAAACCATTCGTGGGTGATCCACGTTATATCCTTAAAAAACAAGTTAAGAAGATGGAAGAAATGGGCATCGAAAAGATGCTTGTTGGTTTTGAACCAGAATTCTACCTTTTCAAACTCAATCCAGACGGAAGTGCTTCCACTAATATTAGTGATAGAGCCTCTTATTTTGATTTATCACCATTTGATGGTGGGGAAAACATCAGAAGAGAAATCTCGTTGATGCTTGAAAGTATGGGCTTCGAAGTACAAACCTCTCATCATGAAGTTGGTCCAGGACAAAACGAGATTACATTCAAATATAGTGATGTCGTTTCTGCTTGTGATCGTGTTCAAACCTTTAAACAAGTCGTCAAAGTGGTAGCAAGAAAAAATGGTTACCTTGCTTCTTTTATGCCAAAACCATTAAATAAACAAGCGGGTAATGGAATGCACACGAATTGCTCCTTATATACCGAAGGTAAAGGTGACTTATTCTATGATCCAAAAGCAGAGATGGAATTATCCTCAATGTGTAAGAAATGGATTAGCGGTATTTTAAATCACGCTAGAGAATTAAGCTTACTTACTAACCCAATCGTTAATTCTTATAAGAGACTCGTTAGTGGTTATGAAGCTCCTATCTATGCTTGTTGGAGTGACGCAAACCGTTCTTCTTTGATTAGAATTCCTGCTATTAGAGGGCTTGCTACAAGAACTGAGTTAAGAAACGTTGATCCATGTGCAAACCCATACCTTGCTTTAGCGGGTATTCTTGCTTGTGGATTAGATGGAATTAAAAACATCAAAGAAGAAGACATAATTAAGCCTGTAAAAGACAACCTCTTCTCTTTGACTGAAGATGAAATTAAAGAAAGAAATATCGATTGTTTGCCAGCTACCTTACATTCTGCGATTAAAGAGTTTAAGAAGAGCAGCATCTTGAAAGATGTTTTGGGTGAACATTTGTGGGACAAATATATCGAAGCCAAAGAAAAAGAGTGGAAAGAATATCACACTACAGTAAGTGAATTTGAACTTGAGAAATATTTAGAGAGGTAATTATATGTGTGGAATAGTGGGTGCAATTGGTTTAAAAGAACCGCGTGATTATGTCCTAAAAGGACTTAAAACACTAGATTATCGTGGATATGACTCCGCTGGAGTGGCGTTTTTAGATAACGGCATTAAAATCTTTAAAGATGTTGGTAGTGTGGAACACTTAACAGAAATTGTTCCTACTAAAATTCATACAAAGGTTATGATTGGTCATACCCGTTGGGCAACTCATGGCGCCCCAAATAAAGCTAACACTCATCCACATATTTCCTATAACCATAAAATATGTTTAGTGCATAACGGGGTAATTGAAAATTATCTTGAACTCAAAAACTTTTTAACCTCTAGAGGGTATCGTTTCTATGGTGACACTGATTCAGAAATCGTTGCTAATTTAATTGAACATTTCTATATTTCAACAAAAAATACATTGCTCGCTATTAAGAAAACAACCGAGTCTTTAGAGGGTAATTATGCAATTGCGTTGTTTAACGAAGACGAACCAGATTCTTTGTTTGTGATGAAGAAAGGCTCGCCTTTAGTGATTGGAAAAGGCAAAGATTTTAACCTCGTTGCTTCTGACGCTTCACCAATGATTGATTTAACAAACGACTTTGTGGAACTCGATGATTACGAATATGGAATCATCACGGATAAAGAAATTACCATCTTTAATGCGGATGGAAGCAAAGTCAACAAGCATTTAATTCATAAGGATATCGAATCTATTTCTCATGATTTAAAAGGATATCCTCACTATATGTTGAAGGAGATTGAAGAGATCACTCCTTCGGTCAACCGTATTATTGATACTTATTATCAAAACGATAAGTTTATCTTTGATAAAAAATTATTAGATTCTTTAAATGAAAGCGATCACATCATCTTTATTGCTTGTGGAACTTCTTATCACGCTTCTTTAGTGGGCGGTAGATATTTTGAAAACGTAGGCAAATCAACTAGTAAATTCATCGCCTCCGAATGGGCGTTCCACCCAACATTCCCAGGTGCTAAACCATTTATCGTCTTGATTTCTCAATCGGGAGAAACCGCTGATTTGATACATTGTCTTAAACTCATTAAGAAACATAATCTTAATAGTCTAGTTATTACTAACACGGGTGGATCAACATTAGATAGAAATTGTACTTATTCGCTTCTATTACACGCTGGAATTGAAGTTTCTGTTGCCTCTACAAAAGCTTATGTTGCTCAAGTGACTTTATTAGCAATTCTTGCTAGCGCTTTAATAGATGATAAATCAGTTATCAGTGATTTACGTGGCGCTCTTAAAATTGTGGAAGAAATTAGAACTAGTTATAAACATAGAATCATGGACATTGCTGAAGAACTTAAAGACAAGAAAAACATTTTCTATTTAGGAAGAAGCTTTGACTATTTCTTATCGCTTGAAGCCTCGTTAAAGCTTAAAGAAGTCAGCTATATTCATTCTGAAGCAGTACCTGGAGGAGAACTTAAGCACGGTCCAATTGCTCTTATAGAAGAGGGGACACCAGTTATTGTTTTCATCACCGATCCAGAAACCGCTAAGAGCATGAGAGGAAATATTGAAGAAGTGCGTTCTAGAGGGGCTAAGATTTATGTTGTTTCAACACAAAACTTATCTAGACCAGAAGATAACATCATTGTTCCAAATTATGCATATTATCTTTCTAGCGTTGCTATATCTTCGGTTGCCTTCTATCTAGCCTATTATGTCTCTTTAGCCAAAGGACTTAACGTTGATAAACCAAGAAATCTCGCTAAGAGTGTAACCGTTGAATAATTGACCAGTTTTAATAAAATTAAAACTTGCTTACTCAATAGTGCTTTGTTTATTATTGCCATTTGAAGATGTTTATCATCACATCGATATGATGATTTATGACTAAAAAAGATCTAAAAAAGTAACGAACACGCTACAACTTGTATTGATTAGAGTTTTATGTATAAAAAATTATTTATTTTTCTCCTGATTGCTCCTACAATATAACCTTGAATGTGAAGGGCCGAATCAGGAGATTTAATTATGAAAATTAAAATTATCGCGGACGCGGTCAGCAATTTGTTCCCAAATATTATAGAAGAAAAGAAATTAGATATTAGAGTCATCCCTCTTAAATTAAGACAAGGGGATAAAGAATACAGTTGTTATGAAGACAGCATGGATGTCTCTTCTTTTTCTAAACAATATTTCCAAAATATGGCAGATGGGATGGAAACCAAAACATCATTAGCGTCTCCAGGAATGTATATCGATATTTTCAAAGAAGAAATCGCTAAAGGGAATAAAGTTATTTGTTTCACTATGGCATCTGGAATTTCCGGAACATACAATTCTGCTTGTTTGGCTAGGGATGAAATAAATAAAGATTATGACGAACCAATGGTGGATGTCATTGACTGTATGACTGCCGGATTTGGAGAAGGCTTACAAGTCATTCACGCTTATGAAATGGTTCAAGAAGGCAAAACGTTTGATGAAATCGTCAAAGAATGTGAGTCTTTTAAACATTTTGTGAGAAGTGATTTTACAGTTGATAATGTTAAATATCTTATTAGTACTGGAAGAGTCAGTAAGACAATGGCGAGATTCCTTCGCTTACTTAATATCAAAGTCCTTCTTAAAAGAAGCGATAAAAGTGACATTGCTTTTGCTGGAAGTGCGATTGGTAAAAATAACGCGATTAAACAACTTGGTAAGACCATCTTAGAAAATATAGATTTTTCAAAAGATCAAATCGTTTATATTACCCACTGTAATAGCATCGAAGACGCTGAAAAGCTTAAAGATATGCTTAGTAAAGGTGGAGTTAAAAATATTGAAATCTATGATTATGACGTCATTAGTGGCGCACATATTGGCCCAGGCTCTTTAGCGGCATTTTATGTCGGAAAAGAAAGTTATTAATAATGAAAAGAAGATATTCAAACTTATCACTATATCGACTTATTGCCACTATATTAGTGCTACAGTTTCATATCTTTTTTATTATCTACGCTAAAAACATAGTAGCGAGTGTTTATCTATCTAAATTTTTACAAGGCTTAACTGCTTTAAGCGGTTTCTTGTATTCTCAAAAGGTTATCGACCATGTCGGTAAGTTTTATTTGATTCGAATTAAAAAGATAATACTTCCCGCTATTTTGGTTTTATTAGTCATCGGATTATGGAACTTGTTGGCGATGTTTGTTCTCAATAACTATGACTATTTGTCATTATTTGTTGGTCATCGAGCATTCAATAATTCATTATTAATATCGCCTGGTAATTTCTATTACATTCCATTCATCTTAGGATGTTACTTAATTACACCTTTACTTAGAAAGTGGAAATGGAGTGGGTTGATTATCGTTCCGCTTGTGATGTTTTTAGAAACGTTTATTCCAATTAGGTGTAATGTTGACCCATTATTTATCGTTTCTTGTTATCTAATTGGATTTTACGTAGGTTACTTTGGATATTCACGTTATGTGAATAAATACACAAAGAGTGACATTATTAGACTAATTGTTTGGGCCATTTTATTTGCCGCCTTTATTTATATTTCTCATTCCTTTATCGATGGATCATTTAAGGTGAAGAAATATATACACGTTTATCGAAACATCTTCTTATCCTTATTTGGTGTTTCCTCTTTGTTCTTATTTGCGATGATCTTTAAGTTCATTAATGCTTATAAGGACATTCCTTTATTGAAGTTAACAGATGATTTCACCTATATCATCTATTTATATAACCAAGCGATGATGGTTGGCGCTACAGATGTCAGTTCGTTTGTGAGCACATACGCCGGTAAAACCATTATGGTGTATCTATTTGTATTGAGTCTATCTCTGTTAACTTATTACATTTATAAATTACTAGACAAGAGGATAAAAAAACTTAAGTTTTTGTCATAAGGATAATAGTGGCAAGATTCTCTATTACAGTATTTTGATTAAAAAAATGTTGATATAAGCAATATAAAGAAATAGAATATTTGCAATTAGAGAAACAAAATGAAAAGCTTTGCCTATTATTATTTTTATTACTTTATCTAGTAGTGATAGCTCTAGGCTTTTTGCTGTTAGGGTTATCAATAACACCTGACAGTAATGAAAATCTTAATCGAGAATAGTTGTTGTTTGGTGTTATGCATCAAACTTTTTATTTAAACGGAGGTATGTTTTATGAAAAAGTCTCTATTAATGAGTTTAGCGGTCGCTACAATGTCTATCGTGAGTATGACAAGTTGTGGAAGTAGCGAAGGCGGATCATCTGGTAATTCTGTGAAGATTGGTATTCTTCAACCAAATCACCCAGCCTTAAGCGCCGCGACAAACGGATTCTTAAGTGAAATTCGTGCTAATGGAATTAACGTCGAACCAATTTTAAGAATGCCAAACCCTTCGGGAAGTGATACTAATGCTTTAGCGTTAGACCTTGTTAGCCAATGCGATATTCTTTTAGGTGTTGGTACTACAATTTCCCAAGTCTTAAAAGGCACTGTTGAAGAAAAAGGCAAAGAAGAAAAAGCGTCCCTTTTATTCACTGCTGTTACTGATCCTGTAGCCGCTGGATTAATTCCTTCTAAAGACAATGGTAGTGGTTTCTGCTGTGGAACAACAGACATGAATCCAGTCGAGGAACAAATCGCATTAATCAAAGAATGCAATCCTGACGCGGATAAAGTTGGTATTATTTATACTGCTACCGAAACTAATAGCAGGATTCAATCCGAAATGGCAGTTCCTAAGATCGAATCTTTAGGAATGGAAGCTATTGTCAGTACTTGTACTGGATCAAGCGACATCTTTACAGTTGCAAGCGCTTTGGCCTCTACTGATGGAATTGATGCAATTTACATTCCAACCGATAACACAATCGCTGAAAACCCAGGTGCTATCAGTAGTGCGGTTTCCGGAAAAGGCATCTTAGTTGTTTGTGGTGAAGAATCAATGCTTAAAAACTGTGGTTCTGTTACTAAATCCATTAACTATACCGAACTTGGAAAGAAAACTGGTAAGATGGCTGTTTCCATTATCAAAGGTGAAAAAGCCGCTAAAGACATTCCTTTAGTGGGTGCTGAAGCTGAAGAATGCGAATATGTAATGAGCTTATCTAATGCAGCTGATGCTGGCGTTGTTTTACCTGACAGCGTAAAATCTAAATGCAGAAATATTGATTAATGTATGGAAGATTTTCTTAGTGTTGTATTAAATATATTCACAATGGGATTACCATGTTGCTTATTGGCGCTTGGTATTTTCCTCACATATCGACTCCTTGATTTTGCCGATTTAACCGCCGAAGGAAGCTTTTTATTAGGAGCGGCTCTTTGTGGGGTTATGATCTATAACGGATATAATCCTTGGCTTGCAACTTTATTAGGATTCTTAGTTGGTTTTATTTGTGGCACTATTACAGGTGTTCTAAATAGGTATTTAAAAATACCTAAACTGCTAAGTGGCATTATTACCATGACTGCTGCTGCCTCTATTGCGTTCTTATTCTTTGGAATGCAAAACGGTCTTGTTAGTCCTTTTGCAGAACAAGTTTCTTTCTCCATTAAATATGGAGGAAAGCAACAAACAATTTTCTCACTTTTATATCCATGGAAATTCTCTGAAAAGACTAATAGCTATGTTACCCCTGAATTCCCATATGGTGATTTGATTAAAATCGCTGTTATGCTCGGAGTTGTTGGAGTAGTTATGTTTGCCATCTATTTCTTCTTCGGCACTCAATACGGCATGGCAATTAGAGCAACTGGTATGAATGAATCAATGGCCAAGGCTCAAGGTATTAACACCAGCTTAGCTACAATTGTCTGTATTGCTATCGCAAACGGATTAATTGGACTAGCAGGTGCCTTATTCGTACAAAGCAGTCGAAGTGCGACTGTTACGAGTGCGCAAGGTTTCTTGGTAGTTGGTTTAGCCTCAATCATCATTGGTGAAACTATTTTTGGAAAAAAATCCTTCAAGAACTGGATTATCTCTGTTGCCTTAGGCGCAATCTTCTACTATATCATCGTTAATATCGCAATTAGATTAGGCTTACCAACTCAATTGATGAGCTTACTATACGCAGTATTAATTGTTATCGCTTTGATGATTGGCTTATTAAAAGAAAGAATTCGTAAACGAACAAGAGATTTGCGGAACTATTTGCTTTTGAAAAAACGTCAGAAAAAAGAGGAGGATATATAGATGCTTGAATTAGTAAATGTCACTAAGACTTTTAATCTTACAGGCGCAGCAGAAGATGAAAGAACTGCTCTTGATAATATTACTCTTCAAATTAAACCTGGCGAATTTGTGACGATCATTGGTGGTAATGGAAGTGGTAAATCCACAACCTTAAATATCGTTAGTGGTTCTTTAATCCCTGATAAAGGAAAAGTGCTTCTTAATGGTAGAGATATAACACATCTTAGCGAAGCTAAAAGAGCGGCGTATTTCGGTCGTGTCTTCCAAGATCCAATGCGAGGAACCGCTGCCGATATGAGTGTTCTTGAGAACCTTGAGGTAGCCTTTGTTAGAGGTAGAGTTCACTCACCAATCAAATGGGGATTCTCTAAGGAAGACAAAAAATATTTTATTGAAGAGCTTAAACGTTTTGGTTTAGGTCTTGAAGATCGTTTAAATCAAAAAGTTGGCGTCATGAGTGGTGGACAAAGACAAGCATTAACTTTGTTAATGGCCACAATGCGTAATCGTCCAAACTTCAATATGATGAAACATGATTATATTCTCTTCTCTGGTAAAGGCGAAGAATTGGCGAAGCAAGAATTTGAGAACGAATTTAACCTCCGTAAAGACGAACTCAATAAGAAACTTGCTGATATTAAAGCCGATGCTAACCTCTCCAAAGAAGAAAAGAAAAATAAAATCACTTTGGCGAAACATGAATTTGACGCTGCCATAAGAGCGAAATTCGACTTAACAAAACAAATCTTGTTATTAGATGAGCACACTGCGGCATTAGATCCTAAAACCGCAAAGAAAGTTCTTGAACTAACAGATAAGATTGTTAAAGAAAATCAAATGACAACTTTAATGGTTACTCATAACATGAAAGATGCTTTGACTTATGGTACTCGCTTAATCATGTTCCACCTCGGGCACATCATCTTAGATGTATCCGGAAAAGAAAAAGAAAAATTAACTGTTGAAGATTTGCTTAAGATGTTTGACGAAGCAGATAAGGAAGCAGAAATGTAAAGAAGGTTTATTCCTTCTTTTCTTTTTACTATAATAGAGTCATGCAAGAAAAATTCTCTCGTTTTATTTCTCTAGTTGGCGAAGAAGGCTTTAATAACATTGTGGATAGCAACGTTATTGTTTTTGGAATCGGTGGCGTTGGTGGTCATGTCGTTGACGCACTTATTAGATCTGGTCTTGGTAAAATTACTATTGTTGATAGTGACAATGTTGAAGAAAGCAATCTCAACCGCCAATTAGTGGCCTCATTAAATACAATTGGAAGAAGTAAAGTTGATGTCATGAAAGAGCACATTCTTTCTATTAATCCGGATTGTAAAGTGAAAGCGATTAAGAAATTATATCTTCCTAGTAATGAAGATGAATTTGATTTGAGCGAATATGATTATATTGTTGATGCCATTGACAATGTGAGTGCGAAGATATCGCTCATTTGTATGGCAAAGACGCTACAGAAACCAATTATTTCTGCTTTAGGTGCAGGCAATAAACTCGACCCAACCAAGCTAGAAGTAAGTGATATTTATAAGACTTCGGTCGATCCATTGGCAAAGGTCCTTCGTCATGAATTAAGAAAAAGAAATATTAATTCTCTTAAAGTTGTGTATTCTAAAGAAGAACCTATTAAAGTAGATATCAAAGATGATAAAAGAAGAGGCACTCCTGGCTCTTCAAGTTTTGTCCCTTCTTCAATGGGACTAATCATTGCTAGTGAAGTTATTAAGACTTTACTATGTAATTCTAGTAAAAAAGACATAAAATAGATAACGATGAAAATGTTGAAGAAAATTTTTTCTAGATTAGCGTTGATGCTCTTAATCTTATTGATTGAGATAGCTTTAGTATTAGCTGCAGCGGTCTACCTTGAATTGATTTGGGTATATACTGTTATCTTCTATGTATTTATTTCAATCATAGTCTTGTTAATAATTGTTAATCGCGGAGGAACTCCGGATTTAAAAATCCCTTGGATTGTCGTTGTTCTTCTCTTCCCGGTTTTGGGTGCTTTGATTTATGTCTTTTTTGCTAACCATGGTTTAAAACCTAAATACACTCGTGTTGAAAGAGGTGTTAAGAAATTAGCGAAGAAATATTTCCCTAAATATTCGATTGATATGGACGAACTTTTAAAGAGTAAAAATCCATACACTCCAACATTCCAATTCTTAGGTAACGCTATGCGTTATACTCCAACATATGGAAATAGAGTTACATATTATAAATCTGGTGAAGAATGGTTCCCTAAATTCATTGAAGAATTAAAAAGCGCTAAAGAGTTCATCTTCATGGAATTCTTTATCATTGATAGACATAGTATTTATTGGAAACGTATTGAAGAAGTTTTGCTTCAAAAGGCCAAAGAAGGTGTAGAAGTCAGACTTCTTTACGATGATATTGGATGTGCTGGCCTTATGCATAGTGTTTATCCAAGTCAAATGAGAAAAAAAGGCATCAAATGTTATCGCTTTAATCCTTTCGTCCCTGTTCTTTCTGGTTTATTTAATAACCGTGATCATAGAAAGATTGCTGTTATCGATCATAAAATGGCCTTTACCGGAGGTATGAACCTCGCCGATGAATACGCAAACGAAATTGTAAGGTTTGGTTATTGGAAAGATGCGATGATTAAAATTGAAGGTCCTGCTATCAATAATTTAATCTTCATCTTCCTTTCTCTTTTCGATTTAGCGCAACTCAAATTATCTGATTACGATAAATATTTGAATTACCAATATGAACGTTATTCGGAAAACGCTTTGGTTACTCCTTTTGGAGATGGACCAGAGCCATTTTATGAACATAACACTGGTGAGAGTACATTCGTTAATATGATCGAAAACGCGAAAGAAACCGTCTATATTTGTACTCCTTACTTCATTCCAACCGAGAATTTGAAGTCTTCAATTATCCGTGCTGGATATCGTGGAGTGGATATCAGGATTCTTCTTCCTGGCATTCCAGATAAGAAACTTGTTTATAAGATGGCAATGAGATATTTCCCTGATCTTATTGAAGCTGGAGTAAAAGTCTATACCTATAACGAAGGTTTTAACCATGAAAAGGCGGTCGTTGTTGATGGTAAGATTGCTTTTATTGGCACGATTAACATGGACTACCGTAGCTTGGTTCATCACTTTGAATGTGGCGCCATCTTTATGCATAGTGAAGCGGTCAAAGATGTCGAAGATGACTTACTTGATTGCTACGAACACAGTGAACTAGTAAACATCAACGATGTTAAACTTGGATTCTTTACAAAAGTTATCTGTTATTTGCTTAATGTCTTCTCTCAGATGTTGTAGAACTTCATTAATATATTTATATATTAGTGTTGATATCTTAAATTTCTAATATTTTTGAAGAAATATCTTGATTTACCTATCTACTTTTTGTAATAATATATAGGCAAAAAGGACCAGTGGTGTAGCGGTTAACATGTCTCCCTGTCACGGAGAAGATCGCGGGTTCGATTCCCGTCTGGTCCGCCACCCTTTTTTTATAAGAGGGCATGGCCTGGTAGCTCAGTTGGTAGAGCAGAGGACTGAAAATCCTCGTGTCGGCGGTTCAATCCCGTCCTAGGCCACCACAATAAAAATTGCGAGATTCAAATCTCGTTTTTTTGTTTTTTTCTATTTATAATATATTTTGTTCAGTATAATTTTATTATAGGTGGCATAATATTATGAAAAAAAGACTTTGTTTATTATTTATTATTAGTGCTCTATTATTTCCTGGATGTGGAAATAACGATACACCATCAGAACCTACTCATCATTATGAAGAGACTTGGACTCATGATGAAAATACACACTGGCATGCATGCACAGATAGCGGCTATGAGAATTTAAAATCTGATGAAGCTCCACATACTTTTACTGATGTGGTGACTGATCCGACTTTTTCTAATGGTGGATACACAACTCACACCTGCTCAGTTTGCGATTATTCATATGTTGATAGTGAAACTGAAAAATTAGTTCCAGAAAAGACCGTTTCATATAAAGTAGCGGCTAGTTTAAATCCAGATAAAACCGAAGGTTATACATTTGAACTACCTTATAGTGATGAATTATTTAAGTTATCTGCAAAAAACTATCATAAAGATTTATCACTTCTCTCTTCAGGACTTGCCTTTGTTTCATCTTATGTGGATGATATGAATGACTTCTTTTCCCAAACTGGATTTGTAGACGCTATATATCATGGCTATGAAGAAGCACCAACAGCTGATTCAGTAGCCTACACCTTTGCTCATAAACAAATTGATGACTTTGAATTATTTGTTATTTCCCCTCGTGGATTAGTCTACGGACTAGAATGGGTAAATAACTTCACCGTTGGTGCATCTGGTGATCATGAAGGCTTTTTAGCAAGAGCAAATGATATTCATAACGAATTAAAAACTTATGTTGCTAACCATAAAGGCAACAAGGAAGTTAAATATTGGATTGCCGGTTATTCTAGAGCCGGAGCTATTTCTAATGTCTTAGCAAGCTTATTACTTAGAGAAAATAACTCTGATTTAGAAGATGATTTATTTGCTTATACATTCGAAGCTCCATCATGTGTCAGTGTTGAACACGCAATTAAATATCCTAATGTTCATAACATCATAAATTCTTCAGATTTAGTAGCACGCGTCTTGCCAGACCAATATGGTTTAGCTAGATGTGGTATTGATTACGATATTTATAACAAAGATGAAGCCAACATCATTAAGGAATTTGATCCCGACATTTCTTTTTCTGATTTTGTGGAAATGACTATCAATAATGTTGAATGTAAAGATGATGTTCAAGTTTTAGAAACGCTTCTTGATTCTGTTTATAACGCTGAACCAAGTGAGGAACAATGGGCCGTTAAAACCAGAGAACAATATGCAACCGTCTATCAAGATAGCTTTGCTTATATGTTAGGAAATATCTTTGCTTTAAGTGCTTCTACGAGATCCTCTATTTTAACTGATTTAACAAAGGATTATTCGGTTGTATTTTCTATACTGGGTGATTCTACTGGAGCGAAATTTGCGGACTTCATCAAAACCTATCTTGATAAGGATGAAATTACATATGATTATGATACTTTGGTAGGCCACTGTGCGGTTATGCTCAAAGCGATTATCTATTTGTTTGGTACAGTTATATCTACATTTATGGTGGAATCAAATCGCCCAGGGCTTATGCGACTTATCAATGTCCATTATCCTGAAAGTGTGTACTCTTTACTCACTCATGCCCATAAGAATATTCAATAATTTAGGCCTCTTCTAAAAGGAGGCTTTTCTTTTTTTGTTTTGTAATAATCCATAAATTCAATATAATTACATTATATAAATTTGGGAGAAATTGATTATGAAAGTATTTTTAGTTGGTGGTAATGGACTTTTAGGTTGCAAAGCCGCTGAAATCTTAATCGACAGAGGTCACTTTGTTAGAGCGGTTGCATTAGCACCAAACCCAGAAGGAGCCCCAATTCCTAAAAAAATGGAATTACATTTCTGCGACATCAACAAAATAAGTGACGAACAAGTACTCGAATACATGAAAGGCTGTGACTGCTTCATCTTTGCATCAGGTATTGATGAAAGAGTGGAATGCCCACATCCTGTATATAGATGGTATGAAAAATTTAACATCAAGTCTGTTGAAAGATTATTGGCCTTATCTAAGAAGGCTGGTATTACCAAGGCTGTTGTTTGTGGATCATACTTCTCAATGCTCAACAAACCTGATTTATGGGGCTATAAGATGCATAAAGGTTTATTAGAACGCAACCCATATATCAGAGCCAGAGTGGAACAAGAAAAAGTTATTGAAGCAGCGTGTGACGATAAATTCTCTGCTGCTGTTCTAGAATTACCATATATCTTTGGTACTCAACCAGGTAGACAACCAGTTTGGACAATTTTAATCGACCAACTTAAAGGCATGGATAAGCTTAAGTTTACTATGTATCCAAAAGGCGGCACTGCTATGTTAACTGTTAGACAAGTCGGTGAAGCCCTTGCGGGTGCTGCTGAAAAACTTGGTAATGAATTCAAAGGATTCAATGCTTGGCCAATTTCTATGTATAACTTAACTTGGAAACAATTCCTCAAGATTGTCTATGACGCTAGAGGCATGGGTCCAAATCGTAAAATCATCGGTGTTCCAGGCTGGATGATGAGAATGGGCACTGGAAAGATTGTTAAAGAATACAAAGAAAAAGGTATTGAAAGTGGTATTGATGTCAATTACTTACCATATATCATGAACATCAATTTATTTATTGATAATAAATATGCGAAGGCTTTAGGCGTTCAAGAAGACGACATTAAAGCCGCAATCTTTGACTCTATTAAAGTTTCTACTGCGTGCTGTGATGGTACTGCAAAACTTATCGGCATGAGAGGTGGAGAAGACGAAATCAAATGAGAGTCTTATTGATTTCTTTTTCTGGCAGTGGTCATACCACTCTTTGTGGTGACTATCTAAAAAAACATTTTGAAGAATTAGGTCATGAATGTGACCATTATAAAATCAAACACGATATCCCTTTTAATTATGATTTGAAGGATTATGATTTGATTGGTTTTGGTTACCCAATTCACGCGTTTAACGCACCTGCCGCATTTTGCAAATTTGTTAAGCATTTACCAAAGATGCCTAAAGGCACTAAGAAGAAATATTTCTTCTTTAAAGTGTCTGGAGAACCATTCGCACCTAATAATGCGAGTAGTTACCATTCATATTTAAAACTTAAACATCGTCGTTTTGAACTCGTCGGTGAAAAGCATTTCTTAATGCCATATAACATCATGTTTAGATATCGTGATTCGATTGCTAAACAAATGTATCTATATTTAGACGCTTTAACCAAAGTGTATGTTTTAGAGCTTCTTGAAGGTAACGCCGAAAAGATTTGGTATGCACCTTGGCATGTTGTGTGGTCCTTCATTCTTAGAATTGAATGGATTGCCCCTTTCTTTAATTCACCATTCGTGAAGGTTAATAAGAAAAAATGTGTTAACTGTCATAAATGTATCAATGAATGTCCAGTTGGAGCGTTGTTCATCAATAAAAAAGGTAACATCCGTATTAAAGCTACTAAATGTGCGATGTGCATGAGATGTGCATTGTTTTGTCCTACCGATGCATTTAGATATGGCTTCATGAACCCATGGAAGGTTAATGGACCATTCAAATATGAACAACTCAAAAAAGACAAAAACGTTGATCCTGAATACATCAAGCATGGTGTCAAAGGATACTTTAAGTTGTTTAACAAATATTTTGATAAACAAAAGAAATTATTAGAAAAATACAACATTCCTAATCCAATTGAAGAATATAACTCTTCCAATTAGCGCGCACATAATACATAATAAAGACGTGAGGTAATCATTATGAAAACAAAAAAAGTCTTGCTTTTAACAGCACTTTTAGGGCTATCTTCATCATTAATATCATGTGGAGGAAGTAGCGGTGGAGATGGTGGAAATACACCTGAACCATACGTTGTTCCTACAGATAGCTACAGCAAAGTCAAAACCGCTTTTAATGGAGTTGAAAGGAGCTTTAGGAATGTTTCCAATAAATCTCTTGCTCCAAAATATAGTTTAAGTACAAGTCAAAAAGAAGAAGGAGCGTTATCTGACTTATTCTCTTTATTTACTTCTGATGACACTCGCGGATCATCGCTTGATGAGCTCGAATATGACCAACCTCCAATGATTCAATTCCAATACTTAAAGAAAGTTCTTGAAGTTGTTGGTGAATCGTATTCATTTGGAACTAAATACTATGACACCATTAGAGGTGATATTTACGTCGATTTTGAAACTGGCTTAGAAGACAAGGATAAGAAAGAAGCAAATAAGTACGCTTATACTTTTGGATTAGCCATTGATGTTGATATTGATGAAAGTGATTTAATCACCGCTGATGTCTCCTTTGACATCAACTTAGCTAAAGGAATAGAGAGTTATACCACTCAGTGGTATGTCTCCATGGAACTTGATTACGACATGGAAAAAGCATCTCCAAATTACACAATGAAGATGATTACAGATAATGACGAAGTAGAACTTCCATTCCGTAATATGTTCGTCTACGAATACGACTATGTGGAAGTTAAAGATAGCAATATCAAAGAATGGAGAAAATTCTGTTTATCTTCAAGTCAAAGGCTTAATAGAAACGAAGTGCATCCAACCTTTGCTTCATACACAAGTGAAGATGATTTTTCATATACTGTTGAGTGCTTCGCATGGTATAAAGATGGAACTTTCTACAAGAATAACAATATTAAAGACCAAAAGAAACTTGCTTTTGGTGAATCTTTATTTACTGGTTTAGAACTCAATCATACTGATATTAACCCTGAAGCATTCTTCAGTAAACAAGGTACAGTCAATTCTAAGATCAAAGACATCTATGGTGAATTTGGTCGTATTTACGGCAAAGACATCATTTATGACTTAGTTGTTTCAGAAGACGATCATGGTGGACATCACGGCGAGGATGTTGGTGAACTTGCTCTTATTACTTGGACTACAAATGATGAATTCGTACCAAACTTCCCAAACACTGTTATTATGGATACCAATATTCATACATTGTTTAATGAACCAAACGCTTGGGGAGAAGGCTTATATCCAGTATTTAGATTCTTGGATGACCAAGGTCGCACAATTCAAACCACTAATGATTTATCATTATTCAATATGTACTTAGTACTTGAATATGGTGGAACATCATCGCCTGTATATTATGAAATATCTGAAGATGACGCAGTCAAAGACCTCTTCGATGGCGTTTCAGATTATCAAATAAATATTAAGTTTGTTTATAAGGAAAACACTGATTTTGACCTTGAATTAGGCATTAGCAATGGCATTAATCAAGGAATGAAGGGTTTCTATAATTTCCCAAAGATTAAGTTTGATGCTGCTGGTTGGGGTGAATATTTCCCATATGCTGATGATTTAGATGAAAAATATTCAACCGATTATGGATGGAATGGCTATTCCGCTGGACAAATGCAAGTTTTAGATATTAATAATGAGAGTATCTCTTCTGTTGTGGCGTATACAAAAGACTATCAAGGACTTATCTATAACTATAAAGGAAAACTCAGTACTTTAGGCTTTGAAACTGGCACTGATGAATCTAGTGAATATATGTATCTATATAACGAAGAACTTAAAGGGACATTCAAGTGTTATTTCAATTTTGACGTCAGTAGTTATGAACCTCATGCAGAATTCCGATTCTCCTTTAAACCAGGTGATGAACCAGGCGGAGATGATCCAGTAATTCCTGATTTAGTGGAATTAGGCGTTGCGATTAATCAATTAACCGATGGTAGCTGCATCTTACCTAGTAATCCTGATGTCAAATATTATTGTCAAGTTGATGGACTCGAAATCATTCCTTATGAAATTGATGCAGATACGATGAGATCTATTTTCTCGAGTATTGAAATATATGGCTCAAGAGATAATAGTGTCTATAGAGAAAACCAAGATATCTATTATTACTCCTATGATCCAGGCATGCCAGGATTTACTCATCTCTTATATTTCTCATATGCTAACAACTCTATCAAAGCGTTTAATTATCATTCGGGCAACTTTAACGTCAACTATATGGTAACTGGTGATTGGTGTAATTGGAGTTTAGAACCTGGAATGCCTCGTACGTTTGAAACATATGATACATTAGATACTGCTATTGTTTCTGATCTCACTTTGTATATTGAAGAGGGTCAAGGATTTAAAGTAGTCAAGAATTTTGATTGGAACGAAGGAAACTGGGGTTATAAATCCTTAAGAGGTGACGAAAAAGGATATTTCCGCAATAGTGAGAACGAAAATATCACCGCCAATGCAAGTGGACTATACACCTTTAGAATCAGTATTGATTTCAACTTTGATGGCGAATGTCTCTTTAATGGCATCACTTTATTGAACGCTGAAGTCTATAGATAATTACAACATTTATGCAAAGGAAGTTTGTTCTTAGTTTATCTTTATTAACAATACTTTGTATTTCTTGCGGCTCGAATAGCACTCCTAGTAAGCCATCAAGAACTACAGTCATATATATTCCTACCGATCAAGGAGTGGATAAAGCCGCTTCTATCTTTACTTATAAAGATGTCGGTGAAAGTAATTTATATGAAGTGAATTATTCACCTAATAAAGGTAACAGCAAACTTTTAGTTATTCCTATTTGGTTTACTGACTCTTCAGATTATATAGATCCTGCAAATAAAGAAATTATTAGAGAAGATATTCGTCTATCTTATTTTGGTAATGAAGAACAAACTGGATGGGAAAGTGTCTCTACTTATTACAAAAAGGACTCATACAACAAGCTTAATATCATTGGTGAAGTTTCTGAATGGTATGAATGCAATAAACCTTCTACTGATTATTATGATGAAGTTTATGGTGGAAATGAAACCAACTATTTAGTTAAAAAAGCTGTCGAATGGTATAAAACATCTAACAATCTAGAAAATCTAAAAGATTTTGACCAAGATGGAGATGGCTATTTAGATGGTGTGATGCTTATCTATGGCTGTCCTGATTGTGAACAACTCTTAATCAAGGAAGCTTCAAACTTATGGGCATATGCTTATTGGTTACAAAACGGAAGCTTAAGAAATGTCAATAATCCTGGCCCTAACGCATTCTTCTGGGCGAGTTATGATTTTTTGTATTCAAGTGGTGAAACCGCTTTAGCGAAAACCGGAAAAACTGAATATGGACATGGAGACACTAAGAATCTACTTATTGATGCGCATACATTTATCCATGAAATGGGACATATTTTAGGGTTAGTGGATTATTATGACTACTCATATCAAACTCAACCAGCAGGCTTCTTTTCCATGCAAGACGGTAATATAGGAGATCATGATGCTTTCTCAAAAATTGCTTTAGGTTGGGTTACTCCATACGTTGTTAAAGAATCATGCACTTTAACCTTTAAGAATTTGGCTCAAGGTGGAGAATGTGTTTTACTTTCTCCTACTTATTATTCATCTCCATTTGATGAATATATTCTTATAGAATATTACGCCCCTATTGGTTTAAATGAGCATGATGTCTTATATTCTTATGCGGATAACAATAAAGGCCCAAATTATCATGGTGCACGTATTTGGCATGTTGATGCGAGAATGTTCTCTGTCTTTGCTTTAGATGAAAGAGGCAATCCAAAATACGGAAATATAACAAATAACCCTGATAGTGGGAATATTGTTCCTGCAACAAGCAATTCAACATCTGGTGATAAAGCCACTAATGTTGCAGGATCATATTATTACAATACTTTGCAGTTAATTAGAAAGAGCAAAATTGAGACATATAAGAGCAATAAAACAATTAGCAATAGTGATTTATTCACCTCTGGTGATGTATTTAAAATGAGTGACTATTATAAACAATTTGTTAATGGTTCAAGCCATAAATTAAATAATGGCCAAACCTTTAATTGGGAAGTGGCCATCAATAATATTTCTCCTAATGGTGAAATGACAATCACAGTAACAGTTAAATAGTTACTGCTTTAAGTAGAACATTAATATAAATATTATCTGTACTGGTAATCCAATAAAGAATAAGAACCAATAATTACCTTTATATAAGAAGGTAACATACGCTGCTAAAAGAATGGTCCATACCGCTAAAGAAAGGTAAATAATGGTCCATTTTTTTGATTTGAAGATTCTCATCGTATATAAAGTTAAAAGAAGGAATGAAGCTGGAATAGCCCAGAAATATGCAGACCAATATCTGTTTTCGTTTGGATTAGCGGTTTTAAAGTCAAAGATTGATGCTACATAAACAACAGTAGCGATAGAAAAAATCACCATAATGAACATCAAAATAATAACAATTTTGTTTCTATAATTTGGTGTTCCTTTAACAATTTTTTTGAAGTCTTCTTCGTTTCTGTGCTCGTTTAAAATGAAGTCGACAGACACTCCATAATAGTCTGCGATTGACTTTAAATTCTCAACGCTTGGGATGATATCTCCCTGTTCCCATTTAGATACAGTTTTATCTGAATAAGAGAATTTTTCACCGAATTCTAACTGGGTTAAACCAGCCTTTTTTCGTAGGTGAATGAGGTTATTTCCGATAGTTTTTCCTAAATTTTCCATATAAATAATATAAATCTTTAAAAATATATTTCAAGTGAAAATAGAATTTTTTACGCGAAAGAAACCCCATGAAATTCTCAAATTCTCAAAATATGAGAGTAAATTCTCAACTCTCAGGAATCTTCCGAAACGTTTAGAGCGCATATGTATTTACACGTATATATAATTTTGCCCGGAGGATGCGAATGAACAAAACTCTTCTAAGTTACTTACTGATCGTTGGTATTACTGGAATAGCCGGCGCATCCGGTGGAATAATTCTCAAAAGAACCATGGGTCCAATTGAAGAAGTATATCCACCAGGATTCTCCCCAGATGAATATCGAGATGATGTTCAAGGACTCTACACTCAATATTTAGAGAAAGGTATCACAAGAGAGATGACTAACTCTGACATTGTGAATATCGGACTTGAAAAATATAAGAGATGTGAGAACAGTTATTCAATCGGTATTGGCGTCGCAAACGCTATGGGAGTTGGGCAAACCGTAAGAAATGCTCAAATCAAAGTTGGTGATGAATACTTCGAGGAATCAATTTCCTTCTCAAGTATGGTGTCGCTAGCAGATAGAGCAATCCAACACGGGGTCGATGGTAACATTGATTACATGCACACGGATGACTGTTCTGTTGAGACTGGTAATTATCCAAGTAGTTACACTCCAATGAGCAAAGGTGACTATAAAGCAAGATTTGGAAAGTCGCTCGATGAAATGTTCATCTACATTATCTCTAATAAGACAGTTGTGAGTAGTAAGAAAGAGGAAACAAGCAACGAAATCAAAATCACGCTTGACCTCGATAATTCAATCTCAACTTATTATTACAAGATTCAGATGCAGAACATCTCAGGGTTATCCTCTTTACCTCCATTTACTCAAGTACATCACGTATATACGTTTACGAAGGATTTGTACTTAAAGTCATTACATTTGGAGGAAAAATATACGGCTACGAAGGCGAGCATACCAGTGCCTGCCCCTGTAGATGCGGATATTACGTATTACTATCACGCAAACGAAGAAACTAACATTCCAAAATATAACGAACCTATCGTTTATAAGGTTTAGGAAGGAGAAAAAGTATGAAGGAAAAAACAAAGAAAAGATTATCTAGATTAGCCAAGACTACTGTTGGTACTGTTACTTTTCTAGGTACTATTGTTGGTGGTTACCTTTTAACCCCTAACAGAACTAAGTTCTTATCCATCGAAGTTCAACAAGCTCAAGTTTCTGGCTTTGAAAAGTTCCTTGAAAAACTTCAAGAGGACGTCGGTTTGAACGAAAATGAAGAAGAACAAGATGTTGAAAAATTCATGAAAGCTCACCTCAACAACATCAACTTTGCCTACAAATTAAGTGATTCGACTGTTTATAACACTTTAAACGTTAATGGCGAACTTGATCTTAGAGTTAGAAGCTTAAGTGATATCAATTTCAACTTAGAAGCTGATATTGATTACAATGGTAAGAATTTACCACTTGAAGTTGGCTTCTTTAATAGAGTTGCCTATTTTGGCCTCAAAGATTTAAGACTTAAGATGTCTGATATGTCTGCGTATAACTTATGGGATGTATTAGATGATTTAATGGAAACACAAGGTTTTGATTACGAAACCCTCTATGATGATTTGAATGAACTTATCAAAGATAAGATCAACACAAATTTTGACATCAGTGAATTAGTTTCCAAACTCACTGAAGTTGATCCAGATTCAACCTCTGCCATGGGATTCTCCATTGGTGAAGAAGAAATCAGAAACGATGAAAGAGTCTTCCCAATCAATGTTACTTTTGATGAAAAAGATCCTGAAACAAAAGAAGTCATCAAATCTGAAACATTACATATTGAAATCATTTCTACCGCTGATTACACATTGAAATCTGTTGATCTTGGTAGTAACCAAACATTCAAGGATTTCAAACTCGGTGGTTCTATTGATTTTGAGTATTTAGCAATTGAAGATTTTGTCACTCCTGACACCAGACACCCAAATTACACATATTACGAAATGTTCAATTACAGTGGATGGTTAAACAAATTAGTCAAATTCTTCAAAGAAGATGAACAAAAAATCGGAATTAACTTTGCTGCTGATTTAGATTACAAAGGTACAAAGAAAGTTAGTGGTGTTGATGTTCCTGATGAAGGCGATATCGCTAGAGTAGAAGGTTCCGTTAACGCTGACTTCACCAAAATCTTAGATTTCAGTAAATATTTCGGACAAGAATCTACTGATCCAAAAATTGATAACGATGAAAGAACCATTCTCGAAAAATTAAAAGATGATGTTTCCTTCAATTTACAATTAGATTTATTCGGACAAAATGATGTTAAATACGCTAACCTCATCTTTGCTTACCAAGAAGAAAGTGGTTTCATTGTTTTCAATGAAAAAGATGATGGTTTAGGTGGATACAAATCAGTCATGAAGGCTGTTATCGATACTGAAACCGCTAACGCCATCATGGAAAAAGTTCCAAACTTACTCGCTGCCATCAGTGGTAATGAAGACAATGCTTCCTTATCCACATTATTCTCATCTTTATTAGATGATGATGGTATCGGTGAAAACATCAAGAAAGGTGACTTCTCATTTGTTCTTGATATGTTAGAAACCCTTGAAAACGACGACAAGACCATCACTGTTGGTTTAGACTTATCAAGTTTAAATATTGGTGAAAATGCTCGTGTTGATATTGTCTTAGATTCTTCTAAAGAAGAAACTCATGACGTCTTAGACGTTGATGCTACTGGAATTCAATTTGGTAGCTATGCCTTAGACCTTGATGTTAACAGCGGTAACTTCAATGCTTATAGAGAAATCAGTGATGAAGAAGCTGCGACATTTGATACCTTATCATTTGTCCCATCTGTCTTAGATCAAGCTGCTGACTTAGTCAGAACTCCAAAAGCAGGATTCACCATTAGTGGTTCTGTCTTAGATGAAGAAGGCTTAGGCTTAGGTATTAGAGGTAACGCTAAATTTGATAACACAGAAGATGTCAAAGCCGGATTTGGTGTTCTCTATTTAGATCAATACAAATATCATGCAGGTAGCTTATGGACAACTCATAAGATTGCTCTTGATGTTGATAACCACCTTGAACACGAAGTGGATGAACCAAACGAAAACTTAATCAAGTTTGCGTATAACAACGATAACCACGCCGAAAAAGTTGAAGGTCAAGTTAAGATTCAAACTCTTTCCGATATTATGGATATCGTCATGACATTCGTTGATGATGCAAAAGATGACATGAAATTTAAGAAATTCGTCGCTCCTATCACCGAACTCTTAGGTGTTAATGAATTAGTTAATATCATTGACCAAAGAGATTACGTGAGACTTGCTGGTGACGAAGTTGTCCAAAGCATCGCTCAATTCGACGAAGGCGGACAAAAAGGCTTAAGAATTGTTGTTGGTGCCTCTTTATTCGGTATCAATGCCTCTTCTCCAATTAGAATTGATATCTTATTTGATGCGGATAGCAAGATTAGTGGTATCAAACTTGTCGACTTCAAACTTGGTGGCGACAATGTTAAAACCATTAACTTAAACATCAATTTAGTTGACTATAATTCTTCCAGTGTTGAAGATGCTCAAATCGATAGAAGTAAGTCCTATATGCCACTTGATGGTATCAAGACATTATTACAAGTTGGTATTAATACCACTAAGAATAATTTCTATCATTTAAGCGCAGACATTCACGCGGAAACTAAAGTTGTTGTTGATATCGACTTATCAATGGAATGCTACATCAAAGTTGATGGTGAAAAAGTTAAATTATATGGTACGCTTTCTGGAATGCCAGTTATCCTTGGTGTTTCTCAAGACTACGAAGCTTTATATTCAACCGCTCACTTAACTGAATTTACATTCGCTACTTACTCTGATCAAAGCGAAGATAAAGTCGGTGGTTACTTCAATATCAGAAGAAGAACCGATAGATATACTTCCTTCTTCGGCTTAGGTAAGAAATATAAGGATACCAGACTCAAACAATACAAGACCGATAGCAAGAACTTCCTTGACAACATCATGGACTACTTACTCGGTACAATGGTCGGCTTAACCGAAGGCACAGTTAGCTTAGTTGGTAGATTTACTACAAGTAGTAGTGAAAAAGCCGCTGGTAACTTCGGTAATGCATTAACTTCAACAGGATTCAGCTGCACCACAAGTGGTAGCAACGCCTCTACAGTCCATACCATTAAAGTTGGCATGAACCTCAACGAATTAACTGGTGTTGACGCTCTTAAGACTGTCGAAGCCACAATCAAGACCAAGAGAGTTAATGGTGAAGATAACCTCTCATCATTAAGCGCAACCTTAAAAGTCAATCTCGTTACTGAATTAAAAGCCACAGTTGCTCTATCTCTTGATGAAGCTAGCATCTCTAACGCTACAATTTGGAATAACGTTAATAGTGTCTTTGAAGGCATTGACGGTAAGAATTTCACCGCCACAGTTAACGATCCATATAGCGCTATGTCTTGGGGAGACAATAGCTTAAGATTCTCCAACCTTTAATAGATAGATGTCATCTTTGATGACAAATACCTAAAATCTTATAGACTAACCCTATTATTTACTTGCACGCAAACGCGAAGTGTGAGTTAATATAATAGGGTTTTCTTTATGAAAAAATATCTATATTTGTTAGTTCCAACTATCTTCTTACTCATCTTTATTGTATTTACAATTATGGTGAAGACAGTTGATGTTCATTATGAAGCAATTGGTAATTTTAAAATCGGCTTCCATCATTTCAATTATGAAGTCGGTGAATGGGTTGTTAGACAAAACAGAATGTCTTCCACTAAAAAGATTAGTGACTTACTTCTTTATGTAGGCATTGGTATAAGCGGTATTTTCGCTCTTATTGGTATTTATCAATGGATTAGAAGAAAATCACTTCTAAAGGTCGATTATCGCCTTTATTTGTTGGCGGCTACATATGTTTTCATCGCTATTGCGTATCTCTTATTTGAAATCATTAAAGTTAACTATTCCCCAGATTTAACTGAAGGACTTAAATGTAGCTATCCAAGTAGCCATGTCTTTATTGGTTGTTCATTATTTATTGTTAACATTTATACCGCTCTTGAAATGCTTAATTTAGATGAAGATAAGAGCTGGCTTAAATATATTGGCTATTTAGCCACTGCGCTTATTTGTGTTGGTATTATCTATACTCGTTTATTAACTCTTAAACACTGGGCTACTGATATCATTGGAGCAATCTTATTAATTTTATTCATTTCAAGCTTATATATCGCTTTATTTAATAAGTTTTTCAAAGTTAAAAAAGAAGAACAAGTAGATGGAGGAATTGAATAATCAATTTATTGTAATAAAATAGAATTATGTTCCTAGATTACGACTTACTGATCATCTTAATGTGGTGCATCATCTCGGTGATGATTGTTTTCGTTATCATAATGTCGTTATATTACATTGTCTATTGGAGAATTTCCGCTACCCCAGTAGTGAAAGTTCCTCATAGTGATAAACTCTCTAAATTCGCAGTTTTAATCGCTGCTAGGAATGAATCTAAAGTCATTTCTAATCTTTTGGAATCGCTGAAGAACCAAACATATCCAAGATCACATTTTGATGTCTACGTCATCGTTGAAAGAGAAGACGACCCTACAATTGAAATAACAAAGAACTTTGGTTTTGATTATTTTGTCCGTGATCAATTAGAAGAAGGAAGAAAAACCAAAGGTTTCGCTCTTCAAGAATGCATCAACTATTTATGGAGAAATAACCTTGAATACGATGCCTATATGATTTTTGATGCAGATAACATTTTAGATAACAATTATATTGAAGTGATGAATGACCTTCGTCAAACAGGCGTACGCGTAGGCTTAGGTTATCGTAACTTCACAAACGCGAATACGAACTGGCTCACTGTTGGTAGTGCGATTATGTTCACTTATATGAACCAGGTTACCTCTAAAGGACGTTCCCTTGTTTTCCATAAAGCAACCTTAATGGGAACAGGTTATTACGTTGATGATCGCATCATTAGAGATGCGGGTGGATGGATTTTCACCGGTATGACTGAAGATATCCAACTTACCGCGTATTGTTATTATCACGACATTTATATGCGTTATTATCCAGAGATTTGTTTTTATGATGAACAAAGTCCAGATTATCACACAGTTCATATGCAACATTTACGTTGGCTTGCTGGCTATTTCCAAAGAAGAACTTTCTTAATGAAAGCTGGTATTCAACATGATTACCACTCAAAAGGATTACAATCGATGATGCGTTTTGAATTCAAAGCGGGCTTGATTCCATTTGTTATCTTTAACGTAGTGAACTTCTTCACCTTTGTCATTTGCTTTGTTTGTGGCTCTTTAGCAGTAGTTCAACGGGCAGGTATTTATGACATAAGCATGCTTTTCTCATTAGGCATTTTTGCACTTTTACTTAACTATTTTAGCTTTGTTATTCCTGCTTTAATTTGTATCCATCGTGATGATGATAAATTACAACTTACAAGAAGAAATAAAGTCGTTGGAGTTTTAACCTATATGTTCTTCTTCTACGAATTCGCTTTAGCGTTTTTAGATGGCTTGTTCCATCCAAAGAAAAAGACCAATTGGGCTAAGATCACCCATACTGGAGAAGTAACCCATAACAATATCAAAAAATAGCTATGAATATTAAAGAAGTTAAAAAGACAAAAGTGGTGTATTATCACGATGAACTTCGTGATGATTTTTCTGAGCTTGGTTTATCCCGTCCACCTGTCCCAGAAAACTATAAATATAAACGCACAAATTGGTTTAACACTATAGTGAGTGGTATTTTATATCACGGAATAGCTAAACCAATTTTATACTTATATTGTGTATTCCACGGTATTAGAGTTAAAGGCAGAAGAAACCTTAAGAAATTAGATGGTCATGGATGCTTTATTTACGCGAACCACGTTGGCTTTTCTGATGTATTAAAATTCCAGGCTGATATCTTCTTTTTCCATCGTCGAGTGAATATCCTTGGTTACTCTGATTCTTTGAGTATGCCGGTGGTGAGAAATTTAACCCGCGCTTTAGGATATTTACCTCTTCCACTCAAGGGTGATTTGAAGAACATGATGAGACTTCAAGAAGCGTTTGAATTCTACATTAAAAAGAAGCAGCACATCCTCATCTTCCCAGAAGCGCACATCTGGCCATATTATACAAAGGTAAGACCATTTAGAGATGGATCATTTCTATATCCTGCTAAATGCAACGCTCCTATTCTTCCAGTAGTGACTACTTGGAGAAAATCTAAACTATCTAAAAAAGCAAAACAAACATTGTATGTTTTAGAACCAATCTTCCCAAAACCAGGTTTGTCGGTTAATGATAATAAAGAATATTTGCATGATGAGGCATTAAGGGTGATGCAAGAAACCGCTAATAGTGTCCCCCAATACGAATATTACAAATACATCAAAGTTGAAGATGAAAACAAAGGAGAATAGTTATGTATCGTAAAAGTTTAAAAATGACAACTCCTCAATACCGCGAAAGGAAAGAAATCTATGAGGAGCTTGGTTACCAAGAAGTCAGTCGTAGTGAAAAAGGCTTTTATACCTATGTTACTTATGAAATTGATGAAAACATTCCTCATTATGAGGAACTTCGTCAATTTGAGAAGAGACTGTTCAGAAAAGGTCCAACATTTTTGCCAATCATTATTTTAGCTGTTCTCGCATTTGTCCTTCTTTCTGTATTTGTGATTCGACTTGCTCAAAGTAGAAAAGATGGAGAATTTGATTTGATCGCTAATTCGTTAGGATTCCTTCTCCCTGCTTTTGCCTTCTTGGTGCTAGATGTGATTTACACTTATTTCTATTATTCAATCAACAAAAAAATCATTGAAGAAGGCTATCACTCTAAGTCTTTGATTCTAGAGGGCATCAAAGAGATTAAGAATAAATAAAGAATTGATTCAATCTAACAAAAGGGACACTAAGTGTCTTTTTTTGTAACCACTTTGAAAAAAACTAATCATTTAAGTTTACATAAGTAATGTAAAAAGATAACATTATATCAAGACGGAGGGAAATGAGTTATGTTAGAGCTAATTAACATTAAAAAAGATTATAAACTCAAAGACCAAGAACCTGTCCACGCTCTTAAGGGAATTAATCTTAATTTTCGTAGCCATGAATTCGTGGCTATCTTGGGCCATTCAGGTTGTGGTAAAACAACATTATTAAACATTACTGGTGGACTTGACCATTATGACGAAGGCGATCTTGTCATTAAAGGAAAATCTACAAAAGATTTCAAAAGTAGAGACTGGGATACTTATCGTAACCACTCTATTGGTTTTGTTTTCCAAACTTATAATCTCATCCCTCATCAATCCATTCTCAAAAACGTCGAACTAGCTTTAACAATTTCCGGAGTTAAAAAAGAAGAACGAGCGAATCGCGCTAAAGCAGCACTTGATTCAGTCGGACTAAAAGGCTTATATCGTAAAAAACCAAATCAACTATCTGGAGGACAAATGCAAAGAGTGGCGATTGCCCGTGCTCTTGTCAATAATCCAGAAATCGTTTTAGCAGATGAGCCTACAGGCGCACTTGATAGTGAGACTTCAGTACAAATCATGGACCTATTACAAGAAGTGGCGAAAACCCACCTTGTTATAATGGTCACACATAATCCAGAACTTGCTGAAAAATACGCGACCCGTATTGTTAAAATGAAAGACGGTCTTATCACTGATGACTCTAATCCGTTTGATGGCAAAGGAGAAAACTTTGAACAAGTTGAAGAAGTTCAAACCTCTAAAGGTAGAAAAAAGAATTCTTCGATGTCCTTCTTTACCGCAAGCGCATTATCTGCAAGTAACCTCCTTTCCAAATTTAAAAGATCATTACTTGTATCTATTGCAGGAAGCATCGGTATTATTGGTGTTTCTACAATTTTAGGCGTCTCCTGTGGCGTTAATAACTACATTGGTGATATGCAAGATGATATGTTATCGAGCTATCCGATCACCGTTGCGGAAGAATCTTTAGATATGACTTCTCTTCTTACTGGTCTTACTAACGATGATAAATCGAACGCTAAAAACTTTGACACCACAAATCGTATTGGTATGGATTCAATGATTCGTTATCTTTTAACAAAGTACACTGATTTCACCAACTTAAAGACCAATGATATGTCCAAGGAATTACTTGCCTATATCAAATCCATGCCTCAAGAATATTATTCAGCGATTAATGTCGATTATTCAATCGACCCAACCAACAACATTTTCACCTCCTTTAAGCGCGAGAAAGATGATCCAAAGCAACTTCTTTCCATCAATGGTTTAACTCAACAATATATTGCAACTTTAGGAACAGTTGATGGATTTAACGAATATATGCAATTCGTAGATATCTTTACTTCTTTCATGAAGCAACTTCCTGGAGAAAGTGATTATATCCTCTCTCAATATGACCTCATTAGAGGTAATTTCCCAACCAAAGAAGATGAACTTTTACTTGTCGTGGATGATAAAACCACATTAACCGACCTCATCTTCGCGCAAATGGGCTATTACCCACAAGATCAATTCCTTAACATTGCTAAAAAAGCAGTGAAAGAGAATGAATATAACAAGATTCTTGATGATCCTAAATCCACTAAGGAACAAAAAGATGAAGCTAGAGAAAAATTAAAAACTCTGGATACTGATTATCCTTATGATCCTGATTTTTCATATGACGATGTCATGAATCATGAATTTATTTATTATCCTCATGACGCGATTTATACAACCGAAGATGAATTAGGACTCGTTTCCCATAAAACAGTGACCACTAATTTAAATGGTAAACTTGTGATGGGTTCCACAATTAACTTCAGCTTCTATTTAGCGTTATCTTATATTCCAAGTGATGATATGCTCACTGGTAACTTGATTGTTATTGATTCCAGTGATGAAAGCTTAGTCTTTTCAACCCCTGCTATCTTCGAAAGAGATAGAAGCTATGTATTCCCAGAAGGAAAAACCAAAAATAGTGTTATTGATGGCAAATGGGATTTACCAAAAGCCTATAGTAACACTGGTTTAAGTGTCACCTTGTTCTCTAAAGAAGGAACAAAAGTTGAACCATATGACAAGACTAGAACCATGAACTTTGAACTCGATAGTGGCCTTCTTGAAATGAGTAATGTTAAATTTGGTAACGTTACTTATCCTTATGTTCCTGTAAATTTAAATAAAGGAACAACTATAGAAATTGAGCCTGAAACTCCAGACTTCTTCTATAGAAGCAAACTTGAATATGATGGAAGAGATCAAGATAAATATCTCCATCCAGAAAGTTATCCAAAAGACACCGCTTCAAAGACTTATGAGAATCACGGCTTTAAGATGAAAATTGCGGGTATTCTTAGACCAAAATCAACCACAAACTTTGGTTCTTTAAATAGAGGTGTATACTTTACAAAAGCCTTTGGTGAAGCATATCGTAAACAAGCGATGGAAAGTGCAATCGTTGATGCGTTTAAAGATCACCTTACTTCAGGTAGATACACACTTTCTCAGTTTAATGCCTATGTGACTTTTGAATATGTGAGCTATAAAGAAGACCAAGATGTTGGTAAGTTGACCAATTGGTATGCAAGCGCTCTTAATGGTGATTTATCCAATTCACTAATGAGCATCTTTGCTTCCTTCTTATCTACTGGAAGTGATAATTTTGATGATGATGCTTTGCATTTAAGATCATTATCAGGTTTAAAAGCTAAAAGAACCGCTCCAGCGGATGATCCAAGACCAACTGATCCAACAAAATATACATACACAATTGATGAACTCCCTCAATCAATATCAATTTATCCACGTTCTTTTGAAACAAAAGACAAAGTAACTGCATATCTTGATTATTGGAATTCACCAGATACGATTACAATTGATGTCGATGGCACAAAAGTAGTTCGTACACGTGATGAACGTGTCACTTTGACTTACACCGACACGATTAGTTTAATCGTGGAAGTTATTTCTACTTTAGTTACAACAGTAAGTGCAGCCTTAATTGCCTTTACTTCATTAAGCTTAGTTGTAAGCTGCTTTATGATTGCAGTTATCACTTATATTTCTGTCATGGAAAGAGTGAAAGAAATTGGTGTTATTCGTTCTCTTGGTGGACGAAAACGAGATGTCTCTCGCCTATTCATTGCCGAAAACCTTGTTACTGGTTTTGCTAGTGGAGCGATTGGTATTGGTATCACCTATATTCTTCAAGCCATAATCAATGCGATTGTTAAAGGCTTTGGTATTAGCGGTATATGTGCACTTCCATGGTACTACGCACTCATGATGGTGGGTATTGCTGTCCTCTTATCCGTTATTAGCGGACTTATCCCATCCTTAAGTGCTTCTAAACAAGATCCTGTTATTGCTTTAAGAAGCGAGTAAATAAATGAAAAAGATTGGTATCGTCTCTTTAGGTTGCATGAAAAATCTCGTTGATAGCGAGAACATTTTAGGACTCTTTGATCGTAATGGTTATGAGATTACAAATAACCCTAAAGAAGCAGATATCATTCTAATCAACACTTGCGGATTCATTGAATCCAGCAAAAAAGAATCAATTGAGAATATCTTAGAAATGCTTAACTATGGTAAGAAAGTAGTGGTTACTGGTTGTTTAGCAGAAAGATATCTCGAAGATTTAAAAAAAGAAATCCCAGAAGTGGATTTATATATTCCAATTAGAGAATATTCTCATTTTAATGAGAAACTATATGTTTTAGATAAATCTATTGATCCAACACTAGGAGTTGACGATGAATATCGTATTGTCTCAACTGGCCCTTATAGTGCTTATCTTAAGATAGGTGAAGGATGTGATAATCGTTGTTCTTATTGTGCAATCCCTCTTATTAGAGGTGGGTTTGTATCTCGAGATTATGATGCAATTATTAAAGAAGCTAAAGAACTCGCTAGCAGTGGGATTAAAGAAATTGTTGTTCTTGAACAAGACACCACCAAATATGGAATAGATTTTAAAGACAAAAAGGTTAATATTGTCGATCTTTTAAAAGGTCTATTAGAAATCAAAGAACTCAAATATATCCGTCTTCTTTATCTTTATCCTGATGAAATCAGTGATGAACTGATTGAATTAATTGGTAAAGAAAGTAGATTAACTCCATATTTTGATATTCCGATTCAACATAGTGAAACTCATATCTTAAAAGATATGTATCGCCGAGGCGATAAAGAATTCTTAAGAAACTTATTCATTAAGATTAGAAACAAAGTCCCAAACGCAATACTTAGAACTACCTTAATGGTGGGCTTCCCAGGAGAAACCGAAGAAGACGTAAATAATCTTCTCGAATTTATGGAAGAAGTGAAATTTGATCATTTAGGAGCGTTTACTTATTCTCAAGAAGAAGGGACTCCTGCATCGTTATTTGTTAACCAAATCGATGAAGAAGTGAAAAAGAAACGTTTAGCCAGAGTAATGCGCAAGCAACAAAAGATTTCTTATATTCAAAACAAGAAACACATTGGAGAAATGATGACTGGTTTAGTTATTGGAAAAGATGAACATGGTAATTATCTTTTAAGAAGCCACTGGAACGCTCCAGATGATGTGGATGGAAAAATATTCTTCTCTTCTAAAGAAGAGCTTAATAATGGAGATATCGTCAAAGTGAAAATCACTGACGCTTTTGTATATGACTTAATGGGGGAAATGATTGATGAATAAGAACTATAACTATTTACCTCATGAATTGAATCATTTGAACTACTTAAAAGAACATGCTTATGAATGTGCCTTGTTTTTGAAATATGACGGAACTTCTTTCCCACTTAAAAAACCTGGTGATATCTATTTAGTAGGTAGTGGTGTTAGACATACGATTATTGGTGGAACAGGAAGTGGAGCGGTTAATGTTAGATATAAAGAAAATATCGAACAAGCTTTTATTAACGCTGGATTTAGTATTTCAAGTACTGATTGGCTAGACAAATATGATGAATTACGTGTAGAAAGTGAGCTCAAATTTGTTGAAGAGGTCAAAAAAGAAGCAAAAGAACACCACACAATCGCAGCCACATATTCTATGGGTAAATGCACTCCTGAAAGAGAATATGATTTACCTTTACTTAATAAAGGCGAAGTTGCTATTTATGTTTTAAGTAGAAATGCTGGAGAAGGTAGTGATCGTCGATTAAGAAAAGGCGATGTTTATCTTACTGATACCGAAATTAGAGACATTCTCTATTTAAATAGTCACTTTAAGAAATTCATGCTTGTTTTAAATGTACCAAGTGTTATTGATTTAGAACCTGTTCTCGAAGTTAAAAATATTCTTTTATTATCTCAACTTGGTTCACTTACAGGACATATCTTAACCGATATTGTTTTAGGCTATAAAAATCCATGTGGCAAATTAACTGACACATGGGCGAGAATCAAGGATTATTCCTATATCGACACTCCAATTGACGATGATGAATGCTTATATTCAGAAGGGATTTATGTTGGTTACCGCTATTTTGATAGCAAGAGAATCGAACCTCTTTTTCCTTTTGGTTTTGGCTTATCTTATAGCAACTTTAAATACCAATTTAGTGGCTATTATTACCAAGACGATAGAATCACTGTGAAGGTTAAAGTTACCAATAAAGGTCCATATCCTGGAAAAGAAACAATCCAACTCTATTTGAGTGGTAAAAAAGAAGGTCCATATCAAGAACTTGTTTCATTTAATAAAACACAAATTCTTGAAGTCAACAAAAGTGAAGAATTGAATATTTATTTTGATCTTCATGAATTCGCTTCATATTCAGAATCATTACATAGTTATGTCCTTTTTAAAGGCGATTACGTTATTAAAATTGGAACCTCAAGTAGAGACACAATCGATGTTTTAAACGTCCATTTAGAAGATGATATCAAAGTTAAAGAAGTGAGAAATGTCTTTAACGCTCCAAAGATTGATGAATTCAGTTTTGATTTTAAACCAATTAAGCTAGACCCGTATCTACCAACCATCATTTTAAACAAGAGTAATTTTAAAACTACAGTCGTGGATTATTTTATAAATAATAGTCAACCTGTTTTAGACAAAATTAAAGAGATGAAAAATTTAGATTTGATTCTTCTTTCTTTAGGTGATTATAAAACTGGTGTTAAAGGTCTTATTGGCCAATCTTGTTCTTTAATTGTAGGAGGGGCAGGAGAAACAACTTTAAGAGTTAATGGTGTTGATACTGCTTTAAATATGGTGGATGGTCCTGCTGGATTAAGAATTACCCAACAATACATCTTAAATAAGAAAGGCGCTTATCCATTAGTGGAAGATTCCTTATGGATTGAATTAAAAAAATATTTGCCTTTGATTATCACTAAAATAATGTCCAATAAAAATAACCACAAAAAGAAGGGCAGTATAATCGATCAAATCGCGACTGCATTGCCAATTGCTACCGCGCTTGCTCAATCCTTTAACCCTGGATTTATCTTTGGATGTGGTAGGTTAGTAAAAGAAGAGATGCAACTATATGGAATTGATATCTGGCTTGCACCCGCTATGAACATTCATCGTTCAATTTTGTGCGGTCGTAATTTTGAATATTATTCTGAAGATCCGTTTGTAAGTGCGGTTTGCGCTTCAAATATGGTTAACGCGGTTCAAGAGAATAAGACCAAAGTAGTGACTCTTAAACACTTTGCGCTAAACAATCAAGAAAATAACCGTATCAATAACAACTCAATCGCTTCAGAAAGAACGATTAGAGAAATCTATCTTCGTGGTTTTGAAAAAGCAATCAAATGGTCAAAACCAAAAACCATCATGGCGAGCTATAACCTAATTAATGGTGAACACGCCTCTAGTTCCTCAGCTTTACTCATTGATGTGTTAAGAAAAGAATGGAATTATAGCGGTTTAGTGATGAGTGATTGGATTGCTAGTGGACAAACATATAAGAAAGGCAACAAATATCCTGCTTCTTATGCGAGTAAAAATATCAAAAACGGTGTTAACATTTGTATGCCTGGAAATAAAAAAGATATCAAAGATATAAAGACAGCGTTAAAAGAAGGATATCTTGGTAGAGACGAACTAGAAGCAAACGCTTCATTTGTATATCAATTTATAGTCGATATCAAAGGATAAAAATATCTTATTTTGTTCTTGTTAAACAAATATAGTTTAGATATAATCATAAACGTTATCGACTTATGCCTCCTTAGTTAAGTGGTATAACGGATCCATGGTAAGGATCTATTGCTAGTTCGATTCTGGCAGGAGGCACCAACCTACATTTGATACACGGCAATGCCGTGTTTTCTTTATTTGTTTAAATAAAATTCAATAATATTACAATAAATAAGTATAAGTAATTAACCTTCTTTTGAAAACTTTTTCAAAAATTATACAATATGATGAAATAATGCTTATAATATGACTTAACTCATATTATGAGTTGAATAGTTACTCAAGTGTATACCACAAGTTCATCAAGGCAATCGGAATAAAATAAGGATTTTGTGCTATTTTTAAGCCTTAACTTACTACATAGGTGGAAAAAATATATTTTCTAGCAAGAAAATGTATGAGATACTTTAGTTAAGATAATACTTTAAAAGGAGAAGAATTATGAGAAGATCCAGCTCTTTTAGACGTATATTGCTTTCTGTAACAGCTTTTTTTGTTGCAGGAGGCTCTTTTATTAGTCTCGCATCGTGTAATTCCTCAAGTAGTGCCTCAAATAGTGGTTCAGGTGATTTACCACAACCACAAGAAAACGTTAGTGAAGAACCAATGCCTGAACCAATTTATTTTGAAAAAGAACACGATTATTTATTCTATTCTGATGATTATTTCAAACATCGCGCTTCTACATATAACGAACATTTAGCCACTTTATCTATGTATATGGCTAAATATTCACAAAACCCAGGCGGTCCAGATAATCTCGAAGATTATGAATGGTATCGTAACCAATCACGTAGACTAGCGGAGTTTTATAAACTAATTGGTTTTGGTCATCAATTATTTAATGATGACTACTACAGTAGAACAGGTTTTAACACTGTTGGCATTGGCTGTGCTTCTAGGAAAATCAAAGAAGGCAATAACGAGTTCACTGTTATCGCATGTACTGTTAGATCAGGTGGATATTTCCTAGAATGGGAAAATAATGTCTTTTTAGGAACAGGAGAAAATTCTGATATGATGCACGAAGGTTGGTATAACGCAGCTAATCGTGTCATTGAATTTATTAATTATTATGTTATCGAATTAAGAAACAATCATTTTTTAGAAACGGACCAAATTAAGCTTTGGATGAGTGGCTTTTCTCGTGGCGGAGCTATCATTAACCTCACTGCAGGTTTGCTTGATAACAAACTCGGATATGACGATAAAGAAACTCGTTATTCTATCTTTAGTGGAGTTAATTTAAAACGCGAAGATATCTTAGCTTATACATTTGAAGCTCCTCAAGGCGCTAACTTTAATTCAAAAACAGTTGAAAAGCCAAGAGCTGCACTTTATAACAATATTTTTAATATTATTAACCCAAACGATTTAGTCACTAAAGTGGCAATGGGTAGATTTGGCTTCACAAGATTTGGTATTGATAAATTTATTACTACTGAATTCTTTGATCCACAGCCTTTTGAACAAAACCGTAATGTGGTTAAGAATTTCGCACACCTAAAAGACAAAAATTATAACTGGATTGCCGATAATTTCTCGATGTATGGCATTAATTGGGCTGCTTTCGTTCTTGATGTAGGAGCCTTTACAAGTGCTTCGGGAGCCATTCTTAATTGGTTAGTAACCGGAGACGCTTTACCTGATATCATTCAAGACGATACAAACAAGGTCAATTATGACGCTAATATCGTTCTTGATATCTTAATTGATAGAGCGATTGATAACCTCGGTAATCGTGATGCATATTGCAATAGCTTCCAAACATTTGCTAGAAAACTTATGTATTATAAGTTTAATGATGTTCCAGAATCAGAACCAGCAACATGGGAAGATCTCCTTTTCTCAGTAGGTATTCAAGGATTAGCAAGCATCATTTTCCCCGGCAGTGAAATAATTACAGACCATAGAATCGAAGAAATGACTGGTGCAACAGCAGCGGAGATTAAGGCTGCAGTCTTTATTGCAGGAGATGTATTCATGGAATATCCTAGCGAATTTATCTCAATGATTAAAAACATTGGCGATGTTTTTGAAAACCATAGCACGCAGTTAAATATTTATCACGCTCAAGCACAAGATTCATATTACTTACGTTGGTATAACGACAAAAAAATGACAACTCGAGTTACTAAGGTACCATATCGTAATAATTCTGAATTAGTTCGTATGGAATGTCTTGATATTAATCAAGGCGAAATACATTTAGATGGCCAAAAAGTCGTCGAATTAAAAGGTAGTGATGTTGGAACTAGTACTATTGTCCAATGCGATCCAGGATATGCTATTGGTTATTATCACTACGCAACTTATGAAAGAAGCGAATGGTTCTTACCAGCTTGCTATTTATTAGCGTATGGCTTTTATTCTCATTCAGATAAACCATGGCATCATGTTTATGTCCATAGATGGACTTATCGTACTAATCAAAACGCTGATCGAACAGGATTATATATTGTAGATGAATATTACAATGGTGATTCAGAAGTCATTAACGGACATATTGATCCAGATGTTGATCCAGAATCATCTCGATTAGATGATTTAACAAATAGTAAATGGATTATTCATACAGATTTCTTTGCGCCTATAAGCGAGATATATGAAAAATTGATTAATTTTGAATCAAACGGTGAAAAGTTTGAAAGATTTAGAGCGGTTAAAATGACAACTAGTTCTTTAGAAATAAATGTCGTTATATTTTATAATGACCGTAAGGCTGGCGAAGCAACTGATGTATGGAATGAAGATGTGCAAACATGGGTTCCTCACATCAATTGGAAAAAAGAATCATATCCAACAATTTCAATTTCTGGTGGCGATGACGCTAAAAACGTTGAATTAATTAATTGGCTATACGATCACGCTGATTTGATAGGCTAAAGATATCAGTTAATAATTATGGATACGTCCACGTAGAAATATGTGGACGTTTTCTTTATAGGTGAATTACTGTGACACTTTTGTGGCAAGACTTGTGATAAAGTAAAATCGATAAAGGAGAACTTTGAATATGAAACAAGAATTATTAAAAGGTTTAACTGATGAACAAATTGCAAAAGTAAAATCATGTAAAAACAGTGAAGAACTTTTAAAACTTGCTAAAGAACAAGGCGCGGAATTAACCGACGAACAATTAAATGCGATATCCGGTGGATGCTTATTAAGTTCAACTGACAATAATTGTCCTCAATGTGGTGCTGGATATGATGACATTATGTTCTGGAGTGAACGTTTTGCAGATGGGCATGAAACCGTTCATTACGAATGCAAAAAATGTCAATGCCAATGGACCAAGAATAGATAATTTTGTTCGCGCTAACACTTTAATAGTGTTATTACTTATCAAAAAGTGTTCCTTGTATTATTCTCTTAGTACTTAGACATTCTAGTCTTATAATCTCTGATACAACGTCAGGGATTTTTTCTATTTTAGGAAACGTGAAGAGTAAATACGTAGTAGTAAAAGATAACTGGAGTGGAATCCGGTTTTCTATGTTTTTGGAATCCTATATTAAGAAACTATAATAACTATAATTGTGATAAAATATTAATAAGCAAAATTACCTTGCCTCTCTCGTCTTAAAAATGTCGGGGTAATAGAAAACTATTATATCTTCTTAGGCCAAGGTTAATCATTGCCCAGATATTTTTTTAATTGAAGGAGATGTGTAGTTATGAAAAAGAGTTTAGGATTATTCTTCTTCGTAAATTTTCTATCTTTGTGCTTATCACTCACAGCTTGCGGCAGTTCAACAAACAACAATAATAGTGGAAATACTGAACCAGGAACTAGTGGAGGTGGAGATGACAATCCACCGGTCGAAGTAGATTATGAAAATCTGCCAGTTTTAAATATTAATAACATTAATAATTTCTCAGAATCTCAACTCGCTTCTGCAACATCGGATGCATATTATTTTAAAAACAACCAATCATATCGCTCTTTAACATTAGAATATGGCGTTTCAGTTAAAAATGAATATCAACTTAGGGTAACGGCAGTAATTTCTAATACAAAATATCGTGTTGCTAATAATGCATACGAGTTATTTTTTGAAGATTTTAACGATGATGATTACAATTCCAACCCAACAAAGGTAGGCAATTATTCAATAGAAGTTGTGCCAATTTTTAGTTTGCCTGAATCACCCAACAATCCTAAATTAACAGTAACAATTAATAGAGCAGAGTTAAATGTGACCGCTTCAGTTAGCGATTTTGCATATGGCGAATATACTAGCGTTCCAATAATTACTGGTATTAATCAATATCAAATTGTATCGAAAACTCTAAGTTATGCCCTTGTTACAAATAATGTTGTCGGGGAATATAAAACTTATAGAACAAACGAAAGAGATTATTCGATGGACGTTGGCGAGTATTCTTTTAAAGCCGATATAGTGGACGTCGATGGCATTGAATACCATACCAAACCAACAAGGTTCCATGTTATTAAAACTGCTTTGACATATTACAGTTATACTCAAAGCATTTACTATATGTTTGACGCTGATGCATCAACATTAAGCGATTATCCATACTCTGGAACTTTAGATGTCCAAGGAAGGTATTTTGAAGATTATACCTTTGAATGGAAATACCCAAATTTACCTGTTGATTATGATAGTTTAAGTGTAAGCGATGGAGAAGCTACCTTTGAAACAACGATTGTCTTCAAACACAAAAATACAAATGATTTAGAATTACCTGTGACAATTACAATTGGCGTTTATTTAGGAACTCCATCAATTAGGAACTCAAGCGTTTATTACAATGCCGAAGAGCAAGTGGCTATTATCGATGGTTTTAGCGATAAATATATGGAAATAGTGGAATCTGATTCTGTTATTAAAGCCAAAAATGTTGGAACATATCCAGTCAAGATTAAAGTTAAAGACGAATGTGATTTATATTTCCGTGATCGTGATTATGGAGAAGTTAAAGAAGTGGTTTTAACTTGGACAATTAAGAAAGTTAATCCTGAAACTTTCTATCATTTAACCGACAAAATTAGAGATTACGAGGTTGAAGTTAATGGCCATTTATTGGAAATGAATGATGCTAGCGAATTTATTTTGCCTTATGAATATTGTGGACATGACGGCAATTATGATATACCAATCTGCATTTATCGTGTTATTGATGAAAATAATAGAATGCTTTTAGATTTTGATACGGTGAGATATACAGATTACTCACCGGTCCGTGTTGCGATTACCGATTCACATCAAATGGTTATAGAAGCAACTGATGATGCTGACTATTCTTGGTTTAATATCACTTGCTCATTTGGCGGCGAAAGCAGCAATTTCACCGATTATTCATTTAAATTAAATCACCCATTACGTTTCTTTGTTCCTGAAAGAATGGATCATTACCATGATTTTGCAATGAACGTTTCTAATCGTACTGGTTCTAATTATGGGAGAAGTGCGGGAGTCATCATTACTCAAAACGGAACAGAAATTGAGCCACAATATCAAGATTCGCTTTATGGATATGATGGCAAAACCTTATTCAAGCTATGGAAAGGTAATGAATATAGAATTATGATTCGTGCTCAATTCAGTGATATTAAGAGCATTAGAATCACGACTATCAACAATTCAAACGACTATGACGGTTTTACGATAAGGGTATCTGAAGAAGTTAATATTTTAAGCGACAGATCAGACGATTTCGTAAGTGGTCAAGAATTTTCTGACTACTGGACTAATTCTCATGATGTTGGTGGAAGAGGAAGAGTCGTTAAATTAATTTTCCAAAAACGATATGACGTGACAACTTATAACGATAGTGATTATAGATATATTGAATCAATTACAATAACTTATCGTAATGGTTATAGTGTTTGGTAAAACAAGCTCAGTGTCTTCTTTGTTAGCATCTTCTACGTTAACAAATGTAAGTTACCTGAATTAGAAAGCCTTTATACAAAATCGTACAATTCGATGGACCAAGAACCTTGGTTATAACCTATAAAGCAGACAATAATTCTTTTGTGAAATTTATCTGTGGAATGACTACTAAAGAACAAATAATTCAATTAAGGAAACTCCTTACCTAATTCGTAATAGTATTTGATAAGTTCGCTATTAACGTGAATAGCAGCTTTAATTTGTGCCTTTTATTTATAAAGAAAACTATTTTTATCTTTACATGGTGGAGTAAAATAATAAAAGTTATGATGCTATATTACTACTACGCAATGCTTATAGTTTCGTTATTATTACTCATCGTATATGTTTTTATTTTTCATAAACATTTCGATGCTAGTATCACCATCATGGCGGTATTAATTCCGATAGTTAATTTTGCACATTTAATAATTGCTCATTCTACGGTTATCCAAGAAGCTATAGTAGGCTTGCAGTTAAGTTATATCGGTGGTTGTTTTGTCACTTTGGCAGCAATGTTTTTAGTGTTTAACATTTGTAGAGTCAACATCAAATCATGGATTAGAGCCATTTTAGTAGTGATTTCTTCCCTTGTAATGACCTCCTCATTAACTATTGGACGAACAGATTTATTTTATAAAACGACTCCAACGTTATCATTTAACTATGATGGAGTAGCTTATATTACTGATAAGAATTACGGCGCGATGCACACTGTGTTTTATGTTGTTGTCATCGGCTACTATTTAGCGACCATCGCGGTCCTTATCTATTCTTTTATAAAAAAGAAACAAGTGTCTCGTAAGATTCTCGTTTTAGTTGTTTTATCAGTAACTATTGCCTTTATTGGTTTCTTTGGAGGAAGATTATTCGTCAAGTGGATTGGTGTTCCTGAGCTTGAACTACTTCCTTTAACTTATAACTTAGGATTGGGGTTATATCTAGTCATTGCTTCTAGATTAAGATTATATGACGCCTCCGATTCCGTTACCGACTCTTTAGTGGAAAAAGGAGAAACTGGATTTGTTTCTTTAGATTACAAAACAAGATATTTAGGAAGTAACGACACTGCAAAGAGAATGCTTGAAGAGATTAACGACTATGTCGTTGATAAAGAAATTAATGATTTTCCTATTGGAAAAGAATATATTCTCAATCTCGTTGAATCATTTAAAAACGATCCAGCGAACAACAAATGCTTTGTGAGTTTAAATAACAAAACATATTTGCTACAAATGAACCAACTAAAAGTTGGAAGATTTTCTCGCGGCTATCAATTATTAATTAGCGATGACACGAAGAATCAAGAATTCATCAAACTCATTCAAAACTATAATTCTCAATTAGAAAAAGAAGTCCAAGAGAAAACTCAAGACGTTTTAGATTTACAAAACAAATTAGTGCTTGGTATGGCCACAATGATTGAAGGCCGTGACAATTCCACAGGCGGACACATCAAAAGAACCAGTGATTGTATGCGTATCTTAATTGAAACCATGAGAGAAGACCCTCTTCCTCAATTAACAGATAAATTCTGTTTCAATATTGTAAGGGCCGCTCCTATGCATGACTTAGGTAAAATCACAATTGATGACGCAATCTTAAGAAAACCAGGTAAATTCACTGACGAAGAATATGCGATTATGAAAACGCATTCTGCTGAAGGAGCAAGAATCATCAAAGAAATATTAGATGGTACGAGCGACCAAGAATTCTTAAATATCGCAGTTAATGTTGCTCATTATCATCATGAAAGATGGGATGGTAGTGGTTATCCAAATAAACTCAAAGGTGAAGAAATACCGCTAGAAGCACGTATTATGGCGATTGTGGATGTTTATGATGCTTTGGTGAGTAAACGCGTCTATAAAGAAGAATTCTCTTTTGAAGAGGCCAATAAAATAATTGTGGATGGATTTGGTAAACAATTCGATCCAGGGTTAGAGAAGTATTATCTTGTTGCTAGAAGCAAAATAGAAGAATATTATTCTCAATTTAGGAAATAACGTAATAAAGAGAGATATAATCATTGTTAGGAGTTCTTATGGCGCTAATCAAATGTCCAGAATGTGGTAGAGAAATTAGCGATAGAGCAGTTAGTTGCCCTCACTGTGGTTTTCCTATTTCCGCTAATACGAGTTTTGATGACGAAGAGAATAAAAACGAAGGCATTGAAAAACTCTGTACATTTAATGGTTCAAAATCAATAGCGACACCAATCTTGGCAGCGGTTCTTATTGAAGTGATTGTTACGATATTAATTGTAGTGGGCCTAAGAACAAGTCGTGGCTTTCTAATTTTTGCTCTTGTAGCGGGTACTTTTCTTGAAATAATGATCCCGTTTATGCTAGTTCATGACATCAAAGAAATAAACGCCATCAATAGAATGGATGGAAAGAGCCTATGCTATGACAAAGGATTAGGTGTAATATTTGTAGAGGGGGGTAACGGAAGCTTTCTTTTTAGAAAGGCTTTATCCAAAATTGTCCAATTCGATGGACCAAGAACCTTGGTTATAACCTATAAAGCAGACAATAATTCTTTTGCGAAATTTATATGTGGAATGACTACTAAAGAACAAATAATTCAATTAAGGAAACTGATTAACAAATAGATTTATGAAACACAAAAAGTATTTAGCAACATTACTATTAACCGCTCTTATGGCGTTTTCTTCATGTGGAGGAAATGTTAGCCAAAATGGGCAAAATAGTGGGGAACCTACAAGTTCTGACCCTACAGAACCTAGTAATCCGGTAGACCCGACTGACCCAGTAGATCCAGTAGACCCTACCGATCCTGTAGACCCAGTAGACCCAGTAGATCCAGTAGATCCTGTGGACCCTACCGATCCTGTGGACCCTGTTGATCCAGTAGATCCTGTAGACCCTACCGATCCAGGAGAAGAAATAGAAGTTATTGAAACCCCTTCTAAAAGAATGCCTGCAGAATTTGAACCAGTTTCAATGGTCAAGATGTGTTATCCAAATAACATGCCTTTAAGTGTTTATAAAACCATTGCTGAAGATAATAAGATTTTGTTATTGGTTAACCCAAATAGTAGAGGTAATTCTAGAATTAATAACGCGAAAAGCGCTTTAAGTAGTGCGGGAGTTAATCTTGATAATGTCACTTTCTTAGATATGCCTATCGATGATGACTATTATTACTGGGTGAGAGATTTTTCTCCGTTTTATGTTTTTAATGATTTAGATTTATCGATTTGTGATTTTACATACAACCGTCCTAGTAGAACCGAACAAAACAGTGTTCCTTCTAAATTAGCAGACTATTTTGATATGGACTATAGCAAGATGAATCTTACCCACACTGGTGGAAACTTAATGCAAGATGGTAGAGGCACTGCTTTTAGTGATGATCTTGTTATACAAGAGAATAATAACAACGAGAGCAAGGTTCGTACCCAAATGGAAGAATATACCGGCACTGATAGATATGTGATTACCATTGATCCTCAAGGTGATTATATTGCCCATATCGATTGCTGGGCAAAAATAGTAGCCCCAGACAAAATCATTGTCGCTCGTCTACCAAAGAGCAATTCACGCTATAAATATTACGAACAAGTTGCAGAAGAACTTGGAAACACTAAATGTGTTTATGGATACAATTATCGTATTTATCGTATCGATGAACCTGGTGAACCTACAATTGCCCCTTACACTAATTCGTTAATTGCTAATAATCATGTCTATATGCCTTTAGGGGAAGATGATTCCTATAACCAAAAAGCGTTAGAAGTGTATCAACAAGCGCTTCCGGGATATGAGATTCATGGAATGCAAGGTTTTAACTTTGATAGTAATAATTGTTTCTTAAATACTGACGCTCTTCACTGCCGTACCCATGAGGTTCCTGATAAAAATATGCTCTTCATTGATACAAGAGATGTTTATAACGGAATCGTTGAATTCCAAGAGAAATATATGGTCAAAGCCAACATTGTTTCTTACGCAAAAAGTGAAGTTAAAGAAGACAATGTATTTATCAATTATTCAATCAATGGTGGCACCTATCAAAAAGAGAATATGTCTTTATATAAAGACACCACTAACTTTACCTATACATTTAATAACCTCAAAAGTGGTGATGAAGTGACTTATTATATTGAGGCCACTGACGAGAAATTTAATTACTCAGTTGACCCAACTTGTGGAAATAAAGATCCACATCATTTCGTAGTAGCGTAATAATTTTTTTATAAGACCAAAATAATTTATTTCTATCTTTTAAGAGAGAAATGTTATTATTTTTAGCATGAATCCATTTCTAGATTATTTAGTTTCTAACATCCCTCTATTTTGTATTTCCTTTGTGGTTTTGTTTTTAGCAATTAGAAATTTCAATATTAGAAGAACAGAAAGTATCTATTTTATTATCTTTACAGTTGTGGTCTTTTATTTAAGTGCGGTTGTTTCTTTAGAAAAGACACAAGCTCAAATGGGACATGTAGAGGCTGTGACATTCTTTACTGCTTCTGGTTATATTACTAGACCAGTCCTTATATATTTATTCTGCATGATCGCTAATATGGGAAAGAAACATCGTAAGATTTTTTATATTGGTTGGGCGATACCTCTATTTGTAAATTTCATCATCTATTTGTTCCCGTTATTCTTTGGTTTTGAACCACTTGCTAAAGCCGTCTTCTATTATCGACTTTTACCTAATGGAACCGCGGAATTTGTTAGAGGTGACGCTCTTGGAAGTGCACTTAATTTCAGTTCTCACTTCTTCTCTATTTTCTACATTGTCTTATTAGTTGTCATTTCTACTTTGAGATTCCATGGAAAACATCGTCGAGATGGACTCATTCTTCTTTTCTGTGCTTTCTTTATCGTTATCACCGTTTTAGCAGAAGTCTTAGCAGAAAGAAATGATTTACTAAATATCATCTCTGAGATTTGTGTCCTCGTTAATTACATCTTTATTACTTTAATAAGTAACAGTATTGATTTACTCACTGAATTATATAACCGTAAAACATTCTACTTAGATACGAATCGATATCGTAATCTCATCAATGGCGTTATCCAAATCGATATGAACGGTTTAAAACATCTTAACGATGAATATGGTCACACTGAAGGAGATAAGGCGCTTCAAACTGTTGGAGATGTGTTAGATAAATCGTTATATAAACCAACGATGTTTGCCTATCGTATGAGTGGTGATGAATTCGTGATTTTAATGATGCAAGGAAAAAAAGAACAACTTGATGAAACCACTATTAAAATCAAAGAGTTGATGAAAGAAACAAAATATTCTGTCGCTGTTGGAGCCTATTTCATTGATAAAGATGACAAAACATCATTTGATGACGCAATGAAAAAAGCGGAAGCATTGATGTATAAAGATAAAGATAAATTTTACGCTTCAAGCAATATAAAAAGACGTTAATTTCATATGAAATATGAAGAAATAGGCTGGTATAGTGACCGCCTACATCGATATATGCGTATCAAAATTTATGGACATTATGGTCCTGCTTTTATTGCTTTTCCATGTCAAAATAAACAAAGCGATGACTTTAAAAATCATGGGATGATTGACGCCCTTAGCTATTATCTTGAAAACGGAATGATGAAGCTATTTTGTTTAGATAGTAATGATGATGAAACTGTCTCATCTTTAAGTTGGGATAAGGCCTTTAGGGCGTTCCGACTTGAGATGTATCATCAATATTTTATCAACGAGGTCATGCCTTTTATTTACGACCACCAAAACGGATACGATGAGATTTATCTCATTGGTTGTAGTATGGGAGGGAGTCATGCTTCAAATAACTTCTTCCGTCGACCAGAACTATTTTCTGGATTTATCTCTTTGAGTGGTAAGTTTGATGTCGGCTCTTTCTTTGATGGCTATTTCGATGAAAATACTTATAATAACTCTCCAATGCATTATCTCGCTAATATGGACCAACACCATTATTACATTGATATTTATAATCAAAAGAAAATGATTGTGGTGGTGGGTAAAGGCGCTTTTGAATATTTGGTAGATTATTCCAATTATCGATTAAGCGATATTGCTTATGAAAAAGGTATTCATATCGATTTTAATTTCTGGGATGAAAATAGCGTCCATGACTGGTGTAGCTGGAACTATCAAATGCCATATTTTATAAATAAAATCTTGAATTGGTAATCTTGACACCCACGAGGGTTCCGCGTTATTCTAATTACACAGGGTGATCCCTAATCTATGTGATTAAGGATCCTTTTTATTACTATCAAAATCAATAGCAGTAAAATGAAATTCAAAGAATATTCCATAATTCTTCTCCTTTCCGACCCCATTGCTTCTAAGGTTTGTCAAACCCATATATGCACGCACATTGAAATGAAAGGATATATAGAATAGAATAATTGTAGTTGTTATATGTTTAAGAAAACCGCTCTTATATTGTGTGTTGGATTAACCCTTAGCTCTATTATCGGAATATATCGAAATAGAGATAATTTTGCTGTTACTAGAGTAGAAGCAGCAAGCTACACTGTTGGAGAAATAAGCGACTTCCTACAAGATAAACGTGAGCATTACCCACTTTCTGATGAATTCATTGAAAGATATCAACAGACTAGTGGAGGCTATATTGCTTACGCTAAAAAGAATGGTGTTTTAGTCGATAAGACTCAACACTCTCCTAACCAAAAATGGCATTATTTTGATTCCTGGTTAGCACAGTCTTTAGAAGAGAATCCAAACTTTAGAGATTTGGATGGAAAGACCAAAGTGTACACCGGACTACTTTGTCCCGAACTTTTGCTTTGGTTATATGAAGCAATGGGTGTTGACTCCGCTAAAATTAGAGAGGCGAAAGTAATTGCGGAAGACGCCAAAGTGAAAGGCACTAATGTTTCCACAATGGCGAAGAGTATGCGTGAAGTGGTGTCTTGGGAAGAATTTTCCAAAAATCTAGGATGATTATGAAAAAGAAATTAATCTTTCTTCCTGTTTTAGCGATGTTATTCTCTTCCTGTGGGTCTGAAGCCACTCCAGCAAGTGGAGGAGATCCTATACCACCTGAACCACAGGACATAAAGCCAACAAGTATTGTTTGTAAAGAAAACAGATATGTTTTTGAAATAAATCAAACATATAACCTTGAGGAAGCTATTGATTACGAAGTTAAACCAGAAGACACCACAAATAAAGATGTTACATGGTCAACAGAATCTAACGATTCTTTTTCAATAAATGGAAATATTTTAACAACTACAGATATAGAAGGTACTGGATTTATTACTATCACTTCGGTGATGGATACATCTATATATACATCTTTTGAAGTGGAAGTGATTGATAATACTCCTCCAGTTATTGAAAAATATATAGTTACATATAACGAGAGTGATGATTATACGGTTAGTGGTCTATTAGAAGAATATGAAGAGGGTGATGAAGTGGAATTCACTCTCACTCTTATTAATGAAAACAAACTCATTGATAAAGTTAAAGTTGATGAAGTTTATATGGAGCCTAACGCGGGAACATATTCCTTTATCATGCCTAATCATGATGTCGAAATCGTCATCACTTTAAAAGATAAACCAGTGGAAGATTTATCAAGGTTATACAATATCGAATACGACATGAGTGGTAGAAGTACATCATATACCTTTAAAGAGGGAGAAAATGATTTACTCTTAGAAACCTTCGTTACTGATAAAGAAAACATCATTAACTCTATAAGTGATTTCCATAAAGTTTATGGGGGAGGCTATGGAGGTAGTGGCGATACGAAATGGGTCAGTGGAGATCTACTCAAAATTGGTTCCACTAGTGAAACTGGTTATCTTACTTTTGATTTAACAAAAGAAGTTAACAAAATTAAGATTACTGGTTTTGTCAGTAATAATGCTTTAAAAGTTCAAGCTGGCGAACCTTCCTCTATGAATGAAGTAGTGGCCACCAATATGACTATTGCGAATAAAGATAATGTTGAAAGTGGAACTATGGGCGATATCGAAATTGAATTTGAATCCACTAAAAGTTTAAAGATTGCTAATGGAAATAAATATGTTTTATATATTGCTTCTATCGAATTCTTCTTTGGAATTGAAAAGACTTATACGGTTACATGGTTAGATGATGAACAAAACGTATTAGAAACCGATTATGATGTATTAGAAGGAAGCACACCATCATTTGATGGTGATATCCCAGAAAAAGAAGGCTATTATTTTGTGGATTGGTCTCCTTCTGTTGGCCCTATTTATAGTGACACAACCTATAAAGCAACATATGCGGAACTAGGAGAAACCTTCATCGTCACATGGGTTAACTACGATGATGAAATTCTTCAAGAAGATAAAAATGTCATTCCAGGAACCATGCCTACTTATAAAGGAGACATTCCTACTAGAAGTGATGAAGAATATATTTATATCTTCACTGGTTGGACACCTAAGGTTGGTCCAGTCTTAGAAGATGTTACATATAAAGCGACATATTCTCAAAAAGATAAAGACGCATCTATTCCTGGATTAAAACCAGTTCTTTCTAGTGATAATAAAACCATTCAGTATGGTTATTATCCATCTACCCACGTTAAAGATTCATCTTTAATATCCATATTAGAAGACTTAGATCAAGTCAATCAATATGGCTATAAATTCTATAACGATGAATATTACGTGAAAGTAGAATCTGATGTCTATAACAATGAGAGTTATAACTTCAATGATGGTGATCAAATCACCAACCATGAAGAATATTGGTTTAAGTGTGAACCAATCTCTTGGGATGTAATTAGCGTAAGTGAAGGTGTGTACACACTCATTAGTAGTGAACTTCTTGATTGTCATGAATTCAATGATACCTTTGTAATTAAAGACGGTATCAATCCAAATAACTACAAAGAAAGTAGTGTTCGTGAATACTTATCTAATGAATTTTATTCCCTTGCTTTCTTATATAATGACACGCATATTTTAGACACAGATGTCGATAATAGTGGTTCAACTACAGACGATAACGAAAATATTTTTGCTTGTGAAAATACAACGGATAAAGTCTATTTAATCTCATATCAAGAGGCTCTTAATTTAGAAAATAAGACCGCGAAAACCACCGACTACGCTAGAGCGTTAGGTGCATGGAATAGTAAAGACAACTCTTATTTACATAATGGAGCATATTGGACTAGATCTCCTTCCAGCGTCTTTAATTATGCATCTTGGAATGTCAACTCTGGTGGACATCTGAGTGAATACTCAGTGGACACAGTAAGTTTTTCTATTCGTCCTTGTATAAGAATTTCCCTTTAAGAAAATAAAAACGTTAGATTAGGCCAATGACTTGGTCGTTTCTTTTATATAAATATAAAGTGTTGACATAAAATAAAAGCGGACTATAATTCTTAACTAACAAGGTTAGATAAGTAGTTCTCACTATCTACCTTCCTACCTTAACGGGTGTCAACCTAAAAAAAACAATTCGATTAAAAGGAGAATTACTAGGAGGTTGATAGTAAGAAAAATATTATGAAAGGTAAAAACTTATTTATTACATTAGGTCTCGCCTTAGGCTTAGGCTTTGGTGTCGCTGCTGGATTAAGCGCTGGTAAAGATGTCAAAGAAGTCAAAGCTACTGGTCCACTCTTTGCAGGAGATACAATTTATCTTCAAGCAAATAACACATGGCATGGATCTGTTGGTGAAAACGTTGCTCTTTGGATGCACTGCTGGACTACTGGTTCTGATGCGCAAGATGTTAAATTTTCTAACATCTCAGGAAAACTTTATTCCGCGAACTTACCTTTTTCTTGCGATTACATCAAATTTTACAGATCTACAGCTGGTGAATCTCCTACTGGTTATTGGGACGAATCCGCACAATTAACCTTATCCACACTTTTAACTGGTGGCAATAACGCCGTTATTCAATGGGATGATTCTGGTAATAGTGGTTGGAATTTTGATAAGTATCATGCTGCTGAATATCGTGCAGACCTCGCTAACAAAGTTTATCTTCGTGGTACATGGTCCAATGGTTGGGCTGATTTATCAAAAGAAATGACTCTTGTTTCAGGTGATGTTTACAAGATTGAAAATGTTCTTCTCAGCAAAGACGATGAATTAAAAGCCATGAAAGTTGGCGCTGATCACTGGGTTAGCTATAAAGATGCCGAAAGCATTTCTGGTAACTCTGGTGCTGAAGTTTCAGGACTCAACATCAAAATCAATGCAACTGGTAACTATACAGTTACAGCTGATATGAGCACTGGTGCTTACACTGTTGATGTTTATGAAGACACCGATTTAACTGCTGCTGTAGCGTTTGCAAATGACTTTAAAACAGAAATGGGTAAATATTGCCCAATCGAAGGTACACAAGAAGGCAGAGTTCAAAAAGACTTTACTGATGCTTGGGAATCATTTGCTACAAGATTTACTGAAGTTGAATCCGAAAAAACAAGAGGTTATTTAAAAACTTTAGACAACTCTACTCTTAACGAATTCCGTGAAAGATATGCTTCTATTATGAATGACTATTCTAGTTTATTATCAGGATACAACTTCTTAGAAATCTCATTATCTTCCAGCAACGTTCGTGCTAGCATCTTCGGTAGTGAATCCAACAACACAGTTATTGTTGTTGTTGTTGCTATCTCCGCTATTGCGGCTGCCTCATTAATTCTCTTCGTTTCTTTGAAGAAAAAGAAACATAACTAATTGAGGTTAGTTAACTAAGATGAATAACCAGGGAATTCTGAATTCTCTGGTTTTTTCTATAACAACTCTATTTATAAATAAATATAACTAGTATAATATTTATATGTTGATATCTGGAGGTCGTTTATGAGTTTGTTTCTAAAAGAAATTCTTAAGAGAGTAAAAGAAAAATTACCAGTTTATTTAACAATAGTGGTTTGTTTAGTAACGATCTTTAGCCTTTATCTCATGATTAGATATGCAAAAGTAGACACCACTTTAGTGGTGCTTACCGCAATATTCTTCTCTTTAGGAATTCTCTATATAGGGTGGTTCATTTTCTATTCAAGGTTTAAGAGAAGAAAAAAAGAAGAAAATAACGAAGAGGAGAAGAAATAATAATTCTTCTTCTTTTATAAATAGGAATATATGTTTATATTTGAAGGTTGGTCCACAGTAATTGTTATTATTGCCGCATTCGCGTTTCTTGTCATAATCGCGATTTTTGGCTACCTCTTTCAAAAAAGAAAAGAAAGAAAAATCTATATTGGTAAGAAAGCTGATTTGAACGCTTATATCGATGAAAACTATCAATATTTCTTCTCTAGAGAAGAAGAATATAAAAAGAATCATCGTGATTATAATCAAGAACCAGACTATGAAAAGTTAGAAGCGATATATGCGATTTGTAGGATTCACTATAAAGGAAGAGAAAGGCTCAAATATTGTTATTTCACCGACTTTGAAGTGAAAGAGAAAGTAATTTCGGTCTTCTATAAAGAAAAGATCAAATCTAACAAAGTTAGAGAAGGCAAAATTAAAAACCACGATATTGAACTGAAAAAGAAAGACTTTAATGAGGTGTGGTTTGTCTCTGATGAATTAGCAGCGATGCACATCATCGAAAAAGTAAGAGCGAAGAAAATCAAAGTCATTAATATCGACCCTCTTAACTATTCAAGCAGTTGGCTTAGTCCTAAATATATTAAAAGAAAAGAAGATTAAAAAAGTGAACCACTCGGTTCACCTTTTATTTTCACAAAACTCTTATTTCTTTTCTTCGAGGATTTCAGCACGACGGACTTTGGCTAATTTAGCAAGTTCCATTAATGCTTTTCTGGCTCTACCAGCAGCAGCCTTGTTTCCTTTGGAGACGAATTTTTCGTTTTCTTCGACGAATGCTTCATAAGCAGCTTTGAGTTGTTCAACTGTTGACATTGTAATTATGTAGTCCAAATCGCTATTTTAAGCTTTAGGACAATCCTTTCTATCAATTAATTTAATATAAAATGTTTTTATAGACAACGTATTATTTATTTCTTTTTTATCTTCTTTTAAGAAAAGAATAAGTCTAATATTATTGTAGTATGACATATCCTAGAGCACATCGTGGTGTTAAGTTCATTTTAATCGGAGAAATCTTAATCGTCCTCAATGCGATTTTGTCTTTTGTTGAAGTGGCATTATTGATTATTGGTTTATATGGCAACGTTACTGCTTTAGCTTCTGCGGCAGTGTTTTCACTTGTGACGATTGCTCTACCTATATTTGGATTCATTTTAAATATTATTGGTTTATATTTCGCTCATCTTGATGAGCCGTATTTCAAAAACGCTCTATTTATATTGCTATTTGCGATTCTTTTGAGTGTGGTAGGAGTGTTAATTTCTTTATTCACAGCCGATCAACTTGCCCCAAAAATCATTGATATCGTCGTTAATGGTTGTACGGTGTTCGCTATGGTGTACACAATTATTGGGGTTTCTGTCCTCGCTCAAGATTTAGGAGAGAATAAATTTGCAAATAAAAGTGGATTCCTTATCAATTTCTTAGTCGGAATATTCATTTTCTTTACCATTCTTGATGGTATTGGTTATTTCATTAAAGATCCGAGTGAAACAACTTCAGAAGTACTTACATATTTACGTTTATCAGCCTCGGTAATTGAGATAATTGCGAACTTAATGTTCATCACTTATTTAGCTAGATCAATTAAGACTTTGTCTTTAGATGAAAAAAGCACTTTATAAGTGCTTATTTCTTTTCTTCAAATTCGACGTCAATCGCGTCGTCTTTTTTAACTTCGGATTCTTTGCTTTCTTCTGAGGTTTTTTCATCAGCAGCATTCACTGTTTCTTTCGCGGCTTTTCCTACTGATTTACCAGCCTCTCCGAATTCTTTACCCATCTTTTTCCAACTACCTTTGATTTTGTTATTTCCTTCTTCATCATATTTTTCTTCGCTTCCGAAGGTAACTTTAGCGGTAGTGGCCATGGCCTTACCGAAATCTCTAAAGGCGTGTCCGATATTAACGCCTGCTTTTTTCCATTCTTTCTTTGTACCCATATTTATCACCTAATCAATATTGTATCATTTACAATACAAAAATATACGTTTTTCATCAATTATTAATAATTGATACTTGTTATTTTTCTTAAAAGAACTATAATTGCTCATTGTAGGAGGAAATTAAAATGTCAAACTACGTAAAATGGATGGATGGTCATTCTAGACTTGTTAAAATCATTCTCTGTATCTGGATCTTAGATATTACCTGGGCAGTTTACCGTATTGGCCGCGCTGCTAGTAAACAAAACTGGCTCCACATGGTCTTAGGTATCGTCTGGGTAATTGCCGCTGGTACACTTGGTTGGATTTTAGACCTCGTTTGGATCATCTTATTCAGCAGAATCTTCTGGTTCCGTGAGGACTAAGAAATTCAAAAAGGGCAAGTCTTCTTCAATTGAAGACTTTTCTTTTGCTCTTTTATATAAATAAAACTTGCTTTATACTTTAAGTGTAGTTAGATTACATAATATGAAAAAAAGAAAAAAATTATTACTTGGTTTATCAACCACCTTACTTTGTTCCCTGTCTTTAATTGGATGTGGGAATAGCACTAATTCTAACACTCCTAGCGACAATCCACCTGCTGATCCAGGAGAGACTGTTACAGGTGTTAGCTATTTAGTTATTTCTGGTACTTATAAAACCGAATATGTCGTTGGTGAAGATCTTGATTTCACTGGCATGGTTATCACAGCCTACTTTGAAGATGGCACAAATAGAGTTGTGTCTTTAAGTGACTGCAAAGTTTATGGTAATACAAGTAAAGCGGGTACCAAAACTGTTTCCATCACCTATGGTGATGCGGAGGAAGTTGTCATTATTAAGGTGACTGAAAAAGGTGACGATCCTGTAGATCCAGGTGACGACCCTGTTGACCCAGGTGATGATCCAGTTGATCCAGGTGATGATCCAGATCCAGAAGTTGACCCAACAGTGGGTGATGGTAGTGTTGAACGTCCATATTCTCCTTCTCAAGCTTATGACTTAGCGATGACTTTAAGTGCGGGCGCGCAAACTCCAATTTGCTATTTCATTAAAGGTACGGTTGCTAATGTTAATGATTCTGGTACAACTCAATACGGAAACATTAACTTCAATTTAACTGAATCTGGAAGTACTAAAAAATTCTATTGTTTCCAAGTTTATTATTTGAATAAACAAAAGTTCACTCAAACTGGCACCATCAAAGATGGTGATACAGTGACTATTTTCTCAGCGATTGTTAATTATCAAGGGAATACTCCTGAAACAACAAATAAAGGAACAGCCTATGTTTATCAACATAACGACAAGAAATCTTCTTCAGTTCCAGAACAAGGTTTCCCAGAACCATCCGCTAATGCGAAGGCTGTGACTATTTCTCAACTTATTTCTGAAAATAGTTCTTGGAAAACTGAAGGCGCGAATAGTAATCAACTATATCGTATAACTGGGGTAGCCCAATACGCAGTTAATAATAACTATGGCAACTTAGATATTATAGATTCATCCAGTTCCATTTATGTCCATGGTTTAACACGTAATAAGAAGGGCTTAGTTAATGATGGAGAAAATGGAAAAGTCATTGATAATGACAAGTCATTCTCCTCAATCGGGCTTAATCCTGGTGATGAAGTGACTATTGAAGGATGGTATGCTTATCATAAATACGATTCAGGATATGGAATTCCTCAATTTACTGGTTACGTTACAGGTTTAAAGAAGAGTTCTTCCTCTTATATTCCAAGTAACATAAGTTACACTGCTAGTGAAGATAGTAATTCTTACTATAATAATGTTGATTCTTTAAGCGGAAACGACCTCTTAAAGGGATTACACAATTTAATGGATTCCACTCACACAAGATACACATCCTATAAATCTTTAGATGGTTATTTTGATGACAGTGATCCATATTCAGGTGGAGGCGTGAAATGCTTCTATTCTGGAGAAAAAGCCACTAAATACAACAAAGAACACGTCTGGCCTCAATCTTTGTCTAACAAATTATATGGTGAAGATGGTGGAGGAAGTGATTTGCATCACATTAGACCTACTATCAGTACCTATAACAGTGCTAGAGGTAGCTCCATGTTTGGTAACATCTACGCGTGTGGTTCTAATAAAGGCAAGAGCTTTAACTACACAAGCGGAGGAAAAACCTATTATACCTCAAACGTCTTTGAACCTGCTGATAACATCAAAGGTGACGTTGCGCGTATCATCATGTATATGTACGTTCACTATAACGATGGCTCGTTAGATGGATATTCTACTGAAGAAGGAACAGATTGGAATCAAAGTGATTATTATGGTCAACTCCATATTAACTGGGTTATGGGACCTGCTACTGTTAAAGAATGTTTCAAACTCTTAAGATATTGGAATAGCATGGACCCTGTTGATATGGGTGAAAAGACCCGTAATAACGAGGCTGCATCTATTCAAGGAAATAGAAACCCATTCATTGATCATCCAAGTTACGCGGATAAGATCTGGGGTTAAAAAATGAAGCACAGAAATGTGCTCTTTTTATATAATAAAAAACTCGAATTTCCGAGTCTTTTTAGAATTCGTTATCGATCGCGTGTGCAACTTTATACGCAGCGATATCGTTAAGAAGTGAGGACACAAATCCAACAAGTAACATGATAGGAATGTTAATGAGGAAGGATAAGCCTGCTTGAGCAGGAGTGTTATAAATCTTCAAAACGAAGTAGTTGAATAATGTTAACGCTGGTGTGATGCAGATGTAATAGATTAAAGTGATGATTAAAGTCGAGAGTAATCTATATGGCATGTTTCCAGTGTATGTATCATTTTTTACGTGGAATAAGGCAGTAAACCATCTTCCAATTTTGGTAAGAGGAATGAACATACCCACTAACATGGCAATCGTGAAGCCAACTAAGAAGTTATATAACATGTTGAGCCAGCCAACTTGATTGAAGTTAATGACTAACATTCCTTCTCCTATTTGAGTCGCGCCTACAATAGACGCTGCTAAGCATAAGAAGAAGCACACAGGAATGTTACAGATCAAACAATATACGAATGTAGCAACTTTTATTCTCATAACGGACAATATTTTATATACGAGCAATTAATTATTCAACAAAAATATAATTTTTATTATAATTAATCAGTCATGAAAGAATTTGATGTTTATCTATTTGATTTTGATGGAACTTTAGTGGATAGCTATGAATCTTTGGTTCTTGTTTTTGAAGGCGCCTATTCAGCTGTCAATGTCAAAGTGCCAGAAGGATACACTTTAAGATTGATGAGATGTCCTCTATATGTAGGTTATGAGGAACTCAATGGTCCTCAAAATGAAGCATCAAAAAAACTCTTTGGTGATGAAATCATTAGACTTCTTGATGATGAAGAAGTTTTAAAAGCCACGAAAGCGTATCCAGAAGTAGAAGAAACATTAAAAGAACTCGTTAATAGAGGAAAGAAGCTTGGCATTGTTACTTCTAATAACAAGAAACACGTTAGAGAAGTATTACGCTTTTTAGGTATTGATGAATCCTTATTCTCAATCATTGTTGGTAATGAAGAAACCAAGAAACATAAACCAAACCCAGATCCAATATATAAGGGTCTTGAGTTATTAAATGTAGGTAAAAACGGTGTTTGCTATGTTGGCGATGCGCGTGATGATATGGCGAGCGCGATTAACGCTGGCGTTGCACCTGTACTTGTAGATAGAAAAGACGAATACCACGGTGAGTGTGAATTTGAAATTGATAATCTCACTGGATTACTAAATTATTAATTGATTATATAAGTTATCCATAGTATTATATACTTATGGATAAAGAAGAATTATCAGCGTTACTAGATGCCTCCAATGGTGGAGATGTTTTTTCTATTCAGAAGCTTGTTGAATATTACCTCAGTATTGGTAAGAACAACTTGGCTTTTGAAATGGCATATCGCTTTAATTATTTAAATAATCCAAAAGGCTATTCCACTTTAGCGTACCTATATAGTAAAGGCTTAGGAACTGAGGTAGACATTAGTAAAGCCAAAGAGCTATATGAAAAGAGTTTAAAACTAGGAGAACTAAGTGCCGGATATAATCTTGCTTTAATTTATATTAAAGAAAAAGATTTTGATAACGCTCTTAAATATCTCCTTAGTGGAGTTACAAGTCAATATGTTCCTTCAATTAAGTTGCTCGCTAATATGTATATCAATGGTGATGGAGTGGTACCTAGTAAAGACATTGCTGTTAACTTATTAAAACAGGCAATCTCCTTAGGGGATAAGAAGAGCAATGTCACATTAGCGAAGCTCTATTATTCTTTAGGCGAATATAACGAAGCCTTTAACTATTTCTTTAAAGGCATTGAAGATAATGATTTAGATTCTATCTACTATGTTGGTTTATGTTATGCAAAAGGATATGGAGTGAAACAGGATTTCGCTACTGCATTAAAGTATTACGAAATCGGAGCGCATCTTAATGAACCAAGGTGTCTATATAACCTCTCACTATATTATCGAAACGGTAATATAGTTGAACAAAACGAAGAACTAGCTAATAAGCTAGAAGAGCAAGCAATCGCGAATGGTTTTAAAAAATAATTTATTAATTATTATTGTTGTGTGATAATTTATAGAAAGAGTGAAGAAAAATGAGTGAAACAAGTTTAAGAAAAATCAAAGAAGTTAATGGTTGGAAGATCAATCATCCACATAGCGCAGCGAATATTTTTTACATCATATTTACCTTACTTATCGTGGTTGCTCCTTTACTTTTCTTATTTTTACCAACTCTTGCTCTTAATCTCATTAATCCTGAAACTAAACAAGTTATTGAAACCAGCTCATTTAATGGCATTGATCTTGTAAAGATGACCATTGAATTATTCAAATACATGATTAATGAAACAGGAATGCAAAGCGATAACGCTTTAATTAACGCTTTCTTATCTCCTGAATTTGTTGGTAACAACCTTCAACCAATGGTTCCATATTTCTATTTAACCCTTACTGGTTGCTTAGGCTTAATCATCATCTTCTCTATCGTTTTATTTATCATCTTCTTAGTAAATTTACTAAAAGGTTATCTCAAACATAGTGGTGTTGTGAAAGTATTTGCCGGCTTAAATTTCTTCTTTGCCTGTGCATATTTATCAATGGCCCTTGTCATCTTCTTTGGTTTCAGAGGTTCTGACGCTTATAAACTTGGTATTTACACAGTCACATGGTTCTGGCCAGTTGTTGTTGTCGGTGTTTACCTCGTCTTACTTATCGTTGTTAGTTCTATTTATTCTGCGAACTTCAAAGACTCAATCCCAGAAAAAGAATTAGAACTTCATGACGATAAACCTACTGTTGAAAATGTTACCAAAGTTCACGAAGTGAATGTTATTAAATATGAAGGAAGTTCAACCCTTCCTCCAAATCTCAAAGAAATTGGTGGTCACGCTTTTGCGGAAAACCAAAATCTTTTAGTTGCAAACATCCCTATTGAAATTAGTAAACTTGGCGCTTCCGCTTTTGCGAACTGCTTAAAACTTAAAGTTGTTTCTATTCCAAATTCTATAACTGAAATCGGTTCAAACTGTTTCTTTAACTGCGTTTCTTTAGAAAGAATCAACTATAACGGCACTAAAGAAGAGTGGAGCAGAATTATTAGAGGATCAAATTGGCTTAGCAAGGCTAAAACAAGCGAAGTTGTTTGCTTAGACGGAACAATTACTGTTAATCCATATCATTAATGGAATATTTAGTTGATAATAGCCGCTATATTCTTGGCTATAACGATAAAGGTGAAGAAATAGATAATTTTCAAGTCCACAAAGTGGTCGAGAAAATTATTTTTGAAATTGACCGTGTTTGTCGTAAGAACGATATCCCTTACGCTTTAGCTTTTGGTAGTGCGTTAGGCTTATACAATTATCAAGGTTTCATCCCTTGGGATGATGATGGTGATATTGTCATCGATTATTTTGATTATGATAGGCTCGTAGATGCTCTACAAAAAGACTTAAGTGATGAATTCACTTTTGATACTGAAAAAGTAAATAAAAGATATAACCCACTTATCCCCGCTTTAAAGGTGAGATACAAGGCTTCTTATATCAAAGAAAAGAATCGTTTTACCCTTCCTGACCACACAAAAGATAGAGGTATATTTGTCGATATCTGTTTCTTTATGGGCGTTCCTAGTAGTGTTAAGAAACACAAAAGAACGTTTATCAAGTCTAAATTATTGATGCCGTTTTATGTGGTGTGGGACGCTTTTTTCCATCTTAATCCATGCCTAATTAGAAAATCTTTAAGGAAATATGAAAGAAAGATCGCTACCAAATATAAAGATAGTGATTATGTTTCCCAAACCGTTATCATTCCTTTTCAGGAATGCCCAAAGAAATTTGTTGAGCATCTTGCCTTCCCTAGAAACGTCATTTATCCATTTAAAGAATATGACTTCTTAGGTAGAAAGATTTATTCCTTCAATGATGTTAAAGAATTCTGCCGACTTCGTTATGGCGAAAAAGCTTTAAAGAAGTTTGATAAAGACGGAAATGCGATTGATCCGTTTGATAGTAAAAACAAGAATGGTGGTCACTCTAGCATCATCAACATCTATGAATAACGCGTATGCGTAAAATATATATTGCAATATAAAAATATATCTTGTATATTAATTGAGCGTTTAGAAATAAACGTCAAATTGCTCTGAATAAGAGTGGCCGAGTTGCCACTCTTTGTTTTTAAGGGAGATAGAGATGGATATTGTTCGTAATAAAGAAGCACTTGAAAAGAAGATCAATGAATTAGGATATGACCTTGTTTCTATTAATAGAAAGATTGAAAAAGGTGATGTTATTATCTCAATCGTCGTTGATCGCATTGAACCTATCGATATGGATTCAATCGTCTACTTAAGTGGTGAACTTTCTACCTTCATCGACTCTATTGATGATAGTAATGAAAAATATTTCCTCGACATCTCGTCCTTAGGAGCAGAAAAACCTCTTAAGGTTGATTCACTTAAAGACTATGTTGGTCGATATGTAAATGTACATCTCACTAATCCAATAGCGGGAGAAAACATCTACGAAGGTGACTTAATTGAGGTTAATGAAGATTCTATTACTCTTTCTTATAGAATTAAAACAAGAGTAAAACAAGTCGTTATATTACTAAGTAATATATATAAAATTCGTTTAGCAATTAAATTTTAAGGAGTGTATTTATGGCTATTAACGTAAGTGAAATTAACGCCGCTCTTGATGCGATTGAGGTTAGCAAGGGAATCTCTAAAGAACGCGTTATCGAAGCACTAAAAGAATCAATGGCGAAAGCCTACAAAAAGTCTCTTGGAGGAGACGATGCTTTAGTCGATGTTGTTTTTGATTTAGACACTGGAATCATTGAAATGTGCCAAATCAAAAATGTTGTTGATGAAGTTGAAGATGATTTACTCGAAATCTCTGTCGAAGACGCAAATGAAGAAGATAAGAGTAAAAAATACAAAGCTGGTGACGAATTCCGTATTCCAGTGAAAATTGATGAACTTCGTAAAGCAATCGTTATCACCGTTAAGAACTTAATGAAACAAAAGTTCGCTGAAGCAGAAAAAGAAGTTCTCCATGAACAATTTAAAGATAAGATCAATACCCTTATCACTGGTAGAGTTGAACAATATGATGATAGAGGTGCCTCTATTAATATTGGTAGAACAAGTGTCTATCTCCCAAGAAAAGAAATGATCAAAGATGAAAGATTCGCTGTTGGTGACACCATCAAATTATTTGTTAATGATGTTGCTAGTGGAACAAAAAGCGGAGCTCACATCGTTGTTTCTCGTGCTTGTGAAGGATTCTTAAAAGCGTTATTAACCGAAAATATTCACGATATATATGATGGCACAATCGTTATTAAAGCCATCGCTAGAGAAGCTGGTGAAAGAAGTAAGGTTGCTGTTTATAGTAGTGATCCAAATGTTGATCCTGCTGGAGCGTGTATTGGTCCAAATGGTAGCCGTATTCAAAAAGTTGTTTCTCAATTAGGCAATGGTTCTTCTAAAGAAAAAATTGATATCATCGCCTATAAAGAAAATTCTGGCTTATATATTATGGAAGCTTTAAAACCTGCTCATGTAGTTGGTATTAAAGTTGATGAAGAAAACAAATCCGCCTTAGTGGTAGTTAAAGACGACTCCTTATCTTTAGCTATTGGTAGAAAAGGCGTCAACGCTAGATTAGCAGTTAAGTTAACTGGCTATAACATTGATATCAAGATTGAAAGCGAAGCCCTTGAACAAGGTCTTGAATATCAAAGCTTTGAAGAACTCAGCGCTATTGAAATGGAAGAAAGAGCGAAGAGAGTTATGGAAGCTCAAAGAGCGGCTCTTGTTTATCAAAACAAGGATGAAGGTGTTCTTCCAGGACTTCCAGAAGGTTATGTCGCTCCTCAAGCACGTAATTATGAAGAAGAAAGTAATGACTTTGATACCGCTTTAGAAGAAGTTGCAGAAAAAGAAGATTTAACTGCACCTAATGAAGAGGTTAAAGAAGAAAAAGTCGAAGAAGTCGTTCCAGAAGTCAAAGAAGAGAAGGTTGAAGAAGTCAAGACCACCCAAGTCAAGACTACAACCACCCTTGAAGATCTTGAAAAATCACTCGAAGATTCTGGCAAAGCTCAAAAGAAAACCAGCTTCAAGCGTTCCAAAAAGAAAGCTGAAGAGGAAGAAGAAGACAAGAAACCTGGCATCACTCACGCTGATGGACCACGTATGTCTATTTATACCGAAGAAGAACTCAAAGAAATCGAAGAAGAAGAAAACGAAGTCGAGGAAGATCTCGATGACGATATCGACTACGATGAATACGATGAGTATTACGATGAGGATTAATAACTAGTTATTAATATGAATAAAAGATCACCTGTTATCCGTCAATGTGTCATTACTAGAGAATATTTAGAGAAGTCTAATTTATTTAGAGTCGCTAAGATTAATGGAAAAGCATACTTTGACAAAGAACAAAATTTAGGTGGTCGAGGTGTTTACATCAAAAAAGATATCAAGGTAATAGAATTAGCAAGAAAGAAAAACACCTTTGCTAGATCTCTTCACGTTAATGTTGAAGATGAAATCTATTTATCTATGATAAATAATTTAGAAGAAAAGAGGGATTAATATGGGCAAAAACAATAAGAAAACTTTTGAAAGAGAAACAAACGTATCGACAAAAGTCAGCGTTGACAAGATTAAAACCAAAGTTAATGGTGGTGTCTTTGTCTATACTGGCGCTATTTCAACTGCAGAATTATCAAAATCACTCAACATTCCTGTTGCCGACATTATTAAATTCCTTTTTATGCAAGGCAAAATGATTACCATCAACACCATCTTAGATGATGAACTTATTGGTTTAGTTTGCCTTGAATTTGGCTACGACTTTGAAAAGAAAACCATTGTTGCTGCTGAAAACTTTGAAGATGTCGTCATTAATGACGACCCATCCAAATTAAAAGAACGTCCACCAGTGGTTACCATCATGGGCCACGTTGACCACGGTAAGACCACATTAATCGATGCGATTAGAAATTCTAACCTTGTCGCTGGCGAAGTTGGTGGTATCTCTCAAGAGATTGGTGCTTATCAAAAAGAAATTAAAGGACAAAAGATTACCTTCATTGACACTCCAGGTCACGAAGCTTTTACTGCGATGAGAAGTAGAGGTGCTTCTGTTACCGATATTGTCGTCTTAGTGGTTGCTGCTGATGATGGTGTTATGCCTCAAACTATTGAAGCTATTGACCACGCTAAGAGTGCTGGAGTCCCAATTATTGTGGCTATCAATAAAATTGATAAAGCAGGCGCTGATCCAGAGAGAGTTAAAAATGAATTAATGCAATATGAAATTGTTGCTGAAGAATATGGCGGAGAAAACATCATGGTGGAAATCTCTGCTAAGAAGAAACAAAACATCGAAGGTTTACTTGAAGCCATCTTACTTGTCAGTGAGATGAAAGAACTCAAAGCTAACCCAGATCGTTACGCTTTAGGAACAGTCTTAGAAGCTAAACTTGATAAAAATGAAGGTCCAAAAGCTACCTTGCTTATTCAAAATGGTACATTAAAAGAAGGCGACTACTTAGTAGTCGGTACATCTTATGGTAAAGCCAGAAGAATGACTAATGAATTTAAGAAAGTTCTTCAAGAAGCCACTCCAAGCACTCCTGTTTCCGTTATCGGTTTAGCAGAAGTTCCAGAGGCTGGTGATCACTTCATGGCCTTCGCGGAAGAAAGTGAAGCTCGTGCTATTGCTTTAAAACGTAAACAACTTAAAGAAGCCAAAGAAAAGAACAAGAGCAGTGCGGCTAGCTTAGAAGATTTATTTAATCTTGCTAAAGCAGGCGATGTTCAAACAATTAACGTCATCATTAAGGCTGATAGCACTGGTTCAGCAGAAGCCGTTAAAAATTCTTTAGAAAAACTTAATACAGATAACATTAAAATTAATGTTATTCGTGCTACCAGTGGTGCCATTACTGAAAGTGATATCCTTTTAGCGAGTGCCTCTAAAGCTATTGTCTATGGTTTTAATGTTAGACCAGACGCTAAGACTAGAGCGAAAGCCGCTGAAGAGAAAGTAGAAATCAGATTACACAACATCATCTACGCTTTAATTGAAGAAATTCAAGCAGCGATGAAAGGTATGCTTAAGAAAGAACTTGTTGAAAAAGTTACTGGCCAAGCTGAAATTAGAAGACTCTTCAAAGTCTCTAAAGTTGGCACAATCGCTGGTTGTATGGTGACTGATGGATTTATTAAATCCAATTCCTTAATTCGTGTTATCAGAGAAGGCGTTGTTGTTTATACTGGTAAACTTGCATCCTTACAAAGAGAAAAAGACCAAGTCAAAGAAGTTAAAGCTGGCTTTGAATGCGGTATGTTAATTGAAAACTTTAATGATATTAAAGAAAACGATATCATCGAAGGATATGAAATGGTGGAGAGCGATTAATGGCCAATAAGCAAGAAAGAATCGCGACTATCATTAGAAAGAACATTGCCGAAATTATTCAATTTCAAGTGAGAGATCCTCATCTTGGATTTGTCTCAATTCCAGAAGTAAGAGTGTCAAAAGACTTTTCTTACGCGACAGTGTATGTCTCCTTTATTAAAGACGAAGACATTGAACCATCGTTAGAAGTGCTTAATAAGGCTAAAGGCTTTATTAGAAGTGAACTCGCTTCTAAATTAGACACTCGTAGGGTTCCTGAAATTCGCTTTGTTTTAGATGAAGGATACAAAAAAGAAGAAAGAATCAGCGAATTATTAAAGAAATAGGAGATTTAAAATCTCCTTTTTGTGTTATGGACAGAATCTTCTTAGTTGATAAACCAATTAACCTCACTTCTAGACAAGTGTGCAATATAATCGGTAAAACCTTTAAAGAAAAGAAGGTTGGACATGTGGGCACACTTGATCCTTTTGCTAGTGGAGTTTTAATAGTCTCAACCGGAAGATGCACCAAGGCTAACGCTTTCTTTGATGAATCGATAAAAGAATATGTTGCTGAAATCAAACTTGGAGTAGAAACTGATACACTTGATAACACTGGGAAAGTAATTAAAGAAATGGATGTTAAAGAATATAGCGAAGAAGAAATTAACGCTGTGTTACATTCGTTTTTAGGAGAGCAAGAACAAGTTCCTCCAATGACTAGCGCTATACACGTTAACGGAGTTAGGCTATACGATTTAGCGCATAAAGGCATTGAAATCGAACGTCCAAGTAGGGTAATTAATGTTTATGATATTTCTTTGCTCAATTACAACAAAAATGAGGGTATCATCAAGGTCTTTTGTAAAGTAAGTAGTGGTACTTACATCAGGGTTCTTGGTGGAGATATAGCCAAAAAACTAGGAAATGTAGGTCATTTAGTCTCTTTAACTAGAGTGGGTGTTGGCCCATTTAAAAAGGAAGAATGTTCTTCTTTAGAAGATATTCAAAATAAGGTTAAAGAAGGATATTCTACTTATGATGTTTTGTCTCGATTCATCACTCCGGTTGTGAAGGACGATAAAACTATTGAAGATATCAAAAACGGAAAAATAAAGTATTTAGAAATAAATACATTAGAAGATAAAATATTAGTAGCGTCTAATTCTTTAGAGGCGATTGCTATTTATAAAAGAACTAACAAGGGTAAACTAGAATTTGTTAGAGGTTTGTTTTAATGAAGATTATCGAAATTGACATTCATAACATTTCCTTACAAGAAAACAAGATAAATCTTGTTCTTGGCTATTTTGATGGTGTGCATATCGGACATCAAGAAATGATCAATAAAGCTATAAAAGAAGGTCCAACTGGCATTATGACTTTTGATATTTCTCCTTCCTTTATTTTAGGCAAAAGTATCAAATATTCACATATCACTTCTTTGTTTGATAAGGCCAATATTTTTAAACGAATGGGGGTCAAATACCTCTACATTTTAAGAGTGTCCAAGGTCCTTCTTGATTTAAGTAAAGATGACTTTATTGAAAAGATTCTAAAGCCAATCAACCCTAATGAAATCTATATCGGAAAAGACTATCATTTTGGCAAAAATGGTGAAGGTGATGCCTCTTATTTAAAAGAGCATTTTAACACTCATATTGAAGAGCTTTTAGAGAGTGGTGACACTAAAGTGTCATCGAGACAAATTCGCGAACTTATCAGCGAAGGTAAAATGGATGAAGTTAATTCTCTATTAGGAAGAAATTATCAAGTCACCGGTTTAGTGGTGGAAGGACATCATAACGGAGAAAAAACGGGATTCCCAACTGCGAATTTAGAGCTCTCTTATCCATATGTTTTACCTAAGATTGGTGTCTATATTGGATATGCTCTTGTGCTCAATAGTAAATATAAGGCAATCATCTCTATGAGTACTCATCCAACCATCCAAGAATTGAACGACCCAATCATTGAAGTCCATCTATTAAACTTTAAAGACAATCTTTACGGTAAAGAGATTGAAGTACAGTTTGTGAGATATATCCGTAACATCACTAAATTTGGGTCTTTAGAAGAATTAAGCGCTCAATTAAGCAAGGACTCAGAACTCGCTAAAAGCGAATTAAAATAAAAAATACTTTCTATTATCGAATAGATAATATATACTAACTACCAGCGACTTATCTCTAGGGTCTTCGAATCCTCAACGAAATCCCCGGGCTTAAGTTAAGAACATTTAAAAGAAGGAGGAACTTAACGATGGCACTTTCTAAAGAAAGAAAAGCAGAAATCGTCAAGATGTACGGTAAAAACGAAAAAGACACTGGCTCTATTGAAGTCCAAGTTGCTCTTCTTACCGAACAAATCAAAGCGTTAACCGAACACTTAAAGAAGAATCACAAGGACGCCGCTAGTAAAAGAGGCTTAATGATTCTCGTCGGACAACGTAGAAGCTTACTTGATTATCTTGCTAGAACAGACCGTGAAGGTTACTTAAAACTCATTGTCTCTCTCGGCTTAAGAAAATAAGTTAAGAAGCAAAAATGAAATTGAACCACAATAATGTGGTTCTTTTTTTATGAAAAGTGTTGTTATTTGTCCAATAATGTAATAACATTATCGCGTTATGTTATTTAGAAAGAAGAAAAAAGAGATGAAAAAAGTATTCGAATTAGAGTTCGAAGGAAAGAAGTTCGTTGTTGAAACTGGCGAGATTGCTAAGCAAGCTGACGGCGCAGTTTTAGTGAGATTAAACGAAACAGTAGTTCTTTCCACTGCATGCGCCTCTGATTTACCAAAGGAAGGAGACTTTTTCCCATTAACTGTGGGATACGAAGAAAAACAATATGCTGTTGGTAAAATCCCTGGCTCATTTTTAAGAAGAGAAGGTCGTGCTGGAGAACACGCTACCTTAACTGCAAGATTAATTGACCGTCCTATTAGACCAATGTTCTCCGAAGGATTCCGTAATGAAGTCCAAATCGTTAATACAGTTATGTCTGTTGATCAAGATTGCACTCCAGAAATGACTGCAATGCTTGGCTCTAGCTTAGCCCTTGGAATTTCTGATATTCCATTTGATGGTCCTATCGCTGGAGTTTATGTTGGTAGAGTGAATGGTAAATTCATCATTAACCCAACTGTTGAAGAAAAAGCACATTCTGACATTAACTTAGCAGTTGCTGGTACTAAAGAAGCCATTAACATGGTTGAAGCTGGTGCTGATCAAGTTAGTGAAGAAGATATGTTAGACGCTTTGATGTTTGGCCACGAAGCCATTAAGAAATTATGTGTATGGCAAGAAAAAATCATCAAAGAAGTCGGTAAAGAAAAACGTCACATCGATTTATATGTCTGTGATCCAGTCATTGAAAAAGATGTCACCGAAAGAGCGGAAGCTCGCTTAGTCAAAGCTATTTCTATCTTTGATAAACTCGAAAGACAAGATGCGATTGACGCGATTGAAAACGAGATTATCGATGATTACGATAATAGAAAATACGAAGATGAAAAAACTCATCAAAAGACCTTATCAATGGTTAAAGAAACCCTTGAAAAATTGGTCGCTAAAGAAGTCAGAAGACTTATTACTGATGAGAAGATCAGACCAGATGGTCGTAAAGTTGATGAAATTCGTCCTTTGGACGCTCAAGTTGACTTATTACCAAGAACTCATGGTTCTGCGATGTTTACTAGAGGTCAAACTCAAGTTATCTCTGTTACCACATTAGGTGCTAAGAGTGATGAACAAATCATTGATAACTTAACCGATGAAGAAACACGTCACTGGATGCATCACTATAACTTCCCACCATACTCTGTTGGTGAAGTTGGAAGAATGGGTTCCCCAGGAAGAAGAGAAATCGGACATGGTGCTTTAGGTGAAAGAGCCTTATCATACGTCATTCCTAGCGCGGAAGAATTCCCATACACAATTAGAACTGTCGCGGAAGTTGTTGAATCTAACGGTTCCTCTTCTCAGGCTTCTATCTGTGCTTCTTGTATGTCCTTGATGGCGGCTGGTGTCCCAATCAAAGGCATTGTTAGTGGTATTGCCATGGGCTTAATT
>OMWW01000006.1 GCA_900314865.1 uncultured Erysipelotrichaceae bacterium | reverse complement strand
CTAATTGTGGACTTAATAGAAGTATCTCTTTTTAATGTTGCAGTGATATCAGAATAGCTACCAATAGCAGCAGTACTCTTCACTTCAACAGTGCCATCAGTGACTGTAGCAACATTAGTGTTGCTGCTTGACCATGCGACATCGAGTTCGGTGTTAGCTTTAGCAGGTGTATAAGTAACTGCTAATGTTTTAGAATCACCTGGAGCAAGTTCAATGTTACCACCAATAGAAACACCGGTAGGAACGATTGGAATTCTTGGCGCTCTATAGATATATGGATTAGATCCACCTGAATTTGTATAGTTACAGAATCTAGGATTGGTAGTGTTATATTTAAATGCACCATATGTGGCATTTACATTAGTAACAGTTGCACTTCCGTTAGAAACGGAAACGGTCCAAGTATTATAAGTTGTATCATCAAATGTCAATTTCTTAGCAGCGGTTGCCCCAAGAGTACCATTAGAAGAAGTGAATGTGTATTTGCTTCCACTAATAGAAACATCAAATTCTTGTGCGCCAGAAGCTAACTTAGTGATTTTATCGTTAACGATTGTAGAACCACTGACAGATTCAAGATAATTGGATTGACCGCCTTTTTTCAAACTACCAGCAACATTTCCGTCGCTAGAAACAAAGACAATTGTGTCACCACTGATTAAGTCAGAAGTTGAGGTTACTTTAACCCAAGCATCTGCACTGACTTTAGAAACAGTAACAGCACATGTAGCGGATTTATTGCCATCTTCAGTTTTAACGGTAATATTTGCAGTACCTTCACCTTTAGCAGTAACTAAGCCATCACTAACAGTAGCGACTGTGGTTTTATCACTAGACCAGCTTACGTTCTTATTGGTAGCGTTAGATGGGCTAACAGTAGCGACTAAGTTAGCGGTTTCACCTCCGGTGAGATCTAAAGAAGTTTTATTAAGACTGACACCGGTAACATTAACAGTTGCAGCTTTAACTGTGACGTTGCATGTTGCGGTTTTGTTGCCATCTTGTGTTTTAACGGTAATGACAGCACTTCCAACTGCTTTAGCAGAAACAACACCACCGCTTAATGTGGCAACAGTTGTTTTACTACTTGTCCAAGAAACGGTCTTATTTGTAGCGTTAGATGGTAAAACAGTAGCGACTAAAGTATGGGTTTTACCAACTTCAAGTTCAATACTGGATTGATTTAAAGTAACACCAGTGACAGCAACGCTCTTATTGCTAACTGTGACGTTGCATGTTGCGGTTTTATTACCATCTTCAGTTTTAACGGTAATGACAGCACTGCCAACTGATTTTGCGATAACTAAGCCGTCTGAAACAGTAGCAACAGAGTTATTGCTACTAGTCCAGGAAATATTTTTATTTGTTGCGTTAGATGGACTGACAGTCGCACTTAAAGCAACAGAATCATCAATTTCAAGTTCTAAAGAGTTTTGATCTAAAGAAACACCAGTGACATTAATAACTTCAGGAACATTATTTTTAACAGTGACCGTACAAGAAGTTTCAAAACTTCCATCAACTGTAGTGACAGTGATTACTGCGGAGCCAGCGCTCTTACCACGAACGGAACCGTTTTCAACAGTAGCAACGTTATTATCACTACTTCTCCAAGTAACGGATTTGTTGGTTGCGTTTTGTGGTAAAACAGTAGCGGTTAAGCTAACTCCTTCATTAACAAAGATAGTCGCAGTAGATTTATCTAATTTAACTTCGCTTACATTAACAACTTTAGAATTGACGTTAACAGTGCACTCTGCACTCTTAGCGCCATCAACAGATGTGACGATAATTTGAGTTGTACCAGCGTTTTTAGCGGTAACAACACCATTATTTACAGTAGCAATGGTAGAATCATTGCTCTTCCATGTAACGTTTTTGTTGGTTGCGTCTTGTGGTAACACAGTAGCAACTAAGGTTTCAGATTCACCTTCTTCAAGAGTTAAAGAGGTCCTATCTAAGGTGACTTCACTAACAGAAACGTAGTCTTCACCACGTGTAGAAATTGTAATATAGCAGGAATCAAATAGATTATTGTTCTCTTCACTTCTAGCAGTGATTGTGACATTACCTTCTTTTAAGGCAGAAACAACACCGTTTAAAACAGTAGCATATTCACTATTGCTACTTTCCCAAGTGATATTTTTGTTTTTGGCGTTAGTTGGTAAAACTGACGCGGAGAGTTCTAATGTTTCATTTACAAACATACTTGCTTGATTGGTGTTTAAAGAAACAGAAGTAACTTTGACATCCGCTGATGGATCATCGCTATCTTTTTTAACAGAAGAACCACAGCTTGCTAAAGCAAGTACGGAAGTAAATAGTAATAATGATGTAATCTTTTTCATAATCTATTTTTCCTTTCTTCCAAAAGGGAAGAATATATTTAACCACAATATAAACTATATTTCTAATCTTTTTTAATAAAAAGGAACTTTAAGTTTAATTTAAGTTCCAATTTTTCTAATTTATTAGGCTCTTACTTGCTTTTCTTCTTTTTGAGAGAAAAATAAGCAACAAAGGCAGCAATAGATAACGAACTTACTATAATAACAATAATAATTGTGATAGTATTTCCAGCATTTACTATATTAATTGGATTTATAATCATCCTTGCGGCAAGTGAGTTGTCATTATTCAAAGCTTCTCCATTTTTACTAGCCCATGTAGATAATCTGATCCATTCTGTAGCATATGCACTATTAGAAATAAATAGACTTCTTTGATGCTCGTTCAAAGCATTAAATGCAGTTTTAGCGGTTGAATAATAATGATGTTCGCTATCGTTACAGTAACCAAGGTTTTCAGTGTAATCCATGTGCATATACGTATTAATGAATGTTTCTAAACCTTTGCAATCTTCGCTTTGGCTAATATCTTGAGAACCATATGAATAAACAGTTACCGATGAAATCCATGCTCTTTTACCATTTGTTGTTGTTGCTATAGCAACAGAATTAGTTGCGGTAGTATATTCCTTAGTATAATCAGCATAACTTGTAGTTAATGAGTTTGCGGTTTCACCTATAGTTAAAGACACAGGACTATCTGTATTATATGTTCTAGCGTTCACCACTACTTTACGAATATTAGAAGAAGTTGATAAAATTGTGAGAGTGCCTGTTTTGCTTCCAGATCCCAGTCTGATAGCTTTATGCGAAGTATCAGGACCATTTTCTAGATTTGTATAACCAGATTTAGAAGTTGATAAAGTATTAACTGAAATTACTTCAGATCCACTAGTATAAGTAACAGTGCCAATTACACTATAGCCTTCTTCGATAACAGTTCTATCTGAATTAACTGTGATGTCATAAGTTGTAGTTCTTGTATTGCCATTGTAGGTAAAACTCACAGTGATAGTTTTGTTTCCTGCTGTTGACATATCAGGAGAGGTAACGCTTGTAGGAGTTACTACTTTTTGATATCCATTAGCAAATGTTGCAGTACATGTTCCATCAAAAGAGAACACTGTATTTTTCATATATGTTGTTGTTTGTCCACTTACGGCTATGGAAGATAGCGAGCCTTGTGAAACTGTGATTTGGTAGGTTTGCGACTTACCACCATAACTGACAGTAACAGTTTGATTACCTAAAGTAGTCATTTCATAACCTGTAAAAGAAGCGGTTCCTGTCACGTTTTCGCTTGTTGAATCACTATAATTTGCAGTGACTGTTCCACCAAAAGAGAATGTATCGCCTTCAACAAAAGATGTCGTATAGTTAGAAATACTAATTGAACTCAATATTTTAGCGGCTGTTACTACGATAGACTGATTACATGATTTGCCACCATAAGTAATAGAAACAGATGTGTTATCTGTAGTCAATAAATCAGATAAAGATGGGGTAAAACTAAATAATGCTGAAGAATCTGCGTAACTAATATCGCTAGTTGTACTGTCGCTATACGTTGCAGTAATCACTAATCCGGTTGGATCAAAATTATCGCCAGCTTCATAAGATGTCTTATAAGGAGCAGTTTTAACCACGATTGAACTGAGTGTTTTTGGTTGATATGTAATTTTGATTTCTGATAAGTAAGATGCTGAAGAATCGTTTTCCTGTAAGCAGAAAAAACTATATCCTGCACTAGATGTTCCAAAGGAAGTTGATGTTCCTACCGCAGGAGAAGCAGCGCCTACTGTTGTTTTATTACTACCAAATGTCAAAGAAGTACCACTTCCAGAACAAGCAGTAGAAGTAACATAGGCTGTCCAAGAACGAATAGTTGTTTGCTGAGATGTGGCTTCGATTTTAGTAATAGATCCAGGAATAGCAACAGAATTATAAATAGCTGCAACTTTATTGCCTTTACTCTTATTAAATTGCATAGATGATGTGGTAGTTGTATATAATTCTCCCTTACCACTTATAGTGGCGCTACTATCGCTTGTTGCTTGAGACCAATCATACCAAGCATATCCACCACTAGTTGAAAATGAACTTCTCGTAATAGTCAATGTTTTTTCATTAGAAGTAACAGTAACTACACAAGTTGTAGTTTTACTACCATCAACTGTAGTTACTGTAATTGTGGCATTGCCAGTTGCTACTGCTGTAATTGTTCCATTAGATACTGTTGCTACACTGGTGTTACTACTAGTCCAGGTAACACTTTTATTAGTAGCATTGTTTGGTAAAACAGTTGCAGTTAAAGCTTCGGTTGAGCCAACTAATAATTCGGTAGCATTTTTATTTAAAGAAACGCTACTAACATGAACCGTGCTATCACTAACGGTAACTGAACATGTTCCAGTAACAGATGTATCTTGAGTAGACTGCGCAGTAATTGTGGCATTACCAACCGCCTTAGCGGTAACAACGCCTAAAGCACTTACAGTTGCTACACTTGTATCACTACTACTCCAGGTAACAGTTTGACTAACACTTCCTGTTCCATTAACAGTAGCAGATAAATTACCAGTAGTGCTTCCATTTAAATCTAGATTTAATAATGAAGGTGAAACTGTGACACTAGTAACTGAAGAGCCACCTCCTGAAGATGTAACAGTAACATATAAAGATGCATAGACGTTACTAGCGACAGTCGATTCAATGACAACGTAATCAGAACCCGTGCTAAGCGCGGTAATTCTTCCATTTTCATCAACAGATAGAGTTCCATTATCATCTAATAAATATATATCTACAGAGTCATCAAAAGTACCAACTCCATTAACTGTCCAATCTAGATCAAACGTACCTCCTACTTCTAATTCAAGCTCCTCATTTAGAACTTCTGGATTATTAATAACGATATCGGTTGGAGAATCATCTTCAGGGATATTTAAAAATCTAGCGACGTTCAAGGCACCATTACCAGCCCAATTTGTGTATTGTGACTCGCTATCATCAATTGGATCACAAGAAGCATACAAGGCTGATTCAATTTGACTTGGTGTTGCACTTGGATTCTGTTGTAAATATAAAGCAATTGCTGCCGTTACTAAAGGAGCACTAAAAGATGTGCCCGAAGTATCTTTATAAGAACTATTTGTTTCTTTATCAGCGACATGAACATAACCAGGAGCAACTAAATCAATTGTAGATCCATAGTTTGAAAATGGAGCTTTAGTGGTTCCATCACTACTTAAAGATCCAACATTAATAACATGGTTATTACTACCAGGATAAGAAGGTTCGTCAGTATTATAATTTCCTGCCGCTCCTACAAGAGTGATTCCAGCGTTATAAGCTTGGTTTAAATAATAAGATAATGTAGTAGAACATCCAGATGATGCACCCATAGTGCTGCTATTATAAGTAACTGCGTGTTCATAACTTTGAAATGACATGTTAATAACTTTAATTCCTAAGCTTTGCGCGTCCATCAAAGCGTTTTGAATCGCGCCAAATTCATAGCCGTTACTGGAATTAGTTACTTTGTAAACATATAGTTCAACATTAGGAGCTAAACCTGTACCACCAACACTATTAATTGCAGCGGCTACAGTTGCGGCAACATTCGTGCCATGTCCTAACGAATCGTCGATATAACTATATCCATGTTGACTTGCTTTGTAATAAACCCAAGAACTAGTCTGATATTCATAATATTTGGAATCACCTTTAACTTTAGTGGAGCTATTTACCATAAAATCTTCATGATCATAATTAATACCTGAATCAATGATTCCAACTTTAACAGAATCACCACGATAATAAGATAAAGTGTCTCCTAAATTTAGATATTGAAAAGTTTTATTATTTTGAGTGTTATATTGAGGTTCACTAGTAGCAGAATCGCTATAACTTGCGGCATACGCTACCATTCCAGGAGGAGCAAATTGAGCGCTTTCACTATCGATATTAGTTCGCGAATTTGTTTTATTGATAAAGCATAATGAAAAGACGAAACTAGTTGCGGTTAATATTGAAAGAATTAATCCATGTTTTTTCATATATGTTTAAATCCTAAATAGACAAAAGGATGACAAAATCATCCTTAATGTTTAAGCGTGTGTGCCCTTATTAACACAGAAACTACGCCAGGTTGTAAGCGTTGTTTCGCTTGTTGTGTAATAAGTACTGATATCACTATATTGAGAGCTGTTTGGCCAATACATACATAGGCCCTTAGATACGCCTGCACCTTTTTGAGCAAGATTATACGCTACTAAATTAGCGTGCGCGTTCTTCACAGCAGTAATGTAAGATGAATCAACTCTGAAGTTAGAGAAAGCACTATTACTAGCTAGCTTATCAACAAAGTCCCAAGCATCGAATGTACAGAAGTAATCATAATCACTATCCGCGTAATGTTTAACATTACTTGTAATCGCGCTATTAAATGAGGATTTTTTGCTTGTAGTGACAACGCTATTAAGTTGAGCAGCTAAATTCTCCCAAGCAGTCCTATAAGCAGCAGCATAAGAGAGATTCATATAAGATAAGGTTTGATCTCCACTAGTAGATGATGCGCCACCATTATCAGAGATAAAGCTATCAACGATTGCTTTTAAGATTGTGGTGGTGGTTTTCTTTGCGTATAAATCATCAACCCAGTTGTCATAATCCCAACCATAACCGGCTTCAGATTCTTCAGAAGCAATCATGTAGTTGAAGTAATCAGCGTTTGTGACAGCGATATCTTGAACCGCCATTAAGCAAGCGTCATAGCCAACCCATTCAAGTTTTTGACCAGACATACCGCAGTTAGATAAGGCACCACTAACAGCAGATCTAATTTCGCTGTTCTTGAGAACATCGTCGTTCTTCTTTTCGTCATAACAGACACCTCTCATACCACCACCATGGTTCCAGAAGACAAGGCCGGTTCTTTCGGCAGGGTAATTATTTAAACCATACTCAATGAAACTTTGAAGTGTGCTTGTTAAGCCCATTGAAGCATATGTTAATTGATTATCTCGGACTAACGATTTATTTTCAACATGGTATCTTTCAAGGTAAGTTGAACTAATGCCATATGTGCTAGCCCATGAGTTTGCACCACCAGTTTCAAGAACGATATTAACATCTTCTGGCTGACCAGAAACCTTTAAGATTTCTTGAATATCACCAGTGGCTAAGTGGTTCTCACTTTCAAGGTCAGCACCACACATATAAATAAGTACTGTGTGATCATCTTTGGATTGTTCAACGACTGACACGCTACATGTCGCATAAATTGAAGTTAAGTTTGTTAATCTAGCAGTAATTGTTGCGCTTTGTCCTGCACTAGCAGTTGATTTAACCGAGACAAGACCGTCGCTACTAACAGTAGCAACATTGGTATTACTACTTGTCCAAGTAACTTCTTTATTTTGGTTAGAGTTACTTGGGACATAAGAAACACTTAATTGTTTAGTTCCATTAGGAGCAAGTTCAACACTAGAAGGTGAAAGAATGATGCTGGTTGGATCGGTTGGAGTTGGAGTACCAGTCGTAACTGTAATGCTACTACAATATGCCGCTCCGCTTGCAGTACGAGCAATCTTGAAGTAACTATATCCAGTCAAATCATAAACATCATTTTCTCCAGTAATTGATGTAGAGAAACTACCAGCGGTATTACTGCCGTAAACAGTCAATGTATTAGATTCGCGGTCATTAATTGTTAAGGACTGTAATTCTAGTTCTTCAGTAGATTGTAAGTAACCACTTGAAGCCTTAAATTGCATTTTACTTGAATAGTTAGCACAGTTATAGGCTTGGAATTTAATTCCACTATTAGCAGTATAAACAGTACTACCGGTTTGATATGTAGATGGTAAATCACTATATGTAATTGAGAGTGTTTCTTCTCCACCTTGAGCAGCGTTAACAGCGACTGTACATGTTGCTGTTTTGCTTCCATCAACAGTGGTTACAGTAATTGTAGCAGTACCTTCGCTAACACCATTAACAACACCGGAATCTGAGACAGTGGCAATTTGATCATTACTTGTTGACCAAGTGACGTTTTTATTTGTGGCATTACTTGGGCTAATAGTTGGAATTAAAGTAACAGTTTTACCAGCTTTGATAGTTTCGCTATTAGAGCTAAGAGAAACGCTTGTAACCGCGATTGGAGTAACAGTGACTGTAAAGGTCGCTTGTGTTGTTCCACTTTCAGTTTGAGCAGTAGCGGTAATAGTTACGCTACCTTGGGTAACACCAGTAACCAAGCCAGCGTTCGAAACAGTGGCAATTGATTCAGCGCTACTTGTCCAAGTAACATTTTTAACATTTGTATTGTTAGGATTGTAATTAACTTCGAGTTGAGTTGTACTTCCAATTGAAATTGTATTAGTTCCACTTAAGGAAATTGATGTTGGATAAACAGGGCTAGATGAGCTACCTCCATCTCCACAAACAACAGTAACACCAGAGAAGCTAACAGTACCGCTGACAATACAATAGACATCACTTTCTGGATCAGTTGGAGTTAAGGTAACTTCGTTACCACTAGAAGATTTAGAAGCATTAGTCCAAGTTGGAGAAGTAAATCCATTTACACCTTTATCGCTTGTACCATGGATAACGATTTGGCTGATAGTGTTACCACCAGCAGAAATTGTAAATCTTTGTCCAGAATACGCTCTAGTGTGTTTGTTATTTCCACTAGCAACATAATTATTAGCATTGGTAGAAGAACTGCTCTTAGCAATAGTCACTGTGACAGGACCATTAGTAAAAACAACAGAACTTGTACTATTTGTAGTGACTTGAGTTGTTGTAGTAGCGTCAATGTCATAATCAGTAGATGCTGGAGCAGCAACAACAGTAATTGTACATGAGCCATAAACTCCAGTGCCATCCTGAGCAGTTGCGAAGATTGTTGTTCCACCAACAGCAACAGCGGTTACTAAACCACTTTCACTAACTGTAGCAACACTTTCATCATTACTTGACCAAACAACATTTTGATTGGTTGGGGTGTAACCACCTTGTCCACTAACATCAGCGGTTAATTGTAATTGTTCTTCAGGATAAAGTGTTTCAGCAGAATGATCCAAAGAAATAGAAACGACAGGGATCACACTGACAGTTAATGAAATTTCATATTTTATATTGTCTTCATCATCAATCGCATAAACGACAAGTTTCCATGTTCCGGCAGTACCAAATGGATTTTTCTCATCATAGGTAATACCTTTAGGATTCAATAATTTAATAGCAATACCGTTTTCAGTAAAATCTTCATAAGCTATACTATCACTTTCGGTATCGTTGCTATATTGAACATGAGCGGTCAATGAGCCATCTAAATAATTGCTTAAAATATCAGCAGTATTAAATGATACTTTCTCCATAGAAGCAGTAACATCGACCACATAAACGTATTCACCAACATTTAAGGAGATTTCTTGAGGAATGTAGTTACCATAAGAAACAACCAAAGTATAAGTGCCAGCATGTGGGAATTTTGCTGATGTATCTATAGCAACATTGTTATTGAGAGGGTCAAGGACTTCATAATCAAAGTCAGTGGTTGGAGATGATGTTGAATCAGATTTTATAACATTAACAGTAATTGAGCTTTCGTTATCAAAAATAGAATTAGTTGTATAAGAATTCCTGTTTGCGTCATCCGCAGTAAAACCAACTTCATAAGCACTTGGATTTACTGGCGCGCCAGGATCGGAAGAGCCACCGTAATTCAAGGTTAAACCACATAAATAAGCACGTTTGGTTGTTGTTTCAATAGTTAAAGATGTAAGTGAACCATTAACAGCAACACTGCCACCTGCGCTTGGTGTAATTTGTGTATAATCACTGGAACCATTCACATAAACATTGAATTTTCCAGAATCAGAACCATATTGTGCAGTGCTAACAGCAACTGTTGTGATTTCTTGTTGAACATTTGATGAGTTAAAATTAATAGTCACAGAACCTGGACCACCACTAGCACCAAATTTAAGTCCACTCTTACCAGCGTAGATTCTATCTCCATCGCTAAAACTAGAAATATAGTTAGAACCAGAAGCGACTTGGGCTATGATACTAGAGGACGAAGAACCGATGTTAGTACCACTGTCATTACTATTTGTTGCAAACGTAATCTCATAAGAACCACTTGTTTCTTGTGGTTGAGCGTCAGGATTGACTGCACAGGTAAATTGATAAACAACTGAGGTAATATTAACACTGCCACCCTCAGCTTTAAGTTCAATATAATATGGATGAGATCCGGTTTCTACTCTATTGCCGGAAGATAATTGGAAATAATCACTATATGTTTCGGTAACATATGCTAAACGAGCTTTTAATGTACCAGTCCCACTAAATACTGCAGTAACAGCTTCAAGAGAGGTAATTTGATCTTTATTAACAATTGTGCCACCGTTATTTAAAGTGACATGTCCGCTAGTGGAACTATTAACTCCAGCATACGTGAAAGTTACATTGTTCCCTTTCTTTGTTTGTTGTACATGATTACCGCTCGATGTAACTTGATTTTTAGAATCTAGAGTAATCGAATAATCGTTGTTAGCTCTAGCTTTGGCGGCAATGTGTGATAATGGATTAATTTGATCAATAACTAATCCAAGAATTGTGGTAACAAAGATACCCAAAAACGAATAACCAAATAATTTTCTTTTCGCTTTACTACTAAATAATTCCATAATTTATACCTTCTCTAAGAGACTTCTACTAATTTAGTGGAAGTTTATATTATATACGCGTGTACGATATTTACAAAACATTTAAGTTTTAATTAAAAAGGATCGCATGGCTCCCAATTACAGCTGAACCTATAAAACAAAAGTGTCAAGAACAGTTATTCTTCTTTTTTGCAACGTTTAATTACAAATAAAACAACGATAGAGATTACTGAAGCAGCAGTCACAATTGTCACCACCAAAACAGAATTAACTCTTTGAGTTGAAATAATCAAAGGAACGATCGGCGATTCTAATTGATTAGATGAATTTAAAGAATCATTATTAAATGATGCCCACGACTGTAATCTTGCCCATTCAGATACATACGCGCTATTTGAAGTAAATAAGGATCTTTGATGCTCGTTTAAAGAATTGAATGCAGATTTAGCAGTTGAGTAATAATGATGTTCATTGTCTTTACAATATCCAAGGTTTTGGACATAATCCATATGCATATAATTCGTGATAAATGATTCAAGACCAATGCAGTCACTTGAAGTAGAAATATCTTGTTCACTTACGGAATACAAAGTAATTGACTGAATGTTAACTCTACTATTCTTGTTTTCTGTCAAAATTGTAAAAGAAGTCTTTGCAGCACTAAGAGAGATCTCATATTCTTGATATCCTGAGGTTAAAGGCGAAATGGATTGACCATCAACCTTCAAAACTGAGGAGCTATAACTACTAGAATAATATTTGGCACTAATAGTCAAAGTGGTTATTGCAATAGAAGCAGAAATAGATAAAGTTCCTCCTCCACTTCCAGTTCCTAATCTTAGGGAACTAGATTCATAGACTTTGTTTCCAGAAACAGAAGTAGATAAGCCATTTATTTTACCCGTTATTGTTACATTAGAACTTGGCCAAGTAATTGTGCCACTAACTTCAGTAGTCTCAATAACAGTTCTATCTGAATTAACTGTGATGTCATAAGTTGTAGTTCTTGTATTGCCGTTGTAGGTAAAACTCACAGTGATAGTTTTGTTTCCTGCTATTGACATATCAGGAGAAGTAACGCTTGTAGGAGTTACTACTTTTTTATAGCCATTAGCAAATGTTGCAGTACATGTTCCATCAAAGGCGAAGGCATTATTTTTCTGATAGACTGTTGTTTGCCCACTTACAGAAATTGAAGATAATGTGCCTTTTTCAACGGAAATATTGTAATTATGAGTCTTATTTACATCTTTATATGTATAACTAACAATTACTGTTTGATCACCAACTGTAGTCATGTTATAACCGGAAAAAGTTGCACTTGCTGTAACGTTTTCACTTGTAGAGTCACTAAAGTTAGCAGTGACTGTTCCACCAAAAGAGAATGTGTCTCCTTCTACAAAAGATGTAGTATAACCAGAGATACTGATTGAACTTAGAGTTTTAGGGGATGAAACAGTAATAGATTGGTCACAATCAAAGCCGCCATAATAGATAGTGACATATGTGTCTAAAGCTGTTAATTGAGTAACTAGAGAAGGATCAAAACTGAAACTAGATTCGTGTCCAGAATAACTAACATCTTCAGTAGATGAATCACTATAAGAAAGCGTGATCACTAATCCAGTCGGATCAAATGTTTCTCCAACATCATAAGAAGTTGTTGATGGAGCAGTTTTAACAGATATACTTTCCAATTCCTTCGTGGATGATTCCTCAACAAAAGAAGTATAGGTAAATTGCATTGTAGAAATACCAACTTGTCCTGTGCCTGCGTTAGATACCTTAATAAAAACATTGTGGTAAGAAGTTGAAGTAAAAGTCAGAGTTCCACTTAACTCGGTTAATGTAGATGATGTTGGAGTAATCGTAGCGACATTACTAATTAATACATCACTAGAATTATAAGCAGCAACTGTAATAGATCTACTATTCGTGCCACCATAAGTTCTGGCATATATTTTGAAAGAAACATCACTATTAGGGTCAATAGCAATTGTACTCACATTTTTGATATATGTGGTTGTATTATCAAGTCTCAGATAAGAGGCACCAACAACATATGTGCCATTAGCAGACCATGTGTTGCCATCGGTATCAGTATCACTTGATTTATTTCCAGCAAAATCAATATCTAATGTTACTTCTTCTCCGGAGTGACCTTCGCCTTCTCCACCACCAGAGCCACCGCCACCAGAAGAGGCAACGGTAATAGAATAAGTGGTTGTTTTAGTTGTACCACCATAAATATAAGAAACAGTAACTGTTTGATTACCAGCAACCGATAAATTATATCCAGTAAACGTTGCTGAGTTTGTAACTGTAGAAGATGAGTTGTCGGTAAAATGTGCGATTACTGTTGGTTTAACGAAAGAATCATCAACCGTATAGCTAGTTTTTGGATCACTAACCTCAATACTACTGAGTGTTTTATCTGGTGTAGGTGTAGAACTTTCAGAATAAGTAGTATATCCACTTACATTTCCCCACAATGTATTCGCATATTCTGGGTGATCAATAAATGGGTTTCTATTCCCTTGAATACTTGCTAATGCATTATTAACGGATCTTTCCCAATCACTTACAGGATCTAAATTGCTCCAGAAGGAGAATAATTTAACAGCGTAATTGGTTAAGCCGAAGTTTGTATTAGCATTACCAGCGAAAGTAGACGAACCTTCACCAGATGTCCAGCCATAAGATGCACTATATTTAGCAATCGCATAGAAGTGAATTCTTGCTAAATCCCCTTTAACAGAATCGTTAGGTTCAAAGACAGTGCCACTATAACCCCAAGAAGTAACAGCACTTCCAAGTTTAGAGAATCCACCACTAGAAGTGTATGTAGCACTATTAACCATTCCTAAGGGATAATTGCTTCGTCTACCATTTACATAACCATCAGTAGGAATAACAATAAATGGGTCGGCGCCTTGATTTGAGGTTGAACCACCCCACCATGATTTAGGGATTGAATGTTCTCTATTATATTTATCACCTTCACCACTATAGCTTCCTGCTTGATCGGTTCCAGGTCTAAAATTTGTGATGCTAGAATAATAATCAAATATCTTACCATCAGATCTTACATATGCTGTCTTATAAGTATCCCATAATTTGTCATAGCTTCCAGAACTTCCAGGAGCGGTGATATTTCTTAAGGCAGTTAATAAAGCACTTGCGCTGCCATTATTATGAGCGGATTCACAAGCACTGTAATCGTTAATATCGGTAGCAGCGTCTACTTCCTTAATTAATGGTTCTTCATAGTTTTTAGCTAATGCAAAAGAAAAACCACCCGCAATTAGAAAACAGGAAGTAAGAAGCACAATAAAATTTCTTCTCTTCATTTATATGTCCTACTAGAACTTTCTTTGCCCATATATCTTATTCCTTTTTTCTTATAAAGAAAAGGAATTTAAGTTCTGTTTTAGAAAACAATCGAACGATCCTATTAATTCCAATTATATACGCGATACACGCATAAAGAAAACCGGACAAGCCGGTCTTCGATTTTATTTTTCAAATTCCTTTTTGTATTTCTCTAATTCTTCAGAGTTCGCTAAGACCCAGTGTCCTGGAACGATTTCTACAAGCTTAGGAGCCTCTTTAGAATAATCATGTTCCTTAGAAGGAATATAGAGATATCTAGTTCTCTTCTTCTCGCTAAGTGGATCTGGTTTAGGAATAGCTGAGAGTAACGCGTGAGTGTATGGGTGAAGTGGATGCGCGAATAATTCATCACTACTTGCGAGTTCCACGATTTCACCATAATACATAACCGCGATACGATCACAGAAATACTTAACGACTGATAAGTCGTGAGCGATAAATAAGATAGTTAATCCCATTTCATCTTTCAAATCATTGAGAAGATTAATGATCTGCGCTCTAATGGAGACGTCAAGAGCAGATATTGGTTCGTCACAAATCAAGAATTGAGGATTCATGACTAAGGCTCTAGCGATACCAATACGTTGTCTTTGACCACCAGAGAATTCATGTGGGTAACGGGAAGCATATTCAGGTAATAAACCAACCTTAATAAGAACTTCTTTCACCTTTTGAGAATTCTTGTATTTGTTATATTGACCTTGGATATGAAGACCTTCTTGAATGATGTCTTCAACAGTCATACGAGGATCAAGAGAATCAACTGGATCTTGGAAGATCATTTGCATCTTGCTCATGAGTTTCTTATCAACATGACGGTTATCATATTTGATTTGAGCGATAGCCTCGATTTGTTCTTTACAAACTTCTTCGATATGATCTTTGATGCCTTTGATTTCAGAAGCGTATTTTTCTTTAATCTTTTCGATTTCCGCTTTTGTGGATTCATCAACCTCTTTCTTGCTAGATTCCTTGTATTCTTTTTTGATGTTGGAAAGTTCTTCTTTAAGAGATTCTAATCTCACTCTACGAGTTTCAGCTTGAATAGAATATTCACGATTGATTTCTTCAAGCTTATCAGCCTTAAGATTTTCATCGTTAATATTGTTCTCATATTGAGAAACACGATCTTCGTATTCATGTTTAAGATCAAGCATCTCTGCTTCAATTTTAGAGATTTCCGCACTGATGTTTTCAATCTTATTGATAAGACCAGAAGTATCAAGAAGCTTTAAGATTTCCTCTTTTTCTTCTTTCTTGAGATCTTTGATTTTTCTACGACCTTTAATCTTGACCCATTTGATTTCTTTTTCGTTCCATCTACTACCAGCGGAAGTTCTTCTACCTTCAAAATAAACAGAGCCAGAAGTGATGTTATAAAGTCTAATTAATGAACGTCCAGTTGTGGTTTTACCACATCCAGATTCACCAACGAGGCCAAAACATTCACCTTTTTTGATATCAAAACTGACATCATGAACAGCCTTAGTTTTAAACGCACTACGACCATGACCAAATTTGAAGAATTGTTTTAAGTGTCGAACTGAAAGTTCGATATTGTTATCAATCAATTCTTGACGGAAAGTAGGAGTTCGATGTTTAAATCTAGTTTGGATTTTGTACACTAAATTAATCATGATTATTTTCCTCCTTTCTTAGCGGCCTTCAAAGAAGCCTCAATACGAGTCTTAACAATCTTAGGCATTTCCACTTTAGGGGCTCTTGGATCAAGTAACCAAGTTGCCGCATAATGGGTGTCACTAACTTTAAATAAAGGAGGTTCCTTCTTAAAGTCGATGGCCATCGCATATTTGCTACGTAAGGCGAATGCGTCACCAACAGGTGGATAAATCATATTTGGTGGAGTTCCTGGAATGGCTTCAAGTTTTTCCTTGGAGTTGATATCAGGAATAGAAGATAACAAGGCCCAAGTATATGGATGACGTGGGTCATAGAAGATATCGTCTTCAGTACCATATTCAACGATTTTACCAGCGTACATTACCGCGACACGGTCCGCCATATTAGCAACAACACCTAAGTCGTGGGTAATAAAGATAACAGAGATGTTTCTTTCTCTTTTTAATCTATTGATTAATTCAAGGATTTGCGCTTGGATAGTCACGTCAAGAGCAGTTGTAGGCTCGTCACAAATAAGAATGTCTGGGTCCGCAGTTAAAGCGATGGCGATAACGATACGTTGACGCATACCGCCAGAGAATTCAAATGGATATTGTCTAAATCTCTTTTCAGGATTTGAAATACCGACTTCCGACATAATCTTAAGAGCGCGACTCTTCGCCTCTGCTCTAGTGATTTTCTTACTAGAAACATATCTACTCTTTGCTTCTTTGAGTAAAGTCTTCTTTTCTTCGCTAGATGCATTACTAGAATTAATCTTTTCAACTTCAGCAAGATAAGTTTGTTTAAGTTGCTCTTTATATTCTTTAACTTCTACTTTAGCAACTTTGCATCTTGCCTTATAGGCCGCTTTAGTTTCTTTAATAAGTGGCTTATATTTGGCGTCTAAATCAGTCTTAGAGTTATCACTACTATGCTTTTGTTCGCTAATAAGAGTGTTATATTTCTCTTTGACTTCAGCTTTCTTAAGCTTACTAGCTTTCTTATTTTCCTTATATTCAGCGCGAATCTCAGCTTTATCATTTTTAAATTGTTCTTTGATATCACCAATCTTGCCATCACGGTCAAGTTTTAAGATATTAATCTTTTCTTTGATATCGCTAATAGAGGCAGCGTTGGACTTATCTAAAGTCTTGAGCTCGTCTAAATAAGGTTTAGCTTCAGCTTTAAAGTTGTCTTTAGCCTCTAAGATATGACCATCACGGTCAAGTCTTAAAGTGTATAACTTACCATCTTTAATCATTGATGGTTCGTTTTTGGTTTTTTCTAAATCTTTTTTCTTTTCGCCCTTTAAAAATTTAATTCTTTCTTTACTCGCTCTTAAAAGGAGATGATATTCCGTCTTCGCATTCTTATACGCAGTCATCTCTTTAGCGACTTTGTCGTTAAAGACTTTCTTTAGACGGTTATTATCCACTAACATCGCCTCTGTGATTTGTTTACCAATTCTAACAATTGGGTTTAAGGAAGAAAGTGGATCTTGGAAGATCATACCAATCTTATGACCACGAATTCTGTGGAATTCATCTTCACTAATCTTGGTTAAATCTTCACCTTCATACATGATCGAACCATTCATGATACGACCATTCGCGCTTAAAATACCCATGATGGTTTTACTAGTAACGGATTTACCACTACCAGATTCACCAACGATACAGAGGGTTTCACCTTTGTACAAATCAAAGGAGACACCTCTAACAGCCTGAACATAACCGTGGTCTGTAGAGAAGTTAACCTTAAGGTCTTTAACAGATAAAACAATTTCTTTATTTTCCATTATTCATCTTCTCCTTTCAAACTTGGGTTAATCGCGTCACGTAATCCATTACCAAATAAGTTAAAGGAAATCATGACTAAAGCAATAACAACTGATGGGAATATAAGTTGATATGGGTGGTTAAATAATTCGGCTTGGTTATCAGAGAGAATAACACCCAAGCTACTTAAGCCTTGGAAACCAAGACCTAAATAAGAGATGGTTGCTTCTGAGAAGATAACACTAGGAATCATTAAGACCGCACCAGTAATAATTGTACCTAAAGCGTTAGGTAAGATGTGTTTAGCAATTAATCTTGCGTCACTTGCGCCTAACGTACGCGAGGCTAAGACATATTCTCGACCTCTAAATCTATAGAACTGTGTTCTAGTTGTCGCAGCCGTTCCAATCCAACCGGTAAGACATAACGCCAAAGCGAATGTCCAGAAGGTTTGTCCGGCTTTTAAGATGATAAGTGTCATCAAGACAATCCAAGGTAAACCCGATAAGATATCGGTAATTCTTTCCATGACAAGGTCGACTGTACCACCAAAGTAACCACAAATCGCACCCCAAAGTAAACCAAATAAGAAACATACCGCGAAGGTAAAGACACCAAGTAATAAGGAGTTTCTTAAACCTTCAAAGACATATTTGAACATGTCATAACCTTTCTTATCAGTACCAAAAATATATTTTGGCATGGAAGTATGACCTAACATCTTATAGTTATAAACTTTAATTTTTAAAGACCAAGAAGCAGTTCCAATACCACTGATGGAGCCAGGAATAAAGGCACTATCAATATCAAAACCATCTAAGTCTTCTTGGACAATTGGACATTTTTCGTTTTTAACAATAATTCCTCTACCATTATGTTCGTCGCAGAAATCTTGCCACACATCTGGATCGTAGGTGATGTTGTCATATTCATCAACGATTGGCTCAATACCATGTTCGATATATCCTAAGCTAGTCCAGTCATCGATAGTCTTGTAGTCGATAGTTGCAAGTTTTGGACCAAAGACCGCGTAATATGTGTCATATCTAAAGGAAGCAAAGACACATTTACCTAAATAGATTTCACGGAAATATTGGTCACTCTCAAGTTTCCAATAACCGATGTTACGATATTTAATCATCTCTGTTTGTGAAAGAGTGTTTCTACTACAGAGTTCCATCGCGTTATCAAAACTGATACCAGTAATATCTAAGGTTGTTGTTTCATCAACATCAAGTTTGCTTTGAATGCCAAAGTAGGCTTGTTGTTTTTTGTCTGTAGAATCAGTCATAAAGACAAGTTTCTTAACAAGAGCACAGACGTTCTTTCCTTTATCTTCTTCTTTATGAGGAGTAACACGATATTGGAAATAGAAATTATCAAATTCTGTTTGATCAGTAACTGCAGCAATCTTTTCATTAATATCGATTGGGTCAGTTCCACCACTCATACCAACAGAGTGAACGATTTGTTTGTCAGTTAATGCAACAACAGTGTTTTCTTGTTTACCTTCTTCACGGAACACCATTTCAAGAACGACGTCACCATAAACGAAGTTAGTAGGAACAGAATATTGTCCACCACTATAATCTTTGACTCTTTCTTCATCCGCAGTTTCAAAAGCCGCGATTTTAATATGGTCTCTTGTGATATCTAAGGTAAATCTCACATAGCCCAAATCATTTGGTGAATAAGAGGAAATAACCGCTTCTTTAGCACCATAAGCAGCGTAATAACCAATCATGAAATAACCATCATGACCATATTTAGAAGCAGTATTGGTGAAAATGTCACCAGTATATTTCATCGTGTCTTGTTGAATGCCATCAAGAACATATGATTCTGGATCTGGTAACCATGGGTCCACTGTTGTATCAACAGGAGCGTCTTTAACTTCTTTGGTGCCATCCCAGAATCCACCGCCATTAAATAATTTTGGTTCCAAGTTCTTATATTCAGGAGCTAAAGAACCAGTGACAGGGTTAGAGTCAAAAATAGGCACAAAGATCGCTAATAAAACTAAGATACCTAAGATATAGGCAGCGACCACTGAGGATTTGTTTTTCTTGAATCTCTTAAGAGAATCTTTAAAGAATGTTGTTGGCTTGGTTTGGAATTTCTGTTCGTGAATCGAATTGTCCGCGGATTGAAGAGTGAAATCTTCGGCTTTGATTTCTGGATCGCGAGCTTCTTCAGGAAGGTTCACTAACTCAAAATCTTTGTCGTCCATTATCTCTTTTCTCCCATTCTAATACGAGGATCAATGAAGCCGTAAGACAAGTCAAGGATAATACCAGCGAGTAAGCCAACAGTCACGAAAATCGCCATATCAACCATTAACACGTTATAGTCTTTGGTGTTGATAGCCTGAATATAGAGGTTACCAATACCTGGGATAGAATATAATTTTTCAAGAATCATAGAACCACCAAAGATACCAATGAATTCCGCAAGAATACTTGGCAAGATTGGGACGAACGCATTTTTAAGCGCGTGTCTAGTGATTGCTTGATTTTTGGTTAAGCCTTTAGTTCTAGCAAGTAAGAGGTATTCGGAAGACATAACTTCACAGAGTTCCGCTCTTACGAAACGAGTGTAGCCACAAATACTTCCAAATGATAAGGCCATAACCGGGATAACATAACCTAAGACCCTATTCTGCAAGGTGTCTGCAGGGCTAGGCCACTTAGGTGGTAACAGGTTGTTTTTAAAACAGAAGATGTACATCAGGAATGAGATGACAACGAAAGATGGGATGGAAATGAAAATCATAACAAGGGTGGAAATTAAATGGTCAACCCATGTGTTTTTCTTTAAGCCCGCTAAAATACCTAAAGCAATACCTAATGGTACTGATACGACAACCGCAACGATATTGATATACATTGAGGTTGGTAATTTACGAGCGATGATTTCAAGAGCGGTACTTTCTGGCTCAATCGAGATCGAAATACCCCAGTCAAATTTAGTGAAGATGTTTTTAAGCCAAGAGAAATATTGTTCAATGATTGGTTTAGCGTAAACATATTCATCACCATCATAACCGTGGAACTCCACGATTAACTTACCTAAATCAGATTGCGGCGTGCTATAAAATTGCACATATCCAAATTCTTGTTGTTGCAGCATAAAAGCACGAATAACGTTTTCTTTACTACCTGCCGCAGCAGCGGAAATTGGAAGCGACCTGACGAGTAAGAACGTGAGGGATAAAATAATAAACGCGGTAATCAAGGCCAAGATAACTCTTTTAATTGAATACTTTAACATTTATCCTTCTTCCTTTCCCATTTTGTTTTATAAACAAACTGTTTGTCTATTATATATTAGTCAATATATCTATTCAAGCACACATTATAAATACTTGATTTATAATCCAAGTAAATTCACATATTTGTAGTATAAAAAAGACACCCCGAATTTCGAGGTGTCAGTTTTATAATTTTGAATGTTTCAATATTATAAATCACTAAGGGAATAAACTCTGTTATATTCTTCTTTATTTGGATTATCGACACGGCTCAAAGAATTGTCATATGTGTCTTCATGATAAACAATATATGAGTAGATATCGTCACCAACGTAGAAATTATAGCAGATATCAGTGAGTTCTTTTGCGTAGTATCCATCTACCCAGGAATGGACTAAATGTTCATATCCTTTAATAGGTGAACCAGCAGGAACTTCGAATGTACTTTCTTCATCTGCACCGACAGTTCCAAAGCTACCTTCACGGTATGAAGAATAGGTTAATGAATCAACATAAGTTTTTTCTTCATCTTCATAAGTGCCATAGAACTTATTTGTAAATGAATTATTGGTTCTATATTCTTTAAAATCATCTCCACCATTGAGATAACTTTGATTAAGAATTTCATCAACAACATCAGTCATAATGGAGCTTCCTCTAGTGAAGAAAGCGCCTAAGATCTTGCCAAGGACTTCATATCTAGAATAAACACCAATATATTCACCTGTTTTTAATTCTTGGAAACGGTTAGCAATATTGTCATTTCTTTTGAATATCGCGTTTGTGTAATCATCATAAACTACAAAGGTATATTCAACTTTAGAAATATTGGAATAGTCGTCACCAAGAGATTTGGTCTCAAATTGTTGTGACAATGAGAATAAAGCATCATCAACAGAAACAGTAAAGACATTACTCATCTTGGTGTAACGATAAAGTTCACCATTCTTAAGGGTGATATAATAACCCTTAGTTTTCTTTTGAATAATCTTGTTATAGTTTTGCATCTTCGCGTCTTGGTAATTCTTTAATTTTCTTGTTAAAGAAACAGCAGTATTTAAAGGATCATTAAATTTGACATCTTTAATCACTGGTTCAACAAGAACTGGAATAACCTTGCATACTTCTTCATTACTTAAAGAAGAAATAGTTAAGGCAGTGCTTCCTTCATTAACAGCGTGAATTCGCATATCTTCTGGGTCGTAATAAGCGACATCAGGATTACCAGTTTCGAATTTCAAACCTTGGCCAGTTGCAAGAAGCGGAGTGACGTAAGCAAGAATAGATTCAGATTCACCAGGACCAAGAATAAAGCGTTCTTTGTCGGTATCGATACTTTTGGCGTCGATTTTAACAGGGACTTCTGGTTTACCAGGAACATGAATTGTTTCCTCGGTAGCACCACAGCCTGCTAATGCGAGAACTCCAGTTAAACCTAATAGTGAAAGGAATGCTTTTTTCATAATATAAACTCCTTTCTACTTATCTATGTAAACGATAAGAATTAAGTTTGCCGCTAGGTTCAACATCGCTAGCACTAGCGTCAACGTAGACGAAGTTTTCAATCGCATCGCCGCCAGCAATGGAGAATGTGTAATACAAGTCGATAGACCAAGTCATACCATAATTATCTTTGGTGAAGGAGTGTAATAAGGCGTCTCTTTCTTTTTTATAGGTAGGATCTTCTGGTTTATCAGCATATTTGTCATCAAGAGCTTTGATTAAAGCTTTCCATGTATCAGTGGCTGCGATATCATCGTTGAATTGCTCAGCGATTTCTTTATCGACACGGAAGTAAATTTCAACGATTCTTCCATTATCATCAAAGACTTTCTTAATATCTTCACCAGTGATTTCAAGGCCTTCAGAACCGAGGACACTTAATGAAATCTTGTTAACGTCTGTAACTAAATCTGGGACGTTAGCAAAGTTAATCTTAATACGGACATAGCCACCATTACGGAGATCTCCACCAGTTAATGGGCTCAAACCAGCTTCATCACTGGTTGGTGGGAGTAAGTAAGAAGAATCAACTGGTTTAGTTTCAACACCTTCTTTAACGATGGTGCCGTGGTCTCCAGCCGCCCATAAGGCGTCATAGGACCATTTTTCGCCATCGTATTCGATTGGTTGTTTGTCATCGACAACACCAGTATCAGCGCCCCAGTTAAGGGTGAATCCAGAGGAGTTGTCACTCTTAAGAACTTCTAAGAAGTTAAGAGGATTTAAGGTGTTACCACTAATTGCACCAAAGCCGAGGTCAAAGTCACCGACTTGTAAGTGTTTGTCGTAAACTTCTTCCCAAAGGGTAACAGCTTTATTTTCGACGTGTAAGATAACACCGTGTTTCCTACAAGCATCGTTAAATGCTTTTTCGAAATAGTAAGCAACGTCAGTGCCGTATTCGGTTTTATCAGATTGGGCCATCCACCAAACTTCAATTTCAATTGTGGTTGGATTAGATGAAGTACCAGCTTCGATATCGCCACTTCTAATCATTTCAAGTGTGCCTGCTTCAAAGTAATCTTTAGCAACACCTAAGTCATAGCCATATTTGCCATCATCTGGATCAATACCAAATGAACGTAAAGCAGCTTCGTGTTGTGGGGTGTAGTTATAGACTTTGATTTCTGCAGGATCTTTAGTTTGAGGATTGCTCAAATATGTATCAGCAAAGTAGTTAACTGATGGTTGAACACCTCTATCTGTTGCGAATTTATTTCTGTCTAAAGACCAGAATAATCCGTTTAAGAAGTTTTTGTTACTCATCCATGGCTTGATAACACGATCATCAGTTCTCTTAACTTTTCCGTTAGGACCAAAGAGTTCGTGCCATCTTGTATCGGTACATGAGTTAATGTTGAGTTTGAAGGTAGAACTACCAACGGTTTGATAGTCGTTACCACTACCAGCTTTATCAATCTGGGATTTTGGGAAGCCTGTGCTATCAAGAACACCAGTATTAAAGGTATTGAATTGAGCTTCGGCGTCACTTCCAACGACGGAAATGTAAATGCCAGGAATTTGATATGTAGTCGCATTAACTTCATACCAGTCATTGTTTCTCAAGAAGAGAATTTCACTGGTCTTGTTGTTCCATTCATCTAAGTAATATGGACCAACACCTAAGACGTGAGCTTGGATAGAAGAACCAGAAATGGTTCCGTATTTCTTACCAGCAGCAGTGTAATCAGAATCAATAGTTTCTAAGAACGCTTGTGGTAATGGTGAGTATAAGTTACTCGCTAATGTGTATTTAGCGGTAAATTCATCGATTGCGTTGATAAATGTGAAATCGATATATGGTTTGTTTTTAAATTGACTGGATTCATTAGTGTCCCAATCGAGTTTGATACCAAGTTTACCGTTATCCATCCATTCTTTGAATTTAGCAGTAATTTCTGCTGGAGACCAGTTCTTGGATTGTTTGTTGAATTGGCTACCACCTCTAAATCCATAAGAAGTATCAGTGGCGAGTTCAGTACCACGGAGAAGCGCGGTTCTACCTTGTAATAATAATTTAAAGGTAAATAAGTAGTCTTCTGCTCTAATTGGTCTATTGTTGAAACCATTATCAAGGGAGGATCTATAGTAGATACCACCATCTTTAGGAGCAATTAAGCTACCATTTTTGTCTTCACCAGTACGGAGATAGACACGCCAGGTCTTGTAGTTACCTAAAGCGTTAGGTTGGTCATAGATTGCGATTGGATCATCATTTAAAGCTAAAATTGGATACCATTCGTAGTCTGTCTTGGTGGCATTTAATTTTGTGCCCCAGAATGAAGAAGTAATGTAACCATTAAGATCCATGACTTGGCTACCTTGAGCTTGCCAAGCATTGATGGTTGCTGGGTCTTCAGACATAGCGTTAAGTAAATAATCGCCATATTTAGCCGCAACCTTAGTATTTGTAGCGGTTAATTTACCTTCTCTGAGTAAACCAAATCCATAACCTGGAATGTAGTCAGTAGTACCGAGTTTGACACGGTCAGCGTATCTCACCCAACCACCATTTTCGAAGATTGGCATACCAGTTAAGAAGTTCTTCATTGCGTATTCTTCAAGTTTACCGATGATATCGGTCTTTTCTTTCACGCTGGTGGAGTAATCTCTACCACCGTTAGCACTTGGAGAAGCTTCTTCAATGGAGAATCTTAAACGAGCAGATTTGCCACTCTTTTTCTCTTTCGCAGTTAAGGTGACAACTTTGGTTGAACCAGTTGGAACACTCATAACTTTGAATTTACCGGTATCTTTATCGATAACGATAGCGGTGTTATTGGAAGAGAATTCATAAACTCTACCTTCATCTAAGATAGTTGGAACTGGAACTAAGGTATCTTCATCACCAACGAAGAGTTTGTTGATGCTAGAACCTTTTTTCTCAAGTTTCAAAGTGAAAGAGAAGGTAATAGGGGCAACAGGAGTGTCGCCACCGCTATTGTCGCTACCACAAGCAGTTGTGGTAAGGACTAAAGCGCTACCAAGGAATAATAAGTATTTAAAACCTTTTTTCATTATTATTTACCTCCAAATCTTTTCTTTTTGTTTTTAATCATAACTGCCGCAAGTAAGAGGATAAATGTGCTTGATAAGGCAGTAAGGACGATGCTTGTTGTAGAGACGTTACCACCACAACCACCAGATGTAACTGTGTATGTGTATGGTTCATCGCTACTTTGATGAATGTATAAGTGCTCGTCAATACTTATTGGATTAACATTACCGTACTCGTCAACTTCCACCATGTGGACCATGTTGTTCACGACTTCAAAGTCGTATGAGAATTTGAGGGAGCGAGCTTGTACGATTGTGTAATTGTTGTAGAAATAGTCAACGATTGGGTTGAAGTCTTCATCATAGACCGCTCCAGCTTTGGCTTGGAACTTAATAATTGCATTGTTCTTGCCATAGGCTTTATCAGTCATAGTGACGAATAAACGACCACATTCGAAGTCTTCGTTGAAGTTGTCGTTGATTAAGTCTTTGAGTTCATTCTTCTTGAGCTTAACAACGGCTTCACCATCAGAGTTGTATTCGAATTTTTGAACTTTACCACCCATTGCGACGCTTTCTAAGTTTGCATCTTTAATCTTGATGGAAACTTCATCACCACTAGAGATGGTGCTCACCATTGGTGATTCACTATCAATGTGGAGTGTGCAAGATTTAGAAACCCATTCTTCGTTAGCGGCTAATTGATAATTGAACTTGAGTTCGTAATCGCCACTTGGGAAGGCTACACCATTATTTGGATTATATAGAGGTATAATTGCGTACGCTCTATGGGCCATAACACCGCCGGACATGAAGGATTGATCAACATGTGACTTGAATAATGGATATTTGCCCATTTGTGAAGCGCTACCATAGTATCTATCATAGATAGAATCTAAGAGAACACTCTTACAATAGACTTGACCAGTTTCCTTATTGGTAATGGTGAAGTAGTTATCCATAACAGAACGCATCACGTATTGTTGTAAGACGATAGTGTTACTGTAATATGGGTTACCAGCGTATAAGTGGTCACCGTCTTTCTTAGTTTCGGTTGAGCCATCTTCGTTAGTAACTGTGTATTCACCCATTGGGTTGATAGTTGGAGAATTCTTGGCCATGTTATTCAAGTTGTTATCGTTATCAAGAACGAGATCAAAGTTGAATTCTTTGCCTTCTTCAACATAGGCACTAACCATGGTTGAACCAAAGTCAGCGTTACCCTTACCCATTAAGGAGGAGGAGATATCATTGATTAAATCAGATGGATAAATCTTTCCTTCTTCTTTATCGAAGTCGAATGGTTCCACGACTGGAGCATCGCCATAATCACGGCCTTCGCCAGCGTAGAATCCCATCCATGGGATACTTAAGTCGATTTTCTTTTCAATATCAGTAGTTTCTGTCATGGTGACAAATCCTTCTAAATATGTGCCATATTCGAAGAACTCATTGATTTCATCTAAGACAGTAGAACTTAATTGATGTGCACCTAAATCGATATGTGTGCTTCCGTTAGCTTCAACAACAACAGTGCCAAAGTCAACAGTATCAATAATTGTATCTTGAGTGGATTGATATGGATATTTGTCTAACACTCTCCACTTTTGTATGGAGTTGATTGAGGAATCATAGACATAATTTCCAGCTTTCCATAAGGTCTTTGTACCGCCTTCAAGTTTACCTGTTTCTGGATTATAGGTTGGTAAGTCGGCTTCGTTAGCGTAGTATTCAATATCTTTAGAAATCTTGAATACATCGTTGTCTTTGACATTACCAGGAACAGTGTAGAGGTAATTGTCAACGTGATAACCTTGTTCGGATTGATCTGGAATAATATCTTGTTTCCAAGATTTGAAACCAGTGAAGGCTTCAAGGGAATCAATTTCATCTAAGACGTTATATTCACTAGAAACGAATTCGTTGCTATATTTGACGGCTGGTCTAAGGATAGAGTAGCTAACGTTATATGAGTGAGCGATGCTATCTTCGTTATGAGCGTCAAATTCAAGGTGAACAATACCACTATTGATTTCACTATTGTTTCTTAAATTGATCTTGGTTCTGTTGATGGAGTGACCTTCAACGTTGGAATCATAACCACTTAAGTAGACTTTAGTGTTATAAGCGCTATCGATGTCAACTAAGCCTGCGCCTTGAATACGAGGTGAGGAGACTCTATAGAGTTTATAGGCGTCATTAGCTGGATCAAGTGGATCAAGAGTATTTGGAGCATTAAGTTCGAAATATTCTGGATCATATTCATAATCGTTAAGAGGATTTGCGGTAGAGGCAACTCTCATATCGATTGTGGATTTGTATTTATTGATATCTTCTAAAGTCTTAACTTCAGCGTTTTCACCATAGAAGCTCTTTGTTTCTTTAGAGAGCATTAAGGCTTGAACACCAGCGTAGTTAGGAGCACTCATAGAAGTACCAGAGATAAATGTATAGGACCAAGTTGGTCTTTCTAACTTATCTTCTTTGGTTTGTGGAGGACATGCACCTCTAATGCTATCACCAGGAGCGGTGATGTCTGGTTTGAGATCTAAGTCGAATGTCGCACCATCAGAGGAGTAAGTAGATAAGGTACCGGCTCTAACATTATCTTGAACGTGATCATCACCTAAGAAGTTATCTTTGGTTAAGGTACCATGTGCATTTTGTTTGAAGTATTGCTTGTCAGAGAACAAACATAAGGCAATTGGCATACCTGGATCAGTGATTTCACCTAAAGAAATATGGAAGTTGAAGTCAGTGCTGGTTGGGTCGTTATTGATAATGACAAGACCTATTGCACCATGACCACTAGCTTGTTCTAATTTATCAGAGAAACTGGTTTGACCACGGTTGACGACGACGATTTTGCCATCAACACTTTCGGTATAGTCACCAGCAACACCAAATCCATCAAAATAAACGTAATCGATGGTTGGTTTTTCTTCAGTAATTAAATCTTCGAGTTTGTATTCTTTGGTGTATGAACCAGCATAGAATCCTTCAGTTAAGATTTGATCTTCATAAGCGACTAATCTATCGGAGAATCTGAATGCGGTTGTGTAGTAACTCTTTAAAGCGTGAGAGGACGCGACAGATGTGGAGTTGTGGTTATTGGCATAACTACCTAAGATACCAGTTTCCACCATATCGGTTGTCCAGTTACCATATGGACCAGCAAACGCATAAGATGTTTTACCAGCGTTACCAGCAGAGATGGAAGTCAAAATACCTGCATTCGAGAGATTTTGAAGTGTCTTTAAAGTAATTGAATCTAAATCGAAGTCGTTAAGATCACTACCTAAGGACATGTTAATTCCATCAACTCCTAAGGCCATACAGTCTTCAAGAGCGTTTAATAATGGGATGTCATAAGCACCAGTAGAATCGCCTAAGCCTAATTTCTTTTCAATTTCATCAGCTTCTAAGTTAGTGAAGACTTTCATCAACGCTAATTGAGCTTTTGGAGCAATGCCTTTGTAATGTTCGGCATTAGCAGCGGTAATTGAAGAAACGTGGCTACCATGGAAAGTAATTTCACTAGAGACATCGAAGTCTTCATAGAACTTACCACGAGAATCTGGTTTACTTTCTCCACCGTAATCGAAGTAATAAGGAACTTTGTTATTTAAGTACAAGGAACCTTCTTTACCAAGATTGTCGTTAATCTTATTTCTGACTCTACTATCAGTAACTGCAAATGTTTCAGAAATATCAGGACGTGTTTTCCATTTCACATTGGTGCCTTCAGGAAGTTCGGTATAAACTTCGTGATACCATGTTGGAACGGTTGTGCCGTCTTCTTTGTGTTCGGTACGGAGATAGAATTCGTTATCAAGGATAGCGACGACTGTTCCTTCACCATCGTTGGTGTCTTCTGGTTTATTCATGGTTGTCGCGGAAACGTTTTCCTCGCCACCATAGATGTCTCCAGAATGGTCTCCATCAGTATCCATAGCTTCATACATGGAGCCAGTCGCGTAATCACCTTCAGTAGGAACACTATAGGTTTTAAAGTGGACTTTATCATATGTCACACTCTTAACACCTGGTAATGATTTGATTTGCTCAACATAATCATCATTAACGGAAATCGCAAAGGCGTTGTTTAAGTAAGAATAACGAGAGATAACTTCAATGTTACTTGTGACATTACTCTTAATACGGTTTAAGACAATATTTTGAGTGTTATCAATGCCTTCTTTACTCAAATTCTTCAAGCTACGATCGACTTCAACAATAATTCTTGTGTCTCTTTCTTTCAAAGCTTGGTGAGGTTGAGCGTCATGTGCTGCGGTTGCACTCATTGCTACTCCCGCAAATAGTACAGCGAGCAAGTTGACTTTAATCATATTTTTACCTCCTTTTCTTGTGCGTATGTATCGCACATAAATAGTATTTGCTAAATAATATATAATAAAGCGCGTATGCATTGCAAACAAAAAAACGAGAATTTCGCTCTTCTCGTCCCTCAAAACTAAATAAATTTAAGTTTCAAAAAAGGTTAAATTGTGTAGCAAAGATAAAGCACCAAAGTGACAATCGCGTATACTACTGCAGCAAATAAAAACGCCACATAATATTTTGGAGCAAAATCTCTCTTTTTGTTCTTCTCTTCCTTATAGGAAACGAAGTCATTATATTTGTTTGGATTCTTAGAAAACATAGATGTAAACATTTGTGAAAATCCATAAGTCATAATGTCATATGTGCCCATATTAGCAAGCCACATCAACGCTCCAAAAAAGAGAATCCCTAAAAATGCATAACCCGCTCCATTATATGCCCCGTGAAGAGAGCGATTCTCTACAAAGTAGAGTGTAAGAACAGGAACAAGTCCTAAAAGTAACCCGATAATGAAGGTTACGATATATGCAATTGGATGTTTTTTAATACTAAGAATCAAATTTTTCATGTGACTATTTAACCATAGATTCAAAAACTTTTAAATCAACATCAAGAGTAACTTTGAAATTATGAGGGTCGCCTTGAACATATTTCACTTCGATATCTTTCTCTAACAAACCTATATCATCAGAGAAATTTCCACCTTTATTATCTTCGTGATATTTCTTAATAATTCCATATTTAAATGATTGAGGAGTTTGAACGTCAATTTCTTCATCACCAATCACTTTGCTTCTACCAAGATTAGAGACAAAAGAGGCGGCTTCTTTATGCTTAATTGCGGTACACACCGCATCAAAATAGTCGAGTTCTTTAAGGTTTTCACTAATAATTGTCGCGTTTATAAGAGGTCGATCCCCATCATGAATAAGGACTTTATCTGAATCAAAATATCGATGTGCTTCTAACCCTAATCTCACTGATTCTTGACGAGAATCACCACCACTAACGATGTATTTAACTTTGTTATAAGACTTGGTTAATTCTTTAACATGTTCAATATAGTCTTTGTGGGTTACTAAAACAATTTCATCAATCAAAGGATGATTTTGAAACACTTCCACAGTGTAACAAAATAGTTCCTTTCCCTTAACATTAACGAATTGTTTAGGGATCGAAAGATTCATCCTACTACCAGTTCCCGCAAAGACAATAAGAGCAATATTCATACATTAATAATATTTTATAAATTAATGTTTAGCAAAAAGAAGATAGTCGTTATATAATGACTTAAGACCTAGGAGGTAAATATCAATGGCTAAAAAGAGAGTCAAAGTCGATCAAAGCTTATGCATTGGTTGCGGATGTTGCGCAGGTACATACCCAGATGATTTTGCTATCGGTGATTCCGGCTTAGCAGAAGCTGTTACAGGGGAAGGCGAAGAAGAAGCCGTTAGTGTCTGCCCAGTTGGTGCAATCTCTGTTGAAGAGTAATGATATAACAAAAACTAGACCATAACGATCTAGTTTTTTTGTGCTCTTTTTTGCGGTATTTTCTCCACCAAGATATGTATTCGTTTATATAGTAACAATGTTAAGGCGACCACCATCGCATCTTTTAAGGCGTTAAACGGTAATCCTACATAGAAGAAGAACGGCCACGTCAAGTTATCGATATGAATTCCTGCTTTTGTGACCATACCCATAATCGCTTCTTTTGGTAAATTCATCACGATCATATAGAAATCTAAAATGACAAAGGTGGTAATAAATGAAGCTGCTAAGATTTGAGTAATTGTACCTACTCCTAAACCCACTAAAGCACCTTTCATATTACGGTGTTTTTGATAGATAAGTGCGCTTGGAACAATAAAGAATAAGCTATATACAAAATCAGCGAGTTCTCCAACTCCCATTGTAGTGGTCATTGGTAATTTGATAATAGTCTTAATTAATAAGGCAAAGATGCCACTTAATGGACCATAAGCAAATCCTGCAATAAGTAGAGGTACTTCATCTAAATGAATCTCCAAGAAAGACGGGAAGAATGGTAACTTAAATTTAAGAAACGGAACTGTATATAAAATTGTAGACATCGCTGCAAATATTGCAGTTCTTGTCATAAATTTAATATCAATTTTTTTTCTATTCTTAAAAGCAAAACTTACTAAAAGTAAGATAAGTGCTAAAAACGCAAAGATGATACGAAATGTGTTAAATTTTTCCATAAAAAATAGCCCTCGCTTCAGGGGCTACAATATAAGAAATAAATCTTATAATACTTCTTCCATCCAGACTTTACTGTCGCCACTTGAATTTCACAAGTTCCTGCATTTCTGCTCGCGGGGTGTACCGCCGGTCGCGTTAATTCGCTGCCCTGAAGTATCTATATTCTAATAATTATTAGAGAGGTTTATCAATAATTTGTTTATAAACTCTAGGATATTTCTTCGGAGATGTTTTTATTTTCTTAATTAAAATATTGATTCTAACTTCTTTACTTTCAGGAAGTTCAAATTCATCAATCTCCACGACTTCTCCACCTAACTCTTTTAACGCTTTTTTTGCTTCTTCAATTTCTTCTTTTCCTTTAAGTCCTTTCATAGCGATAAAAAATCCACCTATTTTTAATAAAGGTAAAATAATTTCTACTAAGATGTTTAAAGAAGAGACTGCTCTAGCGATCGCGATATCATATTTCTCAATATTCTTTTTAGCGAATTCTTCAGCGCGATCACAAACACCAACGACATTATTTATGTGGCTTTCTTTAACATATTCATTGATATGGTCAATTTTCTTTTTAGTAGAATCTAACAAAGTAAATTCCCCTTTACTTGCTAAAGCAAGAGGTAAACCAGGATAGCCGCCACCGGTACCAACATCAATAACCTTTTTATCGTTAAAATCTAATAAATGTAAAGGATATAAAGAGTCAAGAATCATTAGCTCTCTAAATTTCTCTTCGTCCTTAATCGCGGTTAAATTAAATTTATTATTAGTGGCTAAAGTATCTTTTAAAAGATGTTCAAAGGAATCTATATTATTTAGATCAAAATCTAATAGATACTTTTCTAACTCTTTCTTATTCATGATTAAGAATCTTCTTTATATTCAATATTAACATAGAGATATCACTAGGATTAACTCCACTCACTCGACTAGCTTGTCCAACAGTTAAAGGCCTAATCTTATTGAGCTTTTCTCTAGCTTCTAAACGTAAGCCATTCATATTTAAATAATCGATATCACTAGGAATCTTAAGCTCTTCAAGTTTAATCGCGTTTTGACTATCACGTTTTTGCTTAACAATATAGCCTTCATATTTCTCAATGATTTCAATCTCTTCGATGGTTTGTTCATCTAAATCATACTTATCAAGCTCAGGAATAAACTTAGATATTTCTACATATTTAACGTTTGGACGCTTAAGAAGTTCCGACGCTAAAACACCACCTTTTAGTTCGTTAAACCCTAAAGAAACCACGTATTTTTCAATTTCTGGTCTTTTTCCTAAATAAGTAGATTCAAGTATTTTAGTTACTTCTTCAATGTTCTTTTTCTTATTTAAAAAGTAGTCATATCTCTCTTCAGAAATAAGACCAATATCATGTCCAATCTCAGTTAATCTTAAATCCGCGTTATCGTGTCTTAATAACAAACGGAATTCCGCTCGTGAGGAAAGTAAACGATAAGGCTCTTCAGTGCCCTTAGTCACTAAATCATCGATCATAACGCCAATATAAGATTGATCTCTTCTTAAAATAAGAGGCTCTTTTCCTTGAAGCTTTCTTGAAGCATTAATACCCGCCATTAGGCCTAAAGCGGCTGCTTCTTCGTATCCAGAAGTTCCACAAATCTGTCCAGCAATAAATAAACCAGGCCATTTCTTTAGTTCTAGATTCATTTTATATTCTTCAGTTCTAATCGCATCGTATTCAATCGCATACGCATATTTAAGAAACACTGCGTTTTCAAAACCTGGTAAAGATCTCACCATTAATTCTTGTACTTCTTCACTCATAGAAGTAGAGAAACCTTGAAGATAAATAGAATCAGTGTATCTACTTTCAGGTTCTAAAAATAGTTGATGTCTTTCTTTGTCCTTAAAAGTCATGATTTTGCTTTCAATAGAAGGACAATATCTAGGACCAACACCTACGATGTTGCCTGAATATAACGCTGTTTCATCTAAATGTTTACGTATGATATCGTGCGTATTCTTATTTGTGTAAATTAAATAACAAACTTCCTGTTCGTCTAAAGGAATAAATTCCTTTGTCATATATGAAAACGCTAAATGGCCAGGAGTACCTGGTTCAATTTGTGCTTTTGAGAAATCAATTGAATCTTTTCTAATACGAGGTGGGGTGCCAGTTTTAAGCCTATAAGTTTCCACTCCCATTTCTCTTAAACATGCAGAAAGTCCAATGGATGGCTTTTCTCCATCAGGACCCGCACTAGTTTTGTTATGTCCACGGAAGATATAACTTTCCATGTAAGTACCAGTAGAAAGAATAACCACGTCACTAGTAATTTGTTCACCACTTCTTAAAATGACTCCAGTGACTTTGTTATCATCATGAAGCAAACCAACAACTTCTCCTTCTTTCAAAGAAAGATTTGGAGTTGACTCCGCCATTTGTTGTAAATAAGCAGGATATTCTAATTTATCTTGTTGGGCTCTTAAACATTGAACTCCAGGGCCTTTACCAGTATTAAGCATCTTCATTTGAAGATAATGATGATCAGCAGCAATACCCATCATTCCACCTAAAGCATCAATTTCTCTAACAACGATGCCCTTAGCAGAACCACCAATAGAAGGATTACATGGCATATTACCCATCATTTTGAGGTTTAAAGAAATCAAAAGTGTTTTCATGCCCATATGAGCACTACTAAAAGCAGCTTCTAAGCCAGCATGACCTCCTCCAACGACAATAATTTGGTAATCCATATTATCCTACACTACCTTCCATATCCATTTTGATTAATTGGTTCAATTCAACCGCATATTCCATCGGTAATTCCCTAGAAAATGGTTCAATAAAGCCCATAATAATCATTTGAGTAGCGTCTTTTTCTGAAATTCCTCTACTCATTAAATAGAATAGTTGATCTTCATTAATTTTTGAGACAGTTGCCTCGTGTTCGATATAACTTGTATTGTTTCTAACGTCATTGTTTGGAATGGTGTCACTTTTTGATAAATGATCAAGAATTAAAGTGTCACATTCAACGTGACTACGACAGTTTTTAGCATTCTCTTTATGTCTAACTGTTCCACGATAATTAGCAACTCCACCATTCTTCACAATTGACTTAGAAATGATGGTGCTAGTTGTATCATCAGCTTCATGAATCATACGTGCTCCAGCGTCTTGAAATTGACCCTTACCAGCGACTGCAATTGAGATACATGTACCCTTTGCTCCACGGCCTTTTAAAATGCAAGCTGGATACTTCATATTGACTTGGCTACCGATGTTACCATCAATCCATTCCATTTGCGCATTTTCAAAACAAACTGCCCGTTTTGTCACTAAATTTACAATATTTGTGCTCCAATTTTGCACTGTGGAGTATCTACATTTTCCACCTTTAAGAACGATGATTTCCACCACCGCAGCATGTAAAGATTCTTTGGAATAAGTAGGAGCGGTACAACCTTCAACATAATGGACATCTGCGCCCTCATCAACAATGATTAAAGTACGTTCAAATTGTCCACTCTTTTCATTATTAATTCTGAAATAAGATTGAAGTGGTTTATCTAAATGAACACCTTTTGGAACGTAGATAAATGAGCCACCAGACCACACTGCTCCATTAAGTGCAGAGAACTTATTATCAGCAACAGGTATAACTGTAGAAAAATATTTCTTAAATAAATCAGGATATAGCTTTAAGGCCATATCGGTAGAAAGGAAGATAACTCCCTTCTCTTCAATCTCTTTAAGCATGTTATGATAGACAACTTCAGATTCATATTGAGTGGAAACACCACTTAAATATTTCTGTTCAGCTTCTGGAATACCAAGTTTAGTAAAAGTATTCTTGATTGTCTCAGGAACTTCATCCCAGTTTTTAACCTCTTTTTCACTTGGTCTAGTGAAATAAGTGAATGAATCAAAATCTAAGCCAGTTAGATCTGGTCCATATTTAGGAAGAGGCATCGCTTTAAAGCTTTTAAGCGCGTTAAGACGAAACTCGAGCATCCAATCTGGTTCGTTTTTGTACTCTGAAATTTGGCGAACCGTTTCTTCAGTTAAACCTTTCGCGGTTTTTAATATAGAAACATCTTCGTCTTTGAAACCAAATTTATAATCTTCTTGGAACTTAATATCGTCTACCATTATTTGTTACCTTTTAAGATATTATCTGCAGCGTTCCAACCAATTGTGGCACATCTAATACGTGCGGCTTGTTTAGAAGTATTGATAAAAACAATCGCTTCATCAAGAACTTCGTCATCAAATGGTTCTTCATGCATCATGTGATTATATTGTTCAATCATATAAAGTGCTTCTTCTTTGCTCTTTCCTTTTATTAAGTCACACATAATATCAGTGCTAGAAAGAGAAATGGTACACGCAATACCATCAAAACAAGCATCCTTAACAATATTGTTTTCAATCTTTAAATAGATATTGAGGTCATCAATACAGTTATCAGAATGCATATGCACACTTTGATATCCTTCTCCAGAAGGAGTGTGCTTATTTGAAGGATTAGATGAATGGTCCATAATAATGGACCTCATCATTTCATTAGTTAAAGAAATAGGCATCTAAAATATCTCCTCCATTGATTAAATTTTCACAAAAGACATCAATATCTTCTTTTGATGTATATAAGTAAGTGGACATCCTAACTGTAGCAGGTTCTCCAATTACTTCATCGATCATTTTTGCGCAATGTTGTCCACTTCTAACGGCAATACCTTTTGAGTTAAGTAAGGTTGCTTCGTCTTGAGCGAACACTCCTTTAATATTAAAGGAGATAATCCCATTACGCGCGTCTTCATTATAAATAATTATATGATCGTGTCCTTTTAATTTATTAAGGGCATAATCAAATAATTCTTGGTCATGTTTATGAATATTTTCCAATCCAAGTTCACTTAAATATTCCACTGCTTTTTTAAATCCCATAATACCAGAAAGATTTAAAGTGCCAGCTTCAAACTTACTAGGGGCATCTAACGGAATAACTTCTCCATTACTTTTAAAAGTGACATTCATTCCTCCACCAGTGTGGAAAGTCGCCATCTTTTGAAGTAAATCGTATTTACCAATTAAACAACCAATACCAGTAGGCCCACACATCTTATGAGCGGAGAATGTTAAGAAATCAACATCCAAATCTTTAAAGTCAACTAGATTATGTGGTACGGACTGTGCTCCATCAAGAACAAAGATCGCACCATTATCGTGACAAACTTTAGCTATTTCTTTTGCATCTATTTCATAACCTAAAACATTACCAACATGCGCTAAAGCGACAATCTTAATGTTTTTGTTTTCTTTGAAGGCTTTCTTCACTCCATCAATAGTGACTCTTTTATTATCTAATTCAACAAACGCTATATCTGCGCCTGTTAATTCACAAACGCGATACCAAGGTAAAACGTTTGAAGCATGTTCTTCAATTGAAATAAGAATCTTATCTCCTTTTTTAAGGAATTCTAAAGCGTAGCCATAGGCTACTAGATTTAAGGCTTCTGTATCACCACTAGTAAAGACAACTTCATTAACTTCAGAATTAATAAACTTAGCAATAGTTTTTCTAGCTAAGAGAACTTCCATGTCCATGTTATAGCAAAGGTCATAATCTCCACGATGACTATTCGCATTCATCTCAAGATAATATTTATTCATTTCATCAATAACGCATTGTGGCTTAAAGGTTGTTGAAGCATTATCTAAATACACAAGTGGTTTACCTTGCATAGTTTTATTATTCAACATTGGAAAATCATTACGAATCTTATTAATGTCGTACATTTTATAGTCTTCCTTCGATTAATTCGTTGATTTCATTAGCCTTTGCTTCATCAAAACCTTTTAAAATAGGTTTAAGATAACCTAATGTAATAAGCATTTTTGCTTCTTCTTCAGATAAGCCTCTGGAGGTTAAATAGAAGATGTGCTCATCACTCACTTTTCCAACCACAGCTGCGTGGCTCGCTTCAATATCATTTTCATCGATTTTAAGAATAGGTTTTGCAATCGCTTTACAGTCATTATCAAAGACCACAATTTTTGCGTTTTGATGGCTAGTAGAACGATGGCATCCCTTTAAAATATGAGAGATTCCAGAGAAGATAAGTTTGCTATTATCTTTACACACTCCATAATTATCAATTCTTCCATGAGTGTCACTAGAATTATGGTAAATTGAGACGGCGATTTCTTTATCATCTTTGAGAGTGGATAAAGAGGCTAAATGCCATTCCGCACACGCGTTATATTTATTAAGATTTATAGAAGCATCAAGGTGATTCTTCTCAATAGTAAAATCTGCAAAATGTACGATAATTTTCGAATTTTCTCCAATATTTGCAGTTATTTTTAAAGAATTGATGAGTTTTTTGGCAAACATTGATAGGTGTAAGGTGGCCCCATCTTGAACCTCGAAATTAAGCTCTTCTAGACACTCAAAATCACTGACAAATAAAGACACCTCTTTGTTAGAGACAACTTCAAAAGAAAGAGAAGCAAAATTCCCATTAACTTTATATTCTAAATTGTCCTTAACAATGATTCTTTCCATATTACTTTTTAATCGCTTCTTTTACCGCACAGCTACCAATAGAAACTTCGTTCATTTGAGCTTGCTCTTTTTCAATAGAAATACCTAACTCAGTTTTAATAAATTCATAACCGTTTTGATCAATGCGTTTAATGAGTGATTTGTCACCATCTAAAACGATACGTCCATTAATCATCACTAACGCTCTTGTAGGTTGGATTAAATCAAATAATCTCGCATAGTGAGAGATGACTAAAAATCCCATTCCTTTGTTTTCTTCTTTGTTAATAACATCAGCGACAACTTGAATCGCATCAACGTCTAAACCAGAGTCAATTTCATCTAACATTGCGATTTTTGGATTGAGTAAAAGAAGTTGAAGAATCTCATTTCTCTTCTTTTCTCCTCCAGAAAATCCTTCATTAAGACTTCTGGTAGCTAAATCAAATGGCATTTTTAATTCTTTAGTCGCCCCGTCTAACATTTTATAAAACTTGTATGTAGAGATTTTTTCTTCACTGGTCGCGTTGACTGCCGCTCTAAGGAAATCACTATTGATGACACCTGGAACTTCTGCAGGGTTTTGTAATGCTAAAAATAAACCTGCTTTTGCACGTTCATCAGTGCTCATATTGGTAAGATTGATATCATCAAGGTATATGGTGCCACTCGTTATTTTATAACGAGGATGTCCCATAATAACATTTAATAATGTGGATTTGCCATGTCCATTCGGACCTAAAAGAGCGACTGTTTCTCCTTCTGAGATATTACAAGTAACGCCTTTAAGAATTTCTTTTCCTTCGACTTCAACGTGAAGATCTTTGATTTTTAGTGTAGCCATATCTCTACCTCAACGCCGTAATATTTTAAAACCTTAAATGAAGCAATATCAAATAATATAATAAGAAAATTTGGTTCGCATATGAGCCTATATACGTACGAAATAATTAAAATTATTATTGCACGCGTATTTGTATGTGAGTAAAATATACTCGCTATGTATTTTAGAAAAGGAGAAAAAGCAAGATGAAGAAAAACAAAATCTCACTTGGTTTAGTTACTAGTTTCATCGCTGCTCTCGCTTTAACTTCTTGTGGAGATGAAACTACTGAAACAGTTCGCATCTCTGAAAGTAGTACCTCAATCGTTGATTTCATCGGATATAATAGCTCATCCGAAAAAATTGAAATCAATATTGATAAGTTCTATAGCGAGTATGGCAATGATTCTGCAGGTACCACTTTGTTCTATAACGCAGTTCTTGAATCCTTAATCCGTTATGAATATAAAGGTTTAAGTGAAAAAGACCAAGAATTAAGAGCGTATACTTCTATTGAAAAAGAAGCTAATGACAAAGTCAGTGCCCAACAACAAGTCGCTAGCGATAATGCTGGTTCAGACGGTGATTATGATGCAGAAATGGATAAGATCTATAAGTCATTCAATGTCTCAGATCTTAACGGATTAAAGCAACATTTCATTTATGAACTTGAAAAAGAAGCGCTCAACGATTGGTATTTAAAGAAAAACTTACCTACCCTCAAAGATCAATACATCGGTGTTGATTCTACATGGAGTAGTTTAGAGCAAGGCGGAGATCAAGAATACAGTTCCGTATTCCCATATCACATCCTCCACGTCTTAGTTAAATTAAGCGCAGACGCGGACGATTATAGCCGTGCAAAGATCAGCGAATCTGAAGCCAAAAAACTTTGGGCTACAGTTCGTAAATTAATCGATGGTTCTTATTCCTTTGAAGAAGTTGCCTTCCAAGAAAGTGAAGATAGTTCCGCTTCCGATTACGGTGATGCTGGAATTATGTCCACCCAAACAAGCTTTGTTAATGAATTCAAACTTGGTATTTACGCTTATGACGCCTTATTAAGTGGTGTAAACGCTGAAGATGCCGATAATGATGAAATTTACCAAGCCTTTGGCTTAGATAGCGATGCAACTGTCAAAGTTGGAACAACCGATATTGATGGTAGCCACAGTTCTATTAAAGAAGAAAAAGTCGTCGACTTAGTTGAAAAAGAAATGGTCGAAGATGTCAAGACCGCCATCAGTGGTTATGCAGATACCGACAAATTTGAAGGTATCGCTTCTGTTCCATACGATGTCTTTAGAAAATTAGGTCAATACGCTGAAGAAGATGAAGCTAACTTTAAAATGGATTCCGGTGAATCCGTCTATCCACGTAACGTTATCTTCAATCAATTCTTAAACTTCCGTTCCCCATTTGTTATTACAAATGAAGATATTGAAAGTTTAGATGTTGACGGCAAAGTCTCTACCAAAGTTCATAACTTTAATAGTGGTGATTTAAAACTTGCTGATAACTTCCAAACCGACATTATTCCTAACTTTAATAAGCTTGACAGTGAATCCAACAAAGTTGGAATCCTCACAGATAAGAATAACGATGTTATCATCGGTGTTCGTTCATCCTATGGAATTCACTTCATGGTTATGAGAAAGTCCGTCTTCAAAGGCACTAACGATGTTACAAATTACACTGTTACTGAAGATGACGGATCAAAAACAGTTAAACCAAAATCCGAAGTCTCATTACAAGACTATTACACAGTAGAAGTTCCAGGCTCTTCCGCCGATTACCCAGAAATGAGCTATGTTAACTGGGAAAATAAGAACGATCCTTCCTACTATACAAATAGAGCAGACACTATCAAAAACAAACTCAGTGGTTCTGATTCCGGTGATACATTTGACGCTGCTTACGATTATCGTGTTTATGAAACAATGATTGAAGAAATCGGCGAAGATAAGATCACATGGTTTGATTCCTCTGAAGGAGCTACTGTTTCTAAAAACATTAAAGCGAATATCGCTAAATTAAGAGCAAACAAATTTGAATCCAACCTCGAAAGTATCAATTCCTCTTGGGAAGATTACATCAAACAACTCAAGAGCCAAAACTACTTAAGAAGTATTACAGGCGCCTTATTAAGTAACAAGGCCGTTCAAACATGGATGACCGCGAACTTAAAACCAACAGATCCAGGCTATGATAAAACCACTGTTGAAGCCGCTAGAAAAGAATTCCAAGAAGGAGGAGAATATTATGCCAAATAAGAAATTTCCTAAATTAGCAGTTCTTTCATTGCTTGGAGTACTTGCTTTAGCTAGCTGTGGTAGCGAAGATACATCCGCGGATGCCATTTACGCTAAACCACATAACTATAACGATGCTGTCATCACCATTACTGATGCTGAAGGCAAAGAACATTCTAAAGACATTTATAACAACATCATGAAGATCATCGTCGATGCAATGCATGACGGTGAAGCCAAAACCAGAGTGTTAGAAAAAGTCTTAGTCAAATACGCTGAAAGTATCTATGGTTCATATGACAAAGTCACCGCTAAAGATTACGGTGATACCTACATCACCCTAAGCGAAGCTTATGCCGATGCCTCAAGTGCCTCTCACGAAGTAATTGATATGTTCATCAGAGAACACAAAGTTTACTGGAAAAGAGACGCTGATGGAAAACACATCGACGATGATGATAAAGAAGTCGATGACACAAAACCAGATTGGCCAGTCTCTGACTTTGAAAGAAAGACCTTAGAGTCCAAATTCGAAGCCATCGAACTCCGTGTTAAAGAAGCTTTATATTCTAAAGTCACTGGTTCCAGTGCTACAAGCAATAACTTCTTTGACGAATACGAATACGTTAAATCTTTATATAAAGATAGTGACAACAAAGTTGACTTTGCAAGCGCTAGAGATCTCCGTTATCACGAAGAAGGCGGAGTTATTGTTGATAAACTCCCACTCGTCTTAGTGGACTACGCCCTTGAAAAGAAAGACTTATTCATCACTGATACCAATCCTAATGGATTACTCCACAAAGATTTCTATCAAAAAGGTGAATTCACTTACATCCAAGATAAAATCATCCCAGATGTTTATAAGGATTTATTAGTAGAACAATATCTTTTAGACGAACAAATCTCTGTTGTTAGAGATAGCCGTGCTAGAAAGATCAATGTTCTCAAACTTGAAAGATATTCTGATTTCACCAATAACGCTGATGCGTTAGCTAAAGACCTCATCAACCGTTTATATTATTCTGATGATGTCGTCCCAACTGGTGAACTTAGAACAGACCCAGAAGTCATTACTGATTACTACGATCAATTATTTGATGCCTACGCAACAATTAATAAAGGTCAATACGATGTCATCACTGCTGCTCAAGCTAAAGCAGAAGATGAAAGAACCACTACTGAAAAATACATCGTTTCCATTATGGAAAACATTCAAGCAACTGGTAGTGATATCTATAAGAAATCCGATGATGGTGATTTCTATGAAAACACCAAATACGGCGATCTTATGACAGACTATAATGATTTCTTGGCTAACACCACCTACGATGATTATGACGCCACTTTAGCGGACAAATTCACCGATAAAGGTAAGATCTCTGCTGAAGAAGGTTTAAGAAGAGAAAAAGTCAAACTTGACCAAAATAAGACCATCTTCAAAGATTGGTACATTCAATCTTCTCAACCATCTTTAGATAGCGCTGGTGAAATCAATAAGAGATTATTCACCGCTACAGTTGGTAACGCGAAAATGGAAGTCGGTGATGGTACTGATCCAGAAATCATCAAAGAAAACTATCAAACCTTAAAAACAAAAGATAGATTCCAAGAAGACGCTAACCACGAATACAAAATAAGAACCACCTTAGATGTTAACGAAAGTAAATATCTCTGCTCAATTAATGGTGCTTACTTCCTCAAATTTGATGGTAACAACATCGAAAGTAATGAACCATTTGGTGGCGACATCATGTACCGTGATAGCGATGCCTACTATGTAGTCCAAGTCATCGAAGCTGTTAGAGATAATAAGCTTAGAAGTAAAGGTGACTACTCCTATTCCACAACTAGAGGCACTAAAGTCCTTCAAGAAATTATTGAAGAAGTCTCTAAGAAAGTCGCGGAAACTGGTAGCTATTCATCCTTAAGTAAGGAATACTGGTTAAAGAAGATGTCTCTCTTCTATCACGACCAAGTGATCCTTAATTACTTCAAGGACAATTACCCAGACTTATTCAAATAAGACGCAATCAACCAGGTAGATAAATTCTATCTGGTTTTTGTTTGAAAAAAGACTCTCTCATTATTAAAATGAGAATGATAGAAGGTGATATAAATGGAAAAAGATATTTTCTGTAAAATTATTGATGGAGAAATTCCATGTCACAAATTATATGAGGATGATGATGTTCTCGCATTCTTAGACATTTCTCAAGTTACTAAAGGACACGCTTTAGTGGTCTCAAAGAAACATTACGATAACTTCCTAACCATCCCTCAAGAAGAAATGCACAAAGTCATGGATGTCGCTCAAAGGATTGGCCAAGTAGATATCAAATACTTAAATGCGAAAGGCGTGAATATTCTCACTAACTGTTATCCCGCCGCAGGACAAACCGTCATGCATTTCCATGTCCACGTCATTCCTCGCTATGAAGGAAATGAAGGCTTTATCTTAGAGATGAAACAAAACACCGAAGATCTAAACCTTCCAGCGCTTGCGAAACAAATCAAAAAAGAACTCATCTAAGTAGTCAAAATACCTCAATCCGGACCTTGGAAAGAGGTATTTTTTCATATTTAAAAACCCACTTGCTACAAATTGAATCACAACATTATAGCAAAGCTATAATAATACGTAGATAAAGTAGGCAATTGAAATAAAATGTAGCATTTGCTACAATTTGTTTATGAAAACATTCAACGTTAAAAAAGATATTCAAACAATCAGAAAACTCTTCAACCTCACTCAAAGTAAGTTTGCTAGAGAAATCGGTCTATCAAGATCGAATATCGCTAGATACGAAGGCGAAGAAACTTTTCCTCATGATTCAGCGTTAGAAAAGATATATTCCTATCCTTATAAAAAGAACTTCTATTTAAACAAAGCAAAAGAGATGCTCTTCTTAGATAACAAAAAAGATAATCTCTTACTTTTCCATGGAGCAAAATACGAAATCAAAGGTGATCTTGATCCTCATCATTTAAATGGGACAAAAGATTTTGGAGCGGGCTTCTATCTAGGAGATAGCTTTGATTCTTCTGCTTCTTGGATTTGTGAATATCCTACTGGCTCTATATATTCTTTCTTCTTCAAGAACCACAAGAAATTGAAATATAAAGAATTCAAAGTTGATAGAGAATGGATGTACGCGATTCTATATTTTAGAGGAATGTTTAAAGACTATATTCCTAATGAAGAAGTTCTTAATATCGTTAATGAATTAAAAGACATCGATTATATCATCGCCCCAATCGCGGATAATCAAATGTATGATACTTTAACTGCTTTTGGGTTAAGAAAGATTACTGATGAACAATGTCTTCACGCTTTAAGTGCTAACAATTTAGGAAAACAATATGTTTTCAAAAGCCAAAAAGCAATCAATAACTTAATGTTAATCGAAAGAATGTTTATCTGTGAGAAAGAAAAAGAAGACTATCTAAATACTAAAACCACAACCTCAAATCAAGGTAGAAATAAAGCTGCTTTATCAATAGAAAAATATCGAAGAAAAGGAAAATACATCGATGAAATTTTTAAGAAGTGTTGATTCTCTTTCCCACTCTTTAGCGGAGTCTCAGGCTCGTATCTTTGAAAACAGTGTTGCTTCAGGTCTACCATCAAAAAAATTCATCCGTTCATATATGCTGTCTCAAGAAGTGAAATATATCGATGATTTAAATCTTGATATATCGGGAATATCAGAGATTGAACTATTCAATACGATTAGTGGGAAGATTAACAAAAAAGAAGGAGAGTTATTCTCCTATCCAGTGATGTATTACATCGGTTATTTCTACCGCACAGCATCTTACTTAACTGGGTATAGTTCCGCAACTCTATATAACTATATAAAGCCGTGTTTATTAAAGAACAATTATCGGACTCTACATTCTCTTCCAATTGAAGACGCAATAATAGAAGTATTTGAGATTAACAATATAAATATTGAAGACAAATATTCGGAGTTCAAAAAACTCTACAAAATCGAATTCTAAGCCACTAAAAAAGGAGAAACCAGTGTTTAGCCGTTTCTCCTTTTAATTTGCCTTAAATAGTCTATTTAATGGGTTTATAGAACATTCTGTTATCAAGTGGGAAGATCTTTTGAGTGAATTCACCAGGTTTCACATCTTCTAACGCTTTATCAAGGACTAACATCTTGCTATCAAGGTTATCAATCATCGAGATTAATAAGGCTTCTCTAGTTAATGGAAGAACTGGAGAACCGAATTCATATTGTCCATGATGAGAAAGAACAATATGTTCAAGAAGTAAAGGCACTTCACTTGTGATTCCTAATTCTTTTTGAGCAATTCTTAACTCTCCACACATAATGGAAATATGGCCAAGTAGTTTTCCTTCCACTGAGTAGTGATACACCGCAGGACCAACTAATTCAATCATCTTACCAAAGTCATGGAGTAATGCGCCTGTCACAATTAAGTCACGATTAATATCGTGATAGAATTTTGAGAAATAATCTGCGTGCTCCGCTAAAGAGACAGAGTGCATCAATAATCCACTTGAGAATTCGTGATGGACAGAGGCCGCTGCAGGAGCGACAAAAATCTTCTCCCCAAATTTCTTAATAAAATAATCCAAGATAGCCTTGCAGTCTTTATCTTTAATAGAGTTAACAAGGTTATTCCATCTACTAATTAATTCTTCTTTTGCTATAGGTGGCGCTTTTATGAATCTAGCGACATCGATTTGTTCGTTATTAAGTAATTTCGCATTTATGATTTTTCCTTGAAGCGCGTCATTATATTTAATGACTTCCATCATTACTTCGACAATATTACCAGACACGAATGTGTCGTAATCGTTGTCTTCAACTTCCCATTTCTTGCTATTAATTGAGCCACTAGAGTCTCTTAATTCCACATTTAGATATGGAGATCCACTTTTATTGGTCCCTTGATTAACAGAGCCCACTAAAGCTTGAATGATAAGACGATCACCGTCATTTAATTCTTTAATTAATCGCATATATTATTTGTTCCTTTCTAGTAAGGGGTAAATCATATTGAATTTATATCCTTTAGTTAATAACGCTTGTAAGATTTTTTCTTTTAATTCTTTCCCACTATATTTACGAGATAAACGAATCGTGGCTTTCTCATAATCGCGTTTGAGTTTATCCTCTTCATCTATGGATGAACTTTCTTTCACCATCTCTACGTATTTTAAAGCGATCTCTAAATCATAACCTTGCTCTAAATATGCGCGATAGATATGGTCTTTCTTTTCTTTGAAGTTATATTTTTCATATTTCTTTTCAAGCTTAGGAAGTAACGCTTTTGCTTTTTTGTTTTCGGTACTTAAGGAGAAACATGATTTAGAAATATTCTCTTTAAAGATTCCTTTTTCCTCTAACTTCTGGATAATCTTATTTTTGCCGTATAGTTTAGAGTTATAGTATTCAACATACTCTAAGACAAAAGCTTTATCATCAATTAGGTCATATCCTTTTAAGGTTGATATCACTTTATCTACTTCTTTTTTATTTCCACCTTTATCATATAATTTACTTCTTAAGGCATATTCAGAATATAAACTTTTTTGACGAATACGCATCGCGTATTTGAGTAAAGATGCGATATTGTTATATTCTTTGATACTTTTATATTCTTTAAGACTAATTTCTTTTCCTTCATATAGATAAAAATTAGGGTAGACTTCTTTGTCTAACTCTAATTTCTCCTTTTCAAAAGAGACCACAACTTTATTCTTCAAGATTTTGATCTTTTGGATTTTCATTGTTATTTCTCTTTCTTGGGCGATAAATAATCGTATATAAGGATGCGATAAATAATGGGAAGATAAACATCAAACTTCTCCATAAGAGTAATGATGCGCGAGCGATGACCTCATTATCGTAGAATGAAGGACCAGCGCTAGGAGAGAAGAGTTGAAGGAAGAACATCTCGGATATCACCGAACTTCCTGGAATAGGAATGATACAAGTCACCATTTGATGGATGTTAGATAGAAGCACACTATCCCAGTAATTCGCATACATTGATGCATTTCCTAAAGATAAACCACAGATATATGGAACGGAGTAAGAAATTGTGATGTAGATAAAAAAGAAGACGATACAGATGAGTAAAGTTGGAATATGTTTAAATAAAGTCTTTAAGTTGTTTCTAAAGTTGATGACCGCCGCATCTAAATGTTCTTGATGTTTTTCCACTTCTTTTAAGAGTTTGATTTTATGAAGGAATCTCACAATTGGACCTCTAATGAAACGAAAGAAGCCATTCCAATAAGAGATAAGAAGAATAACGCCAATTGAAAGGACGTTAAAGGCAAAGCCGATTGAGATAAGTAGCCATAAAGGAACGTTATTACTTCCTCCATTAAAGGAGATAGAAATATAACCAATCTCATTAATGACTTGATGTTTACATATAATAGAGATTAATCCATAAAGGATTAACACTACTTGATAGACAATAGAATACATCGCAATAATGGAAAGAGCGTTACTAACTCTTATACCTTGTTTATAGTAGGTATAGGTTTCCATAACATGCCCCCCTAAACCTGCAGGAGTCACCATACGATATAAAGAACCAACTTGATCAATCGCAATCGCTCTATGAAAGAAATAATCTTTTTCAAATATCCGGGTTAAGAAATAGACAACAATTGATCTCGCTAAAATGCAGCCAAGAACAATTATAAAGATCGCCACTATATACCAAACATTCGCACTTTTAAGTGTTTCCCAAATTAGATTAACGTTTTTTCCAACCGTGAGATAAAACGCTAAAGCGGTCAAAGATAAAACAAAAATCAAATATATAACATATCTGATTATTTGTTTTCGGATATCTTTTGAACTTATTGGCATCTTCAATAATATAGCATATAAGTAACCAAGTTAGTTACTTAAACGTGATTTATTAGCCTCAAACAATAAGGCTACTCTAGTAACAACTTTTCGGTTTTCTTCTTTAGGATAAAAATAATAGAGTTCATCTTTATAATACATTTCAAATTCTTCTCTAACAGAGTAGGCTATTCCTTCTAGCTGAGAGGTCAAATATTCAAAATAGAAATCACTCTCTGAGGATTTGAAATACACTTTGTCTTTATCAAAATGGAAAACACCTTTATCAGTTCGATATTTCTTCTTGTTATCAGTGTAGATCTTCACATCTACTTCAATATCAAGATTGATGTCATCAATCTCTTTCATTTCTAACTCTTTCATATCTTGATAATATTCATAGATGTTATGAGTCTTACTATCATCGAATTGATAATTAGGAAGAATGTTATATGTCTTACCACATTTTGAGCATTTTAAATAATTACCTTTAGAATAAGTGGAATATAAAGTTCCACAGTCTTTACATCTATATAAAATATCTTCAAGTCCACTAGCCTTATTACCACTTTTGAATTTCAAATCTTTGTTATCAAATTCGTTGAAAGAAAGATTCTCTTGAATAATTGATTGAATCTCTTCAACTTCCATAGCTTCTAATTCATTTGGTTGAATAACACGCATCACTTCAATTTGATAAGTTCCACGTTTCATCTTCTTTCTCCATTTAGGTTTGATGAAATAACCTCCACGGAGTTGGACAAGAACAACAGGTAAATCAAGCTTCTTGGCAAGTGAAGCAGTCGCAGAATTGATATATGAAGGACCTCCATCAGTGGATAGTCTAGCTTCTGGGAACATCGCAATAGAGTAACCACTATTTTTGGCGTTTAATAACTTGACCGCACAAGGAATATCAGGGGCGAATAACTTCTTAGGAATACAGCCACTTCTAGTAAACCATTTACCAACAATAGGCGCATGGAACAAGTGATTATTCATCACCATCGCATAACGCATATTTGGGTCTAACTTATGAACACCCATAAAGTCAAACCATGTGTGGTGATTAGCGAGAACGACATATTGTCCCCCCACTTCATTCATCTTTTCTTGGTTGATGACTTTGTATTTCACTTTAAACATCAAGAATTTCGAAATCATAGAAATGATGATTCCATAAAACCAAGAGTAAGGAGTGTTATCGTTGTGTTTAAAGAAGAATTGATGTAACACGAATAAAAGTAAGAGTAAGAGAACTGCCCCTCCTCCAATGATGGTGAGCACTAGCGCCCAAACTGGCCAAGTACCGCTAATGGCCTCAGTAATCGCATAACCCATCAAAATAGAAGTACATATAGATGGTAATACCGCTAAAGCGACAGTAAGGATATATTTCCAATATGTTGGTTTCTTGCTACTTCCGTAATAACAAATCGCTCCAAAAGGAACAATCGGCATGATGAAAAGTAACACCATCATAAGCAAAGTAGAACGGTTCTTGCTTACTTTTTCATATTGAGCGATCTTCGATTCACTTCTTGCTAAGATATCACCTTTGAAACGGAAAACGTTGATGATGAGGTAAATTAAAGAAGCCCCTAAACAAACACCTAAATCACATAATAATATGGCTTGCCAGGCCGGGAAAGACATACCAGAGGTGATTTGAATGAATTCGGCTGGAATAAAGATGACCACCATTTGAAGAGCCTCAATAACAGGAACCGCGATATAGCCTAAGATTCCGTTATCTCTTAATAAAGCTTCGGCGGCCTCTCTATTATTACTAGCTTGATATTTGATTAAAGGAATAAAGATATCTTTTAAGAAAAGCACCAACATCAAAATAACCGCGACCACGATAGTGAGTACGACAATTCTTTCAATTAATGATTTCTTAGAAATTTTTCTTTTTCCCATGCGTGAATGATTATATACCAAGTAAATATATTAAGTATATTTCTTTTTACTATACGATTCTTTTTAGATATGGAATCTTAGAAAAAATATAAGACAATAAAACAGAACAAATAAAGGCAAAAATAAAGGTGATAGGAATATATAAATACCCACTTATATTGTTAATGTTATCTAATATCATATAGGAGAATACACAAAACATTGGGTGACTCCCATAAATACCTAAGGACAAAGAAGATAAAAATGTAATGATCTTATATTCTTTTTTAATAATACTTTTGATAAGTATAAATAATGATAATGATGATAAAATCATCATTGGACTATCAGCATGCGTATAACCATAATCAATTGAACGGATCCCAAATGACTTCAAATAAGTGTTACCAATGATTGAGGATATAAAGCCTAAAACACCTAAGATATAGATAACATATTTCCATCTATTAAATTCAATGTTATGAAGTAAATAACCGAGTATATAAATAAGAGGAAATAGAACAATAAAATCTAAGTGATATTTATCATAAATAACAAATATTGATAAATCATATATTCGATATGCGATTAATAATCTAAAAGTTAAAGAAATGGAAGACACTACTAATAAAAGAAGAGTGACCACTACACCTATCTTTTTGATATGTTCTTTTTTGATAAATCTCCTTAATAAAGGAGTAATTAGATATAAGAAGATAATAAGATAGATATACCAAAGATGATAAAAACCTTTAAAGAATGTTTTAAAGATATTGGTGACATTTAATGTTAACCCCTCTCTTAGAGGAAAGAAGATATCAAAAATAGAGGTATATATCACACTCCAGAAGATGAAGAAGATAACTAATCTCAATATATGTTTAGCTAACTTCCTACATGTTAATTCATATTTTTCATCTAAAAAGATTGCTCCACTTATATAGACAAAAAGTAACACTCCTATAGAGGCTAAACAATATAAGACATTAGATATATTGAATAGAGGTGAACCCGCTCCACTTCTTAAAAAAGTGTCCGCAACACTATGAAGGAGAGTGACAAGAGTCATCGCTACTACTCTAATAATATCTAAATAAAATATTCTTTCTTTCATAATACATAAAAGGAGTGAATATTCACTCCATATTATTTATATCGTTTTGGAAATAGTCTTCTTCCTATTTCATATTTAAGTGCGTAATACTTATAGGAAAGTTTACATCTAGGCCAGGCTTTTGACATATCTTTTTCATAACCAACATTGATTTCTTTTTTAGTAGGATGAATTAAAGGAAATTCATAATCATATTGTTTCTTAAAAAACATCTTTCTGATTTTTGGATGTAATCTTTTTAAAGAAGAAGCGCTATGAGTACCAAAATCACCAATCCCAATATTAGAAATCATATTGTGAGTAGGAACAATTTCCATTTGATGATGAAGTCTTACGTTCGCGGTTAGAATAGTCTCAAAATAGGCTTTGCCTTCTTTTTTTCTTATTCTTGCTAAAGCGATATAGTCTTCACATGTTTTCTTATTAGTGAAATCATTAATGATTTCTTGTAACTGCTTTTCATCATCAAGCCAAGAATATGACGAGTCACATTTTGAATAGAATCTTTTCCAACTTCCCCAACCCCATGTACTTCCGTATTTAGTGAAGAAATAGGAAGAGCCTGGTTCTATCTTATTTTCATAATCATCCAAAACATTCATCCCACTTATATAAGCAATATCATTATCATCTTTATATTTAATAAGATTTTCTTTCATAAATAGAAAGAATGATTCATTAGGAACACAGTCATCTTCTAAGACAATTCCATATTCAACTTGAGAGAAGAACCAGGACTGTGCTAACCATCCACTTGGGTCACAACCTTGATTTATGTCTTGATAAAAGGTTTTAACTTCACAGTCCCAATCAATAGAGTTAACAATCTCTCTACATCTTTGACAACCTTCTTTATCTTTTTCGCTTCTAGGCGCATCTTGATATAGATAAAGATATTTAGGTTTCATCTTTTTGACCGCTTCAAAAACATAGATGAATTTATCTGGTCTAGCGTAAAACTCTAAAAGGATTGGAATATCGTAACTCATGTTTATTTATTTAATATGTAATTTCTTTTCTAGTCTATAAAACCAGTTATGCAACTTCTCACCAAAGGTGAACCAACTTCCAATATAGTAATGAATAGAATATGTATTCTTTGTCTTATGCATCTTTTGAGTAAGATTGTTAAGAGGAGAAAAATATTCGCTTGGATATAAAGTATATCCATTTAAATATTGGAACTTATCTTCTCTCACAAATCCATATTGGATGAAATAGTCATACGCTCTGTCACATATGGATTTAGTGAATCTACTTCCTTCTGCTTTTTCTAAAGATGATTCTCCTTCATAAGAATCGAGCAACGCTTTACAGAATGGATCATTCTTTTCTACGTATATAGTACCACCCATCCCAATCGCAACATACTCTGCAATTTCAAGAGTCACAAAAGGAGTATTAAAGAATTCATCTTTGAATCTTTTGATAACTTCAACGTCCGTGTCGAAGTAGAGCCCTCCATGTTCATAGAGTTTAAGTAAGCGACAATAGTCAGAGACATACGCCCACTTTTTGAGGTTATAGGCATTCTTCACATATTCACAGCAGTTAATATCAAAGTTAGATTCGTTCCATTCAATAATCTCAAAATCTGGAAAATATTTTTTCCAGCTTGCGATGCATTTTCTAATTTTCTTTGGTTTTGGTTTTCCTCCAAACCAACAATAATGAATCTTCTTTACCATAGCTTTTTTATTTTCTGTTTGCAATTTGATTGTTTAATGTGTTTATTTTATCGGAAAGGTTCTTAATTAAGCTTGTATATTTTTTTGTTTTAACCGCTTTAGAAGCAAGCAGGCAACAACTTGAAAACAAAAAATGAAAAGATAATAGACCTAAAACAATTGTAACAGCGGAAGAAATAAGATATGAAAGCCACTTAGAATAATCTGATTTAATCAGATAATCAGACAAAACAGCCAAAGAAGTACAAATCGTGGCTATAATTAACAAGCAAACAACAAAGTAGGTAATGCTTAATATTTTTATCTTTTTTGTAGATTTTGTTTCGATGTCTTTTTTTCTTTCCTGAATTAGAGTCAATTCTTTTTCATCTTTTTCATTTAGCTCATTCACCAACTTCTTACGAGCTTCTTCCGTTTCTAAATATAGTTTCAAAGATTCTTCCGATTGCTCATTAGCTCTTATAACCAAATTATTTGCTTCTTCCTGCGATTTAGAAACCTTTTCCGAAGCTTCCTTTTTTATTTTTTCAATAACTTTTTCTGGAGTGGATTCATCAAATAACTCCGGATCGTTGTTTGTAACGGCAAGCACCTCTTCCCCAAGAGCAATATTAGAAATCCAAGAAAACACTTCTTTTTCAGACATAACGCCACGTTTATTTAAGTCTCTTAAAACTGTTTCCATCTTAATTAATAATTCTTTGCTAGGCCTAAAAGCGTGGTAAGCAGCAGGAATTAAAAAACGCATATTTGTTTCATCAGAATAATTTGGATAGGCAAGGAACAAAAGCATGCTTAAATATGCATCTGTAATTACATATGCGATTGAGTTTGCACCACCAACAGTGCATTCTCTTGCTACTTTGGCTATTCCTTTGTTTGTTGTAAGAAGAATATATCCTGCGTCATTTAGTTTTCTGTATTTTTTACCTCTTCTCATTTTGTGTATTGAATAAATGGATTTGGCGTCAATTCGATAGGTGTCATCCTTATTTTCTTGATAACCGCCAGTTAAAATGTATTGGTTTTTAATTTTTTTAAATACATTTTCTTCATACAATCCATATTGGTCAGGTTCATTGTAATCAATCTCATAATCATCTATTTCAATGTCCAGTTCTTTGAACTTGCTTTCTAATTTCAAAAGATATTCATCTATATCTTCGGACGTAAATTTGTTTGATATAAAATATTCGGCAACTCGAGAAGCGTTACTAGAAGAATACTGGTAATTATTTATCCAATATTTACTTCCACTAATAATGTCGTATACCTCATCATAAACATGACTAAAAATCCTTATTTTCGCACCCAATCCTTGCAGAGTACTTATCATATCTAGGTATTCGGTTTTTGTTGAATAGTTGTCAAGCCCAAGCAAATTAAACACTACTCCAGTATCAAGATAAAGAACCAACTTATCAAGAATCGTAATGGTTGTATCCAAAGCATTGGAATTGTTAACAATAAAAGCAGCAAGTAATCTACCAAACAATATTTTCTTGTAAATACTATAATATCCATTCTCATCATTTCTTTTAAGCTCTTTAACGAAAGAATCAACCAAAAATTGCTCAGTAGTATTTAATTGAACACTTCTATTAGAAGGATCGCCTAAAATTGATAGGCTATCTTCAATATGTTTGGTCAGTAATATTTCAGTGTTTTCACGATCAAGTTTTACGCCATTTGAAAGTAAATAATCATTTAAAAAAGTTACAAGGACATTTCTATCCTGAGTAAACGACTCAAGCTCGTTTAAACCATTAATTTTAGAAGCTTCAGTAGAATCAACAATAAAAATATCTTTATCTTTTTTCTTGATTAGTTTTTTTGAGACCAATCTATTTAGAACTTCACCAAGAACAATTGGTGGTAAATTTAGATGATAAAATTCATAAAAATCATTATTGAAAGTATCTCTTACAAAACTGTCGTATTTTTTATACTCAATTAAAGTCGTGGCCAAATTTTCTAATAATTCAAAAGAATTTTTATTTCTCATGGCACCACTTCTCAAAATAGCAGTGTTGCAGATTTGATTAAATGTTATTTTACCGCTGTCTTCCATACAAAACTTACCTTTCAAAATTATATCGTATATAACAACATAGGAATACAAGAAATAAAAGAAATCATCAAATTTAATGCAAAAATTATATGGTGTTAAAAAAATAAGACAAAAATAAGATATAAAAAACTGTTATTTGTCTTTAACGTACTGTAATAATCCCTAATTTTTATTTGGTACAAATTATTCCGACTATAATAATCCCAATTATTGGTGTGTTAATCCTATATACTATATTATTGAATAATATAGTGTATTAATTGTGAGATACACTGATAGTAGTACAAAAGCCGATTTTAGTGTAAAGCTGATTCGACTATATCAATCCAAATGTTGAAAAAGTAGATAAAAACTGAATTGGGAGTTAAGAAGATTGTTAGCAGACTATAATAATCCCAACCAAAAAAGGCCATTATTCTTATTGTTATATATCTGGATTATTTATAAAGGTTATTCAATGCCAAGCTTTTTAAAGAATACTTTATTACGCAATTCGGAATCACTTAGCATTTTATCAAACGATATTAGTTCTATATAGGCGTTATAATTCTTTGAGAACAAAAAGGCTCCTTTTTCATTATCGAAATAGGTAAAGTCTAGCATTTTAATCACGTTCTTTAGAGTAGGAGTTATATCGCAAACAGCATAAAGAAAATATTGTGTATTATTACCAACTCTTATCGGCCTACCATTTTTATCTAAAGCATCTCCTTTTTGTATTTTTTCAAGGTATTTAATCAATTGTGTATATGGGTTGTCCTCAATTGTATAATCATCTCTTTGAGGTCGTTTTATTTCAAAAATTGAAATCGTATTATAAAATGTCGATTCATCATCATCACAAATAACGACAGGACTATCACAAACAAGTATATCTGGTCTATTATTTTCTGGATCATTCCCTAGCGTGATATCTGAAGCAACATAAACAGAATATGATAGTTTTTCATCAATTAGCCACAGATTGTGATTTTCATAACTACACGATTCGTTCGTTGTTTTCATTGGAAACACTAAATTATGAATGACTTTTTCAAGTTCATATTTTCCATTTTCTCTTTTTCTGAGTGCTTTTTTAAAAAATTCAATGATGATTTTTCTTTTGGCTATGTAATTAGTTAGAGCTGATTTATTCATTTCTGAAACTTTGCTAATTGTTTCAACAAGCTCTTGTTCAAAAGAATCATCTAAACCGTTATCTTCTATTTTCTGAAGAACAACGTCGCAGTCTTGTTTTACCTCTTTTTCTAAATCTCTTTTAATCTTAAATAGTGAGTCATCGAGTTCTTCGTCGCTAAGCCCCGGCTTTAGCTTACTAATTTCATCTTTCTTTCTATTTAGTAAATATCTATATTCAGGAGCTTGTTTAGTTGTATATTCAATTACTCTTTGCATTTTTTCTGCGCTTGCTTTTTCTAAATACCCAGCCAAAAACACTTTGGCTTTGGAAACAGCTTCTCTTGTCATTTTGTTTATAGATATATCAAAATCGCTATCCTCATCAATTGAAAAAGATTGTCTGTTATAATCAACGTTTTGATCTAAATAATCACCCGTTAATATACCTAGATACCAGAAACCTTCCTTTACAAAAATAGTCTCATCAAGATCGGTGATGTTTTCATCAATTTTTTTGCTCTTAACCAATCTGTCGTTTGCACAATAATACAACTTATTTTGTCCAAACTCAGGGCTCTTAATTTTCAAATGAGTAATATTAAAAGAATAATTATCAATAACAAAAGTGTCCTTCTTAGAATCACCAAAATAATCATTTCTAAATTTATCGTTTATACAAATATTATTTTCTTCATCAATTAGATAAATATTAGGACAATTATCAGATAATAGGCAAACTACAAAGTGTTCTATTGTTTTTGTAACTATAGTTAAGATGTTTGTAGGAATGTGCTTTTTAAAATTATCATTTATGCCAATCATTTTGATTGTGGTCATCAACTCATTTTCAACAATTTCAGCAACAGAATCTTCTATGATGTCTGTGCTTTTACCAAAAGCAAATGATCTCTTATAGAATTTGTTATCATCTTTGTAAACGCTTTCAACTTCAACAACATTAAAAACTTTAAGTCATGAAAACCTCCCGTTTCCTTTTCCGCCATATTTCTCTTTCAGGCGAGAATCGGAGGTCATAAAAGAATCCATATTTTCATCGGTGAAGCCAATGCCGTTGTCTCTAACAATAAATTGAGCAATTGGGCTATCCTTGTAATCATCAAACAAAACATTTTCTCTCAATAATTCAATTTCTATTTTTCCTTCGAAATCAGAATCGTTCTCTTTTCTTTGGTTAATTGAAAAAATAGAATTAGCGATTGCTTCAAATAGAGGCATAAGTGAATCATTTTTTGTTAATCGATAATTATTGACTTTACCATTAATATTCATTGAAAAATTTCTTCTCATTAGCACTCTCCTTTTATTATCTAGTAAAAATCTTATCGTTTTTCATAAACAACATCAGATTATCATGTATGATTCCTTTTCTTTTTTGAATTAAGAAATCTGTTGTTAGCACAAATTTTGGGAAATTATCTTGAATCTTCTCCAAAGGAGCATATTCTCTATTTTCTGTATCTTCACTGCTAAGAATTGTATAAGCAACTTGAACATAAGAATAATTTAGAAACAAATCTTTCAAGATGAAGTCACATTCTAATGTGCCAATTCTACCAACTGAAACATCGTAGTTTTTAGATTTGGCGTAGAGATACGTTACATTCTCCAATGCTGGACCATAATTAATCTTGCTATTTGGATTTGTAAATTGAGCAAACGATAAATCGGCTAAATAATATTTCTTTTCATTCTGGAAAATCTTTCTAGACTTCATATCGAATCTGCTACATTCATAGATAATTTTGGCATCCACTAAATGTTGGATATATTTTGCAACTGTACGGAACTGAATAGCAATGCCATTTTTATTTAAATCCTTAACAATATTGTTAATACTAGTTGTTGCACCATAATTATTAACAATGTAGTCCCTAACCAAATTAAAGACTTCAACATTTTTAATCTTTACTCGTTTTTTAATATCTTTTTTAAAGATTTCATTCACTATTTCGCTAATATAAACTTTTTTGGCAGCACTATCAGGTAAGAACAAAGTTCTTGGAAAACCACCTTCAAGAATATAGCGATCTAGTTCAATAGAAAGATTTCCATCAATTGTCATCTTGTAAAATTTCTTCATATCAAGATACTCATGGAAATTAAGAGGAAATACCTCGAATTCTAGATATCGACCAGTAAGATGCGTCATCAATTCTCCGCTGAGAAGATAGGAATTACTGCCAGTTATGAAAATTGAATAATCTTCTTCAACTCTAAACGCATTTATCATTCTCTCAAAATCTTTAACATTTTGAATCTCATCAATAAATAAATACTTAGTGCCTTTTATTCCTTTGGATAGTTTATCAATCAATTCTTCAAGAACGTCCGGAGTTTTAATCTTTGTATATCCTCTTTTATCTAAATCAATATAAATAATGTTATTAGGATTAATGCCACCATCAATTAATTCTTCACTTATCATTTGCATGATGGAAGATTTTCCGGATCTACGAACACCAGTAATAACTTTAATTAAATCATTTTCATGGTAAAAAGGTCTGATTCTAGATAAATAATTTTCTCTTTTGTAAAGCTTCTTTTTCATATTTTCTGATTCTATATTATCTTTTTTTCTAGTTAAATGCAATTTATCGCACAATAATTTACAATATTTTGATATTTTTATGCCATAACGGCCACTTATCTCAAGTTTTATAATCCCATCAGCATATTTCGAATGTTATTCTCGATTGCTTCCTTATTTAATAATGTGATCAGCCCAACAAAGGCTATACGATTGTATTCTGCTAAAAGATGAGCGGTAATATATGAGTCTTTATGTCCTTCAGCAAGTTCTTTTAAAACTTCCAAATTCTTTAAACATTCAATCTTTGTTTGTTCGCTCAATATCTCAAGCAATTCTCTAAAGAATCTGTTGTCTTTATTTATCATTGTTTTAGTTGTTTAGAACTGACCCGCAATTAAAATTACGAATTTCGTGAAAGATATTGATCTTTGTTTTCTTTATACTATGCAATTTATCTATAAACATTTATACCATATACAGTTCTAAAAGCGCATTGGCAATAAACTTATCATCTATTCCCCATCTTTTTAAATACATAGCATAAGTCGCACAAGTCAAATAGGCAAAACACGATGCAATAAATGGATTAATTGCCGCCCTTTTATCACCGTGATCGGTCCAATTTCTTGTTTGCGCACAGATACCAGCAATTTCGGTTACACTATTATTCTCAAGCCCGAATTCTTTTTTGATAGCGCGTAAATAACCGTCGTATTCATTCAGCACTTTTTGTATCTTCGTTTCTAACGACACATGATCTAACTGCTTAATTAAATAATCTATAGTGTCACCCATTTTTCTGTTCCCTTTATCTTTTAGAGGCAATAAGGTTTCAATAATTGTATCTATATTCTTTTGAGTAGATGTTCTATGGTTTGGTTTGTTTCCATAAATAAGAGCATAAGTAGATTCAAAAAAAGATGATATGGTGGATACTTTTTTAAAGTCAATCCATTTTCTTGATTCTGATGAATTGCCAAGGTGTTTTGTATCTGCGTTTCCATCGATAAAATCATCAATAATCTTTTGGAAGTTCTTGTAAACTGTGTTCCATCTAATAAATCCATATTTTATAATAGAATTCACATCTTCTTTTTCTTCGATATAGTCAGTTGCTTTACGATAAAAAATATTATGTTGAAGATTGTTGGAACAACAATAAATACTGTCTGGAATAATGTTGACTCTCATAAACAAAAAAGAAATGATTTTGTATAGAATTTCAACTAGCGAAAGCATTTCTGTTTCCTCCAACGATTCATCGCACACTATATGAATTTCAGGAATAAAATCAAACTTATTCCCTTGGGTGTTAATTGTTGGGCAGGGATAGGCCACAAATTTCTTACCCTTAAACGTAAATTCAGCTTTGTCTGATGAAACGGCCGATTTGTATGTGATGTCAGCAATTTTGTCTTCGTGCCTTAAAGTGAGATTATATTGCGGAAATAAATATAAAAATTTATGAAACTGTTTAGAGCTAAAAACAAGAATGTTCTTATCGCAAATCTTACTCTTAATTGTTATGTACTTTAAGACATTGATTTTAAGGATAACTTTTTCAGTGTCTATGCTACCATGATAGCCATATCCTTTGGAATCAATATAAAAAACAACATCTGCATTTAAATCAAAAGAATGGCCCTCAAGTCTATTGCTTGGTATTTCTTTCTTGGCAGAAACGCAAGAACCATCAGCTAGTTTCTCCCATAAAATTATTCTAGCTTCGCCATTAACACAATAAATCTCTAGTGTTTTACCATCAAAAGAAAAATAACAGTTAGAATTTAGAAAAGTAAGTGTTCCATTCATGTAGTCACTGAAATCATTTATCATTGAAATGACCGCTCTCATCGGCTTTATTTTTTATATTTTTTATTAACATTAAAATCATGTCCTTTAAAAACGATGAGGTTTCCTTCAATATACCTTGCACCAATTTATCTTCTAATTTATCAATCGTTTCAATTCCTTTAAGAATTTTATTTATCAATTCTAAAAACGAAAATATATTCTTGACTGGATTATACCTATACTTAGCTTCGTCCTCTACAGTTTCAACCATTTGAGCAATACTTATAGATTGTTCAATTGTTGCTTTTTGCTCAACATTTAGTACGAGGGTGCCTATATTATTAAAGGAATTATCAGAAAAACCCTGAAAAATATTTGCACTCTGATTAATCACATTTCTCGCCGGATTATTTGGCACATACAAATCATAGTCGCAAATCGTTGTCACTACATCTTCATCAAACAGTCTATTTTTATCATACGTTGATGCTTTTATTTGATAAAGATTAAGAAGTTTATCAACCAAAATTGTCCCAATTTCAATAGTTCGTCTTGAAGCAAAGAATATTTTCTTTTCGCTTGTGTCGATATTTCCTGATACATACAAATCTTGCTTTGAACCATTACAAATTCTAAAATCAGTGACAATTATACCTTTGGCTTCAAGGATTTTAATGTTTTTTCGTTCTTGCACAGAATTAGTCAAATCGTCTTTAATATTTTCAAATACTTTCTTAATCGAAGCCATGCAAAGTCCTCCTTGTGTTTTGCCAACACACTATTCCAAAAACCATAATTAACACATGTGTAATAATACTAATTGGCACTATATAATTCGGTATTTTTTCTTCTAATATAATAATTTATAAACTTTCTAATGTCTATTACATAGACAGCTATTTACAGAATTATAACTTGAATTATTCGCTTTTTTGATGGACTTATATTACATAAGGAACAGGTATCGCTATGCACAATAAAGATAAGATTATCTTTGATAAGAAACCCCCATACGAATATAACATCTGTCTTTATATCTTAAAAGAATTATGCGATAAGGTAGTTATCAATGTTAAAGCGGTTACCAGGGAACAAAGTTCCGGGGTAACGTGGCAAAAAATACGAATAATCGCAATTAATCACAATAAGCCACAAACTCTTTAAACGTTTCGGCATCAAAATTATATTGCACAAGCGCTTTGGCTCTATCGATAGCGGATTTACTATCTTTATGTTTTGATACTTCCTCTTTTAGTAAATTAATAAACTTGTGTGACATATCGTTATCACCTTTTGAAATTTTTGCAACTTGATGGCAATATGACCATGATTCATAATCAATATTTTTGCTTAAATCTGGAAAATAAAAATTATTGTTAATGAGAATGCGTTTTATTTCTTTTCTAATATGTTCTGGCTTTTTATAATGTTCAACATCATGCAACAAATCTAATAAAAAAGTATAATCTTCTTTTTCAAATGCATCTTTCATTTTTAACTCTATAGATTCTGTTTCTGTTTTGTGCAGCTTTTGTGAAACCTCTTCAAATACCTCATCCATGATTTTAGGATTGTTAGTTTCGTTAGGGAAGTTGGTATAATCTTGGAGTCTATCATATGCACTTGTGTCTCCATTTAAGTATTTATCAACAACTGTTGAAATAACACAATCAATAAGTCCATCATCTTTCAAGTCGAAATCAGTATATTTTAAGAACTCGGCAAATCTATCAATATATTGCCTATTAATGGTTGCGGTCCCTTCCAATGTATCCTTCTTAAACTTTAAAAAAGCGCTTCTCTTTCCTTCGTCATCCAAATAGAATACAGAAGTATCTAAGATATTTATTTTTTCTTTTTCATTATTAGAGGAAAAGTTTTTAATAAGTTCACTATAATCTTTGTGAACTTCGGCCATACACAAACATCTAGCAAGTATTTTAATGTCGGCAATTTCTTCTGGAACGTAATACAATTCATCTTGTTTAATTACATTATTGATATTCTTAGAAACTCTAGAAGCTAGCTGCTTTGATTGATGGATTGATAGCAAATCCTCATATACATTTGTTATTTTACTATTGTCATTCTTTTCTTTTTTCTCTCTTTCAAAGAAATAAATAGCTTTAATTGAACATATGGTTGATTTCAAAATTTGTAAGTCGTTATATTTTTTACTTAGGTCATATTTAAATTCTTTTGAATTTTCATAGACATCAGATAGTAACCTGTGGGCCTTCATAGCTAAGCGAATGTTGCTTTCAAACATATCAACACATTGTCGTATGCAGTTTTTTGTTTTTTCGTTATCTTCAAAAAGTTTAATAATAATATCTTCAGGATCTTCATTAATATATAAGATTCTGTCAAACGCCTTTTCTAAAAAAGCATCCAAGCCTATTTTTCTTTCAGAATCTAATCTTGATAAGTCGTCAAGGGAAGAAATACAAATTATTCTGCAACCTCTCATAATCAATTGATTAAAAAACCCAAGTAACGCTATATAAGAAAGGGACTCATCTGCTCTTTCTAAATCATCAAATATGAAGATAGTATCCTTCTTTTTTGAAGGACGTGGCGAAAACAAAGCCGTTGAATTATCTATACCTTCTTTGATTTGTTCTCCAACAATTGGAATTAGTTTAGTAAATGGACTGGCAATCGATTTTGTTACTGAATATATGATTTTGCCTGCATAAGAAAAACACGCCACTAATTCAGAAACATCTTTAATTCCAAATAGAGACTGATAAACCAATTTCTTCTTAGAAACAACCTCTTCTGTTAAGTCTTTAATTGCATCTTTAACCGCAGTGGTCTTTCCACAACCCCACGGTCCATCTATCAAAACCGATTTGCAATAAGTTTTGTTTTTGATAACTTCTTTTATAATTTCTTTTATGTCTTGTATGTTCATTGGATTTTTCTCTAATTACTAAAATATATGCCAAAATACTATGCGTTTTCTCAAATCATCAATTATTAATAAAGATAATTGTTAAAATGATTAATCAGATTGTTTTTACAACAACTTCGTGATTACTTATTTCTAGTAAAATACTTATTATTTCTGCCTTTCCAATCAATTCTTTTTCCTTCTGAATTAACTATTCCGTATCCTTTTAAGCCTTTATTTCCACAAATATCACACTTCACAACTTTATATTTCACATCATTAATCTCAAACTGTGGGTAATCATTACCTTTGGTTCTGTTATTACTCCATTGCATAATCTCATAATTATTTAATAAATCTGAGTCAGCGTTCTCCCCAAAATCACTTTTTGGTCTGATGTGGTCTATTTCCCAGCCATATTTATACTCTTTAGTATTTCCGGGTCGGACCCTTTTCTTCTCTGTATCGCCATAATCTTCACGATACATCCATGTTCCAAAACAATCTTGAACCCAAAGAGTGTCTTTGCCAAACAGAATATCCCAAATTTCTAATGCTTTTTCTTTTTCCATTAATATATTCCTCCATCTCAAAAGAGCCTTTAATATATATACTATTTATATTTTTATCACATTTTTATCGACTATTAAACCTGCTATGTTAAATGATACACATTTGCAAGTCGATTGTAGGAAAAGCAAATGCAAAATGACATAGATTAGAAGGCTAGGCCAGTTTTGTAACAAAGCATAAACAATAATGAGGTTTTATGAAGTCTTGACTTGTTACAGCGCACTAAATAAGAAATTATTAAAATATCAGAAAATAAAAAGGAGGATAAGGGATTCGAACCCTTGCGCCCATTTCTGAACCTAACCGCTATCAACCGGTCCCCTTCAGCCTCTTGGGTAATCCTCCGTTTTTAAAAACATTATCTTCTAGCGTTTATTAATTTAAGAATTTGATCAGAAGATACCTTTTCCTCACCATTGTTATTTTCAACAATATAAACGTTTCCAGAAGCATTTACACGTAGCTCCTCATTGTAAAAAGCATTAGTCTCTGCTTTGTAGTTATTCTTTTTCAAATTAGAAATTACTTTTTCCAAATTCTTATAACTTGATGATGTGCTCATAATAAATACCTCCTACTTTTTTATTTTATCATTTTTTTCTTTAAATATCCTTATGGCTTGATAAGAAATCGATTTACAATCATTTGTGATCATACCAAGCCCCACAAACAAGAGGTGGAATAGATAAAAGAAACGTATATCGTTTAATAATTGTTCTTCAAACAAATTATCATCGACAGATTTATTGATATATTGATATGAAAATACTTCGAATTTATTTTCAATTGCAACATAAGAAGACATAAAGTATTCATACATTTTGTCGTTAGTGTACGTGGACTTAAACCATTCAGGACTGTCGTTATCAATCGTAGATCTATAAATATAGGCTTTGGAAGCATTGATAAGCTCAGCGCTAAAACTCTTAGATGAGTTTGCTAATAAACTGAGAAGTATATTAACAAAATCTTTTTGAGTGTTTTCAAAATTATCAAATGATGTACCAAAATTAAAAATATCACTTAATTCACGACAAACAGATTTAACGAATAGGAATCTTGGAGAAGAAGCAAGTTCCATATAATCGTTAAGTAAATCATTTGTCCTAATCAATTCTTTGCTTCGCTTATCTGATAAAGCGTTTTGTAATGATCTTAAAGTAAACTGAATTGTAAAAAGACCAAAAGTAATAGTTGTAGAAATAAGGGCGATGCGATAAACAATATCAAAGTTATTAGTGTCAACAATAAAACCTGTATTTATAAAAGAATAAATAACAAGCATAACCCATAAAATAATGGAAACACTCAAAAACACAAGTGCAGAAATCAAAGCGATGTTAATAAATACTTTATATGTTTTCATAATGAAATGTTTATTTATTATATAACAAATATACTGTGCATTAAATATTTAATATTAGGTATTTGACTACATATTTAATGGATGTTCACCACTACAAGATGATTGTTTTGCCTAACTACGAGCTAATTATAGCCAAGTGTAAGAAAGAAACATCAAAAGATGAATTTAGAAAGTTGTTTCCTTCTATTGTTCAAAAAGAAAAAAGATTTGTCGAATCTCTTTAAACTAGGAAGAATGGGCAAATGGCGAATTATAGATATTCGGTTATTAAAGAAATGTAGGTTTTATTTCTTCATTGACTCCAATGTTGAAATCAATCTACTCATAAAAATAGACTTACTATATTTCTTAAAGTAAACATCTTTAGAATGTTTGCCAATCAATTTCAACTCTCTTAATTCTAAACTCTTAATGAGGTTTGCTAGACCCTTGCTGTCACCAGATGAACAAGCAAATCCAACATCATTATTCTTTATAAAATTAGCGCAGCTACCATTAATCGCACCAATAATAGGTTTACCAACCGCCATATATGATTGAACCTTTCCTGGTATAGTCATATTCGCGTATGGTTTATCTTCCAATGTAACAAGCATAGCGTCTGCAATCTTATATAACGCAGGCGTATCTTCCAATGGTCTTTGACCATAAAAGATAATGTTGTCAGTTTTTTATTCGGCGAGTGTTTGTAGAACATCTAGACAATCCACCACAATAATTTAAACACGAGCCAGGCATCGTTTGCGATAAATTAAATTATTTGATATAAAAATCCTTTAAATTCATTATTATCAAAAAACTTATGCGACGGAACATGGGTTCTTAATAAATAATCTGGATGTCCAAACTTATTTGTTGTTCCATAGTTAACAACATAACAATTAAACGATGGGAATCGATTTATAAGAGATGACCAGTTATATTTAGAGCCGTGGTGAGGGACTTGAACTATTCCAGATACACCTGTTGGATAGCTATTAATAACATCTTTTGCAAGATTGTCATCAAATAAAATGTCACCAGTTAATAAGGTATATGGATAAAAATGATGATGCGTTCCTTCATTTATAATTGTCCCACAATCATTTGGATAGTACCTTGTTTCATAAAAATGATTATTAATTTCAGGATAATGAAGTAGTAATAAAGAAGTATCATTTAGTTCACTATTTTTAAATACTTCTAAATATGCTTCCCTTAACTCTTTAAATTTACCAACTTTAAATAAATCTATAACATTCGTTACACTATATTTAATTAATAACTTTTCTATCTTTTCTAATAATAGTTCACATAATTTTGGTTTGATTTCTTTATTAAAATATTTAAATACCCAATTTGGATGCGGTATATAACCAGACCCAGGCTCTAAATTTCTATTATCTCTATTGTATAGGTTTATCAAAAAGCGATAAGTAGATAATCTCCTTTCATCAAACTCTTGCGTGTCTTCAAATAGTTGAATCCCAATGACAAAGTTTCTAATCGTTGAATTGCTAGATAAATATGGCAAATATACATGTTTAAATCCCACCAAGTTTTCCAATTGCTCTACACCACTAACATGATCCCAATGAAAATGTGAAATAGCAAGGAAATCTAATTTATTGCCACCATTCAATTTAACCACTTTAGAGATATGGTTAGACAAATCAACTTCGTGTGTTATGGTTCCACAATCATAAGCAAATGTAAATTCACCAAAGTTTAACGAACCGTAATAGAATAACCCTTGTCCTACTGGAAAAAAATTAAAGAAATTGCACATCATAACATCTACCCTTTATATAATAATATGTAATGTGGTAGGGAGAAAAGAAAATGAAAGAAGAAAGCATAATTGGAATTGTCGCGGCTGCCATAGCCATATTAGGGATTGTTTTAACATATCTTCAAATTAATCAAACAAAGAAGATTAAAAGAGCAGAATTTGTAAGCGATTTGCTAAAAGCAATGAGGGGTAATACAGAACTCTCACAAATTGAATATCTGCTTGATTATGATATCACGTGGTATGATGAGAAATTTCATGGTTCGCCCATTGAGTCAAATATAGATAATTTTCTATCTCATTTAAACTACGTTTGTTTTTTAAGAGCAAAAAAATTATTAAGTAAGAAAGAGTTTGAAATATTTGAATACGAACTCTATAGATCGGTCACCAATTATGATTGTAAATGTTATTTATGGAACATATATCATTGGAGTAGAAAAAACAACAAAAAAAGTTCGTTTGCATATTTAATAGAATATCTAAAAAGTAAAATAAGCAAAGCAGAATTGGAGTTGTTTGAAAGTGATAAAACTGTTAATAAATATTTTAAAAAATATTTAAATTTTTAAATATAATATTACCAAATAACCGTTTTTGACAACTTTACTAATCTTTTTTTAGATACGATAGTAGGGACTGAACGACTAGCATTCCATATTCAATTAAAAAAATCTTATAGTCATTGTCTAAAATGGCGCGAGATTTTATAGCGTCTTCTGAACCATGCCTAAAGCAATTTGTAGTGTTTCTATACAAAACAATATCTTTCTCGTTAACAAAGTCACCAAAAATAAGTTTGTAATCTAGATGGATATATTTGCCGTTAGTTTTAAGTAAATATTCAATGCACATATTTAGTTTTTCCAATTTTTCGTCCGTTGACATTTTGGAGTATTCGGTATCATTTGTAGATACTTTTGAAATTATTCTAATCAGTTCAACTGTTGGATTTTTCTCTTTAGACATTTCTTTTATATAATTAAGGTCGAATATGGGTGAGTATTTTGGCAACAGTAATGGCTGAGTATCAGGAGGAATCTCGCTTCCGCCACTTTCTTGTAAAAAGCCTTGCGCTGTTTTTAATAATGCATAGCATTGTTTAGTTGTTTTAAAATTATATGGGCTATTCTTTAGAGCAGACCCAAACTCAAAAACATCATTAACCAAATTGATAAGTTCTCTACTTGGTTGCGCCGCAAAATAGCGATTTCCTTTAATTCTTGCGTTTAGACACTCAAAATAATAATTTAATTCACCATGAAAACACGCTAACACAGTTTGAACTTTTTTAAGGTCTGAATCATTATTTGCTTCATCAGTTAAATATAAATCGAGAATATCACTGATATCAGTGCTATATAAATATTTATCGTAAAAGGTATTAATTGCATATTTATAATTTTTCATAAAACTTTTGACTTGCTTTACTCTAGGCTATAAATAAATATAATTACATTAAACTTTAATTTCATTAATTATTTTAAACATATAAAAGGCATAAAAGATAACATTTTCAGTTTTTGTTCGGTGAGTGTTTGTAAAATATCTAGGCCAATCCACCACAATAATTTAAACACGAGCCAAGCATTTTTTAAAAAGAAGTGGCGTAACCACTACTTCTTAATATAGAACTTATAATACCATTCTGAGAATTGTCTTAATCCTTCTCTTAAACTTGTTGAAGGTTTATATCCAAAATCTCTCTCTAAATCACTTGTATCAGCGTATGTCACAGGAACATCACCTTTTTGCATTGGCACTAACTTTTTATGTGCTTCAAAATCATAATCTTTTTGTAAGACGCCCGCTCTAACAAGTTCTTCAGATAATATACTAACGAAATCTAACAGATTTTCTGGGTTATTATTACCGATGTTGTAGATCTTGTATGGAGGAATAGGCAATCCGTCTTCACCATTCTTTTTCTCTGGTGCTTTATTCATTACACGAATTACACCTTCAACAATATCATCAACATATGTAAAATCACGTTTACAATTGCCATAATTAAATATTTCTATTGTTTCACCTTTAATTAACTTATTAGTAAAACTAAAGTATGCCATATCGGGTCTGCCCATTGGACCATATACAGTAAAAAATCTAAGTCCTGTAGTAGGTATGTTATATAGCTTGCTATAGGCATGGGCTAATAATTCATTAGACTTCTTAGTAGCAGCATATAAACTTACTGGATTATCTACCTTATCATCTGTAGAAAATGGTACCTTTGTATTTCCACCATATACAGAAGAACTGGAGGCGTACACTAAATGCTGAGGCATATGATATCTACAGGCCTCCAATATGTTATAGAAGCCAATAATGTTTGAATTGATGTAGACGTCAGGATGATCAATAGAATATCTCACTCCTGCTTGAGCAGCTAAATTCACTACTATATCAAAACGATATTCGTTAAATAATTTATCAATAAATGCTTTATCAGATATATCGCCTTTAATAAACTTAAAGTTTTTAAAAGATGAAAGCATCTTTAAACGTTCTTCCTTTAAAGATGCATCATAATAATCATTAAGATTATCAATACCTATAATTTCATCTTTGGTGGTCTCTAAAAGACGTTTGCATAGAAACGCTCCTATAAAACCTGCTGCACCAGATATTAAAATTCTCATTTACAAAAGCTCCTTTTTTATCGATGAAGCGATATTTTGAAAAATCGTAATATAACTCGGCAGTAATATTTGATTAATATCGTTCTTTAAAGAAATAATTTTCGCAATATTTGTTTTAATGATAGCTTTCGTTGTTTCATCTAACAATTTTCCGCTTTCAGCAAAAGCATCACTTAATCTATCAGACCATTTTTTATTCTTTTTATTGAATCTAGCACATTCGACACTCACTCCATAATTATCAAAAATATAATTCTTGTATATTTCGACATTCAAAAAATCTTCAAACTCATTTTCTTTTTTAGAGTTAAAAGCAATTGGAGAATACGAATTTTTTGGAGTTAAAAACCCTTTGTTTAGACAATTATTAAGCGACGCCATTCCTGCTTTATCATAATCTACAATCGCACAGTACTTTACTAACCAATTAGATAATAAAGTACATACATATGGGAGTTTACTTGCCCCGCCAACAGCAGAAAAAGAAATTTCATTTTTCTTTATTGACTCACCTAATTCCAAATCTAATAGCGACATAATATGTGAAAGCGATATTTTATCATCCTCGCCTTCTACTAACACAACCTTATCAGAATAGAATAAACTATCAGATATACGAATGCCCATCAAATCTCTAATTTCACTTATGGAGGTTGCCTTTTTGCCTATGCCTTTGTCAATTATTATATTGCTGGTAACATCATCTTTATTAATAAAAACAGGATTGTGCGTTGTTACAATTACTTGGTTTGTCTTGGAAAGATCACGTAAAACAGCATCAATTTGATGAATTGCCTCATAATGAAGATGAGATTCTGGTTCCTCAATAGCAATTATTTGAGACTGTTTTGCTGTTTTTGTGCTATAAAGAAGAGCAAGTGCCGCCAAACTTTTAATACCATCTCCTTTATACTGAATACTAGTTTTATTACCATCATCTATAACAAACCTAATAGAATCATCAAAATCTATATCCAAATCACGCGAACTTCCTAATGATATTTCAATATCAGATACTGACGGGATAAATGTTTTGATTTTGTCTTTTAAAACAGAACCGAGTTTATCAACAAGCTCATTTCTTTTTGAAACAATCAAATCAATTGCGCTTTTATATTCATCATCTTCATCCAATGTATATAGAACATTTCTTATAAGGCTTCTTATGACATCAAAAGAATTATCAGCAGTTCTAACAGCAGGAATATATTGAAAAGAAATATTATTAAGAAGGAAAGCAAGAATGTCTTGAATATGAGCCTTATATGAGCTACCACCTCTTCCTCTTTTTTCTTTAAGAAAAATCTGTGGTTGATCATATGAATTGTCACTCTTAGGAAAAACAATTTCTACACAAATATAACCATTATTATGCAGTTTAGTTGTTTCATAAAAGGAAGCAATATCTTCTTCGCTAAGTTGAAAAGTTAGAACAAAAGATGTTGGCTTAGCGTTTTTATCCTCTAGCAAACTAACAGGATAATCTCTTTTAAAAGAATAATAATTCTCGGAGCGATATGCCCCTCTTCTACCATTTACTCTTATTTGTCTAATAGCGTACATCGCAAAGCTTAATGCTTTTAATACATTTGTTTTGCCTTCGTTGTTTTTGCCAAGCAAAATACAATAATCAGAAAGCTCTAATTTTTCAGTAGAAGTTATACTTCGAAAATTTTGTATGGAAATGTTTTTTAATTTCACAAATTAGTCTCTCCTCAATAAATCTCTTGTATAAACTTTATCATCAACATCATCCAAAGAACTATCGTATCTATTCGCAATAATGACTTTAGATAATTTTTTAAACTCATTAAAGTCTCTAATAACTTTGCAGTTAAAGAATTCTTCGTCTTTAAGTGTTGGTTCATAAATAACAATCTTTACACCTTTCGCGTGCAAGCGTTTCATTACTCCTTGAATAGAGGACGCTCTAAAGTTATCTGATCCACTTTTCATGGTTAAACGATATATACCAACAACGATATTATCTTTACCATCATTTTTATATCCCGCAAGTTTAAGTACCCTATCAGCAATAAAGTCTTTTCTCGTTCTATTTGATTCCACAATCGCAGATATCAAATTCTCTGGTACATCTTGGAAGTTAGCTTTAAGTTCTTTCGTGTCTTTAGGTAAACAATATCCACCATAACCAAAAGATGGGTTGTTATAGAAATCTCCAATACGAGGATCACCACATACACCTTTAATGATATCTAAAGAGTCTAAACCTTTGGTTTGTGCAAATGTATCTAATTCATTAAAATAGGCAACACGTAACGCTAAATAGGTATTAGCAAATAACTTAACAGCCTCAGCTTCAGTACACCCTAAGATATGAACATCAATATTCTCTTTAATCGCACCTTGTTTAAGTAATTCTGCAAATTCTTTAGCTTTAGATAAATATGGTTCTTTCTTTTCAGGAACACCAACCACTATTCTACTTGGATAAAGGTTATCGTATAACGCTTTCCCTTCTCTTAAGAATTCTGGAGAGAAGAGAATCTTATCATATTTATGTTCTGTTCTAGCGGTAAGAGTAAAGCCAACCCCAACAGTGGATTTAACAATGATCCACGCATTAGGATTCACTCTTTTAACTTGTTCAATAACTGATTCAACTGAAGAGGTATCAAATTTGTTAGTTTCACTATCGTAGTTAGTAGGAGTAGCAATAATAACTAAATCTACTTCTCTATATGCTTTTTCAGCATCAATAGTAGCGATTAAGTCTAAATCTTTAGTTGCTAAATACTCTTCAATCTCTTTATCAACAATTGGAGACTTTTTAGAGTTGATTAAGTCAACTTTCGCTTTGATGACATCTACTGCGAATACTTTATTATGTTGAGATAAGATTATCGCATTGCTTAATCCAACATATCCTGTTCCTGCTAATGCTATTTTCATGGTTTAACCTCTAAATAAATATATATTTATTGTTATTGTTTTGCAAATGTTTATAAATATGATCCAATTATTAATAAAATATAAATAGGTTAAACTAATTCACTATTCAACAATTATGTTATGATAAAGAAAAATAATTTCAGGAGAAAACCATGATTAAGCAAAATATTTCTCACTTAATATCAGTTATTAGATGCAAGCGAAACGCCATAAAGTTTTTTAAAAAGCGTGGAGTAAAATTTGGAAACAATGTCATAATATATCAGCCAAAGCCAGGAATGTTTTCAACAGAGCCATGGCTTGTTACAGTTGGTAATAACGTTTTTATAGGAATAGATGTACAATTCTTAACACACGATATGGGAACATTGCTTTTTCCTGAAAAGAATTTTGTAATTTGTGGAAATATCAAAGTTGGCAACAACGTTGTTATTGGAATGGGAGCAATGATAATGCCTGGCGTTACAATAGGAAATAATGTGATTATCGGAGCCAGATCCGTGGTAACAAAAGATATCTCAGACAACAGTGTTGTAGCCGGAATGCCGGCAAAGATAATAAACTCTTTTGATAAGTATTCTCAAAAGATTGATCTAATTAAATGCGGGGGTAATCCTCGATATTGGCAAAGTTTAGAAGAAATGCATAAATTAAATCCAAGAAGAAAAAAGTAGTTTTTGCTACTTTTTTGAGTTTTATAAAATTTTTACTATTTTGCGCCCTTTGTCGAGAAGACAACACCAACAGCTTTGAAAATTAATTTTAAGTCGTATAATAACGATTTTTTATCAAAATACTGAAGCTCGAGTTTTTGCCTTGCTCCATCATCATATGAAACATTATTACGACCATTGACACCCCAGTTTGAAATTAATCCAGGTCTTACAGAAACAAGTAATTTGATTTGTTCAGAACTGTAATTGTCTTCCATTTCTTTTTTTGTGATAGGCCGTGGACCCACAACAGACATAGATCCAATAAAAATGTTGATTAACTGAGGAAGTTCATCAAGTGATGTTTTTCTAATGATTTTGCCAAAGCAAGTTATTCTTGGATCATTTTCAACTTTTCTTTCTTTTTTCCACTGTTCTAATTGCTCAGCACTTAAGTATTTTTCAGGCTTAGTATTTGCGTCCTTATACATTGACCTAAATTTTAAAAGTTTAAGTTCTTTCTTATTTTTTCCAATTCTTCTATCAATGTAAATTGGAGCTCCTTTTGTAGCGAACGTATTAATAATTACCAAAATCAAAAACAACCACGAAATAACTATTAGTAACAATAGTGAAGATATAATATCGAATGTTCTCTTTAAAAAACTATACATATTGTTTTCGTTTCGTTACTTAATTTACGGCAACTAGATTTGAATTATATATTATATGAAATTGCGTTTCAACCTTAATAATAATTAAAACTATAGTTCATCAATGAACGACAAATAATAAGAAGCTCTATTATTCAAAAATTCATTTATAGTATTCCATCTATTCAAACTTGATGAAGCAGAGTGTCCGTATCTAATATTATCAAGTTCGATTAAAGGTTTCACATCAAGATAATAATTCTCCACCAAGTCTAGACACTCTTGACTTGAAAGCATTGCGACCATTTCTTGTGCTCTTTGTTTAATCATCGCTAACATATTTGGCGATTCAAGTAGATATCTAGTGTAACTAGACTTCAGTCTTTCAAATAATTTTGGATAACTAGAATAACTAGTCTGTCTTCCTAAAGAATAATCCGTGTCATAAAGCATGAACCTAAATTTTCCATCTGAACAAGCAATGCTTTGATCAACATTTCTACTTCTCCAGTATGACGAATTAGATCCAAAAAGATAAAAGTCGGTATTATCTATATAAGATTGGAATATGATGGCATCAACCATGCTTTCAACAGAAAACTTCTGACCAAATAATTCAAATCCATCTTCCGTTAAAAGATTTGAATTAACAAAAGATTGTGCTTCGTCAAAATACGAAATATCAGATTGATATCCTTCTTCAATTTCTGTTGCTTTCCAAACGATTGAATCTTCAACATCATATTTTTCTTCGATAAATTTTGAATCATAGGCATCAGTGATGAAATAGATGCCCCAAAATTCGCCATTTAAGTAAACATATGTTGGCGAAGTATCTTGAGTATCAAAATTAAAGTTATAATGTTTGGCTACCATTGAATTAATTGGGTCTGTGATTAATAAATCAGTGTCGTTTCCACCCGCTCTTAGTGATATTTTTTCGCACTTCTTTCCATTGAATTTATAATCAAATTTAGTTTTACCGTCATATAAAAATCTCGAATATAAATTAAAACTTTTCTTAGGGAATGTTCTAGTGGTACCACCTTTAATCCTTAGGCCAATAGATTGTTCACATTTAAGATTATGTTTTTCATTCAAATATGTTATATTCGCCATTCGCTCCCAATCGAATCCCTTTTGAGTGTAATTGGCTGGTTGATTCCATGCAGGCACATCTGGACTATATTCTTCAGAATTTCTCCAATCTTCCCAGATTTTACCGCGTCCATATATTCCTTTTTCTAATCCAAATAAATTATCAAAGTCGGTATTAATAGAAGTTACAGAAACACCTGTGTTTATAAAATCATCTTGACCAATCCAATATGAGGAGCTTACAACTGGCGAGTAATTTCCTTCGTCATCATAGCAAATAGCTCTAACAACCATACACTTTCTAACAGGAGAAGTAGGAGTATATGGCGAACTAGAACCATATGTGTCATTTCTTGCAGATAAAACATTTGGTTCATCCGATTTATCATAAATATGAATTGGCTCGTTATATAACTCTGAAAGTTCGGTTGGGCTACCCGAATCAAGAGTGTAATAAATGTGATATCCATTTTCAGAAGTTAATGTTAAATCAAATTCATCTTGATAAATTCCAGAAGAAACTGAAAAAACTGGTGCAGGAAGGATTTGCTTTTCTACATATTTGGCTTCATTGTCTTGACCAGGAGAAGGCATCAACATTGAATACTCTTCACCAATATATCCATACGAAATATCATCCTTTAAAGCAGGATAATCAACAGTATCTACAACACCATATGGAGCAGAAAAAATAATTGTACCACTCTTCTTTTGAGATAAAGTAAATGGGGCGTGATACTCGCCATTATATTTGTTATTTTCTCTTCCAGACGCAGAAATAACGACATAGCTTTCTGGTTCAATTTCAAAATCATCAAAAGTCAGTAAATACGGATTGTCACTAGAATTTGACAAACCACATCCTTCCAAATTAACAACGGAATTACTGGAATTATATAGTTCTATCCAGTCACTATCTTCCCCATATTTATCAACAAAACTTTTTCTATTTTTTGAGCAAATTTCATTAACTCTTATCTTGCTATAATCAAAATCTTCAGACCAGACAGCATTTAATGTAATATCTTCAGTTATTGAAAAACCATTAAAGACCCAGTGATCATTATTTTCATCAACCCAATCTACAAACTTACACTTTGTTTTTATTGGTTGTTCAGGTTTTTGGGCTTTCTCTCCGTGTAAAACGAATTGCTGTTCGACAGAAGAACCACCACAACTATTAAAAGTCACCACATGAATTTTTTTATTACCAAGTCTTCCGTTAATTAAATCATCGAGCCATTCTTGCTCGGTTTTATCATATTCTGGATGAGAATTCTTATATATCTGATAAGCAGACAAACCTTCGGCCCCTTGTGAGCCTTGTTCACCTTTGATGTTTCCTTTAAGAGCCCATCCATTCTCGTCCTTTGTGTAATAATCCCAATTTATTAAGTCAATATAAGAATCGCCTTCATTGCCAAGCAAGTTATCTGGGATTCCATAACCGTTTAATAAAGATGAACCGTCTTGTCCAGGAATGCCTTGCGGACCGGTTTCACCTTGGATACCTTGTTCACCTTGAGGACCTTGAGGGCCAGTTTCGCCCTGTTCACCCTTAGGACCTTGAATTCCTTGAGGGCCAACGCTTGATTGACCTGAACAAGAGCCTAAAAGAAGGGCAAATAACAACGAAACAGCTAAAATATTCTTCTTCATATTTTCCTCCGAAAATTTAATAATTATTTAACATTACGATACTTATATAAACCATGAACCGCCCAACAAAAAAGGTAAAAAGCAGAAGTAAATATATTGAATCCCAATTCCTTGTGGTAAACAATCCACATTTTTTTAATCAGTGCTTTTTTGTTTCTGGATTTTGAATTTTGCACAATTCTATATGTGGCTAAAACTTTAGGATTTCCATCAGCGTTTTTTATCTTTTTTAGTAACTCACAGAAGAAAACAAAGTCTTCAACTTTAGAATCTGCGCGAAATCTTGTTTCGCCTATCAAGTCTCTCGACATAAAAACGCTAAGAGGAGTTAGACAAGATCCTTTCAATATTTTCTTATAAGTCGCTTTTTTTGGAACGTTGTACACGCTTAAGCTTTTTGAAGCTTTTCTTCTAAACGAGCAAAAAACAAATGGTGAGTGCTTTTTAATAAATATTAATTGGTTTTCCAAAAAGCGTTCATCATATGTGTCATCAGAATCAAGGAAAGCGACATAAGAGCCATTCGCTAATTCTAGAGCGTGATTTCTTGCTGTGGCAGTCCCTGAATTTACATCATTTTTTATAACGTGTATTCTATTATCTTTCTTTTCAAGAGATTTCACAATTTCATAAGAATTATCTGTGGAACAATCATCGCAAATAATAAGTTCCCAGTCTTTGTACGTTTGATTAACAACACTTAAAACAGATTCTGAAACATATTTTTCACAATTGTATAGTGGCATTATAATTGAAACTAAATCATTTTTTGTATTTATCATAATTAAAGTATAAATCAATATATTTGCTGGCACACCTATCTAATGAGTATTTTGAGTTGAGAATGTAATTTTTACGTGGATAAGGCTGGTTAATTGCCTTAATAAAATTGATAGAACAATCAAGCCATTTGTCAATTTCGTTTTCAAGATATGAAACAGGCCCATCAACGTCAAGTGTTGGAACATTATTTGAAACAAAAGAAGTTAATCCATTAGATAAGGCCTCAAGCAAAGTTAAGCCAAAAGCCTCGTGTTTAGAAGGCATAAAAAACAAATCAAATGAATTGTACCAATTAGTAATATCTTGATATGTGGCATGTCCAATGATTACTTTATTATCTAACTTGTTTTGTTTAATGTATTCTTTCACTTTTGCAAAATCGCCATTACCTACAAAACATAGTTTTACATTAGAATATCTTCTAGATATTTGATTGAAGAGTTCGATTGTAAACATCTGATTTTTTTCAGGAGAATATCTTCCAACTTGTCCAATAAGAATTTCGTTTTCAGATATATTCAGTTTTTTTCTAAAGTCTTCTCGGATTTTGCCATTGAACGCAAATAATTTAGAATCAACACCATTATCAATAATGATGGAGTCTGCTTTTTTTCCAAAGGTGAAATCCTTGCAGTGATTGCTCACAGACACCTTTAATCCAAAATTGCGATATTTAAACCTATTTATGTAATGAAGGATTTTTAATTTGCCTTCAACATTAGAATAATGTCCAACAGTGATTGTTCTTAAACCACTTTTTTTGGCAGCCATATGTACTAACGGGTTTCTATATGTACAAATGTTAATTTGAACAATATCTGTTTCTTTATTACCGGTTTTAAAAATATTTAATATTTTTTTATAAAATGCCTTGGGTTTTCTCAAAGACGGAACAATTTCAATATCGCATCCAAGCGAAATAAAAAGTTCCTGAAAAGGGAAATTATCATTAGAAGATATTATTGTGTATTTAACATCGTCACGTTTATTAATAACGGCAGAAATAATATTCTTGGCAAAATTTTCTATGCCGCCGTAGTTATTGAAAACACTATAATAAAAAACTCTCATCCTAAATTCCTTCAATCATCTTGAAATAGGATTCAAAAACAATTTCAGCATCATATTTCTTCATGTTGTTACAAGCATTTTTACTAAATAAAGAAGCTTTGTCTTTGTTTCCAACAATACACTCCATAGCGTTTGCGAAGCCATTAATATCACCACGTTTAACAACCAATCCATCAACTCCATCCGTAACTACTTCTTTGGCGCCTGGCCAATCGCTAGTAATACATGGAATACCCATCAAATATGCTTCGAGTAGAGCGTTGGAAAGTCCCTCAAAATCAGAAGTGATCACAAAGCAAGAAGCATCAGCAATTAACTCGTGAACGTTTTTACATGCGCCTTTGAAAATAACGTTGTTTGTCACGTTTAATTTACTAGCTAACTTTTGATCAAATTCTAAATCTGGTCCTTCGCCATAAATTTCAAGTTTGTATTCTGGATAGTTTTTATTAAACATAGCGAATGATTTAATTAAAACGTCATGACATTTTTGAAAATTAAGCAATCTACCCATCGTAACAATAGCTTTACGCTTTTCTTCGATTGCGTTGGTCTTTAAAACAACAGGGTTTGGAATAACCATCCCAATATTTTGTATTTTTTTAGGGAAACATGATTTTTCCCATTCTGTTTGAAAAATAAATCCGTCAGCTTTTTTGCAAAAATGAAAACAAATCTTATTAACTAGTTGATTTCTAGCTTTTGATTTTGGATCACTAATTTCTCTAACAACAACTCTTGATTTGTATTTTTTATTTGCTATTACAACCATGGATCCAATCTTAATAGTCATAGCAAGAATACAATCAGGTCTAAAATCACAAATGTGCTGTCTAATAAAGCGAATCCATTTTTTTGTTTTTCTAGCCTTTTCAAAAGATGAAGCAAAAGCGCTACTTATATCTTTAAAGTCGTAATGGACAACTTCTTTATCAAGTTTTACAAAAACATTTCCTTCTGGATTTAACAAAGCCAGAATACAAACCTTCCAACCTTTTTCAATATATTTATTTGCAATATTGGCCACCATTCTCTCAAGCCCGCCAGAGCCAAGAGAAACAGTGACTATCATAAGTTTTTTACTTTCCATAAGTTTTAATTATCTAAAATTTCAACAATTTTATCAATATATTTCGACGATTCTAAATGTGTTTGTGCGGTTTCTTTTGCATTACACTTCATTACTTGCAAGTTGTCGGATTGCATAAGTGCTCTCTCAACAGAAAAAGCAAAAGATTCAGCGGAACAATCTTTGACAATTATCGAATTGTCCATATCAATTAGAAAATCTTTTAGGTCGCCAGTCAAATTAGTGATTGGTGGAACACCAAAGAATAAGCTTTCAACAATCTTTGTTGGACATCCAGCTTTTGTGAATGTTTTATTTGGGTCTCTTAATAGTAAGGAGAAATCAGCGGTCTCGTAAACACTTCTTACAAATTCATATTCCTTCCTACCGAAGAATGTAGTGAAGTGCTTAATTTTTTGAAAAGTATCATTGTCTCTATCTTTAATCCACTTTTCATCAACTCCAACAACACTCAAGCAAAACCCTTTTTGTTCAATCAAAGAAAAGGCTTTTAAAATCAAAAGTAATCTATCCTTATTATTTGGAGAACCGGTGTAAATAAAATTTATACAATCGTGTTCTTTTTGACAAATTGTACCTATAAAAGAATTCGAAAAAGTAAATGGTAAATAAATGGTTTTAAAACCTCTATTCTTAAATTTGGCTTCTAAAAACTTAGAAATACAGATGAAACGGAATCGTTTATCGTTGAAATCATTATTCAAATATTGATTTCTTTTTAGGCCTCTTTTTGCAAAATAGTCCATCTTATCAAATTCGTCTTTTTCATATTCTTCAGTCATTGAAATAATCAACTTTGATTTCGGATTAACTTTAGAATAAAAATCAGCTATTTTTCTAAACCATTTTTTATTCAAACAATCAGAAAAAATAATAACATCGGCATCAGCAAATTTTTTCATTAAAAAAACAGCAACCTTTTTTTCCATATTTAAATGGTTGAGAACTTTTGCAACTATATTGTTTTTTGATTTGACTGTTTTCAATGAATGATATTCTCCAAATTCATCGTTGAAATCTTCATTCCCAAACCCAACAAAGTGGACTTCATATCCTAAATTCAAAAAAATAGTTCCAATGTTCACAAAATGTATGGCATTGGAATCTCCTCTAGGAAATTTTGCAAAAGATGCAAATACAACTTTTTTCATGTTCAATTTTTATATATTTTATATATTTTATTATAAAATGGCAATTAAAAATCCGTATAGTTTCATACGTGTTTCACTAATTCGTTTGCTTGAGGTCACTATTTTTTGTTTAATTTAAAATTAAAATTTAGTATTATTTATTTCATGACGTTAGGTTTATCACTTTTAAATAAATTCAAATCGTTTACTAGTATTAACAAGAAAAAAATTGTTAACATCTCTCTATCGGTATTGCTTTTTGTTATTACAGTAATCAATAGCGGATATACATTAACATATCTATCAGTCGAAACAATGGCAAAGACAATTATTATGATTGTTTCTTTCTTTATTGTTGGTTTTATTTTTGCAATTACTGTTGATCCTGGAGTGATATTAAATAGGTTTAAAAAACGTAAACCGACATGGGCTTTTATAGCTGTTTGTATATTTGGTTTTTCCACAATTTTGACAATGTTCTGTTCGGGAGAACTATCTAGTTTTATATCATATGCAACTTTCTTCATTAGAATACTATGCGCTTATATGATTGCTAAACTATTCAATTTAAAAAAGTTTATTAGTGTATTCCAAACAGGTTTGCTTATTGTTTGTCTAATAGCGATATTTTTCTATATTTTTCAATTTGCTTTTAACATTGCATTAACTCCATTCCCAACATTTACAAATCCAAAAGGAACGGTTTATGAAAACTATTTTTACTTAGCCTTTCAAGCAAGAATAGATACGAGAATGCAAGGTCCTTTTTGGGAACCTGGATTACTTGCAACATTTATTCTTTTGGCGCTTTCTTTTGAAATAGTTGTCCACAAAAAAATTAGATGGTTCTACATTATTATTTATGTAGTGTCGTTGATACTAACTAAGTCAACGTTTGGATATTTGCTAATGGTTCTTGTTTTGATATTTGTAGTTAACAAGAAAGTTAAAAGTTTCCCAATAACTGTTGCTTTATATGTGCTGATTTTCGGAACAATTATCTGCTTTTTCTTCTTCTCAGACAAAATAATCACTAGTCTTGCTTCTGCTTTCCCAGATGTCTTTTCAAAAATGGTTACAAAGAATGGCAGTATTAGACTGCTCGATCCTGATAGATTTCAATCACCATTTACTAACTTTAAAATTTGGCTGAAGAGCCCAGTATGGGGTAACGGATTAGAGACCGCGGACCGCATGTTTGAAGAAATGATGCCAGGAATGGCTCAAACATCAACATTAACTTTCTATTTATCTCAGTTTGGCATACTTGGAATTGCATTTATCTTTTTCTTCTTTTTTGCTCTTTGGATGGTCAAGGGTATAGAGGTTGAGAACAAAATTATATTCACGTTCCTTTTCTTGATTTTAATGAACAAAGAGCCACACGCTGGCATTATATTTGATTGGATATTAATGTTTCTTTTCATCAAAGAGGGATTAGATAAAGACACAGTTGCATTGGGATATGAAAAACCAAACGAAAATTGTGTTGTATCATCATTTGTGAAAAACGATGATGCTTCTATTTTAAAGAGAAATATCTCTACATCTCTAATTATTAGAGGAATGGCTTTAATATTCGGATTTTTCTCATATCCAATTTATAGATCGTATTTTAATGATAACGCTGTTTTGGGTGTTTGGTTATCAGTTTTATCAATTATGGCTATGATCATATCTTTTGATCTCGGTCTTGGAAACGGGTTGAAGAACAAAATAATTAAATATATCGTTAATGGTGACAAAGAAAAGCAAAGAGAACTAATATCTTCGACTTATTTATCGACATCTGCCATTAGTCTTCTTGTTTTGTTGATACTAACACCTATCGTATTCTTTTCAAATTTAAACGCTTTCTTTCAAATTGATGAAAGCGTTATCAGTCCAACCATACTTAAACTTTCGACGTTCTTGGTGTGTTTATCAATTTGTCTTGAATTCAGTTTAAAGAATGTGAATTCGCTTCTTCAGGCAAAACAAAAGCAAGCTCTATCAAGTACGTTTTCCCTTTTATCGACGGTTTTATTGATGATATTTGCAGTTATTTTTAAGAGTTCAAACTCAAACGTACTGTTGCTTTCTATTGCAATCGCATATGTATTTACAATTAATGTTCCACTTTTAGTTGGCACCATTTTTACATTCATGTTTGATTTTAAAGGCTGCGCTCCATCTTTTAAATACGCAAGCAAAAAGTCAATTAAAGAAGTCAGCACACTTGGAATTGGTTTCTTTGTAATTCAATTGCTTTTGCTTTTGATAAATTCAACGAATGAAACATTCATAACAAGTATTTTTGGTCCTACCCAAGTAGTTGAATATACAAACTATTACAAACCATTCAGCATGATATTCCAGTTGTTTTCTATTGTTACTCTTCCATACTGGGCTATTGTCACAAAAGAAAAGGAAGAGGGAAATGTTGGAATGATAGGAGCCAATATTAAAAAATTATTCTTATACATGATCGCATTCGTTGTGATTCTTGTAGGACTATCAGTTGTGTTCCAACCATTCATTAATTTCTGGCTGGGAGAAGAGGCGATGACAGTTGATTATATCGTTGTCATACTTTTTGATGTATTCATTATTGAATGGATGCTGGTGTCTTTATTTTCTGTTGTGCTTAATGGATTATCAGTAATTAAGTGGCAAATAATATTTTTCTCAATATGCGCAGTTTTAAAAGTATCAGGTTGTTTGCTTTTAATCCTTTTCAAAGAAAACGCGACGTGGTATTCGGTTCTTATTGTCAACATTATCGCATTCATACCACTAATAGCAGGAGAAATATTTATCGTGATTAAAGAGTTGAAAAAGTTAAAGAAAATAGGAGAATGCTCAAATGAAAATAAATAAAAAAACTAGTACAGCAATTTTCTTGTCTTTATCAATTCTTTCATATTGTGGCTCTTTGGTTTGTGCTGTTTTTTCAGGCTCATATTTTCAAAGCAATCCATCTCAAGCACTAACTAAACTTATTGATGATGAGTGTAGCAAACAAAACTGTGGTGAAGCTCTATTTGGCACGGTTAATTATTATAACGAAGGCAATATCAGTAATGTCAACTCTGCAAAAGCGTCGTTTGATGAAATATTATATAATCAACTATCAAAAGCAGAATTTAATGCAAAAATATCTTGCTTAAATTATATTGGTGAAAATATTACTATTTTAGAATCAAATTACTATGACAGTAACTATGACACAATGCATATATATTCGAGTTCAACTTGGAAATATTTTAAAGAAAACAATGATGTTGTATACATATCATCTGAACTTGAAGAATTAATTATGGATGGTACCGGAGCAAAAAGTGCATCTGGTCAAAAAATTACTATTTTGGTAAATGGTGTAACAAAAACATTAACAATAGGTGGAACATACTTAACTGGCATTTATCCAAAAAATACAGGGTATAGGTGTCGAGGTGATGGATTAAAGAAAGCGTTTGGAGAATCAATTATTATGCACGAAGATTCTCTTCTGCAATTTAAACCAACCAAGGCTATTTCAATGTTTTCTACTGGATCATCAAACAACGGAAACAAATATTCATATTTAAAGAATTTTTCATACAAGAATAATTTTGCGTTTGATTTCAACTATAACGCAATCGAAGGTTCAACATTAAACAATGATATATCCGCAATAGAAAACTATTATTTATCTAATAATAGAATTACAATGGCGATTTTATTACTATTTTTATCAATAATTTTAACTGTTGTGTTTTATATAACTTTCCCTGATGTGTTGAAAAATATTAACCTAAGGGATGAATGTAAAAAGAGAAATAACGTTATAACTGGATTAATTTCGTTATCCATCATTTTGATATCTGCAATAATTTTTATCATTTTCAAATTCAGTCCTTTAAAAATAGGTAATGCAGAAATACCGATGATTAATTTGATATCCACGATAATAGCAGGTGTTATTACTCTTGCAGCACTTGTTTATATTCTCTTTAGGCAAAAAAGAATCGTTGTTTCTTTGTTTAAAGAAAAGGAGAACAATTCTGAATTTAATTATTAATCATTTTGCTCTTCTAGGAACAAAATGCCTATATATTATAGACAATCTGTTTTTAATTCTAAGCCATAAAGGATATGTGATAATTTTGTCACAATACTTTTGATACTTTTTATCTATCTTTATAGTTAAAGGATGCTTTTCGATAGGGACAGGGAGCGGATATGATTCGACCTCGCAAAATCTTTTAGTCATAACATTTTTCTTGGGCTTTTTAAGGTTGTGTATTCCAAATTCATCAACCCCAATATTTGTTATAAGATTGTTTCTAGGAGATATAACCAATAAATCGTTTACCATAATAGACGCAATTGCGTGATAATCCCAAGATCTAAATCTTCCTTCAGATAAGAATAATTTTCTTTCAGCCGTAATTGATCCCAGTTGTTGCTTTGCTAATGGTTTAGATTTATAAAAAGACAAGTACTTTTTACAATTATCCTTGGAATCAAACCATTCTAAAGTTTTATCGTAATATTTGATAAATTTGGACGACCAAGATGCCCATCCGCAAGGAAGCAAGGCTTTTACAAACATATAATCATCCGTGCATTTCATCCATTTTCCAGAATAATTGGTTCCCGCAATCATAAAAACTTGCTCGTCTTTTTCATATTTTAAGAGAAGCTCTTTGCAATAATTAAAAAAGCTGACTTCTGGCAAATTATCATCTTCGATGAAAATACACATTTTCTCCTTTTTAAAGATTTCAATTGCGCCTAAACCGATTTGCTTATAAACCCCTTGGTTCTCGTCTGCAAACATAAATGTTACATCGCAGTCCCAATCAAAAGCTTTCTTCAAATTTGCTCTAACATTTAAAACAAGTTCTTTTTCGTTGTCATTTCTCCAACAATCAGATTTAACATAAATCTTTTTAATATTTGCTTCTTTAAGTCTAGAAATAATTCTTTCGACGGTATCCCATCTTTTCCACGTGAACAAACATACAGGTATATCCATATTCTGCATAGGCCATTATTCTCTCCTTTTATTAAAGGTAATCTTATAAATTCTAACTACATATAATGTAATTATCAACATCAAGTAAAAATGTTCAACTATTTAAATAATTTAGTTGTTAATTTTTGTATATTAACAACTTTTATGTATAATATATATCGTTATGAAAATAGCAAAAATTATTATCATCGCTTTAAATGTTTGTCTCACCGCCGCTGCTGCGGCAGGTATTTTTTATTTAATTAAGAACACAAATAAAGAGACCTATACTGTACGATTTGACACTGATGGAGGAACTCCTGTACAAACAATCACAGTTAAAGAAGGCGATTTATTAGAAGAACCAGTTTCATATAAGTTAGGATATTATGTCTATCAATGGAACAGCGATTCTAGAACAAAATGGAACTTTGCAGGTGATAGAGTAAAAGGCGATATGAAATTAACTGCACAATGGACTGTAATGAATTATTCGATTTATTACAATTTGAATGGTGGTATGTTTAAAGATACATTCCCAACAACATACACTATTGAAGATGAGCTAGAATTAACAGTTCCCTATAAAGATGAAGCTATTTTTGGTGGTTGGTTTAATCTACAAGGTGAAAGAATAGATAAAATATTGCCTGGTTCAAATGGCAATGTACTGTTTGAGGCAAATTGGATTACAAACGTTAAAGCTGTTAGCCTAGATTTAACTCGTGGAAAGGCAGAAGTGAGATCAGCTGATAGAAATTCAGAATACCTCACCTTATATAACATACCTGAGAATAATAAATTTCACCTCTTCAAAGGCTGGTATGATAATAACAATATCTTATTATCCACCGATCATGTTTATTCATTTAAAAACGATAAAACAAAAGATATAATCATATATGCAAAATATATGTCTGACGAAGAAGAAAATGAATGGAATTTAAACCATGGAGTTATCCCAAAATTAGTTGATTCAAATAATAAAATCTACACATATGGAATGTATCCACAAAGTAATATAAATGACGAAGAATTGATAAACAAAATTCAATCATTTCCAATAGCGACAGGCAACAACATTTACTACTATAATCATGAGTATTACACTCCAGTAATAGCAAGCCTTGCTAGAGATTCAAGCGGAGAATTATTACCAATTCGTAATTTTGATAATGGAGACGAAATTATAGAGAGCAATCTTTATTGGTTTAAAATAGAGCCAATCAGATGGAAAGCTATACAAGAAGACAATAGCAATCTAATGCTTCTATCTGAAATGGCATTAGATATCACTAGTTTCAATTATGTGACATCAAATCGAATAATTGATGGAGAAATCATCTACCCAAACAATTACAAATATAGTTCTGTTAGGGAATGGTTAAATAACACATTTATAAATTATGCTTTCTCATACAATGATTCTTATATCAATATCACTCATATAGATAATTCTCCTTCCACTACTATAAACCCTGAAGAAATAGTTGACTGTGGAGATACAGACGATAAAGTTTATCTGTTGAGTTATAAAGATTATATAACTCCTGAATATGGATTCTCGCCAGATCCTGCTGATAAAACAACAAGAAACGTTAAATCAACCGATTATATAAGAGCAACTCGTTGTTATTATTCTACAGACGAAGAATTTATGTATATGACAAACGTTTATACAAGGTCTGCTTATTGTGAGGAAAGTGGCAACAACAAATTATCTATCTCAAAAGTGAATAGACTAGGTATGCTAAATGAAGCTGGAGTTAATAACGGACAAATTGCAGTTCAACCAGCGCTTAACATTACCTTATAAATAATGACTTAAGATAATAAACATAAATATCAATTATCTAATACTACTAATTGTTATAAAAATTGTAGAGATATGGTAATTGATTTTTTATCCATTCAAAGTAATATAATCTATTATCAAACAAACTATAATATTGTTGATCCATCCAAAGTCCACAATCATAAATTGATGCTTGTGAAATTTTAATCAACTCTTCTAATTGATCATCAATAAAATCGTTTATTTGAGATAAAGGTATATCGTTCCAAATAGAATTAAATATTGGTCTACCATTTTTTAAGTCAGAGAAAAGTAAGTAACCCCATCTTTCTGCAAAATATGTAGCTGTAAAGCTTTTTGAACCAACTTCAAATGGATTTAAAACATAGGTTCCTTGATATGGCAATCCATACGAACAAGAATCATAGTCCCAGTTAGGACCAAATTTTAATGGTCCGCCATCGGTTCGATACATTTTAAAGGATTTTTTACCATGGTCAGCCTCATTAAACGCTTGGTCAATTATCGCATAAGTAGCTAATGAAACAACATCTACACTTGACTCTATTTCATTAAAACAGTTCTTATCAATAGAGTAATCAATAAATTTATTGCAAATTTCAGTCATGTAATTCTTTAAAGAATTAAAGAATGATTGGAACTCTTCTTCGTGAGTGTCAACTTCGCCATTATCAAGTTCTTCTTCAAAATCTTCTTTTTCCGGATACTTTAAAGCAAAAACATATTCATCTAAATAATAATTATCCAAAGGAACTCTAAAGAAAGTTTCACCTTCAATCTCTGTCCAATCAATAGAGGTTGAAAAATCTCTCTCGATATAGAAGTTAATCTCATTAAAACTCTTTTCCCAAATATTTTCTTGCTCAATATTTAGTCTGCCTTCTTTAGCATCGATATGTTCTCCGAATTCATATAATCCAATATTTTCACCATTTAGAATAACGTTAACGTGCAAAGGGTTAACGCCAAAGGAATCTTCTCCTCTAATCATTTTTGCAAATTTAAGAGCTGAATAATTGTGCATGTCAGAACCATCCATATAATCTGCAAGAAGAACCCAGTTCTTTGCTTTTTCATAACCAAATAAAGAGTTTTTCTTATTTAACTTAATACGATATGGCTTCTTAGGACATCCTGAAGTCGTATTACCTCTAATTTTAATTTCGGCTTTTAAATCACTTACATCTTTATTAGCACCAATAGTAGAAACTGTACAGTCAACATATTCAGTTCTTGATGTTATTGGCTTTGAATTCTTGGTGTTGATAACCACTGTTGGTAATTCGTCGTTAACATAAATAGTTTTTCTCTCATAAGATATATCAATACTATTGACATTAATTGGATTAGTACCTGTATTTTGAATAGTGAAATATTCATTACCATCTAACTCTAAAACGTTAGTACCGCCACTTAAAACAAAAGAATGTTCAAATGACATAGGGGTGTTTCCAAAATAAATTTTCGCTGATTCAAATCCTTCAGAATCAATATTAACTGTAATATGATTAATCAATCCGATTTCTTCTTTATTAAAGCAAATGCCTCTATTTTCTAAAGTTATTAAATATTCAGCAGTTTCAACCGCCTTTGAAACACATATTTCTCTATTGTCGTCATATGCGCTTCCAAATCCATATTCATCAATTGTTATTTCCTTGTCCTTGTCATAAGAAATGTGCTTTTCAACGGCAACATATTTGCCATATAAAGACATATCTTCAGTAACAACATGTCCATACCATGACCATTCATATTCAAATTCTTTATCGATATACCAATGTTTAATTAAAAAATCTTCTAAAACTGGTAATTGTATTTTTTCACCATGATCCACTAATTGTGTATCAACTAATAAATCATCGCAATAGAACTTAACTATTTGTTTATTTGTATCTTTAATATGTCCAGCATTAATAACTTGTTCGTCAGATAATGTAACAATTAAATCTCCGTTATCATCAATATACGTTGAAGTGATTGAAACACCAGTATCTCCTTTTTCACCTTGTTGTCCGGCTTCACCTTGAATACCTTGCTCGCCTTGTGGACCTTGAGCACCGGTTTCGCCTTGAGGACCTTGGATACCTTGAGCGCCTTTAATATTTCCACTTAAAACCCAACCAGATTCCTCTTTAACATAGAAATCCCAGTTCTCTAAATTAATGTAAGAGTCACCAATCATACCTAAAGATGAGGAAGGCATTCCATTTCC
>OMWW01000004.1 GCA_900314865.1 uncultured Erysipelotrichaceae bacterium | reverse complement strand
GTAGCACGTGTGTCGCCCAGGACATAAAGGGCATGATGATTTGACGTCATCCCCACCTTCCTCCGACTTACATCGGCAGTATCCTTAGAGTTCCCAACTAAATGATGGCAACTAAGGAGAGGGGTTGCGCTCGTTGCGGGACTTAACCCAACATCTCACGACACGAGCTGACGACAACCATGCACCACCTGTGTGAGGCGTATATTTCCTTATCTCTAAGTATTTAGCCTCCATGTCAAGCCCTGGTAAGGTTCTTCGCGTTGCGTCGAATTAAACCACATGCTCCACTGCTTGTGCGGGTCCCCGTCAATTCCTTTAAGTTTCAATCTTGCGATCGTACTCCCCAGGCGGAGAACTTAATGCGTTAGCTTCAACACTGCCTCGCGGCAATATTTAGTTCTCATCGTTTACAGCGTGGACTACTAGGGTATCTAATCCTATTTGCTACCCACGCTTTCGGGACTGAGCGTCAGTTTCGAGCTAGTGAACCGCCTTCGCCACTGGTGTTCTTCCATATATCTACGCATTTCACCGCTACACATGGAGTTCCGTTCACTTCTCTCGTACTCTAGCTAGACAGTTTTCGAAGCTGTATGGAGTTGAGCTCCACGCTTTCACTTCAAACTTATCTTGCCGCCTGCTCCCTCTTTACGCCCAATAATTCCGGATAACGCTTGCCACCTACGTATTACCGCGGCTGCTGGCACGTAGTTAGCCGTGGCTTTCTGGTAAGGTACCGTCAAATCCGCTTCATTTCCTAAGCGAATCGGCGTTGCTCGGTCAGGGTTTCCCCCATTGCCGAAAACTCCTTACTGCTGCCTCCCGTAGGAGTTTGGACCGTGTCTCAGTTCCAATGTGGCCGATCACCCTCTCAGGTCGGCTACGCATCCTCGCCTTGGTGGGCTGTTATCTCACCAACTAGCTAATGCGCCGCAGGTCCATCCTTAAGTGACCCCTTGCAGGGCCTTTCAAACTGAAGAGATGCCTCTTCTGTTGTTATCCGGTATTAGCCAAAGTTTCCTCTGGGTATCCCAAGCTTAAGGGCAGGTTACCTACGTGTTACTCACCCGTTCGCCACTCGGTATCAAGGAGCAAGCTCCCATCCACCTCGTTCGACTTGCATGTATTAGGCACGCCGCCAGCGTTCATCCTGAGCCAGGATCAAACTCTCAATGTTTGTATTCTAGTTCAAAATTATTATCTGGTTTTTGTAAATTAAAAAATTGACGTTTGTTGTTTGTACATCTGTTTAGTTTTCAAAGATCAGTGTCGTGCTTTATATTACTTTGTAATAAGTTCCTTCTCGGAACTGCACGCTTGAATATAATATCACTTTTAATATTTTTCGGTCAACCACTTTTTTTACTTTTTTTTATATTTTTTTCTAAGTATTTATTTTATCTCGATTTGGCCGATAAAATTTGGTGTTTATAATTAGTAGAAATATTTTATTTTTCTACAATTATTATTTATTATACGCGTATACGCGCGTATGTAAAGAAAAATGATGAGTTTTTAACCTCACCATTTCTTTTAAAATTGTAATCTATTTTTTGTTTCCAAAGATAATCATCAAGTAATACAAAATTCTAATAAAGATATTAATAAAGTCTGTGTACATGATGAACGCGCAATAGAGTGATAAGTTGCGTGTCATTTGTCCTTGATCAGCAATCTTTCTAATTCTCCAAATGTCATACATGGTGATGAACATAATGGCGGCGAAGATTACAAATGAGACAACCCAATAGATTGTTTCATTAAAGAAGAACAAATTAATAAGCGCTAATGGAATGACACCAAGTAATAATCCTAAGGCAATAAAGCCAAGTGGAGAGAAATTTGCCTTTGATAAACTGGCAATAAGAGCCATGATTAGGAACACTCCACAAGTAATTGCAAATGCAATTCCCATCAACTTCCAATCAACAAAGATAGTAAGCGTTGAGAAGAGCACTCCCACTAATACCGCATAGATAATAGCAGGAACAAGGACTGAATGTTTTCCTTTGATAACCACAACATTAATAATAATGCTTGTGATGATCATACCAACCGCTGAACCAATAATGAGTCCCAGATATAATGGACCAATTTGTCCGCCGGTTCTGAAGTTATAAGAAGCGCCATAGGTATTAACGAAACTTGTGTAGATTACATAACCTAAGCCAAAAGCTACAGCCGCAGTAATGGCAAGAAACATGAACATGTAGCCAAACACTTTAGCAAAGCTAAGAGTACCTTGACTTGTTGTTTCTTTTACTGGTTTGAGCTTTGTAGCCTTGGTGTGACCGCCATTGAAATAATCGCGATCCTCTTCGAATCCAGGCATTTAAGCTCCTTCCTATATTCTATTAAAGAATATTTCTTAATAATTCTTCGTATGAATCGATTTTTAAGGAGGCTCCACCAACTAAAGCACCATCAACGTCTGGGCAAGAAAGGTATTCTTTGACGTTAACAGGTTTAACAGAACCACCATAGAGAATTCTAATTTCATCAGCAACATCACCTAAAAGTTCTCTAAGGATATCACGAATGAATTTGCAAATGTCTTGAGCAATTTCACTAGAAGCATTTTTGCCAGTACCAATAGACCAAACTGGTTCATAAGCCACTACTAAGTCTTTACAGTCATTAGCGGTAAAGCCTTCTAAACCTTCTCTAATTTGACGACCGACAACTTCTTTGGTCTTACCAGCTTCAAATTCATCTAATGTTTCACCAACACAGTAAACAGGAACCATGTGGTTAGCGAATAAGGCTGCCATTTTATCATGACATTTCTTGTTGGTTTCATTATCGTAGGCTCTTCTTTCAGAGTGACCGATAATAACCCAATCAATACCGAATTCTTGAAGCATAGGAACGCTGACTTCACCAGTGAAAGCTCCACTTGGGTTAAAGTGAACGTTTTGAGCAGCAACAATCATATCTTTGCTCGCTGCTTCTTTTGTAGCCGCTAAAGATAAGTATGTAGGAGCAACACCTAAATCGATGTTGTTCTTTTTTGCGAGTTCAGCAAGTGGACGGCTACTAATAGCAAACTCTCTAGCTTCGCTAGCGAGCTTGTTCATCTTCCAGTTGCCAAGTAATAATTTTCTTCTCATATTATTTAATAATATCAATGCCTGGGAGGTGACCGTCATTTTCAATCATCTCTAAGGACGCTCCTCCACCAGTAGAAACGTGAGAGAATTTCTCTTTGAAGCCAAGTTTCTTAGCAGCAGAAGCACTATCGCCACCACCAATTACAGTGAATGCACCTTTAAGTTCAGCGCATGCTTTACAAACAGCGACTGTACCATCGATGAATTCGTCTTTTTCAAAGACGCCCATTGGGCCATTCCAGAAGACAGTTTTAGCTTTTGCAATTTCATCAGCATAAAGTTTAGCGGTCTTTGGACCAATATCCATACCTTGATAACCTTCTGGGATATCACCTTCAACAATCTTAATATCGGTTGGATTTTCAAAATCATTAGCGACTTTTGCGTCGACTGGTAAAAGAATCTTACCAGTATCGTACATCTTCTTTGCATATTCTAATTGATCAGCTTCAAATGGGGAATTTCCAACTTTCTTTCCTAATGCAACTTGGAAAGTATAAGCCATCGCACCACCGATAATAATCTTGTCACATTTCTTTAATAAAGATTCGATGACTTTGATTTTATCAGAAACTTTGAATCCACCTAAAATAGCGATATATGGATGTCTATCTGCTGGGACGTTAACAACTTTGTCTAAAGAAACGACTTCTTTTTCAACAAGGTAACCAATAGCGACTTGTTTGCCTTCCGCTTTTAAGATTTCAGGAATGCCATATGTAGATGCATGGGCTCTATGAGCACTACCGAAAGCGTCCATAACGAAGGCATCACCTAAGCTAGCCCACTCTTTAGAGAGTTCTGGATCGTTTTTCTCTTCACCCTTTTCATAACGGGTATTTTGCATTAATAAGACTTCGCCATCTTTGAGTTCTTTGACTGCTTTAGCGAGTTCTTCTCCTCTTGTAGCGTTAACAAAGTGAACTGGGGAACCGAGTAATTCGCCTAAACGAACTGCGACAGGTGCCATATTGTTCTTTTTCTTTTGTTCTTCAACTACTTCTGGAGCTTCTTTGTGTTTCACTTTTCCTAAGTGAGACATAAGGATAACACGTGCTTCTTTAGCAATTAATTCTTTAATTGTTGGTAAAGCAGCAACAATTCTATTGTCATCAGAGATAACTCCACCTTTTTGTGGGACGTTGAAATCCACTCTGACGATAACGCGTTTACCTTTAAGGTCTTTCATGTCTTTAACTAATAACATGGTTTTTTCTCCTTTTATAAATGTAAAGCGCCCAAATTAATGGGCGCTATTTAGCGTTTTGCTTATATTGCCCAAATACTTATTTTAATTCAGCAAAGTATTTGATGGTACGAACCATTTGGGAAGTATAAGAGTTTTCGTTGTCATACCAAGAGACAACTTGAACTTGGAATAAACCATCAGCAATTTTGGTTACCATGGTTTGTGTAGCATCGAATAAGGAACCAAATCTCATACCGATAACGTCGGAGGAGACTAATTGTTCTTCAGTGTAACCGAAGGAAGCACTTGCTTGAGCTTTCATAGCTGCATTGATAGCTTCTTTTGTAACTTCTTCACCCTTAACAACAGCAACTAAGATTGTGGTAGAACCAGTTGGAACTGGGACACGTTGTGCACTACCAATGAGTTTGCCGTTTAATTCAGGAATGACTAAACCGATAGCTTTAGCGGCACCGGTGCTATTTGGAACGATGTTCGCAGCACCTGCACGGGCTCTTCTTAAATCGCCTTTTCTGTGTGGTCCGTCAAGGATCATTTGGTCACCAGTATAGGCGTGGACGGTTGTCATAATACCAGATTGAATTGGGAAAGCATCGTTAAGAGCTTTAGCCATTGGTGCTAAGCAGTTTGTGGTACAGCTAGCAGCAGAGATAATGTTATCTTCTGGTTTGAGTGTCTTTTCATTAACTGAGAAGACGATAGTTGGTAAATCGTTTCCTGCTGGAGCGGAGATAACAACTTTTCTAGCACCTGCATCGATATGAGCTTGTGCTTTTGCTTTGGAGGTGTAGAAACCTGTACATTCGAGTACGACATCAACACCGAGTTTGCCCCATGGTAAGTTTTGAGCTTTTGGTTCAGCGTAAATGGTAATTTCTTTTCCATCAACGGTGATTGAACCTGGGACTAAGACCGCTTTGGTTTCTTCGTCAACTACTGGTTCTTTAGAGGAAACTGTGTGTAAGTTTTCACCTAAGACTCCGCAATAGCCACCTTGAGCGGTGTCATATTTCAATAAGTTCGCCAACATTTTTGGGGAAGTTAAATCGTTAATTGCGACGATTTCATATCCTTCTGCACCAAACATTTGTCTGAAGGCTAAACGGCCAATACGACCGAATCCGTTAATTGCAACTTTTACTGACATATTATATATGCCTCCTTTTTCACTGCGTTATATAGTTTATACTATATTTAGTTTTGCTTTCAATAAAAAAATAAAAAGAGTCAGATTTTTTTCTGACCCTTGTTTTTTGCAATAGGCTAAATGCCATTATGTTCGTTAAGATCCACTACCATATTTTGGAAAAGTGGTTCAAGCATTTCTTGCAATTTAGAAATGCCCTTTTCATATATCTCCTCATCTCCGTCATCAACCGCACAAATCTCATAGTATTTAAACTTCTCGTAGATCTGCTCTGCTAATGATGAATCATAGTTACGTAATTGATCATACAAATTGTGGAGAATGTATTTAAACGCACCACTATTATGCTTTTTAAGCATATTAAGTGCATTTTTCTCCATATTTTGGAGCAAAACATAATCACTCAATTCGTAATGACAATTCTTCATAGCTATTAATATAAGCCTTTTTTATAAACGCCTTTTTCTACTAAATCGTTAAGCGCCTTAACAACGCCTGGTTTGTCTTCTTTATAAGTGACACCAAACCACACAGAAGAAGTCTTTAATAACTTAAGAGTGGCTTTCCCTTCATGAACAAGTTCATCCACCACGGTTGGAATCAAGAATTCACTCTTAGGAACATTGATATTTTCTTTTAACCAAAGTGGGAATTTTTCTTCTAAACGTTTGATTAAATCTTTGTTGAAGGCAAATAAGTTCATACTCACCAAATCATCTGGTTGAACTTCAAACGGTTCGCTGCCATCTAAAGGAGAAGACATAATCTTTCCGTCTTTCTTTTCAATAGAGGATTCCACAAGTTTAGTTAAGTAACCATCTTTTTGGAAAGCGACACCACGTTTAACTGCTCCATTTTCAGTCATTGTATTTGCGACTTTAAAGGCGACATTCGCATATTTTCCTACGCTACCCTTTGGTAAAGAAGCTAAATAATTATATGCAACTTCATAAGTCTCTTTGCCATAGAAATCATCACCATTAATGATGATAAAATCATCTTTAATTAAATCACGAGCTGCGTAAATTGCGTGCGCTGTGCCCCATGGTTTTTCTCTTCCTTCCGGAACTTTAAATCCTGCTGGAAGATCATCTAATTGTTGGAAAGCATATTCCACTTTAATGAGTTTCTCAACTCTCTTTCCAATGGAATCCTTAAAAGCGTCATAAAATTCTTTTTTGATAATAAAGACCACGCTATCAAAGCCTGCTCTTTTTGCATCATAAACGGAATAGTCGAGTAAGAAATTACCGGCTTCATCCATTTTTTCCATTTGTTTGAGACCACCAAAACGGCTTCCCATTCCTGCTGCTAAAATTACTAATTGCATATCTTTTTCTCCTATCTATTAGTATATCTCAATCCTCAAATGATTGTATGCCTTTAAATAAATCCTCTAATGTTACATCTAAACTATTAGCGATTCTTTCTAACACTTGTAGTGTCGGGTTACGATCTCCTCTTTCTAAATCAGAGATATAGTTTTTATTCACACCACTTTCAAAAGAAAGGTCGAGTTGACTTAATCCTTTTTGTTTTCTTAAGTAACGAACACGCATTCCGAGTTGTTTATTTACGTTCATAAGTTGCGTCCTTTTAATTTGATATATAAGTCATGGATATCTCTAAAGAGATGATTCACATTGCTCTTAGTTATTCTTTGACCTAATTCTTCACTTAATTTGTCAGCGAGTTCGCTCATAGAAAGGGAATCATTATCTAATCTGAAATAGCAAAGAAGTTCTTTCTTAGGGTTATGGAAATTATGAATTCCTAAAACATCATCAATGTATTTAATTTCTTTGATTTGTCTTTGAGCAATTTCCGTAGTTTTGCTCATATTAGCGATATCTAAATTCATCAATCTATTCGCGTTATTAGAATAGTCGCGATACGCGCGAGCGTCTTCAAACTCCATGCAACAACTAGTTGCACCGATGATGATTAAAAAGTTTGATATCTGGTCACTTTTCTTAAAATAGATGATGTATTTATCTCTTCTTTTAGAAATCTTTGGTGACATCTCAATCTTATGGTATTTACTGAAGAGTTTTGAAAGCCATTTTGCGTAGTTTTCATTCACTGTCGAAATCTCCATGTGGTAATTACTTGTCTCTGGAGAATTGATAGAACCACTAGCTAAAAACGCTCCTGCTAAATAGCCACTAATCGTCTCATCGTTATACACTATTTCTTTAGAAATCTTTCCTTCAAAATAAGAAACAGATAAATCATCTAATAGGTTATCAGCGTCCTTAATATAGATGAGATAGTTAGGCTTCTTTGACCTACTATTACTCTTTTTGTAGTCTAAAGATATCTCATAGTTTGGGTAATTGTCTTTTAAACTACTATAAATAAATTTGATAATTTTGGCGTTCTCACTTTTAAGTGAGACATTGGTCTTTTTATTGCTAAAAGAAATCACTCCGTTAATACGGATATACGCGCTTAATAAAGCGTTAAGCCTTTCTAAGGAATAGTCGGTTTTACTCGCTATTTCTTCTTTGACTTGACGAGCGAAAGTGATTTCTTGTTTCATTCTTCTTCGTTTAATATAGGGGTATCTCTATGAATCGCGGTTGTGCGATAGTCTTTAGAGAAATATTCTGCTAAATAGTTAGCAACATAGGTAGAACGATGTTGACCACCACTACAAGCAATACCAATCGTATAGCTTCCACGACCGCTTTTTTGCATCTCTTTTAAATAATCAGTTAAGTAAATAACTAAATCATTTAAGAGTTTGTCGGTGATTGGGAAAGATCTCATGTAATCGATAACTTTTTGATCTTCACCAGTGAGTTCTTTTAAATCCTCAACCCAATATGGGTTAGGAATAAGTCTCACATCAAAGAAGCAGTCAATTCCTTGAGGAATACCGTTTTTGATGCCAAAAGAAATAAAGGTAACAGAGGCTATCTTATCTTCTTCAACGTTACTGATATATTTATAGAGCTTTGCTCTAAGTTGTTTAACAGTTAACGAAGTTGTGTCGATATAGAAATCAGCTTGGTTAACGATGCTTAAAATGTCTCTAATGTCACTACTAGCCGCGTCAATTGGAGAAATCTTCTCCATTACGCTTCTAGGATGGACTCTACGAGTTAATGCGTATCTTTTAGATAATTCATTAATATCGCAGTTAAGAACAATCTTACGATAGTTTGCATCTTTTCTATCTTTAATCGCTTCAAACGTATCTCTTGCCATAATCGCATGGATAGAAAAACAAATGTTTTTGATCTTTTTAGACGCTAAAGCGGCATCAAGAACACTATTGATGGTTTGAACTGGAACGTTTTTAACAACGAAATAGCCAAGTTCTTCAAGAACATATTCCGCACTAGAAAGTCCACTTCCGGCTGGACCAGTAATGAATATTACGTTCTTTTTCATTTTAAATACTCCTCAATCGATTTAGCGGCCACCATACCATCATGTTCTGCTAAATAAATTTGACGGATGTCACGTGGCAAAATGTCTCCACCGGAGAAAGCGCCTTTCACTCTTGTGGACATATCTTTTTCTACTGGAATATTTCCATTTTCGTTAAGAATATCTAATTTAATAAATTTACTATTTGGGTTTTGACCAACAAGTGGGAAAACACCTTGAACTGAAAGAACTTGTTCTTCTTCCGTTTCACGGTTTTTGATTTTTACTCCACATAAATGGTCCCCTTCCTTAAGGAATTCCACAGGAACATATGGAGTCATAATTGTGACATTATCAAAACTTTTGAGTTCTTCAACGAGTTTTAAAGAACCTCTAAATTCATTACGACGATGGATGACATATAAATGTTTAACTAATGTCGCTAAATGGATAGCTTCTTTTAAAGCAGTGTTACCGCCACCGATAACAAGAACATCTTGTCCTTTGAAGAAATGTCCATCACATAAAGCGCAATAGCTTAAGCCATGACCAAATAATTCGTCTTCAAGAGGAAGGCCAATTTTTCTTTCCACTGTTCCAGTAGCGATATAAACAGTTTTACTATAGTAAGTATTGTTTCTTCCTTCCAAAACGAATAAATCATCTTTCTTGTCTAGAGAAACAATTTCATCACCAATAAATTCCACTCCAGATTTTAAAACTCTTTCAAAGAAGAGAACTGCTAAATCTGGTCCAGGAATTTCTTTTTGTCCTGGATAATTATCCACTCTAGGAGCAATATTAATCTTTCCTCCTGGAGTAGACATTTCAATTAACGCGACTTTTAACCCGTCTTGATGAAGTTTAAGAGCGCAGCCAATACCGCTTGGACCTGCTCCAATTACTAAGGTGTCATAAACATTATTCATACAGAATGTCCTCCAATTCTAAGTAAGAATTAAATCTATATTTGGGATTGATGTCTTTAGGTAAGACTCTTGGACCCCAAGCCACTAACGCACAGTCAATGCCAGCGTTATTTGCACTATCAAGGTCGCTTTTATTGTCTCCAATATATATTGTGTTTATCTTATTACCGTTAAAATATTGCATCGCTTTAAACATTCCTTCTGGATCGGGTTTGCCTTTACTTACATCGTCGAAGCCAACGATATAATCAAAGATTCCGTCTAGATGGATACACTCTAAAGCATACTCTGTTAATTTGTGTAATTTATTTGTAACAATTCCTAATTTGAATCCTTCTTCTTTGAGTTTTAAAAGTACTTCTTTTGAATGAGGATAAGGGAATGTATGAGTCGCATAAAGCTTATATGATTCCTTATGGAATTCATCAAAAATGAATTTTTGGTCTAAGTCAGGGAATTCTTTCTTTAAAGTCTCTCTAATTGGAGGACCTGAAAAATATATAACTTCTGACTCTGGAGTTCTTACCCCATTACGATATTTATCATAAAGAACATTCATTGCTCCTAAAATCATGGGATCGCTATTAAGGACAGTCCCATCCATATCAAAGAGAACGACAGAATATCTTTTTTTACGCATTTTCTTTTTTCTTTCCACTAAATAAATATGTGAAACATGCTACTAGTAGCATCATGAATAGTAGTCCAATTGAAAGTAAGATAAAGCCGTTATTGAATTTATTAAATTCCAAGGAGGCAGATTGAGGATTGTTGGCCATCAAAATACTTCCAAAGATTGTTAAACCTAAACCAACAACAGCGACCACTCCTGTCACTACATAAGAAATAGGGTAATTAATCGTAGACATACCTTCACCTTTTTTCTTTCTTAGATAAAATCTAATGAGGTGATTGATTGCTACACATGCACTACCAGCAATCACAAAGACTATTGACCATAACCAGCTCCAATAGTGATCATTACCCATATTGAAATTTGGATCTCTTAAAGGTTCCATAATTACACGGGTTAAACCATACCAAATGATATAGCAGAACGCTAAATCACCAAGTTCACGATATTTCTTTAAACCTAATCCAATACCAAATCTAATAACCACATAGCCAATCAAATTAGTAATTGATTCGATGAAGAAAAGAGGTAAGTACACTGTTCCATCAGTTAAAGGAGTGAGGTATCCACTTGTTGCGGTAATATAGGTTACTTTATAAGCATCAGAATACACCGCATTATTAAGGATCATTTTTGGAACAAACCAAAGGCTAGATGCTTGAACAGGTAAGCCGTGTACTTCGCAGTTAAAGAAATTACCCCATCTACCAACAGCTTGTGCAATTAAGATGGTAGGAACGATGATATCGATTGCTAAAAGGATGGAGTATTTTCTATTTCTCCACATAAACCAGGCAACGCCAACGATAATACCCATAAGAGCGCCACTAATAATGGTAAGTCCGCCTTCCCAAACAGCAAAGATTGACCACCATTCTCCATTAGCGACTCTGGTACCAAATCCTTTGGAATTCCATTCACCGATAACAAAGCCTAATCTCGCTCCAATTAATCCAGCAGGGAAGGCCACTAAGAATGTCGATTCAAGAATTCCATGTTTACCATATTCAACGTAATAACGATGATCACAGATGAAATAAACAAGAAGAGCGCCAGCAAGAATACAAAGCGCATACCAGGCTAAGCTTGGTTTAACGTGTTGATAAGAACCATCAATAAAAGCGGTAGAATTAGGATTCACAAACCCATATTTGAAACTAATACCGTTTACTAAAGGTAAATCGACATAATCGGCAATGCCATTAGTGAGTAACATTAGTCCTAAAAAGAACAAGACCCCACTACTAATCATTGAGATGTAGAGTATTTTGTCGCTCTTTTTATCAATTTCTTTACCATAATAGTGAAGAATGAATGTTAAAACAAACGTTGATAAAGAGGCTCCAAAGATTAATGAACCAAATATTAGCTGAGTCCAATCACCCGCGTTAAGTGGGTATTTTTGATACATCACTAAAAACATGAAAATCAATAATGTAGAAACAGTCATTCCAATGACTAAATATAATTGTTTAAAAATAATTAACTGGTAATTGAGTGTTTTTGGCATTGGATATCTAACAGTTTTAACGGCTTTAAAAATTGCGAAGCCAAAAATCCCTAACGTTAGGGCAATAAAGACAATCATAAACACTAAAGACACCATAATTATTCACCTAATACTTTCTTTAAATATTGACCAGTGTAGCTTTTTTCACATTTCGCCACTTGTTCTGGAGTACCAGTAACAACAATTTTCCCGCCTCTATCTCCTCCATCTGGTCCAATATCAATAATATAATCGCTAACTTTAATAACATCTAAGTTATGTTCAATCACTAAAACTGTGTCACCATGATCAACAATGCGCTGTAAAACGCTGATTAATTGTTTCACATCGTGAGTGTGTAAACCTGTTGTTGGCTCATCTAAGATATATAGAGTTTTGCCAGTTGGTTTTCTTTGAAGCTCATAAGCGAGTTTCACTCTTTGGGCTTCTCCACCACTTAATGTCGTCGCTGGTTGACCGAGTTTAATATAGCCAAGTCCAACATCAAAAAGAGTTTGGATCTTGTGTTTAATTTTTGGATGATTGCCAAAGAAATCAAGCGCATCTTCTACAGTCATCTCTAACACTTCGTAAATATTTTTTCCTTTATAGGTAACTTGTAAAGTTTCTTCGTTATATCTTCTTCCATTACATGCATCGCATTTAACATAAACGTCAGGTAGGAAATTCATCGGCACACGTGTAACACCTGCACCTTCACATTTCTCACATCTTCCTCCAGTTACGTTAAAGGAGAATCTTCCTTTATCAAAGCCTCTTGCTTTAGCCTCAATTGTATTCGCAAATAAGTCACGAATATCATCAAATAACTTAATATATGTTGCGGGGTTGCTTCTTGGGGTTCTTCCAATAGGTTCTTGAGAAACATTGACCACTTTATCAATATTTTCCATTCCTAGGATTGATTTAACTTCTCCAGGGAAAACTTCTTTTCCAGTGAAATGCTTCACTAATTGAAGATATAAAGTTTGATTGACTAAAGATGATTTACCGCTACCACTTACACCAGTAACAGAAGTAAATGTTCCTAATGGAAATTTGACATTCAAGTTCTTGAGGTTATTGATTTTTGCGCCTTTAATCTCAATAAACTTGCCGTTTCCTTTTCTTCTAGAGGTAGGAACTTCGATCTTTTTCCTTCCACTTAAATAATCGCTTGTTAAAGAGTTTTTACATTTAAGCAAGCCTTCAACATCGCCTTGATAAATAATTTCTCCCCCGTGGACACCCGCTTTTGGACCGATATCAACAACATAATCTGCTTGTCGAATCGTTTCTTCATCATGTTCTACGACCACTAAGGTGTTACCAATATCACGCATCTTCTTAAGTGATTCGATTAATCTTTCATCATCTTTTTGATGTAAACCAATGCTTGGTTCGTCTAAGACATACATGATACCGGTTAATTTGGAACCGATTTGAGTGGCAAGTCTAATTCTTTGACTTTCTCCACCGGAAAGAGTCATCGCCATTCTTGCTAATGTTAAATAATCTAAACCAACATCACATAAGAAAGAAACACGAGAATCAATTTCTCTAATCACCATATTAGCGATTGTTAAATCGTTATCTTTGAGTTTGTTTGGTAAAGAAGATATCCATTCTTTAAGTTCGCCAAGTTGTAAACAAGTAACATCATAGATGTTTTTGTCGTCTATTAGAACACTTAAGGCTTCTTTATTTAATCTTTTGCCATTACACGCAGTGCACACTGTATCACGCATAAATTTTTCATAGTAATCACGCATCCAGTCACTGCTAGTTTCTTGATATAGACGTTCAACTTTGGTTTTAATACCTTCAATATAACCTAAGCGATTCATCGTGTTGCCACTGCTACTTTTAAGAGTGTATTTATGAATATCAGGAGAACCGAAGAATAAAATATTCTTTTGCTTTTCGCTTAATGATTCAAAAGGAACATCAATGGAGATGTTATATAAATCACACAATAATTTAAATTCTTGCCATTCAAGGTTTTGAGTTCCCACCGTGTTTTTATAATATTCAAACGCTCCCTTAGCGATGCTAAGAGAAGGATCAGGAACAAGTAAATTTGGAGAGGCTTCTCTTTTAATACCTAATCCCTTACACTCTGGACAAAATCCCATAGGAGCGTTAAAAGAGAATAATCTTGGTTCAAGTTTAGGAACGGAGAATCCACATATTGGACATGTGTGACGATCGGAAAGAACCTTCTCTTCAATATCAGAATAAATGACAAGAAGGCCTTTAGACCAATCAAGCGCAGTTTCTATGGACTCATAGATTCTCGCTCTATTTTCAGGTTTAACCACAATTCTATCAATAACAATATCAATAGAATGTTTGACGTTCTTTTCTAATGGTTTCACTTCTTCAATAGTCATAAAGACATTATCCACTCGTAAACGGGCAAAACCATTCGCTCGAATCTTGTCGAGTAGTTCTTTATGCGTTCCTTTTTCGTTATGAACGATTGGAGAAAGAAGTTGAATCTTAGTTCCTTCTGGATAAGAAAGAACAATATCTGTCATATTTGTTGGGCTAAAAGAGATGATTGGAGTGTGATGAGTTGGGCAATAAGGAACACCAACTCGACCAAATAGTAGTCTTAAATAGTCATATATTTCAGTCACTGTACCCACAGTACTTCTTGGATTATGAGATACAGATTTTTGATCAATCGCAATGCTTGGAGAAAGCCCTTCAATCAAGTCAACATCTGGTTTTTCATAGTTTCCAAGAAACTGTCTAGCATAGCTAGAAAGAGATTCCATATATCTTCTTTGCCCTTCTGCAAAAAGAGTGTCAAAGGCTAAAGTAGACTTACCACTACCACTAAGACCAGTAAAAACAACTAGAGATTCTTTAGGAATAGTCACATTAACATTCTTTAAATTGTTTTCTCTAGCACCCTTGATTGTGATGTACTTTTCCATAGTGCTTTTATTTTAGACTAACAAAATAAAAGTTTCTACACATATGAGTGTAATTTTTGCTATAGTAATTCTAATCGGGACGTAGCGCAGCTTGGTAGCGCACTTCCTTGGGGTGGAAGGGGTCGCCAGTTCAAATCTGGTCGTTCCGACCAAAAAACACTGCTAATGCAGTGTTTTTCTATGCTGGCATCCCTTCGTTCAATCCAAGATTTAATTCGTTGATTACAGGAGCGATGTCATTTGAAGTAATTGTTAAGATTTTATCAAAGAATTTTTTGTCCTTTTCAGTCGGAGGTTCAAAGATGGAATAGAATTTATCCAAAACATCAGGTGGGATTGGAAAATCTCTTTGTAAGTTTTGATTGCTAACTACGTTACGATCAATATTCCACATCACTAAAATGATTTCATCAAAGAGTTTCTTTAGGTTTTTATATTTGTCCACTCGAAGTCTGCTATTCACATGGGTTGCATCTAAGATGACCACTCCATCTTTATCTAAAGAATAAGTTTTGGCTAAAGAATAGAAAATCTTCCACATCAATTCATCTTGAGAAAGGTTAGATTGAATTCCAGTAATCTCTCTACGCAATTCATCACTACTAACAACATAGACATGATTGCTTTTAACGTGTCTTACAGTTTTTGAGAAGAAACTTTTTCCACTTCCTGGCACTCCAGAAAGAACAATTAATTTATTCATGTGAAATATAATACTCAAGATGAAGACAAAATAAAAGAGGTTTTCAACCTCAATTATTTTTTTACTATTAATTAAGCAAGTAGTTCTTCTTTTAATGCCTTCACAACTTGAGGACGATTAAGTAATTCTTCTTCGCTCAATCCAGATACCTTAGCTTTTGCGGCATCAATCTTTTCTTGGCTTACTTCTCCGACTTTCAAAACAGCGCGTTCTGCTTTTCTGTAATCCTTTTTGAGAATTTTTAATAGTTGCTCATTTTGTTTACGAATTTCAATTTTTTGTTTCGTTACGTTTAAGTAACTCTCTGGAACATAGGTAGAGATGATTTTGCTTCCTTCTCTCCATTGACGATAGAAATATTGATGTCCTGAAATAGACTTCACAGAAATATAACCACGTGGAAGTGATTCGATTACCTTCTCGATTTCGGAGACTTCAATTAATGACTCGATAAGTACTTCAACTTGTCTTTCACTTTTTTTCATAATATTAACCTACCTATTTATTTAATCATAAATGAGTGTTATCTTCAACTAGGCTCTGCACAAAATTATGCAAAGCCTAGTTTTTTTAATAGTTATTATAAACCAAATTTCTTAATTCTATTCCAACGATCTTGAGCGTATTTTTCCGCTTTGGTTAATAATTCTTCAGCGTGCTCTGGATTAACTTTTGGAAGTTGAGAGAATCTAGTTTCAGTCATAATAAATTCTCTGAATTTAGAATAGTCTGGTTCTGGCATATCGATGGATAAGCCTGGTTTTCCTTCAGCAACTAAACGTGGATCATATCTAAAGAGTTGGAAATAACCACATTCAACCGCTTTCTTTTCTTGCTTCATAGAGTTGGATAATCCGCCCTTAATACCATGGTTAGCACATGGAGCGTAACAAATGATTAAGGATGGTCCGTTATAACTTTCAGCTTCTTTAAGAGCCTTAATAGCTTTAACTGGGTTACTACCTAAAGCGATTTGAGCAACATAGACAGTGCCATAGCTCATCGCAATAAGAGCAAGATTCTTTTTAGGAGTTAATTTACCACTTGCGGTAAATTTAGCGATACTACCAGTTTGTGAGGATTTGGAAGATTGTCCACCAGTATTGGAGTAAACTTCAGTGTCGAGGACTAAGATGTTAACATCTTCTTCGTTGGCGATAACGTGATCAAGTCCACCATAACCGATATCGTATGACCAACCATCACCACCGATGATCCAAACGGATTTATCTTGTAAATCTCTTTCGTAAGCGAGGACGTCTTTAACGCCTTCGTCTTTACTGGCTTTCACTAATTTGACGAGTTCAGGAACGATACGACGAGATTCTTTTCTATTTTTAATATTAGCGAAGTATTCGTCGATCTTGGCTTTGAGTTCTTCTTCGATATCTCTAGCTTTAGCGGCTTCTAAGATTTCCACTGCGGCTTTGAGTTTAGCATCAGTAGCAACTCTCATACCATAACCGAATTCAGCATTGTCTTCGAATAAGGAGTTTGCCCAAGCAACACCTTGTCCTTCTTTATCAGTGCAGAATGGAGTTAATGGAGTAGAACCACTATAGATGGAGCTACAACCAGTTGCGTTAGCAACTAACATATCTTTACCGAATAATTGTGAGACTAAACGATAATATGGAGTTTCACCACATCCAGCACAAGCGCCAGAGATTTCCATGTATGGCATTAAGAAGCCAACACCTTTTGGAGTTTCTTGTAAGGCGGCTGGAAGTTTGTCTGCTTTATAAGAGACGTGTTTGAATAAGTATTCAGCGCCTTCTTCTTGTGGGAATTGTGATTTGGCTTCCACCATTTCAAGTGCGACTTTACCAACTTTGTTTGCATTACATTCCGCAACACAGAGTCCACAACCAACACAGTTACGTGGCGAGACTTGAATGCGGTATTGATGTCCAGGAACTCCCATTGCTGGTTTGACATCATTCTTGACGATTTCAGGAGCGTTAGCTAATTCTTCGTCGTTGAGTAAGAATGGTCTAATTGTCGCATGTGGACAGACGAACGCACATTGGTTACATTGAATACAGTTTTCTTTGTGCCAAAGAGGTACTCTATCAGCAATACTTCTTTGTTCACGGTAAGTGATATCTGGATTCATTGTGCCATCAAGAAGTTCGAATTCGGTGAATTTAGAAACTGGGATATCATCACCACCTAAGTTAGCCATTACAGCAACATAGGTATCAAAATATTCATCACCAGTTAATTTTCTTTCAAATTTTGGTTCTAAAGCTTCCCAAGATGGGTCAACTTTCATTTCTCTTAAGCCTTCAGTACCAGCGTCAATTGCTTTCCAGTTGAGTTCAACAATTTCTTGGCCTTTCTTGGCGTAAGATTTTTCCGCAAACTTCTTCATCCATTTGTTGGCTTCTGCATAAGGCATAATGTCTTGGTTGAGATAGAAGAAGGAAGCTTGGAGAATGGTATTGGTATGTCTACCCATACCGATTTCACTAGCAATCTTGTTAGCATCGATAACAAACATCTTGGCGTGTTTCTTTGCTAATAAGTATTTAGTTCTATTTGGCATGACTTTTGCAAGTTCTTCATCACTCATATCAGTGTTGAGTAAGAAGGTTCCGCCTTCTTTTAAGTTCTTGATCATGTCGAACTTGAATAAATAAGTATCAAGTGAACAAGAAATAAAGTCTGCGTTTTGTACATAATATGCACTTCTAATTGGGGTCTTACCAAATCTTAAGTGAGAGCGGGTAACACCACCAGCTTTTCTAGAGTCATAGGCGAAATATGCTTGAGCATATTGTCCGGTTGCATCACCAATAATCTTAATGGAAGATTTATTAGCGGAAACAGTACCATCACTACCTAAACCATAGAATAAGCAGCTTGTGTAGTCGGCTTTAACGTGGAAGTTATCATCCACTGGAATTGATTTGTGGGTGAGGTCATCATTAATGCCAACAGTGAAGTCATGGTGACGTTTGTCACTATTTAAGAAATCATAAACAGCTTTAACATCTTTTGGTTGAGTGTCTTTACTGGAAAGACCATAACGTCCACCAATAACTTCAACATCAAGACCAGCTTGTTTGATAACGGAAACAACATCTAAATAGAGTGGTTCGCCAGTGGCACCCATTTCTTTGGTTCTATCTAAGACTGCAATTCTCTTTGCGGATTTTGGTAAAACAGCAAGTAAATGTTTTGCAGAGAAAGGACGATATAAGTGTACTTTGACTAAACCAAGTTTTTCATTTGGAAGAGCATCAATAACTTCTTTAGCAGTGTCAGTGATAGATCCCATTGCAACGATAACTCTATCGGCATCTTTAGCACCGTAATAGGTGAATGGGGCATATTCTCTACCAGTTAATCTGCTTGCTTCTTTAAAATATTTAACAGCGTAATCGACGACTTTTTCAAAGTGAGCGTTTTGAGCTTCTCTACCTTGGAAATAAATGTCATCGTTTTCAGCACCACCACGGGTGACTGGGTGAGTGTGTGGGTTCAAAGCACGAGCTCTGAATTTTTCCACTTTATCCATTGGAAGGAGTTTCTTCCATTCGTTTTCATCAACGAATTCAACGTTTTGAATTTCGTGTGATGTTCTAAATCCATCAAAGAAATGACAAACTGGAGTTTCAGCATCAATTGCTAATAAGTGAGCAACCGGTGTTAAATCAGCGATTTCTTGAACAGAATGGGAACAAATCATGGCAACACCAGTTTGTCTAATTGCATAGATGTCTTGGTGATCACCAAAGATTGATAATGAACGAGTCGCTAAACTACGAGCGGAAACGTGTAAGACTACAGGTAATAATTCACCAGCCCATTTATAAATGTTTGGAATCATTAAGAGTAAGCCTTGGCTAGCGGTATATGTGCTTGATAATGCACCGGCTTGAAGAGCACCGTGGACAGCGCCAGATGCACCAGCTTCGGATTGCATTTCACTAACTTTTACAACACTACCGAAAAAATTCTTTCTACCTTTGCTGGCTTCAACGTCGATTACTTCTGCCATTGGGCTAGAAGGAGTGATTGGGTAAATACCAGCAACTTCAATAAAGTTATAGGATTCTAATGCTGCTGCGGTGTTACCATCAACAGAGAGCATTGTCTTTTTAACTTCCATTATTTTTCCTCCAAAATAAAAATTTACCGTATTAAATATACACGCGTATAGGTGCTATTTTCAAGAGGCGATTAGGAAATTTAAGAAAAAACCGATTATCAATTGATAACCGGTAATCTTTTATTTGTGCGTTTTGCGGTAGTTTTGCTCTTCCACCACTAATTTCTTCAAAACTCTTAAGTCTGTATCGCTAAGAACTGCGTTACGATCAAGAAGTCCACCAACAGAAGTCATTTTCTTGTAAATAAAGTCGTTAATGGACTCATATTTATCAATGTCTTTCTTCTTGATGATTGGTTTTTTAACAAGGGTCTTATTCTCTTCTTGTTCATTGATATATTGTTTAATGGTTGGAACAAGTTCCATAAGGTTGAATTCTGGGTCCATCTTCAAAGTAGGTTCAAAGAAGGATAGGTGTTCGTTGATAATTTCAGGATAAACTGCGACGTATTTTGAAAGTCTTTCCGCAGTCACATATTTTCGATTGATTTTAATTAACCCATTTAGGTATTTCTTTAAATCATTAACCTTAGGTTCTCCCATACTATTTACCACCTTATTAGAATAATTCTACCACATTGATCATAAATTAAAAGACCCTCACAGGAGGATCTAATAATTGTTTTTACTATTCAGCTGGTTTTTCTTCTGGTTTTTCTTCGGCTGGTTTTTCTTCTGTTTTTTGAGCAGCGGCTTTTTTAGCGAAGATACCTAAACCTTCTTTATTAATCATGCCATAGAATAATGCGGCACAAGCACCACCTGCCATTGGGGCAAGTTGCCAAATCCACATTTGAACCATGGAATTGGTGCAACCACCTTGTCCAGCAAATGCATAGTAGAATCCTGGAGCAAATGAACGAGCAGGATTAACAGATGTACCAGTTAGAGGAATGCCCATTAAGTGGACTAAAGTTAACACTAATCCAATAACGATTGGGGCAAACTTTCCAGCGCCATGTTTTTCATCAGTAACAGTTAAAATTGTCAAAACAAAGACAAATGTTAAGATGAGCTCAACAGCAAATGCGGCAATGTGACTTCCAAAACCGACTTGGCCATATTGGTTAAATAATAAACCACCAATTTCGTTTTGTCCTAAACCAGTAAACACCCATTTTTTACCTAAAATGAGTACAAGGATAGTTGTTCCAATTAAGGCACCAACGAATTGGCTAGCAACATAAAATCCAAATTCTTTTGCGGTGATTTTCTTTCTAAGGAACATAGCAAGAGAAACGGCAGGATTAATATGACAGCCGGAAATGTGACCGATTGAGAACGCCATTGCGACGATAACAAGGCCGAACGCTAATGAAGTGGCAACAAGACTAGCGCCAGAGAAAACAGCAACACCACAAGCAACAAGAGTTAACATCATTGTGCCTAAGCATTCACAGAGGTATTTTCTCCAATTTTTCAAAAATGACATAAAGTCTCCTTTCTATTCGGCTACTTCTTCCCTAGAAGCACCGGACAAATATTTATTATTATCCACAATCACCTTAAGAATAAAGAATGAGATGACTGTTAATAACGCACCAAACGAGACATCACTCATAAAGTGAGCTCCGACATAAATTCTTGCAAAGGCAACAAGTAACAACCAAGCAAGACCAATGTAAAACATTGGAACAACAAATTTACGATATTTTTCATGAATAACTGGTAAGAATAAAGAGAACATCATGAACACTCCACAAGATCCAGCGTGGCCGCTAGGGAATGATTTGAAATCGTCTTTATCAGCGCCCAACTCAATGTAGTTCTTATAATCTGGGAATCTTTGCCACCAGTTACGGTAATCTAATCCCTCAAAAGAACCCAACGCTCTTAATCTTGGACGATGTAATATGCCTTTAATGATTGTACAGCCAACTAAGGCAACAGTGATTGCTACAGCAATAGCGATAAGATAAATCCATAAGTCCTTATTTGTGGTTCTCTTCGTCATCACAAAACCAAGGAACATAAGCAATAAATCGACAGGAGCGGCTATAAAATAGCCATAATACACTTTAATATCTGGGTATTGGAAACCATTAACGCCAAAGAATTCTCGTCCAGTGAAATAAACGGCAAGTCCATAACAAACCACCGCTAATACAAACATCAAAATGGTGAGGAACAGGTTATAGTTCTTATTTTGGATGTTGGAAAATTCACGTTTTAAGCCTAACGTTAAAAATCCACCACCAATAAAAGCAACAACTCCATACCCTGGAACAGTGCCAATAACTGAGATAGATAAACCAAACTTATCATTTGGTCCACCAACTCTAGTTAAAGCATCGCTAATTTCAAAATCAAAAAATGAGCCAATAACAAACGCCACCAAGCAGATGGCGATGACGATATACATATGGATGTAATATTTCTTCATACTAAAAACCTATTATATAAAACGAATCCTAATTTTCAAATAGAGAAGTAGAAAGATAACGGTCACCACTATCTGGAAGTAGGACAACTATATTCTTATTCTTGTTATCCTCTTTTTGGGCTTCCTTAACTGCAGCACATAAGGCCGCACCACTAGAAATACCCACTAATAGGCCCTCTAAATTGCTCACTAATCTAGCAAATTCAAACGCTTCTTCGTCTCCTACAGGACTCATTTCATCAATGATATCTAAATCTAAAATTGTAGGAATAAATCCAGCACCGATACCTTGAATTTTATGTGGACCACTTGGGTTTCCGGAAATAACTGCACTACTTGCAGGTTCTACACCAACAATCTTAACGTTTTCAATATTTTCCTTTAGGAATTTTCCAGTTCCACTTATTGTTCCACCAGTACCAATACCGGCTACAAAGACGTCAACTCTGCCATTTAAATCACGAAAGATTTCTGGCCCAGTTGTTTCATAATGTGATCTAACATTAGCAGGATTATCAAATTGTCCAAGAATTAAAGCGTGTGGAGTTTCTTCTTTTAACTCTTTTGCTTTTGCAATTGCGCCTTTCATCCCTAAAGAAGCATCGGTTAAAACAATTTCTGCTCCATAGGCTTTAAGGAGTTTTCTTCTTTCAATAGACATACTGCTTGGCATTACTAAAATACAACGATAGCCTTTCATCGCTGAGATAGAGGCAATTCCTATACCAGTATTGCCACTTGTTGGTTCGATAATAACCGAATCATCACTGAGTAATCCCTTTTCTTCAGCGTCTTGAATCATGTATAACGCCGCTCTATCTTTGACGGAGCCAGTTGGATTAAATAATTCAACCTTAGCATATAGATGACAATTTAAAGAAAATTCTTCTTCAATATGTGTCAATTCTACGAGTGGGGTATTACCCACTAAATCAAATGTTTTTTCTACTAACATAATTCTTAATTATCTTTTATCAAATTCAAGTTCCGCAGTGAAATGATTAACGCCATTTACTACACCAGAAACAACTTCTCTAGTCTCTCCTTTATTTGACAAAAGGGCGACCTTATCGCCAAATTTAATTTCCTTATCGTAATTGATGTTAATTCCGCATAAGCGATGATGTTTATAGAACTCTAAATCATGAGTATCTAAGATAAACGCAATATATTCGGTGTTATTCAAATGCGAATTGATATCAACATTTGAGTATTTAACTACTCTTTCATCAACTACAACACTACCAGAGCCACTTACTTTTTCAGGTAATGGCATGTCATTCTTGTCATGTTCTGCTTTCGCTATTTTAATTCCTTGAGGACGAATGTCTACTCTACGAGTGTCCTTGTTGATAACAGCCCAAATAGAGCTGACATTAACAAGTAATTCACCACTTTTACTATAGATTTGGAAATAACGTGGGAAAATGAAAGATCTTTGTTCGCCAGCGTGAGTGGTTACAGTCACCACATCATCAAGCTTGATACTCTTATAAATCTTCACTTCCATACGAATCACAACCCAAAGAAGGTTATACTTCAAAAGATCATAATGACTCGCACCTAAAGTTTCGCAATGATTTGAAGCGACTTCCTGCATGATTTTGAATAAAGAAGAAAGCTTTAATTCGAAATTGCAGTCGACATCAATTGAGGTTATTTTTATTTTTTCCTTATACATACGAAAATAATATAGCACTTAAACAAAAAGAAAGTGTAGCAATTTTATTGCCACACTCCGAAAGGAAATATATTTAAGCTTCTTTGATTAATAATTTGTTGTCCTTATAATCCACTACATATTTCTTTTCTGTAGAAACATTTCCTTCCACAATTGCCTTAGCAATCATGGTTTCAATGTTGTTTTGGATAAATCTCTTAATTGGACGAGCACCAAACTTGTCACTATATGAATTGTCTAAGATATAAGACTTAACTTCATCAGTGAATTCAAAGCTGTAGTAAGATTCTTGTAGTCTCTTATTAAGATCGTTAAGCATCTTATCCACAATCTTTCCTTGAACTTCTTTAGATAGAGGTGAGAAATAGATAATCTCATCAATTCTATTTAAGAATTCAGGTTTGAATGTTTGATGAAGAAGTTCATCCACCATTTCTTTATGACCATTAAGAAGATATTCACTACCCAAGTTACTAGTCATAATGATGATTGTGTTTTTGAAATCCACTACTCTACCTTGTGAATCAGTAAGTCTTCCATCATCAAGCATTTGAAGTAATAAGTTGAATACTTCTGGATGAGCTTTTTCGATTTCATCGAATAAGACGATGGAATATGGATTTCTTCTAACCTTCTCAGTTAATTGTCCACCTTCTTCATAACCAACATATCCTGGAGGGGCACCAATAAGTCTACTAGTTGAGTATTTCTCCATATATTCAGACATATCGATTCTAATGATGTGGGATTCGCTGTCGAACAAAGATTCCGCAAGAGCACGAGCGACTTCGGTTTTACCAACACCAGTAGGTCCTAAGAATAAGAAGGAACCAATTGGACGGTTGCTATCTTTGATGCCTGCTCTTTGACGAATAATTGCGTCACTAACAAGTTTGAGAGCCTCATCTTGTCCAATAACACGACGACTAAGTGTGTTTTGTAAATCCAAAACCTTTTCACGGTCACCTTTTTCAATTTTGCTTAAAGGGATGTTGGTCATCTTAGAAATGATTCTTGCGATTTGTTCTTCATCAACAACTTCAGATAGTAACCTACCAGAATCATTTTTGATGTCATACTCTTTGAGTTTTTTCTCTAATTCAGGGATTTTCTTATATTGTAATTCACCAGCTTTTTCATATTCGGAGTGACTTAAAGCAACCTCCAAATCGAATTTCGCTTTCTCTAGTTGGCCCTTAACTTCTTTGACTTTAAGAATGCCTTCTTTTTCTTTTTTCCACTTGGTTTGAAGTTCATTGTCTTGTTTTGTTAAAGCGTCGAGTTCACTATTAACATCATCTAAACGTTTCTTGCTCGCCTCATCATGTTCTTTTGAAAGCGCTACTTTTTCAATTTGAAGTTGTCGCATCTTTCTTTCGAGTTCATCAAGTTCAGCAGGCATACTTGCAAGTTCAACTTTTATAGAAGCACAAGCTTCATCCACTAAGTCGATTGCCTTATCAGGCAAGAATCTACTTGTAAGGTATCTATTACTTAATGAAGCAGCGGCTACTAAAGCACCATCAGTGATTTTCACACCATGGAACGATTCGAACCTATTCTTTAATCCTCTTAATATAGTAACTGTATCTTCTACACTTGGTTCGTTAACAAGAACAGGCTGGAATCTTCTTTCAAGCGCACGATCTTTTTCAATATATTCACGATACTCTTTTAAAGTGGTCGCACCTATACAATCGATTTCACCTCTAGCAAGCATTGGCTTGAGCATATTAGAAGCATCAAGCGCTCCATCAGTTCTACCAGCACCAACGATAAGATGAATTTCATCGATGAAAAGAATAATCTTTCCTTCAGATTCTTTAATCTTGTTTAAAACAGCTTTGAGTCTTTCTTCAAACTCACCACGATATTTCGCACCCGCTACAAGAGCACCCATATCGAGTTCATAAATAATTTTATCCTTTAAGATAGTAGGAACATCATCTTTAACGATACGTTCTGCTAGTCCTTCAAGAATAGCGGTTTTACCAACACCTGGTTCACCTAATAAAATGACGTTATTTTTAGTTTTCCTAGCTAATATTTCAATGATCTTACGAATTTCTTCATCTCGACCAATAACAGGGTCAACCTTTCCTTTTTTGACCTCTTCACAAATATTACGGCCGAATTTTTGAAGGACTTCTTTATCATTTTCATAATCAGGGACTTGATTCATTTGCATAATTTCTATCCTCCTTTTTCATATCTATTGTAGCACAAAATTAGCACTCTTCAAGTGCGAGTGCTAAAAATTTTTATACACTATGTGTATTTTTCTGTTGCTTTGCCTTATATTGATGTTTTTGGGCATAAAATCATTAAAAATTTGTCACTAATTATCCTTTAATCTATATAATATGGACATGCCTAAAATTAAAATCATTTTTGTTGATATAGATTGGACAATCCTTAATCATAACTATCGTCCTGGTAAATTCGATAAAAGATCAATCCGATATTTATCAAGGATGCAGAAAAAGGGGATAAAGGTTTTTATTTGCACTGCTAGACCATATCACTCAGTTAATCAGATTGGTCTATTAAGTTTATTTAAACCTGATGGACTAATTCTTGCTAATGGGGGGTTAATCATTAGCGACGATAAAATCATTTATGCAAGTGAGATGCCAGTTAAAGAATTTGAAAGCTTATGCGAACTCGCGCTTAAACACAAAGTCAACATTGAAGGCATCAGACCATATGACTGTTTTTTAATCGCTCCTAAAGACAAAGCCATCGAATATCTATTCATGGCGTACCCTGAATTAATCCCACCAGTGAAAGACTATCATAATCAAAAAGTAATTGGGGCAACACTCTTTGCTAGCAAGGAATATGATGACATTTTCCAAGCGAATTTGCCTGCAAATGCCCACTATTTCCGTTATCACGACTATGGAGTGGATATTGCAAGTGAGCCTCATATTAAAGGTATCGCCATCAAATTTGTCTTAGATAAGCTTGGCTATACAAAAGATGAAGCCATGGCGATTGGAGATGACTTTGGTGACATCTCAATGTTTAATGAAGTTAAGTATTCAGTTGCGATGGGAAATGCCAAAGAAGAAGTCAAAAAAGAAGCCCAATATATAACAAAACCCGTGTGGAGACACGGGGTAAAATACATTGTCAAAAAGTTGGTGAAATAACTATTTTTGAAGTAGTTTTAAATATTCGTTATAAAGATTGTCAGCGGATGTTTTAATATCATATCCGTTTTCTTTTACTTTTTCGACATTATCCACTCGTGGCATTCTCTTATGAATTGCCTCAATCCACTTATCGACATTTTCTTCTCCTAGCGGTAAATACTCACCATATTTAGTGAACAAAGTTACATCAGGAACAAATTCAGATAAAAGTGCGTAGATTCCGTTGGTTTCAGCTTCCACTGCCGCTAAGCCAAGACCTTCATATAAAGAAGGCATAACAAACGAATCAAACGCAGAATAATATTTGCCGATATCTTCAGTAGGAACAAAAACTTTCGCGTTAGTTAAACCAAGCTCTTTAATCCTTTTATTAAGTTCTTCTTCACAAGGGCCGTTACCAACAATGAGATATTGGTTTTCTTTATCTTTTTTAGCGATATCTAAAATGAAGTTATGATTCTTGGTGCCCACCAATCTTCCTACTGTACCAACCACAAAATCAGTATCTTTATAACCTAAAGCTTTTCTGATTCTATTTCTAGCGTCTTCATCAAAGATGAATCTATCGATTTCAACACCATTATGGATAATTTTAACTTTGCCTTCATCATATGCTTTGTTTCCAAATTGGAATCTTCCCGCTACTTCGCTGCAAGCAAAATAGACGTTCGCATATTTTCTTGAGAACTTCTTCAATATGGTTTTAGCGATATGTCTTTTAAATTCTTTTTTATTGCTCGCAGAATGGGAATGAGAAATACGAATTGGGTAATGGTTCTTTTTTGCCATTCTTAAAGGAAAAACACCTAAAGTATTTAAATGGGAATGGATAATATCATAATCGCCTTCTTTGAGAATCTTATCTAAAGCTTTGTTGAATTTATGAAGATGTTTAATGTTTGGAACAAAGATGATTTTTCCACCATACTTATTGATATCGTCATAAGGAACGATGGTTGAAGTGTCATACGCTACAAAAGTGCAGTCAACACGATCTGCCATGTATTTATAATGAGACATCACAAAAGATTCAAGTCCACCACCAGTGAACCCACCAACGATTTGAAGGACTTTAATCTTTCTTTCCATCTTCTTCTTTATTTTCAATAACTTCACTAGTGCCACTGCTACCAGCTAACGCTGGTTTGTTTTTACGGATATGTAAAAGTCTTAATACTTGATCGAAATAATAATGTCTTTCTTGTTTGTTGAACGAAACAAAAGCAGAAAGAGTCATAAACACAAGGACGAACAGGCTACCATTAATAATGAACTTCAATTTCAAACTTGAAACCGGCATAAAGCGATGACACATCGCCCCAAAGCCTAACGAAACAACTGCAGCGATACCACATCTAAGGAAGACACGAGATCCAAATTTTCTTAAAGAAATGCCTAAGCATCTTCGATACGCAAGGTTATCTAAGGCAAGTTGAGCAAATCTTGCAATCATAATAGCGATAGAAGCGCCAACCGCACCAGCAACTGCGTCACCCATATGTCCAATGATGGAATTACCTAAAACACCAGGTTCGTTTCTACTTAACCATACTGAAAGTGTTAAGTTAATTGCAGCTTTCCATAAAGAATTAATTGCGAGTTGCTTCATAAATCCACGCGCAAACATCGCGCTTTCAAAGACAACCTCAGGAATAGCAAAGACGTTATATGTGCAAATAGCAACAATACACCAATAAACGATTTGATAATCTTGATCCGGTCCAAGCCAAATCTCCATGAACTCTCTACCAACAGTGACGAATCCAAGGAAAATTAAAGCAATAAGAGTGAATTGTAATTTGCCTATCTTAATCGCCAGATTTTGTAAATGCTCTTGTCTTTCTTCTTCACTGCCATAAGCATCGCTACGAGCGACTTTCGCCAAGAAGAATGTATTAGCAATCGCACCAAAGGTATAGATATAGCCTTCAATTGTGGTAACGATAGTAAATAAAGCAACCTGATCAGAATCAGAAACTATACCTAAAATTGATGGGGTGATGTTTAACACCAAACGTAAGGCAATCGCATAGACTAAACTCCAGAAGGAGAATGTAATAATGCCCCTAAGTTCGCCTTTGGTGACATTAAGTCTTAAGTCCAACTTAACATTGAGGTAGAAACGCATATAGATGATTCTGACAATAGTCATCAATAATGCACTGCCGGCGTTAACAATTGTGATACCAATAATGCCCCAGTTATACCTAATACAGGCAAAGGTTAAAGCAAAATATAATGCCTTTTGTATGAATTCAGCAAACTTATTAAAGCCAAATTTCTCATATGTGGCAATAACGCCAGTAATTGGTGAAAATGGTAAGCCAACAATAGCAAAACCACCAACGATGAGAACTAAGAATTGTAACTTCTCTATTTCTGCTGGTGTATAAGTACTCTTATACATAATTGGGCATAAGAAATATACCGCAGTAATAACAACAACAAAGAATATATCAATGATAAAGTATAACTTTACAATTGCTGCCAAGAATCTTTGGACACCATCTTTGTCGCCTTTAGCTCTTAGTCTTGCCAAATATGTATTGGTAGCATTACTTAAACCAAAGTCGATTAATAATAAAGCAATGATAGAAGTTGCTAAACCATATAGGCCGTAATCAACCTTACCAAAGGCATTTAAAATAAGCGGGGTAAGAATAAGACCGTGAATAATGCTAACAAAAAAGCTTAGGTATCCAAAAATTGATCCTAAGGCAATATTCTTTTTGCTTTTATGTTCAATACGCTCAGCGTTTGTTTCGTCACTAATCTTAACCATACTCGTTTAAGTGAATCTTTTAGATTATATCTTCTTACTAAGCAATAGTAAAGAAAAGACAAACCTTAACTGTTTGTCATTACTTTATTTTCCTTAGGATTTTTACCATACATGAGACCGAAGAATCACAAATAACATGTAGGGAGTTAAATAAATTCCACTTTTTGTTATTCTTTAATGCCTTCTTATATTTAGCGATATATTCATTGTAAAACGGCCTAACTGATAGTCGTCTTGTAAATGCATAAATAATCTTTTTAAGCTGCTTATATTCCTTTTTTGCAACGAGTGGATAAATATATGATTCATCAAATCTATTGAAGTCTTTGATAAGCAAATCCATATTATTTGTTACTTGCTTATCATGAATACGATTATAAGAATATTTCTTATTGATGACTTTGAATCTCACTCCTTCGTTAAGTAAAGACGCCCAAAGATAATAGTCTTGCATGAACTTCATATCGGTTGGGAAATAATGACCTTTAATTACATCTTTAGGAATAAGTAACGAACAGCCGTTAATCGTAGAACTTATAATGTCATAAACGTTTTTAACGTTTTTGCTCTTCGCAGCAGCTCTGAATTTAAAGTTTCCGTCTTTATTGATGTATTTGGTTTTTGTGAAAGTAATAATCTTTTTATTGCACCCAAGTTCAATCCATTTGTTAACTCTTACTTCAATTGATTTTTCATGAAACACGTCATCATGAGAGAGCCACACGAAGAAATCACCATTAAAATGATCAATTCCATAGTTTAATGCAGAAGAAACTCCTCCATTTTCTTTTTCAACATAGTGAACTCTTTCATCTTGTAAAAAAGGCAAGACTGCATTTTTGGTAGCACCGTCATCTTTACTTCCATCATTAACAACAATGATTTCTAAATTCTTATATGTTTGATTAATTGCGCTATTAAGTGCGTCAGCAATATAGTTGCTTCCGTTATAAACAGGAACAATAATTGATACTAAATACTTTTCCATATCTTTAACTCTTACCTATTTTATCAAATGGTAATTCTAGAAAAAAGATAGAGTTGTGTTATTATAGTTGCATGAATAAAATTGCAGTCATTAATTCTACAAGTGACGGAAGTACTGGCGTTATTGCTAGAAAAATAATTGATAACTATGAGGGAGAAGGACGTTTGTTCTGTTTTTTTGGTAAAAAATACAATAACGTAACTCTTATCAAATTAAGTAGGATCAAAGATATAATTTCTCATTCGATAAGTAGAATTGATGGAAAAGACGGTTTCCACTATCACGCTTTGACAAGGAAATTAATTAAAGAGTTAGAGGCATATAAACCAAATATCATTCACTTGCATAACTTACATGGTTATTGGTTAAATATCCCGATGCTTTTTGATTACATCAACAAGAACAATATTAAAGTTGTTTGGACATTCCACGATTTTTATCCACTAACTGGTAGATGTGCGGTCCCACAAGAATGTGAACTATTTTTAAATGGATGTAATGGTAAGTGTCCTAATAAAGGTAATTATCCTTATGCGATTATTCATAATGAAAAGAAATTGTTTAAAAAGAAAGTTGGAGTTATTTCTTCTTTGAAGAATATTGATATTATTACCCCAAGTTCTATTTTAGCAGACTACACTAAAAAGACTTATTTAAATAAATACAATATTCAAGTCATTAATAATGGCATTGATCTAGATAAATTCTTCTTTGAAGAAAGCGATTTAAAAGAAAAACTTGGCATTCCTAAAAATAAAATTGTTTTACTTGATGTCATGCTCCCTATCAGTGTTCATAAAGGTATTAGTTACATCAATAAACTCGCTAACGAATTGGACGATAGATATCAGGTTGTATTAATAGGAAGAAACGATGACAACATCCCATTATCAAAGAAGATTCTACATATTCCGTTTGTAAAACAAGAAGAGCTTCACTTATATTATTCATTCGCGGATTTCTTCATTAACACCACCATCAGCGACAATTATCCAACCGTCGATATGGAAGCAATCGCATGTAACTTACCAGTATTAAGTTTTGATACCGGTGGAACAAAAGAGATTGTAACTCCAGATGTAGGTAAGGTAGTTAAGAAAAAAGACTATGACAAATTCAAACAAGAAATTGAATTATGCATAAAGAACCCGCCTAAAAAAGAAAACTTCTCGATTCGAAGAAAAGATTTCGATGAGAAGTTGATGGTTAATAAATATTTAGAATTATACAAGTAACCTGCTATTCATTAATTGCTCTAGCAGGTTTTTTTCTACTAGCTACAATTGCTGGAATTAAAGAAGAGATTAAAGAGGTGACAATACCAACTCCAATAAGTAGAGGAGCAATCCACCATTTGAATCCACCAAGATTAAATGTTGTTGAACTTAATAAGTAGAACTTATATTGATAAATTGCATTCGTGATAAGCGAATTCATCGGTCGCACCAAAATAACAGCAAGAAGGATTGATAACAAGCCTCCAAATATACCTGTGATAAACGCTTCGGTTTCAATCATGATACCAATATCCACTTTTCTAGCACCCATCGATCTAAGTAAACCAATTTCATTGGTGCGTTGATGAATAGAAATATATGTTAAGATAGCGTTTAATATCGCACTGATAAATACAGATATACCCACAAATACATATAGAACTGTGGTCATTAAAGTAATCGCGCCATCAAATTGTTCAGTCACTTTGCCAAGGTAATCGTTGATATAAATAGGTGAATAATCTATTTCTTCTCTATTTTGAGTGTAATCATGGAAATAAGTAGAAATCTTTGCTCGATCTTCAAATTGCTTGGAGAAGTAATATAGGCTAGTTATTAAATCTTTACCACCCATCTTATAAATAGCAGCTTCTAATTGATAATCAATTGTATATTTCATTCCACTAGCTTCGATTTCTTTAAATGGGGCGCCAGTGAAAACATTCAATGTTTCTTTAAATCTTCTTTGGTCTTTTAAAACATCAGAGGCTTCCGCTTGTTCTTTTAATGTTTGAAGCAATAAAGGAGAATACATCAATCCTTGATGTAACAAATTTGCATCACTAGTTTGTTTTTCTCTTAGAATGCCAACAATTTCAATATCATATCCTGGGCCTTTAAAGAATTCTTCATCACTCTTATTTACTTGTTTATATAGAGGTACATCTGGATCAGTTGAATCGTTATAGTAGAAGTCATTATTGCCAACAATATGGTATTTCTTCCCTAAAATATCATTAAAGCTGATCGAGGTTTTGCTATATTTCGTAGTGTCAACATAAAAACCAATAGAATTTAAGTCATAGGCACTCATTCTGTTATAGGTGTCCACTACTAACAATACTTCGTTTGGCTCAGTTGCGTATTTTCCAGCAATACAATCATATGTATCTTTTAAAAATGTTAAGTCATCGACACCTTTATAGAAATAAGAGCTCGCAGAAGAGACATCAAAATAGTCAGTGTAGTCCAATCCTTTTTCTTCGTTATAAACATGTCTTGAAGTAAACATGTTGAAGTTCGTGGTCGAAGAAGTATATCTGGAATAGTAATAATCATTTGGCATAGCGTCCATATATTCCAAGAAGTTATCACTCATGTAATTGAGGTGTTCACGAGTGGAATAGTTACTCAAATCCGCATAAATTACTTCTTCATCCGTATATTTCTTATATGTATCCGCTCCACCTTCATATTCATAGTAGGCAGAAGAATAGATTCTTACTGGATATTTAGAAAGTGAACTTGCTTCCGTTTCAACAAACGCAGTTTCTACACCTTTAGAAATAGAAAGGATAAGTCCGACACCCGCTAAGCCTAAAGAGGCCGCTAAGATGATGGCCAAAGTTGAAAACTTTTTAACAATCAAATTTTTAAACGCCCACTTCAAAGAAGTTTTTACAGGCAAGGAAACTCTTTTAAGAGGTTCAACTTCATAATCGTTTTCCTTTTCCATAGGAGAAGAATCAGAAACAATCTTTCCGTCAGATAGTTCAATAATACGATCAGAATATTGTTCAGCGTATTCATGGTTATGTGTTACCACTACAATCAAATGGTCCTTGCTCAATTTCTTGAGAAGTTCCATGATTTGTTTGCCGTTTTTGCTATCAAGGGCACCAGTAGGCTCATCCGCTAAAATTACAGTTGGCTCTCCAACAATTGCTCTAGCAATAGCGACTCTTTGTTTTTGACCACCACTTAACGCTTTTGGTTTGTCATATTTCTTATCCATTAAATCGACAGCGGCTAAGGCTTTATCGATATATTCATCAAGGTTCTTTAGCTTTTTTGAAGAAATTTGTAAGGTAATGGCGACATTATCACGAACATTTAAATGTGGTAAAAGATAACAATTTTGGAACACAAAACCAATCTTTTCATTTCGATATGCGTCCCAGTCTTTTTCTTTAAAGTCTGATGTTGATAAGCCATCAACAATCATTTCTCCGCTTGTCTGTTTATCTAGACCACCGACGATATTTAATAAAGTTGTCTTTCCACTTCCAGAAGCGCCAACAATAGAGATAAATCCTTTTTCAGGCAAAGTTAAATTGATACCATCTAAGGCAACAACATTTTCTACTGATTGCTTTCTTGTATAGATACGAGAAAGATTCTTTAACGTAATCATATATTAATTATCCACTAAAATGATTTTTTGGTTAATAAAAAGTTCCAATAAATGGAACAATCATATTAACATTTATGAAAAATATGTTAGATACGACAAATAAAATAAAAGGCTATTTCTAGCCCTTTATCTTTGATTTAATTCTATACAAAATTAGGAAATCTATAAATCGTATTAACTAAATTAATACATCCTAATCAAACAATAATAGAACTGAATGCTTTCAACAGAACTTGGATGTGAGAGATTACCAACACAATTAAATTCACTGAAGCCCCAGTTTTCTGGATTTCTCCAGTGGCCATGATCTTCATTATAATTAACAAATCTATTCATATATCCAGAGGCACCAACATTCATGATATTATCAATATCGCTGAATTCACCTTTTAAGCCCCAGCCACGATAATATTTAAGTTCACGTTTTGAGTCTGATTGGAACCCTTGAATCTTTTGGTTAAGTGAGAAATAATCTGGATTTTTACCTTGTTCTTTAGAAAAACCTCTAGAACAATAGGCTAAAAAATCTCCTTCGGTGTGAGTGCCTAATTCTTTAAAGCCTGTATAAGCATAGACAAATCGATTTGTCGCACAGATAGCTTTAGTAATGTCGTCCTCATTTGTGAATTCTCGTCTATTGATATCGTTATTTCTTATCATGTAGTTCCTAATGAAACCAAGCTTATCCTTTAAATAATTAAAATTAGAATAAGATGGGAAATTCTGCTGTTTACGAATTAAGAGAACTCTCATATCTTCTAAGCCAAATAAATATGGCTTGACCGAACTCATTGGTGTGACATTATTCATATTTGATTGAAGTTCTCCACTAATTTCGCCAGAGACATCAGCAATATCAAAGTTTTGCCACTTTCCTTCTTTATTTTTATCGCTAGACACTTTAAAACCAGTCATTAATTGGCCACCACGTACCCAGCATTCGCTGACGTAGCAGTAATCAAGTTTAGCATTGTATAAAGGAAGCTTGCTTCTTTCCGCAACTGCCTTTTTTTCTGCTTCGCCTTTCACCATTTTGTTTTTATTTAGGTAAGCAATCGAAGCTTTATAGGCTTTAGTTAAATCGTCATAAGAAGAAATATCTGGATCAATTGCGCAGATTGTTGTCGCTAGGTTATAAATTTTAAGCAAACGATCAGTAGTGGTAATACGGTAATTATGGATCTTTTCTTCTGCTTCGGATTGGAAACCATATGTAAGTTTGAGCATCTCGTAGTCAATATCAGCAGCAGGGCTAGTATAACTTCCAGTACCAGAGAAACGTTGCATATAATCAACAGCTTGAAGAACAAAGGATTCGCCATCAACGTCACGTAATGCTTCACGTTCGGCATAAAGATATAAAGCACGATAGATATCTTTTGCAACTGCTTCAAGTGTTGCATCTTCACTAACATCAGGAACTTGGCTACCATTCCATTCGTTTGTGGATAAGGTGATAACATTGTTTGTAATTGCGGCTTTAATATCGCTAATTGCAGCCTCTCCTACTACCTTATCAACTGTTTTTTTGTTTTTATATTTTGGAAGTGTATTATTTTTGAAAGTGTTTTTTAAATTGTTCTTGTCTCCAAAAGAGAAAGCGTATGAGGAGACAATAGTTCCTTCGTCAAATGTTTCATCAAATCTATCATCATCAAGTAAAATTGTTGATGTTTTTTCAAGTTCTCCCTTTTTATTTTTACCTTCTACAACGACAACGTTATAGTCATAAGGTGCTTTATAAGTATTTGCTTTTTTATTGCTGTTTCCATCAAAAATAGAGGTGAGATAACGATTAGCAACTGTAAGCATTCTCTTTTCATATTGTGTAACTTTTGCATCTTGAGATTGGAATTCTAATTGACGCGCACGTAACGAGATGAGTTTATTTTCATCAGAATTAAGTCTTTCTCTTAAAAGTACCATATCAGTCTTATAGGAAACTTCAGACAAAGTCTTTTCCATTCTTTTTACAGTTTCATTAATTCCCGAAACAACATCAAGAATTTGTTGTAACATGGCTGCAGTTGGATCAAGAGCAGCAGCGGCACCAGCAAGACCTAGCGCTCCTAAAAGAATACCAATAATACCACCACAGGCAAACTTGCTAAGTTCTGTAGCAGCGAGTTCAAAAGCAACAGTAAGAACAGTTAAGACTGTTTGAACAGTAGAATTAACAGCGGCAATCGCTGTTGATTTATCTTCAAGGGAAGAGTCATATGCATATTGAACATATGTATCATCCATACCCGCTAAGCTAGTTGGAGTGACATATCTAAAGACCATAGGTTTCATTAATCTATTTTCTTCGGAATCAACTTGATAGTAATCGCATCCAAATTCGATGCTAGATCCTACTATTGTAAATGTATTTTCATTAGGATAAGAAACATCAACAGAATCAATGGTGAGTGTTCCATAAACTGGGTAATCAATCTCTTTTTCCCAAGTTAATCGATATCCTTTTCCATCTTTAGTAAGAATAGCCTCATCCATAGGAAGTAATTCTTCTTCGTCTTCATCAGCAAAGAATTCTGCATCAATTGTAAGATCGGACTTATCTAAAATAAGTTCTCCATCAAATGAATAGAGGTCAATACAAACTTTTTTATTTTCATTAGACGCAATCGCGAACACTTCTGGTTCATGGAAATCAAAGGCAACTTCTTGGTCAAATTCACCACCAATTGAGATTGTAAGTTGCTCAAGTGCAGCGATAACTTCAGTTAAAGAAGCAAATTCCTCTGCATCTAAGACAAATGAAGCGGTTTTTGTTTCTGCGGTATAATATGCTTCATTAATAGTAAATCCATCGATTAATGTCACATCTTTAAGTGAGAAATCTTTTTTAATTTCACAGTCGATTAATACAACATCGAAAGAGAACGTTTTATTATCCTCATCAAATCGAACAGAATTCTCTACTAAAGCAGCACTTGGATATAAAACACGATAAGAGAAGGCTCCTCCTCTATCTTCAACGAAAGTACTGTCATCAAAAATAATCGCACCACTTTCTTCACTAGCAGGTAAACCACTAGTTTCTAAAATGATAACGCCTTCTGTATCAGTATGAATGTCTTTAACAACCCAATTTTCAAAAGCGCCAAGGAGAGAAATATCTTCTACATCGAAATCTTCGCTTAATGTGAGGCTTTCATATTTAAAAACAAATGTATGGTTGTTATCATAGCCATCAACATAATCTGAACCAATTTGCTCAAATTTACCTTCACTTAATGTAATAACAGATTCAGCGCCAGAAAAAGAGGCATAAGCCATAACTCCTTTATTAGTAGCGTAAGGGGCAATGATTGCTCCAAACGAGGATTCTTTATAGGCTTTAGGAATAGTAATTTCAACAGCGGCGCCAAAAGAAACAACATCCGCTGCATAATCAGTAAGAGAAACAGCTTTAATATCTCTATATGATAAAACGTTATCTTTATCAGCATTTTCAGGTAACTCTAATCCCATATCACGAATAAGAATCGCGTCTTTAGAGAAATTGGAATTAAATGTTACTTCTTCACTTTCAAGGCGAACAACTAAATCGCCTTCATGAGAAATAATTCGCGAATTAAGAGGGATCGCATTTGCAGCAGTCTCTTCATTAATGGTCCATGAGTGGTTATCAGGATCTGCTTTTTCACATCCAGAAAGAACCATAGTAAGAGAAACTAAAGCTATAAAAGATTTCTTCATGTGTCTATTCATATTGACACCTCCTGTATTTAATAAATGTATAAAGTATGATAATTCTCATCTATAAAATAATAAATCAAAATAATGTATTCAAGGGAAACATATCAAAAGTATACTTTTTAATATCGAAAGTATAGTTTTGTATTTACTGGTTCTTAAAATACCATTATTTTATAAATATAAAATGCACTAGCAAGTATACAAATGTCACCAATAATGTCACAAATATTTTTAAAAGATTTTCGGCATTTAAAAAATGCCCGTTTTTGAGCATTCCTTATTTAAACGTCTGCAATTTTCTAATAATTTGCATATTTAATTGTCAAATAAAAAGGGTGAAAAATTCACCACTTTAAATATTTAATGCAAATAGTAATATGAACCATCTGGGTAAATCCACATTCGAGTTGTAACTACGTTCACTGTAGAGCCATCAAAATTTTTGACATAAATATGAAGATAAAATTCAAAATACGATGTTGAACTGAAGTTCTCACCAAAATAGGCATGATAGTCACTTCTATTGCCACTTCCTGCAGTGATATATTTGTTGACACTTCTTCCAGATTTGGAACCAGTCTCGGAAATCTTATAATATCTAGTGAAATTATAATATGATGATGTGGTATCAATCTTTGAATATTGATCGGTTAAAGAATAATTAAGCGTCAAATTATCTCCCGAACGAGAGAATGATGTATAAGAAAATGTTATTCCTAAACTACGGGTTCTCGTGAATGTTGGTGCTTTTTGAGTAATGTAATCATCATAACCTTCTGGTTTAGTCTTTAAAGAAACATCGATATCGTAAGAATACGCAAACGGCATATCGGTAAACAAAGCAGCGTGATAATTTCCAGCTGTAGGAATATCAAAATTACTGGTTCTTGCTAATTCCTGTCCACACGAGGAAACAACTACCTCAATATCTTTATAATCATAGAAATCGCCATTAGCGGTATCGAAAAGAACATAAAATGCAGATGAGCTTTCATCACCAGTAATTAAATTAGTCGGTGTTGAATCGTTGCGTACAAAATTAACAGTTATATTATAGGCATAGGCCGCTCCACACCAAGTTGGGATACCGTCAACGTAACGCCATAATTTTTTATTGATTTTGCTATTCTCATTATAATTATCAGAATAATAACAATATTTATTATCAGTCGCGGACTCTTGATAATCGCCGTGTACGAAGAAATTATCAGCAGTGGCGTAAACACTACTACTAACAGTGGACAAGTTTCTCGGCAAAACAATCGTGCCAACGTGATAAGCTGATTTATAGAATAAACTGCCACTATAATCTGTCAAATCAATCATTTTTAAGGATGTTGGGGTGTAAAAACCGTAAACATGTGTGTACAAATTATAGTGTTTGCCTTGATAATAATCATATAGTCCGGTCGAAATTGTGCCATAAAAGGCATATGAAGCTTCACCGTTGAATGGATTAAATGTTCCGGAACCTGTGTAAAATTGATATGTTTCAAGATAAGCAACACCAAACAAATGATCAATGTAATTACTTGTCATTTTTTCGTTTGTGCTGGTGCTAAAACGACTTCTTCTTGTAAAATTGACCTTCAAATATTGTAATTGTGTCATTCCACTTAACGATCCAGTTTCAGTAAAAGCACAATCAGGATGCACAACAAATTTTGTCGCGGTTTTATCCGATACACCAACTAAATAGAAGTGTTCATTTGTTTTGCTTGGAATATATATTCCATTATCGCTCTCTTTACCACAGGCTAAAGGATTTTCAAAAACATTATCTCCTAATTCAGTAAGAGCATCAGGAAGAACAATTTTATTAAGTTTTGAACATCCTTTAAAAACTTCATCAGCGATAGAAGTGAGAGAATCAGGTAAAATTACTTCTTCAAGATTTTCACAATTGGCAAATGCTCCACTACTGATGTATTCAATACCTTCACCAATAATTACTCGTTTAAACCATGTCAATCCTTTAAAAGCATCGCTTGCGATTCCGCTGGCAACATTATCTCTAAAATTATGAGGATCAAGATACAATGTATCAGTATCAAAGACGTAATATGGTAATATACCAGTTATTTCGTATTTATTGGTTTTTGAATTGGTTGAGCCACCTAATTTGTCTGCATATAGTTCTTCATATGAACAAGTTGAATAATATTCACGATAATGACAAACTCGACATTCATAATATGAACGTCCAGGTTCAGTAACCGTTGGTTCATAATCAACAATTAGATTATCAGTCATTTGGTGATATTCTTCGTCAATTCTTAAATTAGAATATCCCTCATCAGTACATTGATGATAATGCTTATATGAGGAAGTATCGACACTCCATTCAGTTGAATAATGATGCTCTAATTGTGGATCACCCTCCTCATAGATATAATCGCCACATCTGCTACATCTATAAACAATGCTTCCAGACCATTCATATGTTGCAGGTTCAGTATATAAATACTGATAATCATGCCCTTTAGCTTTTTCTTCAACATATTCACGCGATATAATATCACCACAAATTTCGCAGCGAACAGTTATATAATAATACCCATCGCGTTCACATGTAGCGCGATCATTGCCCTCGATATGAGGCTCGCCAGCTGTATGTTCAGTACTCGGAATGGTATAAAAATTGGTTTCAACTAATTCTCCACATTCCGTGCAATATATTTCTTCTTTAATCTCACCATCGTGCCAACAAGTTGGCTCAGTAACAATTGTTTCGATAGGTTCACCAAGAACATGTTGGTGTTTAATTTTGTCGATAGTTTCGCGTTGAACAAAAGGACATTTATCGCAGGCGCGGTAGCGATAACCATCATCGTAAATAGTTGCTTCTTGACCAACAATCCATGGACCAAGTTCATGAGGTTCCATGTCTTTTTTTTCAGATGTGTGTTCACAGGTTGCGGGATGCCAATGGTTATAATCGTCATACTCCCATCGTTTATCATCAAAAGTGTGAACGTGGTCATCGATAATTGGATCACTACCACCGGAGTGCTCCCCTTCTTCACCGCCATCACTAGATGAGCCACCACCGGAGTGCTCCCCTTCTTCACCGCCATCACTAGATGAGCTACCACCAGGAATTGTTTTTCCACCAGTTGAACTACAAGCAATCAAACTTAAAGCGATAACACTTAAAGTTAGAAACAATCTGTATTTTTTCATATTAACATTACCTACGTTATCTTAATAATATAGTATCAGAGAGAGCAAGCAAACAACAACAATTGATTTGAATTGTCATTTGGACGTCACCAGTGTCGAGTTTTGCGAATCTGAAGTCATCGTAAAGAGGACCATTTAATGGGCAGTAATTCTTGAACAAGACGTATCAGAAAGATAAGATTCCAGGTTCTGATACAAGCCCAATATTTCAAAATAGTTCGATGTATTCAAATAAAAAATCATCAATACAAGTTGTATCAAGGATTGTGCACTTAGATGGTGCTCGTGGTCGTAACCTATATGGAAACACATACTGTTTCACCATAGGTATATCTGTTTGGTATGCGTTTCACCATAGGTTTTTCAAATAATAGGAATTTTACCATGATTTTAAGGTGTCGTTATAACCACTACCTATATTGAAACAGTTAAAAATAAAGAAAAAAATGAGCATTTAAGCCCATTTTCTGCAACAACCCTCTATCTGTACTTTGTGTCAAAGTAATAATACTTAAGATATTGTTCGAGACTCTTGGCGAGTGATTACATAACCGCCAATGTCCACCAGGTCTCATTCATTTAGGCTCTCTTGCATATACTGTTTTTATATATAAAAAGAGCCTCTATTACAAGGCTTCTCTTTATGCGTCAACCCCTATTCAATTCAGGACAAGGATATGTAATCACTCGCAAGACTTTAGAATTAAACAAGTTCTTTCCATTTATGGCCACAATTCGGACAAGTAAATTCACCGAGATTCTTTACGCTTGAATCTCTATATACTTCACCATTGAATTTTGTACCACATTTTGGGCAGGTAACAGCAACTGTTGACTCGCTACAAATACCACCACTGACTGCTTCTAATTGTTCGTCGGTAAGAGTGAAACCTTCTTCTTTCGCTAGAGCAACAAGCTCTTTATTTGTTTTACATTTTCTAGCTTTAGCAATTTGTTCTTCTGTTAAGCCTTTTAATAATTCTTTTTTCATATTCAAAGTTCCCCTTTGTTGTTTTTATATTAACATGGTTGTTGTCACAGATGTGCCACAAAATTAAATTCTAAATGTTGATAACCATTTATTAACTTCTTCAACCATCGTTTCTTTTGAAACGTTATATCCTGCTTGAAGAGTGTTAAGGGTTTTTGATCCGCTAAAACTTTTCTCTTTTTCAATTGAAAAACTTAAAGCAATTTCTTGTTTTTTAAGCATTTTTCTGGCTTTATTTTCAGAATCGTTAATGATTAACATATATTTTTTGATTTCTTGTTTATCAACTAACGAAGAGCTAATTAAAGAAGCACTATAAGTATCAACAAGATGTTTAAATGGTCTTTCAATATTGCTTGTAACCGCAAGTATCTTTGTGGCAACAAGATATTCAAAAGGAACTCCCTTGAATGAATTATCGTTAACTTTATATATTTCTGGCTTTATCTCATCAAAGAAATCTACTCTCATGCCATCGATTTGTACAATCTTTTCATCAACCTTTATTAAGCAAATAAATGTTTCTTCCAAAAACAATTCAGTGATAGGGCTGGAAATGAATTCGACAACGTTCAAATGTTGTCTAAAGATTGATTCAACTTCTTTTAAATCTAGCTTTGTGACAATGTCAATGTCTCTAGCATATCTAGAGTGTTCTTTTAGAAGGTATTTACAAATAACTCCCCCACTCACATAAAATTCAAAAGGAAGTTTATTTAGTTCTTCAATACTTCGACAAATGTCAAACTTATACTTATCTCGATAATCTTCTTTATCAACAAATATTTGATTGGTTGGTCTTTCTTCCATATCTTAACAATCTTTGGTTTTATTGAAACATTATAACATATAAAAGCTCCCTTCATATTGCACCAATTATTGGTTCAAAAAATGGAGCATTTTCAATACATTTGGAAATCAATTTGTGAAATTATACGTTGTTTTGCCGGAAAAGTACAGTTTTTACAAAAAATGAAATATTACAAAGTAGGCATATAAATCTTCTTGTATACCATTTTCACCGGACATAAGCAGCAAAGGTTAGCTTATAAGTAAAATATAGGTAGCACGAGAGTTACCAATAATAGTTTTATTAAAGGAGAAACACTTATGTCCGATTATGAATTTCCAGTTACTGTCTCAGGTGTGAGGCACGAATTCGGAACCTTCTATGACAGAGTTAGAGTTCTTTATAACTTAGCATTCTTCAAGGAAGAAAAAGGCTACAAAGCGGAATCTGTGAAAAAGTACGCTGATGAATTGTTTGAGACTAACCACATCAGTGAGTATGTCCACTCCATCATTGGAGAAGCGATTCAAAAATTCTCTCTCTTACTTATTGGCAAAATAAAAAATGGAAATCGCTGAGACTCAAGAACTTCTTAAGAAGTTCAATGCCTTGGTCTCCATCTCAATTAATGACATTAACTCAGAAATAAGTGATTCTATATCGAAGTAACTAGCTCCTCAAAAGGGAGCTTTTATAAATCATATTCTTCTATTTTAATTATTTTTAATATTTCATCGGCATCAAATAATTTAGCCAAATATGATTTTTCTTTCGCGTTACCGAAAATACAATAACCTTTCATTTTTCCATCAATAAATTGACACAGTCCAAATCCGCCATTAGGGAATTCCCTAAATGCAAGTTTTGTCCCTTTATCGTTTAAAAAACATCTAGTGATTCCACCATCATTATAACGGAGTTCACTATAATTGAATTTTTCACTAGAATAAACTGTTCCAGAATTGCAATAAGAAATTTTAATCATTTCTTTTTCGTCTGGCTTTTCATATCTTTCTAGTTTGCCATCTACATATATTTCAACATAGCATTTAATTATATCGTTGTCTTCAAAGATTCTTAAAAATCTGCCTTCAATACTCCAGCCTTTTTGATCTATTCCTATGAGTCTACTCCCATCAGGGTACAATCTTATAGATTGACCAAGAGTTAAACCATCTTTGTAAAAGCCATATCGAGTTACGTTATTTTTAAAATAGGCAATTCCTAATCCATTTCTAATGCCGTATTTGTAAATACAAACATCATAGAAATCGACACCATTATGGCGATGCAATCTTATCCTTTGATCAATTTTATTTTGATACCATGGAGCATCTCGTTGTCCAACATCCAGTTCATCAATTTGTAGAGTTTGAACTAATGTTAGATTATTTATTAACACGGAATAGATAGGAATTATTTTTTTATTTATAAGCGCATACCCTGACTGAACACCATCTATGTTTTGAGAAATAAATTTACCACCATCGGGATAAATTTTAGATGTAAATGCTTTATCTTTTTTATTAGTGAACATCCTTATTATAGAACCATCTTTTCGATATGATTCTACATAATGGAAAGCCCTGCTTTCATAAATATCACCATTATAAAATGTTGAATGTTCTAAAACCTCGTCTTCTTTTGGTAATTCAACATCCACTAGTTCACCATTCTTATATATCTCTATATGCGTTCTATAGTTGCTATAAATTCGTAAGAAGCGACCATCGATTGCCCAACCTTTTTTATCGATACCGATAAGTCTGCTTCCATCGGGATAATATCTAATAGATTGACCGACTATCATTCCATCTTCATAAAACCCTTCACGAAACGCTCCAGTTCGAAAATACATAATTCCTAAGCCATTCCGTAATCCATCTTTATAGATACAAATGTCATTAAAATTGTAACCTTTAAAACTATGGAGTCTTATTCTATTATCTATTCTTTTTTTATACCATGGTTCTATATTTACTTCTTTTTTAATATTATTAACTTCATTTGATTTCTTATATTCATTAGTTTCTTTTGTTCTCTGTTGTTCTTTAACTTCTTTCATCGCTTTTCTAATGATATTAATCATCGTTGGAGCGCATGTTAATAGAGCAAAAGGAACCATTAATATTCCTAATAATCCCAAACCATCTTTATAATCATGTTCACTAGATTCATCATAAGGAGATTCATATGGTTCGTATTCATACGATGAAAAATGACCTGGCCACCATCCCATATCCGTATATCTCATTCCTTCACCATTGACGTCATAATGTTCATCGACAATACAATGTCCTTCCTGATCAAAAACCCCAGTAACACCACCAATTGTGCCTTTCCATTTGCAACCAGAAGTTTGGTGAATCGAACCCGTCCTCCTAGCTTCTCTGATCTCATCATCAGAAACGCCATAATAACTCATAACAAATTCCTAAACTTATACTCTTATTATTCAATTATGAACGCAAAGCCTTTAAATAATAAGAAAAAAACAAAAAACTGTTACTTCTTCGACTTCGCCAATAAAGGTGTGCCTGCCATTTTTATTAAAGGAAACCACAACCAAATCACCTACGCAGTATTTACATATCCTGGTTCTATCTTGTGATATTTTTATTCTTTGTTCTTTTCCCATAATATCACTAATCTTTTCTAGCACGATTAATTAAAAATTAATATCGTGTAGATGCGATAACTCTTTATCAAATTCACCACTATTTTTATCTTCAAAATGAGAAGATTCTAGATTCTGATACAAGCCTAATATTTCAAAAAGTTCGACTTAATAAAAGAAAAAATCCCTAATACGAATTGTATCAAGGATTGTGCACTTTGATGGCAGGGGTAGTAGGAATCGAACCCACATTGACGGTTTTGGAGACCGGAGTACTGCCTTTGTACGATACCCCTATTATCTAGACGAGTTCCGCCGAGATATGATTATAAACTACGAAGAATAGAATTGACAAGAGACATATCAACTTGTCCAGCGTAATTCATTTTAAAATGCTTCATAACATTAGGAACACTCTTGTCGTCTAAAGAAGCAATGATGTCTCTAATTTCTTGTTCGCTTAATTGCTTTGGAAGATAGGAAGATAATACTTCTTCTTGCTTAGTGATGTTATCCACTCTTTCTTGATTGTTAATTTTGACATAGCCTTCCTTTTCATCAGAAAGTTCTTTTAATGTCTTTTGAATGATGGCGAGTAATTCTTTATCACCGATCTCTTTTCCTTGGGAGCGGAGTTCCACTTCTTGAAGTTTATATTTTGTTAAAACAACAGATAGAACACCTCTAGCAATGTTGTCTCTATTTTTCATCGCTGTGATATTAGCGGCTTTTAATTCGTCAATAAGCATATATAAATCCTCCTATAACAGGCCTACACGATTATATCATTATTTGAATAATCAAATAAAGAAGTTTAATAATCTAAAGTACTCTTTTTAGCGGAAGCGTAAACTTCAAAGGAATCGTTGTTGTTTCCACCATCAGAGATTGATTTACTTGAATAATAGAATCGGTTAGTGAATTCTTGGAACTTAGAAGTAACCAAATACTTGTTCGCGTATTCAATACAATATTGGTGATATGTTTCTTGAGAAACTGTGTCAACTGGCCAAGAACTGGTACTTCCTCCAGTGATGAGTCGGAAATTTAATGGAGACTGTTCATCTGTTCCCGCTCCAATCGCATATTTACTGCTCCAATATTGGTTTTTGCAGTCTTTATCCCAACCATTTCTAATTCCTAAACAACGGTCATTATCATAAGGGATGAATAACGCTTTCGTTTCAGAACCAAAATAGATGTAATAATTATTAAAATTATTTCTAAAATCATCTGGTAAACCAAAAACCCAAGATAACGCAGAGAATTTTAAGAAGTTATCGATATCTAAATACTCACTGATGATTGTTCTAAACTCTGAACCAGATTTACCTCTACTACCATTGATGACATCAATAAAGTTTTTCATGCTTGAAAAGTCGGAAGTAGATTCATTGGTTTTCAAATTATAAACAGGACGATATCTTTGTCCCTCAACACCAATTTTACGGTTATCATAGTCTTTTAAATCAGCTTTGCCTCTATCGGTGTAACAACATTTGTATAAGTCACCAGAAGAATCAGAAGAATAACTCTTTTTAATTAATTGCTTATCAACTGCTTCTAAAACTTGATACACCATAGTGCGAGAATCGTTTTCAGATTTAATGGTAAGTTGAACAAGATTAGAATGTTGCGCTAAAACACCTTCATTTCTAAAAGCGTCAAGCACATAGTTTTCTTTAGTAAATGATTCATCTTCATTGCGATTCCATTTGAGATCAATCTTTTTCATGCCACCAAATTTGCGGTCTTTTCTCGCATCTTTTTTAGTAGATTCTCTCCAAGGGTTTACATAGTAATCATTATCGTTTACGTTATCAAATGTCTGTGCAAAATTAAGTTTAAAGTGACAATAATGTCCATCGACAAAACGTCCATTATTATCAACAAAATCAGTGTCTCTAGAAGTATTGCCCTTCATCCTTACACCCAATTCATAATAGGTATTTGTAACTCCATTGATGGTGATTTTTCCAGTACAAGGATGGTACATCTCGTTTTTGATGAAGTTATCATTTCCTTCGCCTTCCGAATATTCTTTGAATTTTAAAAGACTATAATTTTTAAAATCTAACTCAATTTCAATTTTAGATGAGTAATCAAAAAGGAGGTTGAATTGGTCGTTCTTGTTATTTAGATTTGGGTCAATAATATCGTTTTCGCGTTCAGCAATATCTTCACCTGGGGGAACAATAGGATCAACCGGATCATCACCACTTGGATCCGCAGGTGTTGGATCGTCTGGATTAGTCTTATCTGAAGATGATTTTCCTAGACTACAACTAGCCAAACATAATATTAATGGAAACAAAAGTAATACTTTTTTCATATTAAATATAAAATATCACAAAATAGAGGCTATACAAACATAAATCATCAAATCAAATACTCCATTATTTTTAAAATTGATATAATATCACTGTTATGAAAAAAGTTGCTGTAGTAGGCGGAGGAATATCTGGAATATTCTTTGCGATTAGAATGAAACAATATCATCCTGATTTTGAGGTCCATATTTTTGAACACAATGACAAACTTCTTAAAAAAATATATGCGACAGGAAACGGGAAATGTAACTTCGCTAACACTGGTTCTTTAAAGGGCAAATATAAAAACGAAGATTTTGTTCTTCCTATTGTTGAAGAATTTAATGCTCAAGATATTATTGATTATTTCTATTCAATTGGAATCGTTTCGAAAAAAGTTGATGATTTGGTGTACCCGTATAGCGAATCCGCAGATACAGTAGCAAGAAAACTATTAGAACAAGTAGATAAGCTTGGTGTTAACGTCCATCTATCTACTGAAGTTAGTAATTATCAGGGCAACACACTCATCACAAATAAAGGTGATTTCCATTTTGACGAACTCGTTATATCTACTGGAGGATGTTCTTCTTCTAAACTTGGAAGCGATGGTTCAATTTATAGTATTTTGGAAAAACATAACTACAAATTAGCCCCGCTACATCCATCTTTATGTCCAATAAAGGTTAAAGAAAACACAAAGATGATTGAAGGAATTAGAAGCAAAGTAAGCGCTTCCTTATATCAAAATAGCAAATCAATTCATCAAGAAGACGGAGAAGTTTTGTTCAAAAAAGATGGGTTAAGTGGAATTGTTATTTTTAACCTCACCCACTACATCAATGGACTAAAAAGTTTAGATAACATTAAGATTCATCTCGACTTTGCCAAAGGTCAAAACGAAGAATATGATTCTCTTCTTCATAGTGACCTAGCAGCGTATTTAAGAAACAATCATCTCAACATACACAACACAGTGTTTACATTTAAAGACTTCTATGGTTTTGAATTCTCTCAAGTCTCTAGTGGCGGTCTCTCACTTGATGAATTGAACAACAACTTATCAAGCAAGAAAGAAAGAAATATTTATTTTATTGGAGAAGTCATTGATGTTGACGCGGTTTGTGGCGGATATAACATCATGTGGGCGTTAGCAAGCGCTGAAAAAGTTGCTAAAAACATCAAATAAAAATGGGCTCGAGTCAGAAGCCCATTTTTCATGAATTCATCTTTTATTTGTATAGCTTATGATATTCCTTAAGCATTTGCTTTTTGCTTTTGTGGCACATCTCACATTCACCTGTTGGCAAATGTTTAACTTTTTTATAAATGTACCTACCAAACACAAAACCTAAGAATAAAATCGTTAAGGCAATAACTAAGATTTCAATCCAAAGAGTTTGTGGATTAGTAAACATATTAGGCAGCCCTCATTGTATTTCTTTTCTTGAGTCTAGAAATCGTAATGAATGTTGAAACTAAAGCGATTACTAATACAAGAGTAACTGGCAAGGCCCACGCTAAGGAATCTAAAGCAAAGCAAGATAAGAATGCATAGACGAATGTTGCACCTAAGAATGAAGCAATAATCCAGAATAATAAGGTGAATTTAAATGTACCTTTCTTAAGTTCGCCTTTTGCGGTAGCACAAGCAGCGAAGCAAGGAATAGTTAACATATTGAAGGCAATAAATGAGATACAGCCTTGCCATGTAATGCCGGTTGCGTGAATCATATACGTAACAGCGGTAATACCTTCTTCATCTTCTTCAATAGCAGCAACTATTTCTTCAATAATTTCTGGATCGGCTGCACCACTATTAAGATAAGCAACAGCAACCGCACCTAAAGTAACAAAGGTAGCAATAACATTTTCTTTAGCGATTAAGCCAGTAATTGCGGCAACTGCGAATACCCAACCAATCGCGGTTAATTGTGAACCAAAACCGAGAGGAGTAAATAATGGTTGTAATAATTGACCGACGGAGGCAAGGATTGAATTTTGCATATCATCAACCATGTGCCAGTTCCAACCAAAGTTAGATAAGAACCAAATAATAATTGTGCTCGCTAAAATGATTGTAAAAGCTTTTTTAACGAAGTGTTTGGTTTTATCCCAAAGGTGAATCATTAAAGCTTTAAATTGTGGCCAGTGATATTGTGGAAGTTCCATAATAAATGGAGCAGCTTCGCCTTTGAGTGTGGTGTTTCTTAATAATAAGACAGCAACAATCGCCACTAAAACACCAACGACGTACATTGAATAAGTAATTAAATCGACATGAGCAAAGCCGAACGCTTCTGCTACACCACCCGCAATAGCGACAAGAATTGGAAGTTTTGCGCCACAAGAGAAGAATGGAATTACTCTAATCGTGGAGATTTTTTCATTTTCATCTGCTAATGTACGAGTGTTAATCATCGCAGGAACCGAACAACCAAAGCCCATAATCATTGGAATGAACGCTCTTCCTGATAAACCAAATTTACGGAAGATTCTATCTAAGATAAACGCTACACGTGCCATATATCCAGTGTCTTCCATGATGGAGAAGAAGAGGAATAACACTAAGATTTGTGGCAAGAATCCTAGAATTGCAAATAATCCACCAAGGACACCATCACAGACAAATCCAGTCAACCATTGTGATTCTTGAGGCAACTTCATCATTTCGTAACGAAGAATGCCCATGCCATGTCCAGTTCCAGTTACTTTATCTCCAACAATCGCGGAGAATGACTGATCAAAGAAATTAAACAAGATGACACCTGGAGAATTAATGCCTTTATCCGTCCAGAATAATCCTTCATAAATTGTACCTTCTAAAGAAGGAGCAACCCCATTGTTCTCAAAAATCTTTCCTAGGAAGAATAAGTTTTCAGAGAATGTTAAATGGAATACAAGGAAGAGAATAACTGCAAAGATCAATAGGCCAAATATTTTATGAGTTAATACTTTATCGATACGATCGGATTTATTCTCTTTAATTTTCTTCGGATTCTCTTCCTTGTGATGAGTAATGACTTTGCTGAAGCTTTTGGAAATATAGTTATATCTTTCATCAGCAACAATCGCTTCAATATCATTTCCAAAGGTTTCGTCTTCAAATGTCTTTTTGAAATCTTCCACCATTGGGATAAGATCTTCGTGCATTTTTGTTTCAATCTCATCGTTTTCAACGAGCTTAATCGCATGGAATAATGGATTGTCAACTTTCTTGCCTTTGAACGCGATTGTGACATCACCAATCAAGTGATTCAAATCTTTGTTACAGACAACAGTTTTACCTTGTCTTGGAGTTTGACTTGCCTTATAGGCGACTTCCATCAATTCCTTAAGATTTGATTCTTCAAGAGCGGAAATCTTGACAACTGGAACACCAAGTTTTTCTTCTAATAGTTTTTCGTTTAATGTGTCTCCAGCTTTTTCTAAGACGTCCATCATGTTGATGGCAACAACAATAGGAACATCAATTTCCAATAGTTGAGTAGTTAAATATAAGTTTCTTTCTAAGTTAGTCGCATCAACTATGTTAATAACACAGTCAGGTTTTTCATCAAGGATATAGTTACGAGAAATAACTTCTTCGCTAGTATAAGGTGATAAGGAATAAATACCTGGCAAATCAACAATTGCGATGTGCTCTTTAAGTTTCTTATAAACACCGTCTTTCTTTTCAACAGTAACACCAGGCCAGTTACCAACGTGAGCGGTGCTACCAGTTAAATTATTGAATAATGTGGTTTTACCACAGTTAGGGTTACCCGCTAATGCAAATCGTTTCATATTATTGGTCTCCCTTAACTTCTAAGACTACTAAACACGCTTCTGATTTTCTTAATGTAAGTTCGTAGCCTCTAATCGTGACTTCAATAGGGTCTCCTAATGGAGCTTTCTTTCTTAGATAAACTGTTGCCCCAGGAGTCACACCCATATCAAACAGTCTTCTTCGAAGGCGACCTTCACCTTCCACTTTTTTAATTAGGCCAGTCTCGCCTATTTTGAATTCATCTAGTCTTTTAAGCATAAATTCCTTCCTTTCTACGCAACTAGAATTTTGCTAGCGACAGAACGATCTAACGCTAGTCTTCCATCTTTAACAGCGACAACGACGCCACCATTAACAGAGGAAATGATTCTAATAGAGGAATTAAGCAAAATACCTAGGCTTTCTAAGTGTTTCTTGGTTTTATCATCAAGAAGAACCTTCACTACTTTCATATCAGTATTTAATGGTGCTAAGAATATTGGCATGCCTATTTCCTCCTATATGAGTTAGTCTTAACTAACCAAAAATATTATATACTTATAAAGACAAGTGTAAAGAAAAAAGTTAGTTGCCACTAACTCTTCTCTCTTTATTATTAATAAAAATTATAACTATTTATTTTTGATTCCAATGCTTTTTAATGGATTCCCATGCTTTATCAGAGATGTCATGTTCCAACTTGCAAGCGTCTTCCATTGCTGTTTTTTCGTCCACACCAAGATACATAAGCATTTTCGTTAAGATAATGTGTTTTTCTAGTGTTTTCTCAGCGATTAATAAACCACTTTGGGTTAATGAGATATCACCTTTATCATTTATTTCAATATAACCTTGTTCCTTAAGCTTATTCATTGCAATAGAAACAGAAGGTTTAGAAAAAGACATTTCACGCGCAATATCAACCGCGTGCACTACTTCTTTCTTTTGAGATATTTGAAGTATTTTCTCTAAGTAATCTTCTTGAGACTCTAAACGTTTCATAAAAATAATATAGTGTGTTTTTTTATAAATATCATTGTTTTCTTAAAAAAGCGCTTGAAACGGCTTTACGTCTTTACTTATTTTTCATCTTGGATTTAAAAACTAATATGGCAATTACAAATCCAACAATAGTATATGCAAGAACAATGATTAAAGGTAATACAAAATCATTAAAACCATCGTTAACACCATTAATCATATTTTGCACAATCATTGTGGCGTTTTTAAAAGGGAGTACCTTCATAATCGTTACCATAACGCCATTTAGTCCATCAATTGGAAACCACATACCGGATAATACAGATTGACCAGTAATCAAAATAGAAGAAACTCCACCAACCGACTTTTCGGAACAGAGAGAACCAATTAAGATTCCAAAGGCAATAAAGAATAATGATGTAATAACACTAACCAATATACCTAGAACCATTCCAACGCCAAATAATGATGTATCAAACATACCTCCAACAAGAAAGAAAAGAATTGATTGAACTAAAACTATTGGTAGCATTGCTAAAGCATAACCAAAAATAAATTCATATGATTTTGCTTTTGAGACATATAATCTCGTTAAGAATGAAGTCCCTCTATCTATAGAAATAAGTAATCCCACAAATAGAGTTAAAAATGTTTGTCCAAAAGCCACAATTCCCGGAGCGAGATATCTCATCTCAAATTGGCTAGTTAAATTGTGGAAAATAAGATAGAACAATATTTCCATAAATAGCGGAAGACCAAATGTAAATATTAGTGAAAGTGGATCACGTAATATTTCTTTGATGTTTCGACTTGTAAGAGTAAATATTCTATTTAATGATTTAAGCATGGAAGTCACCTCCTGATACTATTTCAATAAAGGCGTCTTCAACGTTTGTCTTGTTTGTTTTTGTAAATAGTTCTTCTTTAGTTCCAACAAACAACAAATCTCCATCTTTCATTATGCCTATTCTACTTGATAAAGCCTCGGCTTCTTCCATGTAATGAGTAGTAAGAATTATAGTCATGTCATTTTTTAATTTGTTGATTGTATTCCATAATTCTCTTCTAGCAATAACATCAAGACCTAATGTTGGTTCATCAAGAAATAGAACTTTTGGTTTCGTGACTAACGCTAAAGCGATTGATAGCTTTCTTTGCCAACCACCAGAAAGCTTCAAAGCTTGTTTTTTCGCTACTTTTTCAAGGCCAAAAGAATCATAAACGTATTTCTTTGTTTTTTCGATTTCATCTTTGTCTTGTCCCGATAATTTAGCATAAAACTCGATATTTTCTTCTACTGTTAGTTTTCTTGCAACAGCTGTTTCTTGCATCGATATATCAATTAACTCTTTTATTTTGTCTTGATCTTTTAAAATCGAATAATCGTAAATGAAAGCATCACCTGAAGTGGGTTTAGTGAGAGTTGATAGCATCTTGATAGTTGTTGTTTTTCCTGCACCATTAACACCAAGTAAAGAAAATAGCTCTCCTTCTTCGATTTCCAAATTCAAATCATTAACAGCCACCACATCTTCGTATTCTTTACGTAAATTATTTATCTTTATTGCGGTTGGCATATTCCATTCCTCCCATCAATTGATAAAACACATCATCTTTAACTAACGCGATGCCTTTTTCTTTATCACCTAAAACCATCAAGGTATCGCCTTCTTTAATATCAAACATTTTTCTAGCTTCCACAGGAACGGTTATTTGTCCTTTAGGACCAACCTTGACACTTACAATGAATCTCCCTTCGATTTCTTTCTCCATAATATATCCTTTCTTATTTTTCTTACTTTTCTTAGTTTATCACTTTTTAATTAATGAAACTAGAGAATAATAAAAAACACCATTCAGTGTGAGAATGTCTTTTGTAAAACCAATCACCCTAAAAAAAGAAAAATTGTGACAGATTTCTCGTATCACAATTAAAGTTCTTTGATGGCAGGGTTACAGTGTTTTGATACAGACCGAACACCTATAGCCACAGACCGAACATTACTTTTTAAGTAAGGCTCTTAATTCTTTTTTGCTTTGTTCTAAATCCCCAGTAAGTAATGGAATAAGCTTTTTAATTTCTTCGATATCTTTATCCCACCACTTGAGTTCCAAAAGAAGATCAATTGTTTCTTTATCAAATCTATATTTCTTAACAACTGCGGGATTACCTACGACAACCGCATAAGGAGGAACATCTTTTGCCACTACCGCATTAGCGCCAATAACTGCACCATCACCAATATGAACACCTGGTAATATTGTAGCATGTTGGCCAATCCAAACATCGTTACCGACTACTGTATCACCACGATTTCCTCTATCACCGAATAATCTAGATAGACCTTTGAATTCATCAATGATTTCAAAAGGATATGTAGTTAAACAATCTAACATATGATTAGCGCCATTCATGACAAATTCCACGCCTCTTGCAATAGCAACAAACTTACCAATAATAAGCTTATCACCCATAAAGTCATAATGATGTGTTACATGCTTTTCAAAAGATACTGGTCCTTCATCCATATCATCATAATATGAATAATCACCCACAATAATGTTTGGTCTAGTAATTACACTTTTGATATAGCAAAAAGTTTTAAATTGTGCATTTGGGTAAATTGGTTTAATTTTCTTTTCCATATCAATATAATATCAAAAAATAAAAACACCTCAATTGAAGTGTTATTATTTGTCAAGCAGGCCAGCCTAATTAAGGAAACTACTAAATCGTTCCAGGTGTTAAGTGGATTCGGTTTCCCCCTGCATCGCTTTGTGCCATTCAAGAGAATGCGCCGTGGTCGTTACGCTGAATTTCCACCTTTGACATTTAAATTATAAACAATTTACCTAATAAAGCAAACAAGAAAATTCAAGTGCATCTTTTAGATGAGCATACTGTGATTATCGTTTCTGTTTCATCTTTTTCGATTCTCACCACCACTTTAAGATAAGGGAATTTATTAACACCTTTGCGTTTTCCAAAGTACAGCTTCCCTTTTCTTTTGTCGATTTTAACAGAAAGTGGTTGCTTCAGCATATTCGGTAATAGTTCAATATCTCTAACTTTTAATTCGTGAAGCTTGCCAGCGATATGTTCTGCTCCAGATTCAAATCTCGCGTTATTGCGCAGAAAAACTTTAATTCCATTATTGTTAACTAATGGCCAACAAAGTTTATTGATTGCATTAACTAGATTTTGATCAAATGGTCTTTTATGTTTTGACATGTCTATATCTTAACATAAGACATAGTCTTATTCTATTATATGTTCAATTATTTTAAGTAAGAAAAAAGGACTGATATTTTGTATCAATCCTATTTAACTAAATTGGTGACCTGTAAGGGATTCGAACCCTTGAATGCCACCGTGAAAGGGTGGTGAGTTAAGCCGCTTCTCCAACAGGCCAATTTAAGTGGCGCCTACCGAGGGACTCGAACCCACGACCGATCGGTTAACAGCCGATAGCTCTACCGACTGAGCTAGGTAGGCAACACTACGTTATCAAAAACGCAAGAATGATAATATCATACACGTTTTTATAAAATCAATCCTTATTTCAATTTTGTTTCAATTAATTTTAGAACATCCCCAAGAGTGGAAACATCTGCGATTTCATCGGAAGCAAATTCAATATTTAAGGTCTCTTCAATTTCAAGCATTACTTCCACTAAATCGAGGGAATCTAAACCCAAAGATGAGAGACTATCTTCTTCTTTTAAAGAGGAGATATCAACTCTTTTTGAAAGGATATCAGAAACTACTTTTTTAATGTCCATTTTTAACTCCTTTCACTATTATATTACTTTTTGTCTAAAACAAAAAAGAGGGAATGACTTTTTCCCTCTGTTTTAGTGTTGTGGCTAAACTCAATTAATCATTGTAGTAAGTGAGAAGACTATCGTGCATTCTTGAAGTTTTGTTGGCTTCGATTTGGGCAGCTTCACCCGCTTCTCCGGCTTTATCACTGACAGATGATGCTGTATCTTTGAAAACCTTGACCATTGTCACTGAAATAGCGCCGAAAACAATCAACACTAAGATAATTCCTAATAGTTGTCCTTTAATTTCTGACATAGCTTTTCTCCTTTCTATCCGAAATAGCCAATAACAGTGCTTCTCTTAGCCACAATCTTCATGTCGTTACTGGCGATTAATAACGGATGGTAATAACGATATATAGTGAAGTCCACTACATCGCCTGGATCCGGTGTAGACGAACTTACATATTCAAAAACAATTTTGTATCTATCCTCTAATGAAGAAAGATATTCTTGATCGACTCTTCCGCTTTTCGAGATTAAATATCCAACCGTGATTGATGTATTATCCAAACTGCTATATGCAGTAGAAATACAAATCAAGTCTCCTCCCAAAAGTACAAAAGCAACAACAAAGATGGTTGATAAAATAATTCCAATATTAGATGACATTGACATAGTCTCCTATGATTCCAATTATGGAAATCGATAACGTAATAGTGATAAATCCTGCACCAACTAGTGGGAAAGAATTAAACAATTCAAGTCCTTTCTTTTTTTCTTCGATTAAGTCTTCTTGAAACTTGTTTCTGATGTTAGTAAATAAAATATCAAACTCAGAAAATTGAGAGATGTTTTCACCGTTGTCCACCATTTGGTAGATGGATAACATCAATGATTCAATGACGTGAGAATGAAATTTAGTAGCGAAATTGATATATGGGCCCACTGTTTTATCAACATCAATTGCTAAAAGTAAATTGTTTATCGAATCTTCCATGAAGGTTGAACAATAAGGTAAAAGGAGTCTGAATGAGTTATATACATTGTTCCCATTAGAAATGAAAATTTCAAAATACGAAAGTAAGGATATTAATTCATCAACGTGTTCTTTTTCTTGCTTCTTCTCTAACGAGGAATAGCGAGATATGTAAACAACATCCACAATAGGGCCAAAAGCAATAATAACCGCTCCGATAATTGTCTCTTTTAAAAAGAAGATAATTGACACCCCTCCAACAACAAATACAAGTAGGAAGGTCACTAAAATGGCTATTTCTTTGCCATAGCTAAGGCCTAATAATTCAATTCTTTCTTTAAGCGTTCTTTTCATTTTCGTTTCCTTTCAATTTCAGATTTGTTCCTTTTGATATAAGCAAATAAATTGTCATCAAAACAAAGAACATCGTTAGACAAATTGAGACAACAAATAAGGCTTTCCCTTTAATGCTTTGATAGAAGTCTTTCAAAGAAAAACGTAATATCACAATAATTAATAACGAGAAACCCCAAAGAATTGATATCTCAACATATTTATGAACTGCCATCGCGTCACTCTTTGTAATGTATTCTTCATTGTTTCTAACTTCACCAATGAGGTACTTTGACATTTGTAAGATGTCTCCTCCTTGCTCCTCCCATAGATTGATAATTTGTAAAAACAATTGGTAAACATAGAAATAGAAATATGAAGAAAGATAATTCAGCTTTTCTTTGTCTGTCATATTTTCTAAACCTTCATATAATTCGATGAATTCATTTGGCATGCTATTAACGGTTGTTTCCAAAGAACCCCCGATAGATTTCTTAATTGAAAGAGCAATAACAAAGTTATTAATAAAGTGATAACACTCATGGTAACGTTTTACTTTAATTGAATACTTATTTAGCATAGGCACAAAAATGAACATAGAAGCTAAAACATAAGTTGCCAAAACAATAGCAGCAATCATTATGTTATCTAGAGCAATATAGGTAATAACGCCTACAATTAAAGAAATGACTAAAAAGGCAAAGAGTTTATTGCTCATTAACAACTTCCTCCTTTATAAATACTTTTTTAAACAAATGATATTCACTGAATGACTCAAGGAATCGTAATGCGCTTATCGGCAAATAATTGTAATGAACAATTCCATTAATCCTTTTAAAAACCCAGGAATAGACTCCATCATCGTCATAATAACCAACTTCAGATACAAATCTTTTTACTTCTCCATTAACAATTTTCTTAGAAAGATAAATATAAAAATGAAAATGGTAATAAATATCTTTAAGAGCGTCATCATAATCCATTTTTTGTTCGCTTCTTTGGACTAATCTCGCCATTCTACAAGGCATAGATCTGTTATCAAACGAGTGGATGGTAGTAATAATAGGCATTCCAGTCATTGCCGAATTTAAAACATCCACCATTTCTTTATCTCTAGCTTCAGCAACAATTAACCAATCAGGATTATTTCTCAATGCGTTTTTGATGAGGATAGCCCCACTAACATTTGGGTTTTTGTCATCAACCTTCCAACAAGTGAGATCAATATCATTAGTGTCTCTAACAACATCGAGTTCCATGACGTTATCAATAACAATAACTCTTTCATAATCACTCATGCTTCTTAGTAGATATTTCTGTAGTTCAGTTTTACCACTTCCTGTGATACCGCCAATGACGACGGATTGCTTGCTTTTAATAATTAGTTTAAATAGCTCTACTAAAGTAGGAGTAAAAAAATCACTATCATCCTTAATTTTAGGAGAGTAGGAAGCAATACGAATTGAAAAGGTGACAACATCATTATCATTAATCTTTCCCACCGATTGATGTGTAGCGTTTATACGATATTTGCCAATCGAAACATCGAGAATTGGATTCGTATAACTAAATTGTTGTTCACTTATATTTGCTATTTGTCTTAAAAAATCTTTTACAGCTTGATGTTCAACAGATATTTCACTCTTTTTACGTCCAAATTTATTACTGACATAAAAGAATTCTTTTCCGTTATAAGAGATGTCGGTTACATCTTCATCAAAAAGAAGAGAAGAGATAAATGAATGCTCTAAATATTGAATGCCTTTTTCCTTATCCATTTAGTTTCTCCTAATTCTATAAGACATAGTTCGGCTAAAATTATTATTAAAAATTAACTTACAATTAACAGTTACTTCTACTGCGTCACATAGATTTTCTAGACACATTGATTCATCCTCAACATTAAAATAGTAAAAAGTAACGGTGTGCTCTTTTGAATATCTTGGAAGGGTGTTGTTATAGTAATTCATTAATGATTCTTCGAAGAGGTTTTTATCAAAATGTATAGAATGATTTTCTAACTCTACAGTACGAAACATAACTTCAATTGGAGTGTTTATTACCGCCCGATTAAGACCCTGATAACAAAACGAAATTGAGAATATTCCACCAGCAAAAAGAACAAAAATTCCGCTCAAAAGTACTTTAATCATGCTACAATTCCTCCTTCGACACAATAATCAGATTCGTGACATGCCCCAAATAATTTACTAGTAGAAAAGAAGTTAAGAGGGATGACTACTTTACTCTTTGAAAAACCACAATCCTCAATAACGAGTTTAAGATCATTATTTTCAAAATCAATCTCTCTTCCTATCGGTACATATATACTATTAGTGTTTTGATATCCAACACGAGCAATAGGCGACATTTCTAATGTATTGGAATTAACGTACATTTGTGAATTTTGCCTAAAATAGATTTTCCCATCATTCACAACAGGAGTGAGCGAAAATCTCACTATATTATTTTGGTCTCTAAAAGAATACACACCTTCATAATCCACAACTTCTAAATACGATGATGAGTAAACTAAATAATCTGACCTGTCATATTCAAAACATACTTCTGAAAAATCAACAATGTTGTTTTCGTTTACAGTTACATAATCTAATGTGTCAGAAAAATCATAACTTTCGGAACTAATTGCTCTACTTGCGTAAATTCCAATACAGCAGTTATTAAAAGTTACTTTGTCTCTTTTATGAGCGTTCGCGTTTAATTCCACCGATACTATTGGATTGATAAGAAAAGCAATTGTTGTTTGGTTGAAGGTAAAAACATATCTTAAACCATCTGTTCCTACTCTTCCTCGAGCAAATATACGAACTGGGTCTCCAAAATCTTCTTCAACAGTAAATGACGATCTTCCATACATCGTTCCACTTACTGCGTTATAAAGTTCTACTTTGCCGTCATATGTTCTTTCACTTCCAGATTTAAATCTTAAATAGAAGTCCTGGCTATCATCAAAAGGCCCAATTACGATATCAGTAAATACAATTGCTCGTTTTGGTGTTGGCGTACCTGCTGAAATAGTAAATAAAGATAATAAAGGTATAATAAGTGCTTTAGTGTATTTCATAAAATACCTCCAAGAACTCTCTGACCGCTAACTTTTTACGTTTTTTAAATTCACTTAGGGTATAGGAGCTAGTCCACCAATTTCGATAGGCATTAAAGAAGAACTCATTATTAATAATTCTTTGATATTCAACTGATAATTTAGAGAACGCTTCTTCAACATCATTAAAATATTTATAAAAGGGTGAATCTATATTTCGACTACCATTAGAAATCGTGTGCTCTTCAATCTCTTGAATTTGTCTAATAGAGATGAAATAAATTTTGGCGATTTCTGTTATCATCTCTTCAGATTTTTTAGAGTTCATAATTTTTACCCCCTCACAAATATACAAGGGGCGTTTTTCGATTTTTTTAGTAAAAATTTTTTTGAGATAACTTGTTATTAATAATTTAATTATTAATAAAAAATTTTAATTTTTTTTGATAAATTGCAAAAACGAAATAGCAAAGTTATATTATTAGCAAATATGATCGTACTTGCAGGCGCCAGCGCTAGTGGCAAAACAGAAGTTGCAAAATTACTAGCAAAAAAATATGGCATAACAAAAATCGTTACCACCACCACCAGAGAAAAAAGAACTGGTGAGGTCGATGGTGTCGATTATTTCTTTGTGAGCAAAGAAGAATTTGAGAAGATGATTCTTGAAGATAAGTTTGTGGAATACACCTTATATAATGGACAAATGTACGGTTCAACCAAAGATCAAATCGCTAACGATAAATGTGTTGTCATTGATCCAGCAGGACTTAGAAGTTATATCGCTTTAGGAAATAAGAATATTGTTACTTTCTATCTAGAAGCCGATGAAAAAACACGTATAGAAAGAATGATTCAAAGAGGCGATAAGCCTGATAAAATCAAATCTAGAATTGAAAACGATCGCATCGCTTTTAAGAAAGAAAATATTGCTACCGTCGATTACGTAATTGACTCAAATAAAGGCAATTCAGTTGAAAAAGTGACCGATCAAGTCTATAAAATCTATACTTCCTTACAAAAATAGACAAAAAAATAACCAAAATTATAAAAAAGTTAAGAAAATTTTTTATTTTTCTTAATTGTTATATATAATACAAGTGGACATTAAAAGGAGAATATTTATAATGGCTAAAATTGTTAAAGTTCATGGTCGCGAAGTCCTCGATAGTAGAGGAAATCCTACCGTTGAAGTCGAAGTCGTCCTTGAAGATGGCACAAAAGCACGTGCAATCGTTCCTTCAGGTGCTTCTACAGGCGAAAACGAAGCTCTCGAATTAAGAGATGGCGACAAATCAAGATATGGAGGAAAAGGTGTTTTAAAAGCAGTTGAAAACGTCAACACCAAAATTGCTCCAGCAGTTATCGGTTTAGAAGCTACAGACCAAGTATTGGTCGATAAGACAATGCTTAAACTTGATGGCACACCATTCAAAAAGAATTTAGGTGCTAACGCAGTATTAGGTGTTTCCTTAGCGGTTGCTAGAGCAGCAGCAGAATCACTCCATATGCCTTTATATCGCTATATTGGTGGCACAAACGGAAAAGTTATCCCAACCCCATGTATGAACGTTATTAATGGCGGTGCACATGCACAATCAAGTGTTGACTTCCAAGAATTCTTCATCATTCCAGCAGGTTTCCCTTGCTTTAGAGAAGCTTTAAGAGCTGGTACCGAAATCTTCCACACCCTTCAAAAGGTTGTTAAAGAACATGGTTATGAAACTGGTGTTGGTGATGAAGGCGGATTCGCACCAAGCTGTAAACACGGAAATAAAGAACCTCTCGCTTTAATTGCTGAAGCAGTTGATAGAGCAGGCTACAAACTCGGTGAACAAATCTTCTTAGGCATGGACGTTGCTTCCTCCGAATTCTATGAAGGCAATGGCGTTTATAACTTAGTTAAATCTAAAGAAGGTAAAAAGACAACTGATCAAATGATCAGATACTTAGAAAAACTCGTCAAAGACTACCCAGCTATCATCACCATCGAAGATGGCCTTGCAGAAAGTGACTGGGAAGGTTGGGCCAAACTCACCGCTAAACTTGGTGATAAAATTCAACTCGTTGGTGACGACTTATTCGTTACAAACCCAGACTTTGTTAGAAAAGGTATCGTTAGCCACGTTGCTAATAGCGTCCTCATCAAAGTTAACCAAATCGGTACTTTAACCGAAACCCTTGACGCAATTAGACTTGCTCAATCCAATGGTTATACTTGCATGGTTTCCCATAGATCTGGTGAAACAGAAGATAGCACCATTGCTGACTTAGCTGTTGCGTGCAACGCTGGCCAAATCAAAACCGGTTCCGCTAGTAGAACAGACCGTATGGCCAAATACAATCAATTATTAAGAATTGAAGAAGAATTAGGCGAAAACGCTTCCTTCTTAGGTGTTAAAGCCTTCGCTAATCGTAAATTCTAATTGTTGATTAATATTCAATTAAAAAAGTCCATTAGATTGTTCTAGTGGACTTTTATTTTATTCTTCTTCGTTTCCGTATTCTTTATCGATAACACGGATTTTTTCGACTGTATATTCGTCAGCGGATAAGATTTCTATCTCGTATCGATCAGCAAAAACAAACTTATCTCCTATCTTTGCAAAGCGATCAAGGATTTCTTGACAAAAACCGGCAACAGTTTCATAGTCGGTTTCAAATTCCCCTTTGTACTCTATAAGTTCAAAGAAGTCTTCAATATTCATTTGACCATCAATAATATAAGTTCCATTTCCGTTATCGATGAATTCAGCTTCATCTTCATCGGTTTCATCAAAGATATCACCCACAATCTCTTCTAAGATATCTTCCATGGTGACAATACCTTCAACACCACCATATTCATCAATAACAATTGCAATGTGGATCTTTGTAGACTTAAATTCTTGAAGTAAGTCTAAGACTTGTCTGTTTCTAGGAATAATAATTGGTTTATAACATAGAGATAAAACATCAATATTATCTTCTTTTCTAAATACTGCTTTAGCAAGTTCTTTTATTGGTAATATACCAATAATGTTATCAATTGTGCCTTCGTAAACAGGAATACGAGAATGTTTAAAGATTTCGCCTTCTTTAATAATATCTTTGATATCATCTTCAATACTAATCGCAAAAACATCTACACGAGGAGTCATGATTTCATGAGCTTCAATATCAGCGATATCAATTGCACCTCTAATAAATTCTGCTTCTTTTTCATCGTATTCTTTATTCTCTTCAAGTTCGTCCACCATTTCAGTTAAAACATCTTCATCAATTTGATCTTCCTCAATAGACTTTCTTCTAAACATTCTAGAAACAAGTTGGAACAGTTTACTGATTGGCCAAATAAATACAAAGGTCAAATATTTAAAGACCAACATTGGATAAATATATAATTTACTCAAAGAGTAAGAATAACGTTTAGAAAACGCTTTTGGTGAAAACTCCGCAAAAATGATAATAAATACAGTGAAAATAATTGTGGACACAGTGGTTCCCCAATCAGGATTCCAAGCCACACCAATAAGAGTGACAACAGAAGAAGCAAAAATGTTAACTAAGTTGTTTCCAAATAAGATAGAAGCAATAGAAAATTCATAGTCGTTAGCAAAATCTAAAGCTAGTTTAGCAGTCTTATCACCTTTATCGGCTTCTTGTTTTAATTTGTCGCGATTAACAACGCTATATACCATGTCCGCACTAGAAAAGAACATAGAGAAGAGAGAGCATATAGCAACTATAACCCAATAGTACCAAGCCATTATGCTTTCCTCCTTCTAAGAGAGTTAGGCTCTGAAATATCAGAAACAATCTCTTCAAGGATATCTTCCATAGTAACCATACCAACAATTTTGTTATGATTGTCTCTTACTAACGCGATATGAGTACGATGTTTTTTAAAGCCATTAAACAAATCATCAATCATGATTTTATTAGAAACGAAATATGGTCTTTGTAAAACGCTTCTAATTGCTAAATGCGGGTCTTTTTCATACTCTTCAAAGTAGATTTTTACGTGCAAAACCCCGATAATATTGTCAAAAACCTTATCAAATACCGGAATTCTTGAATAATTCGTTGTAGTGAGGATTTGCTGGAGTTTTTCATGATTGAGGTCATGAATATTAAGTGCAAACATCTTGCTTCTAGGAGTTAAAACTTCCTTAACGTTGGTGTCCAAGAACTCGATTGTGGACTGCATGATTTCAGCTTGTTCTTCGTCAATCATTTCTTCTTCAGAAGCTTTTTCAATAACAGTTTCTAAATCCTCTTCAGTGAAATCTTGTTTCTCTTTGATCTTAAATATCTTTTCGAAGAGTTTGACAAATAATTCAAACAACAAAGTGATTGGATAGAACAAAATCATCAATACGTATGTTGGGAACGTAAAAATAAGTGACATTGTATCAGGAATCACTCTCGCAATAGTTTTTGGTAAAGTATCGCCAAGTAAATAGACAACAAAGGTCATGATTATAGAACAAATCAAAGACACAGTATCATCAGAGATGCCTGAGTTTTTAAAATAGTTTAAAAACAACACTGTTGAAATAGCAGATATCGCAATAGCAACTATATTATTTCCAATAAGTACAACCGTAAGAGCACGATCGTACTTATCTAATATCTTTAATAATGTTTTAGCGGTTTTGCTTCCTTCGTCGGCCCTGATTTGCATTTTGAATTTATTACAACATGCGAATGCAGTTTCAGCCCCAGAAAAGAAAAAGTGTAATACTAATAGAATTATAATGATGATCCACGATATAGCAGGGTCAGGCATTAATAAACCACTTCCATTCCGAACGAATACGCTCAATTTGGGATTATATCATAAACTCTATAAAAATAAAATGCCCGCATATGCGAGCATGATATTTAGATAAAATATTTAAAGCGATTGAGAAATTGTATTTACTAACTCTGCAATATACTGAGCCAACTCTACTAAAGCTGGTAAACCATCATTATTATATTGAGCAATATCTTCTAAACCAAAATTAGAGATTTTTGCTTGATTACCATAACGGATATCTAGATCAAATTCGGCGTTTGCAGTGCCATAAACAAATTCGGCATTGGCTTTAAAATGTGTTTCCTCAAGTGTAGGAACTGAAGATCCGTGAGTAACGCCAACGATAATAGACATATTACCATCAAGTTTCTTTAACACATCTTCTGTGCTTTCCGCTCTTAATGGAGTAAGGCCTCTTTCAACAGAACTTTCCATTTCTTCACTTTCAAAGAATAATTCGTTAATCGTCAAAGCAATTGCGGTTCTAAGGAAATCGCCGTTCTCATCTAAGTACGCTCTAATTTCAGGAATCAAAGGTAAAGAAGCAAGTAATTCTTCTAAATCAATAGATTGTAATTGCTCTTGAACAAAGTTCATAGCTTCAGTATATAAGGTTCCCATTGGATCTAAATCAGTAAGGAATTGACATGCTTGTTCTTTAACATATTCAGCAACTTCTTCAAGATTGATTTTATATTTAGAACAAATACTTTGAATCTTTTCTCTAAGCAATTCAAAATCAATGTCATATTTATTCGGCATTAAAAGATTCATAAATGTTTCAACATAATCAACAATGTTAATTAAGTTTTTAGATACAGATTCATCTGATAAGTCTAAATAGAGTGTTGCAGGAATAGAAGAATCTAAAATAGAGCCGCTTATATAATAAGCGTTGATATTTAAATCTTTGATATCAACATTCACACTTATCGCATCATATTGAACAGTCGCTTTAAGTGAAAAATCTTTAAGATGGAGCTCTGTAAAACTATGTCCTTCATAAACTGAATTATATGAGAAACCATATTCTAATTTACCAGAGGTATTTCCTTTTATTAACCAGGTATGTTTTCCATCTGGAATAGTGAAATCAATATTTGCTTTAAGATCTAATTCAGCTGAAATAATTCTTTCATAGAAAGTATTATAAACACCACTACCAATACGATAAAAACTTAATTCATATTCACTACGTTCGCCTTGTTCTTCACCTTCAGATGGCTCAACATATTCGATTACTTCCCCACCATAAGGAAGATCTGTAGAGCTTTTTGGTTTTACATCTTCAGCAGGAATCGTTCCTCCACATGAACCAAGGGCAAAAATAATTGGTAAAATTAGTAGACTTATTTTTCTCATAATCCTAAACCTCTATCATATTTAGTTTATATCAATTAATTCTTTTTGATAACAAAAAGTCGACGCCATATAGTCGTCGACATATTTGTTTTAATTAAACGATTATTCTTCGTCGTCTTTTTTCTTGCCGCTAGCAAGTTCGGCTTTGAGTTCTTTAACCCAATTGACTTTACCAATTTCACCTTGTTCAAGACCGTCTTTTTCCATGACATCTTGAATGAGGTCTTTACATCTTCTAACGGATAAGCCAGATTTGACTTTGAAGACGAGAGGAATTTCTTGATACATATCTTTTCCGCTTGCATCTTGCACTGGAATGGTGCTGTTAGCATAATCTGCAGGATTCAAAGCGAAGTATAATTTGAGAGATTTGCCTGCAACAGTGATTCTCACATACATTTTCTTATGTAATCTGAATGTATCACCGACAGCAGAGACACGAGACTTAACACCCCAAGAGAGGATTTCATTCTTTAATTCGTTGTATAAATCATGAATGTCTTTTTCAGATTGTAATAATCTTTCAGCAAAGGTAAGTCTTTCGTATTTCTTTGGTTCTTCAGCTGGTTTTGCTTCCACTACAGGAGCGGCTGGTTTTGGAGCTTCAACAGCCTCTTTTTTTACAAATAATGGGCGAGATGCTGGTTTTTCTTCAACTTTTGCTTCAGCCACTGGCTCTGGTTTTGGCTCTGGTTTTGGCTCTTCTTTCTTTTGCTCAACTTGTGCTGGAGCAGGTGCTTCAACAACTTGTGGGGCTGGTGATGGAGAAGAGACTCCGTTAATGCCACCATTGAAATATTGAACAACTAATGGTCCACCGAATGTAGCACCAGTAATGGTTTGGTTACCACCGTTTGGAGCTTGTTGAGGTTGTTGTTGAGGTTGATTGAGGTTGTTTCTTGCAATTTCATCTCTAACGATGTCACGAACAACTTCTCTTAATAAGCTTGCTAATGATGCTTGATCAACACCTTGATTGGAACCGCCATTGTTATTAACGTTAACTTCAACATGTTTGTCTTCACCTGGTTGTGGTGCTGGAGCTGGTTCTGGCTTAGCAACAGGTTCTGGTTCTGGTTCAGCTACAGGTTCTTCAGCTTTAGCTTCTTCAATTTCAGGAACTGGTTCTGGTTCCACAATGAGTTCTGGCTCTGGTGCGATTAATTCTTCACCTTCTTGAATAGCTTCTGGATCGCCAACAGCTTCAGCAATTGTAATCGCTTCGGCTTCTTCCTTAACTAAGGAAGCCTTGGCAGATTTTGCGGAATAGATTAATCCGATAACAACTGTTGCGATAACAGCACAGAACGCTAAATCGCCAACAGAGAATCCGATATAAATCATTGCAACATATTCACCAACTAAACCTGGATAGTTAATTGCAAATAAATCAGCTTTTGATAACCCGATTGGATACCAAACAACGAGGACGTAAGAAATATATAACGCCGCTAAAACCGCTAATGAATAAGGAATGAATTTTGCTTTTTTCTTGGTGATAACAAAGATGAGCCCAAGGACAAGTAAAATTGCAAATAAACCGGTAAGTACATAAATCAAAACACTAATCATCAATGTAGTGGATTCAAGAACTTCAGGAAGAGCTCCAGGAACAACATATAACGAGTATTCATTCATCATCTCTACTGCGTTTTCTTTACCAAATGGAAGCACAAACGCTTGACCGATAATTTTGTGTGAGTCTCCTAAAAACACGCCAATATCTTGAGCACCCTCAACTGGATAGGTAAGTGGAGTAAGCATGAATAAAACAAGGAATGCTACCACTGACACTAATGAGAGGATAAACAAGACCAATAAGGCTCTTTTTAAACCAGATCTTTTTTTCATAATCAAATCTCCTATTAATTAATTATAAATTACACATATACGCGTAATAAATCAACAAAATTTGAAAAAAACCGCATTTTTATTGCAGTTTTAATACTTTTTTAGGTCAAAAATCAAACAAATTTATTAATTAAATATTAGAGTTTTGCAAGAATCAGATGTTCTTATAATGGGCTTTGAATTCGTCATCATACCAGTAGAATCTATCCTCGTCTGGCCTATGTGCATCATACCAAATATCAGCTACAAGTTTATCTGTTTTAGCAAGACGATCAAAGTCCCAAGCGTACTTATCATAAGAGATGTTTTTCCAGTGTCCACAGAACAAAACCGTATGCGGTCTAGCTTCAAAAACTTCGCCATCAGCGTTTTGCCATTTGACCTTCCTATAGATATCTCCCTTTTCAAAAGAATCTTCTAATAATTTGCCACCTCTTGCTTTAGCAAGATTCTGTAAATCTTTAAGGTCAACAAGTTTCCTATCTTTATTAATATCAAAATAATGATCTAAATAAGTTGGAGTACTGACGAGTTTTTGATAGTCAATATCTTTACCATCTGGAAGTTTACCTTTGACAATTAAATTGAATTCCTTCCAATCTTTAGGAATAGATTCAAACTTATCTACTCCGTCAAAATAAGCAAGCATCTTAGCTTCATCCTTGTGTTTATACCAATAAAATGGAGCATTATCATCTTTAAGTAATCTTTTAATTACGAACTTTTTCATCAACTTTTTTGGACAAAGCTTGGCTAATTTGAAATATTTATGAGTTTCTAGTACATGATTCCAGAATCCTTCAATAGTCTCACTTTGATAATCAAATAAGTCGTTTAACTTATAAGCATCTGAATACCATTCGCCATGGAAATTTCTTAAGGTGTTGTAGTTTGTGTCAAAGAATTGCTCAACCTTGCAACCAATAATCCCAAAGCCAAGTTTGAAAGTGTCATAACCTGTAACGCGGTTTTTTAATCCGCCACCAATATTGAAACAATGTTTCCAGAAATTATTCACATCTAATTCGTTCTTCATATCTCTTCTAAGGATATTACGAATCAAAATAGCGCTATCATTAGCGGTAGCCCATTCAAGAGGTACATTAAAGCTTGTATGGAACATTAAACCATCACTAATGTTTTTCATCATTAAATTGTCATATAACATTGCGGTTTGTCTAATTACAACCCAAGTCTTTACATTACTTTCTAAAACTGTGAACTCTCCACGCATCTTGGTTAAAGCATATAAATCAAAAGGAGAAATTAATAAAGGATCACCAACTTCTGCAAAAGGGTGTTTGTAGTTTCTATCGCCATATAATCCAATAGTAGAAATATGAATTAATTTTGGTTGTTTATCACCAAGTTCTTCGATGACTTTAGTGATAACTTTTGGACCAATCTCATTGGCTTCAATTGCAGCTTGAGGATTCTTGTCACTTAGTGGAGGAATGACTGCTGCCATGTTAACAACATAATCGACATCATCAATCGCAGTTTTAACATCAGTTTCATTAGCAACCGTTCCATAAACTACTTTATAGGCTTTGTTGTTCTTTTTTAGAACTTTAATAAGCTTTTTAATGCCTTTTTTGTCATGAACCAAAAGATTAATTTGGGAAATATAATCCTCAGTTGCTAGCTTTTTTAATACTTCTGATCCCATATTACCTGGGACACCAAACAATGCTACTTTCATATTTATTATCCTTTATTTTTATTTATATATTTATTCTTCTACCGGTATACAACCAGCCTTCTTCAAAGCAAATTTAGACACAAGAGGTCCGATAAGCTCGTAGATAAGCGTAGATGTTAAAATGATAGCCACCACCATTGTAGAGGCTTCAAATAATCCTACTTCATAGAAAAGTTTGTTTGCGCTGGTGGCTAAACCAATTGCAACACCAGCTTGAGGCACTAAAGTTAGGCCTAGATATTTTCTAACTTCTGGATCACATTTTGTAATCGCTGCACCGGTATACGCACCAATGTATTTTCCAGAAACTCTAAAGATAATATAGACAAGAGCGATAGTCAAAACAATTAACCCACTCTTATCCATAAACACTCTTAAGTCTAAAGAGGCACCACTAATAACAAAGAACATCATATAAATAGGTGATGTGAATCTATCTAATACATCTAATGTACGATCACTATCTTTCGACATATTAGTGTAAATAGCACCGGCGCACATACAAGTTAGTAATGAACTGAGTTCAAATCCACCCATCCATTGCTCTTTAAAGAGCAAATATAATCCTAAAGATGCAAATACTGTGAAAATACAGAGTACAAGCTTGTTGTTTCTTGATTTAAAGAATCTATTAATAAATGAAATTAATAAGCCAAGTACAACACCTACACCTACTGATATGGTAATTTCAATTAATGGTTTGGCAAGCATCTTATAAACCGATAATTCACCACCACTTGCTAACCCACTTGCGATTTGGAACAAAACAGCAAAAAGTATCAATGCAACCGCATCATCAAGAGCGACAACAGGTAATAAAGTATCGACAAGTTTTCCTTTGGCACGATATTGTTTAATTACCATAAGTGTTGCTGCTGGAGCAGTTGCACTAGCTATTGCACTGAGAGTCAAAACTAATTCCCAATTCATATGTTCTGGAACAATGAAATGAGTAGTTAATAAAGCAAGGAATACACAAATTGACCCTCCTAGAGCTTCTAAAATTGTAATGATAACAACTCGTTTACCTACGGTTTTTAAAACAGCCTTTTTAAAAGATGTTCCGATTGAAAAAGCTATAAACCCTAAAGCTACTTCAGAGAGCCACTTAATTTGATTGACATAATCATAAACTACGCCAATAGACTGACCATCTTTTGGTGTTGTATAAACAGTATCAGGGTTAAAGATAGCCCCGAAAACAAAGGGGCCCATTATAATACCCGTAATAATATAACCAGTAACATTAGGGAGCTTTAAAACTTTCATCAATCTAGTTGATAAAAGCGCAGCAATCAATAATAGAGTGACGTAAATATAAATATTCATTAAATTGAACCTTCGAAATCCTCAATAGGAGTAGAGAACATAAATCCGTTAACCTTTTTAAAATTATTTGTGTCTCTTCTCACCACTTCTTTTAAATGATCAAGTTTTTCTTCATCAACAACAAACAAACAAAATATACTTTCGTTGTTTTTGATAGCTTCAACATGTCTTAAATTAAAGAAATGCCTTTCTTCAGGTAAGTCATCAATCGCATGACGTAATGATTCGGTGGAAATTAATGTTGCATTATATCCATCATTTCTAATTTCTTCTAAAACATGGATAGAATCAGATGTGCTTTTTAGTACTAAATAGACAATTCTCTTCATAAACAACCTCCTAAGATTGTGTGGATTTTATCAGCAAATCTCGCTTAAATACCCTAGAAACACTTAAAAAGAAGCGCTTTTGTGATAATAAAACAATTTTGATAATTTTCTTATCACAAGTATGTATTCTATTACTTATTGAATTAAAATTCAATCACTCTACTTACTCGTATATTTAATAATAAAATCAACAATTGCATCATTCACTATGATAGATTCTTTTAAATTTGTTTTAACGACGTTATGTACGTGATCAACTTTCTTGTCTTCGCATTGGAGATCAAAAAATGTATAATTCTTTCTCTCTTTTAAATCTTCATTAATAAGAAGTGACTCTGGTCTAATAAAATCATGTGTACACGTCGAAACAAAGATAGGCAAATTAAATGAATCAATATATGTTCTAGGTGTTAATTTTATTAATAACTCTGGATCATTATAAGAAGGACCTAACATTCTTTTTAATCCTGCTTTAGACATGATGCCTTTGCCCATATCTTTGAAATTATATACAGGGCAACATAATATAACTGCTTTAATATCTAATTCAGGTAGTTCAAACCCTAATTCTTTTGCGGCTTCTTTGTTTTTGAAGAGTTCCGCTAAAAGGAGAGCGAAATGTCCACCTGCTGAATCACCAGCAAATACTATCTTATCGTCTTGTAAGTCATATTCCTTTAGACGAGATAAAACATGGAGAACATTATTAACGACGTCTTTAACAAGTTCTAAAGAGCTTCTATTTCCATCATTAGGAATATAATCAGTCGAAACAAAATCGTATCCCTTATTTAATAAATAATAGGCAAAAGGATAATTATCTTGATGTTCACCTAAGATATAAGCACCACCATGTATATACATAATGCACACTCTTTTTCTAATTTCTTCATTAGCTAAATAGACATCATAAGTGTGATAAGGATTTCCATCATCAATATAAGGAATGTTTATCCATTCTTTAAAAGAATGAGGAGGATAATGCTTACGACGTTTTTTGATATCTTTTCTAATAAAGTAATTTAATAAATTAAGAGCGGTCTTTCCTATTTTCATATATTTATAATACGTGAATATAAAAATATAAAAAAGAGTCGAATTATTCGACTCATTTTTTTCAAGATGGTGATCCCTAAAGGATTCGAACCTTTGACCCACTGATTAAGAGTCAGTTGCTCTACCAGCTGAGCTAAGGGACCAACTAGCGAGAATAAATATATATGATTTATAATTCTAAATCAAGATTAATTCTCACTAATAAATAGAATATCTATTTCGCTTTAGATTTTCTAACGATGTGTTTAATTAAAACCTCAATTTCATGAGCAAGTAATGGAACAAAGGCAACTGCACCTGTAATGAGCCATTCTTTGTAGTTTAAAGATGAGGTTGAGAAGATGCTTTGCACTCCTGGAGTAAGAATAACAAAGAATTGTAAACCAACACCAAGAACAAATGCCAATAACATCATCCAATTCTTGTTCTTAAACACTTTAAACGCTGAATGCTCAACACTACTCATACAAACCATGTGGATTAATTCAGCAAATCCTAAAGCAGTAAATGACATTGTTTGTGCTTGAATAAGAACTTTCTTATCAATTTCTGCAATATGAGCAATAGAATTGTAATCTGTGTATCCATTAAGCCAGAAAGCACTTAAATAAGCGATGATAACGGCAATTGTGATAAACGCTCCATGCATCAATGTATCGCGTAAACCACCATTAGCAAAGATTGTGTCGTCTGGATTGCGTGGCTTTCCTTTCATGATTCCATCATCTTTAGGATCCATGCCTAGAGCGATTGCAGGAAGAGAATCAGTAATTAAGTTAATCCATAACAAGTGAATGGCAATAAAAGGAGTTTCAAAGCCGATCAAAATGATAAATAACATAACTAAGACTTCAGCAATATTACTAGAAAGAAGAAAGATGATTGTTTTCTTGATGTTAGTGAATATGCCACGACCTTCTTCAACAGCCTTTTCAATGGACGCAAAGTTATCGTCAGCTAGAACCATATCAGCAGCACCTTTAGCAACATCGGTGCCAGTAATACCCATTGCAATACCGATATCTGCGGCCTTCAAACTTGGAGCGTCATTAACTCCGTCACCCGTCATAGCGCATATATGACCATTAGCCTTGAAAGCTTTAACAATTTGAGTCTTATTTTCAGGAGAAACCCTAGCAAAAACCCTAGTTTTCTTCACTAATTCACGTAATTCTTCCTCGCTTAAATTGTCGATTTCCTTGCCCATTACACATTGATCCATACTCTCAGCAATACCGAGCTCATGAGCAATTGCAAAGGCAGTGTCTTTATGGTCACCAGTAATCATGATTGTAGTAATACCAGCGTCTTTAAATTTCTTAACTGCAGGTTTAGCTTCTGGTCGAGCAGGATCAATCATTGCGACTAAACCAACAAACACTAGTTCAGATTCATCGATCTTGTCTTTTTTAGAATACGCTAAAGCAAGAACACGTAATGCTTTGAAAGAAAATTCGCTATTAACCTTATAGATGTTATCAATATCTTCTTTAGTAATTTTTCGTTCTTTGCCTTTATCTAAGATAAAGGAAGTATTGGCCAAGATAGAATCAAGAGCCCCTTTCGTATAGATAATATCGCCACTTTCATGATGATGTTTTGTGGACATCATTTTTCTTACTGAATCAAAAGGCAATTCATCGATACGAGGTGTCTCTTTTTCTAAATCTTTTTTATGCATTTCAAAATCATTCGCAAAGACTACAAGAGCAATTTCAGTAGGATCTCCAAATAGTCCTTCGTCCACAGTTGCGTTACTACAAAGGGACATGCCTCTTGCTAAAAGTTTTAAATCTTCACATTCATGATCTTTATTAAATTCTTCTCTTTTAAAGTATTTTCCATCAACATAAGCCTCTAAAACTGTCATCTTATTTTGTGTTAATGTGCCAGTTTTGTCGGAACAAACGATGCTAACAGCGCCTAAAGTCTCAACAGAAGGAAGCTTTTTCACAATTGTATTAACTTTAACCATTCTTTGAACGCCAATAGATAAAACAATAGTGACAACTGCAGCAAGTCCTTCAGGAATTGCGGCAACGGCTAAAGCGATAGATTCAAGAACAGCATCAATCCATTTTTCAACGTTAGATGCATGTCCTCTAGAGCAAATCCAAATCACTTCCACAATTAAAACCGCAATAACAATTGCTAATGTTAATAATCCTAGGAATTTGGATAATTTAGATAAAACTTTTTGAAGCGGAGTTTCTTCCTCTTCTTCGGTATCTAAGGCAGTAGCAATCTTACCAATCTCGGTTTTCATACCAGTACCAGTAACAATGCCCTTACCACGTCCATAGCTTACAGGAGTGGACATATACGCCATATTGACTCTATCTCCGATAGCGACGCTTTCAGAGAAAGTAATAGAACAATCTTTTTCTACAGGAACAGATTCACCAGTTAAGGAAGATTCATCACATTTTAAGTTAACTGATTCAATTAAACGTAAATCCGCACCAATCGTGTCTCCTTCTTCAAGAACAACGATATCACCAAGCACTAATTCACTAGATTTAACCTTAAATCTTTTACCATCTCTAATAACTGTGCTTTCAGGAGATGATAATTGTTTTAATGCATCTAATGATGTTTGGGCTTTAATTTCTTGAATCGTCCCAATAACAGAATTCAATATAACAACCGCAAGAATAATAATGACATCAGGCCAGTCACCAACATCTAAAAAAGGATTAGTAACTGGAACCCCTTTATTAATCCAACCAGCGTTCGCACATTTAATGGTTTCGTAGATAGAAACACCAATAGTGATAGCAACCGCACCAAAAAGAACATAAATCATTGGATTAGCCATCTGTTCAAAGAATATTCTTATCCAACTCTTCTTTTTCTTTTCTTCAAGCTTGTTTGGACCGAATTTAGCAAGTCTCGCGCTTGCTTCTTCACTAGTTAGACCTTTTTCAGGATCACTTTCAAGGGCTAATAAAACATCTGAGTCTTTAACAGTCTCAAATGCGATGTCTTTTTGATCAATCATACGTATAACTCCTTAGGAAAAGTAAATCAAAGGTCTTGCTCCTTAACGGTCTATGGTCCGGATATTACTATCGTGTTGACGGAATCATAGATTCGCTACTCCCCGTTTGGAATACTAAAATAATTGTATCAATATATTGATAAGTAAACAAAGTATTTATGGATAATATCAATAAAAAAGTAGACCCAATAATAATTAAGTCTACTTATTGATTGTTTGTGTATAACTTTTTCTTATAAGAAATAGGTTCTTCAGTGACTCTAATGCCAAGACGAGTTAATGTTCCTAAATCAACTTCAGATAGAATTGTGGAAGAGTGCGCTTCTGTGGCAATTAATTTTGGAAGTTGCTTTAACGCTAATTCGGCAAGAGGATTGGTTTTAGATTGAATTGATAAAGCTAAGAGAACTTCTTCACCACGTAATCTAGCGTTACTACGATGTAAGAAATTAACTTTGAGTTCCTTAATTGGTTCAATCACCATTGGCATTAATAAGAACATGTTCTTATCAATCTTCGCTAAATACTTAATCGCATTCAATAATGCGGCTGCGGTTGCGCCAAATAGTTCACTTCTATGACCAGTAATGAGCTTTCCGTTATGAAGCTCAATAGTGATACTTGGTTCACCACTAATTTCCGCTTCTTTAAGACATTCCGCAACACATTTACGTTTTGATAATGATAATCCGGCTTTATTTAATAAGATATCCATCTTATCAATACATTCATCTTTGAATCTTCCTAAATAGACATTCTTCTCAGTTTGATAATAACGCCTAATAATTTCACGATTACACGCTTCAATGATTCCTTTTTCATCATCAATAGCAAATCCCACCATATTGACACCCATATCAGTTGGTGAGAAATATGGCGATTCACCATAAATTACTTCGAAGATATTCTTCAAAAGAGGAAACACCTCGATATCACGGTTATAGTTAACAGTAGTAATTCCATATTTTTCTAAGTGATATGGATCAATCATATTTACATCGTTTAAATCCACAGTTGCGGCTTCATACGCTAAATTGACTGGATGATTTAAAGGCAAATTCCAAACAGGGAAAGTTTCATATTTTGCGTATCCCGCTCTAATTCCGTTACGGTTATCGTGATAGAGCTGGCTTAAACATGTTGCCATCTTTCCACTTCCTGGTCCAGGAGCGGTTACAACCACTAATGGTTTTGAAGTTTTAATATATTCGTTTTTGCCTAATCCGTTTTCTGAAACAATTAAAGGAATATTATGAGGATATCCGTTAATCTTGTAGTGACGGTAGACATTTAATCCGTTATTCTCTAACTTCTTCATGAAGTTATCCACGACCATCCCACTTTCATAAAAAGAAATTACAACGCTAGAAACATATAAACCAACTTCTCGATAAGTATCAATTAATCTTTCAACTTCTTCTTGATAAGTGATAAGCGTATCATTTCTTACTTTATTTGAAGCAATGTCATTCGCATTAACCACAACCACCATTTCCACTTTATTTTTAATACCCAAAAGCATTTGTAATTTGGAATCACTCATGAATCCAGGCAACACTCTAGAAGCGTGATAGTCATCAAAAAGTTTTCCTCCGAATTCGAGGTAAAGCTTATCTCCAAATTTGGAGATACGTTTTAAAATATTCTCTCTTTGAATCTTTAAATACTTTTGATTATTGAATGGTTGTTTTTTCATTTATGAAATTAATTATACTTATCTCAAAACAAAATAAAATAAATACTCTTACTTTTTTTCAAATAAGAGTACTTAATCAATTATTTCAAACCAGCGATTTGTTTATATATTCTTTCTTTTACTTCTTTTCCAATTAGCTTTTCAATGATTGCTAGACCAAATGGAACACTATATAACATGCTTCTAGCGGTAATCATTCTATCTAACACAACTACCTCTTCACCAGTGTATATTCCATCTAATCCAACTTCACATCCTGGATAACAAGTGAAACGTTTATTTTTTAGTAGTCCAGCCTTAGATAACACCATTGGGGCGGCGCATATCGCACACACTAATTTGTTTTGTTCATAGAACCATCTAACAGTGGATAGTACTAAAGAACTATTTAAAAGGTTATTTACGCCTCGAGAACCTCCTGGAAGAATAATTGCACTAAAATCGCCTAAATTCGTCTTAGAGAGTCGATTTAATCCCTTTAAATGTAATTTATGTGATGATAAGACTTCATCGTTTTCATTTATTGTGGCATCAAAGACTTCAATGCCACTTCTAATAAGAACATCGCGAGTCGCTAAAGCTTCAACATCTTCAAACCCGTCAGCGTATACGATTAATACTTTCATATCTATTTCCACCTATATTAAAAAGATATCATTTTCAACCGCATAATAAAAGGAGCGTGTAAACACGCCCCTAATATGATGTGATTAACAATTATTTGTATTGAGCGCCCCAAACGACAAATCTCTTTGCAATAGAGCCTTCAAGTTTAATAACTGTTTCTTCTGTGATATTAGATAAAGCAATAACAAATTTGTATTGTGATTCATCTGAGATAGCATAATCTGTTGCAGTACCAGCAATTGCAGAATCGGCGGTTAAATCAACTGATGTTGGATTGACTGTTGCACCTGTAATATTGAGTGCTAAGCCTGTAACACCATTCCACGCGGCGGCATAGAACACTAATTCGGTTGCACCAGCACCAACGGTAATGGTCATATCTCCACCAGCCGAACTTTTGCCGACTTTGATAGCTGGCTTACCATTAACTTTGACATCATCATAAGCGTTAGTGCCTTTAGTCATGGTTGCATCGACATAAGCAGGTTCTTCACCAGAATCTTTCACAACGTTAACTGTAATTTCAGCTTTGATTTTATCGCTATATTTAGCAGTAATCTTTGCTGTACCTTCTTTAACAGCGGTAATGAGAGCACCAACGTTGTTACCTTCAGCAATGGTCGCAACTTCAGGATTGCTAGATTCCCAAGTTGGATCTTCTTCTGGTAATTCCGCAAATTCTGGAAGAGGAAGAAGTTTAATAGCTTTTGTTCTACCTTCGATTAAATCGATTGAATCACCTTCAACGTCGAATTTAATTCCGGTTAATTCTACAACCTCGTTTTCAACAGCAGTAACGATACCTTGACCTTCTAAGGTTGTTTTGTAGTCACAACGAGTGACTTTCATTGTAACGACAGAACCAATTCTAATATCTTTGGTTAATTCACCAGTTAAGAAGTCTTGTGGGTTTGAGAAAGAGTAAACACCAGAAGTAGAATTCCAAGCTAATTTTTCAGCATTGGAAGTTGCGCCGTAAACATATAATTCAGCACCGGAATCATCGGTCATATAGAAGTTACCATATTTAGTACCGTCTGGATTTGGGTTACCACTCTTGTCGTTTGCCCATTTAGAGACTGTGCCTTTAACTTCATATAATTGTTTGCCGTTTCCAGCTGTATCTGCCAAGAATTCGGCAATTGTGCCTTTGACTAAGGTTGGTTCTGGGATTTCTTCTCCACCGCCACCACCTTCGCCTTTAGTGACTGTTAAGACTTGTGGATAATCGGTTTGACCAACATTGGTTAATTCATATGTTTTATTAGAACCGGAAGTATAGATTTTTGCTTTACCTTTAATGATAACTGTATCACCGACTTCTGGTTTTTCTACACCATCAGCCATGGTTGACATATAGGATTCAAAATATTTAGCGGTTGCGCCATCAGAACTCTTTAACCAAATATTTGGTTTTTCGTGTGAAGAAACTTCAGAAACTTCGCCTTCAACATATAAATCTTTTGAGGATGTATTTCCATCTGGGAAATATTTGTCTAAGAAAGCAACGGCTTGTTCTGGAGTTAATGGTGACTCGAAAGAACCATATTCAGAATCTTCTGGTTCATCTCCACCTTCACCAGGAACAACGCTTAAAACGGTTGGATCACCATATTCTTTTGTTCCGGCATTAGCTAATGGAGCGAGTTGTAATTTTTTGTTATAAATATCAGAATAACCAACAACTAAAATTTCATCAGTGGCTTTGATGGTAGATACATCAATACCCTCGTCACCAATTGCTCTATAGGCTTCTAAATTGCCAGATGTTCCTTTTAATGTAATGGTTGCGTTTTTCTTCTCAGTGTTATAAGTGGAAGAAGAAACTTTACCAGAAACGTAGAATGGGTATGAAGAAGAATCTCCTTCATCGGCACATTTAACGATTTCTGCTAACACTTCATCAACAGTTAATGGCGCTTCTCTAGTACCAAATTTGATTGCTTCACCAGAAACAACAACGTGGACTGTTTTGGAAACATCATCGTTTGCCTTAACAAGGATATCTGCTTCACCAGCAGTTAAGGCAGTAACAATGCCATCGTCAGAAACTTCAATAACATCTGTGTTGCTTGGAATATAAGAAACTGTATCGGTTGTATCAGCAGGTAATAATGAGACGGTTAATCTCTTGTTTTGTCCTGGAACTAATTCTAACGATTCAGGAGAAACGTTAATTTCAGTTGCAGGTTTTTCTTCAGCGTTTTCAGTGTAGATGAATGCTGGATTTTTAATTTTACTTGGTAAGTCAGCGCTTGTGGTGTTATAAATTCCTGCTCCACCAAGTAATAATTCAACATCCGCACCATCGTCTTGGACTTTGCACCATAATTGACCTAATTCGTCAACTTTCCAGAATGTTTGTGGAACATCTAATCCACTAATTTTGTTGCCAACAAAACCTGTAGCATATTTTCCTTTAGCAGTACAAAGTGCGCCAATATTATGTTCATTATCAGTACCTGCATCAAAGACTAATTCATATTTATAATCTTCAGCAGATTCATCAATTTTAACAGTTAAAACAGGTGCTTTCGTTCTGTCACTTTCATATCCAAGATAAAATGTGTTTGACATGTCGTTTTTGACATACATCAAAGCATTAGGATTATTGCCATCTGCTCTTGCTAATAAATATTCTTCTTCTTCGACAGGATTAAGAACTTTACTTAACAATTTCTTTGGCAAGACTGTAACTTCAACACTATCACTTGCATCACCCTTGTAGGTGGCGGTAATGGTTGTGGTTCCAGCAGCTTTAGCAGAAATTTCTCTTCCATCAATTCCGACGACTTCAGGATTAGAGGCAGAAATAACTAAATCGCCACTTCTAATAGCGGCGTCAACAACGACACCAGTAACGGATAATTTGAGTGTTCTTGAACTGTCACCAACTCTCCATTCAGGTTCGAAGTCTTCCTTATTGGTAATAGAAACAACAATTTCTGCAGGTTCAACAGTAATGTTGTATTGAGCGGTTTTGCCTTCATATGTGACAGTAACCACTTTAGTACCAGAGGTACTCATGTCAGGTGAGGAAACACTATATTTTCCTGCTTCAACGGCTTTTTCGCTACCATCGCTATATTTAGCAGTAACGACTAATCCAGCAGAACTAAAAGTGTCACCAACCTTAAAAGTCTTTTCGACATTATCAATATTAAGTTTGATACTGGATAATGTAGCTACTGGGACTTGAGGTGTATCACTAGCATTATTGCCACATGCAACTAACCCCATAGTTAGAGTGCACATTAATGCTGTGAAAATTAATCCTTTTTTCATACTTTCCTCCTTTTTTAGATTAATGAATTTGGATTATGAGACATTCTATGGGACATTATTGAACGAATGTCTCGGTGTTAATATCTTTTAATAGTACGGTGTATTTCGATTTTCTAAGAACACCCTTAAAAACAAGGAATACTCCGGTGACTAAAAGGATAACAGCGATAACACTGAGTACGATGAAAATCCAGAACTCAGGACAGGATGAGGTAACACGATATAAATTATCGGGTTTTCTTGAAAGCAAGAGGAAAATGAACCCTGTAATTCCTAAAATGATCGCAATGGATGCAGAAGACATTCCTCTAGCAAAATCATTTCTTCCTCTTTGCAATTCTGCATGGCATGCTGCAGATAAAGATTTTAAATCTTCTTTTTTATAGCCATGATGAATCAAATGTCCACAACGTGGGCAAACATATTGAACATCAGCATCTATAGAGGCATCTTCAGCGTATTTTTGTCTTGTTGAAGACTTTGCTTCAATTGCTTCTTCATTAATTTTGTAACCACAATGATAGCAATACATATAACCTCCTTATTTGACCCAGACAAGATTATTCTTTAATTCTGGTGGAATAACTAATTGGAAACGAATTTCACCAGTGCTTTGAAGAGTGTGATAAGTCAACAATCCCACTTTAATAGACATCGTCTTGCCTTTCCATTGAGACTCTTTGTTCCAAACTGTATTTGGATTATCTGGATCACCAGCATAAGAACCACCTAAATAGACATCGAATTCAACACCTTCAAATCCAACTGTGAATTTGTTTTCATCAGCATTTGGTTTGAAATAATTGACAACAAGGTTATCGGTTAAACAAACGCAGTTATTTAAGTACTCAAATCTTGTGCTCTTCTTAGTAACTGCATCATTTAATTCTTTAGCGGTCATTGGGAATTTGACAAGTTTTGTATCATCGTTTGTGTTTTCTTCAGCTTTTAATAGAATCTTAACATCGTCATCATCAGCAAATTCTGGAAGAGCAGGGAAATTGCCGGCCAAGCCAGTTATTTGGAAACCGAAGTTTTCACTATTTTGGGCTGTACCAGTTACTTCTAATAAAGTACCAGGAATTTTATACATTTCATTGATTGCAGACATGCCACAGAAACAGTTAATTCCATAATATCTATCTTCAATAAAGTCGTACGCTTGTAAGAATAATGTATTATTAGAGAAACCAGAAACAGTGCCTTTAAAAATGTAGTTAATTCCAACCGCAAATGGGTCTAAATCAGTTTCGCCATTTAAATAAGAGTTAACTTGTTTCATGATGTCAGGAATCGAAGTTCTATATGCTTCTTTTGGGAATAATGGATCTTCTTTTCCAGAATGCATTTTTAATTCGCATTGAACCGCTTGGTTGAAAGCATTAACAAATGTTTGAGAATAGTCTGGCATTTTATCTGTGCTTCCTGGATTAGAATAACCTTCTTGAATAATCCAAAGATTAAGGTTAACCAATTCATCAAATGATGCATTTTTCTTTGTTTCGTGAATCCAAACACAACATAAATAACGACCATTAGCGTCAGTTGTTGGTTTTCCATATTCACTACTAACACCAGCAAGAACAATTGTTCCGTGTTCTTTTGCGTTCATTAACTTATCCTTAGTGAAATTACTGGCTTGTTTTCCATAAGGTTGAATGTTACCAGTAGATTCAGGGGTATCAATGCCATAAAATCTAGCCTTAACAGTCTCTCTAGATGTTTTTGTGACTTTTGGTGTGAAGTGGGCGGTATCCCCATCAATCGCCATCCAAAGATCAAATTCACCAACGCCATCAACAAAGAAGTCTTTTTCCTTGTAATCTAAAGCTAAATGAAGATCATTAACATATTCTACAAATCCATCTGGATGAGGATCTGTTAAAGGAACTTCAACATGGACCAGCTCATTAACAACAACTTGAAGACTCTTTGAAACAGATGAACCATCCGCATAAGTGACGGTCGCTGTAACGACAGCTTCACCAGGATTATCGCCAGAAATCATCGCCATATTCTTACGGAATGTCACTCTAGCAATATCTGGGTCGCTTGAAACCCAACTGAATTCTAATTCTTTATCAACGTTGTTTAAGGAAACAGTATCGTTTGTTCCTTGAGTTAAAACAATGCTATCAGTAGATAAAGCAGGTTCCAAAACTGCTGGAGTTGGATCGGAAGGTGAGTTGTTTCCGCCGCTATTACCTCCACAACTGGCTAGACCAGTTCCAAAGGCAATTAACGCAGAGGCAACCAAAGCTTTACAAAGTTTGTTTTTCATAATACCTCCTCCTTATGAATTACATCGCTAATTTAGTTTTTGATACAGCGGTTGCGATTAATGATGCAATGTCAGTATCAGTAGAAAGGACGTTAGCAACTAAAGCAGTTGCTTCAGTACGATAGGTTGCACTTCCATTAAAGACTAATGAAGTAATGAAGTTATCTTCGATGTCATTACGAATGACTTTTGCAACTTTAACATAGTTATTGTCTTTGTCAGCAAGATAAGTTTGCCATGGTCCAGATTTGTAACATGATTTTTTAACTGGAACATAGCCTTCTGAGTTGTTAACACAAGTTTTAACGTTGTTAACTGTATTTGTAATATATTTATAGAATTTCCAAGAATACACAGAATTATAGTAATTTTGTTCATCAGAAACGCCTTTGCTATTGAAGAAGGCAATACTTGGACCTTGAGAAATGTATTTGGCATCTCTTCTGTCTCCAGCATATGGAGGTTTTGCAACACCAAGAGCAAATTCGTCAGGGAATGTATATCCAGATCCACCTGAAGATCCAATGGCAAATAAGCATTTCTTATTTTTGAAATAATCAGACGAATAGGCGTTCTCAACACCCTTAGTGGTGATTAAACCATTTTTATGCCAGGTTCTATAAGTATCTAAAATGTCGTATGCAGCAGCGTAATTCTCTGGGTCTGCTTCTGAATCGAGATTTAAAATAACAGAATCGTTTTCACCTCTAGTAGCAAATTTCAATTTCTTTTGTTCAAGATGAGAAATGAGCATATTGGAATCTGAATCATAATAAACAGGATATTCTAAATCATCAAAACCATATTTTGCTTTATTTTTCACGATATAGTCAGCGATTGACATTAATTCATCAAAAGTAATGTCAGATAAATAATCTTGAACCATGCCTTCAGTTACATCGGAATTATAATCAGGAATAATAGTTTTAAGAGCATCTAAGTTATACAACATAACTTCAGATGATTTCATATATGGAAGAACATACGTTCCAGAAACATTAAATTGACGTCCTTCCTCAAGATAAGAACTGATAAAATCAGATTCACCTTTAATGGTGTCACCTAAATAGCCATCACTACCAAGTCCGTATACTTCATGGTTAATATATGGATCCATATTGATATTCTTATCATATTGAACCATTAAGGTGGCAATAGAATCTGGGTAAGCAACCGCCATGGTTGGACCTTTGCCAATTGCCAAGTTAGAGCCAACGATATTGATGGTGTCGTTGTATCCTCCATATTGGAAGAATTTCATTTCAACATCAATTCCTTCTTTTTGTTTAACCATAGCTTTAAAGTTTGCACCAAATTGTTTGATAGCGGCTTCAATATTATGGCCAAATGTGTGCCAGAAAGTAACTTGAGGAGTAATTCCTTCAGGAACTTCTACCTTGGCGTACGTTGAAGATGGATCAACAGTTTCACTAGAAGATGCTTCACTTTTATCGCCACAAGAAACCAATCCCATGGATGCAATAGCGACAAGTAATGTAGATAATTTAAGAGCTTTGTTTTTCATAATTGTTCTCCTTATATATTTAATAATTGGTTACATAACTAACTTGATGTTTTTCACAGTTTGTTCAAATTGAGCAGCAATATAGTCATCAGTGCATTCGGCTTCTTTCTTGCCGAGCAATAATTTAAATAAGCTGCCAACTTCTTGTCTACAAACACTAGAACCTGTGAATACTTCGTTTAAGAACATTTCGTCGGAGTGTAATTGAACATATCTACTAGATAAAGCAGTTAATAAACTAATACCAACTTTGTCGTTGCCTTGATCGTCTGTTAATTTTGTAATTTGGTTCCAAGCACTAGTTGCATAAACAGACTTTCTAATAGGAGCATAACCAGTTGAACTTCCCCAACGGATACAGTTCTTTTGTTGTGTAATGTATTTATAGAACATCCACGCAGCTAATTGTCTATCAGCATCATCTTCTGTTGTATGAGAAAGGATACATAAGGATCCACCTTGAAGCACGATAGCTGGTCTATGGCCTTCAGCGTGAGGAATTGAAAGAGCACCAACTTTGATGTCTAATCCAGAATTATCTAATGCAGATGAAGCATAGTTAATACCACCAGTTGAACCGATAGCAAATAAGCATTTTTTACTAGCGAACATACCGTTTGATGGTTTAACTTTTTCGTTTGTGCCTTCTGTAATTACATAATTCATGTTTCTATAATGGTTCCAATTCTTTACAAGTTGTCTTGCTTCAGGTGTGTTGAAGTCAATACTACCTTCACGAACATCGTTAACTGAAGTATATGGGTAACCATATTGCTCTAATAATGAGATAAATGCATTATCATCAGAATCGTAGCCAAGAACAGAATATTCACCGTCATCAGTAATTAACAATTGTTGTTCTTTTGGTCTTCTAGCGTTTTCTTTCATGAAATTAGGGCAGAAAACAGTAAAGAACTCTTCCCAAGTCATATCATTAAGATAATCTTCGGTAATTCTTTCGTCATTGTTAACTCCTGGGATTGTCCATGTTAACAATTCTTTGTTATACATCATAAATTCAGTAGAGACCGCAAATGGAGCACAGTACATGCCAAAGTCATTATACTTAATTTCAAAGTATTTTTTAGCCGCACCAGTTAGGTCTTTTCTGCTGTTTGGTCCTAATGCAATATTAGGATCATCATTATCAACAAATTTCATTAAATCAACACATCTACCTGTGGCAATGTATTCAACACAATGGTCTGGATAACAAGAAACTATATCTCCCCATTGATTGTAACCGGCGGAAATATCAGAAATTTCTTTATCTTTGACACCATTATAATCGCCTTGAATTTTGTTAACTTCAACAGTGACGCTAGGATGAAGCTTCATGAATTCGCTTGCCCAACTATGAAATAAGTTGTTCATTGATTGTCCCCATTGACTATCAAAACGAATAGTAACGTTTTTTCCTTCTAATGGGTCTGCAGTCATTTCATCATCAGGATTGACGACAGGATCGGAATCTGGCACTGTTGTATCTTTTGTACCACCACAAGATACGGAGCATAAAACTCCAAACATTGCTAGAGGAAGAATAAATAAGTTTTTTCTTTTCATAGATTTGTCTCCTTATATCTTTATAATAATCTACTAACCTTTGATTAACCTTTAATACCGGCTCTTCCGACACCCTTCATAATGTATTTACGGAAGAAGACGAATAAGAGGAATAATGGGACGGTAACACAAACAGAGGCTGCCATTTGATAACCATACTCAATCATTGTTGGATCGTCAGGGTTAGTGAATCCACTACCACGTAATCCGTTAGAAATGAGTTTGTACTCTTCTTCTTTGGTAACCAAGTTTGGCCAAACATAGGAGTTCCATGTTCCCATAAATTTAAGAATTGTGATGGAAATTAAGGTAGGTGCTGCAAGAGGAACCATGACTTTCCATAAGAAGTCCCAGTCACTCTTTCCGTCAACTTTAGCTGCTAAATATAATTCGTTAGGAATTTGTTTGAAATTCTGACGCAGCAAGTAGATGTGGAAGACACTTACCATGAACGGAACAATCATTGCAAGATACGCCTTGATTGCGGTTTGATTGCTAATCCACCCAAAAGAGTTAACGGTGATGTAATTGGAAATAACCATCATTTCACCAGGAATCATCATCGTCATCAAGAAGATTGCAAAGACAGTGCTATTACCTCTAAATTTGAGCCTTGCAAATGCGAAAGCTGCAAAAATAGTTGTAAGCAACGTACCAGCAGTCGAGAAAATAGCAACGATAATTGTGTTCTTCATATATGTTGTGAAGTCAAAGACCTCGAAAACATACATGTAGTTTGACCACATAACAATTGATGGGAAGAAAGTTTGTTTTTGTTGAATAATTTCAGCTCTTTGTTTTAAAGAAGTGATAATCATCCAATAGAATGGGAATAAGACAGTTATAGCCAAAGCAAGAATAAATGCATAAGTCAAAATTGTTGTAATAATTTTGAATACACGCTCTGTCTTTTTAATCGCTTCAGCGGATTTGCTGGCTTCTTCAATAGATAGGACGATATTGTTATTAACTTTTACGTCTTTAAAATTGATATATTTTCTAACGTTTTCCATTAATATCGCCTCCTACTAATAATGCACCCTAGTCTTCGATACCTTCATTTGAATAAAGGTGAATATCAAGATAACTACGAAGAGGAAAACACCTGCAGCAGCGGCTCGAGATGTCTTTCCGAGTTCGACGTTATCGTAGACATAGAAGACTATGGTTTCCATATTCTTATCGGTTGAAGCCTTACCCATCGTTCCAGGACCACCAAAGATAGAAACAACTGAGGTGTATTCCTTAAACGAACCGATAAAGCTTGTAATCATAATGTATAAGATTTGCGGTGAAAGTAATGGAACAGTAATCTTTGTGAGAACTTTCCATTTTGGGCAAGAATCGATTTGGGCTGCTTGATAATATTGCTTATCGATACCTTGTAAACCACTTAAGAAAATTAAAATCTTAAATGGAATGCTGTTCCAAACGATGTATAAGCATAGAGGAATCATAGCGGTCCAACGTTCCGCACCATAAACCCATTTAATATCAGTGCCAAAAAGATAATTAATAATACCTGTCTTATTAAATAAGACTGAGAAAACAAGACCAACCGCCATTGCGTTAGTAACGTAAGGGAGGAAGAATGTTGTTTGTAAGATTTTTTGGAACCATTTGATGCTATTTAAAGCAACGGAAATAATAAGCGCTAACAAAATAGAAACAGGAACGGTTACAAATGTAATAATGAATGTATTAGGAATAGCATACTTAGTAAAGAACTCTTCCTTAACACCATTAATTTCTGTCCAACCAAAGATTTCACCAAAGTTCTTTAAGGTAATACCAGTGAATTTTCCGGTTGAATATTCATAGTTCTCTGCAAAAGAGATGAAAATTGTATTTACAAGAGGATAAAGCAAGAAGACTGATATCAAAACGATAACAGGTGCTAAATATAACCAAGCTTTCCAGTTGTTTTTACTTGCAACATCATCAATACCAGTAACTTGATAGACTTTAGGATTCTTTTTCTTTGGAGACACTAGACGAATAATCGTATTTGTCTCTTTGTTGTATCCTTCGTCGTAATCTGGGCGAACTTCTGGTTCTGCGGTCATTAAAGCAGGGCCACCAGCCGCTTGTAGTTGAGGCTTCTTTTTGATATGCAAGAATTGTAGGATTTTATTCCACATTTACTTAGCCTCCTTTAGTTACTTTGTATAGATACGTTCTTCGGTTTCACCATCAAAGATGAAAATTTTATGAGGTTTAACTTTTAAAGCAACAGGGCCTGCTTTGACTTCATCATCAGCAGAAATGATTGCTTTGAAAGTTGGTTTTGTACAATATTCGTTATTGGCAACAACAGAAATGTCACGACCCATAACTTGAATCATTTCGCAGTTGGCGTGTAAGACATTCTTGTCTTTGGCATTAGCGATAATGAATCCTTCTGGTCTAATGGCAACCCAAACATCTCTCTTGCCGAGGTCTTCGCCTAAAACGTGGACAAGATCTTCACCGACATAGACGTTCTTACCATCAACTTTGCCTTTAAAGACGTTAATTGGTGGGGTTCCTAAGAATTGAGCGACGAATAAGTTAGCTGGTGAATTGTAAACGTCTTGTGGACGTCCCATTTGTTGCATTTCGCCTAACTTCATAACGACGATTTGATCAGAAATAGACATCGCTTCTTCTTGGTCGTGGGTAACGAAGACAGAAGTAATCTTTGTTTCTTGTTGAATTCTTCTGATTTCTTCACGTGTTTGTAAACGTAAACGTGCGTCTAAGTTAGATAATGGTTCATCTAATAATAAGACACGTGGATGTTTAACAAGAGCACGAGCAATAGCAACACGTTGTTGTTGACCACCAGAGAGTTGATTTGGTTTTCTCTCTAAATATTCATCAACTTGAACGAGTTTTGCGGTTTCATAAACGATATCTCTTCTCTCTTCTTTTGTGAGTTTACGATGGGAGATAGCTTGTGCGATATCAACTTCGACATCTTCAAAGCCGAGGAGTTCACCGAGTTCAGCGACAACGCCTTCAGCGTCTTCTCTTTTAACTCTAACTAATTTGAAATATACCTTTGTGTGAACTTTATCGAAATAAAGCTTATAATCGGTAAATTCGACTTTCTTTGCTTTTAAGAAAGAACGAATTGCGTTATTGATTTCATCATTTCTAGCAGAGTTAACAATAATAGCTGCATTTTCAAGTTTTAATTCGGCAGAAACGGAATTGAGTAATTCTTCTTGATTTTTAGTATTAACATTTGAGACACGTCCCATTAATTCATAACCACGTTGTGATTTAGAAATAACCACTTCACCTGGTTTACCAAAATGTTGAGAAAGATGTTTAAATTTAGTAATTGTTTCATCTAAAAATTCGGTTGTGAATTCTTTAGGAAGGCGGCCTTTAATTGTAAGACCCAAAACTTCATTTTCACCAGTCTTGGTAACAGTGGCTCTAACAGTGGAATCATATAAAGCGTCTTGAGTTTGCACTTCTTCTTCATCAACAAGGTGTGCTTCAATAATACGTTCCATATTGCCTTTGAACATATCTCTCACTGCTGGGGAAACGTTCTTGAGCTGGACTAAGATATCAAGTTTTCCACCCATATCTTGGAACTTGGTTTCAAATTGTTTCTTTCTAAGACCAATTTTCTTTAACAAAGAAACAACACTCTTTTCGATTCCATCAACAACATCGTTTTCTTTCATTTCATATTCGTAATGAAGTGTGAAATTGAAGAAAGTAACAAGAGGAATCTCAACCTTTAAGTTGGTAAGAGGGAACTCGATGTTCTTATAGATGGTCATGTGTGGGTAAAGAGCGTAGTTTTGGAAGACTAAGCCAATACCTCTTTTTTCTGGGGAGAGGTTAGTAACTTCTTGATCACCAAACCAAACTTCACCAGATGTTGGTGTTTGAAGACCTGAAATCATGTAAAGAGTTGTGGATTTACCACAGCCAGATGGACCAAGTAAACCAACTAAAGTTCCATCATCAACCACGAAATCGAGATCTTTGACAGCGATTGTGTCACGAATATTTTTCTTCGCATCGCCAGGGAAGATTTTTGTTAAATTCTTAATTCTAATTTCCATATAGATAGAATTCTCCTTTATTTAGTACCATCATCTGCAACATCGTTTCCGAGGCCGAGTTTGAGGGCTTTCTTTCTTTGTTTATTTGCTTTAGCAAAAGCAACTAATTCCTTAACGTAATAGCCAATGATGATAATTGTGGCAATACCAAGGAATGTAATGAATACATCGGCAGGGTTGTACACAACAATTGAACTTGAGAGAATTGTGACTCTCAAAATAACAAATGTGACAAATAAAACCACAGCCAATGATGTTAACCAATAAATAATGGCTTTTCTAATAAATTGTTTTGGTTTTAATCTTCTAAATTCGTCGTTTCTGTAAATCTTTTTATATAAGAAGAATAAGAAGATAGCAACCGCTACTGCTAAAACTGAGTAGCCGACCGCAATTAAAACCAATAATAAATTAACATTGAAAGTTGATATTTTTTCATCTGGTGTATAGAAGTAAATACAGCCAAACTTAACGCCAACAGCAGTTCTTTTATTAATAGCACCATTATCAACAACATCTAAAGTTATTGTGATGTTCTCTAGTGCAAAAGCTTCAAATTTTTCTAAGTCAATCTTTTCACCAAACATATCTTGTTCAATCATGAAATTGACTCTATTACCAGTGGTTTTATCCATGGATATTTGAGAAATAGGTGATTTAACCTTTGCAACCATTTCTTTGCCATCGACGATAATTCTATATCTTGCGATTGGTAATTGAGTTAATCTAGCTCTAATGTATGCAGAACCAGAATTAATTTTTTGTTCATATGTGTTGTACATGCTTGGTTTTAATTGCTTATAAATTAAACCACTATTAACTAAGTCAATAGTTGTGTTAATGCAAATAAAGCCATTGAATAAATACACTTTGTTGAATTTAATATTCAAAAAGTCGGACAAGTTATAGACAGTACTACTTGTTACTTCTGGAGTGAGGTAATAAGAATGAGACTTGTCAATAAGGAATTTAACGTCATCAGTTTTATCAGGATTTCTGACAGCTTTAAAAACGTTATGAACTTTAATTGAATTGAAATCAACGTTTTGTCCTTTTTTCAAATCAAGAACAACATTAATCTTATTAACAAAGCCAGTAATTTCGTAACCAATACCATCATAAATGGTACTGTTAGCGGTTTTGTTCATTTCATGATAATAAAGAGCGTTATCACCAACGAGTTTATATTCAACAATAAGAGGTGCGTCTAAATACTTTTTATCTTCAACAGGAACATCTTTTTCAGATTCAATCATTTCTGGAGTTGGATAATTACCAATAATGTAGTTATTCTTCTTATCACCAACTTCATCATCGATATCTTGATAACTAATATTTTCAAATTCACTTCTAGTATCGTCATAAATATCATAACCATAGGTAACAGGTAAATGATTATTCCATCCTTCTTCCCATCCAGCCGGAACTTCGTCTTCAGGACATTCGACATAAATACGAGTTAAGCTGGTGTTTTCAATAAATGCATCACTAGAAATCTTGTCAATAGTGTTAGGAATGTATAATTTCTCAACATATTTTTGATCGGCATTCAAAGCTTTACTACCAATTGCGTTAATATTAGCAATGTAATAAGGTTTTTCTCCGACAACACCTTCACCACGATACAAGGTTCTTGGAACAACAAGACTAATCTTGGTTGTTTTTCTAAACGAATAAATAAAACAATCAGGAACTTCAATAGGTTTAATTGTACCGTCCTGCAATTGCTTATAATATTCAGTTCTTTCGAAGTCTAAGTCCATGGCACTTATTTTGTCATCGACCTCTAAAAGAGCTCCAGTATCGTCAGCAATGTTAACAATGTTTTCGGTGTCGTAAATAACTTTTTCACCAGTTGCAAATTTTAGGTCAAACGAAGATCCATATTCAGTTCTTGTCAAGTTTGTGAGCTCAACACTTAAAGGATCATCATCCAAAATAAGTTCGGTTTCTGGTTTAATTATTCTTTCTTCCGCATCAGAAGTTGCGCCCGAAATGGCTGCTTCAGCCTTTGCAGGAGCGTTTGGGCGCGAAGAAAAAACAGAAGCGCAAACTCCTAAAATTGAAACAATGGATAAAGAAAGCACGAAAAATAATTTATTTTTCATAAAAATTTCTTACCTCCGCTGTACGAATGATATTGTGTATCATACTGACACATATATTATATACGTTGTACGCGTTTTATTAAAACTAAAAAATAAATATTTTTGTTTTCTATCGTTATGGATTATCAATTAAGCGGAAGTCTGTGGCTTTTTTGTTTGTTTGGGCGTTAATTAAGGCAGCTTCCACCATCGACATGTATACACGATTTTTGCTTACATCAACTTCTTGTAACCCAAGCATAAATTCTGGAAATGATTGTCTCTTCTTTGTAAAGGCCATCATAGAGAAAGAAATAATATACAAAATACCCAGGGTGGCTATGCCTGCCAACATTTCCGCAAAGAAAATACCAAATTTTGCCAAATTCCTCCAAAATGTTGGCGAAAGATATCGAGAGTCAACAGTTCCAATTCTATACAAAGCCTTCCCTAATGTTTGCCTACCATGTCTAAAAAACAAAGTTGGGACAAAATATATCAATATTAAAGAAAATACAAACGAGACAGGAACTTCCAAAAACAATAAATAGTAACTTATGGTTTTTGTTAAATCGTAATAAAACGGTGTGGTAGCTAAATAGCCTTCGAGAAAATCTGTATAGTAAGACTGATACCAGTTAGCGTAAATCCATTTTGCTTTGTCATAAAGCTCTGTTTTAACTATCTGGCCATTTTCTTTTTTCCAAAGATGGTAAGGGGTTCCTTGATAATCGGTCGACACAAAAGAGAGTCTCAAATTATCATATTCAGAGTAGATTCGATCATAAGCCTCTAGAGAATTGTAGTTATATTGGAAAACAAAGAACTTGCTCAAATTCTTTTCATAATTGTATACCTTCGAACCAGGTGTGTATTGGCTATGACTGTTTAAATATGAAACATAAGTTGTTAATTCACCATAATCACCTGTAACGTATAATCCACTTTCAAGTCTGGCGTTTATATAGGTTTTGAAAGTGTTTTTATAACTACTCGTGTTATCTACTATTTTTCTAATAGCAATAAAAGAACCAACTAAAACAACAGCGAAAACAATAAAATCCAACAAGTTAGCCAAGACACGATGAACAAATTTCGGTCTGGAATATTTAATTTCCTTAACACCAAAAGTCTGTTGTTGGATTTGATTATACTCAGCAGAGCTTACTTCGTTCTCATAAACCATATTAGATATAATATCCTTTTGCCCTGTAAACATCATCTAAAGTGTCGGTTTTTAATAAAACACTTCGAGTAAGATAATCAAACAAATCCATATTAAATTTATTAAACAATAGGAAGATAAAGGAAGAAAACATTAATAGAAGTGAGAAAATTCCAAGCACCATTAAGACAGGGATGTTAAAAACTCCGTATATGGTTACAAAAATTGTTGGTATAAAGAAAGAAGAAACAAGATTGACAAAATACGAATAAATGAAGTTAATAACAATAACCGGTTTCTTTGCAATTTCTAAATTCTCTCTACTAACGCGTTCCATTCTTAAAATCATCATGGTTGGAGTTTTGTGATTCTTATTAAGCAAAGGAATTGCAAGATAAATTACAGCAGTTGAAAGAAGCAACGCTGAGAGCGAAGTAATCCACGCAAGTGTATTGGTGTAACTTTCAAAACCTTTGATGTAGCTTTGCAAGCCGTTATAAGTATACCCGTTCCAATATAAGTCGGTCTTATTTTCAATAGAAGTCATCATTTCCGAATACATTGGATAGAAAAAATTGTCTTCAAGTTCACCCGCTAAAGCATTTCCATCACCACTAGGAGAGTCAGAGTTATCAACGTGATACATGATTTTCTCTTTAACGTTCGCATTCAAAGTGTAAACGTTACCGGTCTTAGTGAAGTATTTGCCATTTGGGTTATATAAATCAAACAAACGATAATAATCAGCATGGTTATGAGCGATATCTACAAAGTAATGTCTAAAGATTTCGTTCTCCTCTTTATGACCATATTGCTTATCTCTAGCGGTAACAGGAGTCTCTTCATCAAAGATGTAATATGAGAAGAAGCAGTAGAAAGTATAAGATGCGTTATAAAGCATTTCTGTTTGATCGATGCTCTCTCTTTGAAAAAGTAGCTTATTGCCATAAAGTACTTCGCTTCTTAAATAAATGCTTTCGTTGACTCTATCTCTTCTACCCCAGTAATTAGAGGCTTTTTGACCAACAGGAAGAACAATCGCTGTAAAAACGATGAAAGAGAGGATGAAGTTGATAAAGAAGTCACCTAAAAAAGTGAGAATACGTCTACCTTTTGTGGTTGGTAAAACATTCAACACTTGAGGCTCTTTTTTCTCTTCTTGGTTACTGTAACTCATTATTAACATTGTAATCGCAAAGATTGACAAGGTCAAAACGAACAATTAAAAACGAATATAATAAAAAAGCAGGACTAACCTACTTTTCTATTCAGTTTATGTGAGCAATTACGCTTTTAAAATATTGATAACCGCGTCTAAAGTGTCACTAGAAACACCCACTACTTCATTTAAATATTTGTAAGTGCGATCCGCTAGTGAAAGTTCAGTTTCTTCACTACAATATTCATTTAATGTCTTGCCAAAATTATCATCTACTGATTCTTTTTTCATACGATAAGATTCATCTGCTAAAGAAGACACCAAATAATCTCTATATAAATATTCATCTTCCAAACCAAGTAAAGCTTCAATCACATACGCTAATCCGCCGGTTCGATCTTTACCATGAGAGCAATGGAAATACATTGGATAATTATTCTCGTCTGATGCAAGCTCAAAGAAGTATTTGAATTGGGCAGGATTATCATATTTATTATCCTTGTATGTAAGGACATTTCTGCCTCCATAATACATTGGAAGGGCAATATAATTCAATCCTTCGACCGTGCTTTTTGTTAACCCACAATTTTCAATATAACCATTTAAGGTTTTATCTCTTCTTAAGTCAATTTCGGTTTTAATCTTTAAATTCTCAACCAAAGTTTTCTTTCCAGATTCTGATACATTTATTTTTAACTCATCGTTTTCAATCTCTTCAAACGCACCACCACGATAAAGAAGACCTTGTTTAATTTTTCCATAACCAGCGATATCTCTAACATTTTTCACTCCATCCACATAGATATAGCGTGGTCCAACATTGTTGGTTTTAAAAGAAGCGATATCACTAACGTTGTTATTATGAGCGGATACTCTCCAATAATAAGTGGTGTCTAGTTTTAAATTGTATAAGTCGTAGTTCTTCTCTTCAGAATATAAAACGAGAGGATTTGTTAATAAAGAATTTTCGCTAACTTCAATCTTATATTTATCTACATCGCCTTTATCAATAACTGCTTCCCAAGATAAATGCACTGGTTCAGGGATTGTGTAATCTGTCTTATAAGCTAGTGGTGAGAAGTGAGTTAATTCACAAATCTCATCAAGTGTACAATCATCAATCAATTCCTTTTGAGTGGCTGTGTGTAAACTAACATTTTCGCCTAAATTATCTAAGGAAAATTCAATGGTCGCATCATCAATAACATTCGCCGCTACTAAGATTGTGAAGGATGTGGTTTTACCTTCATATGTAACTGTGACTGTTTGTTCGCCTTTTTTCTCCATATCAAAGCCTGAGAAGTTTTGTAAAGTAACATTAACTTCTTTTTCGCTACCATCACTATATTTACCGATTATTTTAGGAACGATAAAACTATCTCCTCTAACATAGTCTTCAGTGTATTCCCCTACTCTAATACTTTGTAAAGTTGGCGATGCAGCTGGGGCTTCTTCATTACCACAACTAATGACACTGATAGCGAGTAAACCAGTGACAAACAATATTGATTTCTTCATTTTATAAATCCTCCACTCCTTCTAAGAGATAATTTATCAAGCAATCCTTTGATGTAACTGAATCATATTTAACATAAGAAAGCTGATATCTCGAATTATATGATGTGTTTTCTGCAATATAAGATATCGTAACTGCGTGAGTAGCAATTCCGCTATAAATGATTACATCTTCTTCAGCGGTCGCGTAGTAATCATCTTGCCGCATGTATTGTAGATGATTAGATGTACATCTTTGGATACATATTTCATTATCAAATGGCATTATTGTCGTTAATTTAGCAAGGGTTAACTCTCCAGCTTCAATCGTATTAACACGGATTCCACCGACATTATGGCTACTAAAATAGACGTGAGTGTTATCAAATTGTTCTGGATTATTATTAACGTAATACATCATCGCTCTTGCTACTAAAGCAGCAAATTCCGCTTTAGTGTAGTCTCTACTTAAAGATGTTAATACTTTATCAGGATCAATAATTAAGTCTTTATATTTTTCTCTTAGAGAAGCAACATCTTCATCTTTAACAGTGAAGTTTTGATATGTCGCGTTACTTCTTGTGTAGCTATTAGTAACAACGTATTCATCGTTTTGATAATTCAAAGCAAAGTGCATTTCTCCAACATATCTTCCATTACATCCACTTTCAAGATATTGCACTCCATTGATATTTCCATATTTCACACGATGATCATGAGCTAAGAATAGACCGTCAATATATTTCTTATTGGTAACACTACTGACGTTACATAATTCAGTATATGTTTCTGGGCTTCCATCATGGAAAGAACCAAGAATGAGATCACAATCAAATTCACTTCTTAAAGTGTCAGAATAACTTTTAACAATATCAATTGAGGATGGGAAATAGAAGTTTTGGGATATACTTCCTGTGATATCCACTCCCATATTTGGGATTTCTCCAGAAATAACACCAATTCTTAATCCAGCTTTTTCGATAATCGTATAAGGAAGTAGATAATCAGGTCTAGTGACGTTGTCACTACTATAGAAAGTATTACAAGAAAGTAATGGGCAATTAAGTTTGCTTGGGAATCCACTTAAATAATATTCTCCCCAGTCAAATTCATGATTGCCTAATGTCATCGCATCAAAATCAATGATGTTCATCGCATCAATCATGATATCTCCACGAGTGGAGTTGCTTTCATATCCACCTTGGAACATATCTCCTCCAGAAAGGATAATCGTATTATCAACATCATTCTTCTTTTTATCGCGTAAGAAGGTTGAAATATATTCCATTCCTCCTTCGTTATAATTACTTTCGGTGTTTTGACGGGAGAACGCTCCATGAGTGTCATTCATATAATAAATAGTGAAGTTCCTACTTGTATTTATTAATTCTTCATTACTTACTTCGACAGTAAATTTCACCAAAGAATGATTTCTAGTAACACTTATTTCAACTTCTCCTGCTTCCTCAAAGCGATAAGACTCGTCTAAGGAAGTTTGATAATCAAAGACAAGTGTTTCTCCATATTTCACGAGTAAACCGCTTAAATCAAGCGTTTCCCCTATTTTATAAGTTGTTTTATATGGACGTTGATAGATTGTTAGTTCTAAATCTTTTAAAACAGCAATATCAAAAGAAGTTGATTGATAATTATCTTTACTCACGGTGATAGAGAATTCTCCAAGTGTAGATAAAACATCTCCATCATTCATTGAAGTGGCATAGTCTGTAATTAATTCATGAGTGGACTTATTTTCAACTTCTAGGCCACTTAAATCAAGACTCTCATATTGATAATATGTCGTCTTATATGGTTCATGAACTATATTTAAGATTTTTTGATCCTCTACTGGAGTAGAAGGAACAGCACCACCACAACTTGAAAAGAGTAAAGGTATCAGAAATAACAAATAACTTCTTTTCATTTTAATTCAATTAGTCGTTTAGAAATTGCATGTAGTCGTCAGAATGCTCGGCTTCCTTCTTTTCTACCTTTGTAATTTCAAAAGGAATCTTTCCTTCTCTCAAAGATTGAGAAAGGAATAAAGAAATGGCAGTAGAAAAATCTAAGCCAAAAGACTCAAATAATTTTGCTGAATTCTCTTTCAATTCTTTATCGACAGAGATATTCACTCTTATCTTGTTAGGCATATTAATAGCCTCCTATGACTATATTATACACGATTTATAAAATACACACAAATTACACAAAAAAGGAACTAGATGAACTAGCTCCTCATTGCTTGATTTTGATAAATCTATTCATTAACTAATTTATATGTAACAGTACCGGTGAAAGAAATATGTGTTTGTGACTCTTCGTCATAATAACCAGAACTAATCATAAAAGTAACTGTTCCTTCTCCAAACACCACTGGTGAAATATCATAATTGGTCTCAAGCTCTTGAGACATTCCACTCACGTAGACATCTATTTTGTCACAGTGTAACCAATATGTTTTAGTTTCATCATTAAATACAACTGTGCCGAAATATCTATTTCTTACTTCGTAACCTGCATTAGAGCTATACGAGACATGAATAAATTCTTTATTCTTTTCATTGTAATAGAATTCTGATTTATCAAAATCTTCAGAAAACATCTCTTTGTAATCTTCATATCCTGCTTCCATTTCAACATCATAGAATTCATATTTGTCATATCCTTCGTAATCGTCATCATCGTCGAGTTCTTTTGGCGCTTCAAGAATTAAATATGGATCGGCCTCACCAGCGTCAACAAAGTTCAAAATAAATTTTCCTGTAGGGGCAACCGCTAAAAGAGTCAAAGAGTCATCTTTAATTGTGAATGACATTTCTAATTGACCTTCAGGAGAATACATCGATTGTCCAGCAACATTCATAAAGAGGATGGTTACTTCGTATACATCTTCATTTAAAGCGTAAGTACAGTTATAAATCGAGTAATTAAGTTCTGTTCCTCTAGTATCGCTTCCACCTTCGCCACTACCATAAACCATTGGGAAGAAGAGTTGCATATAACCTTCGCCTTCATTTTCTTCATTAGGATAGACATTCATAAAGACGCCTTCGTATTGGCTATTGATTAATTCTTCACTTGGTCCTGTTTGACCTTCGTTTGCTTCAAAAGAGCCACTAGCAAATGTATATTTAGTGCCTTCTAAGTCAATTTCAGGTTGTAAAGATGCTAAATAGTTATCAATTTCTGAATCTTCAACTTCACCAACTTTAGATAATTTGAAGGAGAACACTCCATCATTATATTCATCTTCGTAATTAGCAATTTTGTAGCTAAATCCCACTAGTTCACCATCAGTGATAGTGAAACTAATACCACTACAAGTTCCAGTTAATTCTTGAGTATCTGGCATATAAGTATATTCAAATGTTTCATTAACTGAATATGTGTCACCATCTTTAATGAATTTAAAATTAGATAAATTATCTAATAATGGGAAATCGGTGATGTACGCAAAATTGATAAAATCAACAATTCTACCAATATAATCGGTTCGCCATGGTTGTGAGAATTGGAATTCACCTGATTCGCCATCGTAGAAACTAAGATTGCCTTCGTCTAAGACCATCACCACTCCAGCGTCAGCTTTAATGTTAACGGAGAAGAATCTGGTTTCGGTGAATTTATAATACATATCATCTTCACCGTTGATAGCGATTTCCATAACAGCGTTTTTCTTGGTTAAAGTCTCGCCAATGATCTTACAAATTTGTTCATCAGTTAAATCTTCGCTTGGGTCATCACCTGGGTCGACAGGATCATCTCCTGGGTCAACTGGGTCATCGCCAGGATTTACAGGATCACCTGGATCTTCTGGATCAACTTCTTGTCCGCCTTGCGATGGGTTACTTGGATCATTAGTGCCTGGATTGTTATTACCGTTATTAGAACCACCACAGCTAGACACCATGAATAATGACGCAATTAAAAGGGATAAAATTTTCTTTTTCATAATCATATTGTCCTTTATCTTCTTAATATTGTATATAATCTTCAAAAATAAGAAAAGGAGACCTATATAGATCTCCTAATAAATCTTCGTATCAGTACAGATTATTTGATGATTTCGTTAACTGTACCAGCACCGACGGTTCTACCACCTTCACGGATGGAGAATTTTGTACCCTTTTCAAGAGCGATTGGGTGAATTAATTCGACGCTGAGTTCAACGTTATCACCTGGCATAACCATGTCAACACCAGCTGGAAGAGTGATAACACCAGTGACGTCTGTTGTACGGAAGTAGAATTGTGGTCTGTAGTTGCTTAAGAAAGCTGTGTGACGGCCACCTTCTTCTTTGGTTAAAACGTAGACAGAAGCTTTGAATTTGGTGTGTGGAGTAACGCTTCCTGGTTTTGCTAAGACTTGACCACGTTGGACTTGATCACGGTTGATACCTCTTAAGAGGACACCAACGTTATCACCAGCTTGGACGAAGTCACAAGTTTTACGGAAGGATTCAAGACCAGTAATAACTGTCTTTTGGGTTTCTTTAATACCGACGATTTCAACTTCATCACCGAGTTTAGCAGTACCTCTTTCGACACGGCCAGTAACGACTGTACCACGTCCGGAAATGGTCATAACGTCTTCGATAGCGAGTAAGAATGGTTTGTCGGTTTCACGAGCTGGAGCTGGGATGTAGGTGTCGCAAGCATTCATTAATTCAATGATGGATTCTTCAGCTTTTGGATCACCATCAAGAGCAGCTCTAGCGGAACCACGAATCACTGGGACCTCGTCTCCTGGGAAGCCGTAGCTGTTTAATAAGTCACGGACGTCCATTTCGACTAAGTCTAATAATTCTGGATCGTCAACTAAGTCAGTCTTGTTGATATAGACAACGATGTATGGAACACCAACTTGACGAGCAAGTAAGATGTGTTCACGAGTTTGTGGCATAACGCCATCAGTACCAGCAACAACGAGGATTGCACCGTCCATTTGAGCAGCACCGGTGATCATGTTTTTAACATAGTCAGCGTGGCCTGGGCAGTCAACGTGTGCATAGTGTCTTTTTTCTGTTTGATATTCAATGTGAGCAGTATTAATTGTAATACCACGAGCTTTTTCTTCTGGAGCAGCATCGATTTGATCGTATGCTTTCTTTTCGGATAAGCCTTTCTTTGCTAAGACAGTAGTAATAGCAGCAGTTAATGTAGTCTTACCATGGTCAACGTGTCCAATGGTACCAATGTTAACGTGCTCTTTAGTTCTGTCAAACTTTTCTTTTGCCATTGTTTGAATTTTCTCCTTTCAAATAATTGAATTCAACCTTTTTTAATATATAGCAAGTTAATTTTATAATCAATACCAATTTATTGGTTATTAATTATGATGTTGATTCAAGATTAGCGAGCACTCATGCCGCTTTTCTTGATAATTTCATCTTGGACGTAACGTGGGCATTCACCATAGTGGTCGAATTGCATGACGTAGTTTCCACGTCCTTGAGTCATAGAACGTAAATCAGTGACGTAGCCAAACATTTCTGATAATGGTACTTCCGCTTCAATGATTTTGGCATTGCTTCTTTGAGATTCGCCAGTGACGAGTCCACGTCTACGAGCGATATCACCAAGAACATCACCATAATATTGTTCTGGGACAGTAACCTCAATCTTCATGATTGGTTCTAAGATAACTGGATTACATTTCTTCGCTGCTTCTTTAAGGGCCATACTAGCGGCGATCTTATAAGCAGCTTCGCTGGAGTCGACATCATGGTAGGAACCATCGAATAAGGTAGCCTTAATATCCATAACTTGGAAGCCAGCAATCATACCTCTACCTAAGGAATCAATAAGTCCATCTTGAGTTGGCTTGATATATTCTCTTGGAACAGATCCTCCAACAATCGCATCGACGAATTCAAATCCTTTGCCTGGGTTTGGTTCAAATTTGATCCATACGTGACCGTATTGACCACGACCACCAGATTGTTTGATGTATTTACCTTCACAATCGGCAGTGCCTTTAATGGTTTCACGGTATTCAACTTGTGGAGCACCGACGTTGACTTGAACATTGAATTCTCTTCTCATACGGTCAACGATGATGTCTAAGTGTAATTCACCAACACCAGCGATAATGGTTTGACCAGTTTCGGCGTTGGTTCTCACTCTGAAGGTTGGATCTTCTTCAGCGAGTTTTTGAAGAGCAATTGACATCTTCTCTTGGTCAGCCTTGGTTTTTGGTTCAACAGCCTCTTCAATAACAGGATCTGGGAATTCCATTTTTTCAAGGATGACTGGGTGCTTTTCGTCACATAAGGTATCACCAGTTGTGGTGTTCTTAAGCCCGACGACCGCACCGATATCACCAGCGTGAAGTTCTTCAACTTCTTGACGGTGGTTGGAGTGCATTAAGACAACACGAGCAATTCTTTCTTTAACACCTTTGGTGGAGTTAAGGACATAGGAACCACTCTTAAGAGTGCCACTATAAACACGGACATAGGCAAGTCTACCAATGAATGGGTCGGTAGCAATTTTGAATGCTAAGCAACCTAATGGTTCGTTGTCGTCTGGTTTGCAGTGGATTTCGTTGCCTGCTTCATCAACACCTTTAGCAGGTGGGATGTCAAGTGGGCTTGGGAGATAATCAATAACACCATCTAAGAGTAATTGGATGTTCTTGTTTTTGTAAGCACTACCACAGAATACTGGGTGGAACTCACCAGTAAGAACCGCCTTACGGATGACGTTTTTGATTTCTTCAACGCTTGGTTCTTCGCCTTCAAGAACTTTCATCATGAAGTCATCATCGAATGCCGCAAGAGCTTCAACTAAGTCAGCTCTATGTAATTCCATGGACTCCACCATGTCTTCTGGGACAGGGATTTCATGTGGTTCTTGGGCGTCTTTTTCATAAACCCATGCTTTTCTATTGATGATATCGACAGCGCCTCTAAGAGTGCTTTCAATACCAATTGGGAGTTGGACAGCCTTAGCGTTAGCGCCAAGTCTTTCCTTTAAGGAACGGACACACATTTCGAAGTCCGCACCGATGGCGTCAAGTTTGTTAACAAAGACAATTCTTGGAACACCATATTTTGAGCCTTGTCTCCAAACGGTTTCAGTTTGTGGTTCAACACCATTCTTACCATCTAAGACAGTGACGGCTCCATCAAGAACACGGAGGGATCTTTCAACTTCAACAGTGAAGTCAACGTGACCCGGAGTGTCGATGATGTTAATTCTATTACCCTTCCACATTGCGGTAGTCGCAGCAGAAGTAATAGTAATACCTCTTTCTTGTTCTTGTTCCATCCAGTCCATGGTGGCAGCACCTTCGTGGACTTCACCAATTTTATGGATTTTACCTGTGAAGAAGAGAATACGTTCAGTTGTTGTGGTTTTACCGGCATCGATGTGAGCCATGATTCCGATATTACGTGTATGAGCTAAATCAAATTCACGTGCCATATTCTTCTCTCCTGAAGATTACCAACGATAATGTGCATAAGCTTTGTTAGCTTCGGCCATCTTATGAGTATCTTCTCTTTTCTTAACAGAAGCACCGGTACCGTTAGCGGCATCGATAATCTCGTTAGCGAGTCTATCTTCCATTGTTTTTTCATTTCTGAGTCTGCTGTAGTTGACTAACCATCTTAAGCCTAATGTGACTTTTCTTTCTGGAGAAACTTCAGTTGGGACTTGGTAGTTAGCAGCACCGATTCTACGAACCTTTAATTCAACTTCAGGCATGATATTGTTAATCGCTGTTGCGAAGACATCCATTGCTGGTTTACCAGTTTTGGATTCGATTTTATTGAAGGCGGTGTAGAGAATTGTTTGTGCAGTTCCCTTTTTGCCATCAATCATAATTTTGTTAATTAAGCGTGTTACGAGTTTTGAATTATAAATTGGATCTGGTAACACATCACGTTTTGCAACGCTTCCTTTACGTGGCATATTATATCCTCCTTCTTATTATTTGGCTGCTTTTGGTTTCTTAGAACCATATAAGCTACGTCCTTGACGGCGAGCTTCAATTCCGGCGCAGTCGAGTGTTCCTCTAATAATGTGATAACGAACACCTGGTAAGTCCTTAACACGTCCACCACGAATCATAACTGTGGAGTGTTCTTGTAAGTTATGGCCTTCACCACCGATATACGCGGTAACTTCATATCCATTAGATAAGCGGACACGGGCGTATTTTCTTAAAGCAGAGTTTGGCTTTTTAGGAGTCATGGTACCGACACGGGTACAGACACCTCTTTTTTGAGCGCTAGCTTGGTTGGTTTCTTTTTTCTTTAAAGAGTTCCATCTTTTACCAAGAGCAGGTGCTTTAGATTTAACTGTGGCAGTTCTACGGCCTTCACGGACTAATTGATTAATTGTTGGCATTTATATATTGCTCCTTTCAATTATTTCCTATTTTAATTTTCATGTAACATTTGTACACGCTACCGGTCGTGTCCATATTTCCCTTAAAAAATGGACCTTTAACGGTCTCGTGCTACCTAAATCACACGCCTATATAATATATATACAAAGTAAAAAACCCGCAACAAGAATTTTTATTTTTTTCATCTTTTTTCTTATTTACGGGTTTTTATTTCTTAAACACCAACAATTAATAGACTTATTTTTATTATCGATAGGGCTATGATAACCGCCACTACCGCATCCATCACATAGGAGAGGATTCGTATCGCTTTCACTGTGGACTTGCGATTCTTAATTGTGAAGATCAAACATATCGCGGCAAGAATTCCATTAACCACAATCGCAATGAAATAGAACGGAACAAATAAAACAGCAAAGAAAACTTGTCCTACTGCTTCTCCAGCACTATTAGCTTTTAAATCGTGCCAGTTAAAAAGAAACATCCATAATAGACCTAAACCTAATAAAATAGTTAAGAAGATTCCTAATATGATTGTGGAAGTTAATCTTGGTTTATCGTATTTCATGGTTAAATTATAGCACTACTATAATAAATATAAATATTTAAATATCTATCTTTTACGTGTAGGAAGTCCACTATCTTTGATATTTTTAGGAGAATAAAAAAACCTCCTAGAACATATGTCTAAGAGGTTAATTTGTTTTAAAGATTAGCGTTCTTCACTCTTACGATCGATCTTTTCGTGGATTTCATTAATCGCGCGATCATGATCTTCAACGTAACGGTCTTTAACTTCATGCATCTTGCTTTCAACAGTGAAGTCAGAAAGTAATTCTTTGCTTTCTTCATCAGAGAGTAAACCTCTACCTGCAGGAATTAAGTGACCAGTGATGACGTTTTCTTTTAAGCCGTGTAAGTGATCGACTTTGCCTTTAATAGCAGCATCGGTAAGAACACGTGTTGTTTCTTGGAAGGATGCGGCTGAAAGGAAGGAATCGGTTTCAAGAGCGGCTTTAGTAATACCGAGAATAAGTGGAGAGAAGACAGCAGGACGTTTGCCAGCGATAATCGCTTCGTTATTCTTTGCGGTAAATGTATTGATACTAACACGGGTACCAGCGATTAAGTCAGTATCACCAGCGTCAATAACAAATACTTTTCTTAACATTTGTCTAACGATAACTTCGATGTGTTTATCAGAAATACCGATGGATTGTGAAGAGTAGACTTTTTGAACTTCTTTAATGATGTATTTTTCAACAGTCTTAACGTCACTAACTTCAAGTAATTTCTTAGGATCGATAGCACCTTCGGTGATCTTGCCACCATTGGTGACTGTGTCACCTTTCTTAACACGGAGTTTCGCACCAAATGCGGTTGTATAGGTCTTTTCTTCGAGTTCGTTTTTAACAGTTACTAAGTAACAACCATTCTTTTCTTCAATCTTGGTAATAGTACCAGGAATTTCACTAATTAAGGCCTCACCTTTAGGGTTACGGGCTTCAAAGAGTTCTTGAACACGAGGTAAACCTTGAGTAATATCGCTACCAGCAACACCACCAGTGTGGAAGGTTCTCATGGTTAATTGAGTACCAGGTTCACCAATGGATTGAGCAGCCATAATACCAACAGCTTCGCCAACTTGGACTTCACGTCCAGTGGCTAAGTTACGTCCATAACAGTGGACACAGACACCATCTTTAGTTTCACAACCAAATAAGCTTCTGATTTCCACTTCTTCAATACCAGCGTCAACGATGGCTTTCGCGCTTTCTTCGTTAATCATGGTGTTGCCTTTAACGATAACTTCACCAGTTTTTGGATTAACGATATCGTTAAGTGAATATCTACCGACTAAACGGTCGAATAATTTAACAACGATAGCGTTTTGAGCGGTATCTCTAATTTCTTTGACTTTAAAGCCGTGGTCAGTTCCACAGTCAACTTCTCTAACGATAACGTCTTGAGAAACGTCAACAAGTCTTCTAGTTAAATAACCAGAGTCAGCGGTCTTCAAAGCGGTATCAGTACCACCTTTACGAGCACCGTGGGTCGCAATAAAGAATTCAGAAACGGACATACCTTCACGGAAACAACGTTTAACAGGTAATTCGATTGTTCCACCAGAGGTGTTACCCATAAGACCTCTCATACCAGCGAGCTGAGTGATGTTTGAGATATTACCACGAGCACCACTATCACTCATCATAAAGATTGGGTTACGAGAATCACGTTTAACTTGTTCAGTTAATTTGTTCTTAACGGTGTCATTGACATTTGTCCAAACGTTAACAACACTGCTATGTCTTTCTTCGTCGGTTAACATACCAAGTTCGTACATCTCTTCGATTTCCGCAACTTTCTTGTCACCTTCGGCTAAGATTTCTTCTTTACCTTCAACGATGTGAATATCGTCAATGGAGATGGTAAATCCAGCAACAGTCGCATATTGGAAGCCTTGATCTTTCATCTTATCAAGAACGGCAGATGTTTTTGGGTTTCCTTTACGGTCATAACGTTGGAAAATTTCGTTAATGATTTTGCCTAAGTCACCCTTCTTAACTGGGGCTCTTAATGGCATAGAAGCAATAATAGATTTCACGTCGCTTCCCATTGGTACAAAGTATTCTGGTAAGTCGTTAGCGATATTTCTAGAATTGACTTCATTTAAATATGGGAAATCACTTGGGAAGATTTGGTTGAAGATGACCTTACCAACAGAAGTTAATAAGTAGCTCTTGTTCATTTCTTCAGTGAATCCCTTCTTCATAAGCGCTTTACCTAAGATGGCAATACGGTTATGGAGGTGAATTTGTTTGGTTTGATAAGCGAGAATGACATCATCAACACTACGGAAAATCTTTCCTTCACTAGCAGCGAATAATTCGAGTTCTTCCGCATATTCTGGATTGTCTTTTCTGACTTTATCAGCTTTCTTTAAGAAATCTTCTTTAGTGTTTTCTAAAGTTAAATAATAGTTACCTAAGACCATGTCTTGGGATGGAGTAACGATTGGTTTACCATCTTTAGGTCCAAGGATGTTATTAGAGGCAAGCATTAAATCTAATGCTTCTTCTTGTGCAGCTTTACTTAGTGGCACGTGAACCGCCATTTGGTCACCATCGAAGTCGGCGTTAAATCCAGTACAAACGAGTGGGTGTAAACGAATTGCACGTCCATCAACTAGACATGGTTGGAAAGCTTGAATACCAAGTCTATGTAATGTAGGAGCACGGTTAAGAAGAACTGGGTGCTTACCAATGATTTCTTCAACGATATCTAAGACCGCTGGATCATAACGGTCGATAATCTTATCGGCTTGTTTATGCGCGTTCGCGATACCTCTTTTTAATAATTCACAGGCGATGAATGGTCTTAAGAGTTGGACCGCCATTTCACGTGGTAAACCACATTGATACATCTTTAAGAATGGTCCAACAGCAATAACGGAACGACCAGAGTAGTCGACACGTTTACCAAGGAGGTTTTGTCTAAATCTACCTTGTTTACCTTTTAAACCACTACTTAAGGATTTAAGTGGTCTTCCACCAGGACCTGTGACTGGTTTATTTCTTCTACCGTTATCAATTAAAGCGTCAACTGCTTCTTGAAGCATACGTTTTTCATTGAAAAGAAGAACGGCAGGGGAATTCATATCGATCAATTTCTTTAAACGGTTGTTACGAGAAATGACACGGCGATATAAATCGTTCAAATCGGAAGTAGCGAAACGGCCACCATCGAGTTGAAGCATTGGACGTAAATCTGGTGGGATGACTGGGATGACATCAAGGACCATCCATTCTGGCTTGTTGTCAGAATGACGGAAGGCTTCGATGACTTCAAGTCTCTTGGTGAGCTTAGTTCTATTAAGAGCACTTGTACCCTTCATCTTGCGGTTAATTTCTTCAGCTTCAGCGTCTAAATCAATATCAGCGAGTAAACGCTTAATTGCTAAAGCACCTTCGGAGAATTCCGCACCAGTATATTTACGGATAAAGTTATAGTTGGTTTCAAAGTCAAAGACTTCGCTTCTGTTTTCGAGTTTAGCGATTAAATCTTCACTACGGAGATAATCGTCGCTTCCTGGCATTAAGCCCCATTCTTCACCGTGATCTTGGATTTCCTTAATCACAGGAATGAAGGCATCACGACCATTTTTCTCGTTGATGAATTCACTCTTAGTAAGAATTTTGCTCTTTCCTGGGTTTAAGCAGATGTGAGCAGCGTAATAAGCGACTTCTTCTAAGTGTTTTGGAGAAACGTCAAGGAGTAAACCAATACGAGAAGGAATACCTTTTAAATACCAAATGTGGGTACATGGAGAAGCGAGTTCGATATGACCCATTCTTTCTCTACGGACTTCTTTGGAGATGACTTCAACACCACATTTTTCACAAACGACACCGGCGTATCTAATTTTCTTATAACGACCACAGTGACATTCATAGTCCTTACTAGGACCAAAGATCTTTTCACAGTAAAGACCTTGCATTTCTGGTTTTTGGCTACGGTAGTTAATTGTTTCTGGTTTTAAAACTTCACCGTGGGACCATTTTCTAATGGTGTCTGGGGAGGCTAAACCAACTTTGATAGCAGATAATTTCTTTACATCAAACATCGTTATTTTCCTCCTTATTCACCATCGTGGAGACTTGTCATAGGCAAATCTTCATCGATACCAGTTTGGACGTTACCACTTTCTTCACCGACAAGATTACGTAAAGCTGTGTTAATCTTTCTTTCTTCTTTGTCAGCTTCTTTAGCAAGAGCGTCCATATCAATATTGTTACCTTCATCATCAAGGAGTTCGACATCCATTGATAAGGATTGTAATTCTTTTACTAAGACCTTGAAGGCTTCTGGGATACCTGCTTTTGGAAGTGGTTGATCCTTAATAATTGCTTCATAAGTCTTTCTTCTTCCGACACGGTCGTCAGATTTGACAGTGATGATTTCTTGTAAGATGTGGGCGGCGCCATAAGCTTCAAGAGCCCAGACTTCCATTTCACCAAATCTTTGTCCACCATTTTGGGCTTTACCACCTAATGGTTGTTGTGTGACTAAGGAATATGGACCAGTCGCACGAGCGTGTAATTTATCATCGACCATGTGGACGAGTTTAATCATATACATGACTCCAACTGTGATTCTTTCATCGAAAGGTTCACCAGTTCTGCCATCGTATAAGACGGTTTTACCGTCTTTTGCCATACCAGCTTGATTCATTAATTCGAAGATTTCTTCGTTGGTAATGCCATCAAAGACTGGGGTAGCAATCTTATAGCCTAATTTCTTAAGCGCCATACCTAAGTGAACTTCAAGAATTTGTCCGATGTTCATACGGCTAGGAACGCCTAATGGGTTAAGCATGATATCAACAGGAGTTCCATCTGGTAAGAATGGCATATCACATTCTGGTAAGATACGGGAAATAACACCCTTATTACCGTGACGACCAGACATCTTATCACCTTCAGAGATCTTTCTCTTTTGGACGATATAGACGGAAACAACTTCGTTGACTCCTGGAGGGAGAATGTTATCTTTGGCTTTTTCTTCTCTCTTACGGATTTTGACATCGAGGACGATACCTGCTCCACCATGAGGAACACGTAAGGAGGCATCTTTTCCTTCGTTTGTCTTTTCTCCAAAGATCGCCATCAATAATTTTTCTTGTGGGGTTGGTTCGGTTTGTCCACGAGGAGTAACTTTACCAACTAAGATATCGCCTTCTTTAACTTCAGTACCAATGACAACGATACCACGGCTATCTAAGTGTGCTTTTGCATCGTTAGACACATTTGGCACATCAGCGGTGATTTCTTCATCACCAAGTTTTGGAATGGAACGGCATTCACAATCATATTTTTCAATATGAATAGAGGTATAGACGTCATCTTTAACAAGTCTTTCAGACATGATAACCGCGTCTTCGTAGTTATAACCATTCCATGTCATGAAGGCAATGGTCACGTTTTGACCTAAGGCAAGGTCGCCATTTTGCATAGCAGGTCCATCAGCGATAATTTGTCCTTTTCTGACTTTATCACCAACTTTGACGATGCTCACTTGGTTGATACATGTGCCTTGGTTAGAACGTTCAAATTTTTGTAAGTGGTAGGTAACAGGTTCTTTGTTACCAGTCTCAAGTACTTCGATGGTTCTGCTATCGGTGTAAGTGACGACACCATCAGCGTTAGCGACAACCGCTAAACCAGAATCACGAGCGACTTGATGCTCTAAACCAGTTCCCACGAATGGGGCATTTGGTTTAAGAAGTGGAAGAGCTTGACGTTGCATGTTGGAACCCATAAGAGCACGCATGGTGTCATCGTTTTCAAGGAATGGAATGCTACCAGCGGCAATCGAAACAACTTGTTTTGGGCTCACATCGACAAAGTCGACATCTTCTTTCTTTGCTAAAACGTTTTCACCGTGATGTCTAGCAACGACGACTTCATCAAGGATTTCGCCTTTACTAGAGAGGTTGATGTTTGCTTCAGCAATAACGTAATCCCATTCTTCATCAGCAGTTAAATAGACACTATCTTCAGCCTTAGATAAGACTGTGTGGGTCTTCTTATCAACTGGACGATATGGGGTTTCTATAAATCCATATTTATTAACTTTCGCGTATGAGGCTAAGTTATTAATAAGACCGATGTTTTGACCTTCAGGTGTTTCAATTGGACAAATACGTCCATAGTGAGAAACGTGAACGTCACGGACCTCAGTGGAAGCTCTATCACGAGTTAAACCACCAGGACCTAAAGCGGATAATCTTCTCTTATTTGTTAATTCCGCAAGTGGGTTAGTTTGATCCATGAATTGGGATAATTGAGAAGACGCAAAGAATTCTCTAATAGAGGCCACTAAAGGACGTGGATTGATTAAGGCTTTTGGTTTGACATTGCCTAAATCAGAAATCGACATCTTTTGTTGGACGGTTTTGAGCATTTTTGCTAAACCAACACGGAATTGATTTTGGATTAATTCACCAACACATCTAATTCTTCTATTACCTAAGTGGTCGATATCATCGATATCACCGAATCCATCGATAACATTTAAGAAATATGAGAAAACTGCGAGAATATCACAGATATTGACGTAAGTTGAGGTGTTATGTAAATCAGTACCAATAACGACACAGACTTTCTTGTCTTTTTCGTTGTTATAAACTTTAACGATGTTCACTCTTCCGTTAGAGTCGAGTTTTTCGTTAATTTTAACCTTTTTGAGGTGAGCGCCTTTTTCGAAGAATTCTTCATTTCTTAAAGCGTCGACGTCCTCACTAGTGAGTTCGTAACCTTTCTTGAAACGGATTTCTCCTTCTGCGGACACTAAGTTTTCAGCAAGGATTCTGCCTGGTAAACGGTTATAGATACCAAGTTTCTTGATGAACTTATATCTACCGGCTCTTCCTAAGTCGTATCTCTTTTCATCAAAGAAACGTTGGACTAAGAAGTTGACAGTACCTTCTTCAGTAACTGGTTCACCTGGTTTCATCTTTCTAAAGATATCGACTAAAGCGGCTTTAGAAGTTTTGATTTTGCTCTCTTCTTTTTCAAGAGTGTTTCTTAAAGCAAAGTTATCACCAAATAATTTGAGGATATCTTCACTACTTTCTAAACCTAACGCTCTTAAAAGGGTGGTCGCGTGGATCTTTCTTTGTCTATCAATACGAACAGATAACATATCTTTCGCATCGCTTTCAAATTGTAACCATGTACCTCTACCTGGGATTAAATCAGCTTCGCATAAGTATTTGCCAGCTTTGAATTCCTTAGAAAGGTAGGCTCCTGGAGATCTGACGAGTTGAGAGACGATTACTCTCTCTGCTCCATTAACGATAAATGTTCCACTACTTGTCATAAGTGGAAGATCGCCCATGAAAACTTCGCTCTCTTGGATTTCTCCAGTTTCTTTATGGATTAAACGCACTGTGATATACATTGGTGCGTTATATGTTAAATCTTTTTCTTTGCATTCAAGGTAGGAATGCTTTGGTTCACCAAGTCTAATTGATAAATATTCGATGGTTAATGTACCGATATAGTTTTCAATTGGGAATGATTCTCTAAAGACTTCATCTAAGCCTTTCTCTAAAAATTCAGCGTAACTCTTGGTTTGAATTTCCACTAAATTTGGAAGAGGAAGGTCACCAGAAATCTTGGAGTAATCATAACGGTGATTGTTGATTTGTCTTAGTTCAGTAATATTTCTGGACATTCTAATGGCTCCTTTTTCTATAAAACTTTATTAGTTCGCTTTTTGAGCTTGGATAATCCAATAGCCCTTTTCCTTGTGTAGCACAGAAACGTTTTCAAATACTGTTTCGAGATATTTGAAAGCGCTCTCTGCTCCTTGTTTCTTTCGAATAACAATGTATAGCGAACCGCCATCAATTAAGTATTGTCTTGCCCCTTCATACATTGAGTAGGTAACGACTTTACCAGCTCTTATCGGGGGGTTAACAACAATTGAATCATATGGTCCTTCAATCTTTTCGAAGATGTCACTATGAAGGAAGGTGACTCGAGTTTGTAAATTCAATCGTTCACCGCTCCTTGACGCTAGAGCGAGTGCGCGCGAATTAATATCGGCAAGATCAACTCTTGCCTCGGGTGAATTTAGTGCAATGGTTAGACCAATCGGTCCATAACCGCACCCTAAATCCAATATTCTTCCGGATAAATGGAGGGGGAGTAATACCTTCAAAAAGATATACGTCCCCTCATCAATCCTAGATTTGGAGAAAACTCCATTATCGGTGTAATAGGTATATTTCCTATCGAAAAGCGTGAAACTAATTTCTCGAATATGAGAACTAATCTCTGGGTTTTCGTCAAAATAATGGCCCATTATCACCTCAAGATAATAGTAAAGTTAAATTATTTAACTTCGACTTCAGCACCAGCAGCTTCAAGAGCTTTCTTGTGTTCTTCGGCCTCGACTGGTGAAATGTGTTCTTTGACAGCAACAGGGGCAGCGTCAACTAATTTCTTAGCATCCATTAAGCCTAAACCTGTGATGGCTTGAACAGCCTTGATGACTGGGACTTTGCTAGCTCCAGCACTCTTTAAGAATAAGCTAACTTCGGATGGTCCTTTAGCAGCTTCTTCTTCAACTGGTGCAGCGGCAGCGGCAACTGGGGCAGCGGCAGTGACACCAAATTCTTCTTCAACAGCTTTGACTAATTCGTTTAATTCGAGAACAGTCATTTCTTTTAAGCTGGCAATAATTTCTTCTTTTGTTAATTTAGCCATTTTTCTTTTCCTCCTAAATTGGCATTATTTTGCATCCGCAACAGCCTTAACTGTACAGGCAAATTGACGGACTGGTGCTTGTAAGCACGATAATAACATGGCAAGCATACCTTCTTTTCCAGGTAATTTTGCAACTTCTAAGACTTTTGCTTTGTCAGCGAATTGTCCTTCGAATAAACCACCTTTAATTTCTAAAGGTTCAAATCTTTTCGCATATTTAGCAAGAACTTTCGCACCACTGTTAACATCTTGAGAGAAGATGATAGCGTTTGGTCCAGAGAGTAATTCTTTGAATTCAGCATAACCGAGTTCATCGCTTGCTCTTTCAACTAAAGAATTCTTGTAGACAAACATAGCAGCGTGTTCAGCGGCTAAAGCACGTCTTAATTCTTGAGTTTGCGCAACTGTTAAGCCACGATATTCAGCAACAACGATACCACTACTTGCTTTTGCTTTTTCAACGATCTCTTTAACGACTTCTTGTTTCGCTTGTAAGACTTCTTTGTTCATGTTTTGACCTCCTTTTCAATTTGTTTTGTTTTTTTTGAGGCTCCAATATACAGTGAGAATCAAATGATATTTTCTTCACCTCGGTAACATTATTAAGACTCCACGTCCGTTACTGTCTTGGGTATATTAGAATCTAATTTTTAGCGACCATCAAATGAGAAGTGGATAGCTGGTCCCATGGTCGTATGGATGACAGCGTTTTTAATGTAAGTACCTTTGACTGAAGCTGGTCTAGCCTTGATAATTGCGTCAATTAAGGCTTGTAAGTTTTCTTCAATCTTTTTGGCATCAAAGCTTACTCTGGCAATAGAAACATGCATATTTGCTTCTTTGTCGACACGGTATTCCACTTTACCAGCTTTGATTTCTTTAACAGCACGAGCGATATCAGGATTGACTGTACCGGTCTTTGGATTTGGCATTAAGCCTTTAGGACCAAGGACACGAGCAACTTTACCTAATAAAGGCATCATGTTTGGTGTCGCAACGATGACATCGTAATCGAACCAGCCACCGCTGATCTTTTCGATCATTTCTGCTCCGCCAACAAAATCAGCTCCTGCGTTAGTAGCATCTTCAGTTTTGTCAGTAATAGCTAAGACCTTTTTGGTTTTGCCATTTCCGTGTGGAAGGACGAGAGTTCCTCTGACTTGTTGATCTGCTTGTTTTGGATTGACATTGAGTTTGAATGAGACATCAACAGTGGCGTCAAATTTAACTGTAGAAGTTTCTTTGACTAAAGCACATGCTTCGGAAACACTGTAGAGTTTGCTAGAGTCCACTTTTTCTAAAGCGGCAACGTATTTCTTACCCTTTTTCATAACTGTCCTCTAATTAGTCGTCAATGACGATACCCATATTACGGGCACTACCTTCAATGATTTTCATAGCCGCCTCAATGTCATTAGCGTTTAAATCAGGTAGTTTGTACTCTGCGATCTCTTTGAGTTTGGCTCTAGAGATGTGACCCACGATTGTGGTTTTGCTATTAGGAGAACCCTTAGCAATTCCAGCAGCTTTCAAGAGTAATGGAGCAACTGGAGAAGTTTTGATGACAAAATCACAAGATTTGTCTTCATAAGCCGTAATGATGACTGGGACAATTTCCCCACGACGATCTGCGGTCTTGGCGTTGAAATCTGTACAGAATTTCGCCATGTTGATACCAGCAGAAGCGAGTTTTGGTCCTGGTTTGGCCTCGCCACCAGGAAGTTCCATCTTTAAGACTTTCGCGATTTTTTTACTCACGTGACTTTCCCTCCTATTTAAGAATTTGTCCGTGCTGTGGTACGGGTGAATCACCACTCTTCCACAGAACATACATACGTATAACGCTCTCTCATGCGTAAGACGACATGCTTGTATATCGTATCAAATTAACGTGTGTGGACGCAAGTGAAAATTTATCTTTTTACAACATTCAAGAAAATGTAAAAATATTTTAATTTTTTTATTCAATTAATTGAATAAGTTAGCACTCAGTAAAAATTTTTACTAAAAAAATCGAACAACTCCCCTTGTAGATTTGTGAGGGGGTAATTATTACTCTCTTGGAAAAAAGCACCTTACGCTTTGGTTGAAGGCAAGTCAACGCCATCAGCCGGTAACTTTTGTCCGCATTTTCTTCCCGATTCCGCTGATGGGTTTGACAAACCTTAAAAGCAGAAGGTCGGAAAGGAGAAGAATCATGGAGTATTCTTTGAATTTCATTTTACTGTTATTGATTTTGATAGTAGTAAAAAAGATCCTTAGCCCAAAAGACTAGGATCACCACCTAAAATTAGAATAACGCGGAACCCTCGTGGGTGTCAAGAAAACCCAGTTAAAAATCATTAGAAAACTGGTCGTCAAATCGTTATATTTTGATTAACATATTTTATTTACAGTTTTGAAATGAATATTTTGAAAAAATATAATTTAACCTTCTTTTTTGTTTTTTGTCTTCAATAAATTATGCAAAAAAATCACTATTTTTTTACCTCGAAAAAAGGCTTCTATTTTTGATGTTACTTATTAGTCTATAAATATTAATATTTCGTCATACAATAATAGGCATAATTTGATTTTTGGAGTTAGAAGAGTATAATACAAGCAGTTTTATATGGCGAAACAAGGCAAGAAAAAATCGTTATCACCTTACTTAATGGTCCTTCTCTCCTTCGTAGGAGTTATCCTTTTAGGTTCGTTTTTACTCTCTTTACCATTAGCGCATAAAAGTGGACATTGGGGTAATTACTTAGACTCCTTATTTATCGCTACTTCCGCTACTTGTGTGACGGGCTTATCAACATATTCTGCAGGTCTAGAGGGAGAGCTTACCTATTTTGGACAGGCTGTTGTTTTGGTGATGATTCAAATCGGTGGACTTGGATTTATTACCTTACTCACCTTCATTATTTCCTTGTTTATGAAGAAACTTCAATTCAAGGATCGTCTCTTCTTATCTAAAGCTGTCAATAGTGATACTATTGCTGGTGTCTCAAAATTCGTTAAACGAGTTATCGGAATTGTTGTAACTGTGGAAATACTTGGGTTCTTATTAGGCCTACCTGTGTTTTTAAATATCAAGGAATATAGTACTGGAAAAGCAATTTGGGTGTCTTTCTTCACCTCTATTTCCGCCTTTAATAACGCGGGATTTGATCTATTTGGAAATATGTCCTTAATCAGAATTGCGGAAAACCCAGTTATCTATGGTCTTCCTACATGGGCGTATTACTATTTATGTACATATATAATGATTTTAGTCATTCTTGGTGGTATTTCTTTCATCACCATTATTGACTTAGTCATTCTTCATAAGAAGCCAAAACAATGGAGTGCGTTTGTAAGAATTGTCTTATTAACAACCTCAATCCTTTTAGGATTCGGTTTCTTGATGTTCTTCCTAACAGATGTCACCACAAACAATATTGATTCTTTCCAAGCTGTTTTCCAAAGTGTAACTTTAAGAACTGCGGGCTTCGCTAACTTTGATCAAAATAACCTTAGTGGAGCGGGTAAAGCAATCAGCTGCTTACTTATGTTTATTGGTGGTTCACCAATCTCCACTGCTGGTGGTATTAAAACCACCACCATCTTCGTTATCGTCTTATGCTTAATAAGATTCTTACAAGGAAAGAGCATCCATGCTTTCAAACGTGAATATTCCAAAACTAGCATTCTTAAGGCCACTAGCTTAGTGTTCTTATCAATATTTATCATCATCATTGCGTTCCTATCGATTATGGCAATCGAACAGCATTGTCAAAACCCAGACGAGCTTATCAATTCTGAAAATGTCTTCTTTGAAGTATTCTCGGCCTTTGGTACTGTTGGGGTTACGGCAGGAATCACTTCCACATTACATGATGGAAGTAAAATCATTTTAATCGCTCTCATGTTCTTTGGTCGACTTGGTCCAATCACCTTGTTCCAATTATTCCAAAGAGAAATGAATGGAGAAGAAAACATCCACTTTAAGCGTGTTGAAACCGATGTTGTTATCGGTTAATAGGAGGAAATCTATATGGCACACAAATCATTTGCAGTTATTGGTTTAGGTCAATTCGGTCGTTCTGTTGTTAAGGAATTATCAGAAAACGGAATGGACGTTATCGCTCTTGATAACAACGAAGAAGTTGCGAAGGAAGTCGCTAACGACTTACCAACTACTTTTATCGCTGACTCTACTGATGAAAAAGCATTAAAAGAATTAGGTATTGGTGAAGTTGATGCCGCTATTGTCGCCTTTGGCGATAACCAAGAAGCTAGCGTTCTTACCACTGTTATTCTCAGAGAATTAGGAGTTAAAAACATCATCGTCCGTGTTGATGATGACTATTATGTCCCAATTATGAAGAAACTTGGCGCTACTGAAGTTATTACTCCTCAAAAAGCTGCTGGTGCGGCTTTAGCGAACCGTATAGGTAATGAAGACTACACTGACTACTACAAATTAGATAACAAATACTCTGTTGTTTCTATTATTATTAATCCTGGATTCTTCCCAATTACACTAAAAGACATGAATCCTAAAAACGTCTATGGTGTTAATGTTGTCTTAATTAAACGTGGCTCTAAATCATTTGTCCCGGGTGGTAATGATTCTTTACTTCCAGATGACACAGTCTACGTTGTTGGTACTGTTAAAGAAGTTGCTTCATTTAGAGAAGCGATCAACGGAAAGTCAAAAAAGAAATAAGTTTTATATAAAATATAAAAAGCAAACCGTCTGGTTTGCTTTTTTGTTTGTTTTAGATCTTATCGATTTCAGAGAAATCAACTTCAACCTTAATGGTTTTACCGAAGAAGATGGTTTCAAGTTCAACCGCTCCGGTATCTTTGTTGATGGAAAGAATTCTACCTTCTGTTCCTTCAAGAGTGCCGTGGATGACTTTGACATAGTCACCAGCTTCATAGCGGTCATACATGCTATCATCAACCATACCCATTCTCTTGAGGACTGGTTCGATTTGTTCACGTGGAACTGGGAATGGTTTTGTACCTTTACCAGCAGATCCAACGAAACCAGTAACACCAGGAGTGTTTCTGACGATATACCAAGCATAGTCAGTCATAATCATTTCAACGAAGACATAACCTGGATATAAGTTCTTCATTCTGGTTTTGCCAGTAGGAAGACCATCTTTCATCACTGGAACTTCTTGTTCGACGACGACAATACGGAAAATTAAGTCGTCTAAGCCCATGGAATCAACACGTTTTTGTAAGTTGTATGCGGCTTTCTTTTCGTGGGTGGAATAAGTGGATACAACGTACCACGCTTTTTCACCTAATTTTTGATCGCGATTATCTTGAATATCTTCACTTAGATCACTATTAGTGTCTGTAAACGCTGTTTTATTGTTATCAATCATGACGTTATCCTCCTATTACATGCCTCTAAAAGCATCAGATAAAATGTCGATTAATTTCTTACCAGCAATATCTTCTCCAAAAAGGAGTAATCCAGTAAAGATAGCAATAATTAATACGACAAGAATTGATGGAAATAAGACTTCTCTTTTTGGCCAACGAACACGTTTGCCTTCTTTAACAACACCGACGGCGAATTTCTTTAATCCCATAACGGTACCTCCAATTATTTACTTGCTTTATGAAGTGTTTGCTTGTTGCAGTGCTTGCAGTACTTCATAAGCTCTAACTTTTTATTAGTGTCTTTATTCACTGTTGTCACATAGTTTCTGGCTAAGCACTCGGAGCAAATCAAAAGAACTTTTTCTCTCATCTCAACCTCCCTATGTAATTTTCAGTGTAAATAACTTATCACGAGTGGAAATTAATGTAAACATGAATTTAGTTAATTTTTCACAAAATAAAAGCGGATTTTATTAATCCACTTTCAGTAATTCACTATATCAATCAATAATAAGTAGGTTAGACTAGTCAATGACTTTGTTGTTCTTCATAATGTAAAGAACAGAGATCGCACTCATCCCAAAAATTGAGACTACAACAGCAATAATAATGGTCGTTGATTGGTTAAGTTTTGGCTTAGAAGCACTATTAGAAACTGCAGGGGTATAGAACTTCCTAACAATCTCGTTTATGTATTGTCCAATGGTGTAATTTTCTTGTATTGGATCAGGAGTATTAACGGCTTTTTGACGATCATTTTGGTTCAATTTGTCGTAAATTTCCATAATTTGATCGTATTCTTCTTTATTTGCATCGCAAGCACTTGGACGGTTATCATCTGCTTGAGCGTTTCTAATAGTTGTGTACTCACTCATAAAGTCTTCAAAAGGCAAATAATCAATCGCTTTTACTTCAATAACATTTGGTTCATTATTTGAAAGATTAGAGGCGCTTAAAAGAGTGAATCCACCAAAGAGCAATGGAAGCAATAATAGGTTAAATAATTTCCATTTTTTCATCGCTATTCTCCTTTAGAGAGTTCTCGATCTAAATCTCTCTTTTTAATTGTCTCACGTTTATCGTAAAGTTTCTTACCTTTAGCAAGAGCGATCTCCACTTTCGCTTTGCCTTTAGAAAAGTAAATTTTAGTGGGCACTACAGTGAATCCACCAGTCTTCATCTTTTGTTCAAACCACAGAATTTCTTTTTTATGTAATAGGAGCCTTCTACTCCTAAGAGGGTCATGGTTAAAGAGATTTCCGTGATCATAAGGTTTAATATACATATTAATGATTTCCGCGTTACCGTTTCTAATCACGATGTAACTATCACCAATCGTGGCCCCATTAACTCTTAAGGATTTGATTTCCGTACCTTTAAGTTCAATACCGCATTCCGTAAAGTCACTTAAAAAATAGTTAAAACCAGCCTTCTTATTCGTGGAGATGATTTTAATCCCGCTAGTGGGCATTGGAATACACCCCCAACTTATCTTTCACAACTTCGCGTTTCATGATATCAACACCATAGCTACAAACGTAGGCAACGATATCTCTTGTATCTTTAAATGGCACTAAGAAGGTGAAGGTATAGAAAACCACTAAGCCAGCAACAAGAACCAAGATGATAAAGACAACATAATTCATATCAATGTATGATTGAGAATGCTGTAACGCAATAGTAAACGCAGACATTCCAATTAAAGATCCTAAAGAGGTCTTAAACCCCACGAAGGTATTTAAATATAATTTAAATCCACCTTTCTTCGTTGGAGCGAATATCAAAATATAAAGGAGTAGCACAAAACCCATCGCGCCAGGTATCAACCACACGAACCCTTCAAATAGAATTGGCTTGAGGAAGAAATAGGTTGTCACCAAAGAACCAACCACTACGAGGTTTACTAAAGTAAAGATGGATAAATTAACGATATATTTGTTAACGCTGCTCTTAGTGGCGAATAGACCATTTAAATATGGGAAGAAGAGTAAATAAATACCTAAGCCAGCAATAATGTTACAAAGTAAATATCTAATGCCTTCATCTTCGCGATACATATCAAAGACAAATAACGCCGCTACTACTGTCATTAAGGACAGGATGAATCTTGTAGCCCCTCTGACCATATATTTAGGTTTAAGAAGTTCAAGTGTACCAACTTCGTTGACTGCGTAGTCCACGACTTCTTTTCTTCTAAGATGGGCGTTTTTATTAATAACTGGGAGATAGAATAACGCTCCAATAAGGATTCCTTGTGCGCCAGGAGCGAAAGCGATAAATGATTCGGTGAATGCTTGAGCGAAATAAGCAATACCAATCACAAGATAGACTAATGCAAATCTAGTGTATTTCCTCATTAATCTAATGAGTGAATAGAAGTAATACGCAAAGAAAAACATTAAAACCCCAAAGCCAACAAGACCAAAGTTGAGCATTGTCTGAATGTAACCGTTATGGCACGAGAGTTTATACCCATCCGCATTAACAGCGTGCCCAACCAAATATTCAGAATTTCTAAATCCGTAGCCAAACATTGCACTAATTGGATTTTTAAAAACTAGTTTTATTGCTTCTGACCAAATATAGGTACGATGGGTAAATGTCTCAAAATCTGCAAATTGAAATTGGCGATAAATAAATCTACTAATAGAAGAGACGCCTCTTACTTCACACGATTGAGAGAGAATAAACAAAAGAATTACTATAATATATCCACATAACATGAATCCAAGTTTGACTAATGCAGATTTTTGCTTTCGTTTAAAGGAGGCTATTATTTCTACCAAAAAATACAAGAAGATAGAAATCATACAAATAATGATTCCTGTTTTAGAGCACACAAAGAATTCAATAATTGAAAACCCAATAATGGAGATATAAGAAAGTGGATTCTTCCTATAAAAATTGAGTGCCATAGAAGCACAGATTCCAATTAAGAGGAAAGCGGCAAACATATTATGATGTAAAAACATAGATTTTATATGTGTTGAAAACGGAGTATCAGCAGTATCTGTATTAAACACCAGTTCATACATTGAATATTCGGTGACGATTGAATAGATGACAAAGAAATAAGTCATCAATATCACGATGATGAAGATGTATTTAAGTCTACTTAAAGATGGATGGTTTTTAGTGAAATAGAAGATTGTGGAATAAATAGAGCACACAAATAGAACAAACGATAATACGTGTTTTAATTTATGGAAGTCATCAACCGTATATGTAGGAGCGATTGGGAAACTCATCGAAGTAAAGGAATATATTCCTATTGTTCCACATAATAGTAGCATCAAACACATTATAAGAAGAGGAACGTTTGCTTTTGCTTTATTTAATATAGTTTCATATATGAACATCGCTAAATAACAAATCGCAGCGATAGAAAAGAGTAAGAAAAAATATGTGTCATTTAGATTAAATGACATGAAATCAGTTGTTTGGTCATATGTGAAAAATGAGATATTTTCAAAAACAAGGATCGAAGTGATAATTGCGACCCAAAATAAGATATTAGTAAATGTAAATTTTAATTTACCCATTTGCATATCATTTTATAGATAAATATAGTAAATGTCTAATCATAATATATGATTGTTATTTTTACTTCAGTGAGTAAAATGGTATTGATGGAAAAGAAACTAATCATTTTTGACCTTGATGGCACTCTTATTGATACCGTAAAAGACTTAAATAAGGCCACTAATTTTGCCTTAAAAAAACACCACTATCCAACCTTAAGTGTTGAGCGAACCACAAATGATATTGGTAATGGAGTAGCAAAACTAATTGAACGAAGTGTTCCTGTTGGAACAAGTAAGGAAGAATATTTAGAAATCTTAAATGAATTCAAAGAATACTACTGTGAACACTACTTCGAATCTTCGTTACCATACGAAGGAGTGAAAGACACTCTTGTTGAATTAAAGAAACGTGGTTATAAACTCGCAGTCGTTTCAAATAAGTTTAATGAGGGTGCTAATAGATTAGTAACAAAATACTTCCCAGATATCTTTGAACATATCCAAGGTTTGGAAGATAGATTTAGCCCAAAACCAAGTAGTGATATGGTTAACTTTGTCCTAGCAAAATTAGGCAATAACGCGACAGAAACCCTCTATGTTGGTGACACAAATATCGATTATGAGACCGCAAAAAACTCAAATGTTGATATCGTTTTAGTGAGCTATGGATATCGTACAAAAGAGTATTTACAAAAGAATATAAAAAACCCACATATCATTGATCATATGTGGGAGTTATTAGATATATTAAGATAATAAGGACGCGACTTTATCAGCGATTTTTTCTCTAGAAACTCCTAGTGATATCGCAAATTCATCAAATAGGACACTTTCCGCATCTTTTAACATTTGTAAATCAGTTGGTCCTAATTTTACAAGTTGTCCGTGCGCATTATAGTAATTAAAGAAATAGAGTTGACAAGAGAGATACGCTAAATCGTAGACATTACCAGAAAGTAATCTTCTACGGTATTGGTCTCTTCTTTGTTTGGTGTTAGAGATGAATTCCGCTTTTACAGTCTTCATATAGTTGATGACTGCGGTTGATTCCTCTTCACTCATGATTGGACGAATGATATTTTCTGTACGGCTTGTTAAAACATAAATATTTTCACGGTCTCCTTTATCTGAGACAATGACAAAATATTCATTCCCAGCAATCGTGGTTATGTCTTTGATCGTAGCTAAACCATCTCTGGAATGAACTACGCGATCATTTATCTTATAGCTCATACACTATTATTATCGCAAAAAAATAGCGGTTTCACAAATTGAAATCGCCGATTTTCTTATTTTTCTTACATTAGAGCAATAAAATATTTATTAAGTATTTAATAATTTGTTTCTTGTCTAACGTGGTTTTCTTTGAGTTTTTTATAATATGCGTCTTTTGCTTCTTCCCAAGAGAAACCAAGTTTAAATAACGCTCTTAAATAGCTCTCAAAGGCTTTTAAATAATTAGGAAGAGTTTGTTCCTTATAAAATTTAGAAACGAGTTCATAGGTCTTGAGTAAATTATCTGTAAGAGAATCTTTATCATCATTTACTTCGATAGAATCAACTTTATAACCTTGATCAATTCCTAAAGAGAGAATGAAATGTAGGCCATCCGAAAATTCGTCAAGCACTCTTTCTTTAGATTCACTACTTTTATTGGACCAGTATTTAAAGGTTCTAGTCGCATTAGCGAATTCTCCAAGTTCAACAAGAAGAGCAAGTGTTCTTTTGTTACGAGTCGAAGAATAAGAAACGCCGTGATTCACGGCGATTTCTTCATCTAATTCTCTTTGCTTGATATATAAATCAGTAAGAGAACAAAACATTAGTCAATTTTCTCCAATTTCCAAATGTCTCTGACGTATTCATTGATCGTTCTATCACTGGAGAAGAATCCACTATTAGCGATGTTGTGTAAACACATTGTCGCCCAGTGTTCACGATCTTGATATAGTGCAGATGCTTTTTCTTGAGCTTCGATATAACTTGGAAGATCTTTCAAGATAAAGTATTGGTCGTTGCCATTAAAGATTTCATCAAAGATCATTCTGAATTTATCTCTACGGTAATTGGTCCATTCACCATCAAATAAGCTATCCATAATGGCTTTGATACGTTGATCACCATTATACATATCCCATGGAGAATAAGAGCCACTATTAACGAGTTCTTCAACTTCTTCGTTCTTAAGACCAAAGATAACTTCGTTTTCTTCACCTGCGAGTTCAGCTATTTCAATGTTCGCACCATCAAGTGTTCCTAAGGTAACAGCACCATTCATCATGAACTTCATATTGGAAGTACCACTAGCTTCTTTACCAGCAGTAGAAATTTGTTCACTGATATCAGCAGCAGGAATGATTAATTCCGCTAAAGAAACGCCATAGTTTTCAATAAAGACAACCTTTAAGTATGGTGAAATCTCTGGATCGTTATTCACTACTTCACCAACCGCTAAGATTAATTCAATAATCTTCTTCGCGTAGGTATAACTTGGAGCGGCTTTCGCACCAAAGAAGTAGGTATGTGGATAGATTCTAAATGAAGGATCAGACTTCATTCTTTGATATAAATAGATGATGTGGAAGACATTCATCAATTGACGTTTATAAGCGTGTAGACGCTTAATTTGAACGTCAAAGATAGAATTCACATCAACATCAATACCATTATGTTCTTTGACGTATTTAGCGAGTTTCTTTTTGTTTTCTAACTTAATCTCGTTAAATTCTTTAATGACTTTCTTATCGGTAGCGAATTTATCAAAGGCTTTAATCTTGCTCATATCTAAAATCCAGTCTTTACCAATTTTAGAAGAGATAAGATCTGCTAGAGCAGGGTTAGAATTAACAAGCCATCTACGGTGGGTAACACCATTGGTCTTATTGTTAAATTTCTCTGGCATATAATGGTAGAATTCTTTGAAGGTTGTGTGCTTTAAGATTTCGGTATGTAAAGCCGCAACACCATTAACTGAGAAAGCAGTGTAAATCGCTAAATTAGTCATGTGGATTTGTCCATCTTTAATGATGTTCATCGCATGTCTTTCCCATTCATTAACACCGTTATTGATCATTTCGATATTAAATCTACGGTTGATTTCTTCAATGATCATATAGCAACGTGGAATTAAGTGTTGGACATAAAGTACTGGCCATCTTTCTAAAGCCTCCACCATGACGGTGTGGTTAGTGTAAGCCATACATTGAGTCACTTCTGCCCAAGCTTCATCCCATTCCATATCATATTCATCAAGCATGATTCTCATCATTTCAGGAATCGCCAAGATTGGGTGAGTGTCATTGAGTTGGAAGACATAATCCTTATGGATATCTATTAATGTTCCACGGTGTCTATAATAAGAATTTAAAGCACTTTGTAAACCGGCAGAGACTAAGAAATATTGTTGTCTAAGTCTTAAAATACGACCAGCTTCAGTAGAATCATCTGGGTATAAACCGTGGCATAATTCTTCTAGAGCAATACAGTATTCTTGGAAAGAAGTTGATTTTGGAAGTGGCTTACTACTTGGTTCAGCGTTCCAAAGTCTTAAAGTATTAGTGACATGGTTTTGATAACCAATAACTGGCATATCATATGGGACTGCTCTAACAATTAAAGCGTCCGCTGTCTTAATACCAAATGTTCCATCTTTCTTTTGATAGCTTTCAGGATGTCCGTAGAATTTAACTTCGACCGCATATTTTGCTCTTCTGACTTCCCAAACGTTACCGTTAGTGAGCCATTGATCTGGTAATTCTTTTTGTTTTCCATCAGCAATCTTTTGACGGAAGAAACCATATTCATAACGGATACAGTTACCGTGTCCGATGTATCCTAAAGAAGCAATGGAATCAAGGAAACAGGCGGCAAGTCGACCTAGACCACCATTACCAAGACCGGCGTCACTTTCTTCGTTTTCTAAGGTATTGATATCAATACCAAGTTCATCTAAACCTTCTTTGATAATTTTGTATAAACCGAGGTTTTGAATATTGTTATTAAGTAAACGTCCAATTAAGAATTCCATGGAAAAATAAATCAAAGTTCTTTTTCCTTGTGTGGATTCTAAATGGGTTTTGGACCAGTCGACATTAGCGTAGTCTCTAATCATTTCACCTAAAATGGTGTATTGTTCATTAGGACAACTATCTTTAACTTCAACACCGTATCTTTGAAGTAAACGGGACTGGAATTCTTTTTTAAAATCGTTCTTCGATGCAAACATAATGTTTGTATTCCTTTCTACTTTTTAGTAGTTCTTTTTGCCTTTTTAGGAGCTTCAACTTCCTTTTCTTTGTATTTGAAAATCATCGCACCAAAAGAGGCAAGTTTAATAGTGATGTATCCAGCAAAACTACCTAAGGTCGCACCATTATATTGGTTATCACCACCATAGATGTCTTTATCGCTATTAAAGATTTCTTCGTATTCTCCCTCTTTTTCTACTGGGATACCAAATCCACTATAGAAGTTAGGGGTCATATTGAAGACAAAGATTAAGGTTTCACCTTCACAACGTCTAGTGAACGCAAACACAGAATCATAATTATTATCAACGATTAACCATCTGAATCTTTCTGGGTTATGTTCCTCAAAATACATCGCTTTATGAGCGCGGTAGATTAAGTTTAAATCGTGATATAGTCTACTAATTGAGTCATGAGCAGGGAATTGTTTGAGATGCCATGGAAGAGATTTGCTTTCATTCCATTCATCAAAGGAACCAAATTCATTACCCATGAAGTTGAGTTTTTTGCCTGGATGGGCAAATTGATAGGTAATTAAATTACGTAATAAGGCGAACTTTTGATAATAATCACCCCACATCTTATTTAAGAGGGTGCCTTTACCGTGGACTACTTCATCATGAGAGAATGGTAAAAGGAAATTATCGCTATAGAAATAGGCCATTGAGAAAGTGAGTTTGTTATGGTCATATTTCTTATAGATTGGATCTAATGAGTAATATTTTAAGGTATCATTCATCCAGCCTAAGTCCCATTTATAATCGAAACCTAAACCGATAGATGTATCTTTTGTAACTCCTGGATAATCACTACTATCTTCGGCAATCATCATTACCGAGTCATGAGCGATATGCATCTTACCATTTAAACGTTTGATGAATTCAATTGCTCCATCATTCGTACCATTACGTTTATCACCGTTATAGAAGATGATGTTACTGACCGCGTCAATTCTAATACCGTCCGCGTGGAACATAGAGACATAGAAATTAATCGCACTCATTAAGAAGGATCTAACTGGATCTTTTCCTAAATCGAATTGTAAGCTTCCCCATGGAGACACTCGATATTGATTGCTATATTCAAATAATTGAGTGCCATCATAATCTTTAAGAGCCCATTCATCGTTAGCGAAGTGCACTGGAGCAAAATCAATAATTACTCCAATACCAGCTTGATGAAGTCTATCAATTAAAGACATGAGTTGATATGGATTTCCATAACGTGGGTCAACAGAATAGAATCCTGTCGCTTGATATCCCCAGCTTCCTAAGAATGGGTGCATCATGATAGGCATAAATTCTACATGTGTATAACCCATACCTTGGATATAAGGGATGAGTTCATCTGCGAGTTCTTCAAAAGAAGAGAATCTTCCTTCGTGACTCTTAAGCCAACTACCAACATGCATTTCATAAATTGACATTGGTTTGTCAAAATTACGAGTTCTTTGTTTTAAGAATTCATCGTCATGCCAGATGAAACCACTGATGTCAAATAAACGTGAACATGTACCTGGAGCAACTTCACTAAAGAACGCATATGGGTCAATTTTGTCTACATACGCTCCTTTCGCATTCTTAAAGTGGAATTTGTAGGCTTGATAATTGCAAAGTCCTGGGACAAAGATTTCCCAAACACCGCAATCATCAACTTTGTTCATCTTGTGAGAATAAACATTCCAGTCATTGAAATCTCCGATAACAGAGACGTCACTGGCCATTGGGGCGTAAAGTCTAAAGACTACACCACAAACGTTATCTCTCTTTTCAAAGTGGGCACCAAAATAATTGTAAGCATCAATGCTTTGGCCCATTAAGTAATCATAAAGTAATCCGTACGCCATATACATCATTATATAATAATGAAAAATCTACTGTGAATAGAAATTGAAGAGTTTTTTAAATTTCAGTTTAAAAAAGCGTACATGAAGGCAACAAAAAATGCTCGTATGAGCATTAATTGTTTTGTCAACCAGGTCAGCGCGTCTCCTGGATCGCATTGTACCACCAATACTAGTATTTTGGTGCGCCGTGGTCGTACGCTGACGTTACCTCACCGGTGGCAATTTCTTGCTTAGCGGGAAGGGACGTACATCTCCACCTTTGGCAAAATTATTATAGGTTAATTAGATAACGTTTTTAAAGGTTATTTTTGATTTCTTCGTTGTTTTCTTGAGATACATTTGGTTTATGCTTTTCAATGTAAGCATCGATGATCTCTTTTGCTTTTTCTTTAAAATAATCTTCTTTGTTGTCGTTGTTGATTTTAATGATCCATGGAATAAAGAAAGTCATCATAAGGGCATCAATAAGCATCAATCCTAATACAATTAGAATTGCATAGTAATCTACTGGTTTTATAAAGATAAAATAGATAGAAAAAACAATTCCACCAATAAAAGCTAATGCTAAAACACCTAAAAAAATGTGAGGCAAATATTTAATCCATTTTTTACATTTTTCCAATAGTTTCATCTTTACTTTTACTCCATTCTTTCTCGAGCATTTTATTCATATACATTTTGAATATTTCAATATCTTCTTTATCTGGTAATTGTTCAGAATAATTAGAACAAAAATCCATATCTTCTAACACTGTTTTAAGGAACAAATTGTATTCATTTCCATCCTCCTTATTAGTGTTCAGCCTAGATATCAAATCAAACCTCGCTTTTTCAGCTTCATACATACGGTTATTATATGTTTCTTCATCAATTGAACATTCACGATTATTATGCGTTCCACTTTTCAAAGTGTACGCTGCCATAACGATAGAATAATCATCTCTAACTTTGTTTAGCCATTTTATTCTTTCTTCAGTTACACGTTTGTTATATGATTCTTTCCTAAATTTATGTAATTCAGCACATATTGTTATAACTGAAACAATTAATGATACCGCAACACTACAAATTGTAATGATGTTGTCAGTGCTCATCCTTCATACCCCCATACAACAGGTCTATTGCTAGAATTCCAATTTGAATTCCAGCCTGATGGTTTTGATTGAGCTCTACAGTAAATTGTAAGTGATAAACAATTTTGGAAAGTTTTTTCGCCAATTGAGGTAACATTGTCAGGAATGACTATTGAGGTTAGCGATGTACAGTTAAAGAAAGTTCCTTTGCCAATTGAGGTGACACTGTTAGACATAATGATTGAAGCGAGGGATGAGCAATCATTAAAGGCATAATCTCCAATTGAGGTGACACGATTAGGTATAACGATTGAGGTTAGGAATTGACAACCATCAAAGGTGGCAGCTCCAATTGAGGTAACACTATCAGGGATAATGATTGAGGTTAGGGATGTGCAATATTTAAAGGTGGCAGCTCCAATTGAGGTAACGCTATCAGGGATAATGATTGAAGCGAGGGATGTGCATTTGAAGAAAGCTGCACCACCGATGGAAGTGACACTGTCGGGGATGGTTATTGAAGTGAGGGAAGTACATTCAAAAAACGCGTTGTTTCCTATTGAAGTGACGCCATCAGGGATAATAACTTTAGAAATAGATTTGTCACAACTTTTTACAATATTATTTTCAATAGTTAAAGGTGAATCCCATTTCGCTACTAAATGACCACCAGAATTTGAATATGTCCATGTTCCAGATTGAGGAATTTTAGCGTCATTTAAATAACACCCATCAAACAAATAGAATTCACTTGTTGGGGTTGGTAATTCATATTCATCTTCCCAACCAATAACCATTGAGTCAACTTCACAATTTCCATCACCAGCGTCAAATACATATGTATTGGTAATGTTCGTCCATTTTGCAGTAAATGATTTGTTTTCTGTATATTTCCAAGTCGCGTTGTTTGAGATTTTTTTGTCTCCATCATACCAGCCCAAGAATATGTAATTAAGTCTCGTTGGAATTGGAAGAGAGTAGAAAGAATCGTAGATTACAGTTATGGAAGTCGAATCAACACTACCACCATTAGGATTTAATGAAACAGTATATGTGTTTGCCTCCCATACCGCATAAAGAGTTACATCAGAGGCAGTTCTATAAACACCATTATTCCAAATAACATTATTAGAGTCTTTCCAGCAGGAGAATGTATACCCAGTTTGATCTAAACTAGGTAAAGAATATTCGTGGTCATAAGTAACATTAATAGAATCAGCAACATGGCCATGTTTGTTATCAACAAAATTAATTGTGTATTCGTTATATTCAAAATCAGCATATAAGTCAGTATCTTCAGAAACTACATAGCCAAAGAATTTCCATGATTCACGAACTGAACCATCCAAATAATACCAATCGTTAATTGTGTATCCAGCAGTTTCTTCAAATGTAGGTCTAGAAACCTTAGTGTTAACCAAAACTTCTCTAGTAGCCACGATTTCATCGTCAACATGGAATCTTACTGTACACGTTTGATTATCTTTTAAATGACCGGCGTTAGACTCGGTTCCATTAGAATATTCGATAATTAAATCACCATTTCCATCAATGTGTGTTCCAACAATAGAAACACCTTGCTCACCTTGGATACCCTGTTCGCCTTGATCACCCTTTGGACCCTGAGCTAATGTGGATGTTTTTTCTCCATCAACCACCCAATATCCATCATCGCTAATGGTAATAACAGGAGTATGACCATCTACACCAGGAACACCTTGAATACCTTGTTCTCCTTGAGGGCCTTGAGGTCCAGTAGCACCATCACTACCATTTTGTCCGTTTGTAACAGTAAATGTTGATGTATGTCCATCAGAATATGTAATTGTGTATGTATCTACCAAGCCTTCTGAATCTGTTTTAGCAATAGAAACAACAGAAACGCCGTCTTTTCCAGGTTCGCCTTGAGGACCTTGTGGACCAACTTGACCTTGCTTAACAGAATAAACAAAATCTGTTCCGTCAGTAAAAGTAATCCTATACCAAAGATAATTGTCGTCTCCGCTAACTTCTTCTATACTTACGATTCCGTTTCCATCATTACCAACTTCACCTTTTTCACCTTGCGATTTTATGCCGGTGTCTTCGTCGCCAATCCACCAGTTACCATTTTCACCAATATATGGAGTTTTTCCGTCTGCACCAGCAGTACCGTCAGCGCCATTAATTCCATTTGTAATATGGAAGTCAAAAATACTTCCGTTGTTAAATTCAATACGGTAATAGTCAATATTACCTTCTGAAGAAACCAAATATATGCGAGAAATAGACACTCCTTCTTTTCCATCTGTTCCAGTAGCAGGTACGCCTGTATCGGATTCGCCAACAAACCAGTTGCCGTTATCACCAATATATGGAGTTAAACCGTTTTCTCCTTTTTCTCCAGTATCGCCTTTAGGACCAACAGTTCCACTATAAACGGTGAAATCAAAATATGATCCATCACTAAAATAAATTCGATAAACATCTTTGTAACGACCATCAGGTAAAATACCGCCTGCAGATATTTGTCCAATACTTGTAATAGAAACGCCGTTTTCTCCATCAATCCCTTCGGCTTTTGTTCCAGTATCTTCTTCGCCAATCCACCAGTTTCCATTTTCTCCGATATAAGGAGTTAAACCGTTTTCGCCTTGCTCACCAGTTTCTCCTTGTTCACCTTGTGTACCTTTAATATTTCCGCTTAGAACCCAACCAGATTCCTCTTTAACATAGAAATCCCAGTTCTCTAAATTAATGTAAGAGTCACCAATCATACCTAAAGATGAGGAAGGCATTCCATTTCC
>OMWW01000003.1 GCA_900314865.1 uncultured Erysipelotrichaceae bacterium | reverse complement strand
GTCGTAACTGGGTGCACTGACCATGCATAGAATCTCACCAGTTTTAGGTTCAATGGCAACGATGGCACCCATCTTTCCCTCCATCAAGCGTTCACCGAGGGCTTGCAATTTTGCATCAATGGAAAGTGTGAGGTTCTTCCCTGGTATTGGTTTACGATCCTGCGCACCATTGCGGTAGTGCCCTTGAATGCGCCCATGTGCATCACGCAAAAGAATCTGCACCCCTTTCACGCCTCTCAACTCGGTTTCATAACTGCGTTCCACACCTTGCTTGCCAATATAATCTCCTGGGTCATAATAATCGTCACGTTCCACTTCCGTTTGCGACACCTCTGCCACATCTCCTAAGATATGGGCACAATGGTCGGTGGCGTAGCGACGTATGGTGCGTTCACGAATGTAAAAACCATGAAAGCGGAACAGCTTTTCTTGAAAAACACCATATTCCTGTGCAGAGATTTGTGGCATGAAAAGCTGTTGGGTGTAAGTGGAATAGCCGGGATTCTTATTGCGGTCCTTGATGAGCGCCATACGTTCATCAAACTGTTGTTGTGTAATGCCGATTGTCTGACAGAAATCGAGTGTATCAAGGTTCTTAACCTCGCGCATGATGACCATGATGTCGTAGGCAGGTTGGTTAAACACCAACAATTCGCCATTGCGGTCATAGATGACGCCCCGTGCAGGGAATATGACATTGTTGAAAAAAGCGTTGTCATTAGCACGGCTTTTATATTCCTCATCAGATAGTTGCAGAAAAGCCAGACGAATGATATAGCACAGCACAATCACCAATGCTATACCAGCCAAAACATACTTGCGATTTTCGTAAACATGATTTTTCATGGCTTCTCACTAATGATGCGTTTTCTCTTTCTTCGTTTGTGTCAGTAATTCGATGCAGACGATGATGAATGAGGAGAGCACAGAACCTCCCAAGATGGAGGTGAGTGTCAAGGTCAAATCTGCCAAAGTGAACGCATCCAGTAGATAGAAGCAACTGTGCAAAGCCGCCATGAGAAGAAAAACAAAAAAGGCATAATTCCAGAATCCCAATGTGGAGAAAGAAGGAATCAAGTTCTCTGCAGAATCGCGAGGCACTTGCATTTCAAGAAGGACGGGCTGAATCATGGCAATCAAGGTGCATGATGCTGCGGCCATACCTGCTGTGTTGCTGAAAATGTCGAAAAGGAATCCCGTCACGAATCCCCATACCAAAATGGCTATGCGTGAAGTGCCACGATGCATGCGCACCACCATATAGCCCATCACAAGTGGTGTGATATATCCCAGCAGGTGGATGTGATTGAACACCAACACCTGAAAGAGTAACAGGATGAAGAGTCTGAAAAGACGTGTGAAGAAGATGGAATTCATCTGACAGTATCGGTGTTTGCTATGTTCTCGATTTCAACTTTCTCTTTCTCAGCCTTCATTTTCTCAGCCTTCTCCAGCTCTGCTTGTTTCTGTTTCTCTTGACTGATGAGGACACTGTCTTGTTTGACAGGGTTTTCTGCCAAGTCTTCCAGCATTCGACGTTCTGGTGAACTGTAATTGGTAATGACATACCACAGAAGTTAGCAAGCATTAATAATCCTAAGGTGACAGTTGATCCTAAAACTGGGAAGACGAGAGAAGTTAAGCCTCTAGATAAGCGATATCTGAGCATTAAGTAAACAGTTAAGATAGCGATCGCAACAGCGGTTCCGGCCACCACTTTACCCCATTCAACTGTAGTTGTGGTGACATATGTTTCGCTAGTTTTGAAAGAAACTTCGTATGGTGTTTCTTCTGCGAAGACCGCTAAAGTATTATGTAACTCATCAGCGTCGAGAGCGGTTTGAGGTAAGAAATATGATTTTGTATTTAAACTAACAGTGCTCTTGAGGGTGACGATGTAATAAGTAGTTTTATAAGTGATTGTTTCTTCATCAAGAGGAGTGACATCTTCAGATGTTTGGAAGGTTGTGTAATTACTGACGTCTTTGACGTATTCTTTAAGTGGGGTGTAAACATCGACATCTGCTTCATCTTTACCACTATAAAGAAGAATCTTATCAAGGACATCACTCTTAAGAGTGTTTTCATTTAACTTGTTGTCAGTTGCTTCTTTTTTCACATCATATGTGTTAGTGACATAGATTTGTTGATTGATGACTTTACTACTTTCTTGTTTGACTAAGCTTCCTTTAACGGAAACGCCAACAAGAATACCGACTAAAGCAATCACAAATAAAGAAGCAGCGATAATACCAACTGGTTTTTTCTTCTTGGTGAAATCTTTATCTTCATAGGCGCCGAAGAATCTTTGTTTTTCTTCTGCCATATGATTTGGAACGTTTTCTGGATTAATGCCAAAGGCACCATATTTACCACTTAATTTGGTGGCGTTAGTTGGTAACCACATCATTAATTTGAGACCGATTGTATTAAGGACTAATGAAATTAAAGAACCTAAGCCTAAGATGGCGCCAAAAGCGTGGAAAGAAGTGCCGCCTAATAAATAGACCATAATACCAATAACAGCGCCGACAATGTTGATATCGATGATTGGTAATAAGCTCTTCTTACTAGCTTCAGTGTTGGCTTTCTTTAAGGTGTGACCTTTATAAGCATCTTCTTTTAATTTGTTTAGATAAACAACAGTGCTACATAATGAGATGATTCCTACTGCCACTAAAGCAACAACTGCTAAAACGGAATATAACATTTCTGCCTTAACCATGAATAAGAAGGCTAAGAATACAGTAAGAGAAGTTGTTGTCATCGCACTAATAGCGCCTAATTTGTAGAAGACGGCAATTAATAAAGCGACGATTACAAAGGCTGCAATAATAGCAGTTAAGGTAGCATTCCAAACAAGCTTAGCGTTTTCGGTGATCTTTTCTGTACCAGCTGGAACGTTAACACGTGTTTCGCTAGTTAAACCTCTAATGCATTCAACATCATAGTCTAAAGCAGAGGCATTAAATAAATTTAATAAGTAGTTGGCATTATCAAATGCTGCTCTAATTTCTTTAGCATCAGCAACACCATTGCCATTAGCGTCAGAGTAGTTAACTTGATATTTGAACCAAGCATTGCTTTCATCGAAATTGGTGTCGTAATTAAAAGGAATGAACACTTTTTCACTCCACTTGTCGGATTCAACAAGTTTTTGTGGAGTGTCACCACTTTCAAAGTTATACATTAAATATAAAACGACGGATTCGGTGGAGGATTCTTCATCACCACTAGTTTCTGGGTGCTCTTTTGCATAAGCAACTAAGTCAGTCCAGTTTGTGGAACCTGTACTGACAGGGAGAATAATTGTTGGGTAATCATTAACAGAGGCTTCTTGTAAATAGGCGTTGCCATTTCTAAATTCTTTTTCTGAAACAACAACTGCTTCACCTTCAGCTCCTTCGCTTGGTTTGTTCATGAACGCAAAGGAACCACTGAAAGTTAAATATGTAACGATGTTTTTGTATTGTTGATCATCGGTAGCGTAGAAACTAACAGTGACGATATCACTTTCGTATTCGTTTCCACTTGTGTTGACTTTGTAGGAATCGACTCCATATGTTCTGAGTCTTTCTTCCATGATCTTCGCCATCTTTTTGGCGGATTCGCCATCGAGTTTAGCAGGATCTGCTTCGCCTTCATTCTTTGTTCTTTCTTTGAGTTGGAAAGTAAATTGACGACCATTTTTAAATTCGGCATTTGTAGTGATTTGTTTTAACAAAGATGGAGTTAAAGCAAAAACAGCAACAATTGCGGCAAACGCAATTAATATGTGAGCCCAAAATCTTCTCATTAATAATACCTCCGATGTTTTATATTTATAAAACGTTCATGTACTAAAATACTCTAAACACGCGCATATTTCAACACATTTATGCGTACGCGATAAAGAAAACTGTAGTGAAATACACTACAATAACGTTTCTTGATAACTGATTTTTAAGTGTTTGTAGGCTTTATCTCTTGCCACTCTTCCTCTTGGAGTGCGGTCAATAAAACCAATTTGGAGTAAGTACGGTTCATAAACATCTTCTAGGTTCATGATTTCTTCTCCAATAGCGTTCGCTAAAGATTCTAGTCCAACTGGACCGCCTTTGAATCTTTCAATTAATGTTTTTAAGTATCTAATATCAACATCATCAAGGCCGATTGAATCAACTTTTAATGCATTTAATGCATTAATTGCATCTTGATAAGTGACATTATCTTTATGATTGTAGTTAGCAAAATCTCTCACTCTTTTAAAGAGTCTATTTGCGATTCGAGGAGTTCCTCTACTACGTTTTGCAATCTCTAATTGTCCTTCTTCATCTATTGATGTATTAAGGACTCTTGAGGTTCTTTTTACGATATCTTTTATCTCTTCAACTGAGTAGAAATTAAGCTTTTCAACAATACCAAATCTCGCTCTTAGTGGAGCGCTTAGATCACCAGCGCGGGTAGTCGCGCCAATTAAAGTAAACGGAGGAAGATTGATACTAATTGATTTTGAATTTGTGTCACGATTAATGACAATATCAAAACGGAAATCTTCCATCGCCGAATATAATGATTCTTCTACTACTCGAGGTAATCGATGAATTTCATCGATAAAAAGGACGTCACCAGGTTCTAATTCTGATAATATCGCGGCTAGATCACCAGTTTTTTCAATTGTAGTTCCAGTAACCGCTTTAATGTTTGTTCCCATTTCATGAGCGATAACGTGCGCTAAAGTGGTTTTTCCTAAACCTGGAGGGCCATATAAAAGAACATGATCAAGAGGCTCATTACGATGCAAAGCCGCCCCGATAAAGACCTTTAAATTTTCTTTAAGGTCGCTTTGTCCGACATATTCTTTTAAAGAAAGCGGTCTTAAAGAAGAATCAAATGATTCATCATTAATATTTGGTTTAGCGTCTAATAACCTACTCATTAATTCTTCAACCTCTTAAGGGCGATTCTAAGAATATCTTCGTTTGTTGCTCCTGGTTCATTAATTGTGGCTAAAACACGGTCAATAGCCGCTCCTTTAAAGCCAAGGGTTTTAAGAGCTTCATAAACTTCTTCATATTGTTTTGGATTACCTTTTGAACCAGTTAATTCACCTTTTAAATCAAGGATGATTTGTCCAGCGGCTTTTGCACCTAATCCTGGTAATTTCTTCAAGAAAGCAACGTTATTACTGGCGATTGCGTTAATCACTTCGTTAGGAGTAGTTGCGCTTAAAGCGTTAATGACTGTTTTTGGACCTAAACCTTTAACCTTTATCAAAGATAAAAAGACATCTTTTTCTTCCTTACTCTTAAATCCAACAAGGTAGTTTTCATCTTCTCTAACAACATTATAGGTATACACTAAAACTTCTTCGTTAAGATGAAAGTCTTCGATATGACTAACTAATACTTGATAGCCAACATCTCTGACATCAATCACGATATTGTCGTTATTAATTTCTAAAACTTTTCCTCTTAAAAAACAAATCATAGTAACCTCTTAATTTATTAAAATAAACAGGACCAATAAAGCGATTCCGATAATGGACGCAAATATTGTCGAATATAAGACCAAATCTCTTCTTTCCATTAGTCTCTTTTAAACTCCGCCGGAGTAGGAATCTCCACTCTTTTATGTTCGCTAATACGGTGAAGATATTCAATTCTAGCTTTGCTAGTTTCATCAATTTCTTCACCTAACAGGAATTTATCAAGGGTTTCGTATTTAACACCCATTTCTCCTTCGTCAGTTTGGCCTTCAAATAGACCTGCACTTGGAGTGCGTTCCGCAAGACGGTCGCTAACTCCATAAATTTTACAAGCTTCCACTACTTCACTTTTAACGAGATGAACGATTGGAAGGAGGTCAACCCCTCCATCACCATATTTAGTAAAATAGCCAGTGTATCTTTCATCTTTGTTATCGGTGCCAATTACAAGTCCACTTACTTTTTGAGCGTAGGCATACAAGATTGTCATTCTAATTCTAACTTTCAAGTTAGAAAGAGTGCCTCTATCTAATTCAATGCCTTGCTTTTTGAATTCTTCAACAGTCGCATGGAAGCTTTTTGAGCCATCGATAATTAAATAATTGAGATCGAGTTGTTTTGCTAAATCTAAAGCATCGGTTAAATCGTCTGGATTAGAGTCAATTGGGATCATAATGCAAGTTATTTTATCTTTTCCAACCGCAGCTTTAGTGATTGCTGCTACCAAAGAAGAATCAACTCCACCAGAAAGACCTAAAACATATTGTTTCATATGTGTTGAAGCGAGGTAGTCACTTACAAAATCTTCGATAACTTTTAAATATTCTTTAAGCTTCATAACTAACGGTAATATTCAAATGTGAAATCGTCTAAAACGACGGAATCACCATCTTGTGCTCCTAATTCTTCTAACTTGTCGTCAATTCTAAGTTTTCTTAACTTTGTTAACAATTTCATCATTCCATCATCAGTAGTAATGTTAGTCATGCGATAGAATTTAATGATTTTGTCACCGGTAATAACCCATGTGTGAAGTTCTGGATGTTTGATTTCATATTCTTTTTCTTCTTCAGGAAGGGTGTAGACTTTATTCTCCATCGCTTCTTCCTCTTCATCATAAAGTGGGAAAGCTGGTGTTTTGTCTAATAGATCGGCGCATTTATATAATAATTCATCAATTCCTTCTTCGGTTAAAGCTGAAATAGGAATGCATTTGAGTTTAGTTTTCTTTTCAAATGCTTTTAAACGTTCTTCACTACCTTCTTCATCCATTTTCGATGCAACATAAATAACAGGACGTTTTGATAAACCAAATCCATATTCCTCTAGTTCTTTAGAGATGATTTTGTAGTCTTTATAAGGATCTCGACCAGAAAGGCCCATATCAATAACATGAACAATGATACGACACCTTTCGATATGTCTAAGGAATTGTAGGCCTAAACCTTTACCTACGTGAGCGCCTTCTATAATTCCTGGAAGGTCCGCCATGACGAAACTTTGTCCACCTTTAACACTTACCACTCCTAAGTTTGGAACAATAGTTGTGAATGGATAATCAGCGATTTCCGGTTTAGCACTACTAACAACAGATAATAAAGTCGATTTACCAACACTTGGAAATCCAACCAAACCAACATCTGCTAATAATTTTAATTCAAGAATTAAACGTTTCTTTTCACCTGGCTCACCGTTTTCTGCAATACGTGGAACACGGTTAGTGGAACTTTTAAAACATGTATTGCCTCTTCCACCTCTTCCACCTTTGGCAACTTTTAAAGTCATGCCATCTGTAGAGAGGTCTCCAAGGAATTTATGATCTTTTTCTTCAAATACAACAGTGCCAACTGGAACATCAACATAGATATCGTCGCTATGACGACCATATTGGTTTTTGATTCCACCTTTTTCTCCATCTTCACCAATAAAACATTTGGAGTGTCGGAAATTAAACAAAGTATTAACTTTACTATTGGCTCTTAAAATAACAGAAGCACCTCGACCGCCATTTCCTCCAGCTGGGCCGCCTTTAGGAATGTATTTTTCGCGCCTAAAAGCGATGGCACCATCGCCACCTTTTCCACTTCTGACTTCGATAACTGCACGGTCGATAAACATACACCAATATTATATAAAAAATATAATAAAAAGACCACATAAATTGTGGTCTAATTATCGATTTGTGAACTTATTTGTCAGCAATAACTCTAACTTGCTTGCGATCTTTACCTAAGCGTTCGTATTTAACAATACCGTTAGCTGTGGCGAAGATTGTATCGTCTTTACCGATTTGTGTATTTTCACCTGGATAGATACGAGTTCCTCTTTGTCTATAGATGATGCTACCAGCATGGCACCATTGGCCATCTGCAACTTTAGCACCTAACCTACGTCCAGCGGAATCACGACCGTTTTTAGTAGAACCGACACCTTTTTTAGAAGCGAAGAGTTGTAAATTAAGTTTAAACATCATAATGTGATTCATCCTTTCTTATAGATTTTCGATTCGGACGTATTTCTTATCACTTTCTTCAATTGTTTGGAGTTGAGTTTCAATTGTCTTTAAGACAACTGCATCAAAGTCACTTGGAATGTCGAGTGCTTTTATATAAGCGTGACCCTCATCCATTTTGAAGTCGTAATCCTTATCTAGTAAGGCATTTGCTCCTCCGGTTATTACTGCTGATACAGCGGCGCAGACAAGGTCTTTACCGTACTCAGCACTATTAGCGTGACCTTTAACCTCTATTTCAATTATCTTTTGTGTAGAAACGTCTCTTTTAATAACAATTTTGATCATCGTTAATTAAGCATTGATGCTTTCAATTAATAAGCATGTATAAGGTTGACGATGACCTAAAGTGCGTCTTTCGTTAGCCTTGTTCTTATAAGTGAAAACACGAATCTTTTTGGACTTTCCTTGTTTTTCAACTTTTGCAACAACATTAGCTCCTTCAACATATGGGGTGCCAACTTTTGCTTTCTTATCGCAAACGAGAAGTACTTTGTCTAGGGTAACAGAGTCACCGACTTTGGCGTCTAATTTTTCAACGAAAATTTTTGCACCAACTTCGACGCGAATTTGTTTTCCACCAGTTTCAATGATTGCGTACATAATGTCCCTCCTTCTTTAAAATTTCACTAAGGACTCGCTATGAAGGTAACCATAAGGTTTTATAAACCTTTTCTATGCGGTTGTAGCTAGTGAGGCGACAACGTTAGTTATATTAGCATAACTTTATAAGTTAAGACAACAATGAATTTCTATTTTTTCAAATTTTGAAAAGAATGATATCCATTTATACCAATGATAAGGTGATCAATCATCGGGATATTTATGCGCTTGCTTTCAAGAAATATTTCACTAGTAAAGATTTTGTCTTTGTAACTAGGTTCACTTGATGCTCCAGGATGAGAATGAATCAAGTAGAAACTTTTCGCATGATTATTGAGTAACTCTCTCCAGATATCTTTATATGAGAAAATGAGATTATCTTCAGTGCCGATATATAAGGTTTTTTCATGAATAATTTGCCGCGAATTATTAAGCATTACTAACACTAATTTTTCTTGATTTGTGCTTAACATTTCGTGCTTGTACTTGTTGAACAAATAATTGCTATCAACCACTTCTTCATTCTGCTCTTCTTTCTTTAAAAATAGACGCTTATTTATTTCAAATGCAGCAAGTAAATTCAATGCTCTTGCTTTCTTTAATCCTTTTATTTTTGTGAGCTCGTTTAAGTTGGCTTTTGATAGATTATAGAGTCCATTAAACTTGGTTAATAAAGTCGCGGCAATTTCTATTGCATTAACACCTTTATATCCACTTGTGATTAAAAGTGCCAATAGTTCAATCTCACTTAAAGATTCCACGCCATAACGTATAGAGCGTTCTCGCGGGCGATCTAATTTAGGTAAATCTTTTACAGTTCCGCTCATTAATTCCAAGTAAATTTCCAACCACCAGGGACAGTTGTAGTTCCTTTCTTGGAGACAAATAGCTTATAGACAACTACCGCTACAACAGCAGCTGCTAATACTGCCATGACAGCGGACAATGTTATCGCTGCGCCACTAACTTCTTCAGCAAGTTCTTTTTCGTTCATAATTTCGTATTTCATATAGACCTCCTTGTGGGGGGATCGGAGTTTAGAGTATAAGATTACAGATTTTCTTCCCAATGAGTAATTTTAAGTATGAAGGATTTGAATAAATATTTAGAGTTCCGATTTTTGCCCCCCACACAAATATATAAGGGGCGAAATGCGATTTTTTTTGGTAAATTTTTTTTGAAATGTTTAATAAAAAAAGACCTATAGGGTCTATTTTTAAATTTTTGATATTTTTTCAAGAAGATCCGCTAAATTGTCTTGATGAAGCTTCAACTTAGCCTTTTCACTCTCGATTTTTTCTTTTGGAGCTTTCTCAATGAAGTTAGGGTTAGAAAGCATTTTGTTAGATCTCTCGATTTCACTTCTTTCAAAAGCAATATCTTTTTCTAGTTTCTTCTTAACTTCTTCCTTATTTACACCACTGGTGATGATTAAAGCGCCGTAGTTAAACGAGAATAGTTCTCCTGATAATTTAGTTATGTCACTAACAATTTGTACGTCAGAGAACGTAAATCTATTTAATAATGGTAAGAAATCGTTACTAACTTCAATCTTTAAAGAAATTGAGATGCCAAGTTTTAAACTTGGAGAAAGTTGATTGCTAATCTTGTAATTTCTAACTTCTTTAATCATTGAGAAAAGTAAATCAATTTCATCCTCGCTTGAATTATCTAAATACTTCTTTTCTATAATAGGATAGGATTCAAGCATCACACTATCTAAATGGGAAGGTAAGTTTTGGTATAACTCTTCAGCGATGAAAGGAGTATAAGGATAAATTAATAAGATAATAGATTTTAAAGCCTTCAACAAAACGGTACGTGTGACGTTTTTAGCAAGCATATCATCACCATTTAATTTAACCTTACTCATTTCAAGGTATTGAGAGCAGAAATCGTCATAGACGAAATTATATAGGTGGCTACTTGCGGCGTTAAAGTCATACTTCTCCATGTTATTGGTTACGTTTTTAATCGTAATCATTAACCTATTTAATAACCATTTATCAAGTTTCGACAAATTAGATTTATCTAATTCAATTTCCTTAAATGTTTCGTCGATTGTGCTCAAAACATAACGCGCAGAATTCCAAATCTTATTTAAATAATTAGCACTACTTTGAACTTTTTCTTCGCTATATCTCATGTCTTGTCCAGGGGTGCTATTACTAGTTAAAAAGTATCTAAGGGCGTCAACACCATATGTGTCGATAACTTCAATCGGATCTACCCCGTTTCCTAAACTCTTAGACATCTTGCGACCAAGTTCATCTCTGACTAAGCCATGAATAACAACATCTTCAAATGGAGCCTTTTTGGTAACGTTCAAGGATTGAAAAATCATTCTACTAACCCAGAAGAAAATGATGTCATAAGCAGTGACTAAGCAACTGGTTGGGAAATATCTCTTTAAATCTTCAGTGTTTTCAGGCCAACCTAAGGTTGAAAATGGCCAAAGTCCACTACTGAACCAAGTATCAAGAACATCGGTGTCTTGTTCATAGTTTTCCATATCTTTAGGAGCATCCATTGAAACAAGAACTTCACCAGTTTTCTTATTGTAATAAGCAGGTATACGGTGACCCCACCATAATTGACGAGAAATACACCAGTCTTCGATGTTTTCCATCCATTGTAAGAATGTGTGTTCAAATCTAGTAGGAACAAAGTTGACTTTATCTTTTGTCTTTTGGTTTTTGATTGCTTCTTCTGCTAATGGTTTCATTTTTACAAACCATTGTTTAGAAAGCATTGGTTCAACTACACAATTATTTCTTTGAGAATGACCAACCGCGTGAACAATCTTTTCTTTCTTAATGAAGTCGCCACGACTTTCAATATCTTTGATGAGGACTTCACGGCATTCAAAGCGGTCTAAACCTTGATATTTGCCACACTTCTCATTCATTGAAGCATCTTTGTTAAAGATGATTGGCATTTCTAAACCATATTTTTTACCAATAACAAAGTCATTTGGGTCATGTGCTGGGGTACATTTCATCGCTCCAGTACCAAAACCAATTTCCACATATTCGTCTTCAATTAATGGGATAGCTTCTCCATTAGCGGGATTAATTACCTTGATATCTTTTCCATGATATTTTGCGTATTTTTCATCTTTAGGATTAATACAAACACAAACATCACCAAACATTGTTTCTGGACGTGTAGTTGCCACTTCTAAATAATCATCACTACCAACAATGTGATATTTAAAATAATACATATAACCTTCATCATCTTGATGGATAACTTCGATATTACTTAAAGCGGTTTGTTGGACTGGATCCCAAGAGATGATCCTTTCACCTTGATAGATAAGTCCTTTGTTATATAAATCCACAAACACTTTTCTAACAGCGAGGTTAAGTCCTTCGTCTAAAGTAAATCTTTCTCGACTATAGTCGAGCATCAATCCCATCTTTGACCATTGTTCATGGATGTTATTTGCGTACTCACTTTTCCATTCCCAAGCATATTTTAAGAATTCTTCTCTACTGATTTTGGTAACATCAATCCCCATAGAGACGAGTTTTTGCATAACTTTTGCTTGAGTAGCGATACCAGCGTGATCCATTCCTGGAAGCCATAAAACATCATATCCTTGCATCTTCTTATATCGAGCAATGATATCTTGAATTGTGGTGTTCCAAGCATGTCCTAAATGTAATTTACCAGTAACATTTGGAGGAGGGATAACCATTGAAAAAGGGTTCTTAGTTTTATCTCCAGCAGTAAAATAGCCGCTTTCTTTCCATTTTTCGTATTTACCTTGTTCCACATCATGTGGTGAATAACGTTTGTCTAACATAAATAGTCCTCCAAAATAAAACGCCCTTATTTCTAAGGACGCATAATACGTGGTACCACCTTAGTTCTAATAAGATTTCCTTACTAGCACTTCATTTTCTAATTTATTAGAATCAGTTCTCCCTAGCGACCTTCATTAATTTCCATTGTCAGGCTTCCACCGTCCCTGACTCTCTATTAATAGAAGATTTAATTACTCCTCTAGTTCAACGAACGAGATAATTATATTTTAAATAATTAGCTTTGTAAAATACTTCTTAGAGCATCAAAAGTACGAGGTTTAAGTGTCGACACAAACACTACGTCTTTTGGATCAATATTATGCTCTTTCAATATCATAAGAAGATGATGTTTTTCACTTTGATTAATCTTATCTACTTTAGTAAAAGTAAGAAGGAATTTGATGTTTTTACTTTGTAAATACTCAATGATTTCCAAATCGTCTTCGCTCAATTCTCTTCTAGAATCAAGTAGAACTAGGACCATTTTTAAACGGGTGACGTTAGAAAAATAATCCTCCATCATTTCACCAAAGAGTTTGTCGAGATCAAACCCACCTTTAGCGTACCCATATCCTGGAGCATCCACCAAATATAGTTTGTCGTCGACATTATAATAATTTAATAAGCGTGTATGACCTGGTTTACTAGAAGTAAACGCTAGGGCTTTTTTATTACATAAAGCGTTGATTAAAGAAGATTTACCAACATTTGATTTGCCTACAAGCAAAACCTCAGGAAACATTCCCTGAGGCGCTTCTTTTAAACTAGGAGCACTTTTTACAAATTTAGTGTTAGTAAAATTAATCATCTTATTCTCCAAACACTACTTTGTAAGCATCATCAACGTTACTCATATAATGGATTTTAAGTGCTTTTTTGACTTCTTTTGGAAGCTCATCAACGTCCTTTTTGTTGTCTTTAGGAACGATGATTGTTTTTAGTCCACTTCTAGTCGCGGCAAGAGACTTCTCTCTTAACCCACCTATTGGTAAAGCGTTACCTCTTAAAGTAACTTCACCAGTAAGGGCGATATCAGGAGAAGCAGGCTTTTTACTAAGTGCAGAAATAATCGCTAAAGTCATCGCTACTCCAGCTGAAGGTCCATCTTTAGGAACTGCTCCTTCTGGGACGTGAACATGGATATCGTTTTCTAGGAAAATCGAAGGATCGATATGATATTTTTCAGCGTTTGCCTTGACATAGTCAAGAGCAATAGTCGCACTTTCTTTCATCACATCACCTAATTTACCTGTTAAAACTAAAGAACCCTTACCTTTGAAATATGTGACTTCGATTGGAAGGATATCTCCACCATATTCTGTATAAGCAAGTCCGGTAATAACTCCGACTTGTTTTTCTTTTTCTTTTTTGGAGTAATCAAAGATTTCTACTCCGAGGTATTCTCTAACCTTCTTTTCGTCAATTTCTATATGGGAAATTGTGTTGTCTTTAACAATCGCTACCGCCACTTTTCTTAAGCAAGAAGCAATCTTTCTTTCAAGGTCACGAACACCAGCTTCACGAGTGTAGTAATGCAAGATGTATTCAATTGCTTTTTCGGTAAAGGAAACATTTTCTTCTTTTAAGCCATTTAATTCAATTTGTTTCTTGATTAAATGTTCGAAGGCAATATGTTTCTTTTCAATTTCTGTATAGCTATTAAGTGGAATTAATTCCAAACGATCTCTTAATGGTCCTGGAATGTTTTCCAAATAGTTAGCGGTACAGATGAATAAAACATCACTTAAATCATATGGTTCTTCAACGTAATTGTCGTTGAACATGAAGTTTTGTTCTGGATCAAGGACTTCTAAAAGTGCGCTTGCTGGATCTCCTTTATAGGAGCTGGCAAGTTTATCGACTTCATCGAGCAAGAAGACTGGATTAGCCACTCCCGCTTTTCTCATTCCTTGAATGATTCTTCCTGGAAGAGAACCAACATAAGTTCTTCTATGTCCTCTAATTTCTGCCTCATCAGAAATACCACCTAAAGAGCATTTGAAGAATTTTCTTCCTAACGCTCTAGCGATAGATTTTCCTAAAGATGTTTTACCAGTTCCTGGTGGGCCATAGAAACAAAGAATTGGGCTTTTTAAATTACCAGTTAATTTTTTAACTGCTAAATATTCGACAATTCTCTTTTTTGGATTATCTAAACCGTAATGATCTTCATTGAGAATGTCTTCGACATTCTTTAAGTCTTCATTATCTTCGGTCTTTTGCCACCATGGGATGGACATTACAACATCTAAATAAGAAAGAATTAAAGCAGCTTCAAGGGAACCTTGAGGCATCATTTCATATTTTTTGATTTCCGCTTTAACCTTTGCTTTGATGTTTTCTGGATAAGGGAACTTATCTAACTTAGCTAAGATTTGGTCTGGATCATTATTTCCACCCACATCTTCACCGAGTTCTTTTTTAATAGCTTTGAGTTTTTCTCTTAAGAAATATTCTTTTTGAGACTTCTCAGCGCTTTCTTTAACACTGTTAGAAATATTCTTTTCAATTTCTTCTTTGGTGTTTTCGCCACTGATGAAACCAGTTACAGTCTCTGCTAAAGAAATGAAATCATTTGTCTCTAATAGCTTTTGTTTAGTAGTAATTGGTGCTTCAAAATAACCCGCCATTGCATAGCATAGTTCTAAAGCAGCACTCTTATCGCTAGCGAGATTAACAATGTTTTTTGGCATACGAGAAATAATGCTTGGATATTTCTCTAATTCGTGGTTAATGGCGTTAACAACAGCTTCACTACTTTGATCATCCACTTCAATTGGATTAAGTAAAGTTGCATCCGCACCAAAGCACTTATCGTCGTTATCTAATGCGATATTGGTTAATTCAACACGATCGATAACTTCAACACGCGCTCTAATTCTTTTATCTCTTTCACTAACGGAAACGATTCTAGCAAGTACACCAATGGTGTAAACATCTTGCGCAGTTGGATTTTCAATTTCTGAATCGACTTGGCTTGTAATTAAGATTAAAGAATCAGTTTTTTCTCTACTCACTTTTATTGCATTAACGGAAAAATCTCTTCCCGCATCGATTAAACGAGTATTCTTTGGGAAAAGAATCATTCCTTTTGTAATAAGAAGTGGCAAGGTTAAGGATGATGGATTTGAGCCCATAAGCTTACCTCCTTGTTTTCAATTATTTGTTGTTTTTTAAGAGTTCTTCTTCGATTCTTGTCATACGAAGATTATGTTTGAATTGATCAAATTGTGCACTTAAAGCCTTTTTGACATCTTCAACTTTCATCTTGTATTGTTCAGCAAGTTTCTTATATTCTTCTTCAACATCAGCGTCACTGACTTCGAGTTTTTCGACTTCACCAACTTTTTCTAAAATGAAGTAGTTAGTGATATCTCTTTTCGCGTCATCTTTAAGTTTATTCATAAACTTTTCTTCGGTGTCGCCTGTGAATTGTAAATATTGTTCTAAAGTAAGACCGGATTGTTTCATTCTGTTTTCCATGTCTTTCTTCATGTTTTCGGCTTGATCGTCAATCATTTCTTGTGGGATTTCAATTTTAGAATTCTTGGCGATGGTGTCGTATAACTTGGTGAGATAGGCTTTCTTTTCTTCGTTCTCTTTTGCTTGCATAAGTTCATTTTTCTTATGAGCTTTTAAACCTTCTAAATCAGAAATGCCTTCTAACGCTAAGTCTTTAATGAAATCAGCATCTAATTCTGGTAATTTCTTGGTTTTCACTTCGTGAACATCACAAGCAAAGACAGCGTCTTTACCGGCGAGTTCTGGAGTATATTGTTCTGGGAATTTGACATTAACGTCTTTATGATCACCAGCTTTAGCACCAATTAATTGATCTTCGAAGCCTGGAATGAAGGAACCGCTACCGAGCTCTAATTCGTAGTTTTGAGCGGAACCACCTTCAAATTTTTCGCCGTTAACTGAGCCAACAAAGTCTATAACAACTGTGTCACCTTTTTCAGCAGCACCTTCTTTAAGAACTAAAGAGGCATTTTGCTTTCTTAATTCTTCAAGAGCGTCATTAACTTCTTTAGCGCTAACTTTGATTTCTTTTTTACCAAGTTCTAAACCTTTATATTGTCCGAGTTCCACTTTTGGAGCGGTAACAATGACAAATCTCACTTCGAGGTTTGTATCACTTAATTTGGTAACATCAACCTTTGGTTGTGCAAATGGTTCAAGTTTGCCTTCTTTAAGAGCTTCTTTGTAAGCTTCTGGTAATAATGAATTAATTGCGTCATCAAGCATCTTGTTTGGATCGACATGTTTTCTAGCAATTGCTTCTGGGACATGTCCTTCTCTAAAGCCATCAACTTTCACGCTTTTGGCAAGTTTTTTGAAACTGGCTTCTTGAGCAGCTTTCCATTTTTCTTCGTCGATAACTACATCGGCTTGAACATGACATGCTTCTAATTCTTTGAATGTAATTTTCATGAGTAATTTCTCCTTATAATAATCTTTACATGCGAGAAAAATTATAAATTAATATTTAATTTAAGGCAAATGAAATACATTGAAAACGATTATAATCGTTATGTTAAAAAGAAAAAATGAGGATTTGACCTCATTAATTCTCATAATTATTAAATATTATTTAATATATCCTTAATTCGTTTTACTAATTCGTTTATCTTATTTTCATCAAGTTCTAAAGCATCAAGATACGAAGATAAATCTTCGATTGGAGAATTTGCATATTCTCTAGCAATGATATATAAGGCAGTTGATAAATTAATAGGTGCCTCTTTTAAACTCCTAGGATATATATACATTTCATATTCAGATAGAAGTTGAGTTGCCGACTGCGCTAAAGAAGGATCTTTATAGTCTACTTCAATTCTTTTCACAGTTTCATTAAAAACAGCACTTGTGAATGGAGGATTAATATGCTTTGGATTAACTTCAATCACTTCATCCATGCTTTTCATCTTCATTGGGCGATCCAATTCTTTTTGAACTAGCATCATTAAGACATAACTTCTTATCATTTGTTTAGGATGATTAAGCATTAAATCTTGTAAGATTGGAAGGAAATGAAAAACATCTCTATTTTTAACTGTGTCTAGTCCGATTAAGACATCTTCGAATTTATCGCTTTTTAAATAGTTCTCAATTTGTTCATCGTCATAAAATCTTACAGTCGTATGTTTTTTCTCTTCTAACTCGATAATTTCAGGCATTTTTCTAAGAGTTTCTTCCACGACCTGACTTTGATAAGGTAGGTTAGAATAATAATCAAGAGTTGTATACGCCTGATCAAATCTTCCTAAAGCACAAAGCAGATTTATATGAGCGTTAATTAAACTCACTAAATTAGTTTCTAACACTTTTTGATGATCTTGAATGACATATAAAGCTTCTTCATATTTTCCTAAATAAATAAAAGCACTGATACGATAAAACAAATCATTTGCACTCTCGCTTGATTCTGTGAGTTTAATGATTAAATCATATTTCTTTTGATCGATTAAAGATTTAAGACTATCCATATTATTTTTTTATTTTATCCCAGTATTCTTTTGATGCTTGCTCTAATTTATTATTTCCGTATATGTAATAATGGCGGTCTTTAACATCATCTGGAAGATATTGTTGATTTACATAATGGTTTTTATAATCGTGAGGATATTTATAATTCTGTCCCTTTTCTAAATCATCTTCACCATCATAATGAGTATTTTGTAAATGGCGAGGAATGGAGATTCCTTTACCCAAATTAATATCTTCTAACGCTCTAGCGTAAGCCATATAAGCAGAGTTACTCTTTGGTGCGGTTGCGATTAAAATGACCGCGTTACTAAGTGGCAATTTAGCTTCAGGCATTCCTAATTGTAGGGCAATATCAACACATGATTTAATAATTGGAATTAGACTTGGATAAGCTAAACCAACATCTTCGTTTACCGAGCACATTATACGTCTACAAACAGCGATTAAGTCACCGGCTTCAAGCATCTTTGCTAAGTAGAATATAGCAGCATCAGGATCGCTTCCTCTAAGCGATTTCATCAAAGCGCTTAAATGGTCATAATGTCGATCTTCACTCTTATCATAATTGATGTTTGCTTTATCAATGATTTCGCTTGTTTCTTTGATGGTAATTTTTTTATCACCCAATGCGTTATATAAAAGCTCAAGATTATTGATAGCTTTACGCATATCCCCATTAGCGGCAACACTTAAAAGATCAAGTGATTCTTCATCTATCTTAATCTTTTTAAGATTAATAACTCTCTTTAATCCTTTTTTAATCTCTTCGCTTGAGATTGATTTAAATTCAAAAACTGAGCAACGAGATAATAAAGCAGGATAAATATAGAAATATGGGTTTTCAGTTGTTGAGGCAATTAAAGTAATGTAGCCCTTTTCAACATATTCAAGTAAGGACTGTTGTTGCTTCTTATTAAAATATTGGATTTCATCCAAATATAAAAGCACACCTTTTGAGGCAAAAACGCTTTTAGAGTCATCAATTACTTTCTTAACATCATCTATACTAGCTGATGTACCATTAAGCTTGCACAGTAACATTTCTGTGTTTTTAGCGATGATATTAGCAACTGTGGTTTTACCAACTCCAGGTGGGCCATAAAAAATCATATTAGGAATGATATTTTTAGAAATAGACTTTTGAAAAACACTATTCTTTTTGAATAGGTGTTCTTGCCCAACCATATCTTCTATTTTTTCAGGTCTAATAAACTCTGCTAATGGAGTACTCATGTTTAAATTATAAATAAAAAGGCTGTTTAATAACAGCCAATTTCTTTTTTAATCGATATTATTTGAAATATCTTTTGAGCATTGCTTCAAGAGCTTTGCCGTGACGTGCTTCGTCTCTTGCCATTTCATGAACTGAATCATGAATTGGGTCTAAACCAAGTTCCTTTGCCTTTTTAGCGATTTGGAATTTGGATTCACAAGCACCATTTTCACCAGCGAGCATCTTTTCAAGATTCTTTTTGGTATCAGCTTCCACGACTTCGCCGAGCATTTCTGCAAATCTAGCCGCATGTTCTGCTTCTTCTTTTGCGATTTGTTCGAGTAATAAAGCGATTTCTGGATAGCCTTCTCTTAATGCTTGTCTAGACATTGCTAGATACATACCAACTTCACTACATTCACCTTTGAAGTGGTCTCTGCATCCTTGAAGAACGAATTCATCAACGCCTTTAGCAACACCAATAACGTGTTCACAAGTCCATGATAATTCTTCGCTCTTTTTGCTTTCATCTAATGGTACAAGTTTATCGTGACTAGCACCACAAATTGGACATGGTTCGCCTTCGGCGACTTCTACTATTTGTCCGCAAACTTTACATCTATATTTCATATAAACACCTTAATTAAAAGAATACGTCACGCGCTTTTGCTTTAATTTCACTACTGGTAATGAATGGGATACGAGTTGTATAACCTCTCTTAGCAGCAACGATTTGTTTGGTTGGCCAAGAGAAGATGTCTCTATTCCATTGTGCAACAGAGTCATTGTATTGTTCTCTAGCGGCAGTAATTTCTTTTTGCAAATATGCGTTTTGTTGCATAGCATCAGCGATTTCGTTGTGAGCCTTTAAGTCTGGATATGCTTCAAAAGCAACATTGATAGCTTTGCTGACGTTTTCAAGGCTTTGTGCTTGTTCATTCATTTGGCCATTACTACGTAATTTAGCAATGTTTGAGAATGTTTCTTTGTCTAAGTCGATTGCTTTATCGAGTAACTTAGCAGCGTTTTGTAAGATCATCACTCTTTGTTCTAAGTAATTATCAATTTGTGATGCATCATGTTGAATTTTTTGTTGAAGTTTTGATAAGTAATTGCCAGCGCTAACTTTCATTGCTAAGAAAATTAATCCTGGGATGATGAGTGGGAACCATAAAAAGAATTCAAAAACTTTACTACCTGTTCCTACTTTAACTGGGATTTGTTTTGCGATGACATTAATGTCTTTACCTTCATCTAGTGTAGGCCCAGTCATCTCATCGAGTTCATTTGCCATAGATTTTCCTCCTTAATAGCTTTATATAAATGTGCTATTTGTTTTTAGGGACGAAGGACATAAGTCTCTTCTTAAATAGTATAGCACTACTATTTCCGAAATTATTGATAAGTTTGTCATACTTACCTTCTTCTTTCGCTTTGCGATATTCTTGTTGGCTCATACCAGTATTATCTACAATAAATGGAGTAGTCTTTTTAATAGGATTGTATTCAATCCAGTTAACTGGAACATCATGGAATCTTCCATCTCCACCTAATACTGGAACCAAAGTAACTCTTTCAGTTCCACTGAAGGAATAAGCATCAATATTAACAATATCACTATCTTCAAAGTTGGATTGGTATACACTCTTAAGAATAACACCATTAGAACGAGTGGATGGATGCTTAAATAGGTTAACATCATGAGAATTGGCGGCACTCTCTACTTCTGCATTAGTGACTTTGCGGTTAAATCCCTTTTCGTAAATGTATTCATGAGATTTATGTTGTTGATATTCAGGAATAGAAATTAAAGGTGCTAAATCAAAATAGACATCTTTAAGATATTTGTCTGCATAATCAACGAAGATTTGTTTAGCGACTTTGTGATCAAAATGCATTAAAGAATTTGGGCTACGATCTAAAGAATCAGAGCCTTGCATATGACCTGTCTTAATATAATTAAGAGTCTTTCTCTTTTTAAAGATGAAGTCATCACCAAATCCGACATCCTTACCTCTAAGAAGATTAATCATATTCTTTTGTCCTAATGGGGTAAAAAGAAGGCGGAATTCAACTTCGTTATCTCTATCTAAAGCATTAAATAAGGCTTCAAATTCTTCATTATGTAAACGAGTAAAGCTACCATCATCTTTAAGCATGTCTTTCTTGACCATCTTATCAAGCTTCTTATCAAATCCTTTGATATAACGAGTGATTTGGCCTTCACTCATATTGTTAATATCAGTTGGATATCTGGAGAATGATAATTGTGGAGCAGATTCATTACCGTAAATTAGCCATGTATCTAAATAATAATATGGTTCTGGTGCGGTATGATGAGCCACCAAAGTTTGATGTCTAACTTCGGTTCTAGTTCCACCTTTACCATCGCTTACAGTGACTGTATATGTAATTACTCTAGTACCGGTATAGACGTGGTCTCTCATCGATTGGCAATAATTCTTTTCAAAGACAAAAGGATTACCTAAAATCGAGCCTGATTGAACATAGAGAGTAGATATATCACCTTTGGTGTATTCGTTATATCCATATTTATCATGTAAGTATTGATATTTAGCAGGATCAAAGATTTCGTCTAATTGAATTAAAGGTGTGGTCTTGGTAAATAATTTAGCAGCCATATTCCATTCATACATGGAATTTAATGTTGCCATAGAAGCATATGCTTCTTTCAATAACTTATCCGCTTTTTGTTGATGTTCATCAATGGTGGCGTTAAGTTGTTTGATTTTTTTTCTCAAGAAAATCGCTAAGAAGATAAGAGCAATAGCTACAACAATCATTCCAGCGCCTAGGCCAATGCCTAAGCCTGTAGAAACTTTGCCCATCGCACCTAAAGCGATAAAAACACCACCACCAATAAATAGAAGAATAATACCGATGATTGTAAAAACAAGGCCGGTGACTCTACCACCTTTTTTGCTTTTTAACTTTTTGATTTGTTCTTCTTCTTTATAATATTTAGCGCAGATGGATTGGTTATTACCGACATCAGTTTCTGCTTTTTTTGTCATTTCATCAAAAAATGTTTCTGCGTTTTGATGAAAAGCGTCTTTTAATTGGTTTTTGTAAAATAGAAGGGGCTCTAATAGAGCATCATTTTTAAATTCGTTCATAAAATTATTATATTTGATTTATTAATTATTTAAAATAATTTCCGTGCTAATGCTAATATAGTTATATGTTACGAAACGATATCAAGGATTTCTTATCCACTATTCCTAGTTCAGTTACAGTTGTTGCCGCTACTAAATATGTCGATAGCGGAGTTATGAAAGAAATGTATCAAAACGGAATTACTAATTTTGGTGAAAACCGTGTTGATTCTTTTCTTTCAAAATATGAAGATTTAAAAGACTTAAAAGATATCAAATGGCATTTTATTGGCCACCTTCAAAGAAACAAAGCCAAAGAAATAATCAATAAAATTGATTTTCTCCATTCTCTTGATTCCTTGGAACTTGCCAAGATAATTGAGAAATATAGAGAGTCGCCACTAGATACTTTTGTGGAAATATCCATCAATCTAGAAGAAAACAAAAACGGTGTTCCATATTATGAAGCCAAAGAATTTATTAAAGAATTATTAAAATATTCTAAAATTCATCTCGTGGGTCTAATGATGATGGCGGTTAAGTCATCTTTAAACACTGATGAACAATTCGAAAAACTTAGACTATTAAAAGATGAATTAGAAAAAGAATTCAATATCAAACTCCCTTATCTTAGTATGGGAATGAGTGATGATTATCTTTCCGCCATTAAAGAAGGCGCTACTCATATTAGACTAGGTAGAATTTTATATAAATAATATAGGATATAAATAAAAGAGAGATTCCAATTAAGAAACCTCTCTATTTTTTTGATATAAGAACAATTATTTCTTTGCTCTTAATTCAGCTCTGATGTCTCTAACCCAGTTGTGTTCTTCTGGATCATTTTCTTTCTTAATACCATCAGCAGCGAATGCCATTTCTGCTAAATCCTTTGCACGTCTAACAGCAAGGTTAGATTTAACTTTAAGGAGAGCAGGAACTTCTTCATAAGATGTCTTATCACCTTCATCAGTCACTGGGATTGGTGAATCGATAAAGTCTCTTGGGTTTAAAGCAAAGTAAACTTTTAAGGTCTTACCAACAAGGGTAATCTTAGCGTATGGTTTACGATGTAATCTGAATGTATCACCGGCGATAGAAATTCTACTAGAAGCGCCATAAGCGAGTAATTCAGATTTGATTTCGTTGTATTTTTCTTGAATTTCTTTGTCAGCTTTAACGATCTTTTCAGCGAATGGAATTCTCTTAATGGAGAGTTTATCTTCTTCTACTGGAGCTGGTGCTGGAGCAGGTGCTGGTGCTGGTTGAGCAACGGCAACGACACTCTTAGCGATAACAACTCTATCGAGTTTATCGAGTTCTTCTCTGACGATTTGTCTGACTTGGTTAAGAAGTTCAACTCTTTCGGCAGCTTCTTTTTCTTCTCTAGCAGCTTTTTCTTCAAGAGTTTCTTCGTGTTTGCCATCTTTCTTTTCTGGTTCGGCTTCGTATTGAACTTCACCTTTATTAACTTTGACAGCGGTTCCAATACCTTCTTTTAAGCTGATAATCGCTAAAACTAAATAAGCAACATCGAGTAATAATGTTACAAAGTAACAACCCATAATTAAGGAAGGTTCTAAGCCTTTAGTTTTGTTTAAGAATGCAAAACCATGAGCAAAGAAGTCAATTGTTCCACCAGTTAAACCGATAGTTGCAGGAATAAATAATGCTAAACCTAAGATAGCGCATTTAATCTTTACGGATTTATCATGTTTGACTAAGGTTAATGACAAGATGAAGATAATGATAGCCGCTAACATGAAGATATAAGCAACAATGTTAGAAAGGGCTTGACCGGTCATCTTCATTGGGTGTCCAGCATTTGCGCCGTAATCAAAAAGCATTCCGATTGTGCCAGAAGCTGGGAATTTAGCTTCTTTCAATGTATCAGATACCATGATGAATGCGTTGGCGAAAATAGCAAATATAATTAACGCAACTAAAACAGTCAAAGCAAATCTTGATACACTATCAAATGATTTTCTGTCTTTTTTCATATTAAAATTACCTCTATGTTAATTATTGTAATCCAATGATTAAAAATCATTCAACTACTTTTTTTAGAAAAAACTGAATATTCTTCTTTTTTAAAAGAATTTCATTATAATATCTCTTGCAGGAAGGAGAAAAAAATGGACTATATTGTACAAACAAAAGATTTATGCAAAAAGTATAGTGGCAAGTTCGCTGTTGATAATGTCAATATGAATATTCCTCAAGGCTCAGTCTACGGATTTGTTGGCGAAAACGGTTCTGGAAAGACCACCATTATTCGTCTATTAATGGGCTTGGCGTTACCTACAAGCGGTCAATATTCTTTATTCGGCGAAGATAGCAAATCTAAAAAAATCTACAAGATTAGAAAAAATATTTCTGCAATTGTTGAAGCACCATCTTTAGTACCTTCAATGACCGCAAAGCAAAACCTTAAGTATGCTTGCATGTATTACGGAATAAAGTATACTGACAAATTTGCAAACGAAATCTTAGGACAAGTAGGTTTAACTGATACTGGTAATAAGACTTCTAGAAACTTCTCTTTAGGTATGCGCCAAAGATTAGGAATTGCCCTACTTTTGTTGAATAAGCCAACATTAATGTTGCTTGATGAGCCAATGAATGGGCTTGATCCAACTGGTGTTGCTGAACTTAGAGATTTGATCATCAATCTTAATAAACAAGGTATTACATTTTTAATTTCAAGTCACATCCTATCTGAATTAGAGAAAGTAGCAACCCATTATGCCTTCATTAGTCATGGTAAACTTCTAAAAGAAATCTCATCAGAAGATTTAGTGTCTGAATGCAAGAAGGGTATTGACCTACGTTATCACGACATCAGAAAACTCGAAAAAACTCTTAAAGAAATCGGCTTAAACGATTTGAAGGTTACACCAAACTCCATCAGAATCTATGATGAAATCAAACCTTTAGACTTATTAACAAAGCTCAATAAGAAAGATATTGAGATCACCGATATCCGCACTACAGAAATGAGTGTAGAAGAGTATTATTTATCAATGATTGGAGGTACAAAAAATGATTAGTATCATTAAAGCCTCTGTCTTCAAACTATTTAGAGACAAAACATTCATGGTTACCATGATTATTGGTGGCGGAATGATTGTCTTGATGTCACTATTATATTACGCAATCGGAACCTTATCTGGTAATTACGTTTTATTAGCGTGTACCGCTCCAGGAAGTAACTTCACCTTAACCATTCCAATTAACTTAATTGTATTTACTGTTGGTGAATTTACCTATGGTACGATTAGGAACAAGATTATTGCTGGTATTAATAAAACCAAGATTTATTTGGGCTTATTCATTACTGGTTTAATTTTCACATTTATTCTTTTAACAGCATATGTATCTTTGATGGTTGCTGTAGGATCAATCTTTGGCGGATTCGACGCTATGAAGATTGGAGGAGGACAATTCGTTGGACTTTATATTGTATATACAATATGCACCTATGTATTCGTCACCGCCTTATCAGTGTTCTTTGCTTCATTAATCAGAGCTATTGGTGGTTCAACACCAATTGTTATCGTTATGTTAGTGATGCTCTCACTCATTCCACTATTCACATTTATCGCCAAATTTGCATCCCATGATTTAACTGGTGTAAATCACTGGTCAATGTGGATTAATCCATTATTCATGAATGGTTTCTATTCTAACGATGTTGTATCACTATTCTCTTCTGCAGGATTTAATATTGATGTTTATAAACAATCCTGGGACATGATATTAGCAGGCATTTTGACCCCATTAGTGTGGTCGGCCATTCTCGTTGGTTTTGGAATATTAATCTTCAACAAACGCGATATCAAATAACGTAAAAAGAAAAGGGCTTTAGCCCTTTTTTATTTGCCTAAAGATTCGTACATCTTTTGATAGACATGATCGCTTATTTCCTTGGCGATCATGTTTTCATAATCACTTGGATACAAGATTTCAATCATATCGTAATACACTTTGGTGCGTCTTTTTGGGAAGTTAACATGGATGTTTTCTGTTCCATCTAGCGTTACCACCACAATTGGACAGTTAACCTTTTTAGCGATAGAGAACACTCCTTCGTGGAATTCGTGGAGATTGTTGTCTTCGCTTCTTGTTCCTTCAGGAAACACTCCAATAGAGACAAAGCCACTTTCAATCAATTCTCCCGCTTTTTTCATCGTTTCTAGCGATTTAAGCTTGTCATAACGGTCAATTGATAAATAACATGTTGCTTTCATGAAATGGCCGCCTAAAGGGATTTTGAAGTTTGTTGGTTTAGAGATAAACGATAAACCTTTATGACCATATAACTTCGTTAATAACATCGGATCAAATTTTGAACGATGATTACAAACGAGAAGAAATCTCTCTTTAGGAAGCTCCATTTTATTTCGGAATTTGATTCTCGCACCAGAATGGTTATCGATATAAGTAATCGCTTCAGTTAACCAGAAGTTTGCCCACTTATTTGGTTTCTTATATTCTTTATCCTTTTTAAATGGTAAAGCGAAACAAGTTAAGATTAACCAAGTTAAGGCAATTCCAATAATGTATCCTGGAATCAGTAAAATAAAAGGCACCCAATAATGATAGGCTTGGCCAATAGGCAAAAGGTATGTCATACCACATACGAAACCTAAATCAATTAATAAGATGAGTGCCTCAATAAACATAATTTATAGATAAATTATTTGTTATTTGGAACTACGAATTTGATGGCTTTTGGCATAACTTCAACTTTAAATTCCTTGCCACGAACGATTTCGCCATCGACACAGATATCGATATCTTTTTTGCTAATAATATCAATAACTTTTGCTCGTCTATAAACGATTCTCTTTAATAATTTTTCGTTATCAAGATGTTCACCTTTAGTGTATCTACCAAAGTATTGAATCATGAGCCTTGCTAAAGACATACATCTAAGTAAGACGACATCAATTAAACCATCTTTGTTATCGCTTTTAGGAGAAGCGTGATATTGTCCACCAACCCATTGTCCTTGGCTTAAAGAAGCAAGGAGCATTCTTTTCTTGTTGAGTTGTTCACCATCGGCTTTAACAATAATTCTGTTAAATCTTCCACCTAATATAGCTGGAATAATAGCTCTAGGACCATAAGGATTCTTTACGCCTTTAAGTTTATTAGCGTTACCTTTAGCGCCAACAATCGCATCAAAACCAAAGTTGATAACATTAATGGAATACCATGGTTCTTTCATAGAAGGACCAGTCATTTTGCTGAGATCAATTTCTTCTATTGTTCCATTGATGAGAGCTTTTAAATCTTGGAAACGTCCAGAACCAGTTTTATTTTTGACGATATCGTCGTAATCTTTGCTTTCAGAATAGATTTTAACAAAGTCATTACCTGTTCCAACCGCTAAAACTGCTAATTGAACATTATCAAATCCAACGATCGCGTTGACGACTTCATGAATCGTGCCATCCCCACCACACGCATAGACTCTAACTTCCTCTTTGCTCTTAGAAAGGTATTCTTTTAAAAACGGAATAACACTTCTAGGACCGGTGGTCTCATATATTTCATGTGGTAAACCTTTGAAAGCTTCTTCAACTTTCTTTTTGAATTCTTCTAAGTTCTTTTCTTGACCAGCTTTAGAATTCACAACAATAAGATGTTTCATGTTCATTCTCCTTATTTGACGTACATTTTACGTAATTTTTTAATATCTTCTTCGCTTAAACCAATTTGGTTTTTGATATAAGCGTTTATTCCTCCAAATTTTATATCAATTTCTTCAATCGCGGAATTGATATAAATTCGTTTTGCGACTAAGCATCTATTTAAAGCCACTGCTTTTCTTGGACTCACCGCAATATTCATTCCTAAGAAAATTGCAATTCTTTTAAAGAAGGAACGATGATTAAACGATAAATAAGTTTCCTTAGCTCTTTCATTACTCACTCCTAAAACAATCAAAATGAGATAAATCAGCACTCCAGTTCGATCTTTTCCTTGAGTGCAATGGAATAAAAATGATTCGCCATTATTATTATTTAACAACATTTTGAATATTTCACGATACATATTTATTGCTTTTGGAGAAGTAACAAGGGTTCGATATAGCCCTTTCATGTGTGCTTTAACCCCTCCAGGAAGCTTTATGAGGTCGCTTAGGATATCAAGTCGATTTAAGCGATTGACCGCCGGATTCTCCTCGTTTGTGAGAAGTGGCATATGCATGTAGTTAAGTCTACTTGAAACAAAATCTTCAGGTTGTTGGTTAATCTCGTCATCAGTTCTTAAATCGATAACATTTCTCACCTTATAAATTTCATCAAGATTCTTTAATCCTTCTTCATCAATTTTGCTCAAGTTACTAGAACGAAAAAGAAGCCCATGCTTAAGATGGTGAAGGTTAGAAGTGTTAATTCCGCCTAGGTCATGAATGTATGTTAGCTTCTTAATCTTTTTCATTAATCAATATTATAAAAAGGCGGAAAAATATTTTCCACCTTAATATTTATATTTGTTTTGCTCTTATTTAACTAAAGAGTAAGCATCTTGATCAACATAGATTGTGCAATCTGGGTGATCTTGAAGAATTGAACATGGGACTTCTTCGGTTTTTTCACCTAAGAGTAAATCTTTAATAGCTTTAGCTTTATTCTTACCAGTAGCGATTAAAACGATTTTTCTAGCATTCATAATGCTCTTAAGACCCATGGTAACAGCTTTAGTAGGAACTTCGGAAATATCATTGAATAATCTAGAGTTATCAACAATTGTGCTTTCAGCAAGTTCAGCAACGTGAGTTAAGCTATTGAATGATGTACCTGGTTCATTGAAAGCAATGTGACCATCACTACCAATACCTAAGATTTGAAGATCGATTCCACCAAAGGAAGCAATTTCGGCATCGTATTGTTTGGCATAGGCTTCATAATCACCAACACCTTTTAAAACGTGGGTTTTGCTCTTATCGATATCAATGTGATCAAATAAATTGGTATTCATGAAATAACGATAGGATTGGTTGTGAGTTCCTTCTAAACCGATGTATTCATCGAGGTTGAAGGTTACGACATCTTTGAATGTCACTCTTCCTTCTTTATTGGCTTTAACTAAATTAGCGTAAACATCTAATGGTGAAGTACCAGTTGCTAAGCCTAAAACGGAATTTGGTTTTTTGTTAACTTGCTTAATGAATTCTTCCGCAATTAACTTTGAAATTTCTTCATTTGTTCCAACAACAACTTTCATTTATATTTTTCTCCTTAATTCTTAATAATTTAATAATTATTCTGGTCTTTTTTCAACAACTTTATCTTGTGATTTGACAATGCTGTTCTCTGGGAAGACGCCTCTTAACATACTAAGAGGATAAACTTGGGTATTCTTTCCAATAACTGTACCTGGGTTAAGAACACTGCCACAACCGATATCAGCGTGTTCGCCGAGGAAGCCACCAATCTTTCTTAAACCAGTCTCGTATTCCTTATCACCGTGGATGACAACGTTTTTACCACCACTTTTTAAGTTAGAGAGAATGGAACCTGCACCCATATGAGCGTAATCACCTAAGATAGAATCGCCAACATAATTATAGTGAGGAACTTGAACATGATTTAATAAGATGCTGTTTTTGAGTTCGGAAGAATTTCCGATTACACATTTTTCACCAATAATAACATTTCCTCTAATAAAGGCACCTGGTCTAAGTTCGGTATCCTTTCCAATGATACATGGTGGTTCAATGGTCGCGGTTTTAGCAATCTTGACGTTTTCACCAACAAGAACACCTTCTTCAATAAAATGGTATCCATCAATCCCATTTTCAATGAGTTTGGCACATAAGCCTTTAATCTCTGGAAGAATTTGCCAAGGATATTCAGACTTTTCAAATAAATCCTTTAAGAATGGGCAATCAGTGGAAAATAATTCTTTGGTTTTGACTTTCTTATTCACAAATATAGCCTCTTTTCTTGATGACATTATAGATTCTATCTATATATTCATCGCATTTTTCTTTGCTATCAAGTTCAATCATGATTCTGACAACTGGTTCAGTACCACTTTGTCTTAATAATGCTCTACCATTATCACCAATTTCAGCATTAACTTCTTTGAATTTTTCTTGAACTGCTTCATCAGCAACGACAGCAGCCTTATTTGTAACGCGAACATTCTTAGTCACTTGAGGTAAGAGTTTAACTGGAGCAACTAATTTAGAAAGTCTTTCTTTGGTTTCAAGCATTCTTTCAGTAACCATGACAGCGGTAAGAACACCATCACCAGTACTAGCGTATTTCTTAATAATAACGTGACCAGATTGTTCTCCACCTAAAGAATAGCCATCATTTTGCATCTTTTCGTAAACGAAACGATCGCCAACTTTGGTTTGGACATTGCCAATACCAACTTGTTTGAGGGCTTTGGTAAGACCACTGTTGGACATGATTGTGGTAACCAAGGTATCTTTTTCTAAAGATCCTTCGTCTTTGAGTTTCAAAGCGAGAAGATACATGATCTTATCACCGTCAACTTCTTTGCCGTTTTCATCAACAGCAATACATCTATCAGCGTCACCGTCGAAAGCAAAGCCGACATCTAATTTATTGTCTTTAACAAATTTGCAGAATTTTTCGATGTGAGTGCTACCAGCATCAAGGTTGATGTTTAATCCATCAGGATTGTTATTAATAACAAATGTCTGTGCTCCTAAGGCATCAAAGACGCTCTTAGCAATCATCCAGCTAGCACCATTAGCGGTATCTAAACCAATTCTAAGAGGTTTCATGGAATGTCTAGCCAAAGAGATTAAGTAAGCGATATAACGGTTACGTCCACTGCTATAGTCAGTAATGGAACCGATATCTCCTCTTTCTGCAAATGGAAGGTCTTTTCCTTCAACTCCGAGTTTTGCTAAATCACCATCGATATAGGCTTCAGCTAAGAAGGCAACTGCGTCCTCGAGTTTTTCACCATTGCAGTTAAGAACTTTAATACCGTTATCATAAAATGGGTTATGACTTGCAGTAATCATGACACCACAATCGAAGCAGTCTTGTCTGACGACAAAGGCAACGCTTGGAGTTGTGGTAACGTGAAGTAAGCAAACATCAGCACCACTAGCGGCAAGTCCAGCTGCGACTGCGTATTCTAACATGTAAGAAGATCTACGTGTGTCTTTACCGATAACTACTCTTGGTCTATAACCTGGTTTTTGAGAATTGAATTTTGGATTACCATAGAACCAGCCTAAGAATCTACCGATTTTATAAGCATGGTCACATGTTAATACTTTATTGGTTTCACCTCTAAATCCATCAGTGCCAAAGTATTTGGTTTTGATATCTTCACCAATACTCATTTGGAGTTTTTGTCCACGATGGATAACGATTTTATCGTTTAAAAGTTCATCTGCAGTTACTTTGAATAAATCACAAATCTCCATCACTTTATCAATTTGAGGAAGGGATTCACCACTTTCCCATTTGGAGACGCTTTGGCGGCTAACATTTAATAAAGACGCCAATTTTTCTTGTGAGATGTTATTCGCAATACGTAGATGAATAATTTTTTCTGCTATTGTCATAATTTTCTCCTATAAAAATTTGCAACGGCTATATAATACCACTCCAATCATATTATGCAAATATTTTTTGTTAACTTCTATTTACATATAAGTAAGTTCGGTAAAAAATTTGTTCATTATATTACAAGTAATATATTTGTATGTGTTTTACATATATTATATTTAGGTATTTTTCTTTGCATAACAAAAACTCCCCATTTCTGAGGAGTTAAATGTATTAATAAGTTGATTAGAAGAATCTTTCGATAAGATCTTTACTAGAAGCACAGGTATCTTCCATATCACCGAAGGAGATAATTTCGCCAGCGTAATATGTATTGCCTTTTCCTTGGATACCTTCCAATTTGTCATACCATCCATCCGCATAATCTTTAGAAGAGACGTGTGGGCAATAATATGATTCTTGTTCATATAATCTTTCTTTAACAGGGAAGCCACATTTCGCCATATCTTCGCCCATCATCTTAATGGTCTTATCATATGGTACGCTTTCCATACCTTCGTGGTTTCTTAAAGCATAAACAACACTTGGGCAGTTTCCTTTCAAGTCTTCCCATCTATGGTAATACACCATAGCGTGGCCTCTAGTTTCAGGAGTCATGTTATCAAAGATATAACCAGAAATTGTTGGTCCCTTATCCTTTTCAAACTTGGCGATATAGTCAACATATTCTTCATGAATAATCTTAGAGAATAATTCTTTTTCATCTTCTCTAGCGTCACTATAATCTAAGAAACGATCAAGAGGTGTAGTTACGATTAATTTATCAAATTCTTCCACTCTTGTGCCGTGTTCATCTTTGATGGTAACTCTAATGCGTTTATTCTCTGGACGCTCAACTTTAACAACTTCAGTGTTTAAATGAGCAGGATGTAATAATTTTTCATTTGCTTTGACATAGATAGACTGAGTTCCTTCTTTCCATGTCCAAAGTCTCATATTAATGAATTCAATCGCAGTTGTGGTGTCTAAATATTTCATGACATACGCGGCAGGAATTTCATCGAAGTAGCCATAACCAAAGGAGGTATATGGTCCAATCCAAATACGCATTACTTCTTCGACTTTATTGAGTTTACAGAATTGATCAAATGGTAACGCTAAATCTTTAAGATTTGGATTAACACCAGTCATTCTTTGTAAGTGGTTATCTACTTCTTTAGACAAACCATCATATTTACCTTGAGCAACACCGCGGTGACCATAGCAGTCATAGCCTTTATATTTGGTGTTCATGATTTTAACCAATCTCTTCATTTGCTTCTTTAACTTAAGAAGACCAAAGAGTTTTTTAAATGAGAAATCGACTTTAGGTTCAAATGGGTGAATTTCTTTACCGTTGCTATCGCGATACATTCTACGCATATTTGGTCCATCTAAATGGGTGGCGCCACCGAATTCTTCAACTTCGGAGACTGCCCAATATGTAAGAGCACCCATAATCGCACCGGTTTCGTATGTGCGTTTTTCACCGTTAACTTCGATTTTTGGAGAGTATGATTTACCACCAATCTTATTTAACTTTTCATAAATCTCGAAGTTTTTATAACCCTTCTTTTGAAGATACATGGCAGCAGAAATACCAGCTGGTCCACCACCAATAATACAAATTCTTTCGTCTAAATTTGCCATATTATTCTCCTATATGAATTTATACTTTTATTATAGTCCCGATTTTAAGCAATGAAACAAGAAAAAAGAGGAATAACCTCTTAAATCTTTAAGTCTCCTTCTTTGATCCAACCAAGTTTTCTAAATAATAGGTCGAATAAGAACACTAGGATAGCAGGCATGATAATCATTAATCCAAATATTCCTACCCAGGCTTGCCATGATTCAACACCCATAGAAGATATCGTACCAATTTGACCAACTAATCCAGCAGTACCCATACCAGCATTGGCACCATCACATCTAAGCTTCAACCAACAAGTTGAAACAGGTCCTAAAATTGCGGAAGTAATGATAGTTGGAAGCCAAATAATAGGTTTCTTTAAGATATTCTTAAATTGGAACATACTTGTACCTATTGCAATAGAGATAACAGTGCCGATAGAATTGTCTTTTCTAGATTGAATCGCAAAACCAATCATTTGAGTTGAACAGCCAACAATAGCGGCTCCACTAGCAATGATTAAACCACTTGTATCTCCACTTGCATTAGCAATATTGAAGACCACAGCCGCAATTGCAGCACTACTAATAGGAGCGGTAAGAGCCATACCCATAAGTACACTAACAATGATACCCATTAAGAATGGAGCGACTTTTGTGCCACCATTAACGAGCCATTGAATCGCATAAGTAACATATACTGTAGGATATCTAATTCCTAAAGAAAGAAGCATGCCAATAAACGCTCCAAAAAGAGGAATTAATACAACATCAACAGGCGTTTTCTTTACAAAGACCGTCTTAATTAATAAAGCGGTAGCGATACAAACAAGATAAATAGTTAATGGATCTCCAGGTTTTATAGAACCAAATAGGTAGTTTAATCCACTAGGATCAATAACAAATCCAGTGCTTAAAGAGAAGAAAGCAGCGATTTCACCAACCGCGCCTAAAATAATGACTTTTAAAGGATCAAATTTCAAAGAAATTGCGATTCCAACACCTATTCCTGCACCAGTCAAATTTTGAAGGACATAACCAAGTCCGCCCATAGAAATGAGCTTTCCTTGAGCGTTATATCCGATTTCTCTGATTTCTGAACTAAATAAGCGAGTCATGAACCAGCAGAATCCATTAGTATCTTGTCCATAACTGAAGAACAAGGAAAAAGCACCAAAAATAGTGCCAACGATTAATGTTGCAAACAAACCATATGCAGTACCATTTAAGGTTTTAATGAGAAAGTCTAATACCTTATTAGGTTCTTTTTTTACTTCTTCCATATTTACCTACAAAAGATAGATGTTGTGTTTAGCAAGTTTACTAACATCATCTTTATTCCAATTTGATACTTGGACCTCACCAATATGTGCTTTTTTAAGCATGAACATACATAAACGTGATTGTCCAATCCCTCCTCCGATAGAAAGAGGCAATTCATCATTTAATATTGCTTCGCAATAACTATTATCTAATTTATATTCTTCACCTTTAGTTTTGAGTTGTTTAACGAGTCGATCTTTATTCACTCTTATACCCATACTCGATAGTTCTAAGGCCATATCATAAAGTGGGTAATAAACTAAGATATCACCATTGAGTTTCCAATCATCGTAGTCGGCCGCTCTACTATCGTGAGGCTTACCATCTTTAAGGTTTTCACCGATTTGATATAAGAAAACAGCTTTATATTCACGACACGCCATATCTTCTCTTTCTTTTCTAGTGAGATTTGGGTATTTCCTCTCTAGCTCTTTAGTGGATACGAAGACTATATCTTTTGGTAAGTCGTTATGTAAGGATGGATACTTTTTACTAACTTCAAGTGACAATTTATAAATGCATGAATAAATCTTCTTCACTGTCTTTTTTAAATATCCATAAGTACGATCTTTTTCTTCGATATGTTTTTCCCAATCCCATTGGTCAACATAAATAGAATGGATGAAATCAGTGTGTTCATCTTTTCTAATCGCATTCATATCGGTGTAGATACCTTTATGGAGATAGATATCGTATTTAGATAACGCCATACGTTTCCATTTCGCTAAAGAATGAACGATTTCTACATCTTCGTCAATATCAGCAATATTAAAACCAATAGGTTTTTCAATACCACTTAAACCATCATTCAATCCTGAAGTTGTACTCACAAATAAAGGAGCGGTCACTCTTAATAGATCAAGCTTCTTTGCTAATAATTTTTGGAATGTATCTTTAACAAATTTGATTGCTTTTTGTGTTTGATATACATCAAGTACCGAACTATATTCAATCTCGTAGATATCTTTTTTCATGTGAATGATTATAGTAGAACTTATAAACAAATAAAATATTTTTATTTTCTTATTGATTCATTAAAATATAATCATGCTTGCTTTATATATTGTTATAGGAATTATTGGTGGATTGTTATTACTACTCTTTTTAACATTACTTTATGTAAACCAAACAAACTTCTACTCACCAGTGAAAGGGCAAAATAACGATCACTCCTTAACCTCTAACACTTTACGTTTCGCATCAAAAGAACGTGTCTTTTCTTTAATTGATAGCCTCTCTGCTGTTAGTTATGAAGATGTTTGGACTATGAGTTATGACAAGAAAAAATTACACGCTAAGTTATATAGAAACACAAAAAGTAAAACAGTGTGCATTATGATGCACGGATATAAAGGAACCGCGAATCGCGACTTTTCCGGTGGAGCAAAACTAATGATTGATTCTGGCTATAACGTCATCTTAGCGGATCAAAGAGGACATATGTTATCTGAAGGCCATCAAATAACCTTTGGAATCAAAGAAAAAAGAGACACCAAGAGTTGGATCGACTTTGCGTATAAAACCTTTGGAAACGATATTAAAATCGTATTAATTGGCATTTCTATGGGTGGAGCTTCTGTCTTATTCGCTTCTGATGAATTAAAAGAAGGAGATCTAGTTATCGCTGACTGTCCATATTCCACCACCAAGGAAATAATTTGTAATACTTTAAAGATTCACGGAATGAATCCAAAAATCTTTTTCCCAATTGGAAATTTTGCTTCACTAATATTTTCTCATGTTAGTTTAGCTAAAGAAGATGCCCTTCCACATGTCAAAGCGTCAAAAGCAAAATTCTTGATTATTCATGGTGAGGCAGATACCTTGGTGCCATACACATTCTCCAAAAGATTATATGATGCTTGTCCTGATAAAGTTAGATATGAACTATTCCCTAAAGCAGAACACGGTATCAGTTATATCATTGATGAAGATCGATATAAGAGAATCGTAAAAGAATTTATAGAAGAAAATTAAAAAGACCCTAACGGGTCTTCTTTTTAAATGTTTTCAATAAGTTTCCACTTAGATGTGAGTTCTTTTACTTTGCTAGATGCTTCTTCTTTATTAATCTTATTTGATAAATAATTGAATATTAGCTTAGCGATTTCCGCTGCATCTTCTTTGGTGCAGCCTCTAGTAGTTACAGCCGCAAAGCCAATACGAAGTCCACTAGTTTCTTTTGGAGTAAGTTTATCTCCTGGAATCATGTTCTTATTAGTGGTCACACCTATTTCTTCTAATTTCTTTTGTGCTTCTAAGCCAGTTATTCCAAATGAATCTAAGGTGTTAAGCAGGAATAAATGATTTTCGGTATCAGTTGCAATCGCTCCTAAATCTCTAAGAGTTTTAGAACAAATCTTGGTGTTTTCCATTAAGGATTCGACATATTTCACAAAGCTATTTGTATGCGCTTCTTTGAAACACACTGCTTTAGCAGCTACAACATGTTCAAGTGGTCCACCTTGATAAAATGGGAAGACCGCACTATTAATCTTTTTAATAAGTTCTGGGCTATTAGTGAGAATTAATCCACCTCTAGGACCTCTCAAAGTTTTATGGGTTGTGCTAGTCACGATGTCAGCGTAAGGAATTGGTGAGATATGCTTTTTAGCTGCAACAAGTCCAGCAATATGGGCCATATCCACCATCATCAAGCAACCTACTTCATCACAGATTTCTCTAATCTTCTTAAAATCAATTTCATAAGGGAAAGCACTATAACCACTTAAGATGACATCTGGTTTTTCTTGAAGAGCAATTTCTTTGATAGATTCATAGTTTAACCTTCCATCTTTATCCAAAGGATAATGGATAAATGTATAGAAGTTAGAGGAGAAGCTTACTGGGGATCCATGAGTAAGATGTCCACCATCATTTAAAACTAAAGAAAGAACTTTTCCTCCATTTGGCATTAAGGCACGATAGGCAGCAGCGTTAGCTTGGCTACCAGAATGTGGTTGTACGTTAGCAAACTTACATTCGAATAAATCGCAAGCTTCTTTAATGGCGATTCTTTCGATTTCATCAACGAATTCACAGCCTCCGTAATATCTTCTTCCTGGATATCCTTCCGCATATTTATTAGTTAAAATAGAGCCGGTTACTTTTCTTACATCTTTAGATGCATAGTTTTCACTAGCGATAAGTTCGATACCTTTATTTTGACGGTCTTGTTCTTTTTGAATTAAATCTAAAATATCTTGCATATAAGTCTCCCCCTTGAAACTCATTGCTACAATGATAAAGGTTTTACTATTTTATTTAAATAAAAATTTTTATTATTTTGTCATTTTAAAATAATATTCGCTCATCGTCTCAGGAAGTTCTGATTCCGCATGTCGTAAATAATATTGTAAAAGAGCGGTATATCCATTGATATATTGATGAACTTTGATATCTAAAGGAACATCATTGTTTCCAATTATCTTTTGTTCCACTAAAGCGGTCACTAATGGTTTAATTCTTCTACGTAATTGTTGAAGAAAAATAGAAGAAGCCCCACTATTTAAAATGGAAAGAATTAATTCTTTATCTTCAAGAAAATGACAATACGAATGAGTGATGAGGTGTTTCAAATCATCCTCTTTAGCGCTAGAGAAATCATGATGTTTTTCTTTAGAAAGATTACTAGAAAAGACATGATTAAAGATGTTGTCGCAAAGATGTGTCACTACTTGATCTTTGTTTTTGAAATAAAGATAAAACGTTGAACGTGACACACCACTTTCTTTGATGATGTCACTACAAGTGATATCGCTATAATTTTTCTTTTGTAGTAATTCTTCTAGGGCTCTATCAATCTTTTCTAAAGCACTTGTTTCTGAACTCTTGTATCTCATAATCGAACACATTATACTATTTTTGTTTCTTTTTTTATATCCTTAATATTTTTTATTAATTAATATACATAGTGATGGAAGCTTCTTTACCAAAAAAGAAATTATCACTAAGAAGTAAAAGAATTATCGTTTTAACTTCTTTTTTAGTGGCATTAATCATTCTAATGATTGCTTCTACTTTTATCGGTCCTGCTAAAATCGGATTTGTTGATGGATTAAAAGCTCTTTTTGGTAACGGAAGTAAGTCGTACATCAATATTATGCAAAAAGTGAGACTCCCTCATGTTTTAGGCGCTGTTTTAATAGGAATTGCTTTATCAATAAGCGGTGTCATCATGCAAACAGTGTCTAATAACGTGATGGCCTCTCCTACCACTTTAGGTGTCAGTAACTCTGCAGTTTTAGGTGCTAATATTGCCATTATCATCTTAGGAGGTGGAGTTATCGCTGCTAACGGAGGCAACGTCTTTGTAAGCAATCCTTACTTTGTAAGTGCTATGGCGTTTGTCTTTGCTTTAGCCTCCACTCTACTCGTATTAGGATTAGCGAGGATAAATAAGTTTAACGCTGCTACAACTGTATTAATTGGTGTTATCTTTGGAATGTTTGCTACTGGAGTCACTACTTTAATTCAATATTTTGCTAGTGATACTCAATTAGCAAGTGCAGTTTATTGGTCCTTTGGTAGTTTAGAAAGAATCAGCAACTATAAAGAAGTATTGATTCTCTTTGTCGTAGTTGCTGTTGCCTTAACATTCTTCATGGTTTTCTCTTATCGATATAACGCCTTGCTATTAGGAGAAGACACTGCCGCTACTTTAGGTATCAATCTAAATATATTTAGATTCATTTCTCTTTTGTTAGCGTCACTTCTTACTGCGGTCGTCGTCTCTTTAGTGGGTATCATTGGTTTTATTGGCTTAGTTATTCCTCAAGTATGTAGAAAACTTGTTGGTAATGATCATAAATTCCTTTTACCAACCTCTGCACTACTAGGTGCAATTATGTTGCTTATTTGTGACTTATTAGCAAGAACAGTTCTTGATGGATTTGCCTTACCTGTAGGTGCAATTACTGCGATTATTGGCGCTCCAATATTCATCGTCATCCTTTTATTTGGAAGAGGTAAGAAAAATGGTTGAGATTAAAAACTTATCTTTTTCATATCACAAAAGCAAAAAAGTATTAGATGACGTATCATTTGATATTTTAGATAACAAGGTTACTATCCTTCTTGGTCCTAATGGAGTTGGTAAATCCACAATCATTAATTGTTTACTCGGATTTAACAAAGTTAAAGAAGGTTCAATCTTAGTGGATAGCATTCCTCATAATAAGCTTTCAACAAGCGAGAAAGCCAAGTCTTTTGCATATGTCGCTCAATCAATTTCCAAAACCGATTTAACTGTGGAAGAAACGATTCTATTAGGTAGACTACCATTTTACAAAATCTACCCAAGTAAAGAAGATAAAATCTTAGTGGACGACATTATTAAAGAGCTCTCTCTAGAAGAGATTAGATTTAGTAACACTAACGAGATATCTGGAGGAGAAAGACAAAAGGTCGCAATAGCGACAAGTTTAGTCCAAGACGCCAAAACCATCGTCTTTGACGAACCAACCAGCAATCTAGATATTAAATCCCAGGTTGAGATACTCAATATGATTAAGTATCAAGTTAGCAAAAAACAAAAAAGTGCTTTAATTTCGATGCACGATATCAATCAGGCATTAGAAATTGGTGATAGATTTATCTTTTTAAAGGATGGAAAGGTCTATAAAACTTGCACAAAAGAAGAAATAGACGCTTCCTTATTAAAAGATGTTTACGGCATTAAGATGAAAATTATCCAGGATAAAAAGGAAATTTATGTACATTATGAAAAGTAAGCTTTTATTCTTAGCCGCTCTCATCCCGTTATTAGGTGGATGTGGGTCAAACGAAACACCAGCCGAACCTGGTTCCTTAGAAAATAGGATTTACACTATTGAAGATATTAGTAATATCGCTTCTAGTGTCAAAGACTACAAGAGAGTCGTCTGTTTAGGAGCAGGAGCGTTAAGATACTACTCCTACATCGGTGATTTAAATAAGTTAATTGCTGTTGAAGATATCGATAGCGCGACCACCTTTGGTGTAGGTCAAGCCATTAGACCATATTATGATGCCAATAAAGAGAAATTCTCCACTTTAGAAAGTACTGGAAAAGGCGGTCCAGCTAACCAAGAACCAACCATGGAAAAATTAATGCTTCTTGAACCAGATATCGTCGTCTCTTTCTATAGTCCAAGTAAAACATTTAACGCTGATATGGTTGAAAAGTTAGAGTGCCCAGTCATCTCCCTTTCTCAAGGAACAGATGGAGTGTTTGACGAAACCACTCTTAATAGCTTTAGATTGTTAGGAAAAGTATTCAATAGATCCGATAAAACTAATAAACTTATTAATTATATTAATAGTCAAAAGAATTTACTCGCTAATTTGACTGTCTCAAACGAGAATTATTACGCAGGATGTATTGGAAACTGGGGTAAGACAAGTCTATATGGAACATATAAAGATTTCCCTGTTTTCAAATACGCAAAAGTTAGTTCCTTTGTCGATGGTTTAAGCGATTTAGTGAGTAACACTCAAGCCACTATTACAAGTGAAGCATTAATCGCCGGTAATCCAGACAAAATCTTTGTGGATTCCGCTGGAATTAATAACTTCATCGCCGACTATAAAGCAAATAAAGATAACTACACTTCTTTAGAAGCAATTAGTAATGGAGAAGTATATTGCTTAATGCCATATAATGCCTATTACACCAATCTTGAAGTACAACTCATGTCCACTTACTATGTTGCAAGTATTGCTCATAAAGAAGATGAGCTTTTCAAAAACATGAATATTGAAGATAAATATAATGAAATCTTAGAGAACTTTGTCTCTAAAAAAATGTATAATGAATTATCTTCTAGAGATGACGCTTTTGGTGGATACACCAAGTTAGATTTAGACGAATTAGCGAAATAAATGAACGAAAACATTAAAGAATTCTTTGATAATATCGCTATCAATTACGTCCATAACGATTCCAAAGTTATTGATGAACTGATTGATTCTTTAATGCTACATGAAAATTCCGTTATCTTAGATCTTGGTTGTGGAAAAGGAATCATCTCTGAAAAGCTATATAAAAAATCTAAAGGCAGAGTTGTTGCCTTAGATATATCATCAAAGATGATAGAGTGCGCTTATAAGAGCGTTAACAATCCAAACATCATTTTTATTAATGACGATTTCTATAACTTCCATGGATATCGCTTTGACGCGATTGTCTGTTTTGACGCCTACCCTCATTTCATGGATGTTGACGGGTTTGTAGAAAAGGCTAATGAACTCTTAAATGAAGATGGAATACTCGCGATTATCCACGACATTGGTCGACCAACACTAAATGAGCACCACAAAAGAAACGCTGGCAAAGTATCAAGGTTATTAAAAGAGCCAACAGAAGAGGTTAAACCATTCTTAAAATATTTCAAACCAATTGAATTATACGAAACTGATAATCTTTACAAGATTATCGCAATCAAAAAAGGACATTAAGTCCTTTTTTATTTTTCGTTAATCCACTGCCAGAGGAACATCTGCGTTCTCACCGACATATAGGCTTTATCTTCGATTAATTTTCTCACTTCTTCTTTGGTGTACCACTTCGTATTTATTTCTTCGACATCGAAGCAACTTTTACGAATCTCACCTTTACAAGTGCAGATGACAATTTGCATCATTTCATCACTTGTCCCTTGAGACGCAAAGCTTGGAGGTAATATCGCTTCTACGTCCACTACTTTTAAACCAGTTTCTTCTTCTAATTCTCTTTTAGCAGCTTTTAAAGCATCTTCGCCTTCATCAATTAAACCGGCTGGGAAGTTGTACACCCAGTTATTAGTCGCTAAGCGGAATTCTGATTCTAACAAGACTTTCTTTTTGTCTTCGGAATAGGCAACTAGACCCACTCCAGCGGGTTTATTGTGTCCAAATTTATCTAATGATAAATCCCTGTCTCTAGAAATGAATTCGTATTCTTTAATGTTGCCCTTTTCAGTTTCATAAGTAGCAACATAATAAGACAGATATTTTCCTTGATGTATCTTTTTAAGATCAATTAATTTCATGTCTTTATTTTAAAAACATGTGTGGGTATTTCTCAACCATGAAATCCATATCTTTGTCTCCACGACCACTGAGATTTACCAAAATACTACCAGAATTCATATTTTTAGCGCACTTAATGGCGTAGGCCAAAGCATGAGCACTCTCAATTGCAGGAATAATACCTTCTAGTCTAGAAAGTAAGAAAAATGCTTCCGCAGCTTCGTCATCAGTTACTGCTTCATATTTAACTCTCCCAATTTCCTTAAGGAAAGCGTGTTCTGGACCAACTCCAGGATAATCAAGTCCACTAGCAATGCTATACGCAGTTGCAGGAGTGCCGTCTTTGTTTTCCAATACTAAAGAATTGAACCCATGTAAGACTTTTTCTTTACCAAAGCACATCGTAGCAGCGTTATTACCAATTTCCTTACCTTTTCCTAATGGTTCAACACCAACAATGTTGACTGGTTCATCTAAGAATGCTTCAAACATTCCAATCGCGTTACTTCCTCCACCAACACAAGCAGTAACAATATCAGGAAGTTCGCCTGTCAATTCCAAGAATTGTTCTTTGGCTTCTCTACCGATGATTTCTTGGAAATCTCTAACCATTAATGGATATGGATGAGGACCAACCGCACTACCTAAGCAATAGAAAGCAGACTTATATTCTTGAGAATACGCTCTAAAGGCAGCATCTACCGCTTCTTTAAGAGTTCCACTTCCTTCATCAACAGGAATAACGTTAGCCCCTAAAACTTTGATTCTACTCACGTTAGCGGCTTGCTTTTTAATATCGACAACACCCATATAGATATCGCATTTAAGTCCGAAATAGGCTGCTGCCATAGCAACGGCAGAGCCGTGGCTTCCCGCTCCAGTTTCAGCTATAAGCTTCTTTTTACCCAAATATTTAGCAAGTAAAGCTTGCCCCATTGCATTATTAAGTTTATGCGCTCCACCATGGTTAAGATCTTCTCTTTTCAAATAAATTTGAACCTTACCAAAATAGTTGCTTAAATTTTGGCAGTGATATATAGGTGTAGGACGACCTTGATAATGTTTTCTGATATATCTTAATTCGTTAATAAATTTCGCACTTTTAGCGATTGTTAGATAACCTTCATAGATTTCTTTCATCGCTTTCTTTAAGTTATCTGGCAAATAACTACCACCATAGCGGCCGAAATATCCATCTTCACTAGGATAGATTTTACGGTAATTAGTGAAATCAAAATCTGTGTTATTCAAAGGAGAGTCTTCAAAGCATCTTTGTCCTTTTACTCTTCTATCTAATGGTTTTGTAGCGTTCTCAGGAATCAAATACTTATGATTCTCGTATATTGCTCCTTCAATACGTTTCTCTTTTAAGAGGACTCTCACTCTTCTTTCATTGATGTTCCATTTTTTTGCAATTTCTTGCACTGATAAATATTTCATACCTTTTCTCCTATAACGGTATATATTTTATTCCTTTATTATTTAATATACAAATTATTTCTATAATTATTTATTTTTGGTATCATTCTCTTATGACTTATAAAAGATTCTTAAAAGAATACGAAGACTTGTCAGGTAAACTCATTATCGTTACTGGAGGAACTTCTGGTATTGGATGTGAACTTATCAAGCACCTTTTAAGCAAGAATGCTTCTGTTTTGATGTTATCTAGAAATCTTAAAAAGGCTGATAAATGCGTTAAAATGTATAAGGGCTTATATCCAAACGCTAAAATCGATGTTCTTGAATACGATCAAGCTTCTTTTGAATCTATTAGAAAAGCGTGTGATGTTATTATTGATAAGTATTCCGATTTCTACACGCTTGTCGCTAATGCTGGAACACTAGTTGGTCCTAAAGGTGGATATACAGTAGATGGTTATCCTACCACTATTGGAGTCAACTACGTAGGGGTTCGTTATTTATTAGATTATTTAACCTCAAAGCTTGATAAGCCTCATAAATTTGTCATTCAAGGTTCAATTGTTGGTGGGCTCAAATTAAAGAAAAACGCTGATCTTAAAAATGGTAAATATGGAGTGTTTACTCAATACAATATATCTAAGATATATTTAGAAGCATATGTGAATAAACTTCAACATAATAATCCTAAGCACGAATATATCTTAACCGAACCAGGTATATCCTCCACTCATATCACTCGTCACTTTAATGTGGCAATTAGAGCAAGTGGCAAAGTATTCTTATCAATCTTCTTCCATTCGCCAAAGAAAGCATCTTTAACTTTACTAGATGGTATTAGAAGCCCTAACGGAGAATATATCGTTCCTCGTGGTTTACTCACTATGAGTGGACTTCCTAAACATAAAAAATTCCCTCACCATAGAGTCAGGGAACAAATTGTAAAAGATTAATAGAGAACACGATAGTGTTCTTTTTTATTCAATGCTTTCTAATTTCTTTAATTCTTCCGGATATTTCTTTGGTTCTTTTAAGAACACGTAATCAGCGTTCTTGAATTCTTTTTGTATTCTTTTTAATGCTTTCTTACCTTCTCCACTACCCGCGCAAAAAACAAAAGTCACTTTCTTATTTGCTAAATCAAGTTTGGATAACACTCCGTTAAGTGGAGAGGAGAATCTTCCATTCCATATAGGAGAGCCAAGAATAATATGTTCGTATTCATCAATATTGGAATCAAAATTAAGAAGTTTGTCTTTATGCTTCATTCCCGCAAGAAATCCACCAGTCATGATTCCCCAAAAGAATGATTTAGGGAGTCTCTTTTTTCTAATCACTTTTCTTAAATCAATTCCCTTTTCGCTTAGTGCTTGAGCGACAACATCACCATTACCAGTGTAACTATAATAGATAAATAATGATTTCATCATTGTTTCCTCATTTCATTAACAATATTGATGACAATTTCTTTGATTTCATCTGGATCTTCTGAATCCATTAATAACATCATTTTCCCAGTTGGATATGGCTCTACTTCTTTAAGATGAAGGTTGCTACTATAGTCAGTCTTTTTAACTAAGAAACGATTATCATAGATGCCACCAAAGATGGTTCCTTCATAATAAAGAATATATTCACCCATCATCTTCTTATAGGTGATTCCATCAATTTCTCTAAGTAAATCAAGAACATAAATAAGATAGTCTTTATTAGTGGCCATATATGTTTTTATTCATTATATCACTATAATTACCATCCTATTGGAGAATTGTTTTGAGCTCTTTTTTAACAAAATCGATATCGCCATTAGAAAGAAGAGGAATAAGCTTTTGTATTTGTTTTTCGGATTTATTCCACCATTCAAGCTTTTCTAATAATTCAATCATTTCATCATCAAATCTTTTTCTTACGACTTTAGCTGGATTACCAATAACCACTGAATAAGGAGGAATATCAGAACCTACAACAGAATTAGCGCCAATAATGCAGCCATCACCGATATGAACGCCTGGAAGAATAACAGCATTTTGGCCAATCCAAACATCGTTACCAATTATCGTATCTCCTTTAAAAGGAAGATCTTCTTTTTTAGGTGGTTCTTGTTCCCAACCTTTGAAAATATAAAAAGGATAAGTGGAAACGCTGTTCATTTGGTGATTAGCACCATTCATAATGAATTCAACATTTTTTCCAATTTGACAAAACTTACCAATGATTAATTTATCACCAATAAAGTCATAATGATGCGTTACTCTACTAATGAAGTTCTGTCCATCATAATATGTATATTCTCCAACTTCGATATTTTTACGACCGATTAATGTTGGTTTGATATAAGTGACACTTTCATCTCTACTTTTAAGTGGATGAATCCTTTTCCAATTTGGTTTATCTGCTTTATGAGCATCATCCATTAGTTTATTTGTTTCCGCATCAGATAAATCTAAAAATTCTGCAGCGTTAACATTGAATTCAAGAATTAATCTAATGACTACATCAAAAGATATATCTGTTTGACCAGTTTCAATTTTATTAATCATTGATTTATGGGTATAACCTAATGCCTCTGCAAATTCTTGCTGAGTCATATTATTTTCTAGACGAATCTTTTTGATTCTATCTCCTAATACTTTATATGCTGGCATAGTTGCCTCCTTTTTTACCGGGTCGATTTCGACCCCTTTAGCCACTTTTTTCAAACAGTTAACATTGTCGATTTCGACCAGTTTAATTTGATCGAAATATGTCAATTTAAACCCACCGAAATCGAGGGGTTTGCTAATTAATCTTTTTTAAAAGAAAATCGATGATTTCCTTATTTTCATTTTTAATGATATCAAACATTTTCTTCCCGGCATAATTTAAAGAGGCTCCAAGCTGGTAACACTCTTCGTTATCAATTATTAAAAATCTATCATGATTATCATCTAATTGTTTAATATTTATTTTTTCATATTGAGATTCAAATTTCTCAATTTCTCCTTTTTCAAGTTTTGATAGATGGCTAGAACAAATGGTTAATTTCACTGATTCTTTTTTATTTTTCAAGAATGTAAAAGCTTTAGCGTCACAATATGGATCGATAAGCACAATAGAGCTGTTCGCTTTTCTAATGATTGATGAAATATATTCATACGCATCGTAAAATTGACCCGCACTAAAAATTGCTTGTTTTGGTAAATCCGCTTTGCTAATCAACTTAAGGATCTCATCAAACTTTCTGTTTGTTTCATTTTCAAATTCTATTTGTCTATTTTGGAGTCTAGCAAGAGCGAGCAAAACATCACCGTTTTCTAAAATGAATTTGCGCATTTGGATAAACTTTCGTGCTATTTCAACGCTCATCTTTGCTGCTGTTTCGCTTTTTATAACGCCTGATAAAGCAATCACGCCTTCTTCGGTATAAACATATGGTATATATTTTCGACTACCAACAGTATGATTAAAGGTGACATTTTGGCACCTCAAGTTTTTAAATTCTTTAGAATTTAGTTGAAAACAAAAATCTTCTGGGAATCTTTCGATGTTACGTTTCATTTGCCGATTTAAATACTTAGTTTCAACACCGAAGAAATATGCAATATCACTATCTAGCATTACTTGTTGACCTCTAATGTTATAAATACATTCTTCGATACTTTTGTTTTCGATAGACAATAATTTTAGTGGTTGATTATTATTCATGAAACGATTCTCCATTTTGTCAATTATATTCTACCAAAAAATAGAGTATTGTTCTACCTTAAATTAATAAAACAGCGACTTTGTATCATCACTGTAATATTTATCATGTGATGCTATAACGAAATTAATATTGTATTAGTAATTTCTAACGTAGTTAATAACTTAGAATTAGACATTTAGTATGCGTTTACTTATGTATTAAATTGAGATCGAATAATTCTTTATAGTTTTCCATGGTACAAAAAAAGGCGTTTTAAGGTGCGCCACCACTAAGCGAATGGGTTTAATGTCTCCATTCCGACTAAGCGGATGGTATATTCTCCATAACCCCAACCATCTATATAGTGCAAAATAAAACCCTATTTTTTAATAGGGAATCAAATCAATGGTACCCTCGAGGCGACTCGAACGCCTGACCTACGGCTTAGAAGGCAGTTGCTCTATCCAACTGAGCTACGAGGGCATGTTTAACAACGCTTATATATTATCCACAAAAGATAGTTCTTTTTCAAGGACTAATTATGTAATTTATTATATAAATCTATACTCACATCTTTAGGGAGAATTTGAGACAACTCTTCCACTGTCGCGTTTTTTAAAGATGTAATATCTGGATAGAACCTTGTTAAGAGTTCTCTTCTTTTATTTCCAAGGCCTTTTACTTCATCAAAAATAGAGACGGTCATCGCTTTATTTCTTTTCTCTTTATGGAAAGATATGGCGAATCTATGAACTTCATCTTGCATGCGAGTTAATAGGAAAAATAGTTTCTTATTTTCAATTGGATATATCTCTCCATTTACATCAATTATTCCACTAGTGGAATGTTTGTCATTTTTATATAGTCCATATACTGGAATACTAACTTCAATATCTTGTAAAGCTTTTGTAGCGCTTTCAACTTGAGGAAGTCCACCATCAACGAGGATGAGATCTGGCATCTTTTTGTTCTCATTTTTAAGTCTAGAATAATGACGAGTAATGACTTCATTCATGCTCTTAAAGTCATCTCTAGCTTCTTCATGCTCAATCTTAAATTTACGGTATAAGTTTTTCGCAGGCTCACCGTTAATATACGCGACCATCGCTCCTACTGGAGAAGAGCCTTGAAGATGAGAATTATCGAATAATTCGATATGGTAAGGAGTGTTTATATGTAGGAGGTCGCCTAATTCTTCAATTAAGGCCACTTTATCAGAATCTAATTTTGAAGATAAGAAGTATTCATCAAGCGCATTATCAGCGTTACTTTTTGCCGACATCACAAGGTCATATAATTTACCTTTAGACACACTATAAACTGAAGCATCTAAATAACTAGATAACTCTTCCACTACCTTTTCATCATTAATGATGACTTCTTGTGGCTCTGGACATCTTTCATATAGTTGAGAGATAAGTTCACTCACTTGTTCATCTTCATCACCAAATTGCTCAACTACATGACTTTCTTTTCCTAAGAGCATTCCGTTTCGATAGATTAAAAACGCGATAGCGAGATATCCGTTTCTAGTAGAGTATGCAAAAATATCACGATCAGTTTTATCTTTTGATTCAACGGTCATTGAGGTATTGATGTGTTCAATGGAATCTATTAATTCCTTATACTCTTTAGCAAGTTCAAATTCTAAGTTTTCAGAAGCTTCATTCATCTTTGCTTTGAGTTCTTTGATGACATCAGAGTTGTTACCTTTTAAAAAACTTCTTACTTTTTCTCTAAGTTCGTTATATGTTTCATCATCAATTTTATTAATGCAAGGCGCTAAACATTGGCCGAGATGATAATATAAGCACACTGAAGTAGGTATGATACGACATTTCCTAAGTGGGTAGACTTTATTGATGAGATTCACCATTTTATAAGCTGCCCCACTATTAGGGAATGGACCAAAATATTCATAATTCTTATCCTTGTTATTTCTTTTGATAGAAAGAGTAACATCACCCTTCTTTTTAATAGCGATATAAGGATAATGACTTCCGTCTTTAAGAAGGATGTTATAACGAGGATAGTATTGATGAATGAGGTTCATCTCAAGCACTAAGGCTTCTTTCTCATTTTGGACGATGATGGTTTCAAAATAGTCGACGTTTTGCACCATCTTAAAAACCTTGCCTGATTGTGGTCTAAGAAAATATTGAGAGACACGTTTTTGTAAATCTTTGGCTTTGCCAACATATATAACCGTGTCGTTTTTATCGTGCATTAAATACACTCCTGGAGAGTGCTTAAGATTTGAGATTAAAACTTTTAGTTTCTCAGTCACGGAGAATAACGACGGTCGCCCCGCCTCCTCCTTCATTGATATCACCAAGGCGATATTTGACACCTGGAAGTTTATCTAAATATTCGTGGACCATCTTTCTAAGAGTGCCACTACCAAAGCCATGGATAATTCTTACTTGTTTGATGTTTTTAATTTTGCAGCTATCTAAATATTTTTCTAAAGCTTCTTGGGCTTCGTCTCTATGCATTCCAATGATATTGAGTTCTAAACCAACGTTAGTGTTAATCTTGCCTTCGTAGTTATAACTACCACTTTTAACTTTGTTAACTTTAGGTGCTTCAATCTTATGTAACTTATTAGTGGCGATATCAACACTTAAACCTTCGTTAGTTAAAATATGAGCCTTGTTACCTTTAAGGCGAATAACTTTTCCATCGATATTTAAAGAAGGCACAGAAACATAGTCATTCTCATGAATTTCTTCATCATAAAGAATGGTCACTTCTTCATCTTTGAGATTTTCAACTTTCTTTTTGAGGTTGATTGCTTCATGTAGTTTGATTTCTCCATTACTAAGAGATTTAATCACTTCATCAATTTGAGTGTTCACATCAGCAAGGATTTGCTCCTTTTCTCTTTTGACTTCCTCTAATAGGTGATCTTTTTGCTTTTTTAAAGCATTTTGGCTATTTTGAAGTGCATTTCTTTCTTTCTCGAGATTTTGTCTTGCGATATTATTTTCGCGAATTAGACGTTCGTTTTCTTCAACTTGCTTTTGTAAGGAATCTATAAGCTCTTCAAATTCGTTTTTATCGTCTTTGAAATATTCTTCTTTGGTTCTTTCCACTGCATCTTTAGAAATGCCATAACGTATAGCAACTTCTAAACCATAAGATTTACCTGGTGTTTTATATTTATACCTATAGGTAGGGGCTAATTTCTCTTCATCGAAAATCATGCAGCTATTTTCAACGTTAGGAGATAAGAAAGCGTATTCCTTAACTTTGTTATAGTGAGAAGAAATCATCACTAAAGAATGACGTCTTTCTAATTCTTTGACGACGGTTAAGGCAATTACTTCGCCTTCTTTAGGATCAGTTCCAGTTCCAAGCTCATCAAGTAACACTAAATCTTTTTGTTTAGCGACATCGATAATTTCAGAAATATGTTTCATGTGCCCTGAGAAGGTTGAGAGGTTATCACTGATGGATTGATTATCACCAATATCAAGATATATGTGGTTAAAAATGCCTAGTTTGGCTTCTTTTACTGGAATAGCGAGTCCACATTGATTCATTAACGACAATAAACCAACAGTCTTTAAGGAAACAGTCTTACCACCAGCGTTAGGACCGGAGATAACTACGATTCTTTTTTCTTCATCAAGATGATAGTCGTTAGCGACTACAGCCTTTTCATTTAACAAAGGATGTTTGGCTTCTATAAGATGGAGTTCTTGTTTGTCACTAATAGAAGCGATCACATGGTTATTAGCTAAGGCGTATAACGCTTTAGCATTAACAAAATCTAAATAACCAATAACTTTGTTGTTATGAATGACTTCATCTTCTTGAAGTAACACTAACGCGGTTAATTCTTTTAAAATCTTTCTAACTTCTTCGTTTTCCTCAATCTTTTTAGTAGCAATATCGTTATTTAATTGCACTAATTCTAGAGGTTCAATGAAGGTTGTGTTACCACTATCACTGACATCATAGATAATGCCGAGGACTTTATTTTTATAACCAGTCTTTACTGGTAATACAAAGTGCCCGTCTCTAATAGTGACGTTATTATCGTTTAAATAATCAGAATAGTTATAAGCTAAAGATGACACTTTCGAGTTTAAACTATTCTCTAAAGATTTTATCTTGGCTCTAATTTCTTTTAATGTTGGAGAAGCATTATCACTCACAGTTAAAGAAGGAGTAATTACACGTTTGATGGATTTCTCTAAAGAAGAGAGATCTTTCATTGAATTAACAAGCTCACTTAATAAAGGAGAATTGCTTCCAACTTTTGAGAAATGAGTAATTAAATTGTTACTAATGACTATGTCATTTAAAACATGATATAAATCATTAGGAGTGAGTAAAGCAGTCTTTTTAGCGATATCAATTAAACGCAAAATATGGACGCTAGAAGAGATTGGTAAAGACGAGAATTTCATTACCAAATTCATCATCTCATCAAGCTCTAAAAGAAGATGTTCAACCTCTTTCTTATCGGTTTTCATCTCCATCGAATTGATTAATTCTTTTCCAAGTTCAGTACGAGAATTTTCTAAAATCTTCTCCTGAATGTTACAAAACTGTAAAACCGTATATGCGTTTAACATGATATTTTTATTCGCTTTCAATACATAAGTATACCCTAACAATAGAAAATCTCATAATGTTTCGCTTTATAAACTAGTGCTTTATTATTCAGAAAGAAATAAGTAAACTTATCATTATGAGTAATCAACTAGTCACAATCAAAGTCGATTTAGATACTTTTAATAAAATTAAAGAAGCATACTCTTCTTACTTAATTGAAGCGAAAGGAGACTATGTTGATTTTGCTGCAGATGTTAATGGGACCACCATTACTGGATATTCTTCAAAGAAAAGCAAAAGAAGCATCACTTTTAAAGGTGAGAATGCCTCTAAAGAAGCTAGCAAGTGGGGTGAAACCATCGAATTAGTTCCAGAAGAAAAAGAAGAACTCCACTATGTGGACTTCGATGAACAAATTGGAAGTGACGAAGTCGGTGTTGGTGATTATCTCCTCCCAATGATTGTGGTTGCCGCCTATTTACCAAAATTTAAATATCAACGTTTAAAAGAACTAGGTGTTGCAGATAGTAAGAAATTAAGTGATAAAAAAATCATGGAAATTGGTCCAACACTAGTAAAAGAATTTGAATATTCAAAGTTAACGTTACCGAATAGTAAATATAACGAGATGATTGAAAAAGGTGAAAACCTTAATAGCCTTAAGGCTAAAATGCATAATCGTGCTTTATATAATCTCCACTCTAAATATGAAGATGTTATCGCTATTTACGTCGATCAATTCGTTAGTGAGGAGAAATATTATAAATATTTAAATGATAAAAACGAACCTGTTGTTAAAGGGATATCCTTTAAAACCAAAGGTGAATCGAGATTCCCATGTGTCGCTCTTGCTAGTGTTATTGCTCGATATTATTTCTTACTAGAGAAGGATAAACTTGAAAAGAAATATGGACTCAAATTCCCTAATGGAGCAGGTTTAAAAGTTGATGAATTTAAAAAAGTCCTTCTTAAACAAGTAGGACAAGAGGAATACGATAAATTAGTGAAGAAAAACTTCAAAAATTATTCTTCTAATTGATTAAGTACTTCTTTGAAGTAACTAGGAAGTTCAATATGGAATTCCATCTCTTCATGAGTAGAAGGATGAATAAGTTTTAAAGAGGTCGCTACAAGTAGTTGACCTTTTTTATATAGGGTGTCAAATTTCTTGCCCGAGTATAAAGGATCGCCTTCAACTGGATAACCAATATAAGAAAGATGAACTCTAATTTGATGAGTTCTACCAGTTTTAAGATGGCATTCCACAAGAGTGTGGTCTTTATATCTTTTTAAAACTTTGAAATAGGTAATTGCTTCCTTGCTATTAGTGCGGGTAACGCCCATCTTTTGTCTATTGTTAGGATCTCTACCGATTGGAAGATTGATTTCTCCTGTGTTTTCTAAAATGACACCTCTAACTAAAGCGATATAGGTTCTACTCATTGTGTGGTCTTTAAGTTGATCCGCTAAAGCCATATGAGCAGAGTCATTTTTAGCAACGCAAATTAACCCACTTGTGTCTTTATCAATACGATGGACAATACCAGGACGACTAACTCCATTTATGCCGCTTAAATCATGGCAGTGAAATAATATCGCATTAACAAGGGTGTGTTCATTATGTCCGTTAGAAGGATGAACCACCATTCCTTGTGGTTTATTGATGATCAAAATGTCCTTATCTTCATAGACGATATCTAAAGGAATATCCTCTTTATCAATCTCTAATTCTTTAACTTCTGGAATCTCGATTTCAATAACATCATTTTCTTTTAGTTTAAGTGATCCTTTTGCCTCTTTGCCATTAACAAAAACATTACCCTCATCAATTAATTTAACTACGTGAGTTCTAGAGAGTTCACTAAAAGTGTTAGATAAATATTTATCTAATCTAAGTCCGATATTATTAGAATCGACGATTAATTTAGTCATCTTTCTTTTCGATAAATTCGTTCTTTTCTCTTTCGGTTTTAGAAAGCACTTTTTCATTACTTTCCTTGACCTTTTTTGGTTTATCTTTTGTGTCTTTACGATATGCGATGATATCAACAACAATCATATAAACAATTAATAAAATCGCTGCGATTACTACCGCACTATCAGCGATATTGAAATTGAATTTCCAAACCCCATAAAAATCAATCCAGTCAACAACACCATTATATGGATTACCTAAGAATTGTGGGGTATAAAATACACGGTCAATAACATTTCCAAGAGCGCCAGCTATAATCATCATTAAGCAAGCTTTAATCATCTTGCCAGTTTTACCCCACTTTTTCACTAAGTAGAATATGATTCCAACTACGATTACTAAAGCAACAACGCAGAATGCGATACGGGTTGCTTGATAACTATCAGGGTTATTTTTTCCAATTCCAAAAACAAAGTTGGAATTAATAACATAGTTAATCCTGAGGAAGTTATTGATTAAAACAACTCCCCCTTGAGAGGTAATGTAATCTTTATTAGCGACTACCACTAATTTGGAGACAAGATCGATAATTAAAACGAGAACTCCAAGCCAAATAAAGGATCCGAAAAACCATTTTAAATAAAATTTAAGTTTCTCTTTCATTATTTGTGAATCACTTTCTGACATCTTGGGCATAAATAAGTGCCATCTTCTTGCACTAAGGCAAGTTTAGAATAGTTCCAACATCTAGAGCAGAATTGGCCTTCATGATGTTTGATTTCAACTTTACTGACTTCATATTGGGTCATAGAGTCATTTTTCTTTAATTCCACTTCACTAACAACAAATAAAGTCGCTAATTCTTCTAAAGAGAATTTAGAAATAACTTTTTCAACTTCTTTATCAGTGATTTCAATACTCACCATCGCTTCTTGAGCAGAACCAATAACTTTGTTATTTCTACTCTCTTCAAGAGCTTTTAAGACATCTTTACGTAAGGCGATCACTTTCTCATATTCTTCAAATAAAGCTTCGTCATCTTTATCTTCGTATGATGGATAATCAAGGAATTGAACGTTACTTGCTCTATCTCCTGGAAGATTACGGTTAAATTCATCCATTGTAAATGGAAGAATTGGGTTCAACACTCTAAGTAATGTTTCACCAATTTTATATAAGACTGTTTGAATTTGATTTCTTCTAAGTGAATTTTTATCATCACAATAAAGTGCATCTTTAGAAATATCTAAATAGAAAGCGCTTAATTCTGTTGAACAGAAATTAAGAATTTCCATAGTGGCACTACTGAAATCATATTTATCAAAGCTGTTTTTACAAATTTTAACGAGTCTATTTAACTTCGCGAGGATGAATTTATCCACTAAAGCGAATTCTTTAACTTCGTTATTCACATCAAAATCCACTAAGTTCCAGGAGATGAACTTAAGTGTATTTCTAATCTTTCGATATTGTTCAGCGACTTGTTTGATAAGGTTTTCGCCGATACGAACATCCTGTTGATAATCAATAGAGGCAGTCCAAAGTCTAAGAATGTCTGCACCATATACATTAGCGATTTTAACTGGATCAACACCATTGCCTTTGGATTTATGCATTTGTTCACCATGCTCATCTAAAACCCAGCCGTGGCTAGTAACGGTTTTAAATGGAGCGACGTGGTTACAAGCAACTGAAACAATCATCGAGGAGTTAAACCATCCACGATATTGATCGCTACCTTCTAAATACAAATCGCTTGGATATTTAATACCGCGGTCAACGAGAACTCCATTCCAAGAAGAACCGCTATCAAACCAGACATCCATGATGTCGTTTTCTTTAGTGAATTCTCCTTTAGGAGAATGTTCATTTTTATATCCTTCAGGAAGTAATTCTTTAGCGCTCTTTTCATACCAAATATTACTACCATGTTTTCTAAATAATTCTTCAACGTGTTTAAATACTTTTTCATCAATGATTGGTGAACCATCTTCGTTATAGAAAATAGGAATTGGAACACCCCACGCTCTTTGACGAGAAATACACCAGTCAGCGCGGTCTTTAATCATGTTGACCATACGGTTTTCACCCCAAGCAGGATACCATTTAGTCTCATGAATAATCTTAAGAAGTTCATCTCTAATTGGCTCAATAGAACAGAACCATTGAGAAGTCGCTCTAAAGATTAATGGTTTACCAGTTCTCCAATCGTGTGGATAGGAGTGAGTGAAAGTTGTATGTTTTAATAAACTACCATTATCTTCAATGATCTTAAGGACAGCGTCATTTGCCTTTTCATAGAAAAGGCCTTCAATTCCTTCGCCAGTTCCAGGCATCATAAAACCTTTTTCATCAACTGGACAATATGGTTCTAGTCCATGTCCTGGATATTTTAAGCAGACTTGATAGTCTTCAACACCATGTCCTGGAGCGGTATGAACTAAACCAGTACCAGCGTCGTTAGTGACATGGGTGCCGTTTATAACAAGGGAATCGCGATCGTAGAATGGATGTTTACAAACCACTAAATCGAGATCGCTACCTTTGAGTTCTTTGATTAATTTAACGTCTTCTAAGCCTAATTCTTCAGTTAAACTTTCTTCGAATTCTTTTAAGAAAACGAGTTTACCTCTATTAGAGGTTTGATATTCACCATAAATGAAATCTGGATGAGCGCTGATAGCGAGATTAGCGGGTAATGTCCATGGGGTGGTTGTCCAAATGACTAATCTAGCGTCGTTATCAATCACACCTTTTCCATCTTTAACAGGGAAAGCAACATAAATTGAATGAGATAGGACATCCGCGTATTCAATTTCCGCTTCTGCCAAAGCAGATTCAGAGCTTGGTGACCAGTAAACTGGTTTTAATCCTTTATAGATGAGGCCACGTAACGCCATTTTAGAGAAGGCGTTAATTTGCATTGCTTCATATTCTTTTCTTAAGGTGAGATAGGGATTATCAAAATCACCAACTAAACCAAGTCTTCTGATTTGTTTTTTTTGTCTTTCAACTTGTTTAAGAGCGTATTCTTCGCATTTCTTTCTGAATTCTACGATTGGGGTAGTTTTACGATTCACACCACTCTTGGTCACTTGGTTTTCAATTGGAAGACCATGAGTATCCCAACCAAACACAAAAGGAGTTTTGAATCCATTCATGTTTTTATAACGGACCACAAAATCTTTCAAAATTCTGTTTAACATATGGCCACAGTGCATATCACCATTAGCGTATGGTGGGCCATCATGAAGAACAAATTCCTTCGCATCTTTACGGTTGATGTTCATTTGTTCATATAGTTTTTCTTGTTTCCATTTCTCAACGAGAAGAGGCTCCTTTTGATTAAGATTGCCTCTCATTTCAAAATTGGATTTATTCATTAGTAACGTATCTTTATAATCCATTGGTTACGTTCCTTTCTATGTTGTTAAATAATTTATTATTTATCGTATGTGTTAATACCAAAACCATTAAGTTTTAATGCAGCATTAACTCCCGTAATTGAAATAGTGATAATGCCTGTTTTTTTGGAAGCTAATTTGCCACCACAATTATTAATGATGTTTCCGTCGATTGTGCCACTCAATACTTCGTCATCACCAACTTTTATAGAGTATGAGTAATGTGAATCTTTTGCACCTGAAGCATCAAAATAAATGGCATGGACATCCTCAAACAAAGTCTCAGAAACCATTGTAAATGTCCCACAAGGTGCACTACCTGTTCCAATTGTTACTCCACAAGGATCTTGATTGATGTTTTGTATCTTGCATGAATTCTTAAGAGTGATTGTGAATTTTTGGCTTCCAAAGGTAGCATTAAACTCTGAACCATTTGTACCTCCGAAGTCGGTAGTTCCCTTGTTAGCAACTGCACGGTACCAGTAGTTACAGTCTTCAAGGTAATTACCACCATGACCAATTAAACCAGAAGAAATTACATTTATATGTAAATCAAAGGTATTTCTATCAGTAGAAATTGTTACATCTTTACCAGTATCACAATCTTCTTCAGTGAATGTAATTGCTGGGTAAGTGAACTTGCTGTAATCAGGTTCGACAGATGTAAAGTCGTTTCTAACGCCTTTAATTCCACATTTTGTAATATCAAATGTCTCGCCAGAATTGAAGGTGATAAATTTAGATGAATCATATGTGTAATGTCTAATGACCTCACCATCATCTAAGCTTAAATATTTAGCGCTGGATTGAAGCTCTTTTAATGAACCAGGAGTGTTTTGTAAGCCACCATAAACATATTCGACAAGTTCTGGATAATCGACAAATGGATTACGGTTACCTTGAGTTCCTCCTCCTGCTACTGAATTATAGGAATAAACAGATTCATTATGTTGCATTTCTTCATAATCAACAGGGAATGAGTTCCATTTTAATAAAGTACTTAAATTTCCAGTTGCATATGGTGAAGATTCGTTACGATATTCTTCGTAGGCTAAAACCGGTAAATCTTCTTCACTAGCCTCTGGGTTATTCTTTCTTGCAATATCTTTATAGATATTTGCAAATGTTGTTTCTGCGACATCTTTTGGAGAAGTGAAAGCAGTTAATTTCTTGTTAGAGAAACCGACATTCTCTTCAACGATTTGAAGTCCTTTTAAAGTGATATCAATGTTTTCTCCACTTTCGGTGATTGAAATTTGATCTTCGTCCATATACATGACACCCATATAGAAAGTAGCACGAGCAAGACGTCCTTTATCAATATCGTTTGATTCAAAGTTATATTTGTCATATGAATAAGAATCAAGGTCTTTATAGGAATCACTATTTATATCAGCGTAGCCATAGTTCTTATTGCCTCTACTACCATTAGCGCTAGATTCACCCGCAAATAAGTTGTGTAAGTCTCTAGCTCTTTCTATACCTGGATTACTAGCTGTTGCTTTAACAGCAACCCCAGTATCTAAACCAGTCATTAAAGAAGCAGGGAAGACGTGTTCTTTTTGCCATCCTTGTTGGGTAGCGCTCTTTAAGATTGGGTCATCAGTATAAACGGCATTAACATAGCCTAAATCATATTTATCATGATCCATGTCCATGTTACTTTCCCAGTTTCCATCATATGCCAAAGCTTTTTTGTTTTGAGAAATAATGTCATGAAGTTTTTGTTTTAAATCTTCACCATTTTCCCAAGTCAAATCGCCGTAATAGTTGTCATAATAGACTTTTTCATCTATTGAATCATCACTAACAACCACTCTAGCTTGAGCGGTTTTACCATTTTCAGTAGAAATTGTAATGATTGATGTCCCTACTTCGGTCGCGGTAACAGATAAATCGTGATAGCTCAAAACATTGTTGTTTGAAATAATCTTTGACGCTTTATCAACTGCGTTTTTAGGATAAATTGAATATTTTGGAGTTAAAGTCTCTCCAAGTTTAATTGTGTAAACAGTTTTTTCAAATTCAATTGCTTCAGCGCGTAAGCCTTTTTCATCGACATGGTCAACGACTGTAACTTCACATTTGCCATCATATCCGTCACTTGTGACGGAAACAGTAGTTTTTCCAGCTCTTAAGCCTTTGATTTTTACTTTGTTATATCCATCTGGAACAATAGAAGCAATTTCTGGATCTCTAACATAATAAGAAAGATAAGAGGATGAAATACCAGTCTTGGTAACACTTGATTGATGCTCTTCATCAACCTCTAAAGTAAGTGTTTTATCGGATAATGAAACAGACTTTCCGCTTTCTGGTGCTGTAATTGTATAAACAACATATCCAGCAGGTTCGCCTTCATCAAAGATGTCATTTTCATTGGTGTCGTTATAACAAGTAACTGTCGCAGTACCAATACCAACGCCATAAATGATTCCACTTTCCGTTGGTTCAATAATTGTGTCATCACTAGATATATATTTAAGTTTAGGAGTAGCGTTATATGGGAAATAATTAGCATTTACTGTGCGGTTATTACCGCAAATCATGGAGCCTGTATCATAAGATACATACACTCTTTCAACTTCAACTGGTTCTACTGGTTCGGGTTCCGGTCCTGGCTCTGGTCCAGGTTGAGGTGAAGGTGTGCCTCCACCGGAAGAATTACCTCCACAGCTAACCGCTAATAATGTCGAAATCAATAAAACCGAGAACTTTAAGAATTTTGGCATAGCGTTATCCTCTCAATATCATAGATATTATTACATACATACGAGCACAAAAAAAGAGCGAAATCGCTCTTTTCATTAATTATTTTAGTTCTATTTCTCTTTTAAGAAGTTTGGAATAATGGAATCTTCTTCAAGATATCTTTCGTGTTCGCGCTTCGCGGTTTCTTCAAGTTCAGAGACTTCATTATCTTCTTCTTCGGTATTAGTTCTAATAGGAGAAGTAAATGTTTGAGCGGTGAAATCAACATCATTTTCGAAGTCACTAGCGATAACACTGACTAAGATTTCGTCAGTTAATTGATCGTTAATTGTGATACCAAATTTGATGTCAATATTGTTGCCCGCTGCATCAATGAGTAGGTTAACACATTCCTGTGCTTCAAATAGATTAACTTGCGTTCCACAAGTAATAGCAACGATTGCTCTTCTTGCTCCAGAAATTGAGGCTTCAAGTAAAGGAGAAGAAACGGCGTTAGTGGCGGCTTCTTTAGCTCTATTTGGTCCACTTCCTGTACCAAAACCAATTAAACCAACACCACTATCTTTCAAGGTGTTTCTAACATCAGCAAAATCAAGATTAATAATTGCTGGAAGGAGAATTAAATCGACAACAGTTTTTACACTTCTAGCGAGAACTTTATCACTTTGATTAAAGGCTTCACTAATTGGAGTATTGCCATTAGAAATGAGAAGTTTGTCGTTACTAACGACAATTAAGGAGTCAACACAACCCTTAAGTTTATTTAATCCATCAATAGAATTGACGGTTCTTTTCTTTCCTTCAAAAGAGAATGGACGAGTAACAATGGCGACTACTAATGCACCTGCTTCTTTAGCGATACGAGCGACTACAGGAGCAGCACCTGTGCCTGTGCCCCCACCCATACCAGCAGCGATAAAGACCATGTTAGCGTCTTTAACGATTTCACGGATATCATCAGCGCTTGCTTCAGCTGCTTGTTCACCCATTTCAGGTTCACCACCTGCGCCTAATCCACCAGTAAGAGATTCGCCTAAAATAATGCGGTTAACACTTTTACTTGTTGCAAGAGCTTGTTTATCTGTATTAGCAACGTAGAATTCAACATTGCTAATTTCTTCATCAATCATACGATTGACGGCGTTATTTCCAGCCCCACCAACACCAATAACCACAATTCTTGCTGCGGGTTCAAAATTGTCTAAATCATAATTTTGCATAGTTATCTCTCCTATTCTTCTCGAGAAACATTGACGTTAATTTGCTTATCTCCACTTTTAGTGTTTGGATATTTGTGATTAATATATATCGCGCCTAGCAAGGCGAACAAACTTGGATCACGTCCACCAATAGAACGAGGAGATAATGCTTCTATGGTATTGAATTCATTTTTACTTACTAGGTAAGGAATAATTCCTTTAAGTTTACTACCACCACCAATAAGTAGAAGTGGCAATGTTTGATAATCATTAATGCTATAAGCTCTAGCGAGTTCTTCGATTGCGATAAGTAACTTCTTATAGAATTCCGCTAATTCGGTTTCGATGATTTGGTTGAGTTCTTCAACATAATGTTCAGAACTACCAGCTTCACTTTCAAATGTACAGACAGCATATTTGAATTTGAGTTGGCGTTTGTCTAAACCAAACATAATCTTAATTTTTTCAGCTTCAACTTCGTTGATATTGAATGAAGAAACGATTCGATCAGTGATGTTATCTCCACCCCAAGGGAAGCTTCTTGAAGCAAGAAGAGTCTTGTTTCCAATTAAAGATACAGAAGTTGATGCGCTTCCAATATCCACTAAAAAATAATTGGCTGGTGTGTCACTATAAGTAGATAGCAATTCACTAGCAGCAAAAGAAGAAACAATCTTACGATTAACTTGAATGTTCGCTCCTTTAACTACATCGCTATATTCTTGGTTAATTCTTTTTGGAACAGTATAGACTTTGGTATATGCAGTTATTGCGCTACTAGTCTTACCAATAGGCGCTTGAGCGTACATGTTTCCGTTATCAATGGAGAATGCTTCTGGAATGATATCAATAAGATCATTATCAACAGGCAATTTCTTGTTCCTAATGATTGAATAGATATTTTTGATATCTAATTCATTGATTATCTTTTCGCTAGAAATGACTGAAGTCATTTGATGTGTTTGATAAACTTCTAATCCATATGGAGGAAGAATAAGCGAAACATTATTAACTAAAAGATTAATCAAGTATTCTTGATCAACGATTGGATTCATTCTACTAAGTTCTCTTATAAGAGCGTCTTTTTCTTTAATCGCACCGTTCTCAAGAAGATGATTAATTGGAATTTTCTTTGTAAAATCTAAATAGACTTTATCATCTCGGACAAACCCGGCTGCGACTTTGATAAATTTATGAGAAATCTCTAAAGCAATGGTTTTTCTTTTCATACTTGGACATATTCTAACATTATATAGCTATTATTAACAATATTTTGTTAATTACAAACAATAAAAAAGTCTAGGAAGAGCCTAGACCTAAAACCTGAGGGGGATCAGGATTTTAAATTAATTAATAGTGAGGAGCTCGTCCTCTTCTTCTACATCATTATCTTCTTGGACAGTTTCTTTTTTGTTTTCTTCTTCTAGTACTTCACTAGCCTTAGTTTCACTTATACGAGAAGCATTAATGTAGGTTGGAATTGCCACTATTGCAGCAAGAGCCACAAAGCTTGAAAAGAAGATCGAAAAATTACGAATCACTAAAACCGCTTTACTCTTATGATGTTTGTAAAGTTTGTTTTTGCAAATCATAACGCTTTCCTCCTTCTTTAGACTTTTTCGATAATTCTAAGTACGCTACTAATTGAGCGATGATTATTCTGAATTTCTTCTTCACTAGGTTTAATACCTTTTCTAGTGATAAGACGATATTCAACTTGTTTGTTGTTTTCTGGTAAATCGTATCGGTTACCTTCAATAACCGTAAGATCTTTAAATAATTTTTTAACGATTTTATCTTCCCCAGAATGGAAGGTGATAACCGCAAGTCTTCCACCTTTATTTAAGTGATTTAGAGCTTTAACTAATGTTTCTTTTAGAATATTAATCTCATCATTCACTTCAATTCTTAACGCTTGGAAGATTTGTTTTGCAGGATGACCAACTTTGCTTAATTCTTTACTTGGTTTACTGCGTTTGATGATATCCACTAACTCAAATGTAGTATTAATTGGATGCTCAACTCTTTCTTTTACAATCCTTTTAGCGATTGGATAAGAGAATTTCTCTTCTCCATATTCGTTAAAGATTCTCACTAAATCGTTTAAGGAATATTCATTAACCACCTTTTTAGCGGTTAATTCTTGTCTTTTGTCCATCCTCATGTCGAGTTCACTATCGAATCGATATGAGAATCCACGACTTTCGTCATCAAATTGTGGGGAACTGACACCTAAATCCATAAGGATTCCATCAACTTTATTAACCTTTAATCCTTTTAGGATCGTGTCAATGTTTACAAAGTTATCTCTAACAAGAACATAGTTCTCACTAATCGCTTTTAATCGGGCTCTGCTTTTTTCTATCGCTTCATCATCTTGATCAACACCGATGAGTAAGCCCTTATCAAGTTTTGAGAGGATTACACTACTATGACCAGCTCTTCCTAAAGTTAAGTCTAAGTAAGTTCCATCTTTTTTGATGTTAAGTCCGTCAATCACTTCGTTAAGTAACACTGGAATATGCTCGTTATTCATCATCTTTTCCTAATGATTCGGCAATATCTTCGAAGTGTTCATTAACTTCTGATTGATAACTGTTGAATTTATTCAAATCCCAGATTTCGAAGTGATCTCCCACTCCGATAATGGTGACTTGCTTTCCAATTTGATATTTATTTAATATTTGCGATGGTAATTGAATTCTGCCGACTTTATCGATGTTGAGTTCCACTACTGAGGAAAGAACTAAACGGAGATATGCTCTGGAATTCTTTTTGTTGAAAGAAATAGTTTCACATTCTTTGGTAAGTTTAAGGAATTCGTCTTCGTTATAAACGGATAAGCATCCTTCAAAGCCCTTCATGATATATAAAAGAGAGGAGCCTTCTAAACCTTCTTTGATTTTTTTAGGAAGGAGGAGACGGCCTTTTTCATCAAGAGCGTGTTCATAACTACCAAAGTACATTACCACTTTCTCCCACTTTTTACCACTTGACTACATTTTATATGATATTCCTCATATGCGCAACAGGAAATTTTAAAAATTTAAGTAACAAAAAATCGTCCAATATTAGACGATTTTTATTATTCTTAATTGCTTCGCAATTATTTATAAATCTAAGTCGTTGAGTTTATCCCAACGAGAATCAGTTTTATTTGCTTGCTCTTTGTCGTATTCTTCTTCACTTAAAACACGATAGCCTTTACCACCACTAGGAAGTTTAGCTCCTTTTTTCACAAGTGTTAAAGGAACTTCGCTAATGATGATATCGAGTAAATATGGATCTAATTCAAAGATTGGGCCATCAATTTGAATCACATCTTCTTCATCTTCATAGGAGAAAGATAAAGAAGTATCAACATGCACTTTATAAGGGACATCTTCAAGTGTATAGGAGCAAACTCCTATAACATCAGCGTCCAACTTAATATTTAAAACAAGATAATCATCATAATCAAAACCGCCAACTTTAGCATGAGCGGAGTTGATTTTACGAATATGAGTAGGATCTAAAGAAGCACTAGAAAAGTCTAAATCTTCTTCAATCACATAATTCTTGTTTGTAAATAAGTGACGATTAATTTTCATTTTACATTCTTAGTTGAGCATTATAGGCTTTGCCTAATTCAAATTTAATCTTATCGAGGGTATCATTAATTTCTTTATCGGTTAATGTTCCCTCCTTTGATAAGGAGATAGAAATGGCGACACTCTTATAACCATTAAAGATGTTTTCACCTTCATAAACGTCAAAGATTTTTGCATCTTTAACTAGACCATTGCCGTTTTTCTTCACCACTTTAACAATGTCACTAGCAGCGACGTCTTTAGAAATGATTAAAGCGAGGTCACGAGAAACGCTTGGGAATTTAGAAATTGGAGACATTTTAGCAATGCTAACTTTTCCATCTAAAAGTGGATCAATGTTCATTTCTAAAGCGATAACATTACCTTTTAAACCAACAGTTTTCAATGCGTTTGGATGGAGTTCACCAAGAACACCAATGCATTGATTTTGGAAAATAATCTTAGCGCTCTTTCCTGGATGAAGTTCTTCTTTATCGCTTTCATAACGATCAAATCTATATCTAGAAGCTTCAATTCCTAAAAGCGCAAAGATATTTTCAACAATTCCTTTCATGTGGAAGAAATCGTATGGAGTTTTATTCATTAAGTCACGATTAAGTTCGTTGCCTACTAAGACAACCGCTAAATGTTCACTTCTACTGAATTTTGAAACCATGTTTGAAGTTTCAAAGAGGGATAAATCTTTGTTTTGACGATTGAAGTTATAGCTCGCTGCTTCGAGTAAACTATAAAGGATGTGTGTTCTAAACACTTCTCTTTCATCAGTTAATGGGTTGAGAAGGGTGTAATGTTCTTCATCATTAAGGAGGTTAAATTTCTCACTATTTTCTTTAGAAAGTAAGGAATATGTGAGACATTCATCAAGCCCCATATCACAAAGTGCTTCTCTAATTTTTCTTAAACGGAATTGTCTTGTTGAGAGTCCACCAACTCTAACATCTAAGGTTGGAAGGACGCTCTTCACATTATCAAATCCTAAAATACGAATTACTTCTTCAGAGATATCAGCTTCTCCAAAGACATCTAATCTGAAATCAGGAACGATGACTTTGAATTCATCATCAGAAACATTCTTAATTTCAAAGTGAAGTTTTGTTAAAACCTCTACCATTTGATTTTTGCTAAATTCTGTTCCTAAACGATTATTAATACGTTTAGTGGAGCAATCGATAACGCGTGTTTGTTTTTTGTTGCAGTCATAAGTGACAATATTTGAGAATTGTTGACCACCGCAATATTCTTTGATTAAGTATGAAGCAAAATTAATAACATCTTCAGTTTGGAAAGGATTTGTGCCCTTAACAAACCTTGATGAAGATTCACTACTTAAACCTAATCGTAATGATGTATGACGGATTGATGCCCCATCAAAAGAGGCGGCTTCAATATAAATATTCTTAGTTTTTTCATCAACCGCACATTCTAAAGATCCCATAACACCACCAAGGCACATCGCTTTATTATTACTAGTAATAACGATATCTCCTGGGATGACATCATATGTTTTTTCGTCAAGAGCAACAAATTTAACACCTAAGTTATCTTTAGCGATTAATTCGTGCTTCTCGAGTTTATCTTTGTCATACATATGTAATGGTTGACCGGTTAAAAGCATAACATAGTTACCAATATCAACGATATTGCTAATGCTTCTAACACCCATCGCTGTTAAAGCTTCTTTCATGAATTTTGGAGAATCTTTAATTACGATGTTTTTAATTTCTCTTCCGGAGAATCTAGAACATCTATTAGTTTCTGAACCAACTTTTAAATCAGTAACGAAATCACCTTTTACTTCATGAGTTGGGATTTCCACTTTTCTAGAGAAAATAGCACCGACTTCTTTAGCAACATTATATAAAGATAATAAGTCTGGACGGTTTGCTAAAATCTTAAGATTTAAGACTTCATCATCAAGTCCTAAATATCCCAAAACATTTGTTTCACCAACAGGTGCATCTTCAGGAAGTTCTTCAATGCCACTTGTTTGTTTTTCATTTAAGAATTTGGAATCAACACCAAGTTCTAATAAAGAACAACACATACCATTAGATTCAACACCTCTAATGACGGATGGTTTGATTTCTCCACCAGGAAGTTTTGCGCCAACTTGAGCAACGATAACTTTTAAACCTTTTCTAGCGTTAGGTGCACCACAAACGATTTGTTTTACTTCACTACCTAAATCAACTTTTAAGACATGGAGGTGATCGCTATCTGGATGATTTTCACATTCCAAAATGTGACCAATCACGAGATTGGTGCCGCTAGCGAGTTTAGTAACTTCTTCAACTTCGATACCAGCAAAAGTTAAGCCTTCAGCGATATCGTTCGCACTTAAGCCATTTAAATCAACGTATTTTTTGAGTTCATTAATATTAACTAACATGACGATACCTCCTATTAAGCTTTTCTTTTGAATTGATGTAAAAATCTTACATCATCTTGGTAGAATTTACGGATATCATCGATACCATATCTAAGAATAGCCACTCTTTCAATACCAATACCGAAAGCAAATCCGCTATACACATCTGGATTATATCCGTTCATCTTTAAAACGTTAGGATGAACCATTCCTCCACCGAGAATTTCAATATATCCAGTGCCTTTACACATTGAGCAGCCTTTACCACCACAATTTGCGCAGGTAATATCAACTTCAACGCTTGGCTCAGTAAATGGGAAATAAGATGGTCTTAATCTAATTTCACGTTTCTCGCCAAACATTTTCTTTGCAAATAATTCTAATGTTGCTTTTAAGTGACCAATGTTGATGTTTTTGTCTATGACGAGGCCTTCGATTTGTGCAAATTGATGGCTATGAGTGGCGTCATCATCATCACGGCGATACGTCTTACCCGGACAAATAATTCTAATTGGTTTTCCTTCTGCTTGTTGCATGGTGTGTGCTTGAACAGGGGAAGTATGTGTTCTTAAAAGAACATTATCGGAAATATAAAAGGTGTCTTGCATATCTCTTGCAGGGTGGTCTTTTGGGATGTTGAGGAGTTCAAAGTTAAACATGTCAGTTTCCACTTCTGGTCCATCAGCGACTTCAAATCCCATATTCAAGAAGATGTCAGTAATTTCATCTTTCACGACATAAAATGGGTTTTGGCCACCAATTTCTTTCTTTCTACTTGGTAAAGAGATATCGATGGTTTCACTCTTTAATTTCTTATCGAGTTCAGCTTTACGAAGTTCAGCTTCTTTCATAGCGATTCTATCACTAATCTTGTTTCTAACTTCGTTTAGGCTCTTACCAAATTCTTTTCTTTCTTCTGGAGGCATCTTTGAAAGCTCACTCATCAAAGAAGAAAGGACGCTTTTCTTTGCAAGGAATTTAATCTTGAGTTCTTGGAGTTTGTTAGAATCGTTGGACTCTTCGATTTCACTCATTGCATGTTCACAAATTTCATTAATGTTGTTATTTTCCATAAACTATGCACCTTTATATCAGTTAAAAAGTATATCACAAAAAAAGGGTTTTGAAATATAATTTCATTTCCCCTTTTAATTGTATACTAGCTGATAGATAGAGTTATAGTATATTAATGAATTTTATTCATTAAAATACCACCGGCAACCGAAACATTGAGAGAATCAATGTTGCTGATTGGGATAATTATAGATACATCCGCAAGCTTTTTGGTATCCTTTGAAATACCTCTAGATTCATTACCCAAAACCAGAACAAATTTGTCTTTAAGTTCTAGGTCATTAAAATCAATCGAGTTCTTGCTTAAATCGGAAACAATAATTTGATGAGTTCCCTTGTATGAAGAAAGGTTGCCTTTTCTGACTGGAATTGCAAAAATAGCACCTTTAGAAGAATTAATCACTTTTTCGTTATAAATCGATACAGAGTTTTCACTTGTCACTACTAAATCATAATTAAATGCTAACGCTGTACGAATCAAAGTTCCCATATTGCCTGGATCACTAATTTCATCAAGATATAAAACCTTGTTGGCGTTTTTAACCTCTTTATCATTCATTTTAGCAATGAACACCACTCCTTCTGGATTGACGTTGCTACTAAGCTTTTTTAGGATGTTTTCACTGACTAAATTCAAAGGAATGTCTTCCGGTAATTCAACATAATCAGTTGCGAATACTTCAACGACCAAATTTTGCGCTAACGCCATCTCTAAAGACTTAAAAGTCTCTGCTAAAAACATCTTGTTAGCGTTTCTATTTTTATTCTCTTTTAATGAATAAGCAAATTTTACGCGCGGATTATCTTTAGAAGTGATTGCTTTGATCATTTGAATTCTCCTTTCCTAAGTTTAGTGTGACAGGCATCATAATTTGGATAGTATTTATACACTACATCATAGAACTTATCTGAATGGTTAAATACCAATATATGTGCAAGTTCATGAACAATAACTGAATCAATTATATCAAAAGAATAATGGATAAGCATAAACGCAAAATTGATGTTTTTTGTGCCTTTAGAATTACTGCCATATCGACTTGTCATATTCCTTATTCCAACCGTGTAAGAAGGAACATTCATCTTCTTTTCATAATACCTTACTCTTTTAGTGACAATATCTTTGAAGATAGGTTTGAGTTTTTTTATTAAATCATCATGGTCTTTATAATTGATTTCTTTATATCCTGTGATGGTCAACTTACCACTTTGATTAATGATATGTTTCTCTCCAAAAATATAGATGTAATCATCACCAATCGGATTTTCTTTCGAAGATCTTTTTATTAGACTAGCCCCAAACTTATCTAGTCCACTCATAACTGTGTGTTTCAAAGTCCAGGGATGGCAAGATACGAAAAACTTTCCGTCTTTAAAACGATAATGAATATTTTTAATCCTTTTATGAGTGATTATTACTTCATATTCTTTATCATTTACTTTGTAAAAGAAATTCTTCATAACAAAAAATATTATATATTGAATAACTCTTCTAACAAATATAAAATGACAAAGGTTATGGAAAAAATATTAATCAGTGCTTGTTTGATTGGTGACAAAGTTAGATATGACGGTAAAAGTCAATATAACCCTTTAATAAAAGAGTTATTAGAAAAATACGAGCTTGTCCCTTTTTGTCCAGAAGTTGAGGGAGGGTTAAAAACTCCTCGAGTTCCTGCTGAAATCGTTAAAGATAAAGTCATTAATAAAGAAGGAAGAGACGTTACTAAACAATATAAGAACGGGGCTCAATTAGCACTCAACATTTGTAACTACTTAGACATCAAAATCGCAATTTTAAAAGATGCCTCTCCTAGCTGTGGGGTAAATCAAATACATAACGGTAAATTTGATGGCGGAATGATTAAAGGAAAAGGAATCACCGCTAAAACATTAGAACTCCACGGAATCAAAGTCTATAGTGATTCCGAGATAGAAAAACTACTTTAAAAAAGAACCCTAATGGGTTCATTTTTATTCTAGATATATACTTCTTAGTTTATCGATGTCCACTTCAAGGACATTTTTTAAATAATCTTCTAATGCTCCACAATGCCTTTTCACTTCTTCGATTGCATGTTGAAGGTATTCAACTTTGGCGGAAAAAACATCATATAACGCTTGCTCATAGTCTTTTGAATAATAAGGTTTATCAGATAACATCGATTTATAAGTATCAATTTTAGCTTCCATTGATTCGTTAGTGAGCAAATAATCAACTTCCGCTTCTTCATAAGACACACCTAGAGCAATTTCCACTAAGAAAGAAGCAAGTCCAGCGCGATCTTTTCCTTGCGAACAATGAAAATACACCACTCTATTATTATCTTGAGTTAAAACTTTAAAAAAGTTTTTGTATGCATTAATTCCTTGAGGAGTCAATAAAAGTTCAGGGTAGATACGATACATATGACCAAACCCATCTGTGGATTCACCTAAAAACCAAAGAAGATTGCTATCGTCATAATCGTTTCTGGTTTTAAGCATATCATCAGAGTCCTCACTCAAAGCTGGAAAATTGTGATATTTAACCCCCATAAACACATAGTCAGGTCTACTTTTGTACTCTATCGAACTACGAAAGTCGACGATATCAGTAAGTCTAAGAGAGTTGATGGTTTTGATATCATTATCGCTAACATGGCCTAAAAAACCACCGCGATAGATACGGCCAAATTTAACCTTCTTTCCTTCAAATCCCGTCAATCCTCCAAGGTCTCTAACGTTCTTTTGAAAAGATAAATCGATTTTCTTCATACATTTAATATAACAAATTATTTGCACAAATATCTTTTCTTTTTGATTTCAATATAATTGAAGTTGTGAGATAATTTTATAGGTACGTAAGGAGTTTAATATGGCAAAAGTATTGACAATCAACTCGGGAAGTTCCTCATTAAAATTCAAACTTTATGAGATGCCAGAAGAGAAAGTTCTTTGTTCTGGAAACTGTGAAAAGATTGGATTGGAAAAAGGAATCTTCACCATTAAATATGATGGTAAAAAAGAAGTCAGTGAGCCTTCTTTCCCAAACCACAAAGTCGCCGCTCAAAAGGTTGTAGATGAATTGTTAGCTAAAAACATCATCTCAAGCTATGACGAAATCAAAGCTGCTGGACATAGAATCGTTCAAGGTGGTAAATATTTCTCGCACAGTGCAATGTTTGATAGCGACACTGAAGCAAAAATCGAATCTTTAATTCCTCTTGCTCCACTTCATAACGCTGCTCACTTAACATGCTTTAGAGCGTTTAAAGCTGTTTTACCAAACTGCCCAATGGTTGCAGTATTTGACACTGCATATCATCAAACCATGGAACCACAAGACTATGTCTTCCCAATTCCAAATGAATTAACTGAAAAATACGACATTCGTCGTTATGGTGCACACGGAACAAGCCACAACTATCTCGCTATTGAAGGTGAAAAATATCTCAAAGATACAAAAGGTAAGAGAATCATCTCTTGTCACATTGGTTCTGGAGCGTCTATCACCGCCATTAAAGATGGTAAATGTGTAGCTACCTCTATGGGATTAACACCATTAGGTGGAATTATGATGGGAACAAGAACTGGCGATATGGATCCAAGTGTCTTCAACTATGTTGTGAAAGTCACAGGTAAATCCGCTGAGGAAGTCTATCAAATGTTCAATAAAGAAAGTGGCTTCAAAGGAATGTCCACTGTTGGTCCAGATAGCCGTGACGTTTTAGCGGCAGTAGATGCTGGAAACGAACACGCTATTCTTACAAACAAATTATTTGTTAGAAGAATTGCTGATTTCATCGGACAATACTTTGTCCGTTTAGGCGGGGCGGATCTCATCATCTTCTCTGCTGGTATCGGTGAAAACGAACCAAGAACCAGAAAAGAAGTTGTCGATCAAATCAAAGGTGCTTTAGGAGTTGAAATCGATGAAGCTCTTAATAGCACTATTCATGGTAAAGAATGCTTAATTTCTACACCAAATAGTAAGATTAAAGTTGCTGTCATTCCTACAGATGAAGAAGTCATGATTGCACGTGATGCATATAAAATGACCATAGGTAAATAACATGAGCAAAGAAAAAGAAATTTTAGAAGTTGGTAAGAAGTTCAAGTCAGAATTTAAAGAAGTTGAAAAGCTTATTCGCGAATATGATAGAATCGCTATTTTCCGTCATATTATGCCAGATTATGATGCTTTAGGAACTCAACTTGGGTTATATCACTTTATCAAAGATAATTTCCCAGAAAAAGAAGTCAAAGTCTTTGGCGATAATCATGTCACTTTCACTCCACGACTTTTCCAAGAAATGGATAAAGAAAACGATGGTTGGTTTAGTAAGAAATTCTTAACTATCATCGTTGATGTTGGTAATGTTTCTCGTATTGCCGATCCACGTTTCCAAAAAGGTGACAAAATCATTGTCATTGACCACCACCCAAAAGCTGAAGACTTTGCTGATATCCATATTGTGGATACATCTAAAGCCGCTGCCAGTGAATTAGTGGTTTCTATGATTTTGAATTTCAAACATGAATATGTTGTAAGTGAACAAAGCGCTAAGAATTTCTATATCGCTATGGTTGGTGATTCTGGAAGATTCCAATATTCAAGTACCAGCGCACATACATTCAAGATTGCTTCGTTCTTAATTGATAGAGGAATCAACTTAAATGAAATTTATGGAGCAATGTATCTTAAGAATATCGACGACCTTCAAGTCACGGCCTATATTCTTAATCACTACAAGATTTCTCCAAAAGGTGTTGCTTATTATGTTCTTGATGACAAGATTCAAAGAGAACTAAAAATCACCACCGAAAGAGGAAAGGAAAATGTTAACCTATTTTCCAACATTCAAGGTATCAACATTTGGTGCTCTATCACAGAGGACACAGATCCAAAAGAACCATGTTGGAGAATCTCTATTCGCTCCCGCGATTATGTAATTAACGGGGTCGCTGCAGAATTTGGAGGTGGAGGACACAAACAAGCTAGTGGCGCAAAAATCGCTACTCTTGATGAACTCCCAAAATTCATCGCTGCCTTAGATGCATTAATAGATTAACCTATTCAACAAATAAGAGTCGTTACAAGGCGGCTCTTTTTTAATAATTTCAAATATTGTCAATTATTTTACAAGTAAAATTTTTCATAATACTTAGTTTTATTTACGCACATAAAATACTATACTAATAGTATGTTTGCACCACTAAGAATTATCTCTGAATATTCTTTTTTGAAAAGTGGATTACTCGTCTCAAAAATAGGCGAATCCATCAAAAAAGGTGGTTTTTCTGGTGCTGCTATTAGTGATTTAAATGTTCTTTATGGAATTCCGAGTTTCATTAAAGAAATGGACAAAATTAGTAAAAAGTATTTGGTGGGAATGGAAGTCATCATCGATGACACTCATCTCGTTTTATATGCTACTAGTGAAAACGGATATAAAAATCTTATTCGTCTATCTTTAAAAGCTTCTAAAGAAGATATCGTTCTCGATGATTTGAAAGAACATTCCGGATTAATTGGAATCATCGAAACAAATCACGGGAAATTTAAAGAATCTTTTGATCCGGAAAATAAAGACTTCTTCAAGTATTTAGTTAGTTATTTTAAATCGGTGGATTCATTTTATCTTGGTTTAGAAATCAATAGCCGTGAAGAATTTGATTACGCGCAAAAAATAAGATCGTTCGCTAAGGAGAATGAATACATCACTATTGCTTTCCCAAGAATTAGACATCAAAACAAAAGTGATGCGATTACTATCAAGATCACTGAAGCGATTGATACAGACGAAAAACTAGAGATCAAAAATGAAGATGGAGAGGAATATTTCCACCCATTAGAATTTTATTCTAAAATCTACACCAAGAAAGAATTGGATTTAACTGAGGAATTGATTAATTCTTCTAAATTTGACTTCTATCAAAAGAGAGGAAAAATCATTCACTTCCCAGTTGAAGATTCTATTGAAACATTAAAACAAAACGTCTTTGATGGATTAAAAAGATTAAACATCAACGACGAAGCACATATCTCTAGAGCAAAATATGAATTAGAAGTCATCGTCTCAATGGGGTACGCTGATTATTTCTTAATTGTCGCTGACTATGTCAATTATGCTAGAAGCAATGGCATATTAGTAGGTCCAGGTAGAGGTAGCGCTGCCGGTTCTTTAGTCTCTTATGCTTTAGGAATCACAGAAGTTGATCCTCTCAAATTTGATTTACAATTTGAACGTTTCCTAAATAAGGCTCGAAAAAGTATGCCTGATATTGATATCGACTTCATGGATACTGCTAGAGACCAAATGGTTGAATATATGCGTACGAAATATGGAAACGAGCATGTCGCTAATATTGCCACTTTCCAAACCATTCAAGCTAAGCAAGCTTTAAGAGATATTGGAAGAATTTATAGCATTCCTTCTAGACACATTGATTTACTTAGTAAATCCATTACCGAAAAATTGTCTCTTAGAGAAGCATATAAAACCTTACCGGCTTTCAAAAAGTTAATTGATAGCGATAAATATTTCTTGGAAATAGTTTCTTTAGCGTCAAAGATTGAGGGTTTGCCTCGTCAAGCAGGTTTACACGCTGCCGGTATTATCATTAACCAAGATCCATTATATGAAGTCTTGCCAGTAACTGTTGATTTTGATGACCATTACACTTCTCAATATGAAAAAGACTACTTAGAAGAACAAGGATTCCTTAAGATGGACTTCTTATCTTTAACTAATCTTTCCGCTATCGATTATTGTTTAAAACTCATTGAGAAAAACAAGGACGTTAAACTATCGTTCTACGATTTACCATACGATGATAAAGATAGTATTGAACTCATCAAAAAAGGACAAACCATTGGAGTGTTCCAGCTTGAAAGCTCAGGGATGCGTAACGCGATTAAAATCATCAAACCAAAACAATTCGAAGATATCGTAACTTTGTTATCTATCTTTAGACCTGGTCCAATGGATAACATCAAAGACTATCAAGATCGTAAAGAAGGCAAAATCAAAGTTGAATATATGAGTGAATCTCTTAAAGAGATTCTTGCTCCAACATATGGCGTATTAATCTATCAAGAACAAGTTAATAAAATCGCTCAAGTTATGGCGGGATTCACCCCTGAACATGCTGATTTATTTAGAAGAGCAATTTCTAAAAAAGATAGAGACAAACTCGCTTCATCGAAAGTTGATTTTGTTAACGGTTCTATTAAAAACGGATACACCCAAAAGCAAGCTGAAAAAATGTTTAACGACATTCTTAAATTTGCGGACTATGGTTTCAATAAGAGCCACGCTGTTGTCTATGCAATGATTGCCTGTAGAATGGCCTATCTTAAATACCACTATCCACTCGAATTTTATTCCGCTATTCTCACGATAAGCGGAGGAACAACCGACCATAAATTTAGCGATTACTTAGCGGAACTTAAATCAAGAGGATACAAAGTATATCCACCAAATATCAATAAGAGCACCAAGCATTTTGAAGCTCTTGAAGATGGATTACTATATCCGCTCAACATGATTAAAGGAATGACTGAACTAGTCATAAATAAAGTGTTAGACAATCGTCTTGAAAAAGGTGAATTCACCGACTTCTTTAACTTTGCTAGTAGAATGTATGGAATTGATGTTAGTGAAACTAATATCGCTAAATTCATCGATTCTGGATCACTAGATTCACTATGTGAGTCAAGAGCAACAATGAGAGCCACTCTCCACTATGCCTATCAACTAGCAGAACTCTCATATGATAATAATGGACAGCTTATCCTAGACGCAACATTAGAGAATCAAAAACAATTCTTTAAAGACGTCGACATTCCACTTGTTAATTTGAATTTAGAATATGAAGCTTTAGGTATTATGTTAAGCGACAATCCTCTTAAGTATAAGAAGGATTTACTCGACGCTAATAACGTCATTTCACTTAATGAAGCTAAAGAAGCAAATAGAAATGTCACTATCTGTGGCCTTATTTCAAATGTTAAGACCATCAAAGTCAGAAAGAACAACACCACTATGGCGTTCGTTAAAATTTTCGACGAAAGTGACGAAATGGAAGTTACAGTGTTCCCAAGAATTTATCAGAATGTCTTCCAATTACTAAGTAAAAACGAAATTATCCTTGTAAAAGGACATTACGAACATCGTGATGAAAAAGAATCATTCATCGCTGATGATATAAAGAAATTAGAGGAGTAGACAATGGCAAAATTAACTATTATTGATGGAAACTCATTACTATTTAGAGCGTATTTCGCTACCGCCTATCCTGGCGCTGAAATAATGAGAAACCAAGATGGAATCCCAACAAACGCCATCTTTGCTTTTAGCAACATGATTAATAAAATTGTCTCTTCTTTAAAAGAAGGAGAAAGTATTTTTGTTGCTTTTGACGCAGCAAAACATAATTTCCGTCACGACGCTCTTGAAACCTACAAAGCCAATCGTAAACCTGCTCCTGAAGATCTAGTAAAGCAATTCCCTATCGCTCGAGAATTCTTAAATGCTTTTGGCATTTTCCAATTCGAAGAAGAAGGATTTGAAGGTGACGATATTGCCGGAACAGTTGCTAAGCTTGCCGAAAAAGAAGGTTACGAAGTCTCCATTTACACCTCAGACCGCGACTTTCTTCAATTGGTGAGTGATAAAATCACCGTCCAAACCATTCGTAAAGGTTTGTCTGATATTTTAGAAATGACTCCAGAAATGGTTAAAGAAACATATGGTTTTGAGCCACTTCAAATCATTGATTATAAAGGATTAAGAGGTGATAGCGCAGATAACCTACCTGGTATACCAGGAGTTGGTGAAAAAACCGCTGTAAAATTGATTCAAGAATATGGCTCATTCGATAACATCATCGCTCATAGCGGTGAGATTAAAGGGAAACTTGGAGAAACGATACAAGAAAACGCAGAAATGGGTCGTTTATCAAGAGACTTAGCAATCATTAAAACAGATATTGAATTACCGTTCTCCTTACAAGACACTGTGTATCACGGATATTCTTTCAAACTCATCAATGAATTCTGTCAAAAATATGGTTTTAAGCAATTCATGAATAAAGTCTCACCTAAATGGAAAATTATCGGTGATGAAACCATGGAACTTAATATCGAAAAAGTTGAATCATTTAAAGATATTAAGTTACCTCATTCCATAGGAATCGCTGTTGATTTTGACGATAATGAAGACTATTTCAATTCCGAGATTTTTGGTATTGCTATTTCTACGAAATTAAACAACTACTATATCTCTATTGAAGACGCTAAAAACGATGAATCGATTAAAAACATTTTAAAAGATGAAAATATCAAAAAATATTGCTATGACTACAAATCAATTAAGGTTGGATTATCAAATTTAGGTATCGAAGTTAACGGTCTTGAATTTGATATATTAATCGCTACTTATTTAATCGATACCTCTATAAAAAATAAAGTTGAATCGGTTTTAAACGTCTATGGAATTGATTTAGTAGAAAATAAAGATGAAAGCCTTTCACTATTCTCTAATGAAAATCCAGACAAAACCACCAAAACAGCGTATTATTCTCTCTTTTTAGAAGGAAAAATCAAAGCTGAATTAGTGAAGATTTCCGCTTTAGATTTATACAACAACCTCGAATTACCTTTGGTAAATGTCCTCGCCGAGATGGAAATTGAAGGATTCCCACTTGATAAAGACGTAATAAACGCAATGGGAGATATTTGGAAAGAAAGAGAAAGAAAATTAGAAGAAGAAATCTATGAACTAGCTGGCGAGAAATTCAATGTATCTTCACCAAAGCAACTCACCGAAATTCTTTATGATAAACTTGGCATAATTGATAAAAAAAGCCGTTCCACTTCTTTTGAAACATTAAAGGAATATGTAAATGATTATCCTATCGTAGCTAAAATCATTGAATATCGTAAATACGCTAAACTCGTTTCTACTTATGTAGAAGGGTTAAAGAATCACGTCTATAAAGATGGTAAGATTCACGCTAATTTCAACCAAGCACAAACCCAAACTGGTAGATTGAGTTCATCTAATCCAAACCTACAAAACATCTCTATTAGAGATGAAGAAGGCAAAATGATTAGAAAAGCCTTCTATTATGAAAATGAAGACGTTGAGATTTTATCGCTTGATTATTCACAAATTGAATTACGCATTTTAGCCCATTTATCAAACTGTGAAAATCTTAAGAAAATCTTCGAAGATCCTAATAGCGATATCCATACCGCTACAGCGAAGAAAATCTTTCATTTAGAAGGAGAGCCAACTCCGCTTCAAAGAAGGAAAGCTAAGGCTGTTAATTTCGGTATCATCTATGGCATCTCTGATTGGGGTTTAGCAGATCAAATCGAAGCATCTGTAAAAGAGAGTAGAGAAATCATCAATTCCTTCTATAGAGAATTCCCAGAAGTGAACGATTTCTTCAGAAATGTTGTAGATCAAGCTCTTAAAAATGGATATGTCTCTACTATGATGGGTAGAAGAAGATATCTTAGAGAGCTTCATGACAGTAACTATCAAGTTCGTGAATTTGCCAAAAGAGCTGCGATGAACGCACCAATTCAAGGAAGTGCTGCTGATTTAATTAAGATGGCGATGATAGAAGTTGATAAAGCGATTAAAGAAAACAATTTAAAGACCAAGATGGTCTTGCAAATACATGACGAATTAATATTCAAAGTACCACTCGAAGAAAAGGAAATCGCCTACAAGATTATCCAAGATAAGATGGTTCATGCCTTGAACTTATCAATTCCTCTACAAGTTGATGGAGGATATGGAAAATCTTGGTACGATTGTAAATAGTTATGCCAGAATTACCAGAAGTTGAAACTATTAAAAATGTCCTTTCAAAAATTGTTATTGGGAAGACCATCAAAAGCATTGATGTCTATCGTGATTTAACAATTGAAGGTGATAAAAGCAAGTTTGTTTCTAGTTTAATCGGACAGACATTTTTAAACATGTCTCGTATTGGTAAATATCTTATCTTCCACTTAACTAATGACTTTGTCATTATTTCTCATTTAAGAATGGAAGGAAAGTACTACGAATATAACGAAGTTGAACCTGATAGCAAATACGCAAAAGTTGTTTTCCACTTCACTGATGGAAAGAAACTTTGCTATGACGATAGTCGCGCTTTTGGTCTATTAAAACTATCAAGTGAATCAACATATAAGCAAGAAGAAATGCTCGCAAAGCTTGGTCCTGAGCCTTTCGAAGTTAAAGATGTTAATGAGATTATGAAAAAGGTCAAAAATAGTCGTAAACCAATTAAAACTACACTACTTGATCAAACCCTTATTACAGGTTTAGGAAATATTTATGTTGATGAAACATTATACGCAAGTCACATCCATCCATTGACTCTTACTAATCAAGTAACTAAAAAAGAATGGGAAGCCATAATAAGTAACGCGAAAGAAATCCTTTCAATTGCCATTGAGATGGGCGGTTCCACTATTAAAAGCTATCATCCAGGTAAGGACATTGATGGTAATTTCCAAACTCGAATTAAGATATATGGTAGAAGCGGAGAAGTTTGTCCTACATGTGGACATGAGTATCGCTTCATTAAGGTCGGTGGAAGAGGCACTACTTTCTGCCCAGTATGCCAAATGAAAAAAGGCGCTCCAATTAATATCGGATTAACAGGTAAAATCTCTTCCGGCAAATCCACTGCTTTAGATTTATATAAAGAATTAGGAGCAGCTACTTTAAGTAGCGATGAAATCGTTAAAAAACTATATGAAAAAGAAGAAGTTGCTACCTTAATTGAGAAGACATTAAAAATCAAATTTGCATCTAATAAAGTTGATAAAGGTGTACTCAGAAATCATTTGATTTTAAATCCTAAAGACAAACGTAAATTAGAAAAAATAGTCCATCCAATAGTGGAAAAAGAAATTATAAATTTCTTAGATAAAGAAAATAACCCAATTAGAGTGGTTGAAGTTCCTTTACTATTTGAATCAAAAATGGACCACTATTTTGATACAATTGTGGTTATCGATATCGATAAAAAGATTCAGGAAGAAAGATTATACAAACGCGATAAAAATTCTGCGTTATATCTTGAAGAAATTAATAAGACCAATAAAATTGATGAAAATAAAAATAAGGCTACTTACCTTATCATGAATAATAATGACCTCGCCTCATTTAAAAAGGATATAAAGAAGACCTTTATTGAAGCGAAGGATCGATTATAAGTATTTCTTTCTTACACATTAAATTGAGCATTTGTCGAATTTGCTCAATTTTTGGTTTGGAAGCGTTTGATGTTTGATACATCGATGCGCAATCATCAATTGAATAATTACTAGTAATTATAGTAAAGAGTTTATTTCTAACTCTATAAGATAAGATCGGAAAGAGAATATTGTCTCTAACAAAATCACTTTTAAATTCATTTCCAAAATCATCGAGGACTAATAAATCTGAATTTTGGATCTTTTCAATTTCATTATTAAAGTTAGGATTTTTGGAAAACGCTAAATCGCTAAGTTCTTTAAACTTATTTGGAATATTAATAAATACAATTTTATTGAAAGAACCGTTTCTTGCAGCGTCTACACATAATGTTCCAGCGTAGAAAGATTTTCCACTAGCGATGTCACCTTTCATAAAGACCCAACGATTACTTTCGCCTTTAATAGCCTTCGAATATAAAGAAAGGACTTCAAGTTTGGCTTTTGAGCGATTGTTTCTAACATCTTCTGTAATCTTGTTTTCAAGCCACTCTTCAGGGAAATCGAACATCACAAATCTCTTTTTGAAGTTTGTGAATTCTAAATATTTCTTACAAGGAATGATGTTACGATCAACTACACCATCTTTAAAGATAACAGAACTTACCAAGTGCTTAGGATCTTTGTTGCAATAAGAAAGGCCTTTGCAGCCTTTGCAGTTATTCATGTCCACTGCAAAATCATAGATTTTGTCAATGTGCTTTCTAATTAAATCATCATTTAATCCTATACTATGAAGATATTTAACGGCTTTTAGATTAGAAAAAACTTCCTCCTCCATCTTTTTGACGGTTGAAGAATCAATTTCTAAGTTTTTATCTAATTTAAATCTTTCCATTATCGATCCTTAAATTCTTCGAGAAGTTTTTCCATATCTTCATCACTTAAGATATCACTTTGTTCTTCTTTTTTCTCGGCTTTATTTGCTTTTTTACTAATTGATTTAATAGTAGAGGCACGTTTCTTTTGACTACCAGTGTAGTTCTCGTTTAAATATTGCATCGCATCTATCGCGGTCTCAATATTTTCTCTAGAAATTGATGAGGCAATTTTCTCGACAGAGTATTTAGAAAGAACGTTATTATTCATTTGCAAAACAAAGTCGATAATAACATTAATCACACCATTGGTGAGTTTATAGTCACTCGCTAAAGATTGAACTATGTTCAAATCGGCAGCAGCAGGTTTGGTGCCATTTTGTAAAATTGAAAGAACTTCTTTAGGGTTTTTGCTCTCAAATAACTTAACTTTGGCCGCTAAACCTTCTTCTCCAATAGCGATGTTTTTATTCTTGTTTTTCTTTAAAGAACGAACTCCATAATTGACTTCATTTTGTAAGTCTTTGTCGAGTTGTTTAAAATCAATTCTACTTCCCTTAGGGTTACTAACAATGAAGTTATTAGCAACTTTTTCAGCAGTAATTTCTTCACTAACACCATATAAAGTAGCAATTCTTTCCACTTCTTTCATTTCTTGTTTGGTGATTGATTTTTCACCGATTTGACTGATGTCAGCTAAAGTAGCAAAGAATTTCTCATAAGAGAATTCAGTATCAATCTTGCTCTTTTTTCTACCAAGAGTATTGCTAACTCCACTTGTGGCTTTTAAGAAAGCAGCATCTTCGTAATCTGGATGGAATACATCATTAAATGAACTGGAGATATCTTCACCTTGTTCATTTGATCCGCTTGTTTCATAGACTCTTTTTAATCTATTAGCGTCATTCTCTCCAAGGTTTTGGATTAATAATCCATACAAAAGAGTGTCGTTAAAGAACTTAGAAGGGGTTTTAGGAGCGAATAACTCATAGTGATAAATAGAAAGACCGTTCATCTTTTCTAATCTAGTTTTAACAAGCCCCACTGCTTCTAAGACTTTTCTGGCTTCAATAAAAACACCAGTAGCCATTTTCATCCTCACTAAAAGTTGTTCATGGCTACTCATAGAAGTAATCTTTTGGTTCTTTGCTTCACTCCAGAAAGTGAAATACACCGCTAAAGCGGTAAATCCAATTAAAGGTTGATATAGATTAGTGATTGTCTCACGATCGTAATCCGCTAAAAGTGAGGAAACTTTAATATCGAACATGTCACTTGTAGATAAGATAACCATCTTGTTTCCTCCCCCTTGTTTTGAGATAAATTATGAACTAAAAAAGAGGCTCCTTCAACAGCAAAAATTACATTTTTTTAATGTCGAAAAGTTATCCACAATGAAGCTTGTTTCAATATAGTAAGATTTATACTATGTATAAATCATTAACGTAGGTTATGAGTTTTCCGAGTTATCCACATTTAATTTTGTGGAAAACTACTCTTCCTATTTTTTTATATAAATTATTTTATTCTAGAAATGTCGAGTGCTATTATTATAGCAAAGGAAGTTTTAAGTATGGTTAGAAGAATTGCTGTATTAACTAGCGGAGGGGACGCCCCTGGAATGAACGCTGCCGTTAGAGCGGTTATTAGAGCCGGATTATATCAAGGAAAAGAAATGTTCGTTATCTTTGACGGATATAAAGGCTTAGTTGAAGGTGACATCCGTCAAGTTACAAAAGAATTTACACAAGACATTATTAATAGAGGTGGAACAATTTTAAGAAGTTCCCGTCTTCCAGAATTTAAGGAAGAGGCTATTCAACTTAAAGCGATAGAAAGATTAAGGGATCTTGATATTGATGCTTTAGTTGGTATCGGTGGAGATGGAACATATCGTGGATTACTCGATTTAGCTAGACACGGTTTCCCAGTCATCGGTATCCCAGGAAGTATTGATAACGACGTCGCTTCCACCGATTGGACAATTGGATTCTACACCGCATTAAACACAATCTGTGATTGTGTAGATAAGATTAAAGATACATCTTCGTCACACCAACGCTGTTCCATTATTGAAGTTATGGGACGCCATTGTGGCGATTTAGCGGTCTACTCCTCTATTGCTGAAGCAGCAGAATTAACCATTACATATGATCATCCTTACGATGAAGAGCACATCTTCAAGAAATTAAGAAAATTAAAAGCTCAAAAGAAGAGCCACGCGATCGTTATCGTCAGTGAAAACTTACTTGATGTCCATGACCTCGCTAAGAAAATCGAAGACAAAACCGGATTTGACACAAACGTTGAAATCCTTGGTCACCTTCAAAGAGGTGGCGCTCCAACCGCGTTTGATAGAATCTTAGCTAGTAGAATGGGTGCAAAAGCCATTGAATGCTTATTAAACGGAGAATATGGCAAAGTTATCGGTTCTGTTAAAGAAGATATCGTTGCTATCGACATCGAAGAAGCTTTAGCGATGAAACGCGACACTCACGAACAATTATTATCATTGATTAATATGTTACAATAGTAACTATTAATAAACTCATTTAGCCCACTATTGTATTGTGGAGGAAGGTAATTATGAAAATACAACAACATGATGGTTCGATTGTCGAAATCGAGAAAAGTAGTAAAGAGGCATTTGAAGTACTAAACCATAGTACAAGCCATTTATTAGCGGAAGCCGTCCAAGAATTGTATCCAGATGCATTATTTGGATTTGGACCAGCTATTGAAGAAGGATTCTACTACGACATCGATTTTAAAGAACCAATAGTCGAACAAGACTTAGCGAAAATTGAAAAGAAGATGCATGAACTTGCATCTAAAGATGAAAGAATTGTTAGAGAAGTTCTTTCAAAAGAAGAAGCTTTAAAAAGATTTGCAAATAATCCATATAAAGTTGAATTGATTAAAGACATTAATGAAGATATCACTATCTTCACTCAAGGTAAATTTACCGATTTATGTCGTGGACCACACTTATTAGCAACCGGTCAAATCAAACACTTTAAATTATTGAATTTAGCAGGTGCTTATTGGAGAGGAAACTCCAAAAATAAGATGCTTGTAAGAATTTATGGTACAAGCTGGTATAGTGCTGCCGAACTTGACGCTCACTTAAAAGATCTCGAAGAAAGAAAAAAGAGAGATCATCGTATTTTAGGACGTCAACTTGGTTTATTCATGCTTTCTGAATATGGTCCAGGATTCCCATTCTGGTTACCAAATGGAATGGTTATGCTTGAAGAGCTCAAGAAATATTGGAGAGAAATCCACACTCGTTATGGATATCAATTCATCAATACTCCAATCATTCTTTCTAGAGAACTTTGGGAAACATCAGGACACTGGGACCACTATCAAGAAAACATGTACACCACCAAAATCGATGAAAAAGATTTTGCTATCAAACCAATGAACTGTCCAGGAAGTATTCTTGTTTATAAGAATCAACTCCACTCCTACAAAGATTTACCAATCAGATTAGCTGAATTAGGACTCGTTCATCGTCATGAAGCAAGTGGCGCGCTTAACGGTTTATTCCGTGTCCGCTCCTTCACCCAAGATGACGCTCATACCTATGTTAGAGAAGACCAAATTGAAGACGAAATCGTCTCCATCTTAAAACTCTATGACGAGATCTATAGCGTCTTTGGTTTAGACTATCGAATTGAGTTATCAACTAGACCAGAAGAAGGTTATATTGGTGACATTAATATTTGGAATAAATCCGAAGCCATTTTAGCGGATGTTTGTCAAAAGAGTGGCAAGGAATTTAAGATCAATCCAGGAGATGGAGCTTTCTATGGTCCTAAGCTTGATTTTAAGCTCAAAGATTCCATGGGAAGAACATGGCAATGTGGCACTGTTCAATTAGATATGAATCTACCTAGTAGATTTGAATGCTTCTATATTGATAAAGATGGAGAAAAGAAAACTCCAATTATGATCCATAGAGCATGCTTGGGTTCAATCGAAAGATTTACAGGTATGATTATTGAAAACTACGCAGGCGCTTTCCCAACTTGGTTAGCCCCAGTTCAAGTGATGTTATTACCAGTAAATAATGAATTCCATCTCGAATACACTGATAAACTTTATAGGTTAATGATGGATAACGGAATTAGAGTGGAAAAAGATGACGCTAACGAGAAACTTGGCTATCGATTAAGAAATACTCAAGTTCGTAAGATCCCATACACCATTGTCATTGGTGATAATGAAAGAGATAATCAAACAGTTACTTATCGTAAATATGGTAAGCAAGAGCAAGTCACAGTTTCTATTGATGAATTCTTAAAAATCATCAAAGAAGAAGTGGCAAGTAAAGCGAGACTTAACTAAGAGGACGTAGTCCTCTTTTTTAATTTCTAGCACATTTTAAAATAAATGCTTTACTCCATTAGTAAACTAATGTAATATTAATCTCGCAAAAATAAGGTAGAAAGTAGAGGCACCCGCTTCTCGCCAGATCGATTCTCATATTGATTGGCTCATTACTACAAATCTAGGGGTTAAGATTAGTACGGGTGCAATTCGCTTGCATCCGTTTTTTTGACAAAAGGAGATGATATTTATCCAAGACCAAAATTATGGCAAAAAGCCAAATCAACCAAAAGAGTTAATCAACGAACTAATTAGATTCCCTCAAGTTAGATTAATCGGACCTGAAGGAGAACAATTAGGGGTCATGTCTTCTAGAGAAGCACAATTGAAAGCAAACGAATACAATCTCGATTTATTCTGTATTGCTCCAACTGCTACTCCACCAGTTTGTAAAATCCTCAATTACGGTAAATACCGTTATGAGCAACAAAAAAGAGCGAAAGAAAATCGTAAAAACCAAGTGAGAATCGAAGTTAAAGAAATTCAACTTACTCCTCAAATTGGTATTCATGATATGGAAACAAAGGCTCGTGCTGCTACCAAGTTCTTAGAACAAGGCAACAAAATCAAAGTCGGTGTGAGATTTAGAGGAAGACAAATGACACACTTAGAGGTTGGTGAAGAGGCCTTGAATAAATTCATTGAATTATTAGGCGACAATGCGCAAGTTGAAAAACCTGCACAAATGGAAGGTCGCTGGTTAATTGCTACATTAGCACCAAAGAAAAAGTAGGAGGAAAGTTTATGCCAAAAATGAAAAGTAAACGTGCTTTAATGAAAAGAATTAAAGTCACCGGCAGCGGAAAAGTCACTAGACATCACGCTTATACATCACATTTAGCCCCACACAAAACCACAAAACAAAAGAGACACTTAATGAAAGGTGCAGCCTTACACAAGACTGACTACAAGAGAGTTAAGTATCTCATTGTAAAGTAAGGAGGAAGTCACCATGAGAGTTAAAGGCGGTACAGTTACACACGCAAGACGTAAAAAAATGCTCAAAAGAGCAAGTGGTTACTTCGGTTCAAAACACTTACTCTACAAGACTGCGAAAGAACAAGTCATGCACAGCTTACGCTATGCGTACATCTCTCGTAGAACTGTTAAAAGAGACTATCGTAAACTCTGGATCAGACGTATCAACGCTGCTTGCAGAATGAATGACATCTCTTATAGCAAATTCATGTATGGATTAAAAGTTGCCAACATTCAAGTTAACAGAAAAATGTTATCTGAACTCGCAATCAATGATCCAAGCGCTTTTGCGGATTTAGTGAAAACAGCAAAAAAGAACATTAAATAATATTCTTGTTTAATGAAAACAACCAGGACACAGTCCTGGTTTTTCTTATTCTATGAATTTTACTTCAATATTATTAAGTGCCTCTTCAATTAAGGGCTCGTAATCAAATTTCTTTTCAAATTCTATCGCTTCATCTAAATGAGGGGAAGTCTTAGGAGCTTTTGGAGTAAAGATTGTACAACAATCTTCATATGGTCTAATTGATATATCGTAAGTATCAATCTTTTGAGCGTATTTAATGATTTCTAATTTGTCCATTACTGCACAAGGTCTGATAACTGGTAAATTTGTGACTTCATTAATGACATTGATACTTTGTAAAGTTTGAGACGCCACTTGTCCAACTGATTCACCACTACTAATGACTGGACATTTTCTACGTTTAGCAAGTTTGGCTGCTAAACGATACATCATTCTTCTCATTAAAGTAATACAGTAACTTTCAGGAGCGTTATCATATATTGCTTCTTGTATTTTGGTAAATGGAACAATATGTAACCTAATCTTTGGTTGATATCGATTAAGTTTATGTAATAAATCTTCTAGCTTATAAATAACTGCTTCTTGAGTGTATGGGGGTGAAGCAAAATGGATGCATTCAATAATCACACCTCTACGCATAAGTAAATAAGCAGCAACTGGGGAATCAATTCCACCAGAAAGCATATGCATGCTCTTTCCACCAACACCCAATGGATATCCACCTGCGCCCATAAAAGTCTTAACAAAAATGTAAGTTCCTTCATCTCTTACTTCAATTTGAAGTAAAATGTCAGGATTATGGACATCTACTTTAAGTTTTGTATTCTTTAAAATAACAGGTGCAACAAGCCTTGTAATTTGATCGGAATTCATCTCAAATCTTTTGTTGCTTCTTTTTACTTTAACTTTAAAAGTCCCGCCTTTTTCTTGTTCAATTAATTCTAAAGATGCGCTTTTAATTGCTTCGATATCATTATCTACTTTTGCTACTAAAGACAAGCCTTGGATTCCACTGACGTCTTGGAGTCGAGCAATGATTGGTTCATAATCATTTCCATTTAAATGAACATAGATATGATCATATCTCTCTTCAATAGACAAATCAGAAAATTCATTCAAGGCATGCTTAATATTTTGAGCAAGCAGTCTAATGAAATCCTTTTTGTTTTTTCCTTTGGTGGATAATTCACCAAATCTCACCATGATGTGATCGTAACCAATCATCTTATTTCTCCAATAATTTTATCTAAAGTAGATATAAAAATATCTACTTCTTCCATTGTGTTTGTATAATCTAATGACACTCTAACAGTGTTATTGCTTACTTTATCTGATTTGCCAATTTCTTTTACAACGTAACTGCCTTTTTCTTTAGAAGAATGGCAAGCACTAGTAGAACTGACCATAATATTTGCGTTACTTAATGCTTCCACAACTACACTACCTTTTTTCGTAAGTGTAGAGAAATTAATGATATAAGGATTAATCTTTTCAGGAGAATTAAGCTCAAATAAGTCACTATGTACATTTAAATAGCTGATAAGGCAATCTGCTAGTGATTTAACATACATGTAATTCTTTTTTTGATCCTTTAAAGCTATCTTAACTGCTTCTAGTAAAGCAGATGCATTAGCAAGGTCTTCAGTACCACTACGATAGTTGTATTCTTGGCCACCACCACTATTAAGAGGGAGAAGATCAATTTTCTTCTTTTTTATGAGTGCGCCAGATCCAACTAGACCATGAATCTTATGCCCACTTATAGTTAATAAATCAATTTTAGAATAGTTAATCTCTTTTTCTAATTTTCCAATCGCTTGACAGGCATCAACATGAAACACAATTTTTGGATATTTTTCTAACAAATTAGAAATATCGTCAATTGGATTAATAGAACCAATCTCATTATTGACCGCCATAATAGACACTAAGATTGTGTTATTTTTAATAACCGACTCCACCATTTCTTTGGTGATAAGCCCTTCATGATTTGGTGAGATATAAGTCACTTCAAATCCAAATTCATTTTCTAGTTGTTTAAAAGCTTCTAAAACTGAAGGATGCTCATATGTAGAAGTGATTAAATGATTACCACGATTTTTATATCTTAAAGCCGTTCCTTTGATTGCTAAATTGTTAGCTTCAGTTGCGCCACTAAGATAAACAACTTCATAATCTTTAAGTTTAAATAAACTTAAGATATCTTCTTTAGTTCTGCTAAGTAGATAAAAAGCACGCTGCCCTTCCTTATGAATACTAGAAGGATTAGCAAAAGAAGATAAATGAGTTTGATTATAAACTTCTAAAACACGAGGGTTGACTCGTGTTGTAGACGCATTATCAAAGTAGATAAGATTATTAGTTTGTTTCATTTTCTCTATGGCGATTCTTGAAGATAGAATTGGCTTGTGAATAAACATTTTGGAAATCGCCTTTATAGAAAGCGCTTTCTAATTGATTGGCGGTTTGAGAAACATCTTGTTCATCACGGTCTCTATTAATTGCCATCAAAGATCTTTCTGCAACTTTCGCGCTTCTAGCCTTAGAATCTATATCTTCAAACATCGCATTTGCCATGCCTTTAAGATTTAAAATCTTATTGTTAACTTCATCAACGTTAATTGGTTTAGATTGAACTTCAGAATATATGTCGTTTAAAACTTCATAAACAGCGTCAATCTTTTCTTTATATAAAGAAGAATAAGCTTCGACATTGATTTCATCAAGCATCTTTTCTGCCTCTTTAACTTGGTAATAATAAACAGAAATGAGATTATAAGCTTCTTCGGCAGTGTTCTTTAAAGAATCGATATAATTCTTAAAGTTATTAACACCTTCATTAACGATGTTATAGTTTGCTTCTAATTCGTCAAGTTTTTGCTTAAGCAAAGAGAATGGCTGACGGGTTCCACTATGGACGAAGCCATCAAGGAATCTCTTAGAGTTACCTAAATCATCAACAGACTTAGAAAGTTCATTAATCTTTTGTTCTTCAACTTCACTAAGGATATAGATTTCTTTGATTTCAGGAAGCAAAGCACAAATCCTAAGGAACATTTTTTCAACACTATTAACTTGTTGATAAACTTTATCGTAATGTTCTTTGAAATAGTCACGAGCCAAAATCTCTTTATCGAGTTGCTCACTCATCTTATTTATCTCAACTAAAATAAGTTCACACTCAGATTTCACTCCAGCGATTTGAAGGTTAATTAATCTCTTTGTAATCTCCGAGGTTTTCTTCTTCCATTCTTCAACATGATTTTTATAGGTCAAATGGTATAGAGGAACGTTTTGTTTTTCGGTTTCTTTATACTTGTTTTGTAAAGTAGCAATCGCTTCAGGGATAGTGTTTTTCACTAACTTACATAAGTTTGGGAGTTCAATTAAAACATGTCCAAGTGCAGTTAAAACATTATTAAGTGATTCAATCTCAAGATTGATTTCTTCGTATTCTGCACCTTCTAATTGTTCATCAAATTTGGCAAAAGAATTATCGATTTTATCAAACATTTTAGCAAATGTTGCCGCTACCATTTCTAATTCATTACTTTCAGAGTAATAAGTTTGTTTAACATGACGGTAAACCTCTCTAAGATGGTCGATCGATCTACGGCAATCTTCCTCAAGCTTAATGACTTTATATAAGTCTTGGTCGAGCGACTTAACACTATCAGTGAGGTTTTCAATTGCTTTCTTAGCTTCGCTAATAACAGATTTAATGTTCTTATATTGTTTAGCAGCAAGCAAAGATTTTAATTGTTTGAGTAATGAATCTGCATAAGCATCTTCATTATCATGGATGGTTTTAAATCTACGATAAAATTGTTCATATTTTGCACTATAAAGGAGGTTAGTACGACTGATGATTTCTAATCTATGAATGTATTGAGTGTCTTGCCCTAAAAGTAAAGCATCACAAAACGAAAATTGTTTCTCTAAATTACTAACTTGCTTACGATATTTAAAACCACGTAAAACAAGATAATATAAGATCACAAATGCAACAATCACAAATACCGCAATCGTAATCGCAATAGCGATTTTTCCAACATTTGATAAGGCAACAATCATATTAATACCTCCAACTTAATCATAGATTAATTATCTATATTATACCGAAGATAACTTAGATTAATAAATCATTTTTTAAAACGGTTATATTTTTAATCATTTTTTATTGATAGAATTTTAATAAAGTAGGTTATATTTGAGATTAGATTTTCTTATTATTTTTCCCTTAAAATCAAGATGAATAGAAATAGTCAAAAATTATTTAATTTTTTTGTTGTTTTACTAATTAGTTTCCTGTATATTATTTACTGCATGTAATGCAGCACATAAATACTACTCGACTGACGTTTGGTACTATTGTGACGAAGTAACCTAAGCTACATTGGTGAAACGTAAATCAAACACCCGGAGTAAGGAATTTATGCCTATTCATTATTTTGCAAAAAAATAAAGAAAGGAAGTACAAGTCATGAGATACACTGGATCAGACTGGAAAAGAAGTCGTAGATTAGGTTTTTCAACTCTTGAGACTAACAAGGAACTCCAAAAGCGTCCTTATGGACCTGGCCAACACGGAGCTGCTCGTAAGAAAAAACCATCTGAATATGGTAAACAATTAGTTGAAAAGCAAAAGCTTAGACAAATGTATGGTGTCAATGAAAGACAATTCAGACGTTTATTCATGATTGCCTTATCTAGTAAAGAAGTTACTGGTTTCGCATTTATGAAGTTACTTGAATCCCGTTTAGATAACCTCGTCTACCGTATGGGCTTTGCTCGTACTCGTAGAGGTGCTAGACAACTCGTCAATCACGGACACATCGAAGTTAACGGTAAAAAAGTTGATATTCCATCTTACTTATGTTCTCTTAACGACGTTATCTCTGTCAGAGAAAACGCTAAAGACATGAAAGTCATTAAAGAATCACTCGCTTCTGTCGCTACTAAAGTCGGCTGGGTTGAAGTTGATGCTGAAAAACTCTCAGGTAAATACATTAGAGAACCAGAACGTAACGAATTAACTCAACAAATTACTGAGTCACAAATCGTCGAATACTACAACCGTAAACTCTAATACATGCATTACAATAAAGACTCCCACATTAGTGAGAGTCTTTTTTCTTTATTATTCACTACCGTTATGTTATATTCTACATAGTAGGAGGAATCATAATCATGGGTATATATGAAGAACTTCAAGCAAGAGATTTAATTGCTCAAGTCACTGATGAAAATGAAATCCGCGAGCTTATCAATAATGGTAACGCCAAATTTTATATTGGCTTTGATCCAACCGCCGATTCACTACATGTCGGTCACTTCATGACTTTGTGTTTGATGAAGAGACTTCAAATGGCAGGTAACACTCCAATCATCTTAGTTGGAGGAGGAACAGGACATATTGGTGATCCAACCGGAAGAAGTGATCTTAGAGCAATGATGACAACCGAACAAATCAACCATAACGTTGAATGTTTTAAGAAACAAATGAGCCGTTTTATCGACTTTAATAAAGCGATTGTCGTTGATAATTCGGATTGGCTACTCAAACTCAACTATGTCGATTTCCTTAGAGAGGTCGGCACATGTTTCTCTGTTAACAACATGTTAAGAGCAGAATGCTATAAGCAAAGAATGGAAAGAGGTTTATCTTTCTTAGAATTCAACTATATGATTATGCAAGCCTATGACTTCTACTACTTAAATCAACACTATGGCTGCAACATGCAATTTGGTGGAGACGACCAATGGTCCAACATGTTAGCAGGTACCGAACTAATTAGAAAGAAAACTGGTAAAGACGCTTACGCAATGACTATTACACTATTATTAAATAGTGAAGGTAAGAAAATGGGTAAGACTGCTTCTGGTGCTGTTTGGCTTGACGCTAACAAAACATCACCATTTGATTTCTTCCAATACTGGAGAAACATTGATGACGCTGACGTTATTAAATGCCTCAAATTATTGACCTTCTTGCCACTTGAAAAGATTGATGAAATCGCTTCTTGGGAAGATAGTAGAATTAACGAGAAGAAAGAAATCTTAGCCTTTGAATTAACTAAGTTAGTGCACGGCGAAGAAGAAGCACAAAAAGCATTAGATGCAGCACGTAGTTTATTCTCCGGAGCTGGAAGTGATGAAAACATGCCGTCCGTTGAATTAGAAGGAAACGAATTACCAGTCATGGACCTATTAGTGGCTTCTAGTCTATGCTCTTCAAAAAGCGAAGCCCGTAGATTAATTGAGCAAGGTGGCTTATCAATCGATGGAAATAAGATCAGCGATGTTAACGCCATCATCTCATATAAAGAGCCAATTAAGGTCAAAACGGGTAAGAAAACCTTCCTTAAAATTGTTTCTAAATAATAGAATTCAACCATATATAAAAGAACAGAATTTCCTGTTCTTTTTGTTAGCTTCATTTTATTAATAAATTGGGTATGGAACTTTTTGTAATCTATTTGAAGGATAATTCGCTCTTCCTTCTTTGGCCTGAGGTTTGCCATCAAGCATAACAAGATCTCCAGTAAATCCACAGGTCATATTGTTCACAAAATATGTTCCAACGCCATATAAGTCAACAGGCACTTTTAATTCGTTCCAAAGTTTAATCTTTTCAGGAGAGAAGGAACTTGAAACAATTATTTTCACATAGTTGAAGCCTTCTTTATCTAATGCTTCTCTAAGAGCAAAAACTAATTCCTTGCAAACACCATGAGGATCGAATCCACTTGTATCCTTGTCATCAAAATAATGGTCAATCAAACTCTTAGAAGTATCGATACGAACCCCATTAAGATCAGTTTTTAACACTCTTGCGAGTTTAAGAGAATCGGTAACAACATCGTTGTTATAATCGATTAAAGCAGTAACTTTTTCATTTGGATAGGTTTCGTGATAAATCTTTGCAGCTTTAATAACATCACCACCACAGACTTGAATTAAAGCGTGTGGCATAGTTCCCATTCCTTTTCCGCCCCACCATTTGCCTTGAGCGTCAGTACTAACACGATTAATACCAGCAACATAAGTTGCATATCCATCACCAACTTGAGTGTGGTAATCGTCTTGACGATCCGCCATAGAAAAGACAGGGGTGTTTCCTGCAACTTTTAATACTTCTCTTACATTAGTAGCAACACTACTTCTTCTAGCTAAAACACCATCAATAACACTTTCAAGAAAACCAAAGTTTTCATATTTACCAGTAACTTTAAGAACTGGTTCCATGTTGTTAATAATATCACCATCATTAAGAGCTAAAATTTCAAGTTCTTCGGGATGAATAGCGTATTCATGTAGAATAGCAATAGCTTCATCAACTCCACAAAGCATAGAATCGTCTCTTCTTTGAAACCATTGCATGGTGACAATGTGTCCTGGAGCGCGTTCTTTGACAATACGATTACTTTTTAAAAAGTAATTAGCAGCGTAAAATCCTTCTCCGAGCTCTTTTTCAAATTGGAACGTCTTGTTTGTTAATCTGGAAATCTTTCCGGCTTTTTTTAGTTCTACTTCAATCATTTTATTTTTCCTCCATTTGGAAAAAATCGATATTTTCTCTAATATTTTCTTCTATTTCAATTAAGTCATTAGGTGAGTCGTTTTCAATATATAACTCGTGATAAGTAACATATTTTCCTTTTGAGATTGTCATATCTCTTAAGAAAGTTCCTTCTAAAGCAAACACCATTAGTTTATCTTCATTTCTTTTAGTTACATAACCACTCTGACGTTTATAATCGAGCAATTCTAAATCATATTTTGCTAATACTTGATTAATAACATCTATAAGTGGTTTGGCAGGTAAAAATATGATTCCGCTATATTTGATTTTCGCGTATCTAATAAAATTAACAATACGGTATCCCACTATTTTTGAATCATGATAAAGAATTTCCATTTCTGGACTAATCTTTTTGAATGATAAAACTTCTTCCTCGCTAAAGAGAATTAATAAAGTGTTATCAAGTTCGTGATGATTATAAATACCGTAATTAGTGATCATTTTTCATAAATCACTCTATTAATAAGAGTGCCTTCATTTCTAAATTTTGCTTCATATTCTGTACAAGCATCAAAAGGATCATCACCACTATAATTATTAGTTATACTAATAAGCTTAAATGGAGATGACTCAAAATATTCTAAAGAATCATTAAATAAATCAACATTATCGGTTTTAAAAATGAGCCTTCCGCCTTTAACAAGAATTCGATAATACTCATTCAAGAATTTGTCGCTTGTAAGCCTTCTTTTATGATGTCTTTTCTTGGGCCATGGATCTGAGAAATTTAAGAATAAAGTTTTAACACTTTCATCATTCATAAGTGGAATAATATTAATCGCGTCTTCACAAACGATTTTCGCGTTATTAATACCCGATTCAACAAGTTTTTTGGCGGTAATACCAGCGCACGTTGTATTCATTTCCACTCCTATAAAGGATAATGATGGATTATTAAACGCCATCTTAAGAAGGAAATCGCCCTTTCCAGAACCAATTTCAAGATATAAATCTTGAATAGAAGAAAAATCATCATTAGAAAGTTGAACTTCTAGATGCTCTAATAAATAAGGTTTTGTCCAAGGTTTATTCTTAGTCCTCATCCTTCAAAAGTTTTCCTAAATCGACAATGGCGCGAGCGTAAATGCTCATGCCTTTAAATAAATCTTCTTTTCTAACAGCTTCTCCTGGAGAATGCATATTGCTTTCCCAGCCTGGGAATTGCATGCCAAAGGCAACAACATTATCTGCTTCTTTAGCGTATGTTCCACCTCCAATTGCAAGAGGTTGAGTTTTATAATCTCCAGTTTCTTCTTGATATGATTTCAACAAAGTTGAAATTAACAAAGAATCTTTTGGATAATAAAGCAATTTGCAATCACCGACAATCTTAAGTGTAAATGGTTTGGTATTTTCTTTAATTGCCTCTAAGAGTTGTTTCTTATCACATGTATCCACATAACGGAAATTAGTGGTTACACTGATAACGCCATTTTCAAATCTCACAATACCAACATTACTGGTGTTATGACCCATTTCCTTAGAAATACCTTTACAACCAAATCCACTACCATCAGTGTTAACAAACATTTTCTTGAGTTGAACAAGGATTGGGTCTTTGGTATATTCCGCCAAAGCTAAGATTGCTCTTGTACCAGCATTCACTCCTAATTCAGGATGAGCACCGTGGGCGGCTTTACCATGGAATACAACTGTAGTTACATCGTCTTCAGTGTGAATTTCCGCTTCGTCACGATGGAAATGTTTCATGATGAAATTAAGGAAATCATTATTGAGTTCAAATTTGACTTCGCATCTTTCAATAACTGCATTGGAGGCTAAACCACCTTTAATAGAAATAAGTCCAGGGACATTAAGTTTGTGACTTAATTCAAAGTTGATAATTCCTTTTTCGGCAAAGATTAATGGGAAATCACTATCAGGTGAAAATCCAAGAGTAGGTTGTGGTTTTTTAAGAACTTGGAAGTAATGTTCCATACAGGAACTGCCTCTTTCTTCATTTCCACCAACAAGGAACCTAATTTGATATCCACCTAAAAGTCCATTATCTCTAAGAGCCTTCATTGCATAATATGTAGCAAGAAGTGGTCCTTTATCATCAGAGACACCACGTCCATATAAAACGCCCTTCTTTTCTACTAGCTTAAATGGAGGCTGATTCCATCCAGTACCAGCAGGGACAACATCCGCGTGTGCCATAATGACAAGGTTTTTCTTTCCGCTACCATATAATATTTCGACAACTTTGTTGTCATATACATTGACATTAAATCCATCTTTTTTTGCTAAATCAGCAACATAATTCAATGCTGTAGAAACACCAATCCCAAAAGGATCTTTTTCACTAACGGTCTCTTCATCATAGGCCGAATTAATAGCCATAAATTCTTCTAACGTTTTAAGAAGAGGCTTTTGGTATTTCGCTGTCATCTTCTCATAAATAGATTTTTTCATAATGTTATTTCCCCCTATTTATTAATAACGCCATCCCTTTAAATAAAAGCATTTCATCATACTCACTTCTTTTAACGAGTTCAGGGATGAAGTCTAAGGCGTTACCACCTGTATATACTCTCTTAAGAGAGTATCCTTTTTCATTTTCATAACGGTTAATAATACCATTAATAGTATCAATATGTGAAAAATAGATAGAACTATTAATCACATCGATGGTGTTATGACATTCACTTATTGGTTTAATAAGTTTGCCTTCCACATTTGGTAATAATTCAGTGCTATTAGCGAGTAGTTCCTTGCTCTTTTGATATCCTGGGTAAATTGCACAACTACTAAAGACCCCGTTTTCATCAATAAACAAAACTTTAGTAGCGGTTCCAAAATCAATAATAACAACCTTATTACCATATATCGCTTTACCTGCAACAATGTCGCATAGCAAATCAATTCCTAATTCATTCTTATTGTCGATATCAATATCGACTAAATCGTTGAAACTAACATCGATTTCGATTGGCTTAATCTTAAAAAGATTAATTAATATTTCTTTTAATTGTGATAAGAGTTTAGGAGCAACACTTGAAACATAGATTTTTTCAAACTTAAAACCGTTTAATAAATTAGAGACAGAATCCTTATTCACATCTATATTAAATAAACGATTTATGAATTTTAATTCTTCGTTATCAAGCGAAGCAAAACTTGTTGCGGTGTTACCGATATCAACTAACAAAATCATATTAAATAGCAACGATATTGACGATCTTATTTTTAACAACAATGACCTTTTTAATTTCTTTTCCTTCAGTGTGACGTTTAACCGCTTCTTGATCAAAAGCAATCTTCTTCAATTCTTCGTCATCAAGATCTGGTTTAACATCAATTGTCGCTCTAAGTTTTCCGTTAACGGAAACTGCGACCTTAATTAAATCCAAAACAATCTTACTCTCATCAAATGTTGGCCAAGGTTCAAAATCAATTAAGTCGTTGTGGCCTAACATTTCCCAAATCTCTTCACCTAAATGAGGAGCAATACACGCAAGAGTTTTGATGAATCCTTCTAAATAAGGAACGTAGAGTTTTTCACATTTATATAGCTCATTAGTAAACACCATCATTTGAGAAATTGCGGTGTTAAATTTTAATGATTCAAAATCACTTGTGATTTTCTTGATTGTAAAGTTATATAAATAATCAAGTTTACCATCGTTATCATGAGTGAACTTAGAAGTAAATTCCGGTTCAGAGAATAAACGATAGACACGATCAAGATATTTCTTCGCTCCATCTAATCCTGTATCACTCCATGGTAAAGAAGCTTCTAAAGGTCCCATGAACATTTCATAAAGCCTTAAAGCATCAGCGCCATAATCATTAACAACATCATCAGGATTGATAACATTGCCTCTAGATTTAGACATCTTTTCACCATTACTACCCAAGATCATTCCTTGATGGAATAATTTCTTAAATGGTTCAGGGGTAGAAACGATTTTTTGATCGTATAAGAATTTATGCCAGAATCTAGCATATAAAAGGTGAAGAACAGCGTGCTCTGCTCCACCGATATATAAATCAACTGGTAACCAGTGATCTAACAATTTTTTATCACCAATAGAGTTTGTGTTATGTGGATCGATATAACGAATATAATACCAACAGCTACCCGCCCATTGAGGCATGGTATTTGTTTCTCTTAATCCATGACTTCCATCACTTAATGTAACAGAAAGCCACTCTTTGGCATTTGCTAAAGGTGATTCGCCGGTGCCACTTGGCTTATATTCTTTCATCTCAGGAAGAACAAGAGGCAATTCGTAGTCTTTGAGTGGCACCAATGAGTTATCATCTTTGATGATAATTGGGATTGGTTCACCCCAATATCTTTGACGGGAGAAAAGCCAATCACGAAGTTTGTAATTGACTTGTTTCTCACCATTGCCATCTTTGATGAGTTTATTTAATATTGCCTCTTTAGCGTCTGCAATGTTCATTCCATTAGCGATATCACTATTGATGTGAGGGGCGTCACCAGTGAACGCATTTTCACTAATGTCTCCTTCTAAAACTTGATGAATTGGTAAATTATATTTCTTTGCGAAAGCATAATCTCTTTCGTCATGAGCAGGGACCGCCATAACCGCCCCACTACCGTAACTAGCTAAAACATAGTCACCAATATAAATTGGTACTTCTTTACCATTGATTGGGTTAATTGCGTATCTTCCAATAAAGACGCCGGTTTTATCTTTGTTGAGTTCGGTTCTTTCCATGTCGGACTTGCTTTCCACCATCTTAAGATAATCGTTAACTGCAGATTCTTGTTCTTTGGTAACAAGTTTCTTAACAAGTGGGTGCTCAGGAGCAAGAACACAATAGCTACAGCCATAAAGTGTATCTACTCTAGTAGTAAAGACATCAAATGATAGATCAGTGTCTTTGATTTTAAATTTAACTTTTGCACCGACGCTTCTTCCAATCCAATTCTTTTGCATCTCTAAAGTAGAGATAGGCCAATCAAGACCATCTAAACCTTCAAGAAGTTTGTCGGCGTAGTCAGTGATTTTAAGTAACCATTGTCGCATTGGCTTTCTAATAACTGGATATCCACCCACTTCACTTTTGCCGTCAATTACTTCTTCGTTAGCTAAAACGGTTCCTAAAGTTGGACAGAAGTTCACAGGGCGATAATCAATATAAGCAAGATCGTTATCGAATAAACGTAAGAAAATCCATTGAGTCCATTTGTAATAGGTTGGATCGCTAGTAGCGATTTCTCTATCCCAATCATAAGAAAATCCTAAGGATTTAATTTGACGACGGAAGTTATTGATATTCTTTTCGGTGATAATAGAAGGATGTTGATTGGTTTTCATCGCATATTGTTCGGCCGGTAAACCAAAAGAATCCCATCCAATTGGGTGAAGGACGTTAAATCCTTGCATTCTTTTCATTCTCGCCAAAACATCACTAGCGGTGTATCCCTCTGGATGGCCAACGTGTAGGCCTTGTCCACTTGGATAAGGAAACATATCAAGAATGTAATATTTCGGCTTAGAAAAATCATAAACATCACATTTATATGTTTTATTTTCTTCCCATACTTTCTGCCATTTTGGCTCTATCTTTTTGTAGTCATATCCCATAAAATCACCTCGATTTTATTATTTCATAATAAAATAGTCTAAACTTATTTAATGATTGATAAATATAATTGTCGGTAATGTTTAACACTCTTTTGCCAACTATTGTCGGTATTAAGCGCATTCTTTACCAACTTTTTGAATACATCTTGACGATTGTAGTAAATGTCATAAGCGTAGAAACAAGTTCTATTCATATCCCATTCACTATAATTATCAAATCCGAAGCCATTAGAATATTCTTCGTTATGGCCATCGTAATTGATAACAGAATCTCTAAGTCCACCAGTACGACGGACAATTGGGAGAGTTCCATATCTTTGGGCTATCATTTGTCCTAATCCGCATGGTTCAAATAAGGAAGGCATCAAGAAGAAATCACTTCCTGCGTATATTTGATGCGCAAGGGCGTTATTATAGCCAACATATATTGCCACGTGATTTGGAAAATCGCGATGCAATCTTTCCATTTCTTGTTCGCAATCATATTCTCCACTACCAAGGAGGATGATGTTTGCGCCTCGACTTGCAAGTTCTCTAACAGCAGGGAAGACAAGATTCATACCCTTTTGCCATGTGATACGGCTAACAAGGGAAAATAAAGGAGCGTCTTCACCTTCTAAGCCAAAGTGTTTGAGCAAATATTCTTTGTTAGCCTTTTTACCAGTTAAGAAGTTTCTTAAGTTGAAGTTTTTTGCTAAATATTTGTCAGTACTTGGATTGAATTCAGAATAGTCGATACCATTAAGAATTCCGGTGAAGTCATATTCTCTAAAGCATAGAATTCTATTTAATCCCATACTTCCTTCTGGAGTTAATAATTCAAATCTGTGATTTGGAGAAACGGTAGTAATCTTATCAGCATAAATGATAGCTGCTTTTAGGGTGGAGACCATACCACCAAATTCTACTTGCCCATTAATATAGAGATAATCTGGTAAATTATATAAATCTCCTAAGGAATAACGACTAATTGTGCCTTGAAATGCAGGGTTATGAATAGAGAATACAAATTTTGATTTCTTATAGAAATCCATATGAGTTTCTCTGATATAACAGAAAAGCATTCCAGGTTGCCAGTCGTGTGCGTGAATAATGTCAGGAACAAAGTTCACCATTGGCATTAATTCCGCAACCGCTAATGTGTAGAAAGCAAACCTCTCACCATCATCGTCATAACCATAAATTCCATCACGTTCAAAATAATGACGGTTTTCTAAGAAATAATAGGTAATACCATCTCTGACGATTTTATAAATGTTAGTGCTTTCCATTCTCCAACCCATATGGATGTGGAGGGTGCCCACAAATTCAACCGGAAGTTGTTGAGCTTTGATTTGGTTGTAGTAAGGAAGAGCAATAATTACTTCTTCCCCTAAAGCTGCTAATTCTTTACTCAAAGAGTAAGTAACATCCGCTAACCCACCAGTTTTTATGAAAGGATTGGCTTCAGAACAAACCATCGCGATTTTCATTAGATAATTGCTCCTTGAGAGATAACGATAATATCGTCTTCACTACCAACCATCTTTTTGACATTGATAACTTTGACGTTCTTATCGATTAAAACATGATCGAGCTTTGTGTCTTTACCAATAATAGTCTTTGTAAAGATGATAGAGTTTTTAACTTCAGAACCCTTTTCAATCACTACTTCACGAGAAATGATGGAGTTAGTAACCTTGCCCTTAACAATCGCACCATTAGCAATGAAACTATTTTGTACATCGGCGTCTTTGCTATATAAGGCTGGAGGGGTATTGTGGGTTGTTGTATAGATTGGCCAATCTTCAAAGAAGAGTTGGTTTCTTACATGATAATTGAGTAAATCAAGGGAATGAGAAACATAGCCTTCTAAGGTTAAAATTGGGACAACATAACCCTTGAATTCAGCGCCTATAACTTCGACAGTTTCTTCTTCAATGTAGTAATTGATCATATCTTTTATAGAATATAATTCAGATACTTTAGAACTGTCTTTTATGAGTTTGATAAACGCTTTTTTGGAAATGATAAATGTATCCAAAGAAATATCAGCTTCTTCGGTTCTTCCAATGTTTTTATTGGATTTTACGATTCTACCATCCGCATCAAGCTTATATTTGTCGCATTGAAGATAATCTTTGTTCGCATTATCAATGTGTTTGTAAATACAGGTGATAGCTGCTTCATTTTTGACATGCTCCGTTAAAAACGGACGGAAATCCATACTGGAAAGCATATAGCCAGGGGCGATAACCGCATAGTCAAAGTCGAGGTCATCAACATCTAAGCCAGACTTGATATTATTAATATCAGTGTTGAAGGCTTTGTTTGTTAAGCCTTTTTCATTGATTAATAATTCAACATGTCCAAGTTTAGTGTTATTTGTCCAAATAGAGCCACTACCGATGTGTTTTCTAACAGCAACGATTCCTTTTCTCACTAATACATAAACTTTATCAATGTGAGAGTTTGAGAAATTTGAAAGTGTAAAATCAATCAAGCCGTAGCGTCCAAGAAATGTAACGGCGGCTAATGGACGGTTTTTAGTGATTTCACCAAGATGTGGATCGTTATGCAAGTTGCATATACCAATAACTTTACTCATATTAGCCTCCTATTTCTTTGCGTTGTCGATGAGAACGACTTTGTCGCTTCCAAGATTGATTTCCGCATTTTCTTCAATAACACAATTAGGTGCAATGATGGCGTTATGGACTTTCGCACCACGCTTAATAATCGCGTTTTCCATAACAACACATCTTGTCACTTTTGCTTCATTTTCAATTGTGACGCCTGTAGACACAACCGAGGAATCTACATGACCTAAAATGATTGCCCCTTGGTTAGCAATACTACGGGTAATAGAACCTTTTTTGCCAACATATTGAGGAACGCTATAAATATCTTCGGTATAGATTCTATTTGATGGGTCTTCGTCATAAAGATTAAGCTCCATCTTATCAAGAGCGATATCCATATTTGCTTCATGTAATGAGGCCAAAGTACCGACATCTCTCCAATATCCCTTAAATCTATATGCTTTGAGTTTCTTTTTATCAGCAAGCATTTTAGGAATGATGTTTTTCCCGAAGTCGTGTTCACTATTTGGATCCTTGTCATCTTCCTTTAAATACTTTCTTAATACTTTCCAAGAGAAGATGTAGACACCCATAGAGGCTAAATTAGAGATTGGATTTTTAGGTTTTTCTTGGAATTGAATGATATTATCATTCTTGTCGCAAACCATGATACCAAATCTGCTCGCTTCTTTTGGATCAACTTCAATAACCGAAATTGTGACATCAGCTTTACTTGTCTCGTGAAGCTTAATCATGTCTAAATAACTGGTCTTATAAATATGGTCGCCAGAAAGAATGAGTACAAATTCAGGATCTGCGTTATCTAAAAAATCAATGTTTTGAGTAATAGCATCAGCAGTGCCTTTATACCAGTTTGCTCCTTCTTCTGTTTGTCTTGGGGCAAGTGACGACATTAAACAGTGCACACCATTTAATCCCCATTTTTCACCATTACCAATATAAGAATCTAAAAAAGTTGATTCATATTGTGTAAGAACACCGATGGTGTTAATACCACTGTTCGTACAATTTGATAATGGAAAATCGATAATACGATATTTAGCTGCAAAAGAAACAGCTGGCTTAGCGGTTTTCTTTGTTAATGATTCAAGTCTTGTGCCTTTTCCACCAGCAAGAATCATCGCAACTACTTTATTTTTGTTGGCCATATTTTCTCCTCCTAACTAGTATCTTACTACGTACACTACTTTTTATGAAGAAAATAAATATAATTTATTTGTTTTATTTTTTTATATAGTTATAATTTTTTGAACCAAAAAAAGACGTATGTAGGTTATTTTTTCATCTTGCTTTATATTTATCTCTTTTTGATGTAAAATTATCACCATGAAAGTCAAACCAAGCATTTGGAGAATAACCTGGAGATACTTGATTGTATCTGTAATCTTATTAGCCGCTTTATTTGGTGCTGCTTTTTCTCTTTTTATTGGAGTAGATGAAGCTAGCGGTGCTACTAAGATGGTCGAATGGGGTGTCGGGCAATATATCTTCACTTTCTTTACAGTTGGCGCTTTACTCGTTTTCTATATCCTTTCTATAACGTCTTATTATTATGTTATCGAAGATAAATACTTCATTATGAAAAGATATTGGAAAGAGTTCCAATTCGATTATAAGAACATTCAATTCATCGATATTGATGAGAGCAAAAGAAAAGGGCAAGTTATCTTTTACGCTCCAACATGTAGAACCAAATATCTTCTTGGCGACAAAAATGGTTTGCTTTTAGAAACACTTATAAAGAAGTGTCCACCAACAATGAGTGTTCATGAATTTAAGATGAAACACCCAGAAGAAAGATACTAAATTTATAAATAAATATTGCATTTAATATTTATTATGTGATAGAGTTTTCAAGACGCTTAAGGAGGTCACGATATGTCAAGAGTATGTCCAGTAACCGGAAAAGGACCAATCAGTGGTAACAACCGTTCCCATTCTTTAAGAGCTACTCGTAGAAAATGGAATACCAATTTACAAACTCGTACAGTCTTAGTTGATGGAAAAGAAACACGCGTTCGTATGTCTACTCGTGCTTATAGAACCCTCAATAAAGCTGGTAAATAATTAAAAGTTCGTAAACAAAAAAATTGACCTTAATGGTCATTTTTTTATGCTTATCTATTTCACTATTGCAGTGGATAGAAGCATCAATACTAATAAATATATAGGACTAGAAACTAAAACCGACCATTCATAAAAAGCAAGCGGAACAAACTTTGGTCTAACAAGTTCGTCCTTTTCGTTTTTTACATATCTTAAGTTAAATAACTTAGGATTCAAAATAAAGAAGATGCTTTTAATAAGTAATATAGCGCTGATCACTATCGCAATTATTGGAGAAATCTTTTGATAGTCATACATCTTAGAAACACTATAAGAAAGATAGGTAATAAGAGCGCTAATAAGGAAATCAGAAACGATTGCTCCTACCACCATATATAGATGCTCTTTAATTTTCGCTAGACTAACAAAAGGAAGAGCGCCAATAAAGAACCCCATCAAAGTGAATACTATCGTCATTAATAAAGGAATAACCCCAAAATAATTAACAGTGAATAAAGCAAAACCAGCAAGGGTAGCAGTTAAGGACAAAAATAGCAAGAGATTTAAATTGCTTCCAGTTGTTTTAAAATAAGGAACGGATTCAAAAGGAAACTCGTTTTTATAATTAATGCTTTTATTGCTTCTTCTTTTATATAAAAGATTAATAGAAAAGAAATAACTTACAATCGAAAAAATAGCGACTGCAAATAAAGCAATTAACAGATATTTTGTCATCTTAATTTTTCTATTCTTTCTTTGATATCTTCGTGGCCAAAGAGATAACTACCTGCCACTAAAACATCAACCCCTGCCATCTTAGCGATCTTTGCGGTTTCATCATTAATTCCACCATCAATCTCGATGAGAGTATTAACCTTTTCTCGTTTAATCATTTCTTTGAGTCTAAAGACCTTAGTGAATGATTCTTGAATAAACTTTTGGCCACCAAATCCTGGTTCAACAGACATAATAAGAACAAGATCAAGTGAATGTAAGAAAGGATAAACTTTTTCTACTGGAGTATTAGGTTTAATTGATAGACCAGCCTTACAACCATAATCATGGATCAAATCTATGACTTGAAATACCTCTTTATCACTCTTACACGCTTCGTAATGGAAGGTTAAAATATTTGCTCCAGCTTTAATGAATTCAGGAGCGTACTTAAATGGGTCAGAAATCATGATATGAACATCGTTAACCATTCCATGACTTTTAGCGATACACTGAAGTACTGGTTGACCAAAAGAGATGTTAGGAACGAAGTGTCCATCCATCACATCAAAGTGAAGCCATTCCGCTCCAGCTTCTTCAACTTTTTTAATATCTTCTAAGAGGTGATTAAAATCCGCACTTAGGATTGAAGGGGCTACTATTACTTTGCTCATATCAATATCTCTCCACTTCTTCTAATAGTTTTAGATAATTTTCATAAACGATAGATGGAATTTCACCACTATCTATTTTCGCTTTAATTTTACAATTCTTTTCAGAAATATGAAGACAATTAGAATAGAAACATTCTAATGCATCTTTTTCAAATGACGGAAAATGCTGCGCAACTTCTAACTTATTCATCTCCAATTCTAAAGAAGAAAAGCCAGGAGTGTCAGCGATATATCCGTTTTGATAAGGAAGTAATATTACTTCCTTTGTTTTATGTTTTCCTCTACCTAACGCTAAAGAGTATTCACCGATATCACGTAAATAAGAATTATCAATCGCATTTAGTAAAGAAGATTTTCCAACTCCACTTTGTCCAACTAAAACTGTAATTTTGTTAGTGAATAAGTTTTTGATCTTATCAACACCTTCACTACTTTTACTACTAGTCACATAAGTTTGAACGCCAATTTTATTAAAGAGAGCGGTAATCTCATCGATTTCTTTCTTATTACTCTTATCAGCTTTAGTTAAAACTAAAGATGCTTTAATTCCGTTAAAACTCGCATAGGTGAGATATTTAAATACTAGATAATAAGAGAAATCAGGCTCCTTCAAAGAAAATACGAGAAGGATTTGATCGATGTTACTAATTGAGGGTCTTTTTAAAAACGATTTACGTTCCATAACGTCGATTATTTGATAACTTCTATCATCTAAAATAACTCGGTCTCCAACATATAATTTGTTTTTAGATTTGAGCAAACCTCGAGGAGAAGAATTATATAAAACACCGTCTGATTCGACAACGTAGACTCCGTATTTAATAGAAACAATAATTCCTTCCATCAGTTAAACCACCTTGAAAAGAATCCACTTTTCTTAACTCTCTCATGTCTTTTAATCTTATTAAGGTCATTCATAAATTCCTTACAACTCTTATATCTATTGTAGACATTTTTAGATGTCGCGTTAGCGATAATATAGTCAAAATCTTCATAGTTAGAAATATTGGTGTATCTTTTTATAGATGGGACATTTTTCTTTATAACTGAGTCAATTACTTCTTTAGAAGTACTACCTTCAAAAGGAGTCTTTCCAGTAAGAAGTTCGAATAATATTACACCTAAAGAAAAGATATCAGATTGAAAACTTCTCTTCTTATTAATAAGAACTTCAGGAGCGACATAATTAACCGATCCTAGAGTTTCTTTTTGTTCTCTATTTGATGAATGAGTGGCAATACCAAAATCAACAATTTTAATTGTTCCATCACTAATGATAAACAAATTATCAGGTTTCAAATCATTATGAATGATTTCTCTTTCGTGAAGTGTGTCCACTCCATCGAGAATTTGAAGCATATAATCTAAAGATTCATCAAAAGACAATTTACCACGTTCATCTAAAACCTCTTTTAAAGTCTTTCCTTTAAGAAGTTCATAGCTTACAAATGGCTGGCCTTCATATTCACCTACATTGTAGATTTTCATAATATGAGGGTGATTGAAAATCGAAGCATACCTTGCTTCATTTTTGAATAATTCTAATTCATAATCGTTAGTGAGCGATTTATCCTTCAGAAATTTTAAAGCTACATCCTTATTAAGGACTAAGTCATTGGCTTCATATATATCTGCCATCCCACCACTAGCGATGTGACGGAATAAAATGTAACGAGATAAAAGCACACGGTTAAGAGGTAAAGACATTATTTGCTCTCCCAAATAACAACCGCCATATTGTCGCTTCCACCATTAGCATTGCCAAAGGCAATGAGTTCTTGACATTTTTTATCTAATGAATCGTTTCCTCTAATGATTGATTCGATGATTAAAGATGAGACATTATTATATAATCCATCGCTACAAATCAAAATACGTTCCTTGTTATATTGATATAAATTTATATCAACATTGCATGTTTTCTTTGTCCCGATAGCGTTAGTTAACATATGACGTTTTTTATGAACTGCAACTTCGCTTTCGCTAATCTTTTTGTGATGCAATAAATATGTCGCATATGTTTGATCAACACTGATTTGTTCTAACTTATTATCTTTTAATAGATAAATACGACTATCGCCAACTTGAGCGGTAATAAGGTTATCTTTAACAATGAAGCATAAAGACAACGTTGTTCCCATGCCTTTAAAATCTTCTTTTGATTCGCCTTTTTCGTAGATATCTTCATTTGCTTCTTTGATTTTGTTGTTCAGCCATTTAATAATGGCTTTTGGGTTTTCAATCTCTTCTTCAAGATTCAAGAATTCGTTCTTGAGATATCCCAAAAGATAATTAGATGCATATTCACCTTTATTAGCACCGCCCATGCCATCAGCAACAGCGAGCAACACATTGCCATACGCATTAACTAAAGCAATGGCACTATCTTCGTTAGTGTCTCTCACTAATCCTTTATCAACAAGATGACAATAATTACCAGTTAAATAAGACATATTAATCACCTACCTTGGCTTTTAATTGCCCACAAGCAGCGTCGATGTCACTGCCGAACTCTTTTCTGATTGTAGCTTTAACACCGTGCTTCATTAAAATATCAAGAAAAGTATGAACACGGTTTCCACTACTACGTTTATAGTCATTTTTATTGGTTTCATTATATGGAATCAAATTGACGTATCCGTTTGTCCCTTTAATAAGATCAATTAATTCTAAAGCACACTCTTTAGTGTCGTTTATACCTTCTAAAAGAAGGTATTCATAAGTTACTCTTCTTCCAGCAATACTTTCGTATTCTTTAATGGCAGGGAAAAGAACCTCTAAAGGATATGCTTTATTAATCTTCATGAGTTTATCTCTAAGTTCATTATTAGGAGCGTGCAAAGAAATCGCTAGATTTGTTTGTAAGCCTTCTTTTGCGTACTGTCTAATCTTATCAGGCAAACCACAAGTGCTAACAGTGATATGTCTAGCCCCGATTGCTAATCCTTTTTGAGCGTTAACGATACGAATGAAATCCATGACATTATCATAATTATCAAAAGGTTCACCAGTCCCCATAACCACGATATGAGTGACATGTTCTCCTCTTCCTTCTTCTTTAAGAAGCTTGTTTATTGTTAAAACTTGTCCCACCATTTCATGTGGTTCAAGATTTCTTTGTTTACCTAAAATACCACTAGAACAGAAAGAGCAACCCATATTGCAACCAACTTGGCTACTCACACAGACTGCATTTCCATAGCTGTAGCGCATTAAAACAGTTTCAACTTTATAACCGTCTTCTAATTCTAATAGAAGTTTAACCGTTCCATCGCTACTTACTTGTTTGGTGTGAATTTTGGGTAAAGAAAGACAAAAGTCTTTATTTAAAATTTCACGGAACTTCAAAGAGACATCACTCATTTCATCAAATGATGTGACGTTCTTTTCATAAATCCAAGTATATAGTTGTATGGCCCTATAGGGCTTTTGTTCGTATTTAGTTAATAATTCTTGGAGTTTTTTAAGCTCCATGCCGTAAAGATTAATCATTATTTTCACCCATTTTTTTCAGCCTAGCATAATACATGCATGAGTCAAAGCTTTCAAATGGGAAAAATTGATGTTCTTCAACAAGAGAATAATCAGGGTGCTTAATTAAGAAATTGGCAATTAAGGAGTTTGATTCTTTTCTTGATAATGTTGGAATCATATAAACGAGCTCACCATCATCTTCAACAAACTTAGAACATTCTTCTAAGCAGTTGAATTCTTCTGTAATAATTCCGTCCAATTGTTCTTGCTTAATTCTTAAGAAATAATCAGGGGTGCTTCTTAAAAGATCAAGCATTGAGTTCTTTGGAAGGCAGAAGAAGACATTTACTTTCTTTGATACGCATGTTACCAAATTTTGATAATTTGTATCGTAAACAAAGGTATGAGTTAAACCCATCTCTTTAACCACTCTACGATTTTCAAAAATCGAAGGAGCGTGGTTAAGCACTAAATCTAAAGGATAGTCTTTGCCAAAACGTGACACCAAATCCAAATAAATATTATTTGGAGTCTCAGAATAAATAGCTACACTCTTAATTGGATCAAGTTCTAACTTATCAATTACGTGTTTAGTAGCCATCTTCATAAAGAAGACGTCATGGTTAGCGAATTCTTCTAAGTTTTTAGCATTGCCTCTTCCTTGATAGATCGCCATATTTTCAACATGTGCTTTCGAGAAATCAGGGTGTTTAGATAAGAATTCATCAACGTTAATGTGATTCTCGTTGATTCTAATGGAGGCAATACTAGCGCGGTAATTGACTTTTAAAATTTTAAAAACAAGTCCCTTACCAAATTGTTTTTGCCACATTCTAATCACCCAAACTGGGGTGTTATAACGAAGCGAAAGGAATTCAGGAGACGCTTTGTCCAAGTCTTCTGGAATAATTTCGTTAGTGGAATCAACGAATTTCAATAATTCATCAACACCACTTTCATCTTTCATCTCTTCTTTTGTCAAAGCAAGGAGTTCATCATCCTTAAACCTTCTTAAAAAGAGGTGATTAGACAAATAAAAACGGAGATAGATTGTTTTTTCAAAATCAATGTTATCGCTGATGAAGCGCGAAATGAGATTGTCAAAAATATAATGATGACGTAATTCGCAGCCCACAAGAGCGGTCACATTGCTTCTAACTTGAGGTTCAACGACATTCTTCTTGAAATAAGTTCTTAGTTCTAAGGCAAATGGAATTTCCTCAAGAACAAGTTTTTTCAGAATTGTCCTAGCAATTTCATATTCATTCATACGTTAATTATACGCACGCTTCATTGCGCATGTAAACAAAATTTGAAGATGATATCGAGAAAATATGAATATAAGGAAGTAATTATTTTCTGATTTTCTCAAATATGTCACCGGTGAATATTTCGTCTTCCCCTTCTCCTTCTTCCATGTCTTCGGTATAAGTCTCATCGAAATTTACGATGTTTTTATCTTCGAGGAATAATGGGTAATCTTGATTCATTTGCTTATAGTAATGGTCGCTAGAAAAATACTTGAAGACGATTTCAACGTGAATCGCCACTTCCATGATATAATGTGCTAATAAAGCTGACATTTGATCTTGGAGTACTTCAACTTTCATAGGAGCGTTGACTTCAACAAAAACTCTCCAACTTGTTTGTTCGTTTCCACTATGGAAAACCATGTTGTTAGATGAAATAAAATGGATCTCGTCTTCATCCATTTCATATAACTTGGCGATATCTTTGCTAATTCTTCCGCTTAATTCTCCAACGACAAATTGGTCTAAGCCATAAATGTTAATTGTTACCATCTGTAATTCCTCTTTGATATTAATATACACAATTTTTTAAAAATTGTAAGGGTCAATATTAATTGAGAATCCAATCGAACCCTTTTGTGAATTAGCGGAAACTAGTTTCGCTAAAACTTTTCTTACGAGTTCAGGATTTCGATATTTCACTAATATTAATCTAATGTGTTGATTGTTTTCGTAGGGAACAAAAGGAGTGGTCGGGCCCAAAATCACCGCTTCTTCTTTTAATTCCTCGTTCAATTTATCGATTACTTTGTAAGTATTATCAATAACTGTATCTTCGACTTTTCCACTGATAGAAATGCTTGCTAAGTATACATAAGGTGGATAGGCTTGAGCCTTTCTCATTTCCATTTCTTTTCTGTAGAAAAGTTCATAATCTTGTCTAGCCGCCATCGTAATTGCGTAGTGACTTGGTTGATACGTTTGAATAACAGCTTCACCCATCTTGTCACTTCTTCCACTTCTTCCAACGGCCTGTGTGATAAGTTGAAATACTCTTTCACTACTACGATAACTTGGTAAAGATAAACCAACATCCGCCATCACAACACCAACCAAAGTAACATCAGGGAAGTCATGACCTTTTGCAATCATTTGAGTGCCAATAAGAATATCGGCTTCTTTGTTTCTAAACGCTTCCACTATAGAAGGAACTTTGGTTCTGATTTTTGCAGAATCACTATCAAGCCTTAAAGTTCTTGCCTCAGGGAAAAGTTTATGGATTTCGTCCTCGATTCTTTCGGTTCCAAATCCGCTTCTCATCAAATATTTAGATCCACATTCAGGACAATAATCGATAGAAGGCTCAACATAGTTGCAATGATGACATTTAAGCATTAAGTCACTGCGGTGATAAGTTAACGGAATGTTACAAGTTGGACATTTAAAAATATAGCCACAACTTCTACAGGTAACACTGCTAGCGAATCCACGTTTATTGATAAGTAAAATTATTTGATTGAATCTATCTAATTCTCTTTGAATGAGCTCTCTTAATTTTAATGAAAAGATATAGCTGTCCTTATCGATGTTATGGTAATCAGATAGATTGATAATTGTGGTTTTTGGTAATGGCTGGTTATTGATTCTTTTATCTAATCTAAGGAGATGATATACACCTTTTCCCGCTCTTGCTCTACTTTCTAAAGATGGGGTGGCACTACCAAGAAGAACTTTGGCGTTATGCATTTCTCCTCTCATAATTGCTACTTCTCGAGCGTGATAAAAGGGAGGGGTGTCTTGTTTATAACTTTCGACATGTTCTTCATCTAAAATAATGAGCCCAATATTAGATAAAGGGGCAAAGATTGCGCTTCTAGCTCCAACGACGATCTTACAATCTCCGTTAGCGATTTTACGATATTCATCATATTTTTCAGCAGGGGTAAGTTCACTATGAAGAATTGCAACTTTATCGTGAAAGCGAGAAATATAATTTCTCATCATCATTGGAGTCAAAGATATTTCTGGTACTAACACCAAGACAGATTTGCCTTTTGATAGATATTCTTCACTAAGTTTTAAATAAACTTCACTCTTTCCACTTCCAGTAACACCTTCTAGAAGATAAATTTTGTCTTCACTTGATAAAAATTCACTGATTACTTTTTCTTGATCGTTAGTAAGTGACACTACTTTTTCTTCTTTATATTCCGGTATTTCTAGTCTTCTCTTTTCGACTTTTTTAATCTTTAATAAACCTTTTTCTATAAGTTTATTAAGAATTGAAATTTGTTTGATTTCTTTTTTAAGAACTGGTTCGTTATCTCTGATAAGTCGAAGCAGCTCAACTTGTTTATAAGTAAGTGAACTCTCATCATATTTAGCAATTTCAACGTATTGGTCATAAGCAATCTTTGGAGCCTTTAGAGAACTTCTTCTTGGACTTAAAGAAGGAGGAAGCATCGATTGAAGAACTGAAATCTTACTCGCTAAATAATAGTCACTGACTTTGTCAGCAAGCTCCATTAAGTCTTCGCTCAATAAACTACTCGAATCGATTACATCGACGATTTCCGCTAAAGAGAAGCCATATTCTTCTTCTAGCTCTACCCTACTCTTGGATGTTTCTTTAACATTTAAAACATATCCCACTAACTCTTGGTTGTTGAATTTAACTAAAACTCGATATCCTTTATCAACAGGTTTTTCCCCTGAATAGAGATAAGAAAAAGGACGATTCAATGAATAACTATTATGCTCAATCAGTAATTCAATAATTTTCATTTAACCGTCCTATTTACTTTTTGCTTTTTGTTCGATGAGATCAACAATTTCCTGAGACGCTCTCGCCACATTATCATTCAAGACAACGTGATCATATTGAGCGGTCATTGTCATTTCCTTTTTGCCTTTATCTAGGCGTTCTTTTATGATTTTTTCACTCTCAGTTTTTCTTCTTCTAATACGGCTTTCAAGTGCCTCAAGAGAAGGTGGCATGAGGAAGAAAGAGATTACGCGGTCATCATTGACCTTAGACATCACTTCACCCGCTCCATTAACTTCGATTTCTAATAGAACGTGCTTACCTTGTTTACGTAATTCTTCAACTTTATCCTTAGGGGTGCCATATCTATTTCCAACGAATTCTTCCCATTCTAAGAAATTGTTAGCGTCGATATTCCTTTGGAATTCTTCAGGAGTTACAAAGTAATAATCAACACCTTCTACTTCTTTTTCTCTTTGTGGACGAGTAGTCATGGAGATGGAATAACAAATAGGCAAATCAAAATTGTCCATAATATACCTACGAACAGTGCCTTTTCCCACTCCAGATGGGCCAGATAAGATAATAAGCAATCCCTTTTTCATTTATGGTTATTATAAAGATATGTTTATCTTTTAGCAATTACAAATTAGTGAAATAATATAATTATGACACCAAGGTTAAATCTTAAAGGAATCATTCTACTTGTTGATGAAATCAAAACTAAGGTTTTAGGTAATTTCGTTACTAACGTCACTGTTGCAAATTCAAGTGACGTTCTTCTTTCATTTTCATTCTACAAAAAAGAGAGACTATTGCTGTCTTTAAATCACTCTAATCCATTTATTGGCTTTATTGATGATAGTTATAACACCACTACAACTTTAGGAAGTCTCAACGAAAATTTAAGAAAATATCTTAAAGGAAGCTATGTTACTGATGTATCGCAAATCAATAATGATAGAGTAATAAAATTCTCTTTAACAAAAACAAACGAGTTTTATCAGAAGGAAGTCTTTTATCTTGTTTTGGAATTGATTCCTACCGTCAATAACCTCATCATCCTAGACGAAGGTGAAAATATCATATTTGCAAAGCACTACACCGATTTAAGTGCATCCAGACCAATCCTCAGAGGAATGAAATACATTCCAATCGAACCAAACCCAACTTTAGTGATTAAAGAGTTCGACATGGAAAAATATAAAAAAGAAATCAACGAATACCTCCTAGAAATTGATAGCAAGAGCAAGAAAGAAAAATCGCTCCCACTATATAATTTCCTTAAACAAAAAATTAAGTCACTAAATAAAAAGATCAAAGTACTTAATAATGAGATGGAAGACGCAAAAGAAAAACTATCCTACAAAGAAGTTGGAGAAACACTTTTAACTTTGATGTATGACAAAGAGAATCTAAACAAATATATCTCTTCCATTTCTGAAACCTACGATAAAGATATCTCAGCAAAAGATAACGCTAATAAGTATTTTGAAAGATATAAAAAGGCTCGTCGAACAATCGAAAATGATGAAAGAGAAATTTCAATTGCGGAACAAAGTATCGAAGACATCAATCATATTCTTGATATTTTCCCATATTACTCAGATCAAGAAATTGAAGAATTATATAAAAAATATCTTCCAAAACATAAGAGTAATAAAAGAGTTAAAGAAGTTGATGCTAGACTACCTTATTATTTAACAGTTAATGGAATAAAAATTGGTTTTGGAAAAAACAAAGAGCAAAATAACTATTTAACCTTCAAAAAAGCAAATAAAAACGACATATACCTCCATGTTAGTGACTATCACGGAGCCCATGTCGTAATATTTGATAATGACCCTAATGAAGAAGTAATTCTTACAGCTAGTGAAATCGCCTTAATCTTATCTAACTTAGAAAATGGAGATGTTTATATCGCTGATATTAAAGATGTTAAAAAGGGTGAAGGATTAGGACAAGTTAATCTCCTTAAATATGAAACTATTACAATTCATGAAATAAGGGAATCCACTAAGCTTCTATTAAAAGAACAAAAGCGATTTGTAAACTAAAAGCCTGATAGTATCAGGCTCTTTTTTATTATCCGAAATATTAGTTACGTGTCACAGTGAAACGATTGTGGAAATCGCAAACATATTCAATGCTGTGCTTATTACCGTCAACAATATGTTCGTCTCTTACTTCCAAACCGAAGAGATAATGTTTCTCAAAGTAATCAAACATGTAATTAATCGCGTCGTCCCTTGAGATGAACATTGCCCTTTTAAGTTTGACTGGTTGTCCATGGATAACCGCTGTAAGGGTGTAGTATTTCATTTGTATTACCTCTCTTTCAGTAGTTTAACGTCGTGCTTAGGACGAGGTAATACTAATGATGGCAAATATTGTAGTCTCTTTTTTTATAAAGTCAAGGGGTATCAAATAAAAAGTTGTCTACAAAGTAGACAAACATTTTATTATTCAAAGATTTATATTTTATTTTGCTTCTTTTAAGAGGAAATCTTCACCTTTTATGGCTTCTGCGGTGCTTAAATTAGTAAATCCTTGTTGCCTTAAAACCTCATACACCACGATTGCTACGGAGTTAGAAAGGTTTAAACTTCGAGCTTCTGGAACCATCGGAATTCTTAATAATCGATCAGGATGTTCTCTTAATATATCGTGTGGAATTCCAGTCGACTCTCTTCCAAACATTAAGAAGATATCAGTAATAGAATCTTTAAAGTTAAATGTTGAATAAACCTTATTTGAATATCTAGTTACATAGTAAGTATTTGCGTTTGGATATTCTTTAAGGTAATCTTGGTAATTTTCAAAGTAATTCCACTTAAGGGATTCGATATAGTCTAATCCCGTTCTTTTTATCGCTTTCTCATCCAAAGAAAAAGAGAGGGGACCAATGATGTCAAGTGTTGCCCCAATAGCAACACAAGTCCTCATTATATTCCCCGTGTTTTGTGGTTTTTCAGGACGATACAAAACGATGTGAATCATTTATCCTCTTGCACGTACTTCCGCTAAATGTTTTGGCTCGATTGTAATTTTATAAGCCTTGATACAATCAGCAATGATTTGTTTAGCGACTTCAACATCTTTTACTTCATCAATTGCGGTACTCTTACCTTCTAAGGTCTTATAAACCGAAAAGAAGTGTTTAATCTCATCCATAATATGTCCAGGAATATCAGTGATATTGTCATAGGGAGCATAAAATGGATCATTTAATGGGACAGCGATAATCTTTTCATCGAAAAGACCATTGTCTTTCATAATAAGAACACCAATTGGCTTACATTCTACAAAGCTCATTGGAATAATGCTTTCACTACAAAGTACTAAAACATCAAGTGGGTCGTAATCTCTAGCATAAGTTCTAGGAATGAAGCCGTAGTTTTGTGGATAGTGAGTACTTGTAAAAAGTACTCTATCAAGAATTAAATGACCAGTTTCTTTGTCGAGTTCATATTTATTTTTACTCGCCTTTGAAATTTCAATTAACGCCAAGAAATGATCTGGAGTTATACGATTTGCTTTTACATCATGCCATGGATGCATATTAATAACCTCCTCGTTATTATTTTAAAATATCTAAACGGTTAAGAGCACGTTTCAAACTTGCTTCTGCTCTTGTAACATCGATTTCATTTTTCTTTTCTAAACGTCTTTCCGCTCTTTCTTTAGCGGCCAAAGCACGTTCTTTATCAATTTCGTCTTCTCTTTCAATCGAATTGAGCAAAAGAGTGACAGAGTGATCTTTTTTGATATTGATTACTCCTCCGCCAATTGCGTAATTAAATGTATTATGTTCGGTCTTGATAGAGAGCTTTGATATTTCTAAAGTCGAAATCAAAGGAGCGTGATTAGGCATAACACCCATCACACCTAAAGGTGTACATGTGGTTAAATATGTAGATTCAACTTCTAAATATTTACCATATGGAGTATAGATTTCAACTTTAAAAGACTTATCCATTATTTAAGTGACTCCGCTTTTTCTCTAGCTTCTTCTATTGTTCCAACATATAAGAAGGCAACTTCTGGAAGATCATCAGCTTCACCATTAAGAATAGCCTTAAAGCTTCTAACAGTGTCACTAACCTTGACATAGATTCCAGGGATGCCATTAAAATGAGAAGCAACATGGAATGGTTGAGATAAGAAATTACGAATTCTTCTCGCTCTTTCAACAATCTTTTTGTCTTCATCAGATAATTCATCCATACCAAGAATAGCGATAATATCGCTTAATTCTTTATATCGCTCAAGAATCTCGATAACCCCACGAGCAACTTCATAATGTTCTTTACCTACGATTTGAGGATCTAAAGCAGTTGATGAACTATTAAGTGGATCAACAGCAGGATAAATACCTAATGCAGCTGTAGAACGGTCTAAAACAGTCTTCGCATCAAGGTGAGAGAAGGCAGTTGCAGGAGCTGGGTCAGTCAAGTCATCAGCAGGAACATAAATTGCTTGAACAGAGGTGATAGAACCATCTTTTGTAGATGTAATTCTTTCTTGTAGTTGTCCCATCTCAGTTGCTAATGTAGGTTGATATCCAACTGCCGAAGGCATTCTTCCTAAAAGAGCTGAAACCTCACTACCAGCTTGGGTGAAACGGAATATGTTATCAATGAAGAGAAGAACATCAGTGTGTTCATAATCGCGGAAATATTCTGCCATAGTAAGACCAGAAAGACCAACACGCATTCTTGCTCCTGGAGGTTCGTTCATTTGCCCAAAAATAAGGGCTGTTTTGGAAAGAACTCCACTTTCTTTCATTTCGTAATATAAGTCGTTTCCCTCACGAGAACGTTCACCAACACCAGCGAAAACGGAGATACCTCCTTTTTCGTTAGCGATGTTATTCATTAACTCTTGTATAAGGACGGTTTTACCAACTCCAGCGCCACCAAAGAGGCCGATTTTACCACCTCTTACGTATGGACAAAGTAGGTCAATAACTTTAATGCCTGTTTCAAAGATCTCTGTCTTGACAGACTGATCTTTAAACTTTGGAGGATTACGGTGAATTGACATCTTTTTAGCATCTTTAACTTCACCGATTTCAAGTCCATCAATTGGTTCACCAAGAACATTAAACATTCTACCCAAAGTCGCTCTTCCAACAGGTACTTCAATTGGATGTTCCAAAGATATAACTTCTAAACCTCTCACTAAGCCTTCGGTTGGTCCCATAGCAACACATCTAACAACGTCATCGCCAATATGTTGAGCGACTTCGACTGTTAATTTGTTGCCGTTCGCCATTTTTATTTCTAAGGCTGTAAGTAATTCTGGAAGATGATCGTCTTTAAATTCAACGTCAACAATCGGTCCGACTGCTTGAACTATCCTTCCTTTAATAACTGGTTTCTCTTTCATAAGAAATAACCTCCTTATACTGCTTTACTCGCTGCCACAATCTCAGTGATTTCTTGAGTAATTGCAGCTTGTCGAGCTTTATTAAATTCAATATTTAAGTCGTTGAGCAAGTCTTTAGCATTGTTGGTGGCGTTTTCCATCGCGTTGCTTCTTGCTCCTTGTTCACAAACTTCACTTTCTAATAGTTTGGCGTATAACGCACTTTTGATATAGAAAGGAAGTAAAGTATCCACTAATTCTTTTCCACTTGGTTCAAAAATAGGAGCGTAGTCATCAACTTCCTTATCTTTGTATTTAAGTGGCAATAACATGTAATCTTTTGCTAAGAACACAAGTGAATTCTTATATTCGGAATAGATGATATGGATTTCACTATATGTTCCTTTTTCATATTCTTTGAATATGAAGTTTGTAATCTTTTTAATAGAATCCTTGTTATCGACAGCGTAATCATCGTTGAATCCTTCAATAACTTTGAATTCTCCATTTTCATAATGAGCAACACCTTTTTCTCCTAAGATGATTGCATCGTCATCTTTAGATATTTTGGCGTCACTAACTTTGAAGATATTGTTGTTATAGCTTCCACATAATCCCATGGTGGAAGAAATAATAATAAATAACTTCTTGCTCGTATTTTTATTTATTTTTAAATATGGCGATTTGTCACTTTTCGCAAAATCTAAAAGAATATCAACCACTTCATTAAGTTGAGCGTTATATTCCTTATTAGCAAGCATTTTATTCCTCCATTGTTTTAACTTAACAGTGGAAACAAGTTTCATCGCACTTGTAACTTTATAAGCCCCGCTAACAGATTTAATTCTCGATTTGATTTTGACGACGTTTTGAGACATAGTTCACCGATATTAATATTCTTCTTTGTAAAGTTCGTTGAATTTAGCAATGATAGCGTTAAGCTTAGCCTCGTTTTCATTAGTGATTTCTTTCTTCTCTTTGATATCTTCTAAGATGGATTTGTCACTACTATTAACGAATTCATAAGCTTTAAATAAATATCCACTAATCTTATTCTTTGCTAAATTATCGAGATGTTTATTTTTAGCCATATAGAGATAGAATATCTCTTTCTCTAATGGATATGGTGCATATTGAGGTTGCTTTAATACTTCTAGAAGTGCTTCACCATGTTTTAAGATAGAAACAGTTGAAGCGTCTAAATCAGAGCCAAATTGGGCGAACGATTTCATTTCATTGAAATTAGCAAGATCAATTTTTAAACTTCTTGCGACTTGTTTCATAGCTTTGGTTTGTGCAGCGCCACCAACACGGGAGACACTTAAACCAGCGTCAATCGCCGGTCTTTGACCAGCATTAAATAAATCAGTCACTAAGAAGATTTGTCCATCAGTGATGGAAATAACGTTTGTTGGAATATAAGCAGAAATATCACCAGATTGAGTTTCAACAATTGGTAAGGCAGTAATTGAACCACCACCATATTTCTCATCTAATTTACATGCTCTTTCTAAAAGTCTTGAATGTAAATAGAAGACATCACCTGGATAAGCTTCTCTTCCTGGAGAACGTTTAAGTAAAAGTGATAAAGTACGATAACTAACAGCGTGTTTACTTAAATCGTCATAGACGATTAAGACATCTTTACCTTGGTGCATCCATTCTTCCGCCATAGCAACTCCGCTATAAGGAGCAACATATAACAAAGGAGCAGGTTCGCTAGCAGTTGCGCTAACAACTAATGTGTAGTCCATCGCACCGTGATTTTTGAGTTTATCAACAATTTGTGCAACTGTTGAATTCTTTTGTCCAATTGCCACATATATACAAAGAACATCCTTGCCCTTTTGGTTAATAATGGTATCAATAGCAATTGCGGTTTTACCGGTCTGTCTATCGCCGATAATAAGTTCTCTTTGTCCTCTACCGATTGGAGTTATGGCGTCAATCATTGTGATGCCAGTTTCTAAAGGAGTATCAACGCTTTTACGAGTAATAACGCCTGGAGCAATAACTTCAATTGGGCGTCTCTTTTTACTTTCGATTGGTCCAAGTCCATCAATTGGTTGTCCTAAAGCGTTAACCACCCTACCAAGTAAAGCGTCACCGACAGGAACTTCCATGACTTGTTTAGTTCGTTTGACTTCGTCTCCTTCTTTAATTAAAGAGTCATCACCTAAAAGAACGGCACCAACATGGTCCACTTCAAGGTTCATTACTAAACCATAAATATCATTAGGGAATAGTAATAATTCTCCAAGCATTGCTTCGCTTAAGCCATAAACTAAAGCAATTCCGTCACCAACAGTAATAACTGTTCCAACGTCACTACTATCAACTTCGCGATGATAATTCTTAATTTGTTCTTTAATTAAAGCACTAATTTCATTGGCATTTAATTTCATAGCGTTACCTCCTATTTCAGTAAGGATATCTTCATATCTTCAAGATGATGTTTGATACTTCCATCATAGATATGGTCATTAATCACAACTTTGACTCCTCCAATTAAAGAAGAATCGATAAGATTTTTAAGTTCAGTTGGTTGATGCTCAATTTCACTGATCTTTTTGTTCAGTTTAGCGAGTTGTGCGTCACTCAATTTTTGGGTTGAGTACACTAAACCTTCTTTCACACCACGATATTCGTTTACTAAAGAATTGAATTCGTCAAAGATTTCTAAAAGATAATTAGCGCGATGATTTTGACAAACAATCTTAATCAGGGATTTGATATCTTCGTCTACTCCCTTTAAAGTTTTATCAACAATCTCAATCTTTTCTTCAATTGACTTATATGAGGACGATAAGACAACTATGAAATCAGGATTTTCTTCGAAAATCTTCTTTAGTTCTTTAATCTCTATTTGAGTAGTCTCTAATTGCTTAGAGTCTCTTTTTAAAGAGAACAAAGCTTCAGCGTAACGTGAGGTGATTTCTTTCATAATTATTTGTTTTCAATTTCCTCAATAAATTCTTCTAATAAACGGTCGTTGTCTTTGGAAGAAACTTCTCTTCCTAAGAGCTCTTTGGAGGCATCTAAAGCAACAGAAACCATTTCTTTTTTGATTTTGTCTTTGGCTTCTTCTTCCATACGAGCTATATCGTTTTCTGCATCTTTTTTCATCTTGATAACATCAAGTTGAGTTTGATTAAGGATTGCTTCTCTTTCTTTAAGAGCGTCTTCCTTAGCTTCGGCAACGATATCCGCCGCCGTCCTATTACTAGCAAGGACAGTTTCTTTTGATTTGAGTTCATTTTCTTGCCAAACAGCTTTACTCTTTTCGGCTTCTTTAATGTTGTTTTCGATATAGTCCTGTCTTTTACGAACAATCTTCTTAACAGGCTTATATGCAAAAATCACAACCACTAAAATAAGGACGACTAAAGCACCTAATTGTGTGACAAAAGACACCCAGTTAGGGATGAGTTTACTTGTAAAATCATCGCTTTTAATATCAATCGTACAACTAGTAAGTAAAAGCGAGATTGGAAGCAAGAATAATAACTTCTTTTTCATCAAGTTTAGCCCTCCTTATTAGTTCATGACGAAAATCATCATTAATGCAGTAACGAATGCGTAAATAGCGGTTGTTTCAACAAGCGCACAAGCAACGATCATGTTACTTCTGAGTTTGGAATACATTTCAGGATTTCTACTCATTCCTTCGATGGATTTAGCGCAAACCCAAGCTTCACCTAAGGCTGATGGCATAACAGCTAAAATAGCAATAGCAGCAGCAAGTGCAGTTCCCATATTATCTTCCTCCTTTCACCGAAATTTCTTCTATATCTTCATCGTCTGGACCTTCATTAGCGACAAAAATCATCGTCAAGAAGAGGAAGACGACTGTCTGAATGAATCCAGAGAATAAATCAAAATAAGCATGTAAGATAGGCGTCACAATTGGAGAAACGATATTTCCTACTGTGAGGTTTTGTTCAATTCCGTTTGTGACAAATGTCACAACTGAATCACCAATATTTCCCATCGCTTGATAAACAAGGGTCATAACTGTCCAACCCGCTAAAGCGTTACCAAACATACGCATGGTAAGAGATAATAAAGGCGCCCACATCGAAATCAAGTTAACTGGTAAAAACACAGGTATTGGTTCGATGTAACGTTTGAAATATTTAAATTTGTTGAAGCGAATTGCGTTGGCGTGAATCATCACAAAAGCTACGAAACCTAAGGATAAAGGTGTTGCTAAATAAACGATTGGTGATGGTAAACCAGTTAAACCAAAAATAAAGGCTAAAAACATATATACGGCAATAGCCATTATCACGCCACCAAAGCCGCGATATTTTTTGCCCATCATTGATTCCACTAAGTTATCGAAGAAAGTAACTCCAACTTCAGCGAGGAAGAGAATTCCTTTTGGCTTCTTAAGTGGATCAGCAAAGTGGGCGCGAAGAGCAATGTATAAGGAAAGAAGGCACATAATGCCAACAATGATTAAAGATGAAATGGTTTGTCCAGATAATCCGCTCGCGGAATCTAGAAATTGACCTTTGATGTCTAAAGCAACTCTCATCTTTACTCCTTTCCTTTGTTCAATATATTGATTAATAGAAATGTCACCACCGCTACCATATACATCCCAATTAGAACAAAGACATTAAAATATCGGATGTTCCACTTATAGTAAAGAAGGAATGCCAATAATAAGGCAGTGAGCATCACTACAAATCTAATAGCGATAGCGACTATCGCAAATGTTGCCGTTCCCCTCTTTTTGTCAATGTTTAACAAAACATGTGAGGAGATATAAATAATAGCGATAATTCCTCCGGATAATAAAAACCCAAGAGGAATATCAAGATATTTGCCAGTTAATAGAAAACTTGTAGAAAGAAAGCCAACAAGGGAAATAATCCCCACTAATAAAGCAGTAAGTAAGTGGCTATCAAGTTTTCTAAATAATTTCATTATTTAACTAAAACTTTCTTCCAGTTTGCCATGGTCACAATACCATGTTCAGTTTTAAGTTCGACTTCACCTTCAATAAGTGGAGCGATGTAATCTCTAAATTCTTGACTCATTCTGGTATCATCCACCATCATTGATGGCTTAATAACACTTTCAGCATTAGCAACTAAGGAAAGGTCTGCTAATTGGAAGTCAATCTTATATGGTTTTTGGCTAACTCTTTTGAAGACAACCATCTTACCAGTAACACCATCAAGAGCGGCTTTAACAGCGGTTCTACCTGTGGTGATAGCTTCTTCTCTATCAACTTTAGAGATAGCAAGTGGGCACGCTCTTTGAGTTAAAGAGAATTCCACAGCTCTAGTTGGTAAATCTAAACGATCTTCGATGATTTCACAAAGTCCACTAGCGGCACCACCGAGTTGCGCGTGGCCAAAGCCATCAACTCTAGTGTTCTTGTTACTTCTTTCGAATTCAATACCTTCAGAAATAGCAACCATTGCATAGCCTTTTTCTTCATAGACCTTCTTAACATCAACTAAGAACTTTTCTAAATCGAATTTGTTTTCTGGGATATAGATTAAGTGAGGTCTAGTTTGTTCTGGGAGCAAATCACTAGCAGCAGTTAACCAACCAGCGTTTCTACCCATGATTTCAACGACGTGAACCTTGCCAACTTTAAAGCAACAGGCATCCATGCTTAAAGCATTAATGGTGTTGATGACAAATTTAGCAGCACTTGGGAATCCTAAGGAGTGATCGGTACATGCTAAATCGTTATCAATGGTCTTTGGAACACCGATGACCCTAACATCTAACTTAAGTTCACTACAGAGAATGGATAATTTGTTGCAAGTATCCATAGAGTCGTTACCACCATTGACGAACACATATTTAATGTCTCTTTTCTTCATGGTGTCGACAATCTTCATATAGATTGGATCATGGACATCTTTTGGTAATTTTCTTCTAGTTGTGCCTAAGATGCTACCTGGTGTTTGGAGTAAGAGCTCGATTTGCTCATCACTTTCTGCATCAATGTCGATAAGTTTATCATCGATCATGCCTTCAATTCCGTTAAGGGAACCATAGATGTGATCAATTTGATCTCTATGTAATTTTGCTTCTTTGATTGCACCATATAAAGAGGTGTTAATGACGGAGGTTGGTCCTCCGGATTGAATATAAACCATGTTTTTCATAATAAAAGTTCCTACTTTCGCTATTAATATTATCTTATTAATAATATAATATTCAACAAAAACCGAAGAATAATTTAATTAATTACATGTATGTACGAAAACAATTGAATAAAAGCCATAATTCCATTACAATATCTACGCATTCGAAATATAGATAAGGAGAACAGTTATGTCATTTAACATTACTTTTAATGGCGAAACAAAGGCTTACGAAAACCCATTAACTGTTTTAGATATTGTTGGCAACAGCAAAGATATCGTCTGTGCTTATGTCAATAATCGTGTTAGAGAACTTACTTACGTTCTAGATAAGGATTCCACTGTTGTTGCCTTAACCTGTAAGGATCGTGATGCGAAGCAAACTTACGAAGCTTCCTTAAGATTCTTAGTGGCAATGGCAATGCATAGACTCCACAAAAACGTAAGCATTAGATTCTCATACAACGTCTCTAGAGCAGTCTTCATGCAAATTCTCACTCCAGGATTTGTTGCTAACATCACTCTTGTTAAAGAACTTGTTGAAGAAATGAATCGTATTGTCGAAGCCGACTATCCTCTCGTGAGATCAATCCTCTCAAAAGAAGAAGCCAAGAAAATTTTGTCTAAGGAAGGATTCCAAGACAAAATAGATATCTTAGAATATCGTCCAGAAAAAACATGTCACTTATACGACTGTGATGGATATAAAAACTATATGTACAACCGTATGGTCCCATCTACTGGATACATCAAAAAGTGGAAAATTAGATACTATCACCCAGGTGTCATCATTCAATATCCACGTGAAGAAATGGGTGGCGAAATTCCAGAATTTGAAGACTCTCCTACTTTTGGAAAAACATTAAAGAGAGCCTATGAATGGGGTGTTGCGACACGTTTTGATAGCATCGTCAACATCAACCACAGAATTGAAAAAGATGGCGATATCGATGTCATTACATTAGGTGAACAACGTCACAACCGTCAACTTTGCGAATTAGGAGAATTAATTGAAGCCGACAAAGATAATATCCGTTTGATTTGTATCGCTGGTCCTTCTAGCAGTGGCAAAACCACATTCGCGAATAGATTAAGAATCGAGCTTCTCTCTCGTGGTATTGATCCAATCAGAATTTCTATGGATGACTACTATTTGCCAAGAGATCAAGCACCAAAAGACGAAAACGGTGATCCAGATTTAGAAGCTGTTGACGCTCTTGATGTCGATTTATTCAACAAAAATATGGCGGATCTCGTCGCTGGTGAAACTGTCGATTTACCAAAATTCGACTTTAAAGCCGGACATAGAGTTAAGGGACGTACTTTGAAAGTACCAGATAACCAACCAATCATCATTGAAGGTATCCACGCTCTTAACGATAGAATGACAGAATCCATTCCACAACACCAAAAATTCAAAATCTTCATTGCTCCACAAGGACAAATCAATATTGATAACCACAACCCACTCAGTCTAACTGACTTGAGATTATTAAGAAGAATCGTCCGTGACTACCAATTCAGAGGCTCAAGCGCTCTTGAAACGATGTCAATGTGGGCCAGTGTCCGTAAAGGTGAATTCAAATGGATTTACCGCACACAAGAAGGCGCTAATTATGTCTTCAATTCCTTCTTACCAGAAGAATTATCAGTCATGAAGAAATATGCGATGCCACTTCTTCAAGCAATTGAACAAGAAAATCCATACTTCCCAGTCGCTGAAAGATTAATTAGAATGCTCAAATTCTTTGATGACATGCCAGATCAATGGGTCCCATGCAATTCCATTTTAAGAGAATTCATCGGTGGATCTTGTTACGCTGACGTGTAATATCTAACAAACAAAAAAATAGGAACCATTAACTGGTTCCTTTTTTTAATGTGCTAAAGAGTATTGATTCTCGATGATGAATGCTCTCTAGTTGGGCATGATATAACTGTCTCATTTCTAGGTACTTATTCTTACCTTCATCAGTGACACGGAGGAAGAATAAGGATTGGAAGACTTCTTCAATTCTGAAGAATGATTCATATAAATTGAGAAGGGTCAAATAATAGAAATAGGCTTTATTACTATAAATGAGTAATGGGGTGCTATGAAGGATCTCACTACTAGTCATGTAGATTTCACTATATCGATGTAAACCCGCCACTTTTTCTAATCCATCACGGAAATTGAGTTTAAACTCAGGAATATTATTTACTTCATCAATAGAATATAACCATCCATATTCAATGAACTTTTTGATATCCTTGCTCTTAAGACCATACACCGCCATCTCGCTTTTAAGCTGATGGAAGAGTTCGTCTTGTTTGTTTTTGTCTTTCAAAGCATCTTTATAAACGAGTCCATATTCCATGTGTTTTAAGTAAGCATTAATCGCCACATCTTGATATTTATCAAGAACAATTAAAATTGATTCACATTCGTGAAGTGTTCTCCACATGCTAAGAGCTTCAGTTTCATATCCTTCACAAAGAAGCTTTAATGTACATCTAGCGATTGATAAAGACTTCGTTAACATGTCGACAATCAAAGTGCTTTTTGGGTTATTTCTTTGATAACGTGAAACGATATTAGACATTAGATTTAAATAGAGTTCTAAGGAAGAAATTGGAGGTAAATATTCATTGGTTAATTTCACTTCGCGATGATTGTATAAAGAAAGAGACAAATATTTATCTGCGACAACAGTCACCATGCTGTCCTTATATACCTCGTTACTTTTAAACTTTTCAATCGCGTCGTCATTCATTCCTTTTGTGGAATAAACAACTTCTCCTAAAATATAGAAAATCAAGTCGAGAGAGTTAATTTCAAAAGATGGTGAAAGCTTAGCTTCATCATTCATTTCTATAATGCCATTAAATGTTTCTTCATAGATATCATAGATATAATCTATGTTTTTAACTTGTCGAGGTTCGACTCTATTAATGATTTCTTTAACATTTTCTTTACTTAAAATATTACTCATCTTTGACCTCCCTTATCTCTCCAGTGATAGCCGCTAAAAGGTACATTTTTATTGGTTTATCAGTTATCTTATTAATATAGGATTTATAAATCCTTAATTGACGATCATACTCACTATCATCAATATTCTTGAGTTTGAAATCAACGATATCAATTTCATTATCTTTGATAATAAGCGCATCAATATATCCTTGAATACCCGTGTCTATATCATAGAAGCGATATTCATGTCGGACTTGTTCATTATTTACTCCTTTAAATAAAGGAGAGTTCATAACATTATACACGTATTTTTTCATACGTCCATTCTTTATATATTCTAAAGAACGTGTAGAAAGGTCCATATTTTCTAAATAACCATGTAATTCCGTACCAAAATCAAGAAGGCTTTCATCAACCTCTTCGTCTTGAGATTTACTCGCTCTAGTTTTAACAACTATATTTGCAGGGACCACTATTTCTTTTAATACAACTTTTTGAATCTTCTTCTCGCTTTGATTGGTGTCAATAGAATAATCGTCCAAAGTGTACTTACTCTTATATTTTTCAAATACATCAGTGAACGACAATAAATCATTCATTGATTTTGAACTCGTAGGTTTATTGAATTTAATTTTATTGGCTTTCTGTGCGCTTATAAGAATAATTTTCTCTTTAGCGCGGGTTAATGCAACGTAAAGAAGCCTAATCTTTTCTTCGAAATCAGAGATTGAAAGTTCTTCTCTAATAAGATGAATAAATAAGGAATTATTCTTTTCTAAACTTGGGATAATTGGTCCGAAGTAATCAGAGAATAAGAAGCTTGTTTGTATATCGCTTCGATTAAAGGCTTTATTCAATCCTGGATAATAGATAATCGGATATTCTAATCCCTTGGATTTGTGAATATTAATAAGGGTTACAGAATTCTCTTGAACATTACTATCGCTATAATCGATATCAACATCTAACTTACTTAGATCATCGAAATATTCAATTAAATCAGATAACGTGTAGTTTAAAGAATCCATCATCTCGGCGATTGAAACGAGTTGTTCTAACTTGTGGGTATTCGCATAGAATTGCCCAATCTTACTAATTGAGGCATAGATATCAAATTCCTTGTAAATGGTTAAAAGAATATCTTTTAAAGATGAGAATCTTAACCTCTCTTTAATAAGTTCAATCTTTTGCGCAAATGGAACAGTCAAAAACGCTTTTTCTTTATAGATGTTATATAACTCATCATCATGCATTTCTACTAGGAAGCTTCTAGCAACACTTAAAAAAGCGTGACGATAATTGCTTTCATAGTCATTATTCAAAGAATAATAGAGCAACTTAATTAGACTCTTGGTTAAAGAAATTATATCACTCTTGAATAACGTTTCTTTGGCTTCGACTTTTAATGGAATATTAGCGGCAGAGAAATTTTTACGATATCTATCAAATGAAGAGCCGCGATCAATGATGATTGAGAAGTCTTTGAATTTGCAATCTCTTGTGCCTTTTAAATCTTGATCATAAACCTGATATTTATCATTAATCTTCTTATATATATCCTTAATAATAATTTCACATTCTTTGTCCACCACTTCTTCGGCTTTCTCATACTCGAAAGAATAAACTTCCGGTTCATAAGAAACGCTTGGCTTATTATTTTCATATTCCGTTCTACCAAAACCAAAATGATGGCCATTTTCATAATCAATCGCATTGATGTCTTTCTTCATTATTTGTCCAAAGACTTCATTAATGAAGTCGACTACTTCTTTTCTAGAACGATATGAAGTATTTAAATCGATTTCTTTGCCACCTTGATTAAGTTTATATTTTTCATACTTCTCCTGGAAAATATGACAATCGGCGCCTCTAAAACGATAGATGGATTGTTTGACATCACCCACCATATAGACGTTATTTTTGCTAATTGAAGAAATAACGGTTTCTTGAATATCGTTAGTATCTTGATATTCGTCCACCATAATATATTTGAAGGAATCGGATATTTCCTTCCTAATTGATTCATCTTCCAATAGTTTTAATACAAATCTCGAAACATCTCCAAAGGAGTAAGCGTTCCTCTCCTTTTTGAAGGCGTTGAGTCTTTTTTCAACTTCGATAGCGATATCAATAATTGTTGTGATAAATGGCTTGGTGCTTAAATACTTTTGTCGGATTTCTTCACTATTACCATAATCATTGTCTTTGCTGATTTTGACATGTTTATTATAATAATCCGCTATCTTATCTCGATATTCTCCATCGCTTGCGTCACTGCTTTTCTTTCTAACAAAGTTATTTTTACAAGCTTCATAAAGATCATCATAAGTCTTGTTTAAAAGTAGGGAGTCGCATAAATCGATAATCGCACTGCTATCATCAACATCTTCTAGATCGTATGCTTTTGTTCGAACAAATGAGATATCAGAACGAATTTCTTTATCCAATAAATTAATAGCTTCAATGATGTTTTCTTCTTTGAAGAAATCATTTCTTAAATGTTCAAAATAGGCAAAGTTATCTGCCCTTTTATCACCGGCTTCTAAGATTCTAATAATATAGTCTTTAATCGCATCAGTGTTTTTACTAGCGTATTCTTCGACTAAAGATAAGAACTTTGGATTTTCTTTTTCATATAGCCCTTCTAATATTTCATCTAAAAATTTCTTTCTTTTGATTGTAAGAATAGAAGTATCAACAATCGAAATATCCTTAGAGATATCAAGCATATAGAAATATTTCTTTACTAAGTAAAGAGAGAAAGCGTCAAAGGTTTCGATATGAGCGTTATCAACTTCGCTAGCTAGATAAATAGTTTCTTGATCTTCAAGGAGTTTAGTTCTAACCCTTCCTTTCATCTCTCCAGCCGCTAAATTTGTAAATGTTAAAACCAGGAAATGATCTAGGGACTTATCTTCTTTAGCCAAGCGATAAATACGTTCAGTTAAAACAGCAGTCTTACCACTACCAGCACCAGCAGAAATTAAATAGTTCTCACCTCTTGCGTTAATCGCTAATTCTTGTTCGTTAGAAAACTTGATTTTACTCATCTTCATTTTCCTCCTTACTAAGAACTCGATATTGAGAACTTCTTACATAACAAATATCTTTATATGGACAATATTGACATCCATTATCTCTATCATTTTTAAAATATGGAGAAATATTAAATTCATTATTACGAAGTTTTATATTCATTTCCATAAATAGTTCACTAACGGTGTCCATATAATCTTTAAAGCCGTTTTCAGATACAATAGCGTTTGTATCTTTTAAACTACATCCGTCTTTCTTTAAAGAAACATTATTAATAAAGGAACTCTTTAAATCTCCAATTGTGGAATCAATATAACTAACCGCTTCAACATCACCCAAAGTCTTTCCGTTAAGTTTTAAGTAACTCGGGATTAATTCGTCTTCTTTTTGTTCAACATGCAAAGAAGAAGTTAAGACATTATTGATGTATAAACCCGCTAAAGTTAAATGTTCAAATTTCTTGTTCCCACTAGTTAATAAAGCATAGGTAGGAAGTTGAGTGGATAAGCCGTCTTTAATCTTACTATCATCAAACTTAGTAGACCCAGTTTTATAATCGATAATCACATAGTACTTATCATCTAAAATTACGAGGTTATCAATCTTGCCATCGATATAAGTTTTATCATCGATATTGTGGACTAGTTCCATTTCGTTATAGATGATTGGTTTTTTATAGTAGCGTTCTCTTTTTCTAATCGCCTCCATAGCGGCCTTAATTTGCTCTTTGACGTTATGTGTAAGAATGAATTTTTCACTACTTTTTAAGGATAATTCACTAATTTTGCTCGAAAATTCCTTATCAAAGTCAAAATCTTTCTCTCTCATCTTTTCAAAGATGTGATGGGCGATATTTCCTAAAGAGGCCGCGTATTCATATTCGAATTCATCAACCTTTAAAACATGGTCCAAGTAATATCTAAATGGGCAGTGTGAGAATAAATCTAACGAGGTGGTTGAAAGTTTAATTTTACTATTCTTGTTATAGGCATCTACCTTATATAAATAATCATTTTTATAGGAGTTATAATCAATATCAATAACATCTCTAATCTTATAGAAATTATCAGGTTGTTCTTTATAAAAATTGTCGAGATCTTTTAAGTCAGCGTATATCAATTTAAGAACATCTAAAGAATAGAAAGAATCTGCTAAATTAGGAGTATAGATTTTCATATTAAAAATCTTAGTAAAAGGGGAAGCATAATATTTTGATGCAACACTCTTATTAGCGAAAGAATAATAGAAGTTGTTTAAGGAATTCAAAAAAGAAATAAGCTCAATTTCATCACACTTAGTTTTATCTTTTGAATTTAACCTATTTATCAAGTGTAACTCTTCGTTATTTAAATATTTATCATCTTTATAACTTTGTGGGAATAATCCTTGAGTAAAGCCCATCACATAGATGTGTTTATTCTCTAAATATAAAGGAGAAGAAATAACGTTAACTGCCTTATCGTAACGGACTTCTTCAATCATTTTTTCTTTAAATTTATTAACCAAATAATCTTTCTGAATTTCAAAAGAAGCATCAAGTTGGTTAGATAAAACTAGATCCTCAATATCTAAATATAATGGGTCATCTTGCATTTCTTCTTTCAATATTTTTAAAGAGACATTTAAATCTTTTTCTTCTTCATAGATTTTATAAAGGAGAGAATTTTTTAAGATAATAATCATATTCTTTGTTGCGCCTAAAGATGTAGATGTCATTGATAGAAGTTCCTTTATCAATTAAAGAGGCAATCTCATTTAAAACGTAATATACTTCTTCTTCGATTTTCTCAAAGTTACATAAGCTTCTTTTTATATCTTTATTAATATAATTAATATATGTAGCCTTTATCTTTAAACTTTCTAATATGTTTTTGAGTTCAAAATCATATTCACTATAGCCGTATATTGTTGCCTCAACATTAGAAACGCTTTCTTCACTAGGAAGTATTACTAAATCATGTTCGATTAATTCTTCCTTAAGCTTATTTAAGAAATTGATTTTTAAATTATCACTCTTAGTAACATATTGGATATCAGAAAGATACATTTTAGATATTTCATAGCTATATCCATATGTTTTCATTAAGTACACGATTGCGTCTTCTTTAACACTAATAAAAATAGATCTTGCTAAAGATTCTTTAGAGAAAATCTTAATATCTAAAAACGGATCATTCTTCCTTAAATAATTAAGTAAAAGTAAGTGATATTTCCTAGGAGCAATAATATATTTCATCAATAAAATTATAACTCTTAGAGTATAAAAAAATCAAATAGGGGTATTACCCCTATTTGTTTTAATTTAAATATTATTACTTGAACATCCTAGTTACTTCAACAGCTTTCTTCCAGCCTTTATATAGCTTATCTGCTTCAGTTTTGCCCATCTTAGGAGAGAAGAGTTTTTGGCAGTGATGAATGCTCTTGATGTGATCTAAGTTTTTATAATATCCGCTTGATAATCCTGCTAAGAAGGCAGCACCTAAAGCGGTAGTTTGTAAACATTCAGGTAAATCAATTTTAGTATCTAAGATGTCGCTTTGAAATTGCATCAAGAAGTTGTTTGCGGTCGCACCACCATCAACCTTGAGGGTTGGGATAGATAAACCGGTTTCTTTTTTCATTACTTCAAAGACATCTTTGCATTGATAGGCGATAGATTCTAACGCTGCTCTAACGAAGTGGCGGTTGTCAGTATTACGAGTTAAACCAAATACCGCTCCTCGAGCGTCATCATCCCAATAAGGTGTACCTAAGCCTACAAACGCAGGCACAATATATACGCCATGTGTATCACGGCAATCAGCAGCAAGTGCTTCGCTATCTGCGGAGTGAGCAATGAGCTTCATCTTATCTCTTAACCATTGAACGACCGCACCACCAATAAAGACCGATCCTTCTAAAGCATAAGTCACTTTATCGCCGACTTTCCAACCCACTGTGGTTAATAATCCACTATCAGAATAAGTAATCTTGTTACCAATATTCATTAACATGAAGCAACCAGTGCCATAAGTGTTTTTGCTTTCACCAACATCAAAACAGGCTTGTCCAAATAAAGCAGCTTGTTGATCTCCTGCCACTCCATGAATATGGACGTCTTTATTAAAGAATGAGGCGGCTCCATAATCATAACTAGAAGGAAGTACTTTTGGTAACATCTTCATAGGAACACCAAATAAATCACATAATTCTTTATCCCATTCTAATGTCTTAAGGTTTAGCAACATCGTTCTACTAGCGTTAGTCACATCTGTAGCGTGAACTTTGCCCTTAGTCATACGGAAGATAATCCAAGAATCAATGGTTCCAAATAGAAGTTCGCCTTTTTCAGCTCTTTCTTGAGCGCCTTTTACGTTTTCTAAAATAAATCGAATTTTAGTCGCAGAAAAATAAGGGTTGATTAATAAACCAGTTTTCTTATGGATAAAATCTCTTTTATCTTCATAGCGATCACAAATATCTGCAGATTGTCGAGATTGCCACACAATTGCAGGGCAAATAGGCATACCTGTCTTTTTATCCCAAATGACCGCAGTTTCTCTTTGATTAGTGATTCCTATGGAATCAATACTATCCCAAGAGATGTTTTGTTTCACCAATAATTCGTTAGTGACATTAATGACACTAACCCAAATATTAAGAGCGTCAGTTTCTACCCATCCAGAATGTGGGAAATTACAAACAACTTCTTCTTGAGACATGTTGATAACAACACCATCCTTATTAATAAGAGTGGCTCGTGTTGAAGTTGTTCCTTGGTCAATTGATAAAATGTATTTTTCCATAGTCTTTTACCTATTTGCGGTGTTGCATCATTTTTTCGATATCAACAATTTCTTTCTTGATACATTTTGATAAGCATCTAGAACCATTAGGAGTAATTAAGACATCGTCTTCAATACGGACTCCAACACCTTCTTCAACAAAATATAAACCTGGCTCAACAGTAATGATGTTGCCTGGGACCAAAGGACGTTCACGATTACCGACATCATGAGTGTCTAATCCTAAGAAATGGGAAACATTATGAATATAATATTTCTTAATGTCATCTTCCTCTTTTAAGATTTTTAATCTTACACATTCATTCTTTAAGGTTTTAAGTGCTTCTTCTTGAAGATCCGCAATCTTTAATCCAGGTTTAGCAAAATCAATAATATGCTTGTTACAGTTTAATACTGCTTCATAGACTTTTCTTTGGAAATCATTAAACATTCCACTAACAGGGTAAGTACGAGAAATGTCCGCAGAGTATCCGTTATAACGGTAACCTAAATCAAATAATAGTAAGTCTCCGTTTTTAATTATGGCGTCTTGTTGTTTGATTGGGTGATGCATGATTGTACCATCTTTACCAGCTGCAACAATGGTTTCAAAAGCAAGTTCTCTTCTTCCATGGGTTCTTCCATAGTATTCAAAGCGATCGCTGAGTTCATGTTCTGTCATACCAATTTCAAGATTGAGTAAAAGATCATTGATACCAGTGCTAGTTAAATTGATGGCTTCTTCAAGCTCTCTAACTTCTAAATCAGACTTTATAAGTCTAAGTTCAACAATATAAGGATAAATATTCTCTATCTTAAGATGAGGATATTTGTCTTGTAATTCTTTCGCGTAAATTTGAGTGGAACAATTGAGTTTGATTTTGATTTCATCAGACATATCTAAAAGAAGGGACTCAATCTTTCCATACATATTGTTTTCTACAGAAACAGCCATAGAAAGCATGGAATCAAAAGTACCATTAGAGTAAACATTTTGAATTTCAGAGATTTGGGTAGCTTCGTTAAAAGTCAATCTTCTTCCAGTCCAACGTTCTTTAAGCTCGTTATATTCATCTAAAAACAAATATGTTTTTCTTTCACCAGCGCATTTGACAAGCATGAGAACAGAATTCTCTTGCTCGATACCGGTTAGATAAAAGAAATTACGGTTAGCGAAGAATTTGTAATAATCATCTTCACTACGAATCTTTCCAACTCCAGAAAACACTAAAGAAACAGAATTAGCAGGTAGGGAGTCGAATAATTTATTTCTACGATTTGAAAATTCACCCATTTTATTCACCTACCAAATTCTCTACTACTGATTCAAATTCAGGTAAAACGACATCTTCAATTTGTCCATTATCTACTTTTTTCGCATTTCCACTGACGATTGGCAATTTACCAAGAATCTTGAAATTAAGTTTCTCAGCAAATTCATCTAAATGAGATTCACCAAAGACAGGGATTTGCTCTCCACAAAATGGACAATATAAATAAGACATGTTTTCAACAACACCCAAAACGTTGATGTTCATCATTCTCGCCATCTTAATAGCTTTAGTAACAACTAAAGAAACTAAGTCTTGAGGAGATGTAACAATGATCAAATCATCAATTGGAATCATTTGGAATGTAGTTAAAGCGATATCTCCAGTTCCTGGAGGCATATCGATTAATAAATAATCGAGTTCTTCCCAAAGAACATCTTCGTAAAACTGTTTAACTAAATTTCCTAAAAGGACACCACGCCAAATAATTGGTTCACTATCATCGTCTAGTAAATTGTTAGCAGAGATGATTTTAATACCAGTTTTAGTTTCTAAAGGATAGATAAGACTATCTTCTCCATAAGCTTTTTCTTTAACGCCAAAGGCTTTTGGAATACTTGGGCCAGTAACATCGGCGTCAAGAATACCAACTTTGTAGCCCTTTCTTTTTAAACAAACAGCTAAATATGAGGTGATGAAAGATTTACCAACACCACCTTTGCCAGAAAGAATCGCTACAACACGTTTAACGTGAGAACGGTCATTCATTTTTGCTTTTTGAATCTGTGAAGAACAATTACCATTAGAGGCGCAACTTTCACAGTTATGATCGCAATCTACCATAAATATATCTCCTTATAATTCGACAATTTCAGCCTTATTAATAGCATTAACCACACTTGTAACATAGGTTCTTAAAAGTCTTCCAGCACCAAGCTGAATACCACCATAATATCTAACGACAATTATCGCAGTGTTATTAAGACTCTTTTTGTGGAGTAAATCTAAAATGGGCCTTCCGGCAGTGCCACGAGGTTCTCCATCATCATTAGATTTACTGTTCATTTCAAATCGATAAGCATAAACGACATGTCTTGCTTTTGGATTAGCCTTTTTAATTTCTTCAAGACGAGTTTTGAAAGTATCTAGAGACTTCAAAGGAATAACAAAGGCTGTAAATTTTGATTTCATAACCTCTGTTAACGCAAAGACTTCTTCTTTAACAGTGAATTCGTTCATACTTAACTAGTTAAGACTACTAATAATCTTGTTTTTAGTGTATTATTTTTCTTAAGGAAAATAAAGAAAATGTTAGAAAACGAAAACGAAAACGTTAATATCGAGCATAAAAGAGAAGAATTAAATGACGCACCCATGAAGTCAATTCCTCTATGGAAAAGAATCTATCTATTGGCCATGGGAATTGGTGGACTGAACATCATCGCCATTATAATTTCTGTTGCCCTCATGTTTTTACCTGAAAACCAGGCTAACTCTTTGACTAACATAATTACCTACTCTGTCCTATTTTGTGCGATGTTTGGAATCATTATTTTTGATCTTCCTAAATTCGTTTATCAATTCAAGGATTACCGCCGCTATCTATATGGTTTATTGTTCGGTTTAGCAGTCATTGGATTTGATGTATGTTATTCAAATATTATTAACCTATTTTATACATTCCATGTCAGCGAAAACGAAGAGACGATTCGTGGAGTTATCACTCTTTATCCAGCCTTATCAATTATCGTGATAGGAATACTAGGACCGATATGTGAAGAACTCGCGTATCGCGTAGGATTATTTGGATTAATAAAGAAATGGAGTGTTGTTGGCGCTTTCTTTGCTAGCACCATCTTATTTGGGTTAGCGCACTTCACATTCTCAGGAAATATATTAGATGAGCTCGTCAATTTACCAATCTATTTATTCAGTGGATTTATCTTTACATTTGCCTATTATAAATATGGCTTTATCGGTTCAATGAGTGCTCATATTCTTAACAATCTAATTTCAGTTATTGTAACTGTAGCCGAAGCATATAAGGCAACATCATTCATTTAATATGAAAAAGATTTCGGTTCTTTCCTCTTTTATACTCAAAATTATTGCCGTTGTGACCATGACCATTGATCACGTCGGTTTTCTTATTGAGCTACTAGCGGATGGAGAATTAAGACTCTTACAAATATCAGAAGTATTTAGAGCGATTGGAAGATTATCTTTACCACTATTTATCTTTATGGTGGTTGAAGGTGTCATCCACACCAAAAACATCAACAAGTATTTTTTAAGACTTGGAATTATTGCTTCTATCATTTCTATTACTTATATGGTTTTAGAATATTCTTCCTTAAGAAAATACACAGTTGGTCTACTTAGATCCGGAAATACATTCTTAGATTTATTAATGGTGGCAATCACCATTTGGGCACTTAAGCAAGAAGACAATCGCAAAAAGTTATTTATCCTACTTCCTCTATCTTTAGCGATAACGTCGTTTGTTGTTAAAGGCGTTGAAATGTCGGTCTATAGTTCAATCGAAACTATCCACTGGTTCCCTTGCTTTTTAACGATGAGATATGACTGGTTTTCCTTGCTATTAGGGGTTGGATTTTATTACTCCTATACATTTGCGGATTTGTATATCAAATACATGGAGCCAAAAACAGGAATGGATAAAGATATGTGGGTGATGAATGGTTCATACCGCATTGTTACTAATATCATTTCTGTATTTACTTTATTTTTATCCACTCTAGCGTTTTATGGATGCTACTACTTATGGAATGGAACATTTGTTAACTCTAGAGCCGCTAGTATGCAATTAATCGCTATACTTTCTGGTGCATTTATTTTGCTTTATAGCGGAAAAAGAGGTTATAATGCGAAATGGTTCCAGTATGGTGCGTATGTCTATTACCCACTACATATCGTCATACTTGTGATCATTTACATCACGATTAATGGAGGGTTATAAAATGATTAAACACGTCGAAACAGAACAAGAATTAAATGAATTGCTTAATAATGGAGATGTCTTAGTGGATTTCTTTGCCACCTGGTGTGGACCTTGTAGAATGCTAGGACCAGTCTTAGAAGAGTTAGACGCAGAAGGATTCCCAGTACAAATTGTAAAGATCGACACTGATGAAGCACCTGACTTAGCAATGAAATACAATGTTCAAGCTATTCCTACTCTTTTATTCTTCTCAAATGGTAAATTAGTGAACAAAACAATGGGCTTCCAAAGAAAAGACCAAATTCAAAATTTTTGTAAGAAATAAATTGAATAATATTAGGCGATTGTTATAAAATAACATTCGCTGATATGCAGGTGTAGTTCAATGGTAGAACTTCAGCCTTCCAAGCTGAATACGCGGGTTCGATTCCCGTCACCTGCTCCAGATGATTTCTAAACAGTGTTATACACTGTTTTATTTTTTCTAAATAGTTTTTTGTTTGTGTAATAAACAAATTAGTTATAATAAGGATGAGGTGAAAATTATGAAGAAGTTATTTATTGCTCCTGCTATTGCACTTTTACTTGTTGGTTGCGGAAAGGTTAGCGAAGAAGTTGCCGCTCCTAAATTAAGACAAGTTAGAGGATTAGTGGTTACTGACATCTTTTCTACATATAACGTCAACGGATACACAAAAGAAACATCGTTCAAATTTGTTGATGAAGTAATGAATGACACTCATTATTTCCACGCTGGTGCAAATGCTAGAAACTTGAAAACCTTTTATCACGTAGACGAAGAAATGCTCTATATGAGCGATCTTAACTCTGGATATAGAAATAATGACGATGGAGTTGAACACTTTAAGAACAACGCCGAAAAAATTACTGTCGAAAATCTCTTCACTAGTGTAGAAGTTGACTGGGATTTTGAAGGACAATTTGTTGGCAAATACTATCCAACACTAGACTCGTTAGGCAAGTTATTAAAACCATCCGAATGGGTTGAAGAAGATGGTGTTTATACTTATAGCATTGCCGGATTAGTCATTGAAGAAGGCGACTATAATGACAAAGTGCTTAAGAACTTCCAATTCTTTGCTGCTCCAATGCTACTTCAAACAGAAGAATTTGCCTGGTCATCAATTAGATTTAAAGAAGAAGAGAATTATCTCTCCATTAAGTTATATGTCACCAAAGGAGAAAACCCTGTTTCTCAAGTAATTGAAGGAAACGAAGAAGTTGTCTCCGAAGCAAAGATTTATAAAGGAATTCAACTATAAGTTGAGATAGTAAAAACAGCGATTTATCCATCGCTGTTTTTTATTATGCTTCACACCATTCAACAATCGCATTAATAAGTTCGGTATAGTTTTCTTCATCATAATTCTTTGTGAGCTGGGTATGTTCACTATTTTTGAAATAGATATAACCTTGTAAGAATGAATGATGATAATATTCAATACCTTTATTATCTAAAGCTTGTTGAAGCTTTGCGTATTGAGCAATGCCAATAACACTATCTTTACCAGCATATGCACAAATAATTGGGAATTTAGCGGATTCATCACTAATCTTATTAATCCAATATGTGACCGATAATTGATCTTCTCCACCATTAGTAGCAATCATAGATTGATAGCAAGGATTAGATGGGTTAGTGACATAATTTTCGTTTTCATCAGTGGCCTCTTTAACAGTTTCTAAACTAAATGGAAGACCACACATTCCATTAGCGATTCTCATAGTTTGATAATCAGTCCAATTTTTGCCTTCTCCAGCAATCGGAAGTTCACCTAAATTGTTAGCTTGTTTTTGATTTTCAATCGCTTCATAATCTAAACCTAAATCACGGCAAGCTTCTTCGCTGGTTTTAAAGAATTTCCAGTTTTCTTCTTTAATATCGACTGGACCAACCGCATCAACGATGAATTTAATTGGTAAGGATGCACGCTTTCCTCTGGAATAACTATATAGCATTGCAAGATGAGCACCACTAGAGGCTCCGCCAATCACAAATTCAGTTTTAGTGGTGTCAAATCCAAGTTCTTGTAAAGAAGACTTCAAAGATGTAATACAAGCATCAATTTCATCTAAGTTACGGAAAATTGATAAAGAAGAATCGTCCATCGATCTACTTAATAATGTATATTTGATGGTAGCAGTTATATAACCTCGATTAGCAAATTCATAAATATATGGGTTAACATCGGTTTTAAATCCAGAAACCCATGCGCCGCCATGGACAAACAAAATAGCGACATGTTTACCAGTTTTAGAAGCGGAATTAGGAACGTATAAATCATAGTTGTTTTCATCTTTGGAGGCAGGATAATCTAAACCACCATTGACGTTATAATTCATATGGTTAATTCCACCTTCTTTATAGGTGTTGATGACTTGGTCATTTACTCCATAAGGAATGTTTTTAAAGCAATATGCATCAGGCGTTGCGTCATTAACTTTTCCACTTACCCCACCCGCTTTAGGAGCGTTTGGATCGTCAGGTTCGGCCTGTCCATAATCATTTAATGGATGATATTCATTATTAATTGCGAGATCATCATCGTTAAAGAATGTACAACTTGATAAGGAAAGAACTCCACTAACAAGAAGAATTGGTAACAAACATTTCTTTTTCATTATCGAGTACCTCCTAAACTTTCACGATATTGTACTTTGGCTTTGTGTCTAAATATCGCATATACGATTGCAAAGAAAATCATAAACACGAAGATTAAAGAGGCGATAAAGGCAAAGGTTCTTGGAACAATGACAAAGCTACTAATTGGAATATTTCCTAAAGGAATATTAAATTTTGGTAAGATGAATTTACCAGTCACTGTTAAACCAACACCCAAGATGATTTGTAGTGAACCAATAATCCAGAACCATGGTCCAAATATGGTCCAAGGTTTACTAGAGAACATCCTTATAATAGTAATAAGGAATAATATTACCCAAATAAGAGCAAAGACAAAGATTCCAATAAATACCGCTAAAGAAAAATAACCAATGATTTGATAGAAGATATCTGGTAAAAGATTCTCAACATACAAATTTAATAATCTCTTTGTGTAATCAAGAATCGATTCATCAGCTTTTCTAACCAGTTCATTAGGGTCACTAACTTTGTTTTCAAGTTGTAAGCTTAAATAAGTGCTTAAAAATGTATAAGCTAAGTGACTAACTCTTACTAATTTTTGTTCGTCTTCAGGAACGGTTGTATCTTTAACAATCATTTTTAAATCGTTAAGGATATTGATAAAGCCGTTTTTAATCTCTTCTTTTTTATCATCACCAAATTTTGAACTATCAATAGCAACTCCGCCAGTTCCAGTTTCTGCCTTTTTAACCGCTTCATCAATTTGCCAGAATAAGGTGTTGGTAAAAGAACCAAGGGTGGCGTTAATCTCGTTAGCAGCGTCATAAAGTGATTTAGCGAAGTTTACGAAATATTGGTCAGTCATTCCCACCTCTTCCATAATCTCTTCGGCGGTGGAACCACTATCAATCGCATATTGAGTTCTCGCGTTTTCGATTTGTTTTTTGATTTCGTCTTTAACAATTTTTTTAACTACTGTACGAACTGTGTATTCAGTGACAATATCAATAGGTTCATAAAATGTTTCAGCGACACTATTAATGTTTTCATTAATAATCTTTTCATTAATCGTATTTTTATCAATGCTTAAACTTTGGCTGACGTCATTAAATGTGAAATTAACATTAATTCCAACATTGATTTCACTGGTCCCCAAGATCTTAGCCGCATCAATTGGTCCGGTATAAGTATTTTCCGGGATCATTTTTGAAAAGGAATCAGTGCTCAAAGTAATTTTAGAATGTAGCACAAAGGTCGGTGTTAAAAATAAAGAGGCCGTAGCTAGGGCAGACAAAACTAAAATTAGAATATTAAAAATTCTAATTATTGTCTTCATGATGTTACCTCCAAAAATATGATTAGAATCTTAAGATTCTATCTACTAATCTTTCATTAATTGTCCAAAAATCAATAACGATAAGGACGTCACAGCTATTGAATTCGTAATCAATAAATCCATTACGAGCAATAACAGCACCTAAAGCGATATAGCCTTTTAATAAACTTGGCATTTCACTTTCCGCTAAAGAAATGTTTGGATCAGGAATAATTTCAAAACTATTTTTAATTGAGAAAATATCGTGTTTGGTGTCTAAACGCTTCGCACCTAAATAACCAAAAGCTTTCTTATGAACGCTTGGATCAGTTCCGTGGAATGAAGCAGTGCCGATGGAATAACGACAGTTATTAGCTTTTCCATAAAGGAAAATACCTTTCCAAATAAGGCCAATAACCACTCCATCTCGATAATCGCCGTGGATAACTGCTCTTCCAATTTCCACCACTCCTTGAGGATCATTTTTAATCGAAGAAATATCAAATTCTTCTTCAAGTTTAAAAGGATGCCCTTTAGAAGTTTCTTTAGTAGCGACGCGATATGTTCCAACAATCTTATTTGTTGCTTTATGAATGACAATGATTGAATCACAATATTCATCAAATCCATCATCATCGATTCCACCTTCAGGTAAAGAAGGATCAAATTCTCTTAACAAATAATCATAACGAAGCTTTTGAACTTCTTTAATTTCATCAGGATTATTTTTGTTAAGTAATCTTAGTAAATAGTCTTTAGTTTCAAACGGTTCCATACAATTATAATAACTTGTATGGACTTGATTTACTATATATTAATATAATAATGATATGAACTTTGAATTATTAGTAGCGACAAATAACGCTCACAAACTAAAAGAAATTAGACAAATTCTTTCTTCTCATCATATTACCGTCTACGGAATGAAAGATTTAAACATCGATATCGGTGAAGTTGAAGAAAACGGCAATACTTATTTTGATAACGCTCTTATAAAGGCGAAAGCGTTACAACAAGTCACCAAAATGCCTATCATCGCCGATGACACTGGTTTAGAAATCAAATCCATGAATAATGAACCAGGATTATACACTGCTAGATTTGCAGAAAACCTTGGAGGACATCAAGAAGCCTTCAAAGAAATATTTAAAAGAATTGAGGGTAAAGATAGAAGCGCAACATTCGTTTGTGATATCGTTTTGCTTAATGTTGAAGATAAGCCATTAAAATTTGAAGCAAGGATTGAAGGAAAGATTGCTTCTTCCATCTCTGGAGAGGGTGGCTTTGGCTATGATCCAATCTTCATTTGTAACGAATTAAATAAGACCTATGCTTCTATGTCACAAGAAGAAAAAAACCGGGTTTCTCACCGCGGTAAAGCTTTAAATAAATTATTAACTTATCTAAAGATAAATAATCTAATTTACTAATCAATTCTCATCTTTCTCTTCTTCAAGATTGATTTCCATGAGAAATGCAAGATTATGAAGGCGATAAACAAGGCAAAGAAGGCACCTGATGCTGCAATTAAAAGCGCAAAATAAAGGGTGCTTTTTTCAAAGAAGAAATATGAAGTTAATCCTGAACCTGCTGCAAGAAGGAGAAATAAAATAACTAAGAACATAGAAACCTTCTTGGCTTTGATAATCGCAGTGTAGTCTTTAAAGACTTGATCTTTAATTGCTCTACTACCCTTAGTTTCACTAAGAGAAGGGATTCTTTTCTTAAGTAAGCGCATCGAAATGCTATTATTCTTTTGACTTTGTTCTTCTAGATATACCTTTTCACCAACAACTTTAGTGAGTTTATAGCAATCTCCCGCTGCCGTGTATTTAATGCTCTTAAGAGCAATCTCTCTATCACTAATAGAGTGATTAAGAAGATTAATAAAAACTTCATTATTAATTGAGGAGTAGTTAGCTTTGATTTCGTTAACTTTTACTAAGATATCCTTTTTGAATTTGATGATGTCATATAAATGCTTGAGGTATAGCTTCAAACAAGCTTCATCATAAAAAAAGTCTTTGATGGTTAATCTTTTAATTAAGGCAGTGTCATATTCATCCAAAGCAAAATTGATTTTTCTTAGCGACGTCACGTAGGTAGTCGCTTCTTCTACACCTTTATAACCGATTTCTTCTAATAAATCGCTAGCCTCTACTAAATAAGAAACACGCACTTTTGAAGTGTAAATTAAGCAAAGTATGCGTCCAAGCAAAGCACGAGAGTTTTTCTTTTCAATTTCTAAAACATCTGCATATTGCTGATAGGCAGTTGTTGGATCACATGCCACAAACAAAGTATTGTCTGCTTTAGAAAGCATTTTATCAATGATGTGATTATATGCTTCAATTGCCTTATGAGGGTCTAATTCGCGCATGCAGAAAGGACAATAAACCACGCTCGCGTCGGAGTTTACAGGGAAGATTCTATGATCTAATCTACCAGTGGTTGAACAATGTGGACAAATGCCTGATTTAGTACCCATATTAACAAAATTATAATAATAATTTTCAAAAAGACAAATAGATTATATAATTTTCATGATGAAAATTGCAAAGAATCAAAAGCTCATCGCTTATATCGAATCCTTGATTGATATCAATAATTTAAATATGTCCATCTCCGATATGATGAGTGAAATTATCGGAAATACTTCAATCACCAACAAAAACGAAGTGTCTCTCTTAACTAAGAAATTCAAATCTGATGATAAGAAAATTCTTTTAGACAAGATTGGCGATTATCTCCAATTAGATTTGTCAAATGAAGATGATGAAGAAATCTTCACCACTTTAATCGCTAACAACATCACCAAAGTCGATCCAAAAGAATATCTTTCTAATCCTTATTATTTAAATATCAAAATAGATAACGTTATAGACAAAGAATATGAATTGACTCTTGATACTTATAAAGCGTATGAAGTCTTCCCTTTAAAGGACATGAAAGTTGATAGCAACTTTGTTGAACTTAATTCGTTTGGATATTTTGACACCGATTTTTCCTTTATCGCTTTAAATAAAAATAGAGTTACTTGGATGAGCATCACTCCAAATGAAATAGAGACGATGAAATCTTCTTTAGAAAAACTAAGAGGCACTGTCATCGTATGCGGACTTGGACTAGGCTATTATCCATACATTGCTTCTAATAAAGAAGAGGTGAAAAAAATCATCATCGTTGAAAAGGATAAGAAGGTTATTGAATTATTCAAGAAACATCTCCTTCCTCAATTCAATCATCAGGAAAAAATCGAAATTATTTGTGATGACGCATTAAATTACCTTAAAGAAGCCACTTCTTTTGATTACGCCTTTATCGATCTTTGGCATGACCCATACGACGGAATTGAATTATATATTAAGTGTAAGCGTTTAGAAAAAGAGGGTAAAAAATACCTCTACTGGTTGGAATCATCTTTCTATATTTTATTAAGAAGATGTTTCATTTCTCTTCTTGAAGAACAACTCGCTAACACAAACGATAACAACTACAAAATCGAGAAATCGGTGACCGATAAAATCATTAATAAGTTCTATTTAAAAACAAAAAATCTTGTAATCAATGATGAACAACAATTACAAGATTTGTTAAGTGATAAATCGTTACTTAATTTATTAAAATAAATTATTTAACAATGTTCAGCTCTTCAGTTAAGGACTGAACTTTTTTATAAATTTCCTTTATATCTTCCCCGACAAAGAATTGTCCATCACGATATAAAACTTTTCCATTAATCATCGTTAGTTTGACACAATCCTTACCACCGGCGTACACCAAGTTGTTGATAATATTGTTGATTGGTTGCATGCTTGGGCGAGATAAATCGATCATAATTAAGTCTGCTAATTTACCAACTTCTAAGGTATCAGCTTCGCTTAAGCCCATAGCTTTTGCACCATTAACAGTCGCCATCTTTATGACTTCATAAGCAGGAATAGAGACTGGATCCATATTCTTGATCTTTTGTAAGCCCGTAACAAGATACATTTCCCTAAACATATCAAGGGCGTTATTACTCGCTGGACCATCAGTTCCTAATGCGACTGTCACTCCTTTGTTAAGGAGTTTTTTGATTTCGGCAATACCGCTAGCAAGTTTCATGTTACTACTAGGATTAGACACTACTACAACATCATGTTTTTTAATGAGTTCAATATCGTGATCAGAAAGATACACGCCATGGAATATAGCTCCACCATTATCGAAGAAATGGAGTGAATCAAAAAATTCCATTGGAGTTATTTTTCTTCTATTTTTGCAATCTCCAACTTCACTAATTGTTTCACTTAAATGAGTGTAGAATGGTGATCCGGTTTTATCTAACAACACTTTAGTGTTGTCAAACATCTCTTGCGTGCCGGTGTATTCTGAATGCATACCAATCACGACTTTATTTAAGGAGTTGTCTTTGTTATTGTCTTCGACAAGTTTTAAAACAGCATCAACTGGACGAGTGGATTTGTCATACATTCCTAAAGACACACTTCTAAAACCAAATTCGTTACAAGTATCTATAAATTCTTGTGGGAAAAAATATTGGTCTAACACTGCGGTAATACCACTTGTGAGATATTCTAAAATTGCAACTTTCGCTAATTCTTTAACACAACCATCGTGAAGATTGTTTTCTCTTGGGAAAATTTCTTTGAATAACCAATCATGTAAGGAAGAATCGTCAGCCTTGCTTCTTAAAAATGTCATCGCACTATGTGTATGAGCGTTTTTAAAACCAGGCATCAACAAGTTGCCCTCACAATCAATTACTTGATCAAACATTCCGCTAGGAACATTATTTCCGATATAAGAGATACGATTATCAGTTACCACTAAATGGCCCTCGATGATTCTTTCATCAGCCATCGTTAGAATTCTTGCGTTCTTAAATAAAATTTTCATAGAGATTTTCCTTTTTCTATTAGATTATACTTATAGAGAATGAAAAAAGTAAATTTTTATAAATTAAATAATGAAATTATTGTTATGTTTATGATATATTAACTATCGTTCACTGAAAACTGGAGTAGTACCCAAGTTGGTGAAGGGGCTTCCCTGCTAAGGAAGTAGATCGGGTAACTGGTGCGAGAGTTCGAGTCTCTCCTACTCCGCCATTCAAGTAAAATTTCCCAAGCAATTGGGATTTTTATTTTATTTATTTTTTTCTTCAAAAATATCTATATCTAATATTAAATATTAGTATACGGATGAAAAGACAATATATCGCTATTGATTTAAAGAGCTTCTATGCTTCTGTAGAATGTGTAGAAAGAGGGCTCGATCCTTTGACAACTAATCTCGTAGTTGCCGATGTTTCGCGTACTGAAAAAACTATCTGTTTAGCAGTTTCTCCTTCTTTAAAAAAATATGGCATTCCAGGAAGAGCGAGACTATTTGAAGTTATACAAGCTGTTAAAAAGATAAATAAAGAGAGGCTTAAAAACGCTCCTAATCACGTTTTCACCGGTAAATCTTTTGATGAGAATGAACTAGCTAGAAATCCATCTTTAGAATTAGACTATATTGCCGCCACTCCCCAAATGGCGCATTACATCACCAAAAGTGCAGAAATATATAATATATACCTTAAATATATAAATGCTGAAGATATCCATGTCTACTCCATAGACGAGATGTTCGCAGATGTTACTAAATACACCAAGGTCTATAAGAAAGATGCTGAAGGAATCGCTACGATGATGATTCTTGATGTTTATAAGCAAACCGGAATCACTGCTACTGGAGGAATAGGAGAAAACTTATACCTTGCTAAAGTTGCCTTAGATATCATCTCTAAACACACCAAACAAAATAAGGATGGGGTTAGAATCGGAAAATTAGATGAATTATCTTATCGAAAACTTTTATGGGAACACACCCCATTAACTGATTTTTGGAGAATAGGTAGAGGTTATACCTCTAGATTATTTAAACATGGACTAATCACGATGGGTGATATCGCTAGACAATCCCTCATAGATGAAGATGTTTTATATCAAGAATTTGGAATTAACGCTGAACTATTAATTGACCATGCCTGGGGGTATGAGCCAGTAACAATTGAAGACATCAAAAAATATAAACCAAAAAACAACTCTCTTTCTATTGGGCAAGTTCTTTCTAGACCATATACGCATAACGAAGCAAGACTCATCATTAAAGAAATGGCGGATTGTTTATCCATGGATCTAACAAAAAAAGAACTCCTCACAGACCAAATCGTTATTGCCTTTGGCTATGATATTGGAGATGTCACCGAAAAAATGAATGAAAACCAATTAGAAAAAGATTGGTATGGTAGAACTGTTCCAACTGGGGAGCATGGTTCAATTAATCTCACTCATTTTACTAGTTCCACCACCGAAATCATGAATGCCGCCACAAAAATTTATGACAAACTAGTTAACAAGAAGCTTCATGTTAGAAGAATATTTATCGTTGCTAGTCGAGTAATTAATGAAAGAGATATCGATAAAGTCACTCCAAAACATGAACAACTTAGTCTATTTATGAGTGAAGAAGAATTCTCTGAAAGAAAGAAAGTCAATTCCGTCGAAGAGACAAAAGAGAAAAAACTACAAAAGACCATCATCAATATTAAAGATAAATATGGGAAGAACTCTGTTCTTAAAGGAATGAATTACGAAAAAAGTGGCACCACTATAGAAAGAAACAAACAAATAGGAGGTCATAAAGCATGAGTAAATATGATGACATCCTATATTTAGATAGACCCATCAGTAAAAATCACCCGCAAATGTCAATCTACGATCGAAGCGCTCAATTTGCTCCTTTTGCAGCGTTAGTAGGATACGACGAAGCTATTAAAGAACAGGCTAGAACCGTAGATAGTAAGGTAGAACTTGAAATAGATAAAGTCGAAGAAATTAATAAAACAATCGCCTTCCTATCTATAAATGAAGATCAACATCCTTCTATTTCCGTCACCTATTTCTTGAAAGACAAGGTTAAAAATGGGGGCAACTATTTACAATATTCTGGAAGGTTAAAAAGAATTGATACATTGGAGAAAGAATTAGTGTTTCCAAATAAAAAGATTAAATTCAAGGATATTGTTGATATAGTAATTAATGAGAATGAATAAAAAGACATACACTACTTTAAATCTTATAAGCGACTTTCTTATCTTTGCATTAATGATAACGGGTTTCTTTATTATGTTTTTTACTACGAAAAACAATGTTTTGGCTTCTAAAGGATTTAGTTCGCTTAAATACTTCACTGTTCAATCAAATATCTTTATGGGTTTGATGGCGTTAATATCTGCTATTTTCATCCTAATGAAAAGGGAATCAGTGTTAGTGATAGTCCTTAAATATATCGCTACTGTGGCTGTAACCTTAACATTTATGACTGTAATGGTATATTTAGGACCAGCATATGGCTATGGAATGATGTTTAATGGCGCCAACCTCATCTTCCATCTCCTCTTACCAGTATTATCCATTCTTCATTTCTTATTCCTAGAACCAAAATTAAAAGAATTTAAATTTAGAAACACTTTATACGCTCTTATTCCACTTTTAATTTATGGAACGTTCTATCTTATCAATGTCGGATATCATGGTGGAGAAGGAAACCTTGATTATGACTGGTATTTGTTTGCGGCTAAAGGAATGGGATTAGGTATAGTTGTAATGTTTTTAATGATTGGATTAACTTATCTATTCTCATTAGCGTTATATTTCGGTTATAAAAAAATAAATCTGATATCAAAAAATGTTTCCGATTAAGGAAACATCTTTTTTTATATTAATCAAAGATTAATAGGCCTTTGCGAACAAAACAACTTTCGTTGCTTTTTTGCCACACACTGGGCAAGTATCGTCAATACTCATTTGATTGAATGGTAGACATCTAGCGGTTGCATTTGTGAGCTCTTTAACTTTATCTTCACATTCTCTACATCCGCACCACATCATCTTAGAATAGCCACCTTTATCTAAAGCGCGGTTAAGTTCTTCCATGCTTCTAACTTCAGTGACATGATCCGCTAAATATCGGCAAGCCTTTTCATACATTTCGTTATGAATGGTTTTAAGAAGTTCTCTAGCTTTTTCCACCATTTCTTCATTAGTTACAAAAATCTTAGCGCCATCATTACGTTTAGCAAAGACGACTTGTCCTTTTTCGATATCGCGTGGTCCAAGTTCCACTCTTAGTGGAACACCTTTCATTTCATATTCAGAGAATTTCCATCCCGCACTCTTATCGCTATCGTCGATCTTCACTCTGAAGCCAGCGTCTTTTAATTTTTGAGCAACTTCTCTAGCTGCAGGAATAACTCCTGGTTTATTAGCGGCTGCTGGAATAACCACGATTTGAATTGGAGCGACATATGGAGGCAAAACAAGTCCATTATCATCGCCATGGCACATAATAGTCGCACCAATAAGACGAGTGGAAACGCCCCACGAAGTTTGATATGGGTTTTCTAATTTTCCTTCTTTTGATTGGAATTGAATTCCAAATGCTTTTGCAAAGCCATTACCAAAATAATGGGTCGTGCCACATTGTAAAGCTTTTCCGTCATGCATCAAAGCTTCAATGGAATAAGTTTCTAAAGCACCAGAGAATTTTTCTTTATCGGTTTTTCTTCCTTTAGAGAAAGGAATTGCCAAAATGTCTCTACCTAAATCATCATAGATCTCAAGCATTTTTAATGCTTCAGTTCTTGCTTCCTCCTCGTTTTCATGCATGGTGTGTCCTTCTTGCCAAAGGAATTCAGCCCCTCTAAGGAATGGACGAGTGGTTTTCTCCCATCTCACAACCGAACACCATTGATTATAAAGTTTTGGTAAATCACGATATGATTTAATAACTTTCGCGTAATGGTCACAGAAAAGAACTTCACTAGTTGGTCTAATAATGAGATTATCATCTAAAACTTCTTTACCACCTTGAGTGGCAACTAAACATTCAGGAGCAAATCCTTCAACATGTTCCTTTTCTTTTTTAAACAAAGATTCAGGAATGACCATTGGCATATAAACATTTTCATGTCCTGTTTCTTTGAAACGTCTATCTAAATAGTTTTGAATTTGCTCCCAAATGGCATAGCCATATGGACGATAAATAATAAAGCCTTTAACCGAGGAATAATCCATAAGTTCAGCTTTCTTACAAACGTCTGTGTACCACTGAGCAAAATCGTCTTCTTGACGTGTAATCGCGTCGTTTTTAATTTGGTTATTATCCATGAAGTAACCTCCTATAAGTATTTGTTCGCTAATTGAACAACTTTTTCCATTTTCTTCTTTTCGACTGGTAAAAGCATATCATTACTAGGAGCAACTGCATCACTAGAGATATATTGAATACCAGACTTAATAATTAATTCCACCGCTTGCCAGCCCTCTAAATCTGTAGCGATAATTGGACGATTGTATTTCATTAATGATTCCAATAATGCATATAAAGAGAGACGGATACGGTTATTATGCTTAACTTCTTCCATCATCGCACTACCAACAACAAAGTAATGGAACATGAAGTAGATACGATCATCAAGAAGCAAGTTCTTATCTTTTAGAGATAAAGCAAGTTCAAATCTATTATTTCTTAAGCCTAAAAGGGTGGAAGATAAGAGTTCAATATTTTGAGAGTTCTCGTTAATTTCTTGTTCATCAAAAACAAGAACAATCTTCACGCGATCATGATGAGGGATTTGATTGATAATAGAAGCAATATTATTGATATCAATCATTGAGACCGTTAAGAATAACAAGGAGTCGCTACTTTGAACTTCGCTTGAGAATTTAGAAATAACATTTTTCGCCACTAAAGTGAAAAGTTCTAAGTTCTTATTAATTCTTGAAGCGTACTTACTCATTTCTGAAAAAGAACTAAATGGAGAATCATACGCTTTAACAAATTCAAAGTAACCAATTGTTTGGCTTGTTTTAACATTGATAATTGGACGATATAAGTATCGAAGCACACCATCGTTGAGAAGATGTTCGATTTGTTCGCTATATTTAATCATGTCGACATTACCACTTGCGTTACGGTGATATAAGACGACGTCTTTGCCATTTGTTTGACCAGAAATGCAAGCTTCTCTAGCTCTTTCTTCAATCACATCATAGTCTTGATAGAATTGTTTGTTTTCCACCATTCCAATTGCGAAATCAATATAACCAGAGAAACCATTAACTTCCATTTGCTTTTTCAAAGAACGAGAAATGGAGTTCGCTAATTGAAGTGCGGTTTCATTGTTTGAAATTCTTAAATCAAACAAGAAGATTTCATTATCACCATTATCTAAGATTTGACGAGGTAGTTTAGGTGAATTAGCAAATGTATAAATGACATTTTTAAGGTTCATCACCATGTACCTTTCAATCTTGTCATTAGAAATAACTTTTTGGCTAGTATAGAAAAATCTAATGCAATAGCTATATCCAGAAAGGGATTTATTACTATTAACCATCTGCATGATTTGACTTCTTTTAACAATACCCACTGGTGCTCTATTATCGTTCTTCTTTTTAGGAGCGTTAAGAGGGGTAATATATTTAAGAATATGGCTCTCTAAGTGGATTAATCCACTTTCAGGTTTATAATCAAGTAATCTAAGTAAGGAAAAACAAATCTTTCTTGCAGTGCCATTAATCAAAACGTCAGCTTCAAGATATTCACCAGCTTCTTTAGGATTAACACAAATCTTAAAGATCCAGTCTTTCACCCTTTCAGAATCATTTGGATGGAAGGAAGAATAAAAAGAATATAAGTCATATGTTACTTTGTGTGCCATATCACTCTTATTAAGCTGAATGATTTTGTTCTTCTTCACATCAATGATATAGATACGAGTAGTTGTACTTTCATAATCCACTCTTTCTTCAAATTTTCGATCGCTATATTTAGAAATAGCGAAAACCACAATTATACCCACTAAAAATAAAAATAATATGAGCAATGTTGCAAAGAAGATTACAAATTTAGTGTCTTGAAAATTGCCAAATTCCATAACCAGTATTATAAATTATTCTTATGAATTAAACAATTCATAAATGAAAGGTATAGAAATTTTATTGTTTATTACTATATAATTATCGCATTGGAGAAGTACCCAAGCGGCTGAAGGGGGCAGTTTCGAAAACTGCTAGAAGATGCAAGTCTTGCAAGGGTTCAAATCCCTTCTTCTCCGCCATCGTCGATTGTTGAGACACGTACGAAAAAATGCGTGTTTTTTCTTATTTTTAAGCATTATTTGCTATATTTGGTCTTGTGAATACAACTTTATTCAATTTGTAATTGGACACATAAAAACCCCGTGAATAATCTGGACAGACACGAGGTTTAAACTATAGATAATTTGATGTTTGAAAATTATTTAAACAACCTTGGATAAAATTTTTCCCAGTGATTGAGCACTATTATTTCTTTATCGCTGAGTGAAGAATATTTTTCTGAATCTTCGATATATTTTTGCTTGTTAATGTTTAAAAAATATTGCTTTATATTGCCATAATAAGGATCTAAATCACTTAAATATTTCAAAACGAAATCATAACCATAGTCATCATAAGTGCCATACTTTTCAAAGCATTTTACAAACTCGTCATAAATAGCTGGATCCGCACTATCATCGCCAGTTAAAAACGGGTCTGCCTCAGATAAATAGAGTCCAAATAATTCATTTTTATCTTTTTCCCACTCTTTATTCAAAGCAAGATACATTAATTTTAAAATTTGGATTGGTTTGTTAATCATTTTTTCTTTCCTCCCTTTTGATGATGTTTGAAGTTTCCTTCGTTAACACCGCCATTTTGAATGATTCCGTTTCGCTCATAAACCCAATATTCTTTACCGTTTACTACCTTTGAGTAAATGTTGAAACCGCGTGGATCAGATTTAATAAAATTCTTTTGGTCATCAGATATTGTTTCAAGAATTTTTCTGTTTGCTGGTGTGTCAATTAAATGCCCCTTTCTATTTGCCATGATATGCATTATTTGAGCTCGTTTAGTAGGCATTTTAGCAAAGTATTGAAGATTAACTTTAAATCTCAACCCGCCTTCTCTTTTTGATGGTCCACCAGATCCACTACCAAAATGCGCGCTTTTAGATTTCATCCCCATAATGATGGCCTCCAAAAGCTTTGCTTATTTCAGAATCAAATTGCCAAATATCAGCCCCACTATCTCTAGCAACTTGGAATATATCATCAGGAGCATAACCATAAACAATAATTATGCGCGGTTTAATATATTCAACTAATGCTTGAACACTATCTTTTAATAATGTTCTAGATTCATTGTCTCTAAGGCAACCCAACGTTCCAATAGAGACAATTCCATTATAACAAATACCAGTTAATGCTAATTCATAGGTCCATTCATATGTGGCTCTAAAATTAACAATGGCTTTGATTCCATAAGTAGATAAGATGTATCCAACTTCTCTACTTCTAGATAAAGCATCAATTTGTTTATAATTTGGAAAATTTCCATAAACCGAATAATCAGGACAAACAACAAATGCGAATTCTTTTAATTCATCGATTAATTGTTGAACTTCCTCATCGGTTCCATATTTTAGGATGTTATATATTCCATCCTTTCCATCAAACTTACAATCATATTCGTAAAATATAAGTCCGTGGTTTTTCTTATCTTTGCACTTATTTCTATTAGACCAAAGTACAAGACCATTTGGTTTATCAATATCCACATCATCAATTTCAGGAACTTGATAAAAACCAGTATTAAAATTGGCATTTTTTAACTTCTCTGCCAAGAAGACGTCCTTATCACTTTTGCGGGGACGCACCGCTTCATCTTTTAAATTCATAATTTTATAACTCCTGCACGTTCTTCGTGCTTAAAAACGGGAGATATGCTACTATGAATCTACTCAGATGTGCTTCAGCATATCTCTAATCGTGACCATTCGCAGTGGTTACGATTTTTTTAGCTTTTGTTTGTTCTTTGTTCATGTTTCCTCCTTAAATCAAGCTACTTTTTCATATTCTCATAATCAACACCTCCTTTTAAAAACTCATCTATAATATCTTTAGATGTCTTTACTTCTATACTATGAATTGCACATTTCTTTTGTAATGCCTTATCATCAGTAATTAAACAATATCCATCCAAAATTGAATATGCCATACAAAGACAATCATAGATTGATAGAGTTTCATATAATAAAGAGAATTCGTTTGTTTTATCTTTGATATCATCTCTATCTTCTTCGATTACAGTAATGTTTTTTCTGACAATTATTGCTAAATCGGAAGGTTTGATTAATTCACCTTCAATTTGAGTTTTAGAAATAAAGAATTGGCCTTTATATTGTGACAAAGAACCAAGATATCCGTCTTGGTAAAATGTTATTAAAAAGCATGAGTCACAATATAAAAACTTTTTCATATTATTCTACCCTCATGTTTTGCATCACATCATAAAGTGGTACATGTAAAAATTCAGCAGCTCTAGATGCAGATATAAGTTCTTCAGATAATGCTAAATAAACATATTGTGTGAAAATAGTTGGTTCTTCAGAATCTTTAATAGGATCTAAAAGAGTTTTTTCAGCTTTTCTACCACAGTTTCTATTTAAATAAATAAAATAATTCTTATGATACATTTCTGTAATGACTCCGGCTTCTAAAAGCCTATTTAATAAACAGGAAGGGGCAATCTTATATTGCTTGGCGACATTGTCTCTTAAATAGATTGTGATGTTTCTATTTGTTTTTCCAAAAATAGAATAGATATCATCGTCAGGAATCAAAACATTTCCGGCTACTTGGTTTATATATTTTTCAATTTCTTTTTCTGTTTTATTCCCTTCTGAATCATTAAAGAACAAATGACAAGTCTCATGAACAATTGTGAATCTTTGTCTTTCAATGGTTCTATTTTTAGAGTTAAAGAAAATATATGGAATACCGTTAACTAATCCATTAATACCATCTATCTCATCAGTGCACTCGAAAGACAAAACAATAATGCCTGCATGTTCGAGAACATTAGTTACGGAATAAATTGGCCCACTAGAAGGAAGTCCTAATAGGGATCTAATAATTTTGGCGTTTTCAGAAGCGCTATGATCATATGATAATTTCTTTGGTTTAAAGGTCTTAAAATTAATTAACCCAACAATATTCATCAAAGAAATACGATCAGCACATTTTTCTTCAATTTCCGTCTTAAGTAATTCGACGTCTTTTTTTGATGCTTTTTGTTTTTTTCTAAAGCTGATATGGTCAAAAACCAATTTATTATTTCTTCTGGATATCAATTCAACCCAAGGCACACCTAAAACAGTTGCAATAGTTTTGCAGATTTCCTTGCTTGGCTCTCTTTCTTCACTTTCATAAAGTGAAATTGCTGCTTTTGTACAGCCTATCTCTTTTGCCAATTGTTCAGATGTTAAGCCTTTTTTAAGGCGATAGTATTTAATTTTCTTTCCTACCACAATTCTCACCTCTGTAAACATTTTAACATATTTTTTAATTTTGTTAACACCAATTTATAATTTGTTGATTAAAAAAACTAAATGCAACAATTCATTTCGCGCTGTTGCTTTTTTCTTTTCAGATTGAATGGAGATATAGAATATCCTCTTTTTTATTATGACGCTTGTGTGTCCCGACAATTGGTATTTCAAACCCTTGTGTGTGCGGACAATTGGAGACACAACTATCTATTTAGACACATTAATGTGTCTTTTTCTTTGCGATATAAAATATAAAGATATATCATTATAATGACTTGGGAGGAAAAAGTATGTCAGAAATCAAAACTGTACCTATTACATTAATTACTGGATATCTTGGCAGTGGAAAAACCACCTTAGTTAACCACATCTTAAGAAACAGCAAAAATCATAAAATGGCGGTCATTGTTAACGACTTAGGTGAAGTTAATATCGACGCTGAACTTATTGAAAAAGAAGGCGTTGTCTCTGGGAAAGACGATAACCTCGTTTCATTACAAAACGGCTGCATTTGCTGCACCCTTAAAAAAGATTTAATCAATCAACTTGCCGATTTAGTGCAAACACAAAAATTTGATCACATTATCATTGAAGCAAGTGGTATTTGTGAGCCGGTCCCAATCGCTCAAACCATCTCTTTTATGGAAGAAGAATTTGCAAAGCAAAACCTTCCAAAATTCTACACTCTTGATGCGATTGTCTCAGTTGTAGATGTTCTTAGACTTAGAGATGAATTTGGTTGCGGTGAAGTCTTTAAAGAAACCGTTAGAGGGGAAGAAGATTTGGAAAACCTCGTCATTCAACAAATCGAATTCTGTGATGTCATTATTCTCAATAAAGTTAGTGACATCTCTAAAGTTGAACTTCAAAGAGTGGAAGCGGTCATTAAAGCAATTCAACCACAAGCAAAGATTGTTCACGCTGATTACTGCAAAGTTGATATAGATGATATCGTTGATACAAAATTATTCAATTTTGAAAAGGCTTCCACTTCTGCCGCCTGGATCAGAGAATTTGAAGATTGGGATAACGAAGTTGACGCTGATGAACATCATCATGATGATGAGGATGAAGAAGAAGAAGAAGAGCACCATCATCACCATGAACATGAAGAACATGAACACCATCATCACCATCATCACCACCACGAACATGGTATGGACGAAAATGATGATGAAGGAACCGCTGATGAATATGATGTAAATACCTTTGTCTATTATCGTAGACGTCCGTTCTCTAAACCAAGTTTCATTGAGTGGGCAGAGAATAATGGAAGAAACATCATAAGAAGCAAAGGTATCCTTTACTTCAAAGAAGATGATAAAAACGCCTATGTATATGAACAAGTAGGCCATCAAAAAACACTTAATTTAAGTGGTAAATGGTATAGTGAATCTCTCAGCAAAAAACAAATCCAAATGCTCATCGCGAACGACAAAAACTTCGCTCATGACTGGGACGAAAAATGGGGAGACAAGCTCATAAAACTCGTCTTTATCGGACAAAATCTTGATAAAGAAGGAATCAAAAAAGAACTTGATCAAATCTAAAAAATAAGCGCTTCAAATTCGAAGCGCTTTTTTATACTACATTATTCAATTGGTTTAATAAAGAAATTACCGTAAGCTTGTATTAATGCGGTGACCGTTATAAAGGAATGCTGATCAACTTTTTTCACAAGAGAAATAACACGTTTCACTTCGCTAGAACTTACAACCATATAAACAATGCTTTTATCCGCATGAGAATACCCACCTTTTGCTTTTACAATTGTTGTAGAATGTGGGAAATTAGCGATAAGTATTGAGGTTATATCCTCAAAGGAAGTAATAATTTGTACTTGTACTTTCTTGTTTCTAGTATTGATGAAATCAACCACCAACATAGTCATGAATAAATAGACAATACCGAACATAAAGTTAAGAAGACCTATCTCAACATTTTGTCCATGATTACCAACAATTGTTAAGATAGAGAAGGTAGCAATAATAACGCTATTAATCATGGTCGCGTATTTACCTACACTCGTTGATTTTCTAAGCGAGAAATAATATGAGAAAACATCAATGCCACCACACGATATCTCACCCTTGAATGCGGTCGCAGAAGCAATACCTATACATATACCAGCAAATAAGACACGGGTGATATGCTCATCACTTAACGCGTTCGCAATATTTTTAGCAACTTCTAAGTTATCGAATAGTTGAATAAATAACGATGATAGGCCTACGTTAATAAGCGATAGAATTGCAAACTTTTTACCTATTTTGAAGAATGCAAATATAAGAATTGGGATGTTGAATGCAAAATAGCAGATGGATTGAAGTAAGAATGGATTAACATTACCACCTGAAATATGAATAATCTGATATAAGACTTGAGTAATACCACCAACACCACCAGTAATGATGCTTTGTCCTTCTAGTTGAGTTGGACTACTAGCAGCTTTTTCAGCGGTTGGGGTAATGAAACAATAGAACGCAAAAGCATAGAAAATAGCAGAAAAAGCAGCGATGAAAACTCCTTTAGAGATGTTAAGGCTTTCTCTTACATGGATGTGATCATAAAGATAGTTGCTGACTTTCTTTTTGATGCGTTCAATTCTTTTCATAATTACAAAATGTATTTTATACATCATTATTTTAAAAAACAACAAAGACTTACTTCGGAAATATGGATTTTTGTTTAATTTCATAGAAATTAAGTTACTATCAAAAATAGTCATTATTTTTATTGAAAATAAATATACTATTATGGTAATATTTACGTGCTATATCTAAATATAGGAGGCAAATTATCATGAAAATTCTTAGAATAATTGGTGGATTCTTCGCAAAGATTGGACGTTGGATTGCCAACACTGCATGGATTCAACCATTATTAATTGTCGGTGGTATTTTCGCTATCATTTTCTCAATTCCATACATCAAAAAAGCTTTTGAAAAAGATCCAGATACAACCGATTATAACTACGTTTATTATCAAAACCATTCAATCGGTCTTGATAAAGATGGAGACGCCGATAAATTACTCAGCTGGTTAGCTGATGGTAATGGATTAGAAGGCAAACAAGGATCAATTGATAAAATCAAAGAAAAATTTGGAGAAAAATTCTTCCTCTCATTCGTTGAAGCAGATTCCGAATGTGGCGCTGCTGTCAGTGGTTACGAAGCTCTTGAAAACAAATGGGGCGATAGCAACTTCTGGGGCGAAAGCTTTGACAATCATGGTCAATTCAAACTTATCACCATCCTCATGGACGTCAAAGATAATGAAGGTGTCAAAAAAGGTAAGAAACTTGCCAACGAACACAAATCCTTCTTTGAAGCCTTAGAAGAAGGTTTCCACGATAATGACTCCTACGCATTATATACAAATTTAAACAAGAATGGTGACTCTAGTAAAGTTACCACATTAAAAAGTGGCATCGACGAAGTCGATAAAGATGGTACTGATTTAACTAAAGATACATTCAAGACTCCATTCACTCTTATGTTCGACTATAGCAAAACCATCACCAACGGTTTCTTCAATGTCAGAGGTATCACCGCATTCTTCTTCAATATGAATGACGTCATGAACTATGACACCAAGAACAGCACTACCAAAGCTCAATTCTTAAGAGACTGCTGGACTTACACAAATTTATTCGAACCAGAAAGCCTTTAATTAATTAAAGATTTAAAAAGTCATCTCAACAGGGATGACTTTTTTTCTTACTTCTTATTAATTATTTTACTAACTGAAGGTGGAACTAAATCACTAACATCAATTCCATTTCTTGCTAGTTCCATAATCGCGCTGGAAGAGATGAATGATTTATCACCTCTCGCCATAAAGAAAATCATATCTATTGAAGAATCAACGTGCTCGTTAGCGCTAGCAAGTTGGAATTCATATTCGAAATCGCTGACCGCTCTTAATCCTCTAATTAAATGGGTCGCGTGATTCTTTTTTGCATATTCCACTGTTAATCCTTTATAGAAATCGACTTTAACATTCTTATATTGTTTAGTGGCCTCTTTAATCATCTCCACTCTTTCTTCTGGAGTGAAGTTAAAGTGTTTTTCGGGATTAACCGCTACTAAAACGACGACTTCATCAAAAACTTTGACCGCTCTAGATAAGATATCTAAATGGCCATTAGTAATAGGATCAAAACTTCCAGGATAGATTGCTTTACTCATAGTTATTTCCTTAATACCACTACTTGAATTTCACCATAATGATACTCTTTTATTCTAACTTTCCATAGAGGATTAATTTCAATCTTGCGATTTGATTCAATTGCTACAATCCCACAATCAGAAAGTAAATCGTTTTCAAAGATATATCTTAAAGCTTCGTCATATAATCCACTATCATAAGGTGGATCAAGATAAACGATATCGAATTTACGGTTTTGATAAATGAAAGTTTTTAGGGCTTCTAAATCTAAAGATTTAATCACTTCACATTTATCTTCAATGTTTAAAGATGCAATATTCTTTCTAACATATTTAAGAGGTTCGTTATCATAGTCTACAAAAATGACTTTAGAAGCACCTCTACTAATCGCTTCAATTCCCATTGAGCCACAGCCAGCGTATAAATCTAAAAATGTCTTTCCCTCTATATCGCCTAAAGAAGAAAAGAAGGCTTCTCTAATCCTGTCTTTGGTTGGTCGGATAGAAGGATTGTTTTCTGGATATTCAAGTTTACGGTGACGATATATACCGGCGATCACTCTCATTGGCATATCTTATTTTCCTTTTTAAAGTCACCTAAAAGAATATTATCAATCTTAATATAGAGATCTCTAACTCTGGAATAGACTTCCATATATTCTTTCACTAAAGGATGATTTTGGAGGCTTTCTTTCGCCTCTTTGAGTTCTTCTAGAGATTTGATAGTTATCTCATTATCTTCTCCGTATAACTCTTTATTAGATAAATACTTTTCTAAAGCTTCATCTTTTTGATTGCTCAATTTATACACTTCATAACTATTGTTAAGTTTCTTATCGAGTTCATTTAAAAGGATGACGTCCTCATTTTTATTGAGTTCATCATTAATTTGCTTCGCTAATGTATAAATGTGACCATCCATCAATAATTATTATATAAGTTTGCAAAGCAAAATGATATCAATTAAACTATTATCATGAAACTTAAAATAGTAAAAGACAGTAACCCTATCATGCGTAAAAGATCGCTTCCAGTCGAGATGCCTTTATCTGAAGAAGACAAAGAAACTCTAGACGCGATGCTTGATTATCTTAAAAAATCACAAGATGAAGAATACGCAAAAAAACACAACATCAGAGAAGGTGTTGGATTAGCGGCAATTCAAATCGGATTATTAAAAAGAATGTTTGTTGTCTATTTCCAAGATGAAGCTGGAAATCAAGTTCAATATCAACTTGTGAATCCGATTATTACTGAAACCTCACTTAGAAAATGTGCTTTAGAAAATGGAGAAGGATGCTTAAGTGTTGATAATGAACACCATGGCTTAGTACACCGCTACTATAAGATTAAAATGAAAGCCTTTGATGCCCTACAAAATAAAGACATTGAAATATCCGCCAAAGGATTCCCTGCAATCGTCCTTCAACATGAATATGATCACTTAAACGGAATGTTCTTCTACGATCATATAAATAAAAATGAGCCCGATAAGAGACTCATGAATGAAGAAATCATCTAATTAGCCATCTATTTCTTAGATGGCTTTTTATTTTTAATTCTATTATAAATAGTCATGTTATATGAATCGCTACTAGTAGCGATAAAAGTCGGAGCAAAGATATTTCTAATCTTACCCGCAATAAGATCATGATTAAAGGCATTAAGGGCGTTTCTAATAAGTTTCTTAGTATTTTTATCCTGTATTTCGATTAAAGAGCGAACAAATTCAAGGCCAGGATTTTCACTACATTCAATAGAAATCGCGTTATGTGTTTTACCAAATTTAATAGTGAAGAATCGATTAGAAGGATATTCAAGGAAGAATACCCTAATGAGTAAATAAACTTCTCCTTTACCACTTAAAATAAATCTACCATCACACACTGTATCAAAAACATTGCCATAGAAAGAATGAGTTTGCCTAACCCCTTCTTTAAAATTAAATTTCAAATGATGAGTGTCGTTTCCTTCATTAACAATGAAAGCATAATTTTCATCTTCTTTGGTAAACACCACACTTTTAATACCTTGAACATAAGTTCCAAGTTCATTTTGTAGAAGAAGAGGAAGAACACCACAAGTATGAGAAATCTTGGTCAAAGCTTTAAACTCTTTGCCGTTTAGATAGTCATAATAATATAAGAGGTTGTCATAATTCTTAACATCGTGATTTCCTTTGTTTTTGCATAATGGGAATTGTCCTAATTCTTTAGACGCAAAATATTTATGAGCGATATTAAAGATATTACTGCCATGGAATGCGTCATTATTAGAACAGCAAGTAACTACAATAACTCCACTATTTCGATACACTAAAACGTTTTGATCATACATTCCGTTCATTGTGCAGAAACTGTTTTTATCATCAACCCAAGTTTGGAAGCCATAATCAAAGACATGGTTAAACTTAGATGATTTAAATTGGGTGTGAGTCATTTGGTTAATCCAATCGCTAGAAATATACTGGGTTCCATTAAACTTTCCGTTATTCATTATTAAGATGCCAAGCTTAGCCATATCTTCAGGAAGAATGTATAAACCCCATCCACCTTTAAAATAACCTTCAGGTGAAACGTCAAAATATGTTTTTGCCATTCCCATTGGATCGAATAGTCTAGTTCTAATAAACTTTTCAAACTTCATTCCAGCAAGTTTCTCTACGCAGACACTGATTATGTAGGTGTTCATTGAGTTATATTCAAATTTTTCACCAAGTTTAAATTTGCCTTTGCTGTTGAAGAAATCTTTAACCCACTTATAAGATGATGCACTTTCCATTTCATTAAAGGAAATACCGCTGCTATGAGTGAGCAAATGACGTAAGGTAATTTTCTTATTTCTAGCAACCAAAATCTTCTTTTCGTTTCCAAGAATTTTACAAACTGGTTCGTCTAGCTTGACTTTGCCTTCATCAAATAACAACCCTAATGCTAAAGCGACAACCGACTTAGAAAAAGAGAAAGCGCAATTCCAACTATCTTTAGCATAAGGAGTATCGTATTTTTCATAAATGACTTTGTCATTTTTTAAAATAAGAATACGGTTATTTCTTAAAGAAAGATCACTATCAATCTCATTAATAAAAGACTCAATATATTCGTTTGGTATTCCTTCTTTTTTTGGATTACTTCTTGGAAGATAATCAATCATTTCATCACGAGGAAAAATACAAGGCTTATCGTTATCTATCTTTTTTACGGCAGGAACCGTTGAAGCATTAGTGTTTAAATTCTTTAGCAACAATCTAAGACTGTTGAACGCTGTACCTAGTGGCATATCTATCTAATATTTTAGCCAATTTATTAAAAAATTGAACTTTATATTGCTACAAACTAGAAAATATCTTTTGTATGTATACAATTCAAGTTAACTTGTGATAATATGTTTTTGCCAAAAAGTACATAGTCATAATGCTATTTGGGGGTTAGAAATGGAAAAGAATATTTCGAAACCGGTTTCTATTTACGCGTTAGGCGGACTTGGAGAAGTCGGTAAAAACATGTATTGCTTTGAAAATGAAAGCCAGATCGTCATCATCGATTGTGGTGTTAAGTTTCCAGGCGTCGAATTACCAGGAATCGATTATATCGTTCCTGATTTCACACATTTAAAAAATAATAAAAACAAAATTAGAGCATTAATTATCACCCATGGTCATGAAGATCATATCGGTGGCATTCCTTTCCTAATCCAACACGTCAATATCCCTGTGATATACGCTCCTAGACTAGCATGTGCATTAATCAAGAACAGACTCGAAGAATATCGTATGTCTGAAAGAGTCAAAATCGTTGAATATAATAACGATTCTAAATACACGATTGGAGACTTCAATATCTCCTTCTTTAGAGTAACTCACTCTATCCCTGACTCCTATGGAGTAGTTATCGACACTAGCGAAGGAAAAATTGTCTCTACCGGCGACTTTAAAGTTGACTTAACTCCAATTGGACCAGACATTGAATTACAAAAAATTGCGTCCTTAGGCGAAGAGGGAGTCGATTTGCTTTTATCCGACTCCACTAATGCTGAAAATGAAGGCTATACACCAAGTGAAAAGAACGTTAATGATTCGATTAACGAAATCTTCAATGAAGCTAGAGGTAGAATCATTGTTTCAACCTTCTCTAGTAATATTTCTCGTATTCAACAAATCTGTGAATCTGCAGTTAAACATAATCGTAAGATTGCAATCGTTGGTAAGAGTATGGAAAAAGCAGTCGAAATATCTAGAGGTTTTGGATATATCAAAATTCCAGATAGTTCCATAATTTCTACTGAAGATATTAAAACCCTCAAAGGAAGCGAAGTACTTGTTTTATGTACTGGTTCTCAAGGAGAACCAAACGCTGCTTTAAGTCGTATCGCTAGCGGAGATCATAAAGATGTACACATCATCCCTGGTGACACTGTTGTTTTCTCTAGCTCTGCAATTCCAGGCAACGGCATCATGATTGCTCATATCGTTAACATGTTAACTAGAGCAGGTGCTGAATGTATTACCAATTCCATCTTAGCGGACATCCACTCTTCAGGACATCCTTCAAAGCAAGAATTAAGACTGATCTTAAAACTATTTAAACCTAAATACTTTATGCCAATGCATGGCGAATATCGTATGTTAAGACTTCACGCCGAATTAGCGGAATCTTTGGGTGTTCCAGCCGCGAACTGTTTTGTTTTAGATAATGGAGATGTTTTGACTCTCGCTAAACACAAGGTTACCGTAGGTTATCCAGTTGAACACGGAGTTAGTTATATTGATGGTAAAGACATTAACGGTTTAGCGACCGCCGTTATGGAAGATAGAAAGATTTTAACTGAAGATGGAGTTCTTATTATCGCTTTGGCGATAGATTCACGTAATAATTCCTTAATGATTGAACCAACCATTTATAATAGAGGTGTTATTACAAGAAACGATGAGAAAACCATCAGTGAATGCACTATTTTAATTAAGGATGCTGTTACGAAAAAACTTAATTCTAAAACCAACTTTGCAGACTTAAAGAACGTCATCAAGGAAGTTGTTAGCACTTATATTTATGGAAAGACCAAGAGACATCCAATGGTCATTCCTGTCATCATGAGCAAAAACTAATGAGATACATCTTAGCGAGTAAAAGCCCAAGAAGAAAAGATTTGATGAAATATATTTCATCAGATTTTTTAATTGCTATTGAAGATATCGATGAATCATCTTCATATAATCTTTCTCCTGTTGAGGCTGTAAAAGAAATTGCTAAAAGAAAAGGCGAAGCCGTTTATAAATCCTACCCTAAAGATTTAATTATCTCTGCAGACACCATCGTTGTCTTAAATAACAAAATCATTGGAAAGCCAAAAGATGAAATAGATGCGATGAAAATTTTAAAAGAATTGTCTAATCAAACCCACTATGTCTATACCGGATTTGCCATTCACTATCAAGGCAAACTGATTGTTGATGCTGTTGAAACAAAAGTAATCTTCAACAAGTTGAATGATGAATTGATAAAAGATTATGTTAAAAGTGGATCTCCATTAGATAAAGCTGGAGCGTATGGCATTCAAGATAATGATAACTTTCCAATAATAAAAAACATTATCGGCAGTTACGATAACGTTGTCGGGTTCCCAGTAAAAGAAATCAAAGAAAAGATAGAAGAAATAGTAAAATAACTATTTCTTTTTTCTTCCTCTAATTAAAATCACCGCGATAGTAATCGCAATAATAACAGCAATTCCTAAAGCGATATAAAAACTACCATTTTTAAGAGTTTCGTTAAGGCTATCTTTAAATGTTGAAAAAATGATCATTGTTATCTCCTTTCAACAAAAGCCTTACTAAGTCTATCGATGTAGTTATGATCTTTTTTAAAGACAAGATTTACTTTCTTATTAGACAAAGAGAAACTAATTTCGTTAGAATCGCAATCTTTTAATACTTTGTTATCATAGCCAATAACTACTTCTTTAAAATCACCTTTAAAGGTGATAACACTACCTTTTGGTAAGATTAGTGGGCTATGAAGCGAAGAATATAAGCAGTTATTAATCGGGGCAATTTCATTTAATTGAAGAATTTCTAAATCAGTAGAAACACAAGCCCCAGAAAGAGATTTGTTGTAGGCACTACTGCCAAAAGCAGTACAAACCACTAAACCGTTACCTCTAAATTTCTCTAAATATGTTCCATCAATATAAACTTCACTAATCAAAGTGCGAAATGGGTTTTCAATTCTAATTTCATTAAGAGCAAAAACTTCTTCGTTATTCATCTTTGCGTTTAATAGTGAATGAGAACTAATGATGAATTTATCACTCTCTAACGAAGAAAGCACCTCATCCACTTCTTCTTCTTTAAAATCAGAGAAATAGGCAAGTTTACCTTTATTAAAACACACAAACTTTACACTATTGAGGATTGGCAAATACCTTTGAAGAGATTTTAAAAAAGTTCCGTCTCCTCCAAAAACAAACACATAATCTGGATTTTCATTATCAAAAGAATAACCATAAGAAGAAATCTTCTTAATCATGGTTTCCTCAAAGTTATTAGGAACTACTTCGTATTTGATAAATAATCCAATTTTCATAGCGTAATAATTGTAGCATAATTATTATATGGTTAAAAACGAGAATATCAACATTGAATATGAAGCTCGAGCAATGATTACCGAGGAACAGTATTTTGAAATTATGGATTTTTTCTCTAAAGTCAAAAAAGAGAAGAAATACATTAGAAACGTTAATACCTATTTTGATTATGAAGACTTATTTCTCACCAATCATCAAATTGTCATTAGAACTCGTTCCATTGATGATAAAGAATATGAATTAACACTTAAAATAAAAGGCGAATCTGGCGACACTGAATATAACCTTCAATTAAGTAAAAATGAATATGATAAAATTAATGAAACCGCTCAAATATTAGAAGGCAATATCAAAGATAAATTATTAGAAAACAAAGTTGATCTTTCAAAATTAAAAAGAATCACTACTTTATCCACAATTAGACTAGAAGTTTATTATAAAAAATACACATTAGTCATCGACAAAAATGAATATGATGACAAAACAGATTATAACGTTGAGGTCGAATCTTATAGCAAGACCGCCGCTAAAATGCATCTAAACAAGAGCTTTTCTCGTTTTGGGGTGTCATACAAAAAAGGCTACATCTCAAAAAGTAGACGAGCAATTTTTAAAATATAAATTATTCTATTATTTACAATCTTTATAACTAGGACAATCAGCCTTTTTACACGCCCATTGAGCAACTCTTTTTTCGCGAGGAATAAAGACTCTAATTTCTTCAGAGTTATAACCTACTTGAACCTTTGTGTCATCCACCATTATAGGACGTTTTAAAACGCTAGGATTTTTTTTAATAAAAGTGATGAGTTCGCTAATAGTCATGTTATCAATATCAGCGTGACTTTCTTTAATAATTTTGCTTCTAGTAGAGATGATATCTTCGGTTCCATTTTCGGTTTTTGAAAGGATATCTCTAAGCTCTTTTTCGTTTAGATCATTAACAAAGATATTCTTTTCGGTATAAGGAATTTCTTCGTCTTTAAAGAATTTTTTAGCTTTATTACATGAACTACAACTTGGAGCGGTATAAATCTTAATCATATTCTACGATTAATATAATAACTATTTTATAGTTCATTAACAAATAATTTTGTGAATGAAAAAATTATAGGATGTCGTTATAATAATGATTGTTATTGGAGAAAGTTATGGCGAATAGAATTTTAACTGGTATTAAACCAACAGGTCAATTGACCTTAGGAAACTACATTGGTGTCCTTAAACATTTAAAAAATGAAACCGAAAAAGGAGAATGTTTCTACTTCATCGCAGATCTCCATGCTTTAACTTTACCAATTGAACCAGAAGTATTAAGACAAAATTCTATCGACCTCGCTTGCTTCTATTTAGCAGCAGGTATTGATATCTCTAAAGCACACCTATTCCTACAAAGTAGTGTCTCCGCTCACGCAGAGCTTAACGCGATTATGCAAAATTATCTCTATATGGGTGAATTAAGTAGAATGACCCAATTCAAGGATAAGAGCAGCAAAATGAAAGAAAGCGCAATTGGTTTAGGCTTGTTTGCTTATCCTGTCTTAATGGCGTGCGATATCGTATTATATGACGCAAACATCGTCCCTGTGGGCGAAGATCAAATTCAACACGTTGAATTAACTAGAGACTTAGTAAATAGATTTAATAACAGATACGGTGAAGTTCTTACTCTTCCAAAATACGAGATGAGAAAAGTTGGTGCTAGAATCATGTCCTTAAGTGATCCAAGCAAGAAAATGAGTAAGAGCGATCCTAAAGGAGACATCTTCTTAAAAGACGATCTAACAGTTATCCGTAAGAAAATAATGTCCGCGGTTACCGATTCTGGAAGTGAAGTCAAATATGATGTTGAAAATAAACCTGGTATCTCTAACTTATTAACAATTTATGCGGCGTTAAAAGAAATCAGCATCGAAGAAGCAGAAAAGCAATTTGAAGGTTCTAGATACGGAGATTTCAAAAAAGCAGTTGCTGATGTAGTTTGTGAAGAACTCGGTGCCTTCCAAGAAAAATATAAAGCTATCTTAGAAAGCAAAGCCTATGAAAAGGCTCTTAAAGATGGAGCGGAAGCCGCCAAAAAAGTCGCTAACGTAACTCTTAAAAGAGTTAAGAAAGCAATTGGTTTACTAGATATAGAGTAAAAAAACGGGACTTCCCGTTTTTTTGATTAGATGCCTAATACTTTCTTGAAATCTGCGTATAATTTATCTGGTTTTGCTTTCGCATCTTCTAAAGAAGATCCGACAACGCCAATATAGAATTTAACTTTAGCTTCAGTGCCACTTGGACGGACCGCTATTGTGGTGCCATCTTCAAAATATAGTTTAATAACGTCACTCTTAGGAAGATCGATTTTTGTTCTCTTTCCACCTTCAAGAGTTTCTTGTTTGAGATAATCACTAACTTTAACAACTTTATTACCTTCGATTGAGATAAATGGATTATTTCTTAAACCGTTCATTAAATCTTTCATCATGGAAGCGCCTTTGCTACCTTCGAAAGCAATAGAGAAGACTTTGTCTTCATGATAGCCGAATCTTTGTCCAAGTTCTTCCCAAACCATATCAAGAGTCTTTCCGTGACGATAATGATATAACGCCATTTCAGAATACATGAGAATTGCTTGAATTCCATCTTTGTCTCTAGCAAATGGAGCAATTAAGCAGCCATAGCTTTCTTCATAACCAAATTCAAAGAATGGTCCATCTCCTCTTTTTTCATAGTAATCAATACGGTTACCAATAAATTTAAATCCAGTAAGGAACTGTTCGGTTTTAACTCCATAAGAAGCCGCAACTTTTTCACCTAATGAAGAAGTAACAACTGTGTTATACATAACTCCGTTAGAATGAAGTGTCCCTTGTTCTTTTCGAGTCATTAAGATGTAATCAAGAAGCATAGCGGCGCTTTGATTACCGGTTAAAGTTTGATATTCACCGTTTTTGTCTAAAAACGCTAACCCGCATCTATCACCATCAGGATCAGTCATAACCACTAATTGAGCTTTTAATTCTTTTGCGAGTTTAATTGGTTCGATGTAGCTTCTTTGATCTTCTGGGTTAGGAGATAAAGTGCCAGAGAAATCTGGGTCAGGAGAACATTGTTTAACAACCGGATATACTTCGTATCCAAGGTCTTTATACACTCTCATCGCGTTAACATAACTTGTTCCATGATTTGGAGTGAAAACAATTCTAAATCCTCTTTTATCAAGATCATTTCTTAATGTGATTGATTCACATAATTTTACATATTCATCATCAACTTCTTTTCCCAAAGTAATGATTTCATTTGGCTTCTTAACAGGAGTATAAGAAGCATCTAATTCATTAGGTAAAGAGTTAATGATATCAACAAGACGAGAAATTTTATCTGGGACTAATTGGCAACCAGTTTCGTCATAGACTTTATAACCATTATGTTCTTTTGGGTTATGGCTAGCAGTAATCATAACTCCACCAATGGCTTTCATATATCTAACAGCAAAAGAAAGTTCTGGAGTTGGACGCAAGGAATCGAAGATATAAGCTTTAATACCAAATTCAGAAAGGACCTTAGCGGTTAAAAGGGTGAATTCTCTACTCATGTGACGATTATCATGAGAGATAACTACTCCACTAGTTTTCGCGTCATCATATTTTTCGAGAAGATATTTAGCAAATCCAATCGTGGCTTTTTTCACTGTGAATTCATTAAGTCTATTTGTTCCTGGGCCTAAGATTCCTCTCATACCAGCAGTGCCAAATTCAACATCCTTAAAGAAAGCGTCATCAATTTCTTCTTTGGTCATGTTCTTCAAAATTTGTTTGTCTTGTTCACTGACTTTTGATGATTTTAACCAACGGTTATAGTTTTCCATTGTTCCCATAATTATTATTTCTCCTCTATCTTTAATAATAACTCATTAAGCTCACTTGGTAAATCTATTGAATAAGATTTACCTGATAAGTATTTGAGCGGTTCTTCTAAACCTTTAAATTCTAAATAATCTGAGATTAAGAATTGGTTTTTAAAACCATATTCTTTTTCTATTATCTTATTTATATCATAGTTTCCATATTTACTATCACCAACAACCGGATAGCCAATGCTTGCTAAGTGGACTCTAATTTGATGTGTTCTTCCGGTTAATAATTTAACTTCAAGAAGTGTAAATCCATTATATTTTTTAACTACTTTAAATTGAGTAATGGCTTCTTTCCCTTCAGAGTTAACGCTAACCCTACCTGTTTTCGCATTTTTAAGTAATGGTAAATTAACCTCACCATTCTTATTAACTTCTCCTACTACAAGAGTCAGATATTTCTTCACCACTTTCTCTTTATCTTGGATGATTTTTGATAAATATCTAAGTGTAGCAATGTTCTTTCCAAAGACAATTAATCCTGCGGTGTTTCTATCAAGTCTGTGACATGGAGCAGGTGTGTATCCTAAATCCTTAGATGGATCGTATTCTTTCTTATTTGTTAAATACGAAACAACCATCTCATCTAAAGCAATTGAACCACTATTATCTTTTTGAACAATTACACCTCTAGGTTTATTAATGATAAGGATATTTTTATCTTCATACACTATCCAATTAGCGATATTCTCGCTAACTTGGGTTTTGGTTTTCTTTTTAAATTCATCTAGTTGCGAATCAGTAATAAAAATAGAGACTTCGTCTTTCTCATTTAAAAGATATTTCTCTTTTTGCCAATGGCCATTTACTTTGATATCTTTCTTTCTAAACAATTTATAAATAAATGAAAGAGGCGCGTCACTTAAAACTTTACGTATGTATTTTTCTAAATACTGTCCACTTTCGCTATTAGTGACAATGAACTTTTGCATAAAATAATTATATTTTCTTTATTGTTAGAAATAAAGATTGCACTTTAGGTTTTTATTATTATAAAATACATAACGCAGTCATGAATCTGGAGGAATACCCAAGAGGCTGAAGGGGCGGGCTTGGAAAGCTCGTAGACTGGTAACTCGGTGCGAGGGTTCAAATCCCTCTTCCTCCGCCACGATTGATTGAATAGACACGTAAATTTATTACGTGTTTTCTTTTTTATTCATTCGAATAAAAAACTCCCATTAAATAATATGGGAGCCTTTATTCTAACTAATGAAATTTTTAGTTACGTCTTTTCTTGAGTGAGAAATAAGTACATGCAACTGCTAAACTCAAAACAGAAGCGATTGCAACAACAACGATAATAACATCAATATTGTTCTCGTTATTGAATATATTCCTCGAAGAATATGTTGGGCCGCCAGTAAATTCAGTTAATGTTCCACCATATCTGCTCATGATGTGAACATATCTAGCGTGAGCATCAGCAATTGTGGCATTAGCGGTACCAGCTGTAAATACAGCCTTAGCTCCGTTTGATAACGCATTCCACTTTTCCACTAATGAATTTCCATCAGGAGTTGCTTTAATATTCCAAACCGCTGCTAAAGCATCAACATCAGTGTCAACAATATCTTCAGATGTATCTTTGCAAATACCATCTGTTGTATCTATAAATGTTTGAGCAAATGTAGTCGCATCAGTTTTCGCCTCATCAACAGTGTAAGAAATAACTATCTTGTCGAGGCATGCTACTTCATGGACATTAGTGACTTCATATGCATTACAGCTAATGGCGAAAAATGTAGCGCCAGTAACGTAATTCGTGAACGTTTTACTTTGGCTTCCAGACATATCATAGGAATCTCTGTCTTTCTCATTGCCCTTGCCTCCAAACGCACTTGTACCAAATGCTACATTGTACGTGATTGTGTGTGTTTGAGCTGAATGGGTATAAAGTGTGATACTTTTGATATCTCCAGGCATGGCAGTTTGGTTATTGAAATACCCATCACCTTGATAATAAAAAGTAAGTGCCTCGTAATGACTATACCCATAGTAGGCGCTGCTAGAAGTGGAAACGGCATTACGATATTTGAAAGTATATCCTTCCAAATTAACAGTTGCGGGATTCATCATAGGAAACTTATCTGGATTTGGTAAAAAAGAGAAATCATCAATTGTTATTGTGCTAACACTTTCAGCTGATGTTTTAACCAATTCTTTTTTAGATGCTAATGCACCAGCAAAAGCACAAGCGCCAGAAGCAAATAACAAACCTGCAGAAATAAATATATTTCTTAACTTCATATCTATTTTCTCCTTTCTTTATTACTTTTTAATCAATATCATAGGATAAATCTTTTTGTTCTTCAACAAATGCTTCCTCTACTTTTTTGTCTTTAACAGAATTTTGCTTTCTTCATTACCTTGATCAGAAATATGTTTATAGACAATTGGTCTTGAATGTCTATACGTTCTTTGGCAATTGGAGACATCATTGATTGAATAGATATATACGAACACAAAGTGTTTTATTTTGATAGTTATGGTAGAATGAAAAAATGCAAAAAGAAAAAACTGCAAAAATAACTAACGCTAGAACGATTAATAAGATGCGATGCATTTTTGGTCTTATTATTTGTTCAATCGTTATTGTTTTAACAGTCGTCTCTTTAACCTTAAATATTATTAATTTCTATAAAGATGAAACTCCAGAAGCAGGAATTGGCACTTTAAGAATGTATACAAGCTTATCTAACATTCTTGCCACCCTTGCTGCTTCTATTTGTATTCCATTTCAAATTGAAGGTCTTAGAAAAAACAGATTTAAACTTCCATCATGGGTTGTTGAAGCGATGTATATCGGCACATGTGGAGTATTTTTAACATTCATAATTGCCCTAACAATGATTTCTCCAACCTCGGGATTTGTTTACGCGATGTTTGAAAGATCAAATTTATTCATGCACACTTTAAACCCAATATTCATTACTATTTTATTTACAGTTGCTATTTCTGACACAAGAATAAAATTTAGTCGCACTTTCTTTACAATTATTCCAACTTTCATATATGCGGTCTTATATTTCATATTAGTTTTTGAAGCGAAAGTTTGGAGAGATCACTATCACATTCGGGACATTGTTCAATGGCCAGTTGCCTTTATCGTCATTATGGCGGTTGCATTTGGACTATCTGTGCTTCTTAGATTCCTCCATAACTTAACCAATAAACGGGTTATGAAAGGCATTGAAAGATATTACAAAGAGTCACCTGATTACGAATTCGAAAAGATTACATTCGCGATTTCTAAATTAGCGAAAGAAGAATCGATGTATTATTCCGAAGGAGACAATATTTATATTCCTGTTGATATCATTAAATTATTATCAGAAAGATATAACGCCACTACTCTTCCTTTAGATATTCAATACGATATTTATCTTGAAAACTATTTGTCGAATATCCATGTTAAAGAGCTAGGAGAGGGAAATTAATATCGATTGTAAAGACACGCACTTTAAAATGCGTGTCTTCTTTTAAATATCAATACGGCAGCAAATTCAATTATAAGTGTTGTTATAAATTTAAATATAAAGAAAAACACGTATCCAATACGTGCTTTATTCCGTTTCGTCTTTATCTAATCTTTGCCTATCAACAAGTTCAGCAAACTTACCTTTTTTCTTAATTAAGGATTCATAGTTTCCTTCTTCAATAATCTTGCCACGTTCAAGCATAATGATTCGATCTGCGTTTTTAATAGTTGATAATCGGTGCGCGATTACAATCCTTGTACAATTAAGCTTATTTATGGATTCAGTAATGCTATTTTGTGTTTTGTTATCTAACGCACTAGTGGCCTCATCAAAGATTAAAATCTTTGGGTGATGCACAATTGACCTAGCAATCATGATTCTTTGTTTTTGTCCACCAGAAATACCACCTTGTCCTTCAGAAATAACAGTCTTCATACGCATTGGCATTTCTCTAATATCATCAGCAATATTAGCAATCTCGGCCGCCGCCCAAGCATCTTCTTCTTTCATAGTCGGACAAGAAATGATGATGTTAGAGAAGATATCAGCATGGAACAAAGTTCCATTTTGCATAACAGTACCTATTTTTCTTCTTAAGGAAGAAGGATCAATTTCTTTAATATCAATATCATCCACTAAAACACGACCATTAAGTGGTTCTTCAAAACCTAAAAGGATTCTCACTAAAGTAGATTTGCCACATCCAGTTTGGCCAACAATTGCAAGATATTCACCGCTCTTGACGTCTAAAGACAAATTATCAAGAATCATCGGACCATTATCAATATATTTAAAGGAGATATTTTCAAGTTTAATGTTACCTTTTATCGTATCTAAAACAATCTTATCTTGAGAAGATTCAGGTCGGGCTTCTAATATTGGTCTAGCCATTTCATAGGTAGGCTGAATTGTGGTTATAACTCCTACCATCCTAATCAAAGAGGAGAAAGCACCAGATAAAATGCCATAGCTAGTGACAAAAGCCATATAACTACCGGCCGAAACATTGTTCTTTGCGGCAACATAATAAATCAAAACATTACCTAATAAAGTGATAAGTAAGGTAATCCCTTGCGTTATTCTTAAGATTAAAGGTGGGTTATATCTCACCTGGGCAGAATTGGAATAAGCTTTTGCCCATTTTGCGAACACTCTTTTTTCCGAACCAGATAATCTAACTTTTTGAATGCCGTTAATCATTTCATAAGTAACACCAGCTTCTTTAGAAGAGAGTTGAAGAGACTTTCTCGTATATTTCCTTTGAAGGAAGGCAACGAAAACACCAAATCCTGTAGAAGCTAACAAGATCAAAATGACAGGAAGAATCAAAACAGGAGCAATTCCAATTAATTGGAATAAATATGATAAAGACATGATGACGGAGACTAAAGTAACAAAGATTCCGCTCACAATCATATTTGCGAGGTTTCCAACACAAGCAAATCTAGAGGACAATTCACCAGTGTTATATTTCTTAAAGAAAGACGCTGGTAAAGATAAGATTTTCATCATCGTTGCTTCTTGAACAGATTTTTGAATCTTGAGCATAATACGACTATTGATAAAGCCTTGTATAGCCTGAACCAATAATAGTCCTATCGCTGTCGCGCAAACATAAATTGAGATAAAGATAAACTGATTCATCTCTTTATTTAACACTACTTCACCAGTCAATTTTTGAGTGAAATAAGGTACGAGTAAGCCAACACCTGATGCCGCTGCGGCAAAAAGAATTAAAAGAATGATATCAAGTGGTCTTATGGATTGATGAATATATCTAATATATTCTTTAATCGATACTTTTTTACTTGGAAGTGGGCGGTAGAAGCTCATCGCTTCAATCTCAAGTCCATGAACCATAGAAGCATCGATATAAACCTTTTTACCAGTTCCGTAATGGATGTAATAATATTGATTCTTTTTTGTTGGGAAAAGAATGATTGGGGTTTCTCCAATCAAAGTATAAATAAGTAATGGAGAACTATATTCATTAACATATTCATTAGTTAATTCAACTTTATGATATTCAATGCCAAAATGACCTAAAACGTAATTGAGCTTATCTTTGAAACTCGTAATACCTGTAGGAACATCAATCATTGAGCGATGGAAATAATTAAGGATTTGAGAAATAGCAAAGTTCTCTCTAATTTCTTGATCAGAGAGCTTCTTTTGATTTTTAACATGAATTCCTGCAAGCGACTTAAAAGAATCTTCGAATGTTTTTGCATCGAGTTTCTTTCTTTCTTTTACTTGCTCTTCAAACCAGCCCATTCTCTCTCCTTTCTATTCATTTGTTACTAAGTCGTAATACGCACCTTTTAAGGCCATTAAGCTCTTATGGGTACCTTGTTCAACAATATGACCATGATCTAACACCACTATTAAATCTGCATCTCTTATCGTAGATAATCGATGAGCAATAACAATTGTGGTTATCCCTCTTGCCTTGATTGATTTAACAACATCATATTCAGTTTTTGCATCTAACGCACTAGTGGCTTCATCAAGAATGATGATAGATGGATCCATCGCTAAAGAACGTGCGATTTCCAATCTTTGTTTTTCTCCACCAGAAAAGTTTTTACCACCTTCAAGAACAGGAGCGTTATATCCACCTTGTCTAGAAGCGATTGACTTATGGATTTGCGCGTCATTACACGCCATAATGACTTCATAATCGGCAATAGATTCATCCCACATCTTTAAGTTATTCATGATTGTGTCTTCAAATAAGGTGATGTCTTGATCAACAACCGCAATAGAAGAAGTGAAGATTTCGTGATCAATTTCTTCAATGTGTTTACCATTAAAGATAATCTCGCCAGACCATGGAGAATATAACCCAGATATAAGTTTCGAAATTGTTGATTTTCCACTACCAGTGGAACCAACAATCGCCACTTTTTGTCCTTGCTTAATTTCAAGGTTGAAGTTAGTTAATATTGGTTGATCTAACTTAGAATAGCCAAAGGTTATATTTTTAAGAATTAAATTGCCTTTGATCTTGGAAACGTGTTCCATTTCAATTTCTCTAGTAACGTTTGGATCTAGTGGATATTCTAAAACATCATCCACTCTTTCCATTTGAGTGCGCATTTCTTGAAGTGTTTGTCCACTGGTAATGATAGTCATAGCAGGAGACATAAAGGCACCCAATAATCCTTGGAACGCTAAAATAGAACCAACTGTAAATGCTCCTTTAATCGTATAGTAGACGCCTAAAATCAAAACCGAATAGTTCGCTAAGGTAGAAACAAAAGAAGGAATCAATCCAAGGAATTGATTAATCTTAGCCATCTTTATTTTTTGAGTGTAAACATTATCAGAAGCTTCCTTCCAGGAAGTAAAGTAAGAATTTTCAGCACCATTAGACTTAATGGTTTCAATCATTTCAATACCTTTAGAGGTCATAGCTGTTAATCTAGCGTTATCACGAGCTTGAACTCTAGAAATATTGACTCTAACTTTAGAGATGTATTGCGAAACAAAAATGTTAATTAACACAGTAATAACGCCAACAAGAGCAAGAATTGCACTCTTACTAATCATGATCACTAAATAAACAACAATCATGATTGCGTTAAATAGTAAAGGGGCAAAAACATTCACCAACGTTTCTGCGATTGAAGCATTCTCGTTTTGACGGGACTGTAAATCGCCCACCATTCTTTGAGAGAAAAATTCGATTGGTAGACGTAAAATCTTCCACATGTAAGTTGTAGAACCAATCAAATCTAATTTGCCCCTAATCTTATATTGATATAAGGATTGAACAATTGTAACGATAACTTGAAGTAAACCAACTCCACCAAAAATAAGTATGAACGGTATTATCCAATCAGGATTATTTCCACCAAGAAGATAATCCACAAATACCTGGTTCATTGCCGGATTAAAAATCGTAAACAAGTAGAAAATAATTGTCGTAATTGAAAAGAACGCGATTAAAGCAGTGGCTCCTTTCAACCTTTTTTTCGCAAACGCGAAAATTGATTTTCTCTTTCCTCCTGGTTGAAATCCTTCATCAGGAGTGATTTCTAAATAAATGCCCGTGAAGAATTCGTTAAATATTTTTAAATCTACTTTTACAAGTCCTTTAGCGGGATCGTTGATAATTGCTTTATTGCCTCTAAAACCATTTAAGACCACAAAGTGTCCTCCACCCCAGTGGATAATGGCAGGGAATTTGCCTTTTTCTTTGAGTTTAGCAACACTATAGGCAAAGCCTTTGGTTTTAAAACCATATTTATTAGCAGCGCGGCAAATATTTTTCGCATTACTTCCGTTACGAGAAACACCACAATCCACTCTTACTTGTTCTAGAGCGACCCATTTCCCGTAATACGCCATGACCATAGCTAAAGAAGCCGCTCCACATTCGAGAACTTCGAGCTGCATGATTATTGGAGTATTAGCTACTCCTTTTGTTTTTGGCTTCTTTATCTCTTTTTTCATATCGTTTATTTAATTAAAAAATCAAATGGTCTTAACTCTTGAACGATGATGTAATAGGTATAATCTCCGTTATTTAAAGTTAAGCCACTAACGATTGGTTTCTTCTCTTCGTCAAAAGAAAGAAATCCTTCCTCGGAAGAAATATGGACTACTTGACCAGCTTTAATTTTGCTTAATGAATTACTATCAACATTTAAAGAAGCTACTCCACTAATAACTTTTGCGTAGCCACTTACTTTGACTTTAATTCGATAAATGATTGACCAAGTAAAAAAACCAATCACCATTAAAACAACAACACCTAAAATAATCCATGTAACTGGAGAAGAACGTTGCAAATGCTTATTTAAGTCATCTGGACTCGAAATGTTGAAGTTCTCTTTTTTCATATATTAAGTGGTTTGGCTAAATGCCATTCTTTTAATATGTTGTTAATTTTATCATACCAACCATTTTCAAAGAAAATACATTTCATTATATCTTCATGATAATAATCGCTATTCTTTGAATAGAGTAGTCCTAAAGCAGGACAACCTCCAGTGCAGGCTTTGTAATACTTACAATTACCACATTTATCATTCTCTATTATTTGTTTAAATAATGGAGCCATCGCAAGATTTAGATAATCGCTTTCCTTAACAAGCTCTTTTAAAGGGGTCTTGAATAAGTTGCCTAAACTAATTCCCTTTTCAATGAAATAGCCAGACATTTGTAAGCAAGGAACAACCTCCCCACTACTAGAAACCGCGATCATACCTCTATTGCCTTTGCACATTGGGATACGGATATTAAATTCATCTTTTGAGCATGCAATTGGAACGAGTTCATAGGACTGACGTCTAGGATATAGTCTAATTAATTGCCAGACATCAACCACCATCTTCATTTCACTATGAATATATTCTTTAGCAAAATCAGTCATTCTTTCGTAATATTCTTCAATCGTTAAAGATGAATCTGGAGAATTCTTTTCCCATCGAGGAGCCTCGGTGGTCCTAATAATTCGCATTTCATCTACCCCAATCTCATTTAAGAGTTTTGCTGTTTCAAGCATCACGTCAACATTTTTACGATTGACCTGAACCTGAGCTTTTACACGGAAACCATTTTTTATACAAAGCTTTATGGCTTTGAGGGTTAAATCTTCCGCTTTTGGATTTTGTCGCATCCAGTTATGATAACCAACCCCATCAAAGGATATTTTAATGAGTGGATGACATCCTAATTCTTTAAAAGCATCAAGCATCTTTTGGGTAATAAGGAGCCCATTTGTGTTGAGTTCAAAGATAAACATGTCTCTTTCATAAATCGCTTTAACGATATCTAAAAAGCGACGATGAACTAACGGTTCTCCTCCAGTTAGTGTAAAGGCGTTAACCCCTATATCTCTTGCTTGATCAAGGATATCAAGAACTTGTTCATAGGTTAATTCAGTATTCAAAGGGGCGTTATCTTTTGCGTTAAAGCAATGAAGACAATTAAGATTACATTTACCAGTAATCATCAGGTTCATCTTCGGGAAATAATAATTGTCATATTCGTGTAAAAGCGACCAAGGGTTAACCTTGTCTCCTTTTTGACATTCTTCTATATATCTTTGTGACAACAAAGTTGCTAGATATGGACTAGGTTCAATATCATGATTTCCATCGCATTTTAAAAGAATTTCAAATTCTTGTGGACTAATTCCATAGGCGTTTTCAAAACCTTTTCGATATATAGCGCGGTCAACATATTTCCACTTTCTTAAAGCAACATTATCTTTTAAACGGTAATACATGTATTAATCCTTTCTTTTAATCACATCAAATCAAAGAAGATAAGATATTTAAACTATTTTTTAACCGCATATATGCGGTTATATATTTGATATTAAATAGATAATTCAACCATTCAACAAGTGAATGAAAAATATTCTAATCAATTAAAACGTTTTCTTTAAGACAAGAATATTCTTGTCATTAATTCTATCGTAAGCGTATTCAGTCATAATCTTTTTAACAATCATGATTCCTAAACCGCCAACTTTTTGTGTTTTTGGATTGCTACCAACTTCCGGATTATTCACTTCAAGCTGGTTGAAAGCTTTAGCCTTATCAATAACGGTGAGGACAAATTCTTTTTTGTCTTCATCAAATAAGATACGAACAAAAATTTCTCCACCTTTATTTCCATACCCATGGTTAATGATATTTGAGAATAATTCATCACCAACAATGACTAACTTGTTTTTAAAGTCTTCTGGGAATTCGTGAGCGTCACCAAAATTCTTAATGAATTCAAGCATCTCTGGAACATTTTCCTTTTTAGCTTCGAATTCTTTTTCTTTGTAAGAATATTTGTGTCCTTGGAATCTCATACTCACAAAAGTGATATCATCACTTTGAGGAGCGTCTTTAACAAAGGCAGCAATTTCGTCTTTAATTGTATGATGTATTTCTATCATGCAACTGTAATCGTATTTATTAAACGCTCTTAAAAGGTTTTCTTCACCGAAGAATTCACCATTAGAATTTCTAGCTTCGGTTATACCATCGGTATATAAAGTAATACTCTCTCCAGGTGCCAAAGTAATCTCTTCATCTTCTAAGAATGTTTTTTCAAAACATCCAAGCAAGAATCCAGGTTTACAATTTAAGTATTGGTATTTCTTATTTGAACCAACTATTGGTGGATTATGTCCTGCATTACAGAACACCACCTTACCGTTTCTTTTATCTAAAATCGCTAAGAAACAAGTAACAAACATACTAGCTTTGTTACCTTTAAAGATTGAACTATTGATATCGTTTAAAATCATTGAAGGGGTCTTGCCTTCTCTAGCGAAGTCTCTGAAAGAGGTAATGGTTTTCATCATAAACATCGCCGCTGGAACACCCTTACCAGAAACATCACCAATTAAAACTGCAACATGATGCTTATCAATATCTAAATAATCGTAGAGATCACCACCAACTTCTTTAGCAGCGCGCAGTTCACCAACGATTTCAACATCTTTGGTGTTCACGATCTCATTTGGAAGAGTGTTGAGTTGAATCTCTTTAGCAACTCCTAATTCTGTTTTAGATTTTTGCTGCTCATCGTGTGCTTTGATTTCTTCATCAAGCAAATTGTAAGTTCTTCTATTTAATAAATTAGAAACCATGAAGAACAAGGTAAGAATCATAGCTCTTGGGAAGAAATAATAAAGCAATGCTTTTAAAACACGGTTATTTCCACTAGCGCTAAGCTGTCTTAATAAAGCAATTCTTTCGTCAATTGTCTCAACCGTTCCGATGACATCTCCTTCAGCGGTGTGAATAATAACACCACCACCAAATAAGTTTTCATCAAATTCACCAAAGAGCATGCCTAAATAGATACAAGCCAGCATCGAAATTAAGGTTAAACCATAAATAACTTTACCGATTGTAGGGTTATAGTAATGATTAGCGATTAAAATTGCAAAAGGCCAGAACAATAAACTGTGTTTAGGTACAGAAATATTAAGGGCAATAATGACCGCTAAAAGAGAGAAAAGAATTAAATATTTATATCCTGGTTTTTTGATTAAATCAGTTCTAACTAAAAACACAGGAATAAACATCAATACCGCAATGCAAGGGAAAAGAACACACACTGCTACATAGAAATAATCAGGAATGAGAAAAACTCTTGTTAAATATAAAATCCAAATGACAATTGCTAAAACACCAGCCGCGCCATTCACATAACTCATGTGTTTGTTCGCATCGGCTTCATTATCGTAATAAGCTTGTTGATATTTGATACTCTTCTTTTTTGCCATATTAAATTCCTATGTTTAAATCATCATAAAGATCAAGGAGATGATATAAACGTCCTCTACATCCTTCCAATCTAACATTATTATCTGGTTCGTTAACACGGTTCCACCACACCATATGAATATATGCTACGAGTTTAATCTTATCTTTGATAACAGGATCATCTTTACCAAAGTATAGATTTATTAAGCCATTATATATCGCATCAGCCTCTTCTGAGGTGATGCCAAAGAATCTTTCGCTGTTACCAGGATCATCTTCGTTAAAAGCGCAATAAGGGGCATAAATGGCCGCTAATTCAAAGATTGGATGGCCAACAGATAAAGTGTCCATATCAATTAAGATAAGTTCATCCTTTTGAACCATGATGTTTTTGAAGTGACAATCGCCATGAACGAATGTCTTTCTATCTTCGATACTTTCAACTAAGCGTTTGGCTTTAAGATAATATTTCTCTTCGAGATAAGGTTTAATCTTTTCAATTTTATCTAAGTAATGTTTCTTAATTTCAGGAATGATTGGGTTGAAACATTCGGTAGTATTAATTTTCTTTAACAATTCCGCATATTTTGTTAAATATTCTTTACTTCTTTTAGGATGAGTAAGGACTGCGGTTTTAAGCGACATACAGTCAAGCATTTCAAAGCAAACACCAAGTTTCTCTCCTACTCTAACAATATCAAAAGATATTGCGGTAGGAACACCTAGCACAAAAGCTTCTTTTGCTAAACGTAGTTCTCTTTCAATCTGATTAGGGTCGCTAGTTCTATTAAAGACTTTAACAATTGTGTCTTTGTCTAAACGGTAAACGGTAGAAAAGAATCCGTCTCCAATAACTTCAGCATCGGTGATATCAACTTTACGGAGCGCTTTTTTGATATCCATCATGCTGGTAAAACCGGTCATTTGGAAAACATCATATACTTCTAATGAAGCATTAATGATTTTCACATCATCAAATTTTTGTTTTAATTTGAGCACTACTCTAAGACCAGCGCTAGAGATGTAATGTATCTTCTCAAAATCTAAAACCAAAGATTTAAATTTGTTTTCTTTAATGATTTCATCAATCTCTTTTTCGATTGGTTCAGCACTATAGGAGTTGAGTTCTCCTTCTAAATAGATAGTGAGAATACCTTCATTTAATAAATGACGCATAAAAAATGATCTCCAAACTTATTTTCTTTGAATTTCCATTAAGTTAAGGAAACCAACCATCTCTAAAATATCAAATACTCCACTAGGAACGTTGAGAAGTTTAGTGTCATCAAATTGTTGTTTGATTCTAACAATAATTCTAAGTCCAGCAGAAGAAATATAAGTGAGGTCATTTAAATCAAGTCTCACTCCTTTAAAACCGCCTTTAGAAAAAATAGATTCAATTTCATTCTCGATATCTTCGGCGTTATAGGAGTTAACTTCACCTTCTAAATAAATAGTTAAAATCTCGTTTTCAATTTTGTTTTTCATAAATTTCCTCCGTTAAGCAGCTATATTTTAGCAAACATGATGCCACAAATGTGTCACACAATATAATAATATATTATCAAATGAAAAAAGCACAAATAAATGTGCTTTTTATGATCAATTAATATCCTTATTTATTAACCGTTTTTACCAAAGTAACGATTGAGCAGCCGTCATAATATTCATAATCATATAGATCCACTAAATCTTTAACAATCTTGATTCCAAATCCACCGATACCAGTCACATCATCTGCTTTGGCGAAGTATTTGTTCTTATGGTTTTTGAACGGATTAAAGTCATTACCATTAGAGATAATCTTAAAGATTAACTTCTCATCTTTAATAACGAATTCAAATTTAATAACAAGGTCTTTTCTTTCTTCATAAGAGACGAGATTATTCACGAGTTCATCTAAGATGATTCCAACTTCAGATTTAGTCTTAATTGGCAAATCATCAAAATGATCATTAAATGCATCAGTCACTTCTGTGATGATGGAATAATCTTTTTTATGATATTCAAGTGTCAAAGTATCCTTAGCAGGAGAAAGAGCGACCATTGTCACATCATCAAAGGCTTCTTTATCACCCGCAAAAGTAGTTAAGGCGCTATTCATGGAATCGATAATTCCACGTAAGTCGTTATCTTTGCTATTCTTTAAGTTTTCAACGATACGGCCATAACCAAATTCTTCTTCGTGGTCATTGATGGATTCATTTAATCCATCGGTAAACATGAATAAGACATCATCTTCTTCAAATTTAACGGTTTCTTCTTTATAGATAAAGTCCGCGATTTCACCAATAACAAAGTTTGAATTGCCATCAAGCTTATTCACTTTGCCTTTAGAAAGAATGTATGGTTTTTCATGACCACTATTGACGAAAGTCATACTCTTATTAGTAAAATCAATAACACCAACAAAGGCCGTCACGAATAAGTTTTCTTTGTTATTCTTTACTAAGCTGTTGTTTGCTTTAAAGATTGCTTCTTCTAAACTTGCAGTAGATGTAATCGCACTCTTTAAGACCGCTTTAGATCTCATCATGAATAATGAGGCAGGAATTCCCTTACCAGAAACGTCAGCGATAACAACTACGAAACGAGATTCGTCTAAATAGAAGTAATCATAGAAGTCTCCACCAATTTCTTTGGCGGCTTTAATATATGCTCTAAGCGACACTTTAGTGTCGTCAAAGTTAAATTGAGGCAAGGTTTCAACTTGAATACGGCTTGCAACCTCTAATTCAGTGTCCAACCTTTCTCTTTCGTTAGCTTCCTTTTTGATAATATCCGCATAATCAAATATCGCCTTTTGTAACGATTGTAACGAGACCGCTAAATTCGATATCTCATCATGTGAATTTATTTTTACTTCGACAGGGCCATCTAAACTATTAGTGGCGAGTTTTTCACTGACACTTTGATAAGTTTTAGAAAGTCTATTAACGTTTCTAACGAATAAGAAATAAGATAGAAGAGCATAAATCAAGACAACTGCTAATGCAGTTAATCCAAGGACTAATAATTCAGACTGTAAGACTCTGGTGGTTTCAGCGACGATTGCAGATTCGTCATATTCAATGAAAAACGTCGCCACCGGTGTGGTTTTAGAAGCGTCTTCAAAAACAGTGAAGAATCTGGTTGTGCGTCCATAAATAAATAAGGTGCTATATCTATCGCCGCTACTAGAAACAAAATCAGAATCTGCGAGTTTATAGTAAGAACCAGGAACTTGGTAATAATCATATACCACAGCTTGATGGTTATTCATTCTAGAATCCGCTAAGAAAACTAAACGATCATCAATGTCTCGGTAGGCTATATATGAAGCAACTGTACCTGAAGATAATTTTGCGTCAAATAACGAGTTGGTAAGTTCGCGAAAAATAACTCGATAATTAAGAATATCTCTAGATAATCCCATTTCTCCAGGACGAGGATATGTCCAACTATCTTCATCCTTATAAAACTGTTCGTATTCAGCAAAATTATTAAAGGCGTCAATTGAGTAATCCCGACCTTCAGCTTTTCTTTGATCATACAATTCTTTAATATGATTTTTAACCGTTATCAAGTCATTAATCGAAGTGGCGCTTTCTTCTTCATATTCATAATAATACGCCAAATTAGATAAGGTATTATCTACACTAGTTAACTGTGCTTTTTTCGCCGAATTAACTTGGTTGTTGTAACCTACGAAAACCGCAGTTCCAGACGCAACAAAAGAAACAAGTATCCCTGCTAAAATAACTTTTAAAAGTATTGGAAACTTGAACTTTCGTTTTTTCATATTTTATTTAACAGTTAAAACATTAATGAAACCAGTAACTTTAAAAACTTCTGTACAAACATCATTCAAAGAATGAATTTCAAGAGTCTTGTTCTTATCTGCTAATTCCTTTTTTAAAGAAATAAGCAATCTAAGGCCAGCGGAAGAAATGTATTCTAATTCGCTAGCGTCAATAATTACCATTGGTTCATCAACCTTTTCTTTAGCAAGTGCATCAGCTAATTGGGTGGAGGTGACTGTATCTAATCTTCCAATTAGTTTGACCACCATTTCATTACCATGAGTAAACTTAATTTCCATAAAAAATCACTCCTTTATTTTGATTTCAAATATTGTGTTGTTGAGGCTTAATACCCTCATATAAGTCATCTTATCAGTAAGATTCATAATAAGTTTGATACCACTAGTGGAATATCCTTCATCGTTATCAAACTCATATTTCGTTGGGTCAAATGGTAAACCATCATCCCTGATACGTAATAATAGGATATCATTAATTATCTTAAGATTCACATCAATATAGCCTGTTTGACCTTTTTTATAACCATAAGTATCAATATTACTAACGATTTCTTCTGCTGCTAATCCCACCACTTGAGCTTCACGATTTTTAACACCATTGCTAAGTGCGAAATTTGTCAAACTTTCAGAAACCCTAGAAGCGTTAGAAAGATCGTTAGTAAGAGAAACATCAAATGATTTATATTCGTCTTTATCAATCATGAAAATACCAAACGATTTCTTCTTAACTTTTTCGTAAATAAAGATATAGGCATAGGTAATAATAACCGTAGATACTTCTGTAATAGCACAGGCTAAACAATATCCCTCTAATCCCATCTTAAATAGCAAGACCAAAGTGACAGGTAATACGATAATTAATTCACGGCATAATACCGTAACAATCGAAGGAGAAACCTTATCAATTGTGGGGTAATAATTCATAGAGAATTTACTTATTTCATAAGGAACAAATGAGATTAAATAAATTCTTAAAATCTTGTAGGAGTATTCCGCATGAGTTGGATCGTTATAACCAAAGATAGAGGAATAAACACCAGGAAGAATAGCGATAAACGCCGTAATAACAAGTGTCGCAATTATATTAATCAGGTAGATTTTTCTAGTGATCTTTTTCAGCGAATAATAGTCTTTTTCGCCGTAAAAAATGCCACAAATTGTTGGAATTATATTAAGAATTCCACCACAAACAAGATCAAATAAGAAGACCATGTTCGCTACTAGACCATATATTTGTAATTCAAAACCTTGAGTTATTTGTTGTCCAATAAAGATATTGACAATAAGCATTTGAATTGCAGTAAGAGCGAGATTAAGTGCGGTTGTGCTACTGGCCTTAAAAATCTCTTTAAGGCGACCGTTTTTTATCTTAATTGAGAAGGTTAAATTTCTCTTCTGACTTCTAATATAGAAAATAATAGTAATAAGGCCAATTAAATAACCCACTCCAGCAGAAATAGCAGCACCAAAAGTCGACCACGAACCAAAGGTTTTAATAAACAATAATTCAAATGCAACTTTAGCTACATTTGAGACAATAAACATAATGGAAGATAATCTAGGATTATTATCAACCGCCATAAAGGAACCAATAATCAAAGACATGGTAATAATTGGATCGGTTAATAAATAGCCAAGGATAAATTGATAGGCATATTCTTGATACACAGGGTCAGCGCTAAATAAAGATGCTAAAGGTTTAGAAATCAAAAATGCAAGTAGAGCAAAAACAATAGATATTCCAAGTCCGATAACGATGGCAATAGAAAATGTTTTCTTAGCTCCTTCGGTATCACGCTTACCAAGCAAATTTGCAATTACAATTGATCCACCAGCCCCTAGAGCAAAACCAGGAAGTTGAATAATATATAAAATTGGAGATACTAAAGATGTCGCACTAAGAGCGTCATTACCAATCATATTTCCAACTAAAATTCCATCAACCAAAGATCCAAATTGCATAGCAAAGATCATCAATATTGATGGGATTAAGTATTGAATGAATTTACGATTAACAAGTTTAGAATTACGTTCTAATGTCATACGTCAGTCCTATTAAAGAAGTCGAGAGTCGCTAAGGAATTAATCGCGTTCTTTAGATAATTATAATCAGTAATTGGCCATTTGTATCCTAAATGATACAAAGACTTGTTCGTAAATTCATTGTCAGAAAGGATAAATGAGTGAGTGTGCATATCACTTGAGGAATAAGAGATTAATGAAGACACTAACATGCTCTTAGAGTCATCAAGCATCATCTCTTTCATTGATTTCAAGAAGTCATCATCACTCACAACTTCAATATCAAATCCAAGTTCGTTGAGAACATAAATAATGTCGCCCATTTGTACCATATGAGAGTTTGCTGAATGGAAAACAGTGAACTTCTGTGGCGTTTTTGCTAATAAGAGAATGGTTTTTGCCACTTCGTCAATTGGTGAGAAGTCAACTTCAACATCCATAGAGTTGACAGGGAATTTGTGTAATGTGACATAGCCCTTCAAATCTCTCATGAAGCCGTTTGTAATTGAGTTAGCTTGGAATTCACCATCGCTTTGTCTACTCATAAGGTTACCAACACGGACAATCTTGCCATCTAATCCATCTTTTTCAACCGCTTCTAAGATAGCCTCTTCTGCGTCAAATTTAGAATGGACATATTTATTAGAAACATCTTGTCCAAAGTCTAACATATTTTCTTTCATCCTAAAGGATGGAGCAAACTTCTCATCAATATTTTCGCCCGCAACAGATAAAGTAGAGATTTGAACAATACGAGAAGATTTCTTTTTCGCAATTTCAATCAAATTCTTCACACCACCAACATTGACTCTTTCAATGATGTCACTATTAGCGAAGTGTTTAACAATCGCTGCGGAATTAATGATAAGGTTGAAATCATAATCCTTAAGTTTGTCATATAAGGTTTCATCAGTAACATCACCATCAACAATAGTTACAAATTGTTCAACTTCTTCAATTAACGGTGAATCAAAGTAATAAGTTAACAATCCAAGTAATCTTTGTTTTGGATCGAGTTTGCCACCTCTAATAAGAGCAACAATTTGCATCTTTTGATTCATTAATTCTTTAAGGATATGAATTCCTAAGAATCCAGTAGAACCAGTTAATAGAACCTTTCTCACTTTAAAATCATCATTAATGTCATTAACTTCATCAACAACATTATGAGCCAAGCTTGATAATTCAGCTTCTTCTTGTTTGGTAGACACTTCTTTAGTTTGTTCCCCAGACAAAGAATTAATGTATTCTTCAAGTTCTAAAACTGTGGAATGATCAAATACATCACCATAAGCGATTGGTAGGCCCATATTCAAAGCGAGCATCGCTACTTTAGAAACGCTTAAGGATGTTCCGCCCATTTCAAAGAAGTCATCATCAACACCAACATTATCCTTGCCTAAGGCTTTCTTAAATAAGGAGAGGAGTTTCTCTTCTAAGTCATTAGAAGCGGCTTTTACTTCTTTATGTTCCACTTTAATCTCCACTTCTGGAAGAGACTTCTTGTCAATCTTTCCATTTGGAGTAAGTGGGAATTTATCTAATTGAGTAATCACTTTTGGCACCATGTATGGAGTCAAGTATTTACCCATATGTGTTAATAAATCATCTTTATCCACTACTTTACTAGCAGTGAAGTAAGCAGCTAAATAGTCGCCTTCTGTGGCGTTAGTCTTGACTAAGATTATACTTCTAGTAACTCCTTCGTAAGAGTTGAGTACTCTTTCAATTTCGTCGAGTTCTACCCTAAGACCTCTAAGTTTAACTTGGTTATCAAGTCGGCCAAAGAATTCAACATTACCTTCACTATTGATTCTAGCCATATCACCACTACGGTAAGCCTTTATTCCTTTAACAGTGATGAAGGCTTCTTTAGTTTTATCAGGCATTCCTAAATAACCTAAGCCTACAGATTCTCCACAAATAGTTAAATCACCAATCGCATTAAGTGGTAATAGGTGACCATGTTTATCTAAAACATATGTTTTAGTGTTAGCAACCGGTTTACCAATTGTCATGTATTTGTCTTTAACAAGAGCGTAGGTCGCTGTAATTGTGGTTTCAGTTGGACCATAACCATTAAGAAGGTTAGCGGTCACACCAAGACTTCTTAAACGATTACATAATTCCATTGGAACTGCTTCTGCACCCATATCGAGATATTTAAACTCTTTAAGAGCGTCCACAAAGACATCAATATCTAACAAGTTAGATACAAATGAAGGGGTCATAAACATATATTTAACATGATTTTCTTTAAGTGTCTTAGCAAGGAGCATTGGGTTTTCAATCTCTTCTTCGCTAGCAATCACTGCAGTATAACCATGTGTTAAAGGAACGAACTCTTCTTGTAAAGAAGCATCAAATGATAATGATGCAAATGAACAGCTGACACAGTCATCTCCAATATCACGATAACAAATAGTCGCTAAGTTCGTTTCATCTAAGACGTAGTTTAATAAGTTACGATGAGCAATCATCACGCCTTTTGGTCTACCAGTGGAACCTGAGGTGTAAATAACATAGGCAAGTGAAGTTTGAGGAATCTTAACATTTGGATTATTAATCTTTTTGCTTGTTAAAATATCTTCTATCGCTAAAGCAACAACGCCTGTAGAATCGATGAGTTCTTTTTTACAATCAATAATTTCTTTAGTGGAAATAAGAATCTTACTACCAGAATCAGTAATAATATAACTCACACGATCGTCTGGATATTTTGGATCAACTGGAACAAATGCCGCTCCAGATTTAACAATACCTTGTCTAACCACATAAGCCTCTTTAGTTCTTGGCATAAACATGATGATGCGATCGCCTAAAGAAGCACCAACTTCGAGAAGTTTATTAGCAACTTTATTCGCAGATTCATCAAGCTCTTGATAAGTAAGCTTACCGTTTTTTGCAACCACCGCTACTTTATTTGGCTTTTCAGATGCTACTTTTTCTAATAATTGATTGACTGTAATGTCTGGAATTTTAACCTCGGTCTGATTGAATTTGACATATAAGTCTTCGTCATATTTAGGTAGACAGTTGATATCTTCAACATTTTTCTTGGCTAATAATTCATTTAATACAAGTTCAAATAAACGCTTGAACGAATTGATGGTTTCATCATTATAAACAGCTTCATCCCATTCAAAATGAGCGCGATATTTGCCATTTTCTAAGAAGATGTCTAAACCAAAATCACTCTTAGGTGTTTCGCTTTCCATAAGAATTGGAGTGACTTTTAAGCCGCCAATTTCTTCGAAATTAAAGTTATCACCTTGATAAGCAAAGATGACATCTGCCTTTAAGTTATAATCGCTAGCGACATCACCAAAGGAATATAAGTCGTTTTCTTCTAATCCAGATAGCAATTCTTGCATCTCCTTAACTTTGTTAAGGATTGGATCTTTTTCTTCGTATTTGATATATACCGGTAAAGTCTTAACAAGCATTGAAACAGTGTTCATCACTTTAGAAGATTTACGACCGTTATAGATGGTTTCATATAGACAATCATCTTTATAGATGAATTTAGATAAGGTGAAACCAAACGCAAAGTTGAATAATGCGTTATTTGTTAACTTGTTCTTATCAACAAAGTTAGAAACTTTATCATTATCTAAATCAAGAATGAAGTCGACTGATTTGAGTTTAGATTCTTCTTTGACTTTCAAATCTTTCTTCATGGTGAATTCACCATCAACATCTTTTAAAACTTGATTATAGAATTCTTTAGCTTTAGCGAGTTTATCAGACGCTAAATCCTCTTTTTCTTGTAACGCTACTTCGTAGCCACTATAAGTCTCAGGAGTGAGTTCTTCTCCTTTATAGGCTTTATCAATATCACTTAAGATAATGGCTTCAGAAGTACCATCACAAAGGATATGATGGAAATCTAAGAAAAGATAGTTGTCTTTTCCTTTATAGATTTCAACTCGATAAAGTTCACTATTAAGAATAGAGAATGGTCTTACCAAAGATTTGATATCGATTTCTTTTTCAAGAATCTCAACTTTGGCAGACTCCTTATTTCTCTTAGCGAGGATATCACCATTATCATTCATGTATAAAATAGATTTGAGATATGGGTGGTTATCAATGGCTTTCATAACCGCCTCTTTTAATTTGTTCAAATCCATCTTCTTATCTAATTTAAATAGATAAGGAATGTTGTAGTTGGTGGAATTAACTTTAGAAACGCATTCAACAAAGATGCCTTCTTGAGTTTTACTAAGCGGATATTCATCTAACATTTCAAAGACTTTGTCTTCTTCTTTATTAAGTAAAAATTCCGCTAAAGAGGCAATGGTTGGATGCGCTTTTAAATCAGCGTTATCCACTGTCTTATCGTATTTCTTTGATAAGAGGATTGTAAATCTAATCGAAGAAACAGAAGTTAAGCCAACTTCAAATATATCGTTGGTGACACCGAATTGATCATGTCCAAGAACAGTCTTTAAGATATCAAAAATATCTTGTTCGTCTTTATTTCTTGGAGAGATCTTTTCTTCAACTTTGAGTTCAGGAACTGGTAAAGCTCTCTTATTAACCTTTTGGTTTTGATTAAGTGGAATCTTATCAATTTGCATTGTATAAGAAGGCACCATATATGGAGGCTTTCTTTCTAAGATAAAGGCGTTAAGACTTTCAACATCAATCTTCTTATCACTAACTACATAAGCAACAATAAATTTCACTCCACTAGGATCAGCAAAATCTTTGACGGTTGCGTCTTTGATGCCTGGGTAATCTCTAATAACTTTTTCGACTTCAGAAAGTTCCACTCTGAAGCCCCTGATTTTGACTTGCCCATCTTTTCTTCCGATAAAATCAATAGTTCCATCTTCAAGCAAACGAACAATATCACCAGTTTTATATAATCTTTCAAATTTCTTTTCATTAGTGAACCAGTTAGTTAAAAACGCTTCACTATTTTCTTTTTCACGGTTTAAGTAGCCTCTAGCCACTTGTGGGCCAGAAATATATAACTCACCACTAGTGAGAATTGGTAATCTTTTCTTGTTTTTATCAAGAACATAAATTTTGTAATCACTTAAGCATTTACCAATTGGGATACGATGGTAATTCTTATCTACAATTTGGTCAGTGCAGAAGACTGTACCTTCGGTAGGACCATATAAATTAAAGAATTTAATACCTTTAGGCGGATCCATAGGAACTAGCTTTTCACCACCCACCATAAAGTATTTAAGTGATTTCACTTCAATTTCTGAGATGAATTGACGACCAACTTGAGTGGTCATAAAAGCATGGGTGATGCCGTTTTGATTATAATATTCACCGAGTTCAACAAGATTTAGTCTCATTTCATCAGGAATGATATAAACGGTAGCACCACTAGTTAAGGTTGGATATAAATCCATCATATCCGCATCAAAACCATACGATGCATATGCGGCGTTTTTACATCCAACACCAAAATTAAATTTTTGGCGGTAATATCTAACAAATGAGAAGATATTGCCATGTTCAAGCATGACCCCTTTAGGAACACCAGTGGAACCAGAGGTATATAGCATGATGAATAAATCTTCTGGCGATGGTCTAGTTTTAATTTCACTATTATCTTTAAGAGATAAAAGTTCATCAGTGAATACTACTTTTCCTTTAAAATCTTCAATTAAGTCATCATATTCACGGTCTCTAATAAGAACAATCGCATTAGAGTCTTTGACCATGAAGGAAAGACGATCTTTTGGATATGTTGGGTCTAATGGTTGATAAGCCGCACCAGATTTAATTACACCTAAGCTAGCTAAAACAATATATTCAGATTTCTTTGCTAAGATAGAAACAACTTTTTCTTTTTTAGCACCTAACTTAATTAATTCGTTAGCGATTCTAGTACTGATTTCATCAACTTCTTTATAAGTATATTTTTTGTCTTTATAGACAACCGCAACTTCGTTAGGATGTTTTTTGACAACATCTAAGAAATCATCAAGAATAGTTTTTCCTTCTTCAATGTATGGGAAGTTAGTCTTATTAAATGAATCTAAAAGTTTAACTTCTTCTTCATCCACTAAGTTGATATCAATCATTTTCTTTCTTTTTAATAATTCAGAAAGAGCAACGTCATACAATTTAATTAGATGTTTAATCGTATTTTCTAGGTATAAATCCTTACGATATTCCACCCAAATAACAAAGTTGTTTTCTAGGCGGTGCAATTCAATCGCAAGCTTCTCTTTTCCATCTTTTCTAAGCATAGGAGTGACTTCCACTCTTTTGCCTTTGTATGTTCCGGAATAGAAATAATCGCCTTGATAAGCGAATAACACGTCCGAAGAAACACCAAGGTCTTTATTCATGTCAGCAAATGGATAAATATTGTGTTTAACGTTCTCAATCACTTGTTCATTCATCTTTGTTAAATATGAACTAGTGGAATCTTCGTCTTGATAAGAAAGATAAAGAGGATATGTCTTAACATAGGAACCAAAGCTATGCTTTACTTCTTCATTTCTTCCATTATGAACAGTTAGGAATAGAGCCTCGTTTTCCATGTTAATCTTACTTAATAAGTAAGAAAAACCCGCTAAAAAGAACGATGAGGTTTTAATACCAAGTTTTTTGGTTAAAGCTTTTACTTCATCATTTTTCAAAGACAAAGGAACACGAATATTGCCATAACTAATTTCTTTTTCAGTGATATCTTCTACAGGTGTGGAATCAGTTTCAACACCACCAACAAGTTTTTCGTAATAGTCTTTTCCTTCTTGGTAGCTAGAAGACTTCATATCTTTTTTCTCGTTAAGAGCGAATTCGTTAGCGTCCACTTTTTCTTTGACGAGTTCTTTTCCTTCTAAAGCAGCAAAGAAATCGTTAATAAATATATTAATAGAGGATCCATCCATAATAATGTGATGGAAATCAAAGTAGAACACAAATTCATCTTTTACTCTGTAAAGTTTGAAGCGATATAAGTGTTTGTTAAGTAATTCATATGGTTTAGAATCCACTTTCACTTCTTTAACTTCTTCAAGTTCAAGTTTGACTTCTTCTTGTTCGATGTGTTTAACGATATTTCCTTCTTCGTCAATTGAAAGAACAGTGAATAAATATGGGTGAGCTTGGAAAACACTTTGAAGAGCCTTTTGGACTTCTTTTAAAGAAATCTCTTTCCCTAAATTCACCAAATTAGCGAGGTTATATGCATCTCCCGAATTTAAAGAAGAGATATATAAGGTTTGTTCACTACTAGATAATGGATAATACTTGTTCATATTCCTTCCTCCGTTATATCAATATTGAATGGTTGTTCGCTTTCTCTTGTGATGGATATCACATATCCTTTATATTCTTTAACAATTGAGTAATATTTTTTCTCCTTATATTCCTTAACCCCAACAATGGGTAATCCTGGAATATTCTTAATCTTATCTTTGATACCTGTTCCAATAGTCTTGGTTAATGATTCTTTATTAGTCCAGATTTCAAAGAACCGTTTTTCATTTTTTATGTATTCTTTTTCTTCATTAGAAGAAATATATTCAATCATATTATCTTCTATAGGCCTTATCTTTTCTATATCTATTCCAATAGGGACTGTATCCTTAATAAAGACCACCACCCCTTTAGAATGACTGATGTTAAAATAACAGTCCTTAGAAATTGGTTTTCCAAATTCGTTCAAAAAATACTTACCAACTTCACGATTCTTGTATATATAGGAATACGCCTTTTCTTTCTTACTTTCTTCCATCTTAAATCTACTAACATCAGCAATATCTGAATCTAATAAAAAAGAGGAAGACAAAATATTTTCCAAAGAGACATTATTCGTGTCCATAAATCTAACTTTTATGTTTAACACATAAGTATTATAACGGCTTTATAAATAAAAAGAAAACCAAATTTGTTGGTTTTCCTTTTCTATTCTTCATCAAACATCGGCCAAGAATATTGAATCATGTATTCTCCACGATACATTCTAACGGCGTCGGGATTGTCCTTTTTATATTCGTAAGCGTCACAATCAACTTTAGAAACATCGATATAGCATTCGTTATGTCTTTTAACAAAAACATCGCTTGCGCCAACCTTTTTTAAAGTTACCTGTATATCTGCAATAAGATTTCTAAGATAAGATGGATGATCTTCTTCCCAAAGAACCGCATTAAGTTCGTTTACATTAATCGCCGCTCCTTCGCGATCAATCAAATAGGCAAAAACTTCTTTTGATTTTTTATAAGAAAATCTTAATGGTTTGCCATCACAAAATACTTCAAAATTACCAAAGCACTTCACTTGTAGCTTCTTAGAAGGTTTTAAAGGCTTGAAATTTTCAATTTCATCCATTTCTTCTTTAATCTTTGCTTCATTAACTGGTTTAGAAAGGTATCCAGAAGCGTGAACTTTAAAAGCATCAAGTGCGTAATCACTAAAAGCGGTAACAAAGATAACTCTTAAATGTGGGTTAGAACTTTTTAATTTTTTTGCTAGTTGAATGCCATTTAATCCAGGCATCTCGATGTCTAAGAAAGCAACATCAAAATTGTTATCCTTCACAGGTACTTTCAAAGGGTTGATATATTTAAAAAATTCTGCATCAGGAATAACTTTTTTACATGCATTTTCTAATCTGATAAGTTGTAATTCTTCATCATCCACTAAAAGTATTTTCATAAGACTCCCTACTTGTAAAAGGTAATAATAGCGGTTGTGCCTTTGTTGATTTCGCTATTAATTTCCAATTTACCATTACACATCGTTTCTAAACGATACTTAATATTATTTATTCCAAAGTGAACATTATTTTCAAAACCTACATCTTGCATTTTAAAACCTACACCATTATCTTTTACTTCAACGATATAAGCTTTATCAGTTTCGCGAGTTTTAAAGATTATAGTTCCACCTTCAACCTTCTTTAAAATACCATGTTTAATCGCATTTTCTACAATTGGCTGAATGGTCAAAGGAGGAACATAAAAGTTGCTAATGCCAATATCGTAAACGATATTTACACGATCGTTAAACCTGACCTTTTCTAAATTAACATATGTAACTATATGATTTAATTCTGATTCAAAAGGAATGAGTTTTGTTTCAGTTAACGAAGAAATGTTGTGTCTTAAATATTCAGTAAAATCATCTAAGGCTCTTTGTGCTCTATCTGGATCAATGCTAATTAAAGTAGAAATGGAGGACAAAGAATTATAAACGAAATGAGGCTGTATTTGAGACATCATCACTCTAATTTGTGCTTCTTTACGTTTTTGTTGTTCCTCTGCTAAAAGGATATTCCTTTGAACGTTTAAAAAGAAGAACATGATTTCAATAGCGATAATGATTGATAAATACGCAATCGCGTAACCCTTGAAGGCATTTTGTAAAATAATAGCCGCTAGAGGAAGAACACAGTAACAGGCAAACGCTATCTTTTCTCTAATTACGAGTTTCTTGTTAAACATCGTAACAACAAATACGGTGGCAAATAAGATAAATTGATATCCTTGAGAAATAATCATCATATCTTTACGAATGTATTCTCCTCCACTAGCAGTAAAGAAGATTCCGGTAGATAGATTAACAAAATCAAGAATCACAAATGTGGCAAACACCACTAAGTTAGCGTAAAACAAAATAGAATTCACTTTTTTACTTAAAGCTACATAGCTCAACATATAGAGGAATAATAAGAGAGCTTCAATATTATTGAATATATAGAATGTAGTGTAAAATCCTAATATTAATGCATCACTCGTGTTGTTAATCTTAATAAAAGTAAATGCTAAGTAAGTAGCGAAATGAACAACAGTGAATAAAAGGAAAACCAAAAGACGATTCTCATCTTTTCTTTTGTTCTTCTTCAAAAACAAATTAACAACGTGAATTAAAAGGATTGATATGCCAATAATACACACTGTGGCGTTAAAAATCTGGTTGCCGTTCATATTAATATTATATGGTATTCTAAACTTATGTTTAACAAAAGATATCAATAAATATATCTGATGCAGAAATTAGTAAGATCCAGATTATAAAAATTGAGAAACTAAATTGTTAATTTTACTATTATTGCTTCAGTTGATTAACAAACAAATTATTACTGCTTATAGGAGTGTTATGGCGGACAAAAAAGATGGATTAATCCATCTTTTATTAATAATTAATCTATTTAATAAGTTTTATTTCAATCGCTAACGCTCCAAACTCCTTAATCTTGCTAGTAGAATAATAAATTTCCATATCATGATAGGAGCATGGTTCATTATTTTCATACCCAAGTTTTTCTTTTGGGTAATATTCATATAGTTCTTTAAATGTTGGAAAAGATTTAGTGTTAATTACTTCCGCTAATAAGGTTTTCTCTTCAAGATGAAATTCGATATAATCACCGACTTTAATCTTTTGTCTTTCTGAGGTATTCAATCTCATCTCTACCACTTTCTTTCCACTTTCAATAAGCTTGAATGGAGTAGGAGCAAGATTTAATGTATAAACCACTATTCGTTGATTCCTTTTCTAAATGTTTGACGAGTGCATCTTAAGGAGCGGTCAAATCCCGCAAAAGAATTAAGCATCTTTGCGTTTGTGGTCAAAGTAGGATCAAAGAAAACATCTTCAATCGCATCTTCCTTGAAGTGCTTGGCAAATCTAGAAACACCCATCGCGTGCACGCCTGTGTTACGATATTCTGGATCAACACCAATAAGAACAAGTTCAATCTTCGATGGCTTTCTTTTTTGTTTCAAGATTCCAGGAACAGAAGAAATAAGATGACCGTTATGTTTTTTAAGAACGCCACCGATATAAGGGATGCCAACACAGAAAGCGACAACCTTATCTTCTTTATTAACAATAACAGAGAAATATCTTCCGTTAATCAAAACCGCAAAAGTATCAATCATCGCTTTAATTTGACGATCGTCAACTGGAGCGAAGTTATCAAGTTCAGCGTATGACTTGTTATAACATTCAAAGAATGATTTAGAGTATTTCTTCACAATCTTTGAAGCTTTCATCGTGTCACATAAATCACGATATCCACGGTTTTTAAGCATTTCTGTGACTTTGTCATAACGTGGGTCAATAGAGTCCTTATCAACACGATATTCCACCCATTCACTCTCTTTAAGATAACCAAGTTCTTCCATGTGTTTGACATAATATGGGTAAGAATACGCACAAGCGTAAGAAGAATACTCTTCATAACCCATTGTTAGCATTCCTTCTCTATCTGCGTCATCAAACCCCCATGGGCCTTGAATGATTTCCATCCCTTTATTTCTACCAAAGTCTTTAACCGCCTTTAATAAAGCTTTTGTGACTTCAATATCATCAATCATATCTATACGAGAAAAACGAACTGCTTTCTCGTTGTTAAGTTTATTCGCGTTATGGTTAATAATCGCACAAATACGACCCACAACAACATTATTGTTATACGCTAAAAAGCACTTAGCTTCACTTGATCCATAAGAAAGATTCTTTTTGGGATTAGTGATATTCATTTCATCCCCATAAATAGAAGGGACATAATAAGGACATTTTTTATATAACTTAAGAGGAAAGGTTACGAATTTTTTCATATCCCTTCGACTTTTACATTCGGCCACTCTAATCATTTTTAATTCAACTTCAACGTAATAAATATAACAAAAGAATTAAAAAAGAGAAATTATTTAGTTTCTCTTAATTCTTTCATTTTCTTTCGAACGATATTCTTAAGTTCTTCGTATCTAATTGATGAAGCTTCTTTAAGCTCTTTGATTTTCAACCCTAGATGTAATGAGTAGGCGAAGTCGACCACAATCATTCCAATCACAATTCCTACAAAATATGTGTAGATTAAATTTTCACTAATCCAGTTGATCCCATTCACTAAAACTGGATTAAGGAAGAAATAATATAAGGAACCTACCGCTAACCAGGCTAAGGAGAATATAGGACAAATAATACCCATAATATTTCCTTTACGATCACTATAATCCCAAAGTTTAATTCCCATTCCTTTAATGAAGATAAGACCGGCAATAAATTCAATCACTGTCATTCCTACTCCAATAATAAGAATACGAACAATAATGTCGGCAGCGTGGTTAGTGATTCCTAAAGGAACATTGCTAATTCCGTAAAGAACAACAACCCCGCTTCCATAGATAGGAAGATATGGCCCAGTAAGGAAACCAGGATTCATCCATTTCTTTTGTGAGACAAATCTTCTAAATAAAAGTTCAAGGCACCAGCCAAAAATACTACCAATAACAAAAAGAGTGGAAATAATAACAAGATATTTCATAGTTAGTTATCAATGCTTCTTAAAGCGATTGGGAAGAAATCTCTCCATGCGCTTTCATGATGTTCTTTCGTGGAATCATAAATAAGCATACAGTCATTATGAGTGTAACCATGATTCATGAAATAGTTATATGTCTTAATCGTAGAAGCAACAAAGATTCTTTCAAATCCGTTTCCCCCGATATAGAAGAACATTTTTGGTAAATCGTTATTAAAATGCTTATCTAAATAGTTTCTAAACGATGACCAGCTAAATAAGAAGAAAGCTGGGGAGAAATTCAAACAATATTTAATTTTATTAGGATAAGCAAGTCCTAAGTAGAAGGCCATTAAACCACCCATAGAAGAACCACCAACTCCAGTAGATTCTCTATCAGGTCTAGTAAAGAAAGTTTTATCAATATCTTTTTTAACTACATCAAAGATGAATTTCCCTAATAGATGGGCGTAACCCTGTCCTTTAAAGCCATATTTCTTTAACCTCTTTAAATCTAAAGGTGTCATTTCTAAAGAACGATCGATATCAGTGCTAGGTGCATCAATTCCAATAGCGATATAACCTTCATCATTATCTTCCTTGATGAATTTTTCAATTGTTTCATCGACACCCCATTCACCAACAAAAGAGGTATGGTCATCAAAAAGGTTTTTACCATCTAACATATAGATGGTCTTAAAACGTTTATTTGGGTTATTGAAGTCATAGTTAGAAGGAAGATAAACTCTCACCATTCTTTCTTTGAAATCATTGTTCGTTTCAAAATGAAAAACCTTGGTGTACACTCTGCCACCTTTAGCAATGGTGTTTGGAGTTTTATCGTATAATTGATATCCGTTCATATTATTTAAAAAATCCCTAAAGGGATTATTTACGGTCGAGTAATTGCACTGTTATCGCGTTTGTCTCTCTTTTAAGAGATGTCATATATTCCTCAACAGAGGCTTGAGTATTAGAGAAGACGACTTGGAAAATCGCTTCAAGCGCATCTCCATCATCGACAAGTTCAATATTTAATCCGTGAATTGTGCATTCAAATTCTTTGGAAACTTTTAAAATTTTATCCATCAAAGGTTCGCCTGGATCAGCGGTGATAAGAATGGTTGGATTCTTTTTGCTCAATTTCACTTCAAATTTCTTGAAAAGAGTAAGCACTAAGATGATTAAAAGAGTGCCCACTAATGCTAAAAGGAAGTTAAACGAGCCACAAGCTAAACCAATAGCCATAACAATCCAAATAGTACCAGCGGTTGTTAAACCTCTAACACCACTATTTCTATGAATGATTGCACCAGCGCCTAAGAAACCAACACCAGCAATAACTTGAGCGGCTAAACGAGCAACATCTCTATGTCCGCCAAAAACTGATGGGAATCCATAGATAGATACAATCATGATGATAGTAGAACCAACACCGACTAAAAGGTGAGTTCTTAAGCCAGCGCTTCTACCGCGCTTTTCTCTTTCTAAACCGATAAGTCCACATAAAAGAATTGATAATACTAAAGCGATACCGCCAAAAAGCATGACTGCCCAAGGAGTAGGTCCATTTGGACTCCAATAATTATCAAGTTTTTCAAAAAGCCATTGTTCTAATGTCATCATATATTTATCACCTGTATTCCATTCTACTACAAAAAAATAATCTATCAATTAATATTGATATTACACTATTTAAAATATCTTCTTTTTACTTCTGCTTTAAGAGTGTCCACAGTAATTAAAGAATCAGTAATAAGTTCACCAATATTTAGTAAGTATTTAACTGCTTCATTCGCTGCTAAATCACTTACAAGAGAGACCGCTAAAGGATAGACACCACGATCTTCTTCGATATATTTCTCATCAATATTTAAAGGAAGCTCATCAAATAATGATTTGAACGAATATTTGCTATTAGGTGTAACCACCATTACTTGACCTTTAAAATCGCTTACACCTGCGCTCACATAAGGTATATGCAAAGCTTTACAAGCTTCTTCGATAACAAATTTGCTTTTAAAGTTATCGGTCGCATCTATAACAATGTCATATCCAAAGAAAAGTTCTTTCGCGTTATTCATATCGACATATAAATCAAACTCATTCACTTTGACATCAGAGTTTTTGTTTTTGATTTTCAAATACGCGACATCAACTTTCTTCTTGCCAACATCACTTTCATCATAAAGGACTTGTCTAGGCAAATTATCAAGTTTAACCGTGTCGTTATCACAAATAGCGAGTTCACCAATGCCTAAAGCGGCTAACGATAAAACAATGTGGTTACCTAGACCACCAGCACCGACAACAAAGACTTTACTATTTAGTAACTTTTCTTGTCCTTCTATTCCAATTTTATTAAGGAATGTAGAACAAAAATAACGCTCTTTCTGAGATTTATTCATCATCCACCACCACGGATATATACGAGTTCCACTACATCTCCATCGTGAAGATAAGTAGAATCAAATTGTTTGGTTTTATAAAAGATATCGTTGACACTTATGACGAGCCAAGGAACTGGTTCAACATTCATATAACGTAATAAATCCCCAATCGAAAAAGTATCAGGGTATTCATTAGAAATAACAGAATCAACTATGAGTTTCATTACTTATTAAGTATATAACAAATTGGCAAGGCAATACTAAAGTATTCTTTCAAAAGTATTTCTTAAATCGTTAAGATCATTACACGCTGTTTCATATACAATCGTGAAATCGGTTTTGCCATATTCATGAACTATGCCATTTCTAAACCCAGCAATCTCACCCCAAGGAATACGATTGTTTTTTAATTTAAAATCACTAGATATGTTATTGATGTTTTCAATTAACTGAACAAACCTAAACATAACGGCATCAATTAGTTCACCATCACTAACAAATTCTTCATATGACTTTCCTAAAACATATTTCTCAATAGCGTCAATGTTTTCAATTATTTTATGAGCGTAATATTTATCGTTTTTGTTGTTATCCATATATTTTTATTCCGTCCTTCATAATTTCATTAATCAATTCAAGGTTACCGCCCAAATTCGAAAACCTAATCAAGTCTATCTTTTTATGAAGTACTTCTCTAATAGATTCACTTAAACCAGCAAATTTTAGCCCGGTTAAAGAAGTCGAAACGCATAAATCAACATCGCTATTCTCTTTAGCGTATCCTTTCGCATAACTGCCAAACAAATAGCAGAATTCAACAACACCTTTATACTTGATTTCAAATAAGTTAGAGAGCAATTCTCTGATTTGTTCAATAGTTAATAGACCATTTGTTTCAGTAATCTCACATTTTTCCTCAAGTGTTTTTAACATCATGTTTCTTTTTAATAAATCACCATAGGAATTGTCTTTTTCATATCTAATGTATGTCCTGACGGGCACATTAAGAATAGACGCAGCTTCAATTTGAGATAAACAATACTTATTTCTAACATCCAATAAATTCATACTTTATAACCTTCGAGATTATAATAACAATATTGTCACTATTTTTCAATATATATATGCCATTTTGTCATATTGATAAATAATTTGTATGCCATTTTGTCACAGCTTAGAAACAAACAAAAAAAACACGTTTTTAGGAACGTGTATAGTATGATATGGCGGAGATTTAGGGATTTGAACCCTAGCGAGGCTTGCACCTCCTATCGGTTTTCAAGACCGACCCCTTCAACCACTTGGGTAAATCTCCATGTATTCTGGTGGACCCAGTAGATCCCGACACTACAACAACTCCGTTATGAGCGGAGGGCTCTTCCTTTGAGCTATGGGTCCAACGCAAAAGCAAGTATATAACAAAACGAATAGAAAAATAAAGTATTTTTAGTGTCTATTTCTTTCTTTTCCTTGGAAGAATTAAAAGCATGCTTGTGGTTTCAATATATTCAACGATTAGCGGTTTATATTGTTTCATATGTTTTTCTTCCATTGGAATTGAGATAACCATAAACATAATAAGGTTGATAAATGCTCCCGCTAAATAATACCAATTGTTAGGATTAGAGAAGATAAGGATAAAGGCCACACCAAACCAGATTGAAATCTCACCTAAGTAATTAGGGTGACGACTATATTTCCATAATCCGATATTAATAACTTCATCTCTACTCTTTCTGATCTTGATGAATTTCTTCATTTCAAGATCGCTAATAAGTTCAAGTAATGTACCACCAAAAATAATCGCACTACCGATGAAATCAACCCATCCGTAATTGATACCAATATTTGTGGAATAGATAAATAACGGCACAGAAGCCGCATAAACCACTATTGTTGGGAACATGCAAATACCAAATAGATTAACTACTTGGAAAAGCTTTCCACTCTTTTCTTTAAGCATCTTGTATCGCCAATCAACATAGCTCAAATCATGGAAACCAGCAATAAAGTTTGCAGTAAGTCTTGCAGAATATAAACCAATTGCGATAAGAGGAATAATCGTATAAGCACTCCAGTTATTGAAATGGAATAATAAAGCGATATAAATGACAAATGTTTGAAGTGACCAATAAGGGTCATATGTTGATGCAGTTTTTAAAATAACCCCACATCCCCACACAAAGACAGTTGCAATCACGTCTGCAATTAATATCGCCACTAAGAAATACATATGTTCTTTTAAAAGAACAAACATCCAAACACCTAAAATAGACGCTAAAGCGTAAACAAGAAATAATAAGGCTAAACCAACTGCTTTCTTTTTCATATCGCAAACCATTCAACAATACTACTGATGTAACCAAAGAAGATTGATGTAAAGAAACATATACCGAAAATAATAAATGTCTTTTTAAATGTGTCTTTGTTTTTTAAAAGCACCATCATTCCAATACCTGCGTTCATAAGTAATCCCGCTAATAATGCTCCAAAAGGAATCGCGTTTTTAAGATATAGTTCAGAAATAAGAACACTACCAGCACAGTTAGGAATCATGCCAATGATAGAGGTGAATAAAGGTGTTAAGTATCTGTTAGATACAATGAAATTAGAAAAAGTCTCTTCCCCGACTGCTCCAATAATAAGACCTAAGGAGGCGTTAATCGCAAACACAAATCCAAAGATTTCTAGGGAATGTAATAATGGATGAATAAGATGTTTATGTACTTTCACATGTCCGTGATGGTGATGTGTGGAACAAGTAACGTCTTCCAGTTCTTCTTCATGAACTTTGATTTCTTGTCCTTTATAGAACATATCAATGAGTAAGCCCATAAGGAATCCAATTAAGAACTTAGAGGCAATTAATGGCAAAACCATAATTGTTTTATCGGTTGGATGAGTTAATAAAACGATAAGTGCTTCATCACTACAAGAGAGGAAGACCGCGGTCAATGTACCCATTGTGATGTATTTTGCTAGATATAGGTCCGCTGCTAAAACTGAAGTTCCACATTGAGGGATAAGACCAAATAGAGATCCGAATAAAGGACCACCTTTTTTATATTTAGTTAAGAAGTTTGATAACTTATCTTCAACAAAAGATAAAAGAACATGGAACACAAAAACAAAGGCAAGTACAAGTGCACTATCTTTTAAAGCGTCAAGAAGTATATCTTTTGCAATGTCCCAAGTCATAACTGTTATATGTTAACGAAAATTAAGATTTTTGTTAATACCCGTATTTCTTTCTTTTGATGAGAATGAAGAAAAACGCTATAAAGGCACAGACGATTTCACCACTTACAATCGCCCACCATAGACCACTGTTACCAAACATCAGTGGGAAAGTATAGGCAAATAAAATTTGAAACACCAAAGTTCTTAATAAAGATATCACTGCGGACACAGTTCCGTTATTCAAAGCTGTAAAGAAACTAGAGATATATATTGAATACCCACAAGCCACAAACGTCAAAGAATAAACCATCATTCCATAAGTACTTAAGGCAATTAATTCTTCATTCCCTTTAGCGAAAATTGTAGAAAACTTTCTTGCAGTTAATAAAGAGAACGCCGCCATTAAAACTGCGGTAATAGAAATGATGATCAAACTCTTATGTAAGATGTTTTTCAGTTCGCTCTTATTTTGTGCTCCATAGTTATATCCAACCGCAGGAGCCATTCCTAAGGAATATCCAATAAAGATTGCCATAAAGACAAAGGAAACATACATAATGATTCCATAAGCGGCAATTCCGTTTTCTCCATACGCTCTTAATAGTTGCGCGTTATACACAATAGAAACAACACTCATTGATATTTGAGCAACAAATTCACTCATTCCGTTATATGCCGCTTTAAATACAACTTTGATATCAAAATTGGCTTTGCCAATAGAAATATTATTTTTCTTATTGAAAATAAAATAAAGTAGAGGAAATATGCCACCAATCACATATCCAGAAACAGTCGCACACGCCGCTCCAACTATGCCCCACTTAAAGGCACCAATAAATAAAGCATCTAAGGCCATATTCACGATTCCAGCAGTAATCGTCACTCTAAAACCTAAGCGACTTTTCTCCGCTACCATGAAAAATGATTGAAACATGTTTTGTAGCATAAATGCTACTTGGAAGGATATTAAAATCTTCCCATAGATAATTGCTTCTTTTACCATCTCTTCACTGGAGTCAGGAGAGATACTCGCTAGAGCTTTGACAATTGGAGCAACAGCGAAGAATCCACCAATAGAAACAACCGTACCAATAACAATAGTCGCATAGATAATCAAAGAGAATGCTTTGTTTGCGGCCTCTTTCTTTCCTTCACCTAAGAGCTTAGAAACTAACGCAGTTCCTCCAGTACCCATCATAAAGCCAATCGAGCCGATGATAAATACAAGCGGGAAGACTAAGTTAACAGCTGCAAAAGCACTTCTTGTAGCAAAGTTAGAAATAAAAATACCATCAACAATCGAATAAAGTGATGTGAAGACCATCATAATGATTGGGAAGATGGTGAATCTAAAGATGTTCTTATATGTAAAGTGATCGCTAATATGGACTTTCATAAGTAAACATATATTCGCATATTTGTAAAAGTTTTAATACAATTAATTGTATGAAACATATTGTACTATCAGGTTTTTCTGGCGGAATGGGTCTAGCCACCGCTAAAAAGTTTGCTACAAATGGTTATTTTGTTTATGGCTTAGACATCAAAGAACCAAGTGAAACAATTGAAAACACAAAGTTCATCAAAACCAACGTTAGAGATATGTCTTCAATACAAGAAGCATACGAAGAAATCAAAAAAGACGAAATTGAAATAGACGCCATCATTTCAATGGCCGGTATATATGACATTAATTCTCTTATAGAAATAAATGAAGAAGATTTCATCCGTATCTTTGATATCAATGTCTTTTCTATCTACAGAATGAACAAGGTCTTCTTACCACTACTGAAACAAAAAGGTAAAGTCATCCTTGTTAGTAGCGAACTTGCTCCTTTAGATCCTTTACCATTTACAGGTCTATATGGAATTACCAAATCCACGATTGAAAAATATGCTTATTCTTTAAGAATGGAGCTTCAACTATTAGGATATCAAGTTGTGGTTATCCGTCCAGGAGCAGTTAATACTTCTTTGCTTAATGTCTCCACCACTAAGATTGAAAAGTTCTCAAATGGCACTCAGTTATATAAATACAACGCTAACAAATTTATGGATATCACCAACAGTGTTGAAAGTAAAAAAATCCCACCTGAAAAAGTTGCTAATCTTGCCTATAAAATCTGTGACAAGAAAAAGCCAAAATATGTTTATAAACTCAACAGAAACCGCTTACTTTTGCTTTTGAACATGATGCCACAAAGGTTCCAAAACTGGGTTATCAAAAAGATATTACTTTCAAAGCATAAATAAAAGCGAGCGTCCTCTGCTCGCTTTTATAATAAAGATAATTTAGAGAATTACTGCTTCACCATTTTGGACACTGAAGCGAACAAGTTTGTTACCGTTTTTGTGTAATTCATAGGAGAAGCCATAACTGCACTTAAAAGTAATTAAGTTATCTTTCAGTAGGTACTCTGTATCATCGGGCGATAATACTAGTTCATATTTATCGTTTTCGTGAATAAAGTAGTTACCAACATATTTGTTTTCACTTGCTTGTTGGCTATTTAAAACATTGTCAAAATCATCTTTCAATTCATCAATAACCAATTCTTTTAATTCGCCAAGATATTTAAACAACTCTTCTCTTTCTAAGAATGGAATATAAGTTGTGCATTCCATGTCATCATAAATAAAATATGATCTCCAATATGCATAATTTGCAGAATCGTTAATCAAATCATCAATCTTGGTAGCATTACCACCAGCATAATCGGTTAAGAATTTAAAACCATAGAGCTTGGTATATACTTCGTCATATAGAGCATTAAATAAATCTCTGCTTTCTGAAGAATCTGAATAATCATAATAGCCATCTAAGCTATCCGCATCGATTCTATTCATCCATCTACGGTATGAAACGTAATCTCTAGCGGTAGCGTCAACACTTAATTTCGATATCGCTGCTTCACAATTTGAGCAGAATACTAAATTGTCAGATGTTGCATCGCCTGAATTGACCTTATCAACCGCTTCTTTAATCATGCTTGGTTCTGCAAATGTAACCATTCTAGAGTTATTATTACCCACAAAGAAGGAGTAGAAATTCTCACTTTCGTAGTCAAAGAGACTAGTTGAAACCGCAAACGCTAAGCTTCCCTCAAAGTTGTAATTAACCCAAATTTGTTTTATTTCTTTGTTATTATCAAAAACAATCTTAACTCTAGAGAGAATACGCATATTCCAGAATTCCATGTTTTGTTTCATGAAATCACTTTGATAATCCCAGTTAGATTCAAAAGATAAATAGTTTTCACCACTAGAATATCTAACTTTTAAAACTGGAGTTGGTCCACCATATTGACGGATTGGTTCATTTAATGACTGTATGGTCTCCATAAATGCAGCGCCTTCATACAAGGTATTATATTCAAAGCCTACTCCATAAGATCTATCAGATAAGTGCTCTTTAACATAGTTAACAATAGCGACAATATATAGCATTTGTTGTTGCTTATTAACATATTCAGGAATAGCCGCAAATTGATAACTATAATATGGAGGCTCATCTGGATTTCCTTGATTAGGTGCTCTATTTGTCATGGAACGACTAGACTCCACCGAGGAAGCCAAACCACCTAATGATTTTTGAGCAATATCAATTTTGCTATTCAATTCATCAAAAATGGCAATGTTTGAATCTTGGCTAGGAGTTGGTGAATCTGGCGAAACGTTTCCACCACATCCAGCGACTGCAAGCCCTAAAGAAATTGCCATAAAAGCAAAACACATTTTTTTCATAATTCTCTCCGTAATTAATAAATATAAACTATAATTTATTCTTCCAATAATCAAGACCAGGTAATAGCGAGGACAAATATTATCTGTCCTGATCTTCATTAAATCCTTGCTTCCCCATATAAGGAATACATGGTTCTTCCTAATATTTCCCAAATAACAGCATCGCCACTACAAGTAGTTGCTTCTTGGACAAGGAATCTGTCATCTCATATTTTTTAGACAAATCAAAAAGTGTAATGTAATTGCCACTTATTGAGGCGTAGAATCCTCCGAACACCTTGTTGATATTACTTCCACTTATTTCATAGAAATAGCCACCGAAAGCGTCTCTAATTCTGTTTCCGCTTATTTCATAAAGAACACCATAACCATCTTGATAAACAAAATTATTTTCAATGTGATAATAAGTGTTATTACACATATCTAAGATACGATTTCCTTCCACTCTTAAAAGTGGTCCATAACCAACAAGTTTTACATAACAAGTTGATGTATATGAATCATAAGATGAATAGCTATAATTTCTTTTCTCTTTAGGAACGTAGGGGGTTTCTGTGCGTTTTATGTCCGCTTTTGGAGCGGGTTTATCTTCTTCCACCGCTTCTTGTTTCACTTCTATTTTTGGTTTATCTACAGTGTTACCCATATTTCTATTTTTTCTTCTAGCTAAGTAAGTGGATCCAACCAAAAAAGCAGTAATAGATAGACAAATAATTCCTAAAATAAGTAAGATTAGCGCGGCAGAATTTAAGCCGTTCCCCTTGTTAAAGTGATAGAACAACATAAAGGTTCCATAAGCAGTGCCAATAACACCAATCACCGCTATAACCCATGGCATGTATTGTTTTCTTCTCATATCTAAAAAATATTTTATCTTATTTATTAACAATTTTGTATCAATTGCGTACCCACGTAAATAAAAACGAGATAATACTATCTCGTTATCTTATTGTTGATGACCAAGATGGGATGTGGTCACTATTTTTTGGGTCTCCTTAGAACAACATCATAAACATGACGTAAAGATCCAGAACGCCACTTATTCTCTTTCATGGTCATAACTTCCCAACCATCTTTAATATATGGAGAAAGTTTCTCGTCTAATCCGCTCTTTGTCCAATAAACAATGGTAACGGTTTGAGTTTCATATTGAAGTGGCTGTGAAGGTTGAGATTTTTTTAAAGGATAGCCACAGTGTGGACACACTTCGGCAGATGTGCTAACTTCCTTTCCACATTCAGGACATTTCATTAAAGACATATTTTATACCTCTTTTTTATTGTAAATAGAGAGGGGGAGGGAGTCAAGCACTCTAGAAGTGCAACTGCCAATCAAAAATGATGCCATTCTATCACTCAAAGTTCATAAAATATCTTTCGTTTTTTCCAAAACTATGGTTTTATTGTGCTTCCATATCAAAGTGTCCAATTTATAAACCTTGATTACTCAGCAAAACGATTAACAAATTTTTGAGTAAGATAATGACTGCTCTTAACTTACTCAATTTTCGTGTTCCCACCACTTTTTTGGGTGTTTTGGGTCATTTTTGAGTGTTTGGGCTGTGTTCCTGCCATTTTAATGAAGCATATGCCACTTTTTCATTTTAATTTTATTATTTGTCAACTCATCACATCTCAAAGAACGGATCATCATTGCACAAAGAATCTAATGCTTTTTCTTCGCTGGTTCTTTCGTCTTTAACATATAAATTGATATCATCCCAATTTTCAATTTCGATTTTATTTTTGCCCATCACTATGTCTTTGTCAGTCTCATAGTAAAAATTAAAACAAAATAAAGTCCTGTATTTTTCTAATGAATAATACATATAAGGAACATTCTTGTTGCCAACATTTTTTATTCCATATTTGCATAAAAAAGGAGGTTTGCCCATAGATGTTGCATCTCCTTTGCAAATAACATCAAACACCACTCTCTTCCTTGTTGAGGAACAAGGCATTAAAAATGTGTTTTTATTATTTAAATAATATGCATTTATTATAATTATTGTTAATGCGATGGAATCTTTTCTAATATCTACTATATTTTGATATGAATGAATTGAGTCTTTATGTAAATAACCATTTCTAGTATATTTCCTATATTCATTAAGTAGCTTTACAAGGATTTCTTTATGATTTTTATTTTTAATAAAAAGATGATTATATTTTATGTATTTGGTAAGATTTCCCAACATTCCAACATCATTTAATGTCTCTTCATTAATAATTATTTCTTTTCCGTTAAGGATAAAAGAAGGGGAATACCTGTTTTCTTTTGAATCATCAATAATCAAGTTTCCTAATAGCTGCTCAATTGATTTTAAATAACCTGTTACCAGTGAGGTATTATCCACTCCTTGAAGGTAGCCAACATCATTGAAAAGTTTCTCACTGGAAAAAATAGAAGATATCCAGTCTTTGTGTCTTTTCTTTGTCACATCAACATGAATTAGATATTCGCTCAATCCATTAAAGTCACACAACCTATAATCATTAACTTTGTCAAATAGCTTAAGAGCTTCGCTTTCATAGACATTTTTTAAGTCTTCTTCTAATGCAAAACGCAAACTACCACCGTCAAGCGACCATCTATCAAAAAGCATTTTGGTATAATGTTCTCCTGAATCTAGTTTATTAACCCAATTCTGATAATGGCTAACTTTGTTCATCAACAATTCGAATGTATAATGGTCAAATATTTTCGATGCAAAATCCTCAAATGAAATATATTGGCAATCATTCTTAATTAAACAATCTTTAATATCGTCTATATATTCAGGAAATAAACGCGAATATTCATAGAAAGGATCTTTTTTTCTTTTTAAAGAAACAAAAAGCATTTGATTGCTTTTCTTTTTGTTGATTAATGTGTCTAAAACAATTCTAATGATTTCAATGCGAACATCATGTAAATCCACTATACGAAGAAAATCAAACAAGCGCTCCAAATCGTCGTTTAATAAAACAACATCATGCTCAAAAATATTGAAGACTTTTAATTCAGTTATCCGTTCTATCCTTTCAATTAAATCAGGACAATAAATATTAATTATTTTATTCAAAGAAGTTTTATCATTCTCATTCAAAAGATCGGTTAAAGAACTTGGCTTTTGATATCTTTCCTCATTAACAGAGATTAAAATTCTTTTTAAAGTAGTTTGAAGAAATAATTCATAGTCAAGTTTTTCGTGATTGTTTTGTTTGCGAAAAGATGGAACATAGCACAAAGAAGTTAAGTTTGTTTCAATACAAGTGTTATATAAAAGATTGGGAAAAAAATAATATGAAACATCGCTCTCGAGCCTATTAAATTCTTGATTAATGATTTCATAATCTTTCATTTTGCATTCCTCTAGTTTTTATAATTTTATCATAACAAACTAATAGTGGCTCAACAAAAGTAGCGAGTTTCCCCGCACGTCTCATTTTATAAAAGGACTCAAATATTTATAGGTGGGAACATACTTTTAGTATTGAAAAACTATCGAATCCCTTATAGTTCGCTGAAATATAAACTACAAAGCAAAATAAAACTCGCCACAATCGTGTTTCTTACTGATTTATCAGTAATTTTGTAGCGAGTATTAACCTGCGTGGTGATCCAGACGGGATTCGAACCCGTGAATGTCGCCTTGAGAGGGCGATGAGTTAAGCCACTTCTCCACTGGACCAACTGGTGGAATTATACCACCATTTTAAAGATTTGAAATCACAGAATTGAATCTTCTATCACATTCCTCTTTCTTAAGAACTTTCATCACATAATAGAGGTTAGGTGAATTTCTTCTTGTGGTTAATGTGATACGAATCATTTCTGCAATATCAGAAACGCTTCCTTTAAAGGCTTCTGGATTTTGTTTATACATTTTTCCATTAGGAGCGTAGCCTAATTTTTCTCCAATTTCTTTCATGTTATTAAACCAAGATTGTTCGTCTTGTTCTAATGAAAGATGATCTTTAATATTGGATAAGACTTCTTTGATGTCGTCTTTAACAAATCTTTCATTAAATGAAAGTGGATTTGCTTTAACTGAAGCATCATATAAATCAGGATAGAAGAATGAAATAGCTTCATCTAATCCTCCTAATTTCTCATAATCTTTTCTTGGGTTTTCCTTTTCTCTTTCAATGTTCATGATTTCCATGAAGTAGTTTTCATCACGATTGATTAAAGAAAGAAGATTTGGGTTATATTCTTTCGCATAGGCAATTGCCATATCCTTGATTTCATATTTGGTTTTTTTGGAAAGGATTTCTTTTGAAAAGAAGTTGAGTTTTCCCATATCAAATAGAGCGCCTTCTAAGCTCATCTTTGAGAAGGAGAAGACAAAGTCTTCCATATGTTCAAATTTATGTTCAAAGATCCATTCTTCAAAATTAGAATTAGCGATTGTCATTAAATACATAATAAGGGCATCGCTTGGATATCCATCTTTTAAGAAGAAAGACACAGCGGCTTCATTATCTAGTCTTTTAGAGAGTTTACGTTTATTTCCATTTTCACCAATCTTCATGATGACTGGAAGATGCGCATAGTTAGGAGCTTGCCATCCTAAAGTTTTAAATAATTCAACATGAATTGGTAAGGACGCGATCCATTCTTCGCCACGAATAACCGTGGTTGTTCTCATGAAGTGATCATCACAAACATGAGCGAAATGATAGGTAGGAAGTCCATCGCTTTTGAAAATCACGATGTCCATATCATTCTCCGCAATTTCAAAAGTACCATGCACTAAATCAGTAACTTTTATCTTACGAACGTGGTTACCACTACTCTTAAAGCGAATGACGTATGGATCGCCTTTAAGAATTCTTTCTTTTCTTTCGTCATTAGTTAAATAACGATATTTGGCAAATGGTCCATAATATCCAGGAATGATTTTGGCTTTTTCTTGTTTTGCTCTAATGTCATCTAGTTCTTCTTGAGAGCAGAAACAAGGATAAGCTTTTCCTTCTTCTAATAAATGTTTAATTACTACTTTATATATATCAGCGCGTTCAGATTGAATATATGGTCCATAATTTCCTTTTTGGCTATTTCCAAGATATCCTTCATCTGGATCAATACCGAAAAGATGTAATTGTTTGAGTAATTCTTCGCCACTTCCTTGGATTTCTCTTTTGGTGTCAGTGTCTTCAAGTCTAACGTAGAAAACTCCACCGCTATCTTTAGCGACTTTATGGCAGATCATTGAAGTGAATAAAGAGCCAGTATGTAAGAAGCCAGTTGGGGAGGGAGCAAAACGAGTAACTTCCGCACCTTCTTTAAGGTTTCTAGCTGGATATCTTTTCTCTAAATCTTCAATAGTTTCCGTGACTTCAGGGAATATTAACTCTGCGAGTTCTTTATCTGTGACCATATAATTTAATCCTCCTAAAACAATCTAACAAATTATATTGCATAATTAATCTTTTTTGTTATAATAATTTAGCAATTTGAAATTGCAGGCGTAGTTCAGTGGTAGAACACTACCTTGCCAAGGTAGTTATGCGGGTCCGATTCCCGTCGCCTGCTCCAGACGTTAAGAATTAGACTCATCCGAGTCTTTTTTTGTTGCTTCTTCAGTCTTTTCAAGGCTTTTAAGCATTGCTTCTAAGTTGACTTGAAACTGCTTAAGAAAGGCTTCATTTTCTTCTAAATAGCAGGGTTCAAAAGCTTTATATATTGCTTCATTATTCGCTAATAAGAATGGGCCATATAAACCAAAAGACATAAAAATACCTAAGGCCAAGGCCATGGAGAACACTCCTCCATAACCAAAATAGAGGTAGTAAGCAATAACAGCGCCTCCAATAAACCCAATAATATATAAAACAAATAATGGCCAATTTAATTTAATAAATAAAGATGTATATTCTTTACGATACTTTTTCATGATTCTACGATGAAGATAAGTAATAACGTTACCCTCCCCACCAAAAGCCGAAAGTCTCATAAATAAAGAAACAGAATGTTTGGTTGTTAAATAGAAAAATAAAATACTAGCAACAAATAATGCAGGTACTTCGGTAAATAGTAAGATGTCATTAAGGAAATCAAGATGACCTTCTAAAATGTTATAGATGGCTTGATAACTACCACCTAAATTGTTATAGATAAGTTCATAAATATAAGCATAATTTTTGTAGTTGCAATAATAAAAACATAGGTTAATTACAATCAACAATACAAATGTCGATGCGACATAGGCTATAAGCGACCATAAAAAGTTAATAATCACTTTAAAATTTGACCTAAAGCGTGAAGTGAAATATATAGAGAAAGTTCTCATGAATCCACCAAAAGTTAATTGGCTTTGATCCCTGAGTAAGATCACAATTACTTCACTTGCAAATATAAGCGGGAAGACAATAAGCGGAACAACGATAAATAAGATATCAACAAAGAAGATACCGATTAAAGTAAAAGCAGCAGCCAAAAGTATCAAAAAGAAGAAAATTACATGAGAAATGACGCCGTTTTTACGGTAATTCTCGTATGAATCGTTTCTGGCTAGCTTATAGGAAATCATTGCTTATCTCCATTAACATTGATGCGGTTTAATTGATTGATAAAGTTGACGATTGTGTCCTCTTTAAATGGCTTCACTTCTTCGTCTTCAATCTCTTTAAGAAGTTTCTTTAATCCGCTTCTTTGGACTATCGAAAATTGAGATGGAATATCACTAATATCAATAACAGAATCATCGTTAATAACCACAATTCCTTTTAAGAAAGAATTATCTAAATCATTAAAGAGCGCAACCCTCTTGGTTAAGTTACGATTGTAGTTTAAAGGATTGAGAATACTTTTGTCCTCTTTCTTAGTACTTAAAATGAGCTGTTCGTCATTATATTTTCCAGTGATTAATCCGCTTATAGGGAAATCATGAATAATATAGATAAACTTATCAGTTACTAGAACATGATCAATATCACCAACATTCTCACTATCAATATGAACACGGTAATCGTTTAAAAGGAGATAATCATTGAAGTTAGCGTATCTATATAGAGTGTGATAGACACTTTGTTTTAATCTTCTTTTCTTTAAGAAGTTTCTATAGAAAAGGAAAACAATTAATCCAATAACGATTAATCCGCCTCCGATGAGAAACGAGAGATAGATTTGCTGTCCTAGAGTAAATGGCTTCATAAGTGATAAATATCATAACAAAAAATGACCTTATTAATAAAGTCATTTTCTATCTTTTTTTAATCAAATATTGTTTCCCCGTTTTTAGCAGCACTTATAAAGCGCATCAATTCTTCTTTAGATGTCTTCCTACTTATAGTAGGTAAGTTATCAATATCGAAGAATCCGACATCATCAGTTTCGTATTCATGTTCCTTATGAAGAACCTTAATCTTTCCTTCAAAGACAATCACGTATTCTGGAACTGAAGTCACTTTCTTATATGGGGTTCGATCTGTGATACCCACTAATCTCACTACATCAATCTCCGCTCCGGCTTCTTGTAAGCATTCGTTTTTTGAAGTTTTGGAAGGACTATCATATAAATCTGCCCATCCTCCAGGAAGAGAATATTCTCCACTATTAGCTTCTCTAACCATTAATATCTTTTTTCTATCATCCGAAAAGATAATAGTTCTCACTGAAACATTTGGAGTGGGATAAATATTTCTTTCAAAATAATTAGGGCGATCTAATTTAACGTCCATGAATTCTTCAAGGAACTTCGTGGATAAGTCATTGATTTCTTGATAATTGGTAAGAGCGTATGGATCTTTAGAATACACTAAACCAATTTTCGCAATGGATTGAATTTTGATGATGTAATCGTATATTTGTTTTGAATCCATTTTTAACCTTCAATAATTATTCTTTTGCAACGCCTTCCATGTAGTTTTCAAATACACGTAAGAAGTTGTCTTGATCAACGGCATCAAGTTGTCCATTAACAGCAAAAGAAATTCTTCCGGTTTCTTCACTGACAACAACAGTAATTGAATCAGAGATTTCAGATATACCTAAAGCCGCTCTATGACGGGAACCATATTTACCAGCAAATGGTTTAGTGGTTGGGGTATAGAAAACACTAGCAGCGATAATTTCATTACCGTGAATTACAACCGCACCATCATGTAACCTTGTGCCTGGGTAAAAGATTGTTTGTAATAATTCAGCACTAACAGGAGCTCTGACAGAAACACCGTTTTTAATAACGTCTTGTAACGAAGTGTTTTTTTCAAAAGTCATGATAGCGCCAGTTCTAGATTTGCTTAAACTAATAACTGCAGTCTCAATAGTTTTATAAAATAATTCTCTGTTATAAATCTTTTCAACTTCGAATTTACCAGTTTTAACTTGAGATCTTTTAAATGGATTTGCTAAGAAAGAACGAAGGTCTCCTAAATTGGCGAACAAGGAAATAGAAACACCAACTGCAGAAATAGCGCTGCCTAAGATCAAAACTTCGGTAAGTCCAAGAAGGTATGAGATAAGGACAAAGAAGAATGAAATTCCAACAAAAAGATAACCGGCTAACCTTTTAACTGCCTTCGTAAAAACAAAGAATAATAATCCATAGATAGCGATGATTAAAAGAAGTGTGACTAAGAAGTAAGCGAGTGAATGTTGCCAAGCAAAAACCATAAAATAAATCTCCTTTAAACTTAATTTATTATAAAATTAACTAGCATCTTTGTGAATGAAAACAAAAAAATCACACAAAAAAATATTTAAAATAATTTTTTATATGATTATTCTTCGATTAAAAATAGTTGCTTAGTTTTAACCTTCTTTTGTTTATATGAATACTTGTGTTTTTTGTGGTAATCAATTAAATATACAATACCTTTATCTGTAATCTTAAGGTAGAACTTATCACTACTGATGTCGTATTTATTCTCAAGATAATGATATCTAAGAAGCATCATAATAAAATTTGAGATTTTCTTTTGAGTAAATGAAACTAAGGTTTTATAAGTAGGAAGTTCCCTATATTCATCAATTTCATTTCTTTCACTTCCTTTTAAAATGAGGTAGACACCTTCTGAAAGAGGATATACATTTTTCTCGTTTAAAAGTGAGACAGTATCTAGAATCTTAATATCAACTAGAGATAAAACGTAATTGCTCGATGTTTTTTTCATAAAATCAGTTTACTGATTATTTCTCATAATTACAATTTGAAAAAGTTTGGTAGAAAGAAAAACATATAGTAAAATATATTCGTTATAAGGAGTTTATATATGGGAACACCACATATTAATGCAAAAAATGGCGATTTCGCTAAAGTTGTTTTAATGCCTGGAGATCCAGTTAGAGCAAAATGGATTGCAGAAACTTATCTTCACGATTATAAACAAGTGACTGATATTAGAGGAATCTTAGGATTTACTGGTTACACAAAAAACGGAAAAAGAATTTCTGTTATGGCCTCTGGTATGGGCCAACCAAGCATTGGCATTTATTCACATGAATTATTTGAAGGTTATGGAGTTGAAGTTATTATTCGAGTCGGAACTTGTGGAACTTATCAACCATACATCAATTTAAAAGATGTGCTTATTTGTACAGCCGCTTCCACTGATAGTAATTGGATGAGCCAATATGGCTTAAACGGAACATATTCTGCAACTGCAGACTTTGAATTAGCGGTTACCGCTCATGAAGAAGCAAAAAAGATGAAAATCCCATATCATGGTGGTAACATCTTCGCTGCTGATATCTTCTATGATCCAGATCCAGAAATTTGGAAGAAATGGGCTAGATTAGGTGTTATGGGTGTGGAAATGGAATCATATGCCTTATATGTGAACGCCGCTAGATTAGGTAAGAAGGCTTTATGCTTACTTACAGTCACCGATAGCTTTATCAATCACGATGCGAAATTAACATCTGATGAAAGAGCGTTCGGTCTTGGTAGAATGATTGAACTCGCAATTGCAACAGCAGAAAAATATTGCTAACAAATAAAATAAAAAAAAGAACCATCGCTTGCGATGGTTTTAATTTGCATAAAAGATTCTTAGGAATGGGTAGAACCCCAAATTGATAACTCCACTTATAATGAGGATTACCCAAAAATAATTAAAGTTCATCAATAGCATCACAATAATCGCAAGTGACCATATAATTGCTGTGATAGCGATAAAAACATAAATCTTCTTAAACCATAAGCAGGAGAACACCAAGAATGTGATTCCACTAGTTAAGAAAGCAAATGGAAGAGCGATATAAGATTTATCTATTCCTGCAATCAATAAAGACAAATAAACAATTAAAATAACAACGAAACAGATTGCAACAGAAGACATTGAAATACGTCTATGGATTTTTTTACGATTAGAAATTCTGACAACGTTACGTGTAGATATTAAATCATCAACAGACACATCAAAGAATTCACTGATAGAATTTAAAGTCGTAATATCAGGGATAGTTTCTTTGTTTTCCCACTTACTAACGGCCTTATAAGTATATGAAAGGGCGTCCGCTAGTTGAGCTTGAGAAAGCCCTCTACTTTTTCTTAGCGAATAAAGGTTTTTAGCAAAGTTTGATCTAATCTCTTCTTCTTTCATGCCCATATAGTAGATAGAATTAGCTAGTTTTTCAAGAAAAACAAGCAAATTCTCTTCATAGGAGAGAGTATAGAATTTCAAAGAGAGTAAAAGAATTAACAGTTCAGTTACTAGAAAATCTATTTATTTTATAGTATTCGCAAGGAGGTTAAACAAAATGAACGCAACTAATAGACTTAGGAAAATCGATATCCCTTCATATTCATTCAAACAAGAGCTATTTAATAGCATTTCACACTTTATCGGTGCTCCATTGGGTCTTTTTATTATTATCATTGCATCAGTGCTATCCATTAAGTTTAATCTCCCTACATCATATTTAATTGGATTATTAATTTTTGGCCTTACCACCATTATTCTTTATACAGTTAGTGGTATTTATCATATTGGTAATCCTGCTAAAGAGAACAGCAAGAAGATTAAAAGAATAATTGATCACTGCACTATCTATTTATTAATTGCAGGAACTTATGCTCCTATTTGTTTATATATAGGAAGCACCAATTATATTGGCTATGTCATTTTAGGACTTCAATGGGGGTTCGCCATCATTGGCATTATTCTTAACGCCATTGATTTAACAAACAAAGTTGTTAAAACAATTTCCATGATTTTATACCTCTTACTTGGCTGGATGATTATCTTTACTCCAGCTTTCTTATATATCCCATTACCATCCTTCATTTGGATTCTTATAGGGGGAATTCTATACACAATTGGTTCTATTACTTATGGAATAGGACATAAAAATCTAAACTTCCATGGAGTGTTCCATATATTTGTACTATTAGGAACGATTACTCAAGCAATTGGAGTAATACTTCTATTCATATAATTGAAAAAGTATTAACACTTTTATTAATAAAGGTAGATAATTACGTTTGGTCAAATTATGATTGCCACTCTCGTTATAGCGTTATCTACCTTTATTTTATTAATCGCTTCGATTCTCTTTTTTCCATCAATCAAGATTAAAGGAATCAAGATTGATTTATATTGGATAATCTCTTTAATTGGAGCAATTATATTGCTCTGTTCATCTTTATCACCAATAAATGAAGTATATAACCAATTAACTTCCTCTTCAGCGATTAATCCCCTTAAGATATTAGTCTTGTTTTTCTCAATGACTTTAATATCTGTTTTCTTGGATGAATTTGGATTATTCCGCTACTTAGCGGTAATCGCCTCTAAAAAAGCTAAAGGAAGTCAATATTCCCTATTCTTCATTCTTTATTTCTTAACCGCTATTCTTACCATATTCACATCAAATGATGTGGTGATATTAACTCTTACACCGTTCATTTGCTTTTTCTGCAAGAATAGCAAGATTAATCCTTTACCATATTTAATTGCTGAATTTGTAGCGGCCAATACTTGGTCGACAATGTTTATTATTGGTAATCCCACCAATATCTATTTAGCTACATCTGCCGGCATCACATTCATCTCATATTTTAAGGTGATGATTGTTCCTACTATTGTTGGTGGTTTAGTGGAACTCGCTATCTTGTTTCTTCTCTTCCGTAAGAAGCTAAAAGATCCAATTATCGCTACAGAAACCACCTATGTTATTGAAAGTAAGATTGATTTAATCGTAGGTTTGCTAATTCTAGGAGTGTGTTTAGTATTCCTAGTTATATCAAGCTATATCAATGTTGAAATGTGGCTAGTTTCATGTATCTCCGCTGGCGCTTTAATCCTATTTACTTTAATTACTAGAATAGTGACTAAAAGACATTGGAATTATATGAGTGATTCTTTTAAAAGATTACCATATCAATTAATCCCATTCTTTTTATCAATGTTTGTCATCGTTGTAGCTCTTAATTATCAAGGTATATCAGAAAAGATTGGTCTAGTTTTAAATAACGATAACGCTTTATGGGCGTATGGTTATTCTTCATTATTTGTATGTAACTTAATCAATAACATCCCAATGTCAATCTTATACGCGAACATTCCTAATGGCTTATCTTCTATTGAATATTATCGCGCGATATATGCGACAATTATTGGAAGTAACATCGGTGCCTTCTTAACACCTATTGGTGCTTTAGCAGGTATCATGTTTTCAGGACTGCTTCATAAATATGAAGTGAAATTCTCTTTCTTAGACTTCATTAAATATGGAGCAATTATCGCTTTACCAACCATAAGCATTGAACTATTGATGCTATTTGTGATGATTTAAAAAAAGACCGCTTAGCGGTCATTTTTAATCTTCATCGTCTTCTTCACTTTTTCCTCTAGCTTTATTAATGGTGCCCATAATTGAATGGTAAGCAGGGATTGCTAGAAACACTGTCCACATTGGATGCCATAAATGAGCCTCCATACCTGGAGCGACCATACACACAAAGAAGAAGACAAATAAGGAGATGAAGGCGACGTTAACCTTGTTAGCATTTTTCTTTCTAATTGCTCTAATAAAGGAACAAATGATATCTGGGATAAATAAGACCACCCAACCGTTATACCACATCTTTAGGAAGACGCCTAATAAGATATAGGTAATAATAGCAAGAGTAAATGCACAGCAATCAACAATAGCGAGCACTTTCATAAATGGATCAGTTTCTCTATGAATTCGATGCCCGTCTTTGTCGTAGCATTCAAATTCGTGATTGGTGATAACAACTTTAGAACCATCGTCATCTTCAAGAGTGATTGATTCTTTTTCTTTATGAACTTCTTCCTCTTTTTTAATTTGTTCTTCTACAATTGTATCAACATCTTCATCAGTAGACAGGAGCTCATCTAAGGACACTCCATAAAGTTTTGCTAAACAAATTAAGTTATCGGTATCAGGAGAAGCTTCTGCGCGTTCCCACTTGCTTACTGCTTGACGAGATAAGCCAAGTTTATCCGCGAGTTCTTCTTGAGATAATCCATGTTTCTTTCTTAACTTAATAAGTCTATCAGCGATTTCAATAGTCATAATTCTGTTTCCTCAACTTTCATGACTCAAATTTATCATTAATATTGTAATGTAGACCACCAACTTTGGTTAGAATTTTCGCAACTTTTGGTTGCAACTGGGTAAAAAGAAGTGACTAAATCAGTTTTTTAATAAAAACCCCTTACTAAGAAGGGGTAATGTTCTGGCACGCCATGAAGGACTCGAACCCTCAACTTCCAGATTCGAAGTCTGGCATTCTATCCAATTGAATTAATGGCGCGTATAGAACTATTAAACACTTTTATGTTTTATTTTTCTATATAAGATTAATAAAGAATTAACAACTAAGACAACAGTTAAACCAGTATCCGCAATAACGGCCGCCCACATAGGAATTGCCTCGCTATATCCTAATAAGCTTGTTAAGAAAGCAGCTAGTTCAATAGAAATCTTAATAAATAAAGCAAAGATAATATTAAAGATTGAAGTATGTCTAGCAATCTTAGAGATACGGAAAGCGTCAAAAATCTTACGAGGATTATCATTCATAATGACAACATCAGCGTTTTCAACCGCGGCATCACTACCAATACCACCCATAGCGATACCGATATCCGCTTCTTTAATACAAGCGGCGTCATTAATACCATCACCAACAAAGGCTACTTTACCTTTAATGTTCATTTCTTTTTCTAAATGAGAAATCTTGTCTTCAGGAAGAAGTTCAGCGTGATACTTTTCAATACCTAATTGAACGCATAATTGTTTCGCGTTTTCTTTCTTATCGCCAGTAAGAAGAACGAGTTCAACATTCTTGCTCTTGAGTGCTTTTGTGAGTTCATATGATTCTTCTTTGATCTCATCAGAAAGAACAACATAACCTAGATAATCATTATCCTTACTTACATAAACGATTGAGCCAAATTCATCAGCTTCAGCAAACTCCACTTGCATAGATTTGAGTAGTCCGGCATTGCCCGCTAAAATGAAGTATCCTTTATATTCGATAGAAACGCCTAATCCTGCAAATTCCTCATAATTATCCGTCAAATCCCCATAATTTTGTAAGTTTTGATGCTTACAGATCGCTTTTGCAATTGGATGATTTGATAAGTATTCAGCCGCAACAAGATACTCCATAAGTTCTTCTTTTGAGCAGTTGACTGGATTAACTTTACTAATCTCAAATACACCTTTAGTCAAGGTACCAGTTTTATCAGAAACGACTTTACGTAATTCGGATAAAGAATCTAAATAATTAGTGCCTTTAATAACGATACCGTTTTTACTCGCTAAACCTAAAGAGGAGAAATAAGCAAGTGGGACAGAAATCACAATCGCACATGGACAACCAACAATAAGCATCTTAAGACCTAAGATAACCCAGGTGTTCCAATCCTTAGTAATTGCTCCACCAATAACTAAAGTTAAAACTGCAACAAGTAACACTAATGGGGTATACCATCTAGCAAACTTGGTAACAAATTCATCAGCTTTGCTCTTTTTAGCGCCGCTACTTGAAATAAGCTCAATAATCTTAGAAACTGCACTATCTTTATATTCTCTAGTGACTTCAATCTTAATGGAACCACTCTTAATCAAACATCCGGCGTAGACTTCTTTATCGATTTCCGACATCACTGGAACAAATTCACCAGTTAAGGAAGAAGTATCAATTTCCGCTTCTCCATCTTTAATAACACCGTCAACAGGAATTCTTTCACCAATTGAAACAATTACTAAGTCGCCTACTTTTAATTCTTCTGGGCTAACTTCTTTTACATCGGAACCTACTACTTTATTAGCGGTGTTAACCCTTAATTCAATTGCAGAAGAAATAGCCGCTTTTGATTTATTGGTGGCGAGTCCTTTAATGATTTCACCAACTTCATATAAAGCGACCACCATTAATCCGTCGGCAAAGATATGGGCTTCTTTAGAAATCACACCTACAACAAAAGCGCCAATAGAACACATCGTTAATAATAGATGTTCATCAATTGGATTTACCTTTGCTTTAATGTTTTTAATAACTGCCCAATAGATTTCGTAGGCTACTAAAAATAAAGCTCCGGTAGAAATGCCTAAGGCATACCAGAAATAGTTAGGAGCCATAAAGAGAACAAAATCTAAAACAATAACAACTACCGCAATCGCAATTCTAATCATCTTGAAGATGTTTTCTTTAGTAAATAAGGTTTTAGGTTTAACGTTCTCACTTAAATCACTGATTTGAATTGGATCATCTTCAACTTCAGCAATAATAGTCTTTAATTCATCAGGAGATAATTCTTTGTCTTTAAAAGAAACATGAAGACGATCTTTAGCAAAATCGATGACCGCTTCTTCAATATTTTCATTTTTATTTAAGTGTTTTTCACTTTTAAGCGCACAAGCTGCGCAGTCAAAACCACAAATACGATAACTCTTTCTACTCATGTTCTTCATCCTCCAATACGTGGTCGTAAGTAATCTTCATGATTTGCTGGACGTGTTCATCCTTTAAAGAATAATAGATTTTAGTGCCAACCTTATTTGATTTAACAAAGCCACCATCTTTAAGAACTTTAAGTTGATGGCTAACCAAAGATTGAGACGCCCCGATTTGAAGAGCGATATCATTTACACATTTCTCGACAAAATGAGATGATTCACCACTATTATCCAATTCATTTAATAAAGAAAATAAGATCTTCAATCTAGTCGCGTCACTAGCAATCTTTAAGGTGTCCTGCATTTTGTTAATTACTTTATCATTAATATACATACTTTCTTACCTTCCGATTATATTATATGAACAATCATTCATATTTTCAATATAAAAATGAACAATCATTCATATTTGTTTAGAAAAAAGAAAAGCTCATCTCAGATGAGCAATTCATTATTTTTTAAGACTTTCCTTAACTTTTTTAGGATCTAGGTATTGGAAGGTTACTGTATCAACATAAGGAAGGACATAATTAAGTTGATGTTCTTTTTCAATTGTCCAAGCGTTTGTGAAATGTTTTTTCACATAACGTTTTACTCTCTTTTCTTCAAATAAAAGAATATCTAAGTCTACAGATTCCACAGTGTGTCTAAAAATCCAAGTATATTCATCAGACTTCGCCACCAATAAAGAACGGATAAAACCACACTTTTTAAGTGGCCAGAGGCTTCTCGGATCAAAAGAAATAATAAGAGTGTCTCTTTTATCTAATTGAGGAAGATATTCCTTAAATCTTGCCGCTAAAGGTTTATAGTTCTTTCTAAAAACTTTAAGCTCAATCACCATTGGTGACTTTCCTTTATTTAGATCGATAACTTCTTGAAGAGTAGGAATCTCTCCTCCGTCTAAAAGACGATAATTATCCTTAATTTCTTTAAGAGTTAAGTCTTCGATAATTCCTTCTTTTCCGGTAGTCCTCACAAGATTCTCATCGTGACAAATAACTAATTCATTATCTTTAGTGAGATGAATATCGAATTCAAAGGCAACGTTGTGTTTGATGGCGTTCTCAAAAGCCTTCATACCATTTTCGGTATATTCATCATTATGAAGGCCACGATGAGCAATTCCTTCTAAGAACTTAGGATTTATCTTTGATAACGCTACTTGTTTTTTCATGATTAATCATCACTGCCTAAAGCAGATAAACCGGAGGCGTTCTTTGCTTTGTCATCTTTTCTTGGAGCTTTAACAAAGAAGAAAACTAAGCCTGCGGCCGCCATTAAGGAAGCACTATAAATTGGTAAAGCAATCCAAGATGTAGCTTTAAAGATTAAGCCAATCGCAATTGGAGTAACCGATTGAGCTAACATACTAGCGGTATAGTATAAAGATGTAAATCTTCCAATTTTGTCACTTGTGCAATAATCAGTAACAAGTGGGAAGGAACAAATATGAATTAAACTACTTCCTAAACCGATGGTTGGAAGAAGAATAAAGAACATGAATGGTAAGGATGACGCAAATGGATGAGCGGCCACCTCTTCAGCCGATGCTTGTGGGAAGAAAGAGAATCCAACATAACATAGAGTAACAACGCAAATACCAATGAAGATAGTCCATTTACGGCCAATCTTATCAGCAATTAAACCAGCAACCAAGAAACCAATAACACTAGCCGCGCCACTAATGACGGTCATGATCGCACCACCACTACTTGAAGTATTAAGCCAGAACATACAATAGTTGGTTTGAAATGTTTCAACTGCATTAAGAGACATAAACCAGAGAACTTCTGCTATTAAAATAAGTGCTAAGTTACGAATATTGGTCTTAGATAATTTACCACTTGTGGTTACTTGTTCAGCGGATTCACCTTCGTTATCGTGACGACGAATTTCTTCATCTAATTCCGCGTGCAATTTATTTTCTCTTACTTTCCATAATAATAAGCCTAAAGAAATAAGAAGAACTACCGAACACACTAAGAATGGAACTTCTAACATCCATAAGGATTTGTTAGAACCATCAATATATTTAGTGACTGGAATAATAATCGCAAATACAGAGCCAACCGCACCACCAACATAACCAACAATGTTAATTAAACCATTAGCCTTGCTTCTAAGTGGTTTTGGAGTGAAGTCAGGCATAAGGCTAACTGCAGGAGAACGATATGACATCATAAAGATAATAATCACAACCATCATTACAATTAAGCCAACAATCATGCTGATTATAGTTGCAGTTGAGGCTGCCATACCCTTAGAGAAGAATAATGGAATAAATGGTAAGGCAATCGCAGTTACGACTGATCCAATAATAATGTAAGGCATTCTTTTACCAAGTCTTGATTTGGTCTTATCAGAGAAAATACCAAAAATAGGCATGATAAATAAAGCAGCAATATTATCAAGTGCCATGATAATACCGACTTTCCATTGGACATCAAGATATTGTTCTTGAGTAATAATGTTTTGTGCTAAAAGTTCTTTTAAGTCTAGATTTTCATGACCAACAATTAAATCAGCAAAGTCATGTTTCACAAATAAGAACGATAGCATTGGTGAACAATAACTGTTATAAAGTTGCCAAACGAGCAAGATACCAAAAAAGGCTAAACCAATCCAAAGTGTCCTTTTAATATTTAGCTTCAATGGTTTTTCAGATGTTACAGTCATAAAATTATCTCCTTAATGACATTTATCTAATAAATCAGGTAATTGTTTAATTGAATCTAAGATATATGTTGGCTTATGTTCATATTTATGAACATCATCAATTGAGCTTTCTCCACTTAATACACATAATGTGTCTACTTTAGCGTTAACGCCCACTAAGATATCGGTGTATAAACGATCACCAACAACAAGGATTTCTTCTTTATTAACTTTGAATTCTTTAGCTAGGTAATCGATGATTTCAGGATTTGGCTTTCCTAAGACTTTTGCGGTTTTTCCAGTGCAAAGTCTAAGCCACTCACACATTCCACCACAATCAGGGATATAGAGTCCATCTTCGATTGGACAACGATAGTCTCCATTAGTGGCGATGAATGGAATATCTCTAGTTTGTAGATATAAAGAGGCATCCTTTAATTCTTGATACACAAGTTCAGTAGAAAAACCACACACTACTGCGTCTACTTTGTTATCTTCTTTATATTCCTTAATAATATTGAAATATTTTCTAAGTTTAGTTTTTAAGCATTCATTACCAATCACATAAATGTCTTTGATATTTCTAGTCTTTAAATAATCAATTGTTACTTCTGTGGAAGAATAGAAATTCTTCTTAAGATCACATTTAATACCAAAGTCTTTAATCTTTTGATAATAAAATTCTAAATCATGAGATGAATTATTAGTGAAAAAGACATAGTTGATATGTTCTTTATTTAAATACTCAAAAGCGGACAACGCTCCATCAATTAGGTTCTTTCCTAAATAGATGGTTCCATCCATATCAAAAATGACTAATTTCTTTTTCATTTAATACACTCATTTGATTCTTTCATAAGAAAGAAGCTCATCGCCTTTATATATCAATTTTAGTTCAAAATATGGCTCATTGGTTAGTAAATATTTTAAAAAGATTTTATCCCCTTCCCAAATCGGTAAGTTAAAAATCTCATTCTTAGGAACAAATTGTAACATCCCTTCATCACATTCTTTAATATCGCCTTTGAATTTACTGACGGTAAAAAGATGCATCACTTCTTCAAAATCTTCATTGATAAAATAAACAATTCCTCGATATTGATAATCTTTAACATCAAGATTTGTTTCTTCTTTGATTTCTCTATATAGGGCATCTATCGGTGTTTCTCTTTTTTCAAGATGGCCACCGACACCTACCCATTTATTTTTATTGATATCTACTTTTTTCTTATTCCTATATAAAAGAAGATAGGATTCATCTTTCTCTATATAAGCGAGAACAGTTTCAGTCATTTGTAATTTCCTTAACCTTTAATCGATCCTTCACTAGTCCTGCACTTCTGAGCGCATAGATGATTGGAAGAGATAAGAAGGCAATAAATATAGAAGATAAGATTGATGACACAAAGCGGAATATTCCTTCTAATAACGCTAAAGAAGTCGGGTATTCCATAATTTTAGCGTCTAAGAAAATCGCCCCAGTATTAGAAGCAGTTACTACTAGTCCCGCTAAAATCGCAAAGGTAAAAAACAACAATCTTTTATCCTCTAATTTAATTCCTTTTTTTAAGAAAAACTCATATGAAAGACCAAACACTAACGCTCTAAGAACTGGAGGGATCATCCATATTGGAGTGGTAATTGTTAAGCCATATGTGCTTGTTAATTGACCAACAAAACTTCCTAATAGAGCAACAATTAGTCCATCAGCAAAGCCATAGACAACACAGGTAATAATAATTGCTAATCCAGAAAACGTAATTTGAAGATTAGGAGTTACTTTGACAGTTAAAGTTGCTAGGACAATATATATCGCTAACATAATGCCATCACCCGTGATTCTTCTGGTTGTGTCTCTCATTTGTTAAATAATATAGCATATATAATAATAAACAAAAAGGCAGTAAGATAATTACTGCCAAATCTACTATTGTGTTTTTTGAACGGCCTAATGTCTAAAGAAATGACAAACTTAGGGGAATTATCTTTGATCTTATTGAATGCTCCATATTCACGTTCTAATGTAGAATCGTTTTCCATATAATAAGAAACACTTTTTGCTTCCGCTTATAACCAAAAAATCTATTTCACCATCTCTTAATTTTTCATAGTAGGCTTACTTTTGATAAGTCACAAACTTTCATGGCGGCGTATGAACTCGCTCTTAATAACCACTAGGGTGAAAGGAGGCCATAATTATTTGTCCGAACATAATGAGTCACACATTTCTAAGAAATGGATGCATCGGATTTACCATTATATTAGAGGTTGATTTTCCTCCTATATGAACTCTTAATTTAAAAGCCCATATAGCAAGAAGGAACCCCTAGGAAATCTAAGGGTTCCAATTGTTATAGATTATTAATCCTCTTTACGTTTACGTAAGAAGAAGTAACCACCGATAGCGGCCAAACTTGTTAATGAAACAACTATGATAATTATTGTTGCATTAATATCGTTTGTGATATTTCCAATCAAAGAGATTCTTGCTGAAGAAGCATTAATCTTCCCAGAATCAACTCTTCCTAAGAAATCATTGGCACCACTATAAGCAGCAAAACCAGCCTCTCTCTTACCGATTACATAATCATAAACATATAAGAATTGTTCAACTTCATTACCACTTTGATCTGCTCTAGCATAAGCGAGTTTATTGTCGTCAATGATAGTTGAAGTAAAACCACTTCCTAATGAGTTCCAAGCAGAAACGTTAAATGATAATCCACTTGCGTCACATAGACTAAGTCCATAAACACCATTAGAACTTGTCATAGCAGCATCGACGACAGCAAATAATTCATCAGTAACAGTAACTTCTGTTTCACCACCACTTTGCTTATAAAGTTGAACTGCTTGTTGGCCAGATCCGTAGTATCTAAATCCACCCCATGTGGTGTTATATCTTAAAATAGAACCGCCTGAGGCTGTAATAACGGCATTGCCATCACTGAATGTGATGGTATGTGTGTATTCTGTTGAACCAACATCCATACCATTTCCACTAGCAGTTTTGCCAATGTAGCTACCATTTGGTCCTTTTAATGAACCAGTAGATGCATTGTATGTGAAGCAGTAACTATCAAGTGAGGAATCGATATTCTCATATGTAGTCTTATTTGCAGTAGAATTGACGGCTTCTGTCATTACAACATTTGAAGCTTCGGAAACAATTAAATATTTTCCGGAAGTTAATTCAGAGGTAGATGTAACTTTAGCATAGCTTGCTGGCATATCAGCAGTTAAAGTCATAGCTTCTCTAGTAACTGTAACAATGACATAATCAGAAATACTAGAATCAAAATTGCTTGTAACGACAACCATTGCAGATTTTCCAACAGCTGTACCAGCGCTAATCACGCCAGTATTTGAAACTGTAACACTATGTCCTTCGTCTGATAATTCATCATCAATCGAATAGGTAACACTCTTGTCACTAGCATTAGAAGGAGTAAATGTTAAGGAAATTTGATGTGTGGTATTTCTTAATAAATTCATCTCGTTTCCAATAACTCCATTGATGGATAAGCCAGTTAAATCAATGCTTGTTTGAGTAACAGAAATTGAGAAAGAAGAGCTCCAAGATTCATCTAATGTACAGTAAACATACACTGTTTGAACTTCGGTTTCTCCTTCTTCAGTAGTTTCTTCACAAGCATAGAAGAATTCAGCAGCTCCAACTGCATTTTCATAATCATTAGATGCATAAGAGAATTTAAGTTCTTCATCTGCAATAGTATCAGTACTTCCAAAACGAGTAGTCGCAACCTTAGTAGCAAACACCTCTGAAATATCTAATGCGTCGCCAGCATCAGCGGTTAAATTAGCGTTAAATGTCACTGAACTAACACCATTTCTATAATCGTCAATAACTTTAACATTAATGAATGCTTCAACAGTGGTTAAGTCATTTGCATAAACTCTAACTGTCCCAGTACCAGCAGCCTTACCGTAAACTCTACCAGTAGCAGAAACACCAACATAATCACCACCAGTAGTGACTGTATATTTTAATAGTCCAGTATAATCAGAAGATTGATCCGGTGCGGCTTGTTTAGCTGTAACATCTAATTCGGTATAGCCTTCTTGAGCGGTTGTGCCATTTTTAATAACCAAGTATCCATCTTCCAACGTATTGTTTATTGTAATTGAACCAGGTTTTTCTTTAACAGTAACAGTGAATGTTTTTTCAAATGGTGAGCCATTAGAACGTGTAATTGTTAATTTAACAGTGGTTGAACCAATAGCACCAAAAGCAACCGTAACTGTATTGTCGCCAGTTGTGTGGCCACAAGTAACTGTAGCAATGCTAGAAGAAGCAACATATTCTTCTTCGCCATCATCCATATAACTAACTGTTAATCCACTAGCGGTAAAGTTTGCTAATGTCAATGTTAGAGATGTATCGTTTGAATCACCTTTAAAAGCTGTGACACTATCTCCGCTAAGCGCAACAGAAGGTGTTGAAGCAACAGCTAAATATGCACGAATTTCATGATAGTTTGCATTTCCAAGATTACTAGTCGCATAAGCTTTCAGTGCGCTGCTATTGTTATCGGATAAGAATCTACTTCCATCTAGAATAAGGTTTTCATAAGTAACATCACTATTGGTTTCATTTCCGATTGTCCATTCTGTAGGATTTGAACTTACAGAACTAACAGTAGTTGAAGAACCATGACTTATATAGTTTCCATAAGTACCTGCATCTTCATTGTAATACCTTAAAGTTCCACTAGATGAAAGAAGATAAAGAGCTGCATTATCTTCATTCGTTGAAGTTTCAGTGATACCACTAGTAACAAAATATTCAGTCGCGCCACCACGATTACCAATTAGATAAACCAATGTATCTGTTGATGGCAAAGATGTTACAACGGAACCAATCGTATAACCAGAAGTAATTTCAACACTGATGGTTTGATTTACTGCAGTATGATATCCAGAAGCACCTCCGTTATCTTTAGCAGAAACAGTAATTGTGGTTGAAACACCACCTACACTTCCAGAATTAATTGTAATAGTTGTTCCACTAACAGAAACAGTAGCAACACTTGTATCGTTAGATTCAGCCGCAACAGCGACTGTACCGTTCGCATCAGTTGGAGTAACAGTAACTGTTGTACTCTTTGATGCTTTCATAGAAACTTCACTACTGCTTAATTCAATGCTGAATCTTTTAACAGTGACAGTAAATTCATTCGATGTAACTGTACCTCCAGTTCCAGATGCGCTTGCAGTAATAACGGTTGTACCTTTACTAACAGCATGTAGCGTTGCGGTTGCACCACTACCGGAAATTGTGGCAACTCCAGTATTTGAGGAATTCCATGTGTATGTTGCCGGTGAAAAGTTTTCAGGTGTTGCGGTTAATGCGATATCGCTATCACCAACATATAAACTTGAAGAACCAGTAACTGTAATTGATTCTGCAGATGCAGATGTCCAATGAGCTACAAAAGTAACAGCCGAAAGGACAGTATATGAACTGGCATTAGCGCTGGTATAATACGTTCCTGCACCATTTACTTGCCAACCATCGAAAGTGTAACCTGTGTAAGATGGAGTTGGGAAAGTTGGGTGCCCATTCTTAGAAACTTGCTCAGAAGTTGGAGATACTGTTCCACCATTAGGATTATAAGTGACAGTATATTTAACGTCTCCTTCAAGTAATTTGAAGGTTAAACCTGTTGCACGCCAGTAAGAACTTGTTGAAAAAACAACACCGTAGTATTTAGCACTAGTTTCAGTAGCATTAAAAGTAAAGGTATAAGTATTAGCTGCAGCAACATTCGCCCCTTGAGCAGAAGCTGATGTTGATGCCAATGTAACCTTTGACCAAGTCGCAGAACCGGATGATGCAGCTGTTGAACTTGAAACAACGTACGCATTAACGGTGCTACTTCCGGATTTCGCAGATAAATAAACCTGAACTGAACCAACGTTCGCTACTGCTTCTGATGTATAAAGATAATACAATCCTGTAGTCGATGTAGAGGCACTCGCATTTTGTGCTTTTACTACAGGCAAATCTGCAGCGGTAGGTAAGCATTTTCCGTGGTTTGTTGCGTTATTTGCTCCAAAAAAGCCCTTTTGGCCCCACCAAACAAAGTTATCGCCAGATTTTCGTGCGTATCCGGTTGTGAAAGTGGAACTATTTGTATCATAGGTCTTAAGAACATCTCCAGCAGCAGCCTGAACCGGAACAGCTTCTCTATTACTACCAACAGCAACACCAACTCCGATCGCCATGGTGAGACCTAACGCTACACCGACGATCTTTTTAAGTAATTTATTCATAATAATCTCTCTCCTTTCGATAAAAGTCTCCAAGGCCGTTTTGATTATTTAGCCAAGTGAGTATGAATAAATCTTTTGATGTAAAGTCAATTTGTTCATTAATCCAAAAGGCATCCAATATCAGCCAGATTAATGAATAATCGACAAAAGATTTTGCCAGTTCGCTACCGATTGTATATGTCCCCTATTGGACCAATGATAGCTACGCTGACGTTTGAGACTCGGAGAGAGAATGAAGAGTCATGTGCACGTTGATTCTTAACTGTCTCGTTATCACAAACAAAGGGGTGAATCCTTAATTAAGCTAAGACGCCTTGACCATCAGCGTCTCTCCCTTAGGGGAGCCACCTCTTATGCTGACAATTATAAGAAGAAGAGGAAGAGGAATCAAGCACTCGCCATGCCTGAGTACTAACTTATTTACGAAGTAAATAAAATTTTATATCAAAACATGACAATCTTGCTATTTGTTTCACAAACTACCACTTTCGGCGTGCCCTATTTTTGAAGAATGCACCCCTTATCCTGTCAAGCAAAATTGAATGATTTTTAGTATTCAAACAATCCCTGTGTAGTGTCTAGTTATGACATAAATAAAGGAGTTATATTGAGTGTATTATGAGTCGCGTTTCTGGAACCATTGTTGCTTGCTATACTCTTGAAAGAAAGCTAGTAAAAACATATTCATCTGCTCTAAGTGCCTCTAGAAGTAGACATCTTTTCAAACGCACTATCGATCGCTGTATCAGAGGCGATTTAAATATGGTCAAAGGACTCCAATGGAAAAGATTCAAAATTGGAGAAGTTCCTGACACTATTCCACCACTACAAATTGAAACCAAATCTTTAACGATCAAACCGGTTGGAAAAATTGATGAAAATGGTGAGATTATTGAGGTATATCCATCTATAAAAAATGCTACAAAAAGTAATGGTTTAGATCCTCACTCTTTACGCGATAGATTAAATAAAAAATACGCTTATGTTGGTAAAACCAAGTTTATGTATTTAACTGATAATGAGATAGATAAATATAATCTTAAAAAGGCAGGATTTTTGATACTAAAATTAAGCCAGTAATTCAATATAGTTTAGATGGCAAATATATCAAAACTTACCCATCCACTAGAGCAGCTACAATAGCTATGGGAAGAAAGCCAAAAAATAGAGGAATTTATCAATGTTTAACTGGCCAATACGATACAGCTTTTGGATATGTTTGGAAATATAAAGATGAGCCTAATGTAGAAAGACCAAGAAAACAAAAAGTCTATATTTATGCATTAAATGCAAATAATAAAATTGTTCATAAATTTAATTCAGTTAAAGAAGTTAGTGACTATTTTAAAGTTTCAGTTTCTGCTATAAATAACGCAATCCGTTTAAATCAAAAAGCAAAAGGTTATCATTGGATTAGGAAATAAAACTAAACCCACCACTTTTGAAATGGTGAGTTCTGATTAGTTCTAAAAAGTTGTTTTAGTATTTTAGTATGTTCTGAATACTTAACACTTTATATAACCACAATTAGTTAGAGTAATCATCTAATTGAACTTGTGCATTTTTTGCACATGTTGATTGTTCATCAAGTTCTCCTTCTTTATAAATGTTATTTATATGTTTTGAAATAACGGTTCTATCTCTTTCAAATAACAAGGCAATTTCATCCTTTGCAAGCCACACTGTATCTTCTTCTGGCGACACATTTACATCTAATTCAAATTCATTATCTTTAAATTTAATTAGTTTATAGTAATTCATAAAGAGGCTCCTCTTCACTTTCTGTTCTACCATAAACTATATATTAGTTCTACTCATAATGCAGCAATTTGCTTAATTGCTTATTTGTATAAATAGCTTATAAATATCCAATAAAAAACGAGATAATTCTCTGTATCATCTCGTTATCTTTTAATGTGTGAGTACAACAATATTGATGCAAAAAGGCTCAAATGCAAGGGGGAGTAATACAATTTTGATACATTACTGTGTAAATTCAAGCCCACGACGGGATTCGAACACTATCTTTTGATACTCTTTTTACTTTCTTCAGCCTTAAGTTTTTCCTCTATCCTTTCCATCGATTCTTTCATTTCTTCATCGGTGATAAGGCCTTTAGCCCAAACTCTCATCAACATTGTTTTTGCTAATTCACACTTCAACAAAAATTGCTCGTGATCTTTAGACATATTTGCTGACCATTATTTCCTCCTAGCAATAATCCTGCCGGGCTTTAATGATTTTGTCAGCAATAATACGTGATTACAATTTTTCTTCATCGTGTCTATCGATGTGTGCATAGATATCTATTAATTGATTTAAATCCAAATTGTATATTTCTTCTAATAAACGTTCTCTTTCTTCAAAAAGTTTCTGTGATCTCCGCGAAATGTCCCCGGACGAGAACTCTCTTAACTACGGATTTCCGCAAGCAAAAAGACAGACAATTTCGTCTGTCTCTAATTCTAGGCTCATCGTTTGGAGCCAGTTATTTCATGTTACCAAAATCTTAATTTATTGTATTCAAAGTGTAAACCATATTTTTATCGATGCTATCTAACTTTTACATAGTAAGTTCACGAAGGTTGACATATGGGTTAATGCACTTCAATAAGGATAAACTACTATTCACGTTTGTACTAACTATGATTATTACAAGCGTTTATTTTGAGTGAAAATTTAATATGTTGCATCGAATTTATAGGCGAAGTCAGTTTTCGATGTGTTTGTTGAACAATCTGTAAACCAAGAGGAATTGTCATATGCTTTAGCAGTTACATTTCCATTTGTTGTGTTACTTAACAATGTTGTTGGATTGCTCTTATGCCCTGAACCACCGATTAAACTTGCTCTAGCAACTCCTCCCCAATCAGTACCGGTTGCTGTAATATTCGCATCGATTGTACAGTATTCAATTCTTCCACCTTGAGCATACCCGACAAATCCACCAACACATGTTGAATATCTATCTGATGTTAGTGAGATATAGTTGGAACAAGAACTAATAAGCGCATTAACCGCATAACCAGCCATGCTACCCATCCATGTTTCTCCATTAGTACAGCATGAATAAACAAATGATCCTCTTGTTGTTATATTCTCTAAGGTTCCCATACATTTTCCAGCTACGACAGCGAAGAACGCACGCATGTTTCCGTTATCGTTAGCAGGACCTGTAATCTTGACATTTACATCAGTAAAGTTAACATTTTGCACAACGCCACCTTCACCAACAAATCCGAAGAAACCATAGAAGGATCTATTGTTTTTCTCTGGAACACCACTTGTTCTCTTTAATCCAATAATGGAATGACCTTTTCCGTCAAAATGACCTGTGAAAGCTTTTTCAAGATTTCTACCACCGATTGGTTCCCAATTATCAATACCAGCGATACTAACATCACTTATCATTTCAAAATATGAATCCATATAATCTGCGATTTTCAATAAATGCTGTTCATTGGAAATTAAATATGGTGAGGTTTCTGTTCCGGCGCCACCAGCAAAATTAAAAGTATCATTAATTGTATCGTCATCAAAGATATATGTGCATTTATCAATCCAGTTGCTCTTACATTGAGCTGCCTTTGTTAAAAATGCATTTAATACAGTATTAGCAGCAGCAGAATATTCGGTTGGAAATAAATTCCAAATAGGCATTAAAGCTCTATCAGGAACGTCGACAAGAACACTAAAGTTTTCTTCATCGTCGTTAAAACTTTCGACCCACGAAGAATAATTCTGCATGAATGCTTTTTCAGTTGCACCACTAATATATTTTCCACCTCTTCCTTTAAATGTGAACGATTCAGAAGTAGCTTGAATATTTACATCAATTTCATTCTTGATACTAAAGTTTGTTTCAGTCGAAACTGATGCACTGGCTTGAGCAGATTTAAGACCAGCACTGGCTTTAGTTTTATAAGTAGCCATCAAACTGTCACTAATTTCGCTGTCATCAAACATCAAATGATAATTACATTCGATTCTCCCACCATAGTAACCAGCCATTACAACGTGAGTACCATAAAAACTAAAGAATTCATCAGTCGACATTTTACCATCTTGAATATCTTGAATATCTTCAAGGAGTCTACTATTTAAGGAATCTCTAAAATTTCTATAATCGTTGTATCCTTCTATTTCAATGGAGAAACCATTTATATTCTGATAAAGTTTAGACACGATTTCATGTGTGTTTTTATTAACATGGAGATCATTTGAAATACCAAAATCAGTATCAACTCCAGCTGTAAAGATTCCTTCTACTCCAGCTTGAGCTGAGGATTTATTGCCATAGCTGATTGATAAGGCTTCTTGGAATTTTGTTGCAGAATCTTCAGAAATAACTTGAGCATCTTGTTGTCTTAATTTTGTTTTTGTCCATGTTAAATCAGATAATTTATTAATATCAAAAATAGGATTATATCTATTTGTAATTTCTATATATCTATCGCTTAAAGCGTTGATTGCTCTGCCAATACCATAAGGAGTGTCATATGTATTGCTGCTGTCAACACCATTTGTGCCGTTATAGTACATGAGTTTTTGTTGTTTTGTAAGACCATATGTCTCTTCACCACCATCAGTGTTTTTCTTAATGGCATTATATTGAGCTATCGTTGCTAAATTTGAATAAATAGCAGTTAAATCTTTATCCCAGCCAGAAAACTCATAACGATACTCTTCGGTTTCTGGTCTAGTAGGTGTTGCCCCTTCATAAACCGCAGGCATTCCTTCATCAACTGTCGCTCTGAACAAAAGACTATTGTCATAATTTAAAAAGGTAACTGTATAGGTCGTTGTTGTGCTTGTGTTTCCGCCATTGCCAGAGCCACCGTTATCTCCAGTGTTGGTTTGTGGATTTGCGAAAGTGCAACCAGCAAGTGCCATGGACATAGAAATCAATCCAACAAAAAATGTTTTCTTCATTTTCATACTATTCTCCTAATATTTCTAAATAAATATTACTAGAAAGAGATAGAGGGAGCAAGCAGTTGAGCCACTAGAGTGCTAATTATTACTGAGTAATAAACTTTTTGTACAATGCCACGTATTATAGGGAGAAAGACATTGTCTTAAGATCTTAAATATACCTTTCTTATCTCCATAAAGACATAAGAAAAGACACCGTATTTTGTGCCTATCTCAAATGTATGGTTGCGTAAGGGCAAGCTATACCCTAGTGCGTTATTATTAATTCAAATCACTATTCACGTTTGTACTAACACCAATTATTACAAGCGTATGTTTTAGTTGGGAAGGTCACTTAAATCTTTTAGTGGAACCATACATCTAATTTTGTCCTGAATCATTCTCTTGGCAATTTCATCGCTATTATATTCTTTTATCGGAAGAACCGAAATCCATACACCATCTAAGTCGTGCATATTTTCTGCTACTTCTTCCACTTCTACAATGAAGGTATGTTTACCATACTTATTGAATGTAATCACAACCAAATCTCCAATGCAGTACTTGCATATTTTTGTTCGATCCTGCGATATTTTGATTCTTTGTTTCTTTTCCATTATCTAGGTTTTAAAACAATCGAATATTGTCCATGAGATCTGCCGGATCCAGTAGTAACACTATATGGTATGTATCCTAATGTTCGTATTAAGTTATTTTGCATAAAGAAGAAAGCAGAATATGGTTCGTCGTAAATATCTTTTCCATTAAATATTATTGACTGCAATCTAGGACTGCCATCGATGGTTGTTTTTATTCTTTCTATGCATTTATCTTTGATATCTTTGCAGATTTCTAGTGATGAGACCAATGATTGTTCATTAATCAATTCGGTATCAAAATAATCTTGTAAATCCTCTATTGTAACGTGCCATCCTTCTAACAATGGAATGTTAAAATGTAGCTCACTACTATTCTTACAAAAAATTGAAGCACCATAGCGTAAACATAGTTCGATTCCCGTAAGTGCCTTAAGTCTTTTTTGTTGAGGCATGCCCACGACAGGAATCAAACTATGCAAAAAATATGTTTTGTGAACCGTAAAAAGTTTAATAAAACTAAATATGTATAAGATACATAAGTTTTTATAAGAAAAAGCCCTGATTTGTGTATCAAGGCTTTAAATCTAATCTGGAGCATCCAACGGGAATCGAACCCGCGTATTCAGCTTGGGAAGCTAACGTTCTACCATTGAACCATGGATGCGAATCTATTAAAAAAGTCCACAAGGGACATTTTTTTAATTTTGGTGGGTACTGACGGGATCGAACCGCCGACCTTCTGTACGTCAAACAGATGCTCTCCCAGCTGAGCTAAATACCCATGGGTTTTGGTTATGAGGCATTCGTTTTCTCATAACGCTAAATCATTATACTGATAATACAAATAAAATCAAAGATATTTTTAATATATTCGAAGAAAAAAGCCCCAAAGGGCATTTGTTCTATTTGGTGCCGACTATAGGAATTGAACCTACAACCTACTGATTACGATTCAGTTGCTCTGCCGGATTGAGCTAAGTCGGCGTATTAGTTATTATATATTTACTTTTTTCTTATTGATATATTTAGTGAAGCGAATAATATGGCCGTTATCGTCAAGTGGTTCCCCTTCTTCAATACATTCAAAATTAGGATCTTCATCAAGATTATGGAAGAAAACTTCCGCTCCACCATCTTCATCAACTTTTGTCAATAACACTTCATCAACATAAGGAATCATTTGGTTATAAATAGAAGCACCACCAATGATATAAATATCTTCTTTTAAAGAAAATTCTTTAATCTTGTTTAAGAAGTCAGTAAATGTATGAACATTAATTACTCCTTCATAATTATGAGTAGAATCTCCACTTAATACGATATGAGTGCGATTTTTAAGTGGTTTAGAATTAGGAAAAGATAACAAAGTATTTTCTCCCATTGCTACAACATGATTTAAGGTTGTAGTTCTAAAGAACTTCATGTCTAAAGGAAGAGAGAAAAGTAATCCATTTTTCTTTCCAATACCGTAATTTTTGTCTGCACTTAAAATCGAAATAATCATAATTAAATAGCTACAGGAATTTTCTTGTCTAATGGTTCAAATTCATAGTCGATAAGTTTGAACGAATCAACAGTGAAATCATAGAAATTAGTGATAGATGGATCAACCCAAAGTTTAGGCGCTTTATGTTGTGGTTTAGCAATGACTTCTTTGACTAAATCAACATGTCTATCATAGATATGCGCGTCTGCGATAACATGCACCAAAGTGCCAGGTTTTAATCCGCTTACTTGAGCAAACATTATTAACAATAATGAATATTGTAAAACATTCCAGTTATTCGCGGTTAACATATCATTACTTCTTTGGTTGAGAATACCGTTAAGTGTGTCACCAGTGACATTAAATGTCATCGAGTAGGCACATGGGTATAAATTCATTTCATGTAAATCTTCAAAGTTATAGATGTTAGTCATAATTCTTCGTGATTGAGGATTATGTTTTAAATCATAAAGAACACGATCAACTTGATCAAATTCTCCTTCTGGATAGATACTTTTCTTCGCTAATTGGTAGCCATAGGCCTTACCAATTGAACCACTTTCATCAGCCCAGCTATCCCAAATATGACTCTTTAAATCATGAATGTTATTGCTCTTCTTTTGCCAAATCCAAAGAAGTTCATCTAAACAACTTTTAAACGCGGTTTTTCTAATAGTTAAAATTGGAAGTTCTTCTTGAAGATTATATCTATTCACAATACAAAACTTCTTAATCGTATGAGCAGGGGTTCCATCTTCCCAATGTGGTCTAACATTTAATTTTTCATCAGAAAAGCCATTCTCAAGAATGTCCTTCATGTTTTCCACAAAAATTTGATCAGCTTTTGACATGTTTTCTTCCCCCTCAATTATTACTGAGAATGATTATAACAAACCACACCCTTTATTCATATAAAAAGAATAAAAATTTGAGAACAAGAAAACGACCTCATGGCCGCTTCCTTATCTGTGAGTAATTAACACAGAGAACCCTTGATAAACTCGGTGGTAGGAGTTTTAATTGCTTCTTTGATATCTTCATATACATTTTTAATACCCACCAAATAGAGAGATTCAATCAAACTGTTGTAATTGGCTTCCGATAGCAAAATGATATTACCATCTTTTGTAGAAATGTTTATAACATCATTATATTTAATACATGAAGATGCAATCTTATAGAAGCCGCTTCTCGCTTTGCTAATATCCATATTAACCATAACAATCTCTCCTTTTGTTATTATTATAGCGTATAAAATATTTTAGGTCGACAATAAAATAAAAAATAAGATATTAAAAAATATCTTAGATAATAGTTTTGTCTAACTACTACGAGAATAATACAAGGAACCGGTTTTCCTTAAGTGGAACCGTTTTTGAATCGACGGAACCACTCGTTATTTTAAGTCATTTATAGCGAGTAACACCAATCTCTTTATCTCATCAGGATCTTCACTATCAATAAGTAACATTGATTTTGCAGATGGATACGGAATTTGTTCTTTTAGGCCACTATTTTCTAAGGATTTAGTTTTCTTTTAAAGAAATCTATTTTCGTAAACACCACCAAAAAGAATATCCTCTTTATAAAGCATATATTCACCCACCATCTTTTTATAGGTGACGCTTTCTACTTCTCTCAATAATTCAAGAGCATATTCTAGATAATCCTTAGAGCTAGCGATTAATGACCTCCCAATAGCCAGTTTTGTCAGATCCTTTGCGGATAATAACATCCTTTTCTTTTAAAGAAGCCAGTATTCTTTGAATCGTTCTAATACTAATATTCAAATCTTGAGAAAGAATTTTTATTGTGGCGTTAGGATTCTTTTTTAATAATTCAAGTACTTTTTGTTCTCCACTAGTCAAATTTACACCGTCATTTACACTGCCACTGCCACGATAAAATGTGAATCTAAAACCGTTGCCTGTATCAGTATAATCATAGGCGACATCATTCTCTTTTAGAGAATCAAAAGTCCTGCCGAAACCAGTTGCGTATTTTTCGATAGTTTCATCGCCAAATAGTACGTCAACTATTTTAGGATTAAAGGGGATTGATTCAAGTGAACCATCTGCGAATTCTTCTGGTTTAAACGGTTTTGGAAAATGGCCAGGAGAATAAATGGTTAGTCTATTGCTAAAAAAGCAAATCTCAAAATCAGTATTGGATTTATATAGCCCGTGAGCAAAAGCATTAACCACTATTTCTCTAATTGCAGTTAGCGGTATTTCTGGAACATCTGTTCTTCTAATTGAACCATCAAATTTCACCCCATAATTCATATGTGATTTTATATAGATCATAGATTCTTCGATACACTCAAAAATATTTCCATGGAAGACTTTCATATCAATGAATGTATTTCTGTTTGTTCCTGCAAAAACAGCAAATTTAACAGTCACTGGTTTTTTAGATGAAAATAAAACATTGCCGGCATTGTTGAGGTTCCCACTTTTATGTATAAGATGCATCTGAACTAATGCATTTTCCTTGGTCGTATATTTAAATGGGATTCTATTAATGGCATTGCCTCTTTTTACGTAATTTTCAATAAAAGTGTTGTCCACAACATCAATTGATTCAAAAGAATCATCATCTTCCCATTTAGAATAATCATTATTGAGAGACATAAAATAAGCATTTAACTGTTCTCTTTCCATGATTGGAGATTGTTCGTCGAATCTTAAATAATAACGATCATATGCACTATACGGAGGATTATCGCCACTAAAAGTGACCTCTATAAATGTTTTATCATCAGTTACTAATTCTTTTATTTCAAACATGCACAAAGGCTTTATATGCGCTCTAATTTCTTGAGTGATGGTTTTTCTTGTATCTTTTCCAACTTGCATTCCGCACACATCGCCCCAATCTTTTACACCGAAATAAAGGAGTCCTTTTCCGTGTTTGTTTAAAATAGCAGAGATATCCATTAGAGCCTGTCTTAATTCAGAGGTTGTTTCTTTAAATTCAGTTGTTTCGTTTTCTTTTCCAAGATTCATAAAAATACCTCCAAGATTTACTATGCCATTGATGTTTTTTACTATGCCATTTTAACATGGCTATGATCGTCATTCAATGAAAATAGAAAAATAAAAAACTTCGACACAAATTGTATCAAAGTTTGTAAAATCCTGTGGTGCCCGGGGTCGGACTCGAACCGACATGGCTGTTAACCGATGGATTTTGAGTCCATTGCGTCTACCAATTTCACCACTCGGGCACGTCTTAACTATTGTATAGAAACTCTCTTTATAAATAAAGATTTTTATAAGAAAAATAATGAGAAGGCAATTAGGAATTGCGCAATGTAATAAAGGATAGAGTAGAGGACGCCTTCAAAGATATTGGATTTGCCAAAATAGGTTTTACATAGAAGCAAATCAGAATTAAGAAAGAAAAACGCTCCAACGGTAATCATGATTAAAGGCACGCCGTGGAATGAGTTTGATATCAATAATGCAAACGAAGAGAAGGAGAAAGAAGCTACCAAAATGATATAAATAAATGTAGGAAGTCCCTTATTTCCGAAATTTAAGTTCAAGTATTTTTGGAATTTAACAACGGATACACTGAATAAAATAGCAACCACAAACGGAACAATCGCTGCAGCAACATGACCCTTATTATAGTAGGTAACATATAATCCAACGATAAAGACAACATGGCCAATTAAGAAACTTAAAAGTCCACCATAATTGAACAAAGATGTTTTATTAGTAAATGTTCTTTTTAAACCTAATAAGATATCCCCAACAAAGCCAAGGGTGGATCCAGCAATAAGGAATGCTCCTAATCTAGGACATCCTTTCATATAGAAAAGATAAATTGCTAGAGCAACAAACATTGAAGATGCTAACCCCTTAACAATAGTAACTTTTAAAGAATAATTAACAACTTTTCCAATGATGAAAAGAACCATGAATACAAAGCCAAATGACATTAATAAGATACTTACTAACATAAAGTCTCCTATTTTAAGAATTTAGACATCATGTCTTTTTTCTTCTTTGAATATGGGTGTTCTCTTAAAGAGAGATTCATATGAGTGTGACCAAATAAAGTCGTAGAAGGATGAGTAAATTCTCTAAATCCCCACACTCCATGATATGCGCCCATACCAGAATGGCCTGTTCCATTAAATGGAACACCTTTAACCATTAAATGGATACAAACTTCGTTAATACAGCCTCCACCATATTGTTGAGTTTGCATAACTTTTTTTGCCCACTTCTTGTTTTTAGTGAATAGGTATAACGCTAAGCCATGTTCACGAGAAGAGATGACTTCTAATATTTCATTTACCTTATCATCTTCAAAAGTGACAACTGGTAAAAGAGGTCCAAAGATTTCATGATTCACAATCTTCTCATCAATCTTAACTGGATAAATGATAGTTGGATTAAATTTCTGTGTTTCTGGATTACCTTCACCACCAAAAACGATACGATCTTGATATTCTTTAGCTTCATTAGCGATATTCTCATACGCTCTAGAAGTAATGAGTTTAGGATAATCTTCGTTTTTATAAGCGCATTCACCAATTTGTTTGACAAACGCTTTCTTCAATTCTTCAACAAATTCGTCGGCAACTTCTTTAGCAACCGCTACTTGATTGATGTTGATACAAATTTGTCCAGAATTCAAAATCTTGAAGAACGCTATTTTTCTAGCCGCATCCTTAAGATTTGCGTCTTTTCTAACAATACACCAGTTACCATTTTCTCCACCTAACTCTAAAGTTACAGGTGTTAAATTACGGGAAGCAAGTTCCATAACGTGTTTACCAACATTAGGAGAACCAGTATAGAAAATCTTGTCACTTCTTTCTTCTAAACAGAAGTCTGCCACATCATGTCCACCATCGATGACCGTGATATATTTCTCATCAAATGTTTCTTCGATGATTTTTTTCATCGCTAAAGTAGAATTATATGATTTACTACTCGCTTTAATAATTGCGGTGTTACCACCACTAATTGCTGCGGCAAGTACACCGAATGATAATAAAATTGGGAAGTTAAAAGGCGAGATGATTAAAGAAACACCATAAGGCATTTTATAAACACGAGTAAAAATGCTTGGGAAAGAAGCCATGCCAGAAAGATGTCTTTCCGGCTTAGCCCATTTACGTAAACCATGTAAACATTCATTGATTTCCATAATAACTGGACCAATATCACAAAGATATGCTTCCATTTCACTGCGTCCTAAATCTTTATGAAGTGCATCAACAATCAAGTCTTGGTTTTTAATAACCGCTTCTTTAAGTTTTCTAAGTTGTGTTTTTCTAAATTTAACACTTAAAGTTTCACCACTATCAAAATAGTTGTGCTGATTCACAAAGATTTGGTGAATCTCTTCCCTCATATAACTCATATAAATCACCTTCACTTAAATTGTAGATAAAAATAAAAGAAAAAGCACTTCAAATATTGAAATGCTTGACTACCTATTTGGTGTGACCAAGAAGACTTGAACTTCCACGGATTTCTCCACTAGCGTCTGAAACTAGCGCGTCTACCAATTCCGCCATGGTCACAAGTAAATAAGATTTTATATGTTTCGTTTCTTATTTTCCATCTCTTGGACTTTTTTATGGTCAACTTTGTTATATTTAGTCATTGGTAAAGAAGACACAAACTCCACTTCTTTAGGAATCGCCCAGCTAATCAGTTTCTTTTTACACGCTAGTTGAATTCTTTCAGGGTCTTTGTTTTTGCTAACAACATATGCCTTAGCAGCGTTAACTGTCTTTTCATCTGGAATTTGAACAACACAACAATTAGTGACACCCTTTAAAGAAGAGATAACTTTTTCAATTTCAGAAGGGAACACGGCCACTCCACTAACTTTAATAACGTTTTTCTTACGACTCTTAAAATATAAAAATCCATCTTCGTCAAGATAGCCAAGGTCACCAGTAGTCAAAAAGTCTCCAACATAGGTCGCCTTAGTAGCTTCTGGATCATTGAAATAATGAAGCATGTTGCTCTCACATTTAATTGCGATTTCACCAACTTGATAAGGAGGAAGCTCTTTTCTATCTTCATCTAAAATCTTAATTTCTACTCCTCTAAGAGGATAGCCTATTGAAGCGAACTTATGACGTCGATGTGTGTTAACTGCGCATACGGATAGAAGTTCGGTTAAACCATACCCTTCATATAAACGACAACGCGAATTCTTCCTAATACAAGCAGTGTCAAAATTCTCCTTAATTATCATGTTAAGGGAGTCACCACCCGAGTAACAATTTCGTAAAGTCTTTAAATGTTTTGAAGAAGTAAAACTGACATCATTAAGAAGGGCTTTAAAGATTGTTGGAACACCACATATACATATAACATTTTTGAGTTTTGCCATAGTTTTGACGATACTTTTGGTGGAAAATTTCGGAATAAGAGCAACCCCAAAACAATTGGTTAAAGGAGCGTGCATCGTCATACATAAACCAAATCCATGGAAGCTAGGAAGAACGGAAATTAAGCTCTTTCCAATGAATTCAGAAGGATCCATACACATGATTTCGCTCACTCTATCTGCAGTGAAATTAAAACTTTTTGAACTTAAGCAAATAGATTTAGCTATACCTGTTGTGGACGCCGAATGTAGGATAACACTTGTTTCTTCTAATCCAATAGGTTTTTCTACACTAATAAGCTTTGTTGATAAGTTATGAAAAAACTGGAATTTTCGTGTTTTCTTAATCTCTTTGATCATTTTGCGATTAAGGAAATAATAAGATTCTCTTTTTCTAAGTGGAAGAGAACTACCAGCGCTACAAAGAACAACCGTTCCATTAAAGTCTAAATAACTTTTCAATTCCTTATAGACACGATTCTCAAATAGGAACGCCATTTTACAGTGTGCTTCATCATAATATCTTTGCATCGCTTCAAACGGAGAATATGGATGAACCATATTGCTAATCGCCCCAATCTTATTAAGCGCGTAGAAAAGAATAATAGTCTCAGGAATATTAGGTAAAGAAACTAGCACTACATCACCTTTTTCAATACGATAAAGGTTTTGTAAGATAGAGGCCGTCTCATCAATACGGTCTAAAAGCTTAGAAAAACTAATTTCCGCATCAAAATAATATATTGCTGTCTCATTTGGTACTTTTTGACAAGCAGATACATAAGCTTGATATAAAGTTAATTCTTCTAAATTCATAAACCCTCTTTAGAATATTTTATCAAGTAACATGAATATAAGTGTAAACAATACTTCATGCGCGATATAAATAATGAGTGTGTGTCGACCTAAGAAACAAATAGGTCTTTCCCATTTTCCCTTTTTAGAAATCAAAGATTTCTTGTCTTTATATAAGGTTCTTGCAAATACCACTCCTAAGAAAAGGAAAATGATATATGGGAAAAGCGGTAAATAATCACCGACATATCCTGCCCTAACAGGATTGAAGGTACAATATAGAATGCTTTTAAATGGGTTATAAGTGACATCCGGATTCACTTTCATCGATAAAAGAATAAAGAAATAAAAAATCATTAAGATGGCACTTATCAGAAGCAAATCTTTAGATGTTCTTTTTTCAAACACGCAGAATAAAAGGATAGATAAAGCAATAACCAAAAGGATATTGCAGTCGATAGCGATAACACGGTTAGAAAACATCGGCATCAACTGAATAAGATGAGTAACAACAGTAACACCAACGCATAGTAGGAATAGAAATACACCACGTTTTTTATTGTTTCTACTTAAGTAGCAACTAAGTCCGCAAGTAAATAGGAAGAGCATTAATACAGCCTGTCGGACCACAAAACGCAAAGTGCTTGTCCAATACCAATTTAAAAAAGAGGAAGTATTGTGACAAAGATAAAAGTTAATGAACCACATCAAGTGATCAAAGATAACAAGCAGAATTAAAAAGCCACGGAATAAATCTATCTCGTGGATTCTTTTCTCAAATGCATCTTTATTTACTCTAAGTAATTTCATAAGAATTTAATGGTCGGGAAGATCGGATTTGAACCGACAACCCTCAACACCCGAAATTGATGCGCTACCAAGTTGCGCTACTTCCCGACTTCTAAAATCCTCCAAAATCAAATAATGACAATTGGTCATTTTCGCTCAATTCATCTAAAACACCTAAAGATGATAAATCATTTACATTAGTAGAAGTAAGTTTAGTTCTTCTAAGTAAATCTTCTTTAGAGGTGAATGGTCTCTTCTTTCTTTCTTCAATAACTGTGACCGCGTTATTTTCTCCAAGTCCATCAATAGTAATGAATGGAGGAATAAGTGATTTATGTTCGTGATCCACCACAAAACGAGTGGCTTCTGAGCGATATAAGTCAATATTTGCAAATTTATAACCTCTTTGAACCATCTCAATTGCGATGGTTAAAGTCTTAAGTTGTTCTTCTTCTTTAGGAGATAATTTTTCTCCGATTGTCTTCTCTTTTACTTTGAGTTGTTCAAGTCTAGCAATAATCGCTTCTTCACCCTTAATCATTGGAATGATGTCATATTGTTTACTACGAACTGAGAAGAATGTCGCGTAGAATTCTAAAGGATAATGGATTTTGAAATATCCAACACGAATCGCCATCGTAACATAAGCCACCGCGTGTCCTTTAGGGAACATATATTTAATCTTTTTACAAGAATCAATGTAATAAGAAGGAACATTATGTGCTAACATCGCTTCTTCATATTCGGGTTTTAAACCTTTACCTTTACGGACATCTTCCATAATTGCGAAAGATACATTAGCAGGTAAACCCCTACCAATAAGGTAAGTCATAATATCATCACGACATCCAATAACTTCTTGTAAGGTTGCAACTTTTCGATTGATGATGTCTTCAGCGTTACCGTTCCAAACATTAGTACCATGGGACAAACCTGAAATAATAACTAAATCAGAGAACGTTGTTGGACGAGTTTTCTCTAAGATACCTCTAACGAATTCCGTACCAAATTCTGGAATCGCTAAGGCACCAGTTTCTTCGTTTAAGTAGTTGCTGTGTAAATGTAATGGTTTAGTGGTTGAGAACAACGCTAAAACATCTGGATCATTCATTGGAATATCTTTGATATTGATACCAGTTATATCACACATCATCTTTAAGGCAACTGGGTCGACGTGACCAAGCATATCAAGCTTTAAAACTGTGTCGTGGATAGAATGGAAGTCGAAGTGGGTGGTTTTCCACGCACTATTCATTTCATCGGCAGGCCATTGAATAGGCGTAAAATCATAAACATCATGGTCGCTAGGAATAACAACAATACCCCCAGGGTGTTGTCCAGTTGTACGTTTAACACCTACACATCCACTAGCGAGATATTCTAGTTTTGCTTTTGGATATTGATTAACAAGTTGAGCGGCTTCTTCTTCGCTCTTTCCTTGCGCTAAATATTTTCTTTCAATATATCCACGAGCAAAACCATACGCAGTTTTTGCGGCGACAGTTTCAATTGTTCCTGCTCTAAAGACATTGTCTTTACCTAAGAACACTTTTGTGTATTCGTGAGCTCTAGCTTGATAATCGCCAGGGAAGTTAAGATCTATATCAGGAACCTTTTCAGCGTGGAATCCTAGGAAGGTTTCAAATGGAATATCTTGTCCATCACTAATCATGTCTGCTCCACATACTGGACACTTCTTCTTTGGTAAATCAAATCCACTCTTAATTCCTGGGTGGCTTTCTTTACCCCATTCAAGCTTCTTACATTTTGGACAGAGATAATGAGCAGGGAGTGGATTAACTTCAGTAATTCCTGCCATTGTGGCAACAAAAGACGAACCGACAGATCCACGGCTTCCAACGATATATCCATCTTCATTAGACTTCTTAACTAATAAGTGAGCAATATAATAAATAACTGAGAATCCGTTAGTGATAATACCATTTAGTTCTGCATCTAAACGTTCTTGAATGAATTGAGGTAATGGATTTCCATATAATTCGTATGCACGAGTAAAACATAAATCTTTCAGGATGTTTTCACAGTTTTCAATCTTAGGTGTATAAAGCTTATCGTTAGGGACTGGCATAATTGCTTCTATTTGATCAGCAATCATGTTTGTGTTTTTAACAACAATATCGTAGGCTACATCTTTTGGTAAGAAGGAGAAACATTCAAGCATCTCTTCGGTAGAACGATAATGTTGGTCTGGATTTTCAAAAGGAGGATAGTCCTTTCTACTATATGGATTAAGTGGGTGATTAATCTTTCCAACTTGAGGAGCGGAAATATAAACATCCCTAAAGACTTTTTCTTCTTTTAAGCAGTAATGTACGTCACCCGTAGCGACAACAGGTTTATCAATCTCTTTGGCGGCGTCGATAATATCTTGAATATATTTATAAACGTCTTCTTGTTCTAATTCATTCGTGTTCACTAAGAAAGAATAGTTTTCTGGTGGCTGCACTTCGATATAGTCATAGAAAGACATGACTTTTTTAAGTTTGTAGCCGTTATAATATCTCGCTGTTTCAAAGACTTCACCATTAAAACAGGCTGAACCAATAAGAAGATTCTCGCGATATTGATTGAGAATACTACGAGGAAGTTTTGGAACCTTAGATAGATATTCGATGTTAGAAATGGAAACAAGTCTATATAAATCTTTTAAACCTTTTAAGTTCTTTGCTAAAGCAATAACATGTTTTGGTCTAAGGTGTTCAATAAGTTCTTTCTTTGCTTCTAATTTAGTCAAATCTTGATGTTTTAAATGAAGATTATCTTTAGTTAATCTCACTAAAAGAGTTTGCCAAACTTCCGCTAAAACAAAGGCGTCGTAATCAGCACGGTGAGCACTTTCTTCATCATATTCAACTTCCATATTACGACATAATGCCCCTAAACGATGGCTTCTTGATTCAGGGAAAATATATTGAGAAATGGTTAAAGTATCCACCACTCCGTTTTTAATTGGTTCATTTCCTAAATCGATAAGCGCCTGGTTTAAAAAAGCAATATCGAAGGAAGCGTTATGAGTAACTAAAATTGAATCACCAATAAATTCCATGATTTTTGGAAGCGCCTCTTCTATTGTTGGAGCGTCCTTAATCATAGATTCAGTAATATTAGTGATTTGTTGAATCTTTTTTGGAATTGGACATTTTGGGTTTACCAAAATATCAATACGATTAGTAATAACTCCATGAGAAATCTTCACCGCACCAAATTCGATGATCTTGTTATATCTAGCGCTTAAGCCTGTAGTTTCAAAGTCGAATACAACATAATCAGCTTTATTTAATTCGATATCTGTTGGGTTATCGACATATTTAAGCTTGTCATCGACCATATAAAATTCACAGCCATAAAGCATCTTGATGTCATTTTTCTTTCCTGCTTTTTGAGCATCAGGGAATCCTTGTACACAGCCGTGGTCAGTAATGGCCATAGCGGTATGTCCAAGGCGCTTGGCGTAAGCACAATATTCACCCATTTCGCTTATTCCATCTTGAGTGGACATATTGCTATGAAGATGAAGTTCTACTCTTTTAACCGGAGTAGCGTCAGGAAACACTTCATCAGGTGGAAGCAAATCTATATAATGACATTTAATCTTTAGATTATGGTCATAATCGTCAATATAAGCAACCCCTCTAATACGAACGTTAGAGTGGTCTAATTGTTCTACGAGTTCATCATTGACTTGTAAGTTTTGATACATGTTACAACTGATCGCACCACCAAAACTATCAGAGACACCGAAAACAAGGCGTTTCTTTGGTCCTCTTTCAGTGACTTCCTTTTGATAAACCTTACCAACGAAATCAACATGATCACTTTCTACGGTAATATCGTCAATCTTTTCAATAAAGTTATATTTGCCGCGCATATTTAGTCTTTGACGTTCTCTATCTTTGAGCATCAATTCGCGGTTCTTCTTCATTTGTTTTAAAAGCGCGTCTTCAATTTGCTCATTCTTTTCTTTTTGCTCTTTTTCAACAATTTCGGCAATATCATTACGATCAGTGATGTCTGGTTCTTCCGCGTTTTCTTTAATACCTTCTTCAGCGATTTTAGACGCAGCTTTGTTGACTTTGTTCTTTGTTTTTTGGTCAACTTCTACTACTTCAGCTTCTTGTGGTTTAACATCTTCAGTAATCTCAATGAAATCATATGAAATGAAGGCTAAGAAAGATTTAAATTCTTTAATGATTGATTCATTTCTTGCTTTGAATGATTCATCCAAATATTCGATGTGAATAATTCCATTTTCCATAGGAATAAGTTCAATATCGCTTTCAGAACGATATAAGAATCTAAACCAATCATTAAACAACTTAACCGCGTCTTCACTACTTGGCTTTTGTAAATATGAGAAATGTAAAGTATATGGATAATCGATGCTTCCTAAAGCGTCAATAAATTCTCTAAGTAATTCATATTCCCAAGGGGTTTCCTTAAGAATAATCATATCGATTTGCTGATAATTAAAACGATTGCGGCCCACCATTTCAAAATCAATATCAAAATCATCGATATTCTCGATGTGGATATGATTTAAAAAGCTTCGCATCTTTTCTTTCATCTTGTTCACCTAAATTAGACCAATAACATCTTTGATAATGATTAAAATCATTAATCCAAAGAGTAACATAATACCTATCGCTGCTACTGTGTTTTTGACTTTCGCAGGAATTTCTTTTCTAAATATTCCTTCAACCGCTAATACGAGAAGATGCCAACCATCAAGTCCTGGGAATGGAAGGAGATTAACAATACCTAAGTTAACAGAAATAAGGCCCCAATAGAATAAATAGGTACCAAATCCACTTTGTTGTAATGTTTGAGTGGTTGAGACACCAATTGCGATAATTCCACCAACATTTTTCCATCCGTCTTTAGTAGTGAATAAGCTTGCTAAACCTTTATAAATGGCAATACTTGATTCGCCAAAATCAACAAATGTTCTTTTTATAGCAGTACCAAAATCATGATAGCTTTCATCTAATTGCATGGATAAACCAAGATCAGCGTCTACTCTATAAGTAGTGTTATTTCTTACAAGTCTAAGAGGATCATTATTTGAGTACGCTAAAGTCTTTTTATTTCCTCTTCCGCTTGGAAGATTATCATCCATGACATAAAGAGAAAAGGAAACGTTTTTAGGAACTTTCTTATCTTCTCTATGAACGAGGATGTTGTAGGAAAAATCAACATTAGGGAAATCATATTCCTCAACCACGAAATTCTTTTTAATTTTGTTTTTAATTTCAATTTGATTGATATCTCCAACAACTGTGACTTTAGAGTCTATAGGCATGTTATTGAATTTTGCATAATCATCATCTTTAACGGTGAAAGAGGCCGCTACTAAATGGTCATCATCTTTCTTATCGTTCGCATTTTCAGTTAAACCGATGATGATGTTATGAACTTTCAAAGTATCGTCATGCTTATCTTCATAAATTCCACGATAGAAAGCGTGATAAGTACGAGCGTCGTAATTATCTCCTTCATATGTATGAGTGGAGATTTCATTGAAATCGATTGTAGGTACAAAAGAATTTATTTCTCCAAAATGAGTTTTAGGATAAATAACAATATGATTTATGAGGGATGTGTCTTTTAAAGTTAAGGAGTTGTAGTTAAATCCAACATAAGACTCACATATCGTGTCATCAGTATAAGTCACCATTGCTTCATCATCATAAAAGACAAAGAAATTAGAATTAGCAATGACAGGCGTATATACAGTGTTTTCACTTCTAAGTCCTGCTAGTTCCGCTAAACCGCCACTAACAGTGATGTGACCATATCGAGCAATATAAGTTGGGAAAGAAATTTCATAGATAAAGAAGATTACAATCGCCAAAAGGAAGTTCATGATGACGCCAGCAGCCATAATAATCGCACGCTTCCATTTTTTAATCGCGAGCAAGCTTCTACTTGGATCAACTTCTAATCCTTCAGGAATGGTTTCACTTTCTCCATACATTGAGACAAATCCTCCAAAAGGAATTGCTCTAATGGAGAAATAGGTTTCGCCCTTCTTTCTTTTCTTTGAAAAGAGTTTTGGGCCAAAACCAATCGCATATTCAAAACAATAGACTTTGAAAATCTTCGCGGTTGCTAAATGTCCTGCTTCGTGGACCATGATTAAGATTGATAAGCAAAGGATGAATAACAATATATAAACAACTACCATGTCATTTCTCCTTTCTTGATCTTTTCAATCACTTCATGAGTTTTGATATTAATATCATTATCAACTTTGAGTAAATCAGATAATGATGGATTAGTAATATTTTTGTGTTCGTTCATCATCTTAAAAACAATACGTTCGATGTCTAAGAATGAAATCTCATCTTTTAAATAAGCGTGCACTGCTTCTTCATTTGCTCGGTTAAGAACCGCTCCATAGGTGCCTTTTTTGTTTAACACAAATTCCGCTAAAGAGACGAGAGGATATCGTTCCATTTTGAATTCATGGAAATGTAATCCTTTTAAATCGGATAAAGATTTAAAGCTTTGAGTGCTAAAAGTAATATGTCCTTGATACAAGGCGAATTTAATTGGGTTACGCATATCTGGCTTAGAGATTTCTCCTCTAAAAGAACCATCTTCATACTCAAGATATGAATGGAGATAAGATTCATCGTGAAGTGTCACCCCAATTTTTGAATATGGATAACGATATAAATAACCAGCTTCAATGATTTCAAAGCACTTATTAATCATTGTTGCACAGTCGATGGTGATTTTATCACCCATCTTCCAAGTAGGATGTTTAAGTGCATCGCTGGCTTTGACATTAATAAGTTCATCTCTATTTAACTTTCTAAAGGCTCCCCCACTTGCGGTTAAAATCATCTTCTTTACATGGGTGTCACTAACCTTAAGACATTTCCAAAGCGCAGAATGTTCACTATCAATCGGGTATAATTCGCCTTTACCTTGATCTAAGAGTTTATTAATAAGTTCACCAGCAACCACTAGAGATTCTTTATTGGCTAACGCTAATTTCTTATTGGCCTTTAAGGCGTGAATAGATGGAAGAAGTCCGCTAAAACCAACAAGCGCATTAACTACCATCTTGGAATCAGTCATATCAATTAAATCTTCTAATTTGTTAGTTTTACTAGAAATGAAAGTAACATTTGGATATTTCTTTCGATAATATTTAGCCTTCGCTTCATCAATCATATAAACATGAGTGACCGAAGGATGTTTTTTAAGAATATAAGAAATACATCTAGTGCGTTTACCAACAGAAAAACCGACAAGAGTGAAATCTTGCGGATTTTTGTTTATCACATCAATGGTTTGACTACCAATTGATCCAGAAGCGCCTAGAAGTAAGATATTCATATTAAATTAAGATTCGCATCTCTTTCCAACCAGTTGGGTTAGTTAATACAGAGTTAATAACATAGATAAATACAGCGGCGATAATCGCAGAGAAGAAGATAGAATCAAGTCTATCTAAGACTCCACCATGACCTGGAATAAGTTTTCCATAATCTTTAATACCCCAATATCGTTTGATAGAGGAAAAGGCAAAGTCACCTAATGTAGCAAAGAACGGAATAACCGCAGAAACGATAATAATGTAATACCAATGGTTCTTATCAAAAATAGAGGTATAAACCAAAGGAATTTTGTCACCATTTGTGCTGGTATAGGTACCAGTCGCATTTGGAATGATTGGGATGTCTGAAAACGCAAAAGCTAAACCAATCGTACTAGTTAAAATGAAGGAAATAATAATTCCACCCCAGAATCCTTCCCAAGTTTTCTTTGGAGAGATTCTTTCATTCATCTTGTGTTTACCGAAGAAAACACCAACGAAATAAGCGCCAATATCAGTTAAGATGGTCGATAAAATAATGAAGATGATGAGGAAAGAAGGAACTAAAGTATTTTCAGTTGTAAAGTGCCAGGCATCTTTACTGGCGTCTTCATGAGCGGTTAAGCTTTCAGGATAATATCTAAGGAAGAATAAGGACTGGAAGCCTAAACCAATAAGAATCGCCATCAATGCTAAAAAAGAAGCATCAACGACTGAGAAATCTTTATAAATAACTGTGGTCCATAATAGTAAGAATGTACCAGCCACCACAACAATGATAGGTAAATATAAACTCGTATAATATGGATCAGGCTTAGAGAAGTCAGTTCCCTTGATAAGCTCTAAGAAAATCGGCCAATAAGACAGCAATAAAACAAATACGAGATAAATAAAATAAATAGTAATCGTTCGTTTTCCGGCGCATCCTAAAATTTCATAGCACGCAAAAGCGATAACTACAGTCATGACTGCTAAGAAGATCCAGTCTCCTAAAATAAGAGCAGGAACAACAAGAATCACCATGACAATTGCCGAAATAATTCGCGCTCTCATGGATTTTTTGATGCTATCACTTAATTCGTTGTGATGAAGACCACGTTGTGTGTTTTGGTTTTCATTCACTACTGGGGTATCATTGTTCTTTTTCATTGATTGTTCCAAACCTCCTATTCCTTGAATAATATTCATCAATACATTTTCTAAATTCTTCTTTTGTAAAATCTGGCCATGGGGTAATCGGGAAGATGAATTCCGCGTATGCGAGTTGCCATGGAAGATAATTACTAGTTCTAAGTTCACCACTAGTTCTAATTAATAAGTCGACAGGTGGTAAATCTTTTGTGTATAAATATGTTTCAAATTTTTCTTCAGTCAATTCATTAGGTTCACATTTGCCGTCTTTCACATCTTGAGCGAATAACGACGCTGCTCTAACGATTTCGGCCTTGCCGCCATAATTCAAACAAATATTGAAAACGAAATTCTTACAGTTCTTAGTTCTTTCTAAAGAGTCGTTAATTGTCTTTTGGGTTTTAGCCGGTAAACGAGATATATCGCCACTAACAATAACTCTACTTCCATCTCTAATAATGCGGTTAATCTCCTTTTTGAAGAAGATATCTAAATAATTAAAGAGGTGTCTAATCTCAGCTTTAGGACGATTCCAGTTTTCAGTCGAGAAAGCATATAGGCTCATCGCATATATATGTTGCGCTAAGCATTCTTCGTAAATATCAATAATGCGATCACATCCTGCTTTGTGTCCTAAATGTCGAGGAAGGCCACGTCTTTTGGCCCATCTACCATTGCCATCCATAATGAAGGCAACGTGTTTAAGTTTAAATTCTTCGTTTTCCATAAAATATCTCAGCATAAGTATACAATAAAAGTGCGCCCGAGCGCACTTATTAATGTAATTTTTTTCTTAAAAAGAAATTGAGACTTTAATAGCGGGTTAAATCGCCATAATTTCTTTTTCTTTTTCAGCGAGAACATTATCGATTTCTTTACAAGCCTCGTCTGTTACTTTTTGGATATCATCTTGTCCTCTTTTTAGGAGGTCTTCAGAGTAGCTATCGTCTTCTTTAATGACATCCATATAGTCTCTTCTAACGTTTCTAACTGCAACTTTAGCTTCTTCAGCGTATTTACGAGCTTGTTTCACAATCTCTTTACGTCTATCTTCGGTTAAAACAGGGATGAGAAGTCTAACTTGAGTGCCTTCATTGATTGGATTAAGACCTAAATCAGAGGCGTTAATTGCACTGACGATGTTTTTAACATCGTTTCTGTCATAAGGCTTGATTAAAAGTTGACGTGGTTCTGGAAAGGAAATAGAGGAAATTTGGTTGATTGGAGTAGGACTTCCATAATAATCAACTTGGATTCCATTGAGCATCGCAGGGCTTGCTCTACCTGTTCTTAAAGTGGAAAGTGAGCCTCTTAAATTGTCGACACATTTTGCCATACTTTCTTTTGCTTCTAAAGCATACGCATCCATATTTTATCTCTCCTTTTTACAGATGGTTCCAACGTTAATTCCTTTTGCGGCTTGTTGGAAGTTTTCAATATTTTGCATTGAGAACACTAAGATCTCAATATCGCTCTTTTCAATAAGTTCAATCGCGGTTTGATCCATGATTTGGATATTCATGTCGCGCATTTCTTTGAAGGTGATTTCTGGATAGAACTTCGCATCTTTATGAATGGTTGGATCTTTATCATAAACACCTTTGACACCATTTTTAGCCATTAAGATAGCGTCACATCCAGTTTCAATCGCTCTTAATGTTGCCGCGGTATCAGTGGTGAAAAATGGTTTACCAGTTCCCCCAGCAAGGAAACATACTTTTCCTTGAGATAAATCTTCTTTTACTTTATCAGCATCGTAAGCAATTGTCACTTCTTTAATTTCTGGAATAGCGCTATATACAACAGAATCGACACCAATTTTCTTTAAGGCACTACTCATCGCAACGGCGTTAATAACCGTACCGAGCATTCCCATATAATCAGCAGGAACGCGCTCAATTCCGATTTTTTCTGCAACTTTGCCTCTCCAAATATTGCCCGCTCCAATAACAATAGCGACTTCTAATCCATCATCATGAAGAATCTTAATTTTTTCACAAATACTTTGAAGTGATTCGACATCGATAATGTTATCGCTACTTTTAATTCCTAGAGCTTCTCCAGAAAGTTTTAGTAAGACACGTTTATACATAGACTCATCTCCTTTTTGTTTTAAAAAAAGAAACACAAAAGTGTTCCTTTTTAAATTATTTTGCTTGGCTCATAACTTCGCTAGCGAAGTCATCTTTTCTCTTTTCAATACCTTCACCAACAGCGTAACGGACAAATGATAAAACCTTAACGCCATTTTCAGATAAGAATTGAGAAACAGTTTTGCTGTCATCCATTAAGAATGGTTGAGCTTCAAGAGTCATTTCTGCGAAGTATTTATTAATTTTACCTTCGAGAATCTTTTCAAGAACTGGAGCTGGTTTGTTAGCGAGTTTTGGATCGTTCTTAGCAGCTTCAACTTGAACACTCATTTCATGAGCTCTGACATCAGCTGGGACATCATTAATGGTTAAGTATTGTGGGTTGTTAGCAGCGATGTGCATTGCGATTTTCTTTGCGAGTTCATCATCACCACCACTTAAAGAAACAGCAACGGCAATCTTACCGCCCATATGGACGTAACTGCCAATGACATTGTCTTCTTGTGGGACAATGGTGAATCTTCTTAAATCGAATTTTTCACCCATCTTCACTGTTGCGTCAGCGAATAATTCACTACAAAGTGCTTTCGCTTCTTCAACATCTTTTGGTTCATTCTTGAGAATGACTGAAGCAATACCTTCAACGAATGCACGGAAGGCATCACCTTTAGCGACGAAGTCGGTTTCACAGTTAACTTCTAAAACGACGACTTTGCCACAGTGTGGGCATTTAACAGCAAGGGCTAAACCTTCGGCAGCGATACGATCTGCTTTTTTAGCGGCCTTTGCTAAGCCTTTTTCTCTTAACCAGTCACTTGCTTTTTCAAGATCACAATCATTAGCAAGTAAGGCACCTTTACAGTCCATAAGACCAGCACCGGTACGGTCACGGAGAACTTTGATTAAATCAATTAAACTATCGGCCATAATTATTTAGCTTCCTCAGTTTTTTCTTTCTTTGGGGCTGCTTTTTTTGCGGCAGGTTTTTTGGCTGCTGCTAGTTTTTCAGCCTTTTCTTTCTTTTCTTCTTTTTTGAGTTCTGCTTCTTCCTTAGCAACAGCAGCGGCTTTGTCGTGGCTTGCTTGACGTAAAGCTTGTTCTCTTTCATAAGCTTCTTGTCTTGCAGCTCTTTCAGCACGAATCTTTGCTAATTTTTCAGCATTTTCTTTATCAGTTTGTTTGATAACTTCTTTCATGGTGATATCTTCACCTTCGTCTTTGGTATAAGCGACGACTGGCATACCACCTTTGCTTTCAACAATGGCATCGGCAATGACAGCAAGAATTAAGCTGACACTTCTAATAGCATCATCGTTAGCAGGAATGACATAATCCACTAAATCTGGGTTGCTATTGGTGTCAATGATACCGAAGATTGGGACATTGAGTTTTCTAGCTTCCGCGACTGCATTATGTTCAATGTTTGGATCGATGACAAATAAAGCATTTGGCACCTTTCTCATTTCTTTAATACCTTCTAAGTTCTTAGAAAGTTTTTCTTTTTCTTTTCTTAATTGAGCAGCTTCAACTTTTGGTAATAAGTCGAGTTCGCCTTCTTCTTCTCTTCTTTCAAGTTCTTTCAAGAATCTGATTCTGCTTTGAATAGTTTTGAAGTTTGTAAGGGTTCCACCTAACCAGCGGTTGGTGATGTAGAAGCTACCAGAACGTAATGCTTCAGCTTCCACTGCTTCTTTACATTGTTTTTTTGTTCCAACAAAGAGAACTTTACCACCGTTATCAACGATTTCTTTCATTGCTTTATAAGCGGTGATGATTAAGTCTACAGTCTTTTGTAAGTCGATAATGTAGACACCGTTACGAGCACCATAGATGTATTTCTTCATCTTTGGGTTCCAACGTCTTGTTTGATGACCAAAGTGTGCGCCAGCTTCTAAGAGCTTTTTCATGGTGATAATTGGTGCATCAGGATCATGCATAGCAGCTTCCATGGTTGGATTAGCGGCTACTTCGTTAACTGGTTCGTTAACAACTTTTGTTTCTTCGCTCATTTTGAGCCTCCTTATGTTTTAGCCTCCATCACTTCTAACAACCAGCCCTCAGTTTATAACTGAGACAATGGGGTTGAATCCATGATGTGTGTATTACTGTATTTATACAGCGTGTCTATCATAGCAAAAAGAAGTCGCTTGATACAAGGGGAAATATAAAATATTTTATTTTTTATTTTTTGTGGGCTCTTGGAAAATAGGCGGAATATTCCGCTTTCATTGTCTCTTCTGTGACGTGAGTATATATCTGTGTGGTATTTAAACTTTCGTGGCCTAGTAATTCTTGAATAACACGTAGATCCGCTCCATTTTCAAGCAGGTGAGTGGCAAAGCTATGTCTAAGAATGTGTGGATGTAGACCTACAAATGTGCCAGTTTTCTTTTCAATCTCATCAAGAATGTATTCTAATCCCCTCACTGTAAGACGTTCTCCTTGCTTATCAAGGAAAAGAGCTCTTTTGGAATTAAGTTCAATTGATTTCCCATCATTTTTGCATCTATTAGAAAGAACATCTCGAAGTGTTTTTAAGTAGGTATCGATGTCTTTTTGACATTCTTCAGTAATTGGAACAATTCTTTCTTTGTTTCCTTTACCAATCACTCGGATGATTCTTTGTCTTAAAGAAAGGGATTGTAGATCTAAAGAAACTAGCTCACTAGCACGCATCCCGGTGAAATATAAAGTGGAGATGATTGCTTGGTCTCTTACCATTAATTCATCAGTTCTTTTTCTATTCAAATCCAGTATTTGTCTCACTTGGTCATGATATAAAGTTTTAGGATATTTCTTTTCAATTTTGGGTGAATTAGTGAAGAAGAATGGATTAGATTCGACATACCCCTTTTTCACCAAAAACTTATAGAAATGATTTAAAGAAGAAAGCCTTCTTTTCAAACTTCTTTTACTGACTCCACGATTAAGCTGATCAGTTAAATAATTACGTATCACAATTTGATCGACCTGATCCATTTCAATATCCTCTTTTAAAAGGAATTTAAAAAACGCTTCTATATCATAGATATAGGAAGAAATAGTTCGATCGGAATAATTCCTCTCATTTTTTAAATAGAAACGGAAATCTAATGTCGGTTTATTCACGTCACTATAATAACAAAAAAAGACGTTATTTGCGTCTTCTTTTGATAATCTTTTCCATATGATTACATTTTGGGTAATTGCTACAGCCTAAGAAATATCCATATTTACCACGTTTTTTAATGAGGTAACCAGTTTCACATTCTGGGCATTTCTTCACTGCTTCTTTGCTATCAGCTTCAATGACTTTAGTCTCTTTCACTGTGTAATTACATTTTGGATATCCAGAACAAGCAACAAATACTTTTCCAGTTGCGTCTTGTCTTTCCACAAGAGGTTTACCGCAAACTGGACAATTCTCACCAGTATAAACAAGTTCTTTCTTTTCTTTTTGGACATAGTCACATTTTGGATAATTGCTACAACCAATAAATCGACCGTTCTTTCCGTCTTTGTAGATTAAAGGAGCCCCACATTTTGGACAATTTCCACCTGCAAGTTCCACTTCATCGACATACATAATTTGATATGCGTGTTCTATTTCTTTAATGAAACCTTCATAGAAGGTTGAAATAATATTTAGGAAAGATTCGTCACCTTCAGAGATGGAATCGAGTTTACTTTCCATATCCGCGGTGTATTTTGCATTAACGATGTCTGGGAAATATTTATCTAAGACGTGTGCGGTCTTCTTTCCTTGATCAGTCACGGTTAAAATTCCTTTTTCTTCTGTGACATATTTTCTCTTTTTTAAAGTAGAAATAGTAGAAGCGTAGGTTGATGGACGGCCAATGCCGACCTCTTCCATGAGTTTGACCATTTTAGCTTCACTATAACGTGAAGGTGGGGTGGTGAATTTTTGTTCAGCACCACTACTAATGATTAAGAATTTGTCATCGACATGGATGTCTGGTAATTCTTTATAGCGTTTAACATCATCTTCATCTTTATAGACAATTTCAAATCCTTGGAAGAGAGTGCGAGTAAATTCGCTCTTAAAGGAAACACCATTAACATCAAAATTAACTGTTAAAACTTCTTCTTTCTTGCCCTTCATCAAGGATGCAAGGGTGCGATTATAGATGAGTTTATACAAATTATATTGGTCTGGAGTTAAATATTTTCTAACAGATTCAGGTGTGCGGTGATTGCTGGTTGGTCTAATAGCTTCATGAGCGTCTTGAGTGAGTTCCGAAGCTTTAAAAGCCTTAGGCTTTCCTAAATAATCTTTACCATAAGTTTCTAAAATATAGGCTGTCGCTCTTTGAATGAATATAGGCGCTAAACGGGTAGAGTCGGTACGCATATAAGTAATTAAACCAACGTGCTCACCATTAACTTCAATACCTTCATATAAGGACTGCGCCACTCTTTGAGTTTTGTCGGTCTTAAATTTGAGTCTTGAGAATGCTTCTTGTTGAAGGGTGGAAGTAGTAAATGGAACTTTGCTATCCACTGTTTTAATACTCTTAGAAACGTTGGTGACTCTGACTTCGCCATTTAATAATTTAACAATTTCATCTGCGTCTATTTTATTAAGGATATCTTTTTGTCCTTTATGATCACTGACAAAGGTCAAATCATATTCTTTGTTATTTAATAAAATAACACAATTGATTTTGTAATACTCTTCTGGAACGAATTCATCAATCTTTAATTCTTGATCATAAGCAAGTTTTAAGGTTGCAGATTGAACTCTTCCAGCGCTCTTAGAATGAATCTTTTTATTGATGAGAGCAGACAATTTAAAGCCAATAATACGGTCTAACATACGACGCGCTTCTTGGGATTGCACCAAATCTAAATCAATAGTGCGTGGATGTTTCATTGCTTCGCCAATAGAATCTCTAGTAATTTCGTGGAATTCTAATCTCTTGTTGGTATTAACATCTAAATCAAGCACTTTTGCTAAGTGCCACGCAATCGCTTCCCCTTCTCTATCAGGGTCGGTTGCTAAAATAACTTCATCTGCGTCTTTTGCTAATTTTTGTAAGTCGTAGACTACCTTTTTCTTATCTTTATTTATAATATACGCGGGCGTAAAGCCATTATCGACATCAATACCTAAGCCACCTTTTCCTCTTGTTGCGAGATCACGAATATGTCCATAAGATGCTTTGACGACATACTCATCCCCAAGGTAGCGTTTGATAGTTTCACATTTGGTTGGAGATTCAACGATAACTAGTTTCATAAGTTTGTGCTGTAAAATTATGGTCTTTGGAATAATGATAGTCAACGACAAAAAAGCTTATATGTTTTCTTAAATACAATAATATTTAACTTTCTATAATAACTTTTTAGTATCCATTACATTGTAGACATCAATCGCATTTTCCACACATGCCGCGCCTTGTTTTAAAAATTGATTACAACCAGATTGATTGAAATTACTTGAAGGAAGACACATTATGTCTCTTCCAAAATCCAAACCAAAATTAACGGTTATAGAAGAACCGCTTCTAATCGTGCTTTCGGTTACTAATATTCCTTTAGAAAACATGGCAATTAAACGGTTTCTGAAAGGAAAATGTGTTGAATCAGGCGGAGAATTTGGTGGATATTCCGATATTAATAAATGCTTCTTACTATTAATAATATCCTTATAGATATCTTCGTTTTCAATAGGATAACAAACATTAATTCCACTTCCTAATATAGCGATGGTTCTACCACCGTTATTAATTGCTGTTTTGTGGGCTATACGGTCTATACCTTTAGCTAAGCCACTAACAATGATGTAATCCTTGCAGCACTCTTTAACTATTTCTTCTGTTGCCGAAGCATAGATACCACTAGGTTCTCTTGTACCCACAACCGCCAAACAATTAATAGGCTTTTCTATTAAAGAAATGTCGCCATGGTAAAAGAGAACAAAAGGTGGTCTAAAAAGATGTTTTAAATATTCTGGATATTCCGGATCCAAAAAGGTGAGGACATTACATTTTAATTTGCTGCAAATTAGATGCGCCTCTTCGTCTTCTGGTATGTGACTACTATATAGATCAGCAAGAATCTTTTGATAATCACCACCATTTTTAACTGCTATTGCAATTAAGATTTCTCGTTTGTTCATAAAAAACCCCCTCACAAATATAAGAGGGGAGTTTTTCGATTTTTTTAGAATAAATTTACTTTTTTTATCAAAAACTTTTTAACAGGAGCATAACTAAATCTATAAATAGATTTACAAGGACCATACTTTTCTAACATTTCTAAATGAAGCTTTGTTCCATATCCTTTATGTTTTGCGATTTGATATTCAGGATATTCCTTATCAAGTTCATAACAAATATGGTCTCTCGTGACTTTTGCCATGATACTAGCTGCCGCTATACACATCGCCTTAGCGTCACCTTTAATAATCGCTTCAAATGGTAAATCGGTTTGTATTTTAACCGCATCGGTAAGAATCATATCATAACGATGGTTTAACTTTTCCATCGCCATTATCATTGCTTTTCTTGAAGCATTTAAGATATTTATTTGATCAATTTCTTGAGGAGAAACTTCTGCTACCGCCCAAGCAATCGCATTTTCTTTAATGATTTGATATGCTTCTTCTCTTTGTTTTTCACTCAGCTGTTTGGAATCGTTTATTAAATCGCACTTAAAATCTTTTGGAAGAATTACCGCTCCAGCAACTACAGGTCCTAATAAGCAGCCTCTACCAGCTTCGTCACATCCAACTATATATTCAATCTCTTTACTATAATATTGTTGTTCGTAATCCAAACTCATTGAACTTTTTCCAAAGTAATGCGGCCAAGTTTTCCTTCTTTAAACTCTTTAAGAATAAGGAAGTCCGCCTTATTTAAATCATATTCACCAGCGGTAATTAAACCGCGTTTTCTTGCAACTTCTTCACTAACCTTGATAGAGTCAGACAAATCTGTGATACCAAATCTTCCTTCTAATGCATTTGGATAATTCTTGGATAAATATTTAAGTAGCGATTTTACTAATTCATCATTAGGAAGAATCTCATCTCTAATTGAACCAAGTAACGCTAAATTTGTAGCGTGAACTTTATCATCATAATTCATTGGAAGAACACCAGGAGTGTCTAAAAGAATAAAGTCATTATTAACCTTTATATACTGTTCACCTCTAGTAAAACCAGGTTTATTTTGAACACCTGCCGCATTACGCTTTGCAATACGATTAATAAGAGAAGATTTGCCAACGTTAGGAACGCCAATAATCATTGCTTTGATTGGTTGAGGCTTCATACCTTTAGCCTTCTCTTTAGCGTGCTTTTCAGCGCCTAATTTCTTTACTTCTTCAGAGATAAATTTTTCACTTTTTGGGTTAGTTAAGTCTAAAATTAATAGGGAATTGACGGATTTTTTTAAGTAAATCGCCCATTTTTCGGTTTCTAGAGGGTCTGCGAGGTCACTTTTAGAAATGACCACCAATTTCTTCTTGTTGGCAATTCTTTTTTCAAACTCTGGATTGATAGAACTAATTGGAGCGCGCGCATCTAAAATTTCGATTACAACATCGACCAATTTTATCTTTTCTTCTATCTCATTTAGGGCTTTTTTCATGTGCCCTGGAAACCAATGTATCTGAGCCATAAAAATAACCTACTTAAAATCTATATAATGGGTATTTGAAATTCACTTTGTCCACTAACGCATCTTGAGCTTTATCATATCTAGCAATACCTAAAATATTAATAACTCTTCCTCTAAGATACGAATAATTAAGATGGGTTTTATTTTCAACAATTGTTCTTTCATATGAATCAGTGCTACTGCTCCAGTTATCTCCCATCACAAAATATTCGTCGTCTTTTAATGTGTGAGGAGGAATGTTTCTAATATGGGCATATGTTTTAAACACTCTATTCCCTGTTGAAAATTTGTAATATGGAACAATAAATGTTCTTGTTTCAAAGTCAAAGGTCTCTGCATTATGAAAAACGCCTGTCACTGTATATGTCTCAGCATCTTTAGTAGCGGTAAATATCACTTTACCAGATTCATATGTCAAAGAGATGGTTTCACCAGGGAATCCCCATAATCTTTTAACTTTATATCCTTCTTCAGTTCCCCAATCTGAAGGATAATCAACAATTAAGACGTCAAAACGATTTAAATGATCAATTGCAGTTTTAGAAGTGTCAGCTTCACCGTAATATGAACGACTAGTGTCTCCAAACAAAGTTGGAATCATGGAATTGCCACTTACATAAATATAAATGTAATAATACTTATTAAAAATAAGCGATCCAGAAATGGCGATTGCGACCGCAAAGACTATATAAAAAATAGGGTAGAAAATAGAACCAAATCTCTTGCTTGATATCGTCGAGATGAATTTTTGTTTAAAACTCATGCCCTTATTATAAATAAAGAAAAGAAAAAAAGGAATCAAATCGATTCCTTTTATCATAAGTACGCTCGAATTATAAGATTTCTTTAATACGAGCTGCTTTACCTGAACGTTTACGAATGTAGGTAATTTTGTTTCTTCTTACTTTACCTTTTCTCATCACTTCAATAGAAGCAATGTTTGGGGAATGTAATGGGAAGGTTCTTTCCACACCGATGCCACTAGACACCTTACGAACGGTAAACGTAGCGTTAACACCGCCACCTCTTCTTTGAATAACAACACCTTGGAATACTTGGATTCTGGATTTGTTACCTTCGATAATACGAACAGCGACTTTAACTTCATCACCAGATTTGAATGATGGAAGGTCACTTCTGAGTTGGGATGCTGTAATTTCTTCAACTAATTTGTTGTTCATTTTGTTACGCCTCCTAGGATATATGTTCTCTTGGTGTTCATTCTCGTTTGACAGCGGAGCACCCGTATCATGTTTAAAACATGCTGAATTATATTATCAATAGTAGAAATAAGTTTCAACCCTTAATTTTATTAATTACACCAAAAAAGATTTTAGTGTTAAGTAAAAATACTTGACAGCATATATTTATAAGACTACTATAGTAGAGCAATTTAGGAGGAAAACTAATATGGCAGTTAAAATTAGATTAACAAGAATTGGTCGTCATAAAGATCCATTCTTCCGTATCGTTGCCGCTGATAGCAGATATGCAAGAGATGGTCGTTATATCGAACAAATTGGATATTTTGATCCAGAAAAAGGTGTTGAAAACGCCGTTATCGATGAAGAATTAGCGTTAAAGTGGTTAGCTTTAGGTGCTACTCCATCAGAAACAGTTAAAGCAATGTTTAACCGTAAAGGTCTCAATGCCAAAGCTGTTGAAGCTAAAAAAGGAAAATAATTGCAATGGACTACGAGAATATCATTCATTCTTTAATTGATAGCATTGTCGAAGATCCATCCTCAGTACTCATCAGAGTTTGTAAGGGTGCAACTGCTAAAGATGTTCTCATTATTATCGCTGCAGAAAAAAATGATACCGCACGTCTTATTGGACACAAAGGCATCATCGCAAACTCTTTAAGAGAGGTTGTTGGTGTTGCTGGTAAGAGCGAAAATAAACACGTACATCTCAAATTTGAATCCTTTGAAGAAGAAAAGATGGGGGCATAACCTCCATTTTTTAGTTTTATGGAATACTTAAGTTTAGGCAAAATCGTTGACTCATTTGGAATTGATGGAACAGTAAAAATCTATTCCACTACATCTTTTGCATCTAAAAGATATCAGGCGGGTAAAAAAGTATTTATTGTTAACCCACAAGATTTATCAATGCAAGAGGTAGAAGTTGTTAGTTTCCGTCACTCTGGTTTTTTCGATTTTGTTAAATTTAATGAGTTAAAAACTCCAGAAGAAGTAAAACTATTAAAGGGTAGAGAAATCCAAGTTATAAAAGATAATAAGGATTTAAATAAAGGCGAATATTTCTATAGTGATCTTAGAGGTTGTAAAGTAGTTGACGAACAAAATAATGAGCTTGGAATAGTAAAAGAAGTTGAAGAATTTCCAGCTCAAGTTACCTTAAGAGTAAAAAGAAATGGCAAGCAAGATTTCTTTGTTCCATTCATCAAAGAATTCATTAAAGACGTGGAAATTGACAATAAAATCATCAAGATAAAAGTAATTGAGGGGCTATTATGAAAATAACGATTCTCACATTATTCCCAGAGATGTTTGACGGTTTTATGTCTAATTCAATCATTAAAAGAGCAATCTCAAAAAAGGTTGTCGAAATAAAGATTGTAGATATTAGAGACTACACAAAAGACCGTTATCATCGAGTCGATTCCGCACCAGTAGGCGGCGGAGCTGGTTTAATCATGAAGTGTCAACCAATCGTCGATTCAATCAACGCAAACAAAGAAAAGAATAGTCATATCATCATGCTTTCCCCAAGAGGAAAAACCTATAAACAAGAAAGAGCAAGAGAACTTTCAAAAATGGATAATATTATCCTACTATGTGGTCATTACGAAGGCATTGATGAAAGAGTTAATAAATATGTTGATGAACAGATTTCCATCGGCGATTATGTCTTAACTGGTGGAGAACTTGGTTCTATGGTAATCGCTGATTCTATTATTAGACTATTAGATGGTGCTATCGCCGAAGAATCAATTAGTGAAGAATCTTTTGATGATAATTTATTAGAATATCCACAATACACAGAACCATATGATTTCAATGGTGAAAAGGTTCCAGATATTCTTTATTCAGGTAACCATACCGCCATTAATAAATGGAGAAGAAAACAATCTTTAAACCTCACAAAAGAATTAAGAAAAGATTTATTCGACAAGCATCAACTAACAAAGCAAGATAAAAAACTATTGGATGAAGGCAAAGAAAAAGCGAGTTGGGAACTCGCTGCAATAGAAAAGGGTAAGAAATTTATTAAATAGATTAGAAGCCCATTCCACCTAATCCACCCATACCAGGCGGTAATTTACCGCTTTTTTTGTATTGTTCCATCTTCTTCATCATTTCTTTAGAAGATTCATATTTCTTAAGTACGCGGTTAACATCACTAACTTGTTTGCCACATCCGTTTGCAACTCTAATCTTTCTAGAATAATTGAACACTGATGGATTGTGTTTTTCTTCCTCGGTCATAGAATTAATGATAATTTCAAAATTCTTCATTTCTTTTTCTGCGACCGCAAGTTGTTCAGGAGTAATCTTTGGCATGCCTGGGATTAATTTCATTAATCCTCCAAGAGAACCGAGCTTCTTAACTTGTCTCATTTGTTCTAGCATATCGTTTAAATCGAATTTTCCAGAAAGCATCTTGTTAGCAGCTTTCTTGGCTTCTTTTTCATCAATCTCTTCTTGAACTTTTTCAACAAGAGTCATGACGTCTCCCATGCCTAAAATACGATCCGCCATTCTATCGGCATGGAATATATCTAAATCACTAACTTTTTCACCAATACCAGAGAACTTGATTGGGACTCCAGTCATATGTCTAATACTTAAAGCAGCACCACCACGGGCGTCACCATCAAGCTTTGAAATAATTACACCAGTTAATGATAATAAATCATTAAAAGCATTAGCGACATTCACAGCGTCTTGTCCACTCATTGCATCAACAAGAAGTAATATTTCATCTGGCTCAACTTCTTTTTTAATTTCATTGAGCTCATTCATGAGTTCTTCATCGATAGCGATTCGACCAGCAGTATCAATAATCAAAACATCATAATGGTTATTAAATGCTTCTTTTTTTGCTTCAACAGCTATTTCAACAGGAGAAACATCAGTTCCTTTTGAGAAAACAGGTACATCAATTGACTTGGCGATTTGCTTTAATTGATCGATAGCAGCAGGACGATAGACGTCACCAGCGGCCAAAAGTACTTTTTTATGAAGTTTATTCTTCATTAAATAAGCAAGTTTGCCTGCTGTAGTTGTTTTACCACTACCCTGTAAACCCACCAAAAGAATAACGGTTGGACGATTGTTTTGATATTGAATCTCGTTCTCTCCACCACCAAGAAGATCTTCTAGTTCATCATGAACAATTTTGGTGATCATTTGGCTAGGATTGAGTTTTGTTAAAACCTCTTCGCCAATAGCTTTTTCTTTTACGTTATTAATAAACTCTTTAACGACTTTGTAGTTTACATCTGCTTCGAGTAAAGCAATACGAATTTCCTTAAGCATTTCATCCATATTGGATTCGCTTAAGCGTGCTTGTCCACGAAGCTTTTTAAAGATTCTTGATAGCTTTTCAGACAGATTTTCAAATGCCATTATCTAGTTCCTCCAATATTTTGTTGATGGTATCGATTTGCTTGCGATTTGCAGCACTTTTTTGTAAAATAAGGCACTTTTCACGTATTTTTTCTTCCTTAGATAATCCGTGCAAAATTGACTCCAAATAGTCAAGCTTCTTTGTAGACTTCTTAATCGAGTCTTCAACCGCTGCTCTAGATATACCAAGATTTTCACTTATTTCACTAATAGAAAGATCAGCAAGAAAATAATCTTCAAAAACACGCTTTTGAGATTTGCTTAAAAGTTCGCCATATAGGTTAAAAAGTTTAGTGTATTTTAAAGTCTTTTCAATCTTTTCCATAACTATCTATCAACACATAAACCATAGATGTAACTCTCTAGGTCAAATTCCTTTAAATCATCCATTTTTTCACCTAATCCGATGAATCTAACAGGGACTCCAAGTTCGTCTCTAATCGCTAAAATGATTCCACCTTTAGAAGTGCCGTCCATCTTGGTAATCACAACACCAGTTAAATTTGTTACTTCCGCAAATGCTTTTGCTTGAACCACACCGTTTTGACCAGTAGTTGCGTCAATTATTAAGAATGTTTCGTGTGGGGCGTCAGGAATAACCTTACCAATGACACGTTTCATCTTAGATAATTCATCCATCAAGTAAGATTTGTTTTGTAAACGACCAGCAACATCAACAATAACTAAATCAATATTTTCTTTTTTGGCCTTGGTCATTCCTTCATATGCAACTGAACTTGGATCAGAATTATATGGACCAGTAACAATACCAATGTTTAATCTATCAGCCCAAATTTGTAATTGCTCACATGCTCCGGCTCTAAAAGTATCTGCCGCAACCAAAAGAATTGACTTGCCCTTGTCTTTGTATCTTTTTGCTAGTTTAGCAATTGTGGTCGTTTTTCCAACACCATTAACACCAACAACAAGAAGGACAGTTGGTCCGTTGTCTTTAAAGACTATGTCTGTTAGTGATTCGCCTTTGTCCATATATCCTTTAAACATATGGTCAATCAATAATTCATTAATTTCTTCGGAATCATAAATCTTTTTTTGTTTGCTCTCTTCTAAAACATCTTCAATGACTTTAAGAGCAAATTTAACGCCTACATCGCTTTCAATTAGAATTTCTTCAAGTTCTTCAAAATATTCTTGGTTAACTTTCTTATATTTTTTAGAAAGAGAATTTAACTTAGTAGAAAAATTCTGACGGCTTTTACTCATGCCTTCAGAATATGTATCGATATCAGTGTTTTCAGTATTTTGCTTTTTAGAAAACTTTTCTTTAAGAAAAGAAATTAATCCCATCAAATACTCCTTTTGCTTAATGCGTCTTTAGCAGCAGCTTCTTCAGCGGCTTTTTTACTCTTTCCAACGCCTTTGCCTAAAACCAAGCCATTAAACAATACTTCAACTTCAAAAGTACGGTCATGAGCAGGACCACTTTCTCCAATCAATACATATTTAACGGCTTCTCTATATTCTGATTGAATTTCTTCTTGTAGTCTTGTTTTTGCGTCTACAAGTTCATCAATACCAGTATTTACAATATCATCATGTAAGATTTCATCGATTACTCGATAAGCAACCTCTATTCCTTGATCAAGATATAAAGCACCCATCAAAGCTTCGAATACATCTTCAAGAATTTTGTCACTCTTATAAAGTTGATCTCTACTAATTGAATGACCAATTCTAATATATTCAAAGAACCCTAACTTACGAGAATAATTCGCCAAAGATTTAGAACATACTAAATATGAACGAAGCTTGCTCATAAGCCCTTGATCCATCTCGCTATGGATATGGAAAATAACGTCAGCAGCGACAAAACCAATAACAGAGTCACCAACAAATTCAAGTCTTTCGTAGTCTTGATGTTTAGTGTTTTGTTCACTATTGCAGGAAGGGTGAGTTAAAGCTAGTTCATATAATGAACTATCATTAATGTTAACGTGAAAGTGAGAGAAAACATTAATGATTTCCATTAAATGCCCTCCTTAATTTTATTAGCGATATCTTTCTCAACGAGTTTCTTAGCGACTCTAATCGCACAATACGTAGAATATGCATCCGCGTTACCGTGGACTTTCACAACTACTCCGTTAACCCCTAAAAGCATCGCTCCACCTGTGGACTTGTAGTCCATAGTTTCGCTCATCTCTTTCATGCCTTTTCTAACATGAAGATAACCGAGTTTGGTCCAAAGATTCTTTTTAAAAGCGCTCTTAATCATACCGCTCATCATCTTGGCCATACCTTCACTAGCTTTTAAAAATACATTTCCAGTGAAGCCATCAGTAACAACAACATCAGCAAAACCTGCTAAAGCGTCTCTAGCTTCAATATTGCCCTTAAAATGAGGGTCATCTTTTAATAACTTAAATGCTTCTTTTCCAACCGGAGAACCTTTTTTATCTTCAGTACCATTACTTAATAAGTAAACTTTTGGATCCTTCACATCTAAAATATGTTCCGAATATAATTCACCCATAACTGCAAATTGTCTTAATTCTTCAGGAGAATTTTCATTTGACGCTCCAATATCGAGAATAACAACTTTACGTCCTTTAATCTTAGTTGGGAAAGGAGAAATAAAAGCGGCTCTATTAACTCCTGGAATAGTTTTTAAAAGTAAAGTTGAGCTAGATAAGAATCCTCCAGTTGAACCACTAGAAACAATCGCATCAACTTTTCCTTCTTTTGCAAGTAAAACAGTTTGATACATTGAGGAGTTCTTCATTCTCATTACTTCTAAAGGTCCGGCCTCCATTGGAACTATCTCAGGGGCATCAACTATTTCACAAATACCATTTAATTTTGTAAGTTCTTCTTTTTTTCCGACAGCAACAATTGAAACATCCTTATTATCTTTTAAGAAATCAATAATTCCTTGGACAATAAGTTCGCTACCATTATCGCTACCTAAAGTATCAATCGCAATTTTAATCATATGTATGAATATAACAAAAAAATAATGAAATGTAAAAACATATGGTTTTGTTCTCATTATCTTTAGTTATGCTTTATATATATCTTCTTGGTCAATGAGTTTCTTACATCGATCAACTATGAATTTAAAGTCAGGATTATTTTTATCTTTTAAAATCTCTCTAGCGTCATCTCGAGCAACAACAAAGATCTTAATGTCATCAATCATATTAATAAACCTAAAATCAGGAATGCCAGATTGTTTAAGTCCGATAAGTTCACCAGGTCCTCTTAAAGATAAATCTTTTTCAGCAATCTCAAATCCATCATTAGATTTCACTAAAATATCAAGCTTATCTTTTTCTTCTATATCACTCACAGCAAGTACACAAATAGAAGGATATCCATCTCTTCCAATACGTCCTCTTAATTGGTGTAAAGATGCTAATCCAAAAGCGTTCGCATCATAGATAATCATACAGCTAGCAGACTTAACATCAATACCTACTTCTATAACCTGCGTTGACACAAGAACGTCAACGTCACCAAAGGCAAAATCCGAAAGAACTTTCTCTTTATCCTCATTTTTCATCTTACCGTGCAATAGACCGACTTTTGTGCCGAATTTTAGTACAAAACGTGCGTAAAGTTTCTCTGCCGAGTATCTTCCATCTTCACTAAATTCAATTAAAGGAGCAACGATATAGACCTTTCTATTTTCAGATAAATATTGACCTACAATTTCAAAAATCTTGTCATCTTCTGTAGATAATATTTCTGTTTTTACATCACGCTTAATGTTAGGAAATTTATATAAAGTTGATATCTCTAAATCACCATAGATTGACAAGGCTAAAGAACGAGGAATTGGAGTAGCTGACATCATTAATAAATCAGCATGTTCACCCTTATCTAAAAGCGCTTTTCTTTGGTTAACGCCAAAGCGATGTTGCTCATCGATAATAACTAATCCTAAGGAAGAATAGATAATCGATTTAGTAAATAAAGCATGCGTTCCAATAATAATGTCATAATATCCTTCTTCAATATCTCGATAAATTTCTTTCTTTTCGCTAGCAGGAGTTGAGCCGACAAGTAACACTATTTTAAGCTTGGTGTCTTTAAATAATTTCTTGGCGTTCTCATAGTGTTGTCTAGCCAATACTTCAGTTGGCGCCATTAATGCACCTTGATCGCCACGATAATAATTTGCGTATAGCGCAATAAAAGAAACTAAGGTTTTACCGGTTCCAACATCGCCTTGAAGTAAACGATACATCAAAGACGATTGATTCATATCTTCAATAATTTCACTAGCAGCGGTTTCTTGGTCTTCAGTTAATTTATATGGAAGTGTGTCTAAAAACTCCTTACAGACCGATAAATCAATTGGTTCTTTTTTAATCTTTTGAAGAGATTTGTTTTCTTCTTTAATTAATTGGTTCTTTAATGAAAACATTAAAGCTTCTTCATATTTAAGATATCGTAAGCTCTGATGAAGCTCTTCATAGTTCTTAGGCTGATGTGCCATAGTAAGGGCTTTTTCTTTATCAACAAGGCGATATTTCTTTCTATATGGATATGGAACTAAAGAAGATACCTTTCCTTTGACTTCACTTAATGATTTATTCACCAAACTCACAAAGTCTTTATTCGCGTAATCTTTAGGCAAGGAATAGATTGGTCTAAGGGCCTTAGAATTAGGAATCTTACCTTGAGTAAGATTAATAAGGTTGATCGTGTTGTTTTTCTTATCGTAGGTGCCTATGATTGTGTAAAACTCATTGAGTTTAATAATCTTGGGTAAATAAGGACGATTAAAAGCCACAATGCGGAAATATGTTCCTTTAGTGGTCATAACATCAAATGTCACTATTGAGACTCTTTTAAATGATTTAGCGATACTAGGATTAGAAATGACACTCGCATAGATCGTAACACGCTCTTTATCAAGCAAATCTCTTTCTCTAGTTAAAGAATAATCATCATAGCGGCGTGGAAGATGATTAATGACATCGTAATAAGAAAAAATACCCATACTACCAAGTAGGTAATTAAGTCGAGGAGATTTAGTTAATTTTAAGCTTGCCATAAAATAAAAATAACAACCTTACGGCTGTTATTCAACACCTATTAAGAAAGAATAGATATTTTGATGCCCATCTTTGATATCAATATTCAAATCTGGATATCTCTTTTCAATTTCTTTCTTAGTGGCAAATAAGTCATCTCTAGTGACATCATCACCTAGGAAGATAGTAAGAAGAGCACTTTCTTCATCCACCATCTTATCTAAGAGTTCTAATAAACATTCAAATTTATCAGTTGTGCCACAAACGATTTCTTTTTCGCAAATGCCAATGAAATCATCTTTAGCAATTTTGATACCGTTGAGTTCACAATCTCTAATAGAGAAGGTGACTTCACCACTCTTAATTCTCTTAAGAGAATATTTCATGTTCTTCAAATTTTCTTCTGGATCACTTTCAGGATCAAAATTCAAAGCCGCAACGATTCCTTGAGGAATAGTTTTACTTGGAATAACGAAGACGTTACGTCCACTTTCGTTAGCTAAATCAGCGGCTTGGTTAGCGGCCATAACAATATTGGAGTTATTTGGGAGAATAAAGATATTCTCAGTTTCTAATTTATTAATTGCAGAGAGGAAATCTTCACTACTTGGGTTCATGGTTTGACCACCACTAACAATCATGGTGACTCCAATTTCTTTGAAGTATTGAGAAATACCACTTCCGCTACTAACAGCGATAATCGCGTTATGTTCATCGACATAATCACTAACATCGAGAGTCTTTTCTTCCTCTTTTTCTTCACTGACGAGGTCAACATGTTCTTCAACTTTGGCGCCATTTTCTAATGCGTGATGTTGTTCAGTCATGTTTTCAATCTTAAGTTTTAAAAATTCACCATATTGTTGAGCAAAAGTAAGAATTTCACCAGGAGTTAAGGTATGTACGTGAACTTTAACGATATCTTCATCTCTAACAACCACTAAAGAGTTGCCATGTGTATTAAGCCACTCAGTGAATCTCTTTTGGTTAAAGATCTTTTTAACTGAATCAGGTCCTAAAGACATAATAAATTCAGTACAATATCCAAATTCTTCTTCAGCAATGCTAGCCGCTGCTGCGTTCATAGTAGTGCTAATAGTAGAACTATTACGGTTAACAAATTCATCCTTGGAGGCTAAATACATACCTTCAATGATTCTGACTAAACCAGTACCACCACTATCAACAACACCGACTTCTTTTAAGACTGGGAGAAGTTCAGGAGTTCTATTTAAAGATTTGTTAGCTTCAGAAAGAAGGATCTTTAATGTCTTTTCAATTGGCATTCCTTCTTCTACTTGCGTACTTAAGGCGATACTTGATTCTCTAATAACAGTTAAAATAGTACCTTCAACAGGTCTCATAACTGCTTTGTAAGCAGCGTCGCTACCAGCTCTAAAGGCTTGAGCAAGCAAAATAGAATCAACTTCTTCTACACCTTCAAAAGCACTTGCGAAGCCTCTAAAGATTTGAGAAGTGATAACACCAGAATTACCTCTAGCACCCATGAGCAAGCCGTGGGCAAAGGTTTTAGCAATTGTATATAAACTTGCATCATCATTTAATTCACTGATTTCATTGGCGCCACTAGTTAAAGTGAGATTCATGTTGATACCAGTGTCACCATCAGGAACTGGGAAAACATTAAGCGCGTCAACTTCAGGATAATGATTAAACAAGTTGTTACTCGCAGATAATAATAATTGTTTTAATATATGGTTATTAATTGTTTTCATTTTTTGGTTTACATCTTATGCACAAGCATAAGAGTTTATACATTCTACTTAATTGTTATATTGTTGTCAAGTTTGCTTCAATTTTGAAATTGAAGGCATTATTTCTTTTGATTGTAGAAATGAAGGAGATTGAGGAATTCGTTAAGGATGTTTCCATACACTACAATGACGTGATTACCAAAATCTTCTCTCAATAAATTATATAAGCCTTCATCATCTTCAAATTTGACTTCAATTTGAGTGCGGCAATAGTTAGAAAGCTTAGGATTTGCTACAATTTTGCCATTTAAGAACAAAGCACGATCAAGTTTTGGAGTGATTTTCACGATTGAAATATCGCGTTCAGATAGGTCTCCTCTAATACCAATTCCTAACCCACTTTCAAAGTGTGTCATAAAATTAATATTCTTAACCATGCTTAGTGGTACAGTGCAATGTGCGAACATTACATTTCCTGTTTTTAAATCAATTTTACTTGGATTAGCTTGGAAGGAAGGTTGTTCTGATACCGCTCTAACAAAGAACATGGTAAGCAAAGAAGGAACATCTCCTTCACAAGTTCCGATAATCCCTTCATCATTAAGCATTGCAAGAGCTAAACAAGCAGTGTTCTTATATTCTTCAATTAAATCAAAACAACGGATTGTAAAGCCTTTTAAGTTATATTTCTCAACAATACGTTTAATGCCGCTATAAATACGAAGTGCACCTTCTAGATATTCGTTATCTTTACCAAGTTTATTGATGTTATCAAGATGAGGAATATCATCTAAGACTCCTTTATCAATTTCTTCTTTGAGTTCGCTAGAAGGAATATCAATTAAATTGATATTAAATTTCTTTTTAACTTCGTTATTATCAACTTTAGAAGCGATTAACCAGTCACTTGGTTTACCAATCACCCCTAAAGAAGATCCTTCAACATAATTTCTAGCAGTTAATAATTTAGAAGTTTCAGAAATTGAACCTGCTAATTCTTGAGCGTTTCCAAAAAGAATAATCGAGTCTTCATCTTTATTAGCGAGATAAGTTTTAATCTCAAAACAAGCAGGGAGTGAGTTATTTTTACAAGTTGAAAGCATAATGATTGGTCTAGGTAAATCCTTTTCAATCTTTACGAAGTGTTGTTCACTGCCTCCGGTTTCAATAAAAACAATAGAGTATTTACTGTCTTTTTTGTCACTAACGAGTTCAATATCAAAATCAAATAACTCGTTATTTAAATCTTCGATGAATTGATCATCTTCTTTTTTAAAATTGGCGTTTGGATCTAATGAATTAGATAATCTGATTAAATTAATTTTCATACAAAATTATTATAATATAACCATTATTTTATTTACATAAAAAAAGCCCGGCGGCTCGCTATTTTTGCTCGAATGAACTATCTTCGCCACTACAGTGCTTAACTTCTGTGTTCGGTATGGGAACAGGTGTGTCCACTGCGCTATCGCCACCAGACTATTTTTTTAGAGAACTTTGTTCTCTGAAAACTAGATATTAATACATTACTCTTTCTTTTGTTAAAGTTAAACATAAATCTTACTTATGGACTCTTAATAAAAATCTTAGAAATTAAGTCCTCGACCTATTAGTATTAGTCAGCTTAATGCCTCGCGACACTTACACTTCTAACCTATCAACCTTCTAACTTTGAAGGGGTCTTACTTCTTGCGAATGGGAAGTCTCATCTTATGGTTGGCTTCACGCTTAGATGCTTTCAGCGTTTATCCGTTCCGTGGGTAGCTACCCGGCCATGCTCCTGGCGGAACAACCGATATACCATTGCCACGTTCAACCCGGTCCTCTCGTACTAAGGTCAAATCCATTCAAACTTCCTGCGCCCACGACAGATAGGGACCAAACTGTCTCACGACGTTTTGAACCCAGCTCGCGTACCACTTTAATTGGCGAACAGCCAAACCCTT
>OMWW01000002.1 GCA_900314865.1 uncultured Erysipelotrichaceae bacterium | reverse complement strand
GCTGGTAACGTAGGGATATCGGGTAGGAACTACCCAGATGGATATATATTGGAAGATATCATTCACCAATATATAACCCAGATGCTCGGTTATTCAATTTCCGAGTAAGTTCACGATTAAAAGATCCAACATCTAACCCAGAAAGCCTAACAGCGGTATTTGTGGGATGGAGTTTGCGTCCAATTATCTTCTCTGATAATGATTTAATTGATCCTACAAATGTTTCGTTTGATGGATATTACGTCTAACTATACGGGATTTGGGAAATTCAATAAATGGCACAAGAAAAGCGGCTCTCATTCAGCCGCTTCTCTTTATTATTCATCAAGGTTAATGTCGTGAATAGTTCCTCCAGTTTCATCCATTTCTTTTTTGCTCTTTCTTAGTAAGGCTTGATTGGATTCACTGTAGAAAGGATCTGCTTTGATTTTGAAAGGAATTTCTCCTTCGCGAATTGTTGCTTTAATGAACATATTGATGGCGGCTGATGCAGTCAAACCAACCGATTCACAAAAAGTTTCAAATTTCTTTTTATCTTCAGCGTTAATTCTTGTTGTGATTGTTGTAGTCATACTACCACCTCCGTTTATATTGTACATTAAATGTATTACTTTGTTCAACGATTGTATTACATATCTTTCTTAAAATTTTGCTTATCTTTATTTTTCAACCACTTAAAACCCAAATAGTTGTATAATATTTAACTAAGTTAATTATGAGACCAGCCTTATCTGCAGTTTTTAGTGTATTAGTTGCAATTCTCATTGCCTGTGCTTTTGTTTCCTTTAGAAGCAAAAAACAAATTGGTAAATCTGTTGCTCTATTAATTATTTCACTGGTTCCTCCTGTGATTGGTAACCTATTTTTGATTGCGTCTGATTTAGAGACGCTTTCTACAGTGGGCTGCTATATCTATTTCTTAGGTATGGATCTTGTGATGTTTGCGGTCTTCCGTTTCATGTTTGATTACTGTAACATCACATATCATCAAAAGCTTATTAAATGGATTGTATATGTCATTCTTATCGCTGATGTGATTCAACTTATTTTGAACCTTGTCTGGCATCACGCTTTCGTGATGGAACTCAAAACTGAAAGCTCAGGCAATTACTATACATTCATTGCATTAGGTGGACAAACATTCCATAGAATTGTTGACTATGTCATCTTAGCGAGTGTGATGATTGTGTTCTTGGTAAAGACCATCATTACTCCAAAAGTCTATTCTGAAAAGTACTTAGTCATCTTCTTAGCGATGGTGGCGGTCGCAATTTGGCAAAGTGTGAATATCTTCACTAAGAGTGCGATTAACATCTCTATGATTGGATATGGAGTCTTTGGTGTTCTGGTTTTCGTTTTAACCCTTTTTTATCGTCCACTTCGACTTTTGGATAGGATGCTTGGTGTTATCGCCTCTAAGATGCCTGAAGCAATCTTCTTCTTTGATAGGAACGGTAAATGTATTTGGCTTAACGATAATGCCTCAAACTTCCTTAATCTTGATGATGGAGATCACCTAGACACTGTTTCTGATTTATTAAATCAAAAACTTAAAGATTATAAAAAAGAAGGGACTGATTGGGAAAACACAGTCGTCACTGGTGAAGGTGATGATTTCAAATGTTTCGTTCTTCAATGTCGCGGTGTTATTGATGATCGTGGTCGTATCGTTGGTTCATATTTAACCATCAGAGATGACACGGAAGTACAAAAGAATCTCCAAAGAGAAACATATAACGCGAATCATGACCAATTAACAAAGATTTTAAATCGTGCAGGATATGACTCCGCGATGGAAAATATCGACCTTTCTACATGTTTCTTACTTTTGATTGACCTTGATTGCTTTAAAGACGCGAATGATAAATATGGTCATATTGCTGGAGATAAAGTACTAATTAGAATTGCAGATACAATTAAGAAATATTTCCGTGATGAAGATTATGTTTGCCGTATTGGTGGAGATGAATTTGCAGTAATCATCCCTGGTGTTAAAGGAGATATTACTGAAGACATCAAAAATAGAGTAAACCAAATCAATGATGATTTATCCACTCCTTATGGTGGACTTCCATGTATCACGATGAGCGCAGGTGGCGCGTATGGTAAAGACGCTGAAAACGCCTACGAGTTATATAACAACGCTGACCATGCGATGTATAAAACCAAATTTGGTGGTAAGCGCGGATTCTCCTTATACGAGAAGAGATAATTGACTAAGCGATTTGCTTAGTTTTTTATTATATTTTCCCATAAAGATTTTAAAATACTACTTTGTAGTAAACTTTTAACAAACAACATAATTGAAAAGTTTGTTAAATTTTTGAATGGACAATTTTATACGAGTTTGTGCAAAAATAATTCTAATGGTGTAATATATCAAAGATATAAAATTTTTAACAAACAACATAATTGAAAAGTTTGTTAAATTTATAAGAAGGAGAAACGAACATGGCTAAGAAATTCAAAATCAACTTTGATAGTGATATTGTAAGAATCATTCTTATTGTTATAGGAAGTGTGTTTTCTACACTTGTCCTTGTTTTCTCTGTTTTATCAATGAGTGAAGCTCAAGTTGGAAATGTTAATGGCGCAGCGAATTATTTGCTTGCAGTGTTTATTGTTTTAGCGGTGACAAGGCTCTTTACGTATCTAAGAGATAGATCGCTACTTAGTTTTTATCGTTTCATAATTCTCTTCATATTTAATGTCGCTATCGGTATCATGGTTTCCTTTGGCCATAAAAACCTTTACTTATTCCCATTATGTGGTGCTTTATACTGTTTAACCATTGTTATATCTCGTCTATTCAAACTTGTTCGTAATCACTCTGTTAGAAGCATTGTTTTTAACGCTATTTTAATTACTTTATTTACTTTACTAGCTTTAGGTTTATTTATTCCAAATGACGCAATGAAAATTGGCGATCCTATTGTTGTTATTTGTTTAATCGCTGCGATATCTGCCTTTATCGAAGTTATCTCTAACGCGACTAGACAACTTAAACTCAACGTCTTACTTAAGATTGTTGTTAGAACTTTCGCCTTAGAAATCTTGCTAGGTATGTTAACCCTCATGGTTGCCTTCTCCTTAATCTTCATGTTATATGAACAGGATATTGCTACCTTCGGTGAAGGATTATGGTATTCCTTCGCCGTTGTTACCACAATCGGTTTTGGTGATTACACAACTAAAACACTTGTTGGAAGAGTATTAACTGTTTTCTTAGGAATGTACGGCATTGTCGTTGTCGCGGTTATTACATCTATTATTGTTAACTTCTACAATGAGACCGCTGGCAAAAATGACAGCAAACGCATCCAAGATATCAAAGACGAGCAAGAAAAAAAGAAAAAGAAATAGGTGTTATATCCTAAACACCCTTTCTTCTAAATATTCATCATTTTTATAAGTAACAACCTTGATTGTTGATTCATCCGCTTTTTCAAAAGTTTGATAGATGTTCAATGGTTGTTTTTTCTTCTCTTTGATTAACTCTTTATATATTCCATAACTAGCGTTTTTAATGAATAACTCAACAGGATCGCGCTCAAATAGGTTTGGTCGATGAGTCAATTCACATTCTTGACCCATATATATGAAGACCATTCCTTTGAGATGGAAGAGGAAGCCAGTAACGTTATCTAACTTATCTTTGTCTTCTTTTAACGCAATTCGTTCTGTGTCGTGGTTTTCAAGACAATTTAGTCTTACACCTACATCTTTAAGAAGTTTTGAATCATCGTTTAACGCTTTTACTAAATCATCGATAGGCACTTTATGATTTAGATACTTATCAAATGTTCTAAACCAACTGTAGTTATATAAAGCGTCAAATACTTCATACATCTTTTTATCAGGTGTAGGGTTATCACTAATACTTCTTAAATAAGTTGCAAAATCATAATCGATTGATTCACCAATGAAGATGACCTCTTTCCCTAATGCTTCTCTAGCTTTTTTGAAGAAAATAAATGGAATCATAGAGGCAACATCAAAGCGATATCCGTCCACTCCAACATTTCTCCAATATTTAAGAACACTAAGTAGATATTCTTGAGTGTCATCTCTACTAGTGTCTAAATCAACAATATCACTCCAATCGCCCACTCTATTTCCAAGCTTCCCATTTTTATAGAAATAATATTCTGGATGAGTAGTAAGTAAGACATTATCTCTACCAGTGTGATTGAAGACCATATCAATGATGATTTTCATGCCCAAAGAATGAACGTCTCTAATCAAATGTTTAAAATCATCAATAGTGCCGTAGCTTGGTTCAATTGCGAAATAATCTTTAATCGCGTAAGGAGAACCGCAAGTTCCTTTTCTCTCCTTTTCACTAATTGGGTGGATAGGGGTGAGATATACAATATCCACTCCTAAATCTTTGATTCTCTGTAAGTCTTTTCTTACACTTTCAAAAGTTCCTTCAGGAGAGTAATTTCTCGTAAAGATTTGATATATGATTTCGTTTCCAATCATGTCTTCATTATAATTTCATCTAGCAAAAGAAACAAAATAAGTTGTTCTTTATCTTATAATTTCATTCTTGTTTTATTCGCATATTTGTATGATATAATCATAATCAAAGATAACATTTATGCCTGATAACATAAAATATTACTCGGCTGCTACAGTGTTAATTGCTATTTTAATGGTGGCAATGTCAATCCACGTGATTGGTTATTCTGGTTTTAACAAGAAACAAAAAGCGTGGTTTATTGCTACTTTTGCTGCGATTGTTTTTTGTGCTGGAGCAGAATACGCACTTCACTGTGGATTTTATGATCCTAAATACCGTGTGATATTATCGTTCTTAACTGTATTACAATTCTCTATGGCACCTTGCATTGCAATGTTATTTGCTGGTGCATTAGGTTTAAAACATCAATTCAAGATTGTTTTAGGAACCTTTGGTGTCTGTGTTCTTATCGGTATCATCTGTGTTCCTTTTGGCTGGATATTCTATATTGGAGATCAAGGATACCATCGTGGTCCATATTTCTTAGTATACGAAATCACTTATTTTGCTAGTTTGGCTTATATCATTGGCACTCTATATATTGTCGGTAAGAAATTCAATCACCGTGACGTTGGTACGATTATTATGGTTCTTGTCATTTTGGCAGCAGGAATCATTCCAATGTCTATTTGGCAACTCCATGTTGCTTATATCTCTGTTGGAATGAGTGCGTGTATTTGTTATGTCTACTATAACGATCTTGTGCAACAAGACACGAATTCCTTACTTGTGGAAAAACAACAAAAGATTTCAGAGATGCAAGTGCAAATCACTGGTCGACTCGCTAACTTAATTGAAAGTAGAGATACTGAAACTGGACAACACGTTGCTAGAACAAGTGCCTATGTTAAAAATTTAGCCCAAGACTGTGTCGCTGATGGAGTGTACACAGACATCATTGATGACAAATATATTGATAACCTTTTTAACTTAGCCCCACTTCATGATGTTGGTAAGATTTTCATTTCTGACAAGATTTTAAGAAAACCCGCTAGATTAACTCCTGAAGAATACGAAGAAATCAAAAAGCACGCTTCTTTAGGTGGTGGAGTCGTAAGACAAATCATGAACGGTATTGCGGAAGAAGATCAAATCGAATTTGCAGTTGATATCGCTACTGGTCACCATGAAAGATGGGATGGTAGTGGTTATCCAAACAGTCTTAAGGGCGATGATATACCTTTGTCCGCTCGTATTATGGCGATCGTCGATGTCTTTGATGCTTTAGTCTCCAAGCGTTGTTATAAAGATCCTCTTCCAATTGATGAAGCATTTAAAATCATCAAGGAAGAGAGCGGTTCACACTTCGATCCTAAGCTTGTAAATGTCTTCCTTGCTCATAAGGAAAAATATCAAGAAATTAACGAATCAATTGTTGATAAATAATCAGTCTATAAGTAGAAAGTCCCCTAAATCGGGGATTTTTTTACCAGTTAACGGTGATGACTTCGTTAACAGAATTCAAAACTTCTTCATTTGGTTCTTCAAATTTGTTAACAAGAATCTTTAAGATGTTTTCAGGTACACGGATCTCTTCTTCTCTCATTCCATTATATTTACTACTTTTCTTATAGTTGGAAGGGAAGAGGACCAATATTTTATGATCAAATTCAGGAGTGGTTCCTAAATATTTCATTCTTACTTCGTTTGTGTCGTTAAGAGCGTCAACAATAACAGTCGCATCATCAGCTAAAGTTGCGTATTCATGAATTCTTTTTTCAAAGAGTTCCCACACTTCTTTTTGATGAGAGTGATCTTGGTAATCACCATGGGTGACTTCCATTCTGACATCATCACTATTAACGATATAACAGTGAGGATGAGTGGACTGATATTCTTTAGCCCAAGTTGTTTTCCCACTTGCAGGGATAGCGCTTAACATAATTAAGGTTTTCATATTCATATCTCCAATTCGATACAATACAAAATAACTATATTGGTATTCTTAGATATATTCAATAAATATTGAATGAATTCTTTATTTTAAGTTGAAACAATTGTGATACAATTATTTTCGATAGGTACAAATTTATGAAAAAAACAAATCTTCTTGTTTTATTGGCATCTTTAGCGATGCTTGTTTCATCATGTGGTAATAGCGGAGATTCTTCTCCAAGTGATCCGCCTCTTCCTGAAGGAGATGGTTATGTTGATGTTCTTCCAGATAAAATGGATGACGGAGTATTCCTTCAAGCATTTAACTGGACTTACAATCAAGTCTACGAAAACCTCCCTCTTTTAGCGGGAAACGGATATAGAGGAGTACAAATCTCTCCTGTACAAGTCGTGAAACAAAACGGTTCAAGATGGGAATATTTCTATCAACCACTTTCCTTTACGGTGGCAGATAATTCTGCGTTAGGGACTAAAGCTGAACTTCGACAACTCTGTGATGAGGCAGAAAAATATGGAATGGCAATCATTGTTGATGTTGTTGCTAACCATATGGCGGCCACAGGTCAAAAAGACGCAAAAGGTATCCCAGTTGTTGATCCTGCTGTTAAAACATATGAACCAACTATATATAACAATCAAAATGAGTACTTCCATCAAATACCTTTGAACGAATGTGTTGGTAGTGGAAAGGTTACTCAATATTATCAATATGGTACACTCCCTGATTTGAACACAGGTAACGCTTATGTCCAAGAAAGAGTGTTATCCTTCTTAAAAGAATGTATTGATATTGGCGTTGATGGATTTAGATTCGACGCCGCTAAACATATCGAAACTCCTAGAGATCCAAATTATAAAAGTGATTTCTGGCCAAACACCCTGGGTGTTGCTAGAGAATATTATCGTGAAAAAACTGGCGATGAATTATTTGCTTATGGTGAAATATTAGGTTCTCTTGATGGTGGTCGTACTGATTTGACTATGTACACTGATTACATGAAAATCACTGATGATTCCTATATTGGAAGAATCGATATGAGTATTGATACAGATGCTTCTTTATTAAAGAACGCGACATTTAGTAGAAACACCAATCCAAATAATTTAATAACATGGATTTTTAGTCATGACTCTTATTCAACTACAACCTCAGACGATGAAACATTTGCGAAGTATATGGCAAGACGTTGGGCGGTTTTAGCCTCTCGAAATGGTTCTAACCCAATGATGCTTGCTAGACCAGACGCCGCAAAAACCGTTGGTAAGATTTCTTACTATGATTTTGAAAGTGAATTATATGCGAACATTAATAGATTCCATAATAGATTTGTTGGCTCTGATGAAGATATTCATCAATCTGGAGATATTAATGTTTATGTTGCTGAAAGATATAATGATGTAACTCAAGGCGCTGTCTTAGTGGAAGTCGCTACTCAGAGAGGTTCTACCAAAAACGTTTCTTTCAATCATCTTGCTGACGGTAATTATATTGATCAAATGACTAACAAGTTAGTTACTGTTAAAGATGGCAAAGGAACAGTCACATTTAACGATTGTGGTGTTGCTGTTTTAACAAAAAGTAATAACTCTAAACGTCCATCTATTTCTGTTAGCCAAAAGAGCACAACTTTCCAAGGCAGTATCACTGTCACAATCAACACCAAAAACGCTGAAAGTGCATATTATCAACTCAATGATGGATTGAAAGTTAACTTCTCAGGTTCTAAGAGTGTCACCATTAATAGTGATGGAACAACAAAACTTTTAATCCATGTTGAAAATGGTGGCCAATCAGTTGAAAGATTCTACCTATATAAGAAAATCAGTATCATTGGCACTGGCTTTAATATTGTTAACCTTGATCCTTCTATTTTAACGAGTTATGAACTTTATTATTGGGCATGGCCAACTGGTGGAAGTGGAAAATGGTATAAAGATTATCAAATTATTGATGGTAACGTGATTATCGACTTCCCAACCAATTTATCGAAGTTCCTACTCGCTATTTTCCCAAAAGGTTATGTAATTAGTAATGTTAACGCTTGGGATAATAAGTGTGTTGCTCAAACTCCTGATATTGACATTTCCGATGGTGTCTATGACGCCTCTGGTTTCAAAGCATAAAACATGAGCTCAAAAAGATTACGCACTTCAATTAATAAGAAACCTGCGATATTCGCGGGGGTAGCAGTTGTACTTTGTACATTCTTTATCTTTTGGTTTTCATTTTCTAATGATAACTTCGCTATCCGCATGATTATAGTGGCGTTCTGTGCGGTTTTTGATGCTCTTGCTATTATTTTGCTTATCTCTCAAACCTTAGTCTGGGTTGAAATAAAAGATGGATATATTCACTCTTGGGTGATGTTCTTCCATAAAAAAGTACAAATAGAGAAAATTAAGTATATTGTCTATAAAGACAACGCTTACTTACTCTATTTAAAAAACGAGAAGAAGTTTTGTTCAATAAACTCTTATGATCAAGCAGCAAGAAATATGCTCCTTCTTCTTGAAAAAAATGGTGCCAAATATATCGAGAAATAAAAAATCGATGTATTGGGAATAAAGTCGCGTTAAAATATATTACGCGAACATATTGTATATTAATTACGCTGGAGGTTTTTTATGGCGGGATTAAAATTGAATCACATTTACAAGGTTTATGACAATGGACATAAAGCAGTAAATGATTTTTCCATTGATATTAAAGACAAGGAATTCATCGTTTTCGTCGGTCCATCTGGATGTGGTAAATCAACAACTTTAAGAATGATTGCTGGTCTAGAACAAATTACCGCTGGTGACTTATTCATCGGTGATACTTTGGTTAACGACGTTGAGCCAAAAGATCGTGATATCGCAATGGTGTTCCAAAGCTATGCTTTATATCCTCATATGACTGTTTTTGAAAATATGGCGTTTGGTTTAAGAAACAGACACTATCCAAAAGAAGTCATTAAACAAAAAGTTTTAGAAGCCGCTAAGATGCTTGATATCGAAGACTATTTAGACAGAAAACCAAAAGCGATGTCTGGTGGTCAAAGACAACGTGTTGCCCTTGGTAGAGCGTTAGTCCGTGATCCAAAAGTCTTCCTTTTAGATGAACCTCTTTCTAACTTAGACGCGAAACTCAGAGCGCAAATGAGAACAGAGATCACTAAATTACATAAGAAACTTGCAACTACATTTATTTATGTTACTCACGACCAAGTCGAAGCTATGACAATGGGTACTCGTATCGTTGTTATGAAACTTGGCTATGTCCAACAAATCGATACTCCAATGAATTTATACAATGAACCATATAACAAGTTCGTTGCTGGATTCATCGGCACCCCTCAAATGAACTTCTTCAATGTCACCTTGCTTAGAGAAAAGGATGTTGTTGAAGTGAGATTTGAAGATGGCTCTTCATTAAAACTTCCATATGAAAGTGTTTCTAAGATTCATAGAGATTACCTAAAGGGTGAAAAGAAAGTCATCTTTGGTATTAGACCAGAGCACCTTGAAGTTAGTAATAAAGAAACAGGTTTATCCTGCCACGTTACCGCGGTTGAACATTTAGGAAATGAATGTATTATTTACGGACAAACTTCTGTTAAAGATGATGAATTCACCATGAAAGATGAAGGAAAGAACATCATCATTAAAGTCACTGAAGGACTCAAAGTCGAAGTCGGTGATGTTGTCCACGTTAAAGTTAACGAAGACAAAGTTCACTTCTTCGATGGTGAAAGCGAAGTTACCCTTATGGAGAAGATTCCTTCATATAGTAACACTGTCGCTAAAGTCAGTGGTGGTAACCTTGAACTCTTAGGTTCCAAAGTTAAATTATTAGATGTCTTCAAAGAAGCAATTGGAAAAGAGAAAGAATTTAATGTTGAAATTCCTCCATACGCAATTGTTCCTGGTAGTGACTATAAACTCAAAGTTAAGAAAGTCGAAAAAGTTGATGGTAAATACCTCGCCTATTTGGCCGATGGTGATCATTACTTATTCGCTCTTGTGGGTCGTGATGTCAAAGAAGGGCAATCCTATAGCTTTGATCTCCTCAATGACAAACTTAAACTCATGAAGGATAATAAAGTTTTACTTGAACCAATCGGTGAAGAAGAAAGCTTAATTGGTAGATTTGTTAAAGAAGAAAAACGTGAAAAAGTTGAACTACCTGAAGAAGAAATGAACGAACTTCTCACCAAGAAAGCTGAACTTACTGCTGAACTTGAAAAAGAAGACGCTGATAAGAAAGCCCTTAAACAACAACTCAAAGAAATCAACTTCCAAATCAAAATGGGTAACAGTGTCCAACGTGTCTTCCACTTCTTTGCCTTAATTAATGAACATAAGATTGAACTTCCTGTTGCTAATGGCTATAAGATGAACTCTGTTGAAGGTAACGATTGCTATAAGAATGAATATCGTTATGTCACTAATAGAAAGAACATCCATCTCGCCAAAGAAGGCTTAGACGCAAAAGTTAACAAAGTCTTAGATTACGGTAATGTAAGCTATGCTGAAGTAAGTGTTGATGAACAAAAACTTTTGGTCTTGGTAGACAAAGACTTTAAGGGTGAATCACTCAAACTTGATATCAAAGGAAAAGACTTATCCGTCTGGTCCACCGATATTGATATGATGATTTTCTAATCACACAAAATATCTATAAAGAGGTTATCAGTTGATAATCTCTTTTTTTCGTTTTACACTTACTATATGGCAGTTTTTACTAAGACCGTTGCCTTAGAAGCAAATAATAAACCAATTTGGTACAAAAGACTCATTGCTCATGGTTTTGATATTCTTTTGTTATTTTTACTATCTTATTTACTTTACAATTTAGCGTTTAGAACACAGATTGGTCCTGTTCAAAACGCGAATCGATATCAAACCGCAATGATGGAGATTGAAGATGACGCCAAGCTTCAATCAGGTATGGGATATAAAGTAGTGGTTCAGCCAGGTCAAGAAGGTGGCAAATTACTTCACTATGATCAAGTAACTCATGAATATTACATCGTCGGTACAACTGAATATCCATCAACTGAAATCCAAGCCGAATATAAAAGAATTATTAATGCGTATCCATACTATAAAGACTATACATTCTACTATCAGGTGAACACATATGCGGTCATCATTACATGTGGAATTATTTTGGAATTTATCTTCCTTGTTGTTATTCCACTTTGTAACAAAAAAAGAGCAACCATTGGTGAATTAATGTGTGGCTTGCAACTTATTTCAACAAAAAGAGAAGATAAAGCTGCATGGTATCAAATGGTGGGAAGGTTTTTATTTATTGTCGTATTTGAATCTGTTGCTCCGTTTTTAATTATTGGTATTTGGGTAGTTTTGGCTATCCCTGTAATAACTCTTATCATTCGCCAATTTAACAAAAATAACCGCTCTCTTTGTGATTTTATCTCATTTAGTAGACTTATTGAGTCTAAAACTTTTGTACCTAACAATATTGAAACTCAAGAAGCGATTGACGCTGAAATAAGTAAGATAGAGACTAACAAAGAAGAACAAAATAGTGACAACAACGCCGGAAAATAAGCGTTGTTTTCTTTATACACGCGTGTTCGCGCATAATATTGTTGCAATCATATTTTTTGAATACTAAAATATTTACGTAGTATCCCCAAAGGGGAGTTTTAGGAGAACTTTATGAAAAGTAAGAAATTTTTAATTGCTCTTCCTGCTCTTTTTGCTGCTATAAGTATGACTGCTTGTGGTGGCGGTGACGAAGGTGGTTCTAGTGGTGGTGGCACAATTTCTGACATCCCAACTTATGAAATGCCTGACGCTCCAGCTGGAAGTGGCGAAATCACTGTTTGGGTCGGTGAAGAATCTGTTGAATTCTACCAAACCGCCGCAAACGAATGGGTTTCCCAAATGCACGCTGACAACGATCAATTTAATTGGACCGTCACAGTAAGCGATTTCGATAGTGGCGGAGCTGCTGCTAAACTCGAACTCGATAATACAACATGTGCTGACATCGTTACCGTTGCTCACGATAACATTGGTAAATTAGCACAAAAGAAATTAATTAAACCATTTAACTCCAAAGGATTATATGAACAAGTAGAAGCTGATAACACAAAATCCTTCTATGAAGTTGCACATTCAGTAGTTGATAACGAACGCGCAATTTATGGTGTTCCATATATCGCTCAATCCTTGTTCTTAATGTATGACAAGAGATATGTCTCTGAAGAACAAGCCAAAACATTTGAAGGCTTAAGTGAAGCCGCTGCTGCTCGTGGTGATTCTACAAAAGCTATTGAACTCACAGGTGATGATGGATTTAACTTCTCATTCACACTTCTTGCAGTTAAAGAATCTGATAAATCCACAACCATGGAAATCTATAAAGACGGCGATAGAAGTGAATGCTGGGCTCAAGGCGAAGATTCTGTAGCTAACTTACAATGGGCACGTAGATATCACGCTGATCCACATGGTATGAAATTAAAACCATCCACAAACGGTTGGGCAACCGACGTTAAAATGGGTGGATGCTTAGGCATTATTAGTGGTGCTTGGAAATATAAAGAATTTTCAAGTGCTATCGGTGCAACCAATGTTGGTGTTGCTCCAATTCCAACTTACACCTTAACCGAAGATGATGTTGCTGGTACAGAAATTGAAGCTGGCACAGTCATGCGTGGTGGTACATTCGCAGACTTCAAAGCATTATTAATCAATTCTGCATCTGCTGGTAACAAATATGTTGCTGAACAAAGCTTAGTTAAATTCTTAAGCAAAAAGGATATTCAAAATAGATCCTTAATGGCTGCTGATAACTTACCATCTTATGATGGTGCTGCTGCATATATTGAACAACATAAAGATGAATTAGGTGTTCAAAAATATCAATTAGCAAAAGCTCAAACCACAATGTTTAGTTATGGTAGACCACAACCATTTATCACAGGTATCTTAAATTATTGCTACTATCAAAGTGGCGCACCTGGATTATACGCTATGTGCGTTGAAAACGCTGAAGGTGACATGGGCACCACAAGAGCTGCAAGAGAAATTCTTTATAGAATGCAATATATCTGGGAAAACGCAAAGGACCCACAAAGTGCTCCTGCAACTTTACCTGCACAAATTTAATTATAAATAATTAAAAATTAATTTTCAGAAAGGAGGAATGAAATGGAAACAGTAATGTCTTCTCCTGCACCACAAAAGAAGAATATCTTCCTTAGATGTTTGGGCGCTGTCGGAAACTTTTTCAAAGGCATTGGTCTTGGAATATTAAACTTTTTCAAGAACATTGGCTTAGGAATTGCACGTTTCTTTAAGGGCTTATATATCAAATTTGTTGATGGCAGTGTTGGCACTAAATTATCTTTCTTAATCTTTGGTGCTGGAAACTTCTACCATAAACAATTTATTAAAGGCTTTATTTTCCTAGCTATTCAAGCATTATTCTGGGTTTTCATGATTACTTCACCAGTTGTTAATGGCACTCCATATGGTTTTAAAGCATTAGCAAACCTTGCTTTGCAAGGAAGTGATGGAAAAATGGTTTATGACCCAGTAACTATGGAAATGGTTCTTGTTGGTAAAAGCGACTCATTCTTAATGTTATTGTTTGGCTTGACCACAATTGCTGCGATTATTCTTTATCTCGTTGTTTGGTGCTTAAACATTTCCTCATCTTACAAAGCAGATCAAGACGCTAAAAAAGGTGTTATGGCGTCAACATTCAAACAAGATTGTGGAGAACTTCTAGATTCGAAATTCCACGTATTGATGCTGACCCCTACATGTTTAGCGGCGTTAATCTTTACACTTCTTCCAACCATTTTGATGATTTGTATCGCCTTTACATCTTATAACTTACCGGCGATGCAAATGGATAATACAACCCTCTTCCATTGGGTCGGATTTAAAAACTTCACTGAGATGTTTAATACCTCCTCAACGTCAAGACTGGGTTCGGAAATTTCTAACCGTTTCTTCCCAATTCTTGGTTGGACACTTATTTGGGCAGTGTTTGCTACCTTTACATGTTATTTTGGTGGCATTCTCCTCGCCTTATTAATCAACAAAAAAGGTATCAAAGGAAAGAAGATTTTCCGTACTATCTTCATTCTTACAATTGCTGTACCTCAATTTATTTCTCTTCTCGCTTGCCGTAACTTATTCGGTGAATGGGGACCAATAAATAATATTATTAGTGCCTTAGGTGGAGACAAAGTTGTCTTCCTCGGTACTGAAAATGGTACACAAAACGAAATAGTCGCTAAGGTGACAGTTATTGTTATCAATATGTGGCTAGGTATTCCATACACCATGCTTATGACTTCTGGTATCTTGATGAACATTCCTCAAGATTTATATGAAGCTGGCACGGTTGATGGCGCAAGTAAGAGTAAGATGTTCTTCAAGATTACTCTTCCTTACGTTATCTTCATTACTACTCCTTATCTTATCGGATCATTTGTTGGAAATATTAACTCCTTCAATACGATCTTCTTGTTAACCGGTGGCGGACCAACCCATCGTCCATATATTGGTGGTGGAACGGATCTTCTCGTTACCTGGTTATATAAACTCACAATTGACGATAAACAATACAACACTGGTGCGATTATTGGTTTACTTACTTTCTTAATTACCGCAACCATTACCCTTATTACATATCGTCGTAGTAAAGCTTACAACGAGGAGGACACTTTCCAATGATGGCATATCCTCTCCGCAAAAAGAAATTCAGAAGCCAAAGAGCTGCTGAAAACACAAGTAAAGGTATTGCGTATGGCTTATTAGTCGTGCTCGCAATTATTTGGATTATTCCAATTGCATGGATTGTCCTTAATGCTTTACGTGTCGAATATCAACCAGATGGTACCTATATTGGTGGTGTCGCTGGCACTGGTATTTTCTTCCCAACTCGTGTTGGATTTGATAACTTTGAGAAATTATGGAATTACTCCTTTGCCTCTGGCAAATATAATTCCTATGTGAGATGGTTTGGTAACACAATGCTTGTCTCTGTGTTCTGCTGTATCTTCTCCACATTCTTAATCTTATCTGTTGCTTACTGTATGTCTAAACTCAGATTTAAACTTCGTAAGCCATTTATGAACATCACTATGATTCTTGGATTATTCCCAGGCTTCATGTCGATGATCGCTATCTACTTCATTTTGAAATCGTTTGGTTTGTGTGCTAACCCAGACTCGCCTGAACTCGCTATTGTTGGTTTGATTCTCGCGTATTCTGCTGGCAGTGGACTTGGCTTCCAAGTCGCAAAAGGATTCTTTGATGTTTTACCAAATTCACTTGTTGAATCTGCTAAACTCGATGGATGCACAAACTTCAAGATTTTCTGGAAGATTATTCTTCCATTATCCAAACCAATTATCATCTACACTGCGTTAATGTCCTTTACGGGACCATGGATGGACTTCATCTTTGCTAACGTCATCTTGGGTGATGATAGTAACTACTGGACTGTATCTGTTGGTCTATACAAGATGATGTATGGTAAAACGACCGCCGATCAATCAATCTTCACAGTATTCTGCGCTGGTTGTACGTTTGTTGCGATACCAATTACCTCTCTCTTCATGGCGTTACAGAAATTCTACGTTGAAGGTGTTACCGCTGGTGCGGTGAAAGGATAGAAAATATGAAAAAACAAATCATTATTACTTCTATCTTTTGCGTCTTATTCGTAGGCTTGTTAGTTGCCGGACTTCTTTTAGCAAAAGAAAGTATCGCTATTTCTCACGCTACAGCTGATGAAGCTGCGAGAATTCAACAAATCATTTTCGACGCTGTTGGAAAACCTGAAGAAAAAGAAGTTAAAGCGCTTATGGAAGCACAATTCCAAGCATATTTAGATAGTACTTCTGCTAAACAAACAACATTTACGGTTATCTCTATTGTTTCCTTTATCGGAGCAATTGCCTTCTTTATTTTCACCATTAAAGGTGTCTTCAAAATCTTTAAACTTAGAAAAGAAGATAAAGAAGAACAAAAATAATTATTTAAATTGGGTGCACACTTGTGGTGCGCCCTTTTTATTGGAGGTTTACTTTTATGAAATTTAAAACTAACTTCATAACATTAATGTTAACCAGTACATTATTATTCACCGCTTGTGGCGGTGGAGACGACGCTCCACAAGGTTTTATTAATGATTCTGGTTTACCAACAAACATCACCTATTTAGATGAACCAGGTATCCAAATTCACTATAAGAGAACCAGTGGTTCCTATAAGGAATGGGCGCTTTGGCTTTGGGCTGAAGGTAAAGATGGTGCAGAATATACATTCAATTATTCTGATGACTATGGTGTTATTGCTTATTACCCACTCTCTTATTTCGGAAATCCAACTTCCTTAGGTTTCATCGTTAAAACATATTCCGTCGCTGCTGGTGGAGATATGTGGGGTGACAAAGTTAAAAAGGACTGTGAAGAAGACCGATTCATGGATAGAACGATGCTCACACCTGATGAACATCAAGTCTATCACTGCTATTTAGGCATGCAAAATCCAAACGTCTACACTGATAAAGATTGGAAACATGTCATGAACGCAGTGAAGACATGTGAATTTAAAAATTCAACTTCTATTACAGTACAAACAAATAACCCAATCGAAAAACCAAAACTTTATCGAAATGGCGAAGTCCTTGAAGGTGCAACCGTATCAGGTTCAGGAACCAGTTGGACAATTAAGTTATCAACAAAAGCTGATATTAAAGATTCCTATCAAGTAGAAGCTATCTTTCAAGACGGTGTTTCCGCTTTAAGAGATGTTTCTGTTAGAAACCTTTACGATGCTGATTTCAATAATGCCTATAACTATGATGGTGAATTAGGTGCGTTATATACATCTAGTGAAACTACATTTAAAGTTTGGTCACCATTATCATCTTCTATTAAACTACGTATCTATGAATCTGGAACACCTACTTCAGTAGATCCAGATAACGGTAGTGATGAATATGATGAATATGAAATGACCAAAGGTGAAAGAGGTGTTTTTGAAAAATTACTTACCGGTAATTTAGAAGGCAAGTATTACACCTATGTTGTTACAAACGCTTATCACAAATTTGGCCAAGAAATCGTTGACCCATATGCGAAGAGCGCTGGTGTTAACGGACTTAGAGGCATGGTTGTTGATTTCTCCAAGACCAATCCTGAGGGATGGGACGAAATCGAACCACATAAATATAACCGTAAAGAAATGGTAGTTTATGAAACCCATGTTGCTGATACAACATCTTCTGAAACTTGGGTTGGCAAAGAAAATAGTAAGAACCGTAAGAAATTTGCGGGTATGTGGGAGAGTGGAACCACTTATAAAGAAGGCAATGTTGAAGTCACAACTGGCTTTGATCACATTAAAGATTTAGGTGTCAGTGCCGTCCAAATTATTCCTTTCTTTGATCAAGCTAATGACGAAGTCAACGTTTCCTTTAACTGGGGATATAACCCACTTAACTATAATGTTGTCGAAGGTGCTTATTCATCTAACCCATTTGATGGATATGTCCGTATTCGCGAATTAAAAGAAATGATTAAGGCTTATAACGAAGCTGGTATGAATATCATCATGGACGTTGTTTATAACCACGTTAATGGATTAACTGGTTCTAACTTTGATGTCTTGATGCCATTCTATTACTTTAGATATACATCCACCGGTGGAGCATCCTCTGGTAGTGGATGTGGTAACGATACAGCATCTGAAAGATACATGTATCGCAAATTCATGATTGATTCTTCAGCCTTCTGGGCCAAAGAATACAAACTTGGTGGCTTCAGATTTGACTTAATGGGTCTCCATGATTTGGAAACCATGAATCAACTTGTTAAAAACTTAGAAGACAATGTTAATCCAAACATCGTTGTTTATGGTGAACCATGGATTATGGGCACCGCAGTTCCAGCGGGCACAGTTATGGCCTCACAAAATAACGCTAGTAAGTATTATCACTATGGTCAATTCAACGACAAATTTAGAGATGCAATGCTTGCTGGAGGAATGTCTCAACTCGTTGATAAAGGTTGGATGGACCAAGAGAAATATGGTGTTGCTACCACTGATATTGAAAACGGATTAAAAGGCTGTACCTCTTTATCTACAACAAATGATCCAGACAAATCTATTGCTTATGTCACATGTCACGATAACTACACAATTAATGACAGATGTTTAGTCGCGGGTGTGGAAGGCGATCCAGAAGATGTCTATGGAACCAAATATAACCGTGATGAAAAATTAGCAAAAATGAATGTTCTTGCTAACTCCATTGTTCTCACCTCTCAAGGTTTATCATTCCTTCTTGCTGGAGAAGAAATGCTTAGAAGCAAGACCATCTACGATGAAAATGGTGAATCCCATAGAGCCAAAAAAGATGGTGTTGAACTTGATTACGATGAAGTAAGTGGTAACTCTTATAATTCAAGCTATAAGACCAATGAAATTGATTATTCCTTAAAAGTTAAACATCCTGATATGATGGAAAACTACAAGACATTGATCAACTTCAAAAAGACATGTGCTGGTTTACATTATTCACTTAGTGAAGTGAAAGCAAATGTTTCAACAAAAACATATAAACCTGGTAGCGGAAAACCTAATCATCAATCTATTATTTGGCAAACAATTAAAGATGGTGATGATACATATGTCATCTATTACGCGAATGGATCATTAAAAGAAGATTACGAAATCGATGTCACTGGATGCACTCTTGTCCATGACACTTTAGGTAAGACACTTAACGGAAATTCATTCAAACTCGATAGATTCGAAACTATTATTTTAAAGAAATAGTTCTATTAAATTTAGAAATTTCTTAGCAAAAATCGACTGGTTTTATTAGATATTAATAAGCCAGTCTTTTGTTTAAATACAATTATTTGACAAATAATAATTAGAGAATTATTATAAAAGTACAAAAATTTTCGGAGGAAAAACACATAATGAAAAAACTTTTTGTTGCTGCTTTACTCTCAATCGCATCGATGGGATTAGTAGCATGTGGTGGTAATGATGCACCATCTACACCTGAACAACCAGCTAGAAAAGGTTACTTTATCACTGGTGATAAGGCCTTAAAAGTTGATGGCAAAACCGCTGAAGAAGCCGGTGGCGGCACATGGGGTTACGGCGGAGACGCTTTTGAACTCAAAGAAATCACTTTAGCACAAGCTAAACAAATCGATGCAGAAGTCGGTGGAAAACTTGAAGGAAAAGGCAACTTAGTCAAGAAGATTTATAGTATTTCTGGCGTTGAAGTTGGTGTTGAGTCTGTCGGTTGGTCTTCAAGATTATTATTAAACGACGTTTTATATGATGCCGATGGTTCATATTGTCTCAAGATCATTGAATGCGAATATAGTAAAGATCTTAAAAAAATGGCGACCAAAGCTTGGACACCAGATCCACACACTGCTCACGTTGAAAACTTAAAGAATTACTTCTGCCCAACCTGGCAAGAAGAAAAAGATGAACACGGATTTGCTTGGGATCAAAACCCAGTAGTCAGTGCTGGTGCTGGTATCTACACTGTTATCTTTGCTGAATACAATGATGTTGCAACAAAGAATACATTTAACTATGGTACTGCATTCATTAAGACCGAAGAAAAAGAAGGTCAAGAATACGAAGAAGTTACAGAATGGATTCCTGAAGATCACACTTATGGTGTTATCGGAAGCTTCGAAGGCTCTGGATGGGCAACCGATGTCGCTATGGAAGAAAAAGAAGGCATTTGGGGCACAATCGTTAGTTTAGCCGAAGGTGATGAATTCAAAGTTCGTGCTGATGGCGCATGGACATACAGCTGGGGTTCTGATGAAGTCAGTAATAAAGAAGAAATGGCAGATAATTTTGATTTCCCTGAAGGAGGAAATATTAAAGTTAAAGTTACTGGCTCCTACGGTGTTGCTATTGAATTCGTAGAAGGCGTTGCTCAAATTACACTTGGCATTGCTAACGATCTTTAATACCGTTATTGAATAACAATTAATAGAATTGGTGGTATCTCAAAAAGGTATCACCTTTTTTGTTACACTAAAAAAGCTAATCAATTGATTAGCCCTTTAGTTCACCTTTGAGCTTGTCATATATATGCTCAACCGCGAAATGTATTTTCGTTAGATATGATGCTTTTGTAAGTGGATAGATGAAATATGTATCATCAGGAGTAGCGAGTTCAAGAAACGCTCCTCGATCTTCATAATTGTATTCAATGTGAATTGCGAAGCTTTGTAATGATGAACGATTGAATACGAAGTCATTATCAATTCCTTTAATGGTTATTCCATCTTTGATGGAGTGTTCAAGGTGATAGTTGCCTTTTAACGGCACAAAACCGATTTTAGCGCCCATTAGCTTCTCAACACGAACATTATCATTAAAATGATATGTTCCGGCCTCTACCTCGCTTTTAACGCACTCTTTCTCCCATTTGTACCATTTGCTTGGATAATCAAACTTTGTCTCTGCGTTAATACACTTGAGTTGACCATTTTCTAAATAATCATATATCACTCCACAGTGATTACATTTTAAGAAGTGGGTTTCACTAGACATTTCCATCTCTTGTCCACAATGTGGACACTTATAGAGGATTCTTTCAAGTCCAACAGCGCGATTCTCATATTTGTTAAGAATATTGTTCTTCCTAATCCAGTCTTCTTCAGAAATCTTGAGACTATTTTCAATCTTATTTTGTATTTCCTCAGGAGACATTATCTCTAAATCATATTTATTTATAACAGTGCTAACTTCCGCAGTGATTGGCTTAATCTTTCTATTTTTACGGTCGCTCCATTGAGGACAATATAAATAATCACCATGTCCTGTTAAAACTACAACAGGAACATTTGCCATTTTGACAAATCTTCCCATGCTCTTATCGATTCTTTCGTTTTCTCCATCAAAGGAATATCTAGCTTCTGGATAGATGACAAGAATCTTTTTTCTTTTTTGGAGAATCTCCATATATCTAAGAGCGCTTCTTGGATCGTTTGTGAATTTTCTTTTAGCAAGAACTCCAATTCTTCTAAAGAGAAATAAACGTGGAATGAATTCTTCTACTGTGCTAATCCAATATGGGCGATGCGGGAAAGTGGTGAGGAGTGCTTGATAGAAGTCCATAAAAGAAGCATGAGTGGATAAAAGTAAGTATGGTGGCTTTGGTAATTTATCATGCTTAATAATTTTTGTTTTATATGAAATCTTAGATATTAAAGAAGCAGCCCAAAGAACAAAAGCAAAGATAAACCATATCCTTTTTGTAGGAGCGTTAGGGTCTATTTGTGGGTATTTCTTTTCTTTCATAAAAAAATTATTACACAAAAAATAAATATTCTTAATTCAACTATTATTAGTACACGTGTGCGCGTAATAGAATTATTTTTAAAATTTATTTTATATAAATATAAAATAGAAAAAAAGTTAAAAAATTTTTAAAAAAACGCTTGACGAAAAAATTAAAAAGGAGGAAAATAGATAACATCCAAGCCCGAAAGGACATGGATGAGATAAAAGTAACGATAGTTACTTATATCTCAAATCTAGACAAGACAATCGACGCAGGAAACGAAGTTGACACGGCGGTTCCAAAGTTAAAAAACAATGGATTAGCGATTGCACTAGTTATGATTATCACTTCGGTGGTAATCGGGTCGATCCTCCCTCCTAGAGTGGTAGCTGAGTTAGAACTTAACAGCGTAAAACCACCGCCCGACACAGTCGAAGAGGACAGCAAATGAACAATGAAATTTGCATCTACCGTTCACGCTAAAGTCAACTCAAAACGTGAAATAAGTAAATAACCGCAAGGCAAGATTTACAAAGGGGTATTGAAGTTCAGTCGCAGAATCGAAGATCAACCATTACACGACGTTGATAGTAAGGTTCCAGAATTAAATCTTCTGGTTAATGATCGCAAGCGACTTCACTCTTCGAAGAGTGAAACGGTTCACCTCCCTCATAGAGTGGTAGCTGAGTTAGAACTTAACAGCGTAAAACCACCGCCAGACACGAACAAAGAGGTGCGAAAGAAATTGTTAATAACAATTTCAAAAGTCTAAATCACATAACTCAACAAACGTGTGATGATAATGGAAGACCTCCAAAGGGATCTCTCCACAAAGAAATGGCTTAAAGAGTTTAAGACTAGATAAGTCGACAAGTTCCTAAAGTTGGACTAGGAATCTCAGAAAGTTAAACGCTATCTGTTAATTGTCGCCTAGCAAAGAATCATCTGAAATAGTGGTGATTATCGGTACGTTCCTCAATGAATGCAAATTCACTGGTCTCGACGTTAAAGTTTGATCGAATAAATCCAGCACCGGACACGACGAAGAGGAAGACAGCCTCGAAGCTAATAACTAGAGGAAGCTGGCCACCGACATGGGAACAACTATTAACATGTCGTCAACAAGAAGCAACACCAGCCAAAAGGAACTTAACTTGTGTCTTGTAGCAGGGATTCGTCCCTGCCACAAAGCAACGGTTTACGCGGTCATGTGAGTGACTGCATTTTTTTTGCATTTTTTCTGATTTAACGTAAACATTTTTAATTACTCCAAAACACAAAAAGAGTGGGTTTCTGTGCGATTATTGACTTAAAAAGTAGCAAAAATAGGTTAAATAATATTTGTTTTGGTCTAATCAGAAAAAAATCCTAAAGCATTTATATTAGAACCTTTAATAGAACTTATATTTTCTAGAAAATATTGACTTTATTATAGGCATTAAATAAAATCTTATTAGTAAAAAAAGCAAACCTGGAGTAATCCAGCGACGCAAAACTTCAGAGTCCCAATGGGATCGTCAGTTGCTAACTAACAATAGGCTAACAAGATGAGAACGACCGGGAAATCAAATTTAAAGATTATTGCTGCATGTTCCGTGGCAATTTTTTCATTGCTTGCAGTTCTTGGTGGTGCTTACTCCTGGTTCACCTTAAAAATGTCTTCTACTATAGACAGTAATGATTTCGCAGTTGTTAATTTAGGAAGCTGTGATTTATATTCCATTGATTTATATAAGTTTGAATATAGCACTACAACGCATGGCACTGGTGAAAGCGCTTTCGTTGTTACTGATTACTTAACTCCAGAATTGGGTGATGTAAAAAAGTATTCATATGACAAAGAATTAAAACAATTTGGATATAACGATGGCTCGTGGCATCAAGTTTCTTTGATGACTATTTATGATCCAGTCGATCATCTTGTTCTTGGCGACAAATTAGAAGATATGAACTGTAATTCTATCTACAAATTTGTTATTTCAAGCAATGATCTTACTGATGTTTATTTCGAAGCCTCAGTTAATAAATTGCTTAACATCATTCCTTCAGATGAAGAACTCTTATTTTCATCTTGTGCAAATTTCGATCTCTACTATGAAGAAGATTTATTAGACTCCAATCCGCTTTTTACGGTTGGAGATGACCATCATGCTTATTATCCAAGCTATATTGAATATGATCCAGATCCAGAAGCAGAAAACATGTCTGAAAACGAAGAGATTTATTATAAAATTTCTTACCTCTCATCATTAAAAGACAGTTATCCTCATTTTTATGGTAATGATGAAACTGAAATAGTTTTATCTGAACCCGATAAAGAGAGAACGTTCACATATGATTCGACATTAGGCAAGAATGTCATCACTGTATACGTTAATGTTAATTACGCTCCTAGCGAATTAGGCGATACAATGACCAAAGTCTATCTTCATGACATTGTTGCGATTTGCGATTTCTATTTCAAATTCTATTTCTCCCCTAAGGAGGACGAATAATCATGAAAAAGAAATTTGCGATTCGTTCTCTTGTTGCTGGTATTTTGACTTCTTCCTTTGCGGTTTTGTCTTTTAGTGCGCTTACTATTGCTTGGTTCTTAGGACCAAACATTGATACTGAAGATGATAAATATCTACATGGTAGCATTGGTTTAAGAAACTACTTCTTCTCTGGAGATGGTAGCCAAGAAAACCCATATGAAATTGTTACTCCTATTCATTTCTATAACTTAACAAGATTACAGAACCTCGGTATTTTCCCAGGAAAGATGTATTTCCAAATCGGACATATGTTTGATATTGATGGTGTTCCTTCTTTACGTTGCATTGATAGCTATGATAGTGAAGGAAATCCTATCTTCACAAAATATTTAGATATGGAAGACTTCTGTGAGAGAACCATGGTGAAAACCATTGGTGGAGAAGGTACCCCATTTGTTGGCACTATTAATGGTAATGGTTTACCAATCAAAAACTTAACGGTTTATGGTAATCCTGAAGATATCGGTGTTTTTGGTTATGTTGCTCATACCGGAAAACTTGAGGGTATGGTGTTTGATAATCTTAAAGTCGTTTCTTTGGGTTATAACAACAACGTTGGTGATGATGACAATACTTTATTCTCTGAAGATATTGATGATATTTTCAATAGCGCTTCTTATTTAGCTACCGATACATCTCTTTCTTTCTATGAATGGGATTCGTCTATCGGTGTTTCTGGTGGGTATAAAGAGAATTATTTAAAAAAACTAAATGGTTCTACTGGTACCCCATTAGATGACATCAACTCTGATAGTCATGTTATTGATGGTGGTCATATATATAACGGATATTTCCATGCGACTTTCCCAGAAGGAACAAGATTTACATATTCTTTAGAATCTTCATCTCCACTTATTAAACCAATTGGTGATTTAGATTTAGATGGTAGTTCACCAGAAGATTTGATTATTGATATGACAGAACTCGACTCTTCTGCAGCATTTAACTCTGGTAAATTAAACCAAGTTAACGCCAGAATATATTTAGTAGCCTCTGTGCAAGTTGATGGTTATATTTTTTCTCGTGTTATTCAAACCTACACTGTTGAATTTTATTCAAAGGGTTATAAATATGAAGATAAACAGTTTGATGCAACCATCTTCTGTGATTATGTTGACCAAGGTATTGAAACTGACCACAATACTGGTTATCACCACGGCAATAATATCGGTTTAATTGCTGGACACGTTGATGGATCTTTAAATCATTGTTATGTCTTTAATGGTCAATTCCAATTCAATGAAACTGGTTACCATCCAGTTGCAGCCGAATCACAAACTGCTTTAGTTGGTGAAATTGGTAAGAATGTTTCTAATATTATGGACCCAGATTTAGCATTAGTGGTTCATGGTGATATTGGTGTTATGAACTTCTCAAAGATTTATGGAATGATTCGAAGAGACACTGTTAACACTGATACGATTTACGCTGGTCAACGTGGATCTTTAAACTACGTCACTTACGGTGGAAATATGTTAAGTGAAACATATACAAGATTCTCTGAATATCTTAGATACGCTGATACAGATGAAAACCAATACATTGTTAAAACTGGCTCAGACATGAGTTCTTATGGTGTTTGGGGTCAATATAATTTTGGTGATATTCCTACTGACTTTAACTCGGTTGACTTCTTGTGGAACAAAGTCATCGAAGACGAAGATGAAGTTGATCGTGGTTTAGGTGTCTTTAAGGTTGTCTCTTCATATAATGAAAAAGCTGCTCGTATTGGTCAACCTGGATCTGATGTCACTTATGGTCAATGCATGGTGGAAAACCTTGGCGATTGTCGTATCATTAACGGCACCCCTAAGACCAAAGTATATTTCTCGACCGCGGAATACGATAACCAAAAAGGTGGAGAATTTATCGCTAGTAGAGCATCAACCATCCCAAGTTATTTTGACGCTGGTTCATTTGGAACTGAGTTTGAAAGAGATTTTAACTATGTCTTTGAACTTGATTTAGAACATATGAATGATGCTGGTGGAAATAACTATATGTATAACACGGATAGTGACTTCTTAGCAGCGTATCTCAAAAACAAATTAATCGATAAATACGGCGCTCCTATTGAAGCTGGTTCTCCTCGATTTGGTTTCATGTTCCGTTCTTCTGAAAATGAAACCTTAGCAAGCTTATCCTCTTATATGCCTGTTTTTAAACCTGGTGATAAAAAGCCATTCACTAATGCGAAAGGTGAAACTCATTATTACCCATCTAACTCTATTGTTTTCCATATTGATAACGATAATGGAGCAAACGTTTCTGTTGTTGGAAAGAATGCAAATATTACTGTTTATAGCTATGATCCAACTAAACTCAGTGGTGGAACAAAAGCTTTATACACGATGAAATCAGGTAATGTTAATAGTATCGACTCACATAGATATTTCACATACGATGTTGCAACTGGTGAAACCGGTACAGAAACCGTCCAAAACGGTAGCAATATGAGCGATAATGGTGCGCTTTATGGACACATCTTTAAACTTGAAAAAGGAGATTATGTTTTAGGCGCTGCTAGTGGAGAAGCTCATGTCTATTTCTTAGCAGTTCAAGGACAAACCGATGGCACTATTGACACTAACGATATCATTACATTAGATGATGCAATTGAAAATGTTGATTTCCTTTTAGAAGCTCCAACCTATGACAATTTCCCAAATAATTTAAACAAAGCCTTATTCTCGTTTAATGCGACATTTAATACAACTTCTGGAACCGTAACAATGGATGTTGTTACCTCTGGAGATAAGAAATATATGAGAATTGCCTTCGCAACCTCTCCAACATTTGTCACATATGTATTAACATATTCTCGTAATACTGAGCACATTTACTATATCAATGGTGATTTATATGATGAGCAGAGTCATAAATATCTGCCATCATAAAGAAAGGAAAATATGGTTAAGAAAAACAGAATCAAAATTCTAATAACTAGTACGATTGCTCTACTTTGTAGTGTCGTTATTTTCCTATGCGTTTCTACAGTTATTCCTGTTTTTTCTACGAATGTTGATTTTGATATCATAACTAATACTTTCTTCACATATGTGTATGATGGTCATACATTTAAATGCTATCGCTTTGCGGATGATGGAGAAACACCTGTTCCTGGTGTCGCTATTGCATGGGGTGAAGATCCAAAAGACGCTCCTAATGATGGAACACTTAATGTTCCTTCTGAAGTAACTCATGGTGAAGGAAATTACACCGTTAGAGCGATTGCTGCTGGTGGATTTAGATATTGTGATTTCAAAAAAATAGATCTTCCTAACACCATTGAAGAAATTAAGGAAGAAGCATTTGCTTATTGCACAAATCTCCAAGAGATTGACCTTCCATATCTCATTGATAGAATTGCCCCTTCAACTTTCTTAGATTGTCGTTCATTAGAGTATGTCCATTATCTTAAATCTGATGGCACAAAAGCCTTTGGTAACTCCAGAATTACCTCAATTGGCGATCACGCTTTCGATAGCTGTGTATCTTTAAAAGACTTCTATACCCCATCAAGCGTCACTTATTTTGGTGAGAGCTGTTTCCAAAGATGTAAAAAGATTAAGAACTTCTATTTCCCATCCACTCAAAGAAGTGGAGACACAATTACCAATTACATCACTGTTAGACCTTATGCCTTCGCGGATTGTAACGATCTCATTTTCGTCTACTTTGAAACCAACATGGGTGAAATTGATAATTATGCCTTTACTGACAATAACTCAGACTTAGTGATTAACTATAACGGAACCGAAACAGCAGAACAAATGACCACTCACTTCTATCGTGATGGAGTGTGTCAAAACCATTGGAGAGATGTTTATATCACCTCAAGTAGTAATGATCTCATCCCAATGGTTACCAAACACCCAACCATTTATTCTGATAATTCTTATCCATGTTTACGTTACACAGTGGAAAACACCCCTGTTAAACTTGACTCAGCTCAAAAAAAAGCAACAAAGGTCACTTTAATTACTCAGGCTGATATCAACACTGATGGACCATATGCAGTCTTATACAAGTTTGATACACCAGCAGAAGATGTTGATGGCTGTTTTGAAGTTGATGATGGAAGATTAACCATTCCAGATGAACTTGGTGGTTATAAAGTTAAAGTTATTGCAACTTCTTGCTTTGCAAACAATGAATTTATTAAAGAAGTTAAATTCAATAAGTCTCTAGTGCAAATCAAAAATAAAGCCTTCCTTAACTCAAGAGAAATCACTGATTTAGATTTCACTTTGTGTGAAGAACTTAAAGAAATCTCCTATCAAGTGTTCCAAGATGGAACAGTAGCGATGACTAACGTCGGTATGGATCATTTAATCTTACCTGATTGTTTAGAATATATTGGAGGTTACGCATTCTCTTGCTTTGTGAACGTTAATGAATTCCATCTTTCCAGTAACATGAAATGTATTGATGACCTTGCTTTCTATCGTCTTGGATACAACATTGAAGACGCTCAAGTTGATTTAGTGTTACCAAAAACACTTAACGATAAAGCTGCAGAAGACGCCTTATATCAACATTTAACTAAGATTGATGGTAACTTCTCTCATAACAACTATTCCCGTTTATATGCGGTTGGTAAATACGCGTTCTGCGAAGCAGGATGTATTAGAAGTGTGACGATGGAAGAAGAAACTGGATATGAGACTGACACATCTACATCTCATTCATGTTCTTTCTACTCCAACTCCTTCAATGGAGCGAGAAACCTTATCAGATTTAAAGCCAGTAAGAACTTAAGATACTTCGGTAAAGACGCATTCAAAAATTGCGGAAAACTTAGAGAAGTTTTCTTAACCACATATAAATCTCAGGCTACTGGAAATAGCTATCCATGGTGTATCGACGAAGAAAAAGGCGGCTATGGTGGCACTCTCTTCTTTGGTACATCTGCTGAAGTTGTTGTCTATGTTGATGGAAATACCGCTCCTGGATTACTAGATACCTATTCCTTAGCAGCTGAAAATAGTGCAGTACAAATTAACCATGCTTGGAATGCAGAAACTAATGGTAGTTATTATAACGAAATCAAGCCTGCCACTAATTACGACTTTACAAACGCTACTGGTAATAACACCACTAATGAAAATAGAGAGACAGTCCCTACATATTACGGAGTTGATTTTGCTACTGGCATCAAATACTGGAATCCAAGTACAAAAACGATGTACGATGACGCTCCTGTTGATTTAGAAGACTATAACGCTGGTGTTATTGCCTTTGTTAAAGATAAAACTAATAAATATAGTGTTGCTCGCTATTATTACACCACTAATGAAGACGCTGAAGAAGAAAATACTGAAGGAACAGCAGTGGATTATATTGATTTAACACAAGTTCCTGGTATTTCTGATGGAACAGCCAATTTACTTGAAAACATTGGTCAAACTGCATTTGCTCATCATGAAGCACTTGCTACTGATTTAAAAATAACTGTTAAACATAGATCACCTGGTTTGTATTTCGTTTTACCAACCACTATTAAAACGATTGGTGAGCGTGCGTTTTATCGTCGTACAGGTAATGCTGAAAAAGGCAATGGACGATTTGGTGCTCGTATCATTACGTATAAGACCAATGAAGGAAAATACATTGATTCTGATGGAACCACCGAATTGACTCAAGAACAATTTAACGCCAAGATTACTACTTTAGAATCAAATCTTGACAAGGATAAGCGTGGCTATTGTGTACTTCACGATGATATTACTAGTATCGGTAAATTAGCCTTCTACAATAACATCTTTGATACAGTTAGACTCGGCTCTAAACTTAACTTCATCGGCCATGGCGCTTTTATGGTTAATACAGATGGTACGAATGGTAGAAACACAATCACGACACTTACCATTGCTGCTAACTCTTATTTTGAAATGGATGCTGGTGGACAAGGCCTATATTACATCGGTGGTGGAAATAGCAAGAAGATGCTTATGTATCAAACTGCGAATAATACTGGTGACGCAAATGGTAAATATAAATTGGCAGATAATACCAAGGCTATCGGATTAGATGCATGTAGTAACACAAATTATAAAATCATCGAACTTCCTACAGGTTTAACCACAATTTATGGTGGTGGTTTAGCAAAAAACTTAGCGCTTGAAAAGATTACTGGTGTAGACGATTTACGTTATATCGGTGCAATGAAAAATGCGATGGGTGCAGATACTGACTTCACCGATGATGACTATACTGAAGTTTGGGATGACACGGTTGGTGAACATTTTGATAACTCTGATTATCGTCAGTATGCATTTAAGAATCGTGGAATTAACGAATCTCTTTATGGAGCGGTTTTAGGTTGTACAGCCTTAGAAGAAATTGACTTTACTTCAATGACTGAACTAAGAAAGATTGGACCTTCTGCTTTTAATGGTTGTTCAAAAATGAAAAAGATGTGTGGAAGTAAAGAGTACAAATTCTTAGATAACACGAAAGGTGGAGCAGAAATCACTGGAAGAAGTGCTAGAAATGAAAATGTCTTAGATTTAAGTTACTGCACTCATTTAAGATCCATTGATAGTGCTGCTTTCAATGGCTGTAGTAGCATCAAATATTTAATCCTTCCTGATAATAGAGAAACTTCAACAAGCGAATCTGCGATTTATGTTGGTAAAGATTTAGAAGCTCTTAGATGGAACAAAGGCTTTGAATCAATCATTAGTAATTCTATGTCAGTTCTCATTAGAGAACCTGCAAGTTATTCAGACTATAACTTTGGACAAACCAATGGTTCTAGAAACCATTATGGTAGCAATAGTTTAAATAAAGGAAGCAAGTATTATTTCTGTAAAGGCACTAATTTAACAGAGTTTAATTATTACGTTCCAACAACCGATAAAACCACATTAAGATATTGGACAATCGATGCGAGTGGGAACTACGTTCTTCTTGGAACCGCAAATCAAGCAAGAGCATATTTTGGTTTTGCAACAATTTGATATAGAATAGAAGCAAGAATATATGGACAAAACAAAGAATGTTTTTTCTAAAATAGCGGAGTTCTTAGGCTTTAAACGTAACAGTAAGTACGTAAATGAGTATATCCACAAGGCGAATATGCGCTCAGGATTATTCATGTCTGCGGTTGTCGCGTTACTTGAAGTTTGGCTTGTATTTAGACAACACCACAAATATTTGAATGTTTATTGGGCTAGAGGTGGTTCTAGTTACTTTGACTTCTTGTTCACCTATACTTCACTCTTCTGGTTACAGATGGTGATGGGTATATCAATGTTCCTATACTGTTTATATTACTTGTCCAAAAAGAACAGTAAAGGCTTACTTATCTCTATTCTTGTTTCTTCTGGTGTTGGTATTGTTTTATGTTCCTTTATTTGGAAAGAAAGCGTTATTGCTAAATATGATCCTGCTAACTATATTGATAGTTCGCTCTTAATTGGCTTATATTGTGCGATTTTCCTTTTCCATGTTTTAGTTATCATAGCTTCAATTCTTAAATATCGTGGAAAACACTTTGAATGGTTCCATTCAGTAGCGATCATTACTATCTTTGCTACATGTTTATTGATTTTTGGTGTTAGAGTCTCTTACGGTGATTTCACCAGTATGAAAAAAGGCGTCGCTAACCCAGACTACAAACAAATCATCTGTTTCTTAATGATGGCGATTTATGTTGGTTGTTTACTTGTTTGGAGACCATATATTTCTATCGCTATTCTAGGAGCGGTCTTCTTATCCGTATATTTCTTACTTAGAACATTTGATGACTCAATCCGTTACTTCTCTGAAGGAGATAGAGTCAATTACATAACTTTCTTTATTTCGTTAGTTATGATTTCAACATCGATTTTCTCTCAACGTAATCTAGAAGCAAAAAAAGATGAAGAGCTCGAACTTTTAGCGACTAAAGACAAGCTTACTGGCTTACTTGCTTATGAATATTTCAACAATTTAGTGAATAAGAAAGTTGAAGAAGAAAACATTCAAAAAGATGAATACATCTATTTGTTCTTTGACATCACTTCCTTCAAAATTCTTAATGAACAAAGAGGTTTTGAAAAAGGAAACGAATTCCTTAAAGAAGTTGGTCAAATCCTAATCAAACATTTCCCTGATGAATATATCTCTAGACAAAGTGACGATCATTTCGCAGTGTTCGCTAAAAACGAAGATATAGAAGAAAAAATTAATCAAATTAATGAAGAAGTTAACCACTTAGACCCAGACATTCGTCCTGGTGTTAAAGTTGGTGGTTATTTATTCAACCGTGTGGAAGTTGATTCCCATAACGCAATGGAAAAAGCAAGATACGCTTTCTCCACATTAAAAGGTATGAATGGATCTCAATTGTATTTGAGATACGACAAAGAAATGTCCAATAAATACAAGATGGTTCAATATGTTGTCTCTCATATTGATGAGGCTGTTCAAAAAGGCTGGATTCATGCTTATTATCAACCAGTAGTGTTCGCTAAAGATAGAAAGCTCTGTGGAGTTGAAGCGTTAGCGAGATGGATTGATCCAAAATATGGATTCCTTAGCCCGGGAATTTTTGTGCCTTCTTTAGAAGATTCTCAACTTGCATATAAACTTGACTTAGCGATTTTAGAAATCGTTTGTAAGAACATGAGAAGAGTTCTTGATAATGGTGAAGTGATTGTTCCTACTTCTATCAATTTCTCTAGAGCGGACTTCTCAGTTGTCGATATTCCAAGCGAAATCGTTAGAGTTACAAGCAAATACAATATCCCAACTCAATATCTCCATATCGAAATTACCGAAAGCGCTCTTCTTGAAGAGCATGTTGACTTAAAAGAAGCAATGAATCGTATCAAATATAATGGCTTCTCTATTTGGCTTGATGACTTTGGTAGCGGTTATTCTTCCTTTAATACATTAAAAGACTACGCTTTTGACGTTTTGAAGCTCGATTTGGAGTTCCTTAAAGGATTTAGCACTAATAAGAAGTCTAAACCTCTTATTAAGGCTGTTATTGATATGGCTAAACAAATTGATATGCGTACTTTAGCAGAAGGTGTAGAAACCGAAGAACAAGCAGAGTTCCTTAATAGCATTGGTTGTGAAAGATTACAAGGTTATCTTATTTCTAAACCAATTACTTATGAAGAACTTAATGACGGCATTGCTAACGGCAAATTTGTGATTTCTAAGGAGCTTGAATAATATGAAACAAGAAGCACTTGAAGTTTTAAAAAATCGTAGAGCGATACGTAAATTTAAACCAGAACAGATTAAAGACGAAGAACTTAAAGCAGTTCTTGAAGCTGGTACTTATGCACCTACTGGTATGGGTTTACAATCCCCATTAATTGTTGCAGTTCAAAATAAAGAAGATATCGCTACATTAAATAGATTAAGCGCAGAGATTATGGTGAATAATCCTCGTCCAGGCACTTTACCATATTATGGAGCGCCAACCATCATTATTGTTTTCTCTACCGATTTATCGAAGAATGAATTTTTAGGTACATTAGACGCAGCAAGTGTGACAACAAATATGCTTAATGCTGCTTATGCAGTAGGATTAGGATCTTGTTGGATTCACCGCTCTAAAGAAATATTTGAATCAGAAGAAGGCAAAGCCCTATTGAAAAAATGGGGAATTAGTGAAAACGTTAGAGGAGTTGCTTCTATCGCTTTAGGTTATAGCGATATGCCTCTTCCTACCCCAAAGCCAAGAAGAGAAGGATACACAAAGATTATTAAATGAGCTGGGTTATTGCAGTAGCTTTATTAATACCATTAGCAGGCACCGCACTTGGTAGTGCGATGGTTTTCTTTTTAAAGAAAGAGATAAATCCAAAAGTTCAAAAGATTTTATTGGGTTTTGCTTCTGGTGTCATGATGGCGGCCTCAATATGGTCGCTTCTTCAGCCTGCAATTAATAACTTTGAAAAATGGGATTACCGTAGTTGGCTTGTTCCTGGCATCGGATTTATTCTTGGTGTTGGTTTCATGTTAATTCTTGACTATGTCATTCCTCATATTCATATCAACAAACAAGAAGAAGGTGTGAAGAAAAACAAACTTTCAAAAACCTTCAAGATGATGTTAGCGGTCACCCTTCATAACGTACCTGAAGGACTCGCTGTCGGTGTTGTTATCGCCGGTATGATGAACGGTAACTTAAATCAACAAGCTTTATTAGTGCTTTCAGCAGGTATCGCTATTCAAAACTTCCCAGAAGGTATTATTGTTTCTATGCCTTTAAAGGAAGAAGGCTTATCCAAATGGAAAGCGTTCTTATTAGGATTCCTTTCTGGTGTAGTTGAACCTCTTGCTGGTGGCCTAGCAATCTTGTTGACTGCTTTTGTCTCTGTTATCTTGCCATACACTCTTGCTTTTGCGGCAGGAGTCATGATTTATGTCGTTGTTGAAGAACTCATTCCTGAGGCTAACGATGGACCACACTCAAACCTCGCTACTATTGGTTTAGCGGTGGGATTTGTACTCATGATGATTCTTGATATTGCGCTAGGATAACGCAACAGAAACTAACTATTTTGCATTTTAAAACCCTTCTTGCGAAGGGCTTATTTTTTAGTTGTTACCTTTCATCAATTCATTAATGAATGGAACTTCAATTGCAGGATCTAATCTTGGGAATAATGGTTCACCTTTATTGACTTGATGATTATCTAAGATATGAGCGTTACCAATGTTCTCATATTTTCTTTCTTCTTCATTAATTCCTAATTGATCAAACGCTTTATCTGACGCAATGACTAATACTGGATGATAGAGCCTACTAGCGACATAGATGGAATAAGCAAGGTGATTCATAACACTTCCAAGTTCTTCTAATCTAGATGGGTCTTTCGCTAAGGCCCATGGAGTGGTTTCATCAATATATTTATTCGCTCTATTGACGAGTTCATTGACGTAGGTGATAGCTTCAGTAATTCTTAAATCGTCCATTGCGTTTTCATAATTACTAATCGTGGATTTAATGACTGATTCTAAGTTTCCATCAAATTCAGTGAGTTGACCTTTATATTCTGGAATCTTACCTTCGAAATATTTGTTAATCATAGAAACTGTTCTATTTAAAAGGTTTCCAAATGAGTTAGCGAGGTCGCCATTCACTCTTTCTACAAATTGTTCTGGAGAGAAGCTGCCATCGCTACCGAAGTTGATTTCTCTAGTGAGATAATATCTAACTGCATCTACTCCATAACGTTCTACGAGTGGATATGGATCAACGACATTACCTTTAGATTTACTCATCTTGCTATCTTTCATCATCAATAAACCGTGAACGAATTCTCTATCAGGTTTTCTTAATCCTAAAGATTCAAGGAACATTGGCCAATAAATCGCGTGGAAACGTGTGATGTCCGCGCCTAAGATATGAATGATTTCGGTGTCTTCATCTTCCCAGAATTTGCGATATAAGTCTTCCTTGTCGCTTCCATAACCTAATGCGCTTATATAGTTTGTAAGTGCGTCTAACCAAACATAGACCACATGTTTTGGATTTTCTTTTACTGGGATACCCCAAGAGAAAGAAGTACGGGAAACACATAAATCTTCTAAACCTGGTTTGATAAAGGTGTTAATCATTTCATTCTTACGGCTTTCTGGGATGAGGAATTTTGGATTCTCATCATAGAATTTGAGCAAGGAATCAACGTATTTACTAGTTTTGAAGAAATAGGCTTCTTCTTCCGCTTTTTCTACAGGACGGCCACAGTCAGGGCAAAGGTGTTCTTTTCCAACTTGGGTGTCAGTCCAGAAAGCTTCGCAGTATTTGCAATACCATCCTTCATATTTACCAAGGTAGATGTCATCTTTCTTGAGCATTTTAGAGAATGCATCTTGAACGACTTTGACGTGTCTATCTTGAGTTGTTCTAATAAAATCATCATTACTAATTTTGAGAAGATCCCATAATTTGTAAAATCCTTCAACGATATGGTCAACGAATTCTTGAGGTGTAACTCCAGCAGCTTCTGCATTCTTTTGAATCTTTAAGCCATGTTCATCTGCGCCTGTTAAGAAATAGCATTCATAGCCCCTTTCTCTTTTGGAACGGGCGAAAACATCGGTCAAAGTAGTGCAGTAAGCGTGACCAATATGAAGCTTAGCGCTTGGATAATAAATTGGAGTAGTTATATAAAATCTTTTTTTCATGATGACCTCCTAGAGATAAAAGAAACCGGAATAATCCGGTTAATTCTTTCTTATTTAAGTCCGTATTTACGGTTGAATCTGTCCACTCTACCATCGGCTTGAACATATCTTTGTTTACCAGTGTAGAATGGGTGGCAGTTACTGCAAGTATCGACTCTGATTTCTTTTTCGGTTGAACCGGTTTCAAATGTCGCACCACAGCTGACACAAGTCACCTTACAGCGATAATACTTTGGGTGAATATCTTTTTTCATTTTGTTTCTCCTTCCGCCTAGGACATTACTTCGCCTAAGAAAGTTTGCTGTATAACTTTATCATAGATATTAATTTAATATCAATAATAATTTGCTTTCGCGCTATTTTACGCACCTACCTACATATTTACTGAAATGGACAATTGATTTATTTATCATAAATGTAGATTTTTTATCAAACATCAGCAAGAACATCTCTTCCTCAAATCATTGATTAGGTGGAGGATGAATTGCTAGATAAAATAGTGATAAAATCTAATGAATTATGTATCAATAGGGTAGTGAATATGATATAATTTCAGTGTGAGGAAATTATTCATAAATGAATCTAGATACAAACAGACATTCAGTGTTTAAACTATATTATCATCTTATTTTAGTCATTAAATATCGACGAAAAGTAATAGATGATAATATTAGTGATACTCTTAAAAAATACTTCTTAAATATTGAAGATGATTTTCAAATTAAATTAGAAGAATGGAATCATGATATTGATCATATTCACATCTTATTTACTGCTGAACCAACAACAAACTTATCTAAGTTCATAAATGCTTATAAAAGCGCTTCATCAAGAATGATTAAAAAAGCTTATCCGGAAATAAAAGATAAATTATGGGAAGAAGCATTTTGGTCAAAAAGCTATTGTCTATTAACTTCTGGTGGAGCGACTATCGAAGCAATTAGAGAATATATCAAATCACAAGGAGAAACTAGTGAAAAGGATTAAGAGAACTTATCGCTTTAGAATTTATCCAAATTATTCTCAGAAACAATTAATTGAGAAAACTTTAGGGTGTTCTCGACAAGTCTATAATGACTTCCTTTCTATGTGTATTGAATCATTTGAAAAAGATCACACTTTTAAAATAAAGAAATACGATTTAATTAAGCTTCTTCCTGAATATAAAGAAACATTCCCTTATTTAAAAGAAGTGGACTCTATTTCTCTTCAACAAACAGTAATACATCTATATGATGCTTATACAAAGTTTTTCAAACATAATGCTTCTTTTCCTAAGTTTAAAAAGAAAAAGAATGACTATGGTTATATAACAATGAATATTAATAATTCTATCCGCATTAAAGAGAATGAAATCCAAATTCCTAAACTCGGATTAGTTAAAGTTATTATTCATCGTCATTTACCAGAATCATTTAAATATAGTATGGTTTCCATTTCTAGAAAGGGAAGATTTTACTATATCTCTTTGATTGGAGAAGAAGAATATTTTGATTATGAAGCTTTTATCAAAGAATCATTAGATGTTAATAACTCTATTGGTTTAGATTTTTCTTTATCTCATCTATATGTTGATAGTGATGGTAATCATGTCGATATGCCTAAATATTTTGAAGATTCATTAGAAAAACTAGCAAAAGAACAAAGAAAGTTATCTCATATGGAAAAAGACTCTTTGAATTATCAAAAGCAATTAATGAAAATAAGAAATCTTCATGAACATATTGCTAATCAAAGAAAAGATTTCTTACATAAAACTTCTAGGACAATAGCAAATACTTATGATTATGTTTTTGTGGAAGACCTTGATTTAATAGAGATGAGCAAAAGAAAAGAAGAACTTAAATTAGGGATTACTATCTTTGATTTAGGATATAATACTTTTCTTAATTATCTTTCTTATAAGTTAGATTGGCTTAATAAGAAACTAATAAAAGTTAATCGTTATTATCCTTCTAGCCAATTATGTTCCTGTTGTGGGTATCGTAAGAGCAATTTAACTCTTAATCAAAGAAGTTGGACTTGTCCAGAATGTAAAGTGAAACATAACCGTGATATTAATGCGGCGATTAACATCAAAAAAGAAGGAATAAGAATGGTGCTTAATTCTTCTAAATAATATAAAATATAAAAAAGCAAGTTGGATACCTTGTTAACAAATATATCCTTAACCGAGGGGCCATCGGGGATAACCCATTGATACTGAGATCATTAGGTTTCTTGAGTGGGAAGCCCATCCTTCAATCAATAGATAAGGAGGGGAGGAGGTCACGAAAGGAAAATATCATGGAAATAAGTAAAAAAGAGAGAATTCTTAACATCATTTTTACTTGCGTCATTTTTGTTACCATAACAATGACATATTTCGGCACTTTGTTTGGTAATCTTGTAGAAATAAGCTCAAGTAACGCTGATCTTTCTAGAAGCTATAGTTTCTTTGGCACTAATAGTGTTATCAAACAAATTCAAAATTTCTTTGAATTCATTCAAAACACATCAGGCGTGCCTACAGATATAATCAATCAATACATTCAATCGATGTTTGGTTGGTTTGTGATTTTCATTGCCTATATTGTTGTTGCCATTATCATGACAGTGTTCTTCATCATGACAATCATTAGAGGCGCTCAAGTTTTAGCAAACAAAAGAAGTTCCAAAGATTTATTTGCAACTTATGCTAAATTTGTCTTCCCATTCTTCAACTTTGTGATGATTGTATTATTGTGCTTCTGGAGCCACACTACACTTTCTCAATCTGGAATTACATATTATGGAGATACTAGTATTGGTTCAGGATTAGTTATGGGTTTAGTTGCTTCCTTTATTGGTTTATCCGTTTTAATTGCTGGCAAATTCTTATACCCAAGCAAGAGACCATTAATTGTAAGAATCTTCTCCTCAGCGATGATTGTTCTTTCCACAATTGTTTTGGTTTATGTCTTTATTGACGGAGTCAAGTACACATCCTTAGATTTAACCGTAAAGACTGAAAGTACAGTCTTTAAAATCTTCAGTCAAGTAATCACCGCAAGTAGCATTAGTGAATTACAACAAGGCATCTTGAAGATGAGTATTGGTATCATGGGCTTTGTCCTTACTATTATTGGTGTCAATTCCTTCGTCAGAAACATTTGTTTCGATGAATTTGAAATTAACGAAGAAAGATATCTCAAAGTCGGTAGAAATTTCAACACCGCTCAACATAGTATGGTTCAAGCCATCTTGGCGTTTGCGTTTACAACGGTCGGTTTACTTCTTTCTACAATTATGTATTGTTCTTTATATTACACACCAGCAACCGTCTATCACGTATCAACTATGCCTGTAGTTGTCATTATTATGCTTTCAATCGTTCTCGGCTTTGCTATTGCAAATAAATGTATTGATCATAGTGGTGAAGAACAACCAGCAAAGGTTGAACCAGAACCAAAAGCTGAATAATAAATATTTGCAAGACAGGTCCACGAAATTGTGGACTTGTTTTTTTATCGACTTATTGTAAAATATAAGTATCGTACGAAAGGAAATTTTTAAATGAAAAAAGCCTCAAAAGTTTTACTTTTAATCTCTGGCATTGTTTCGATCATCATGGCAATCGTTTGGCTTGTCATCGCGATCATCGAATTTGTTAGAGCTGGTGAAGTCCAAGCAATCTATGCTGCTGCTCAAAGTGGTACTCCTATTACCATCCCAAGTTGGTACACAGAATATTTAAAAGCCCACGGCAGCGAATATGCTAATTACAAGGCATTCACCGATGCTTATTCAGCTTCCTTCATTACTTCCGGCGTTATCTTCTTGTTAATGGGCCTCTTCTGCATCCCAGGTGCAATCATTGCCTTCATTTCCAAGAACAGAGAAAACAAAGGTTTATTCATCTGCGACATCGTCTTTGGTGTTCTCGGTGGTACAGCCTTAAACCTCGTTGGTGGTATCCTTGGATTAGTTGCTGTAAGCGTTAAAAAGGAATAAACTAAAAATTTCTTAAAACAGGTTCGTTGAATAACGGACTTGTTTTTTTATAAAACATCTATATAATTTTCAGTTATAAAAGGAGATGAAAAAGAAATGAAAAAAGCTTCAAAAATCTTATTACTCATTGGTGCAATATTAGCCATCTTCATGGTTATTCTTTGGGGCGTCTTATCAGCTGTTTATTTTGCCGCTGCCGCATTACTTCAAGGTGTTATTGATGGTACGATTACAGTAGACGCTGAAACCGCAAAAAGAGTGGCGGAACTACTCCAAAACATGACCATTCAACAAGCGGTTGATTATTCTATAACCATCGCTGTTATTTTCTTGGTGTTTGCCCTCTTATCACTTGCTGCTTGTATCCTTGGATTCATTAGCAAAAACAAAGAAAACAGAGGCTTATTTATCGCAGACATGGTACTCGGCTTATTATCAGGATGCTTGCTTAACCTTTTAGGCGGTATCTTTGGCTTAGTCGCTACTTTTACCAAAAAAGAATAATTGTTATACAATTAAAGTAAGAAAGTCCCTTTATGAAGAAGGGGCTTTTTAATTTCTAGTTTTTCTCTTTATTTAAATAAAAAAGAGAAAGTGATATACTTTAATAGTTCTATGAAATATAACAATATCGCTAATAAGAAAAGCCTTAATGAATTTGTATATTATAAACTCTCATTATTAGAGAAATCAGAAGTATCATTTAAGTCCTTATTTGAATTAGTGTTTTCTGAAAAAGAGAACGTCTTTTATGAATATCACACTTCTTTTAATGAATATAAAATTACATATCAACAAACATATGACGATATCCTCTTTTTAGCGGCATCATTAAAGAAAGTTATTAAGTTAGAAAAAGACTCTATTGTTGGTATTTATCTTGATAACGATATCAACTGGATCAAAACCTTCTGGGCAATATTATATTTAGGATATCGTCCATTACTTTTAAACCTTAGATTCACTGATGAAGTCATCAATAATTTACTTAAAGACATCGATTGTCGTCTTGTTATTTCAAATGGCAAAAAATTTGATGTTGATACGATTGAATTAAAAAACATCGAACTTGTTAAAGAAAAAGTGGAGAGTAACTTCGCTGATGAAATGTTCTTCTTATCTAGTGGTACAACCTCAACCATCAAAGTATGTGCTTATAGTTCTAAGGAAATCTTTAACATCATCGTCAGAGCGAAAGACGTTGTCTTAGGTAACAAACTTATTAAAAAGCATTACAACGGTGAGCTTAAACTCTTAATGTTATTGCCTTTATACCATATCTTTGGTTTTGTAGCATTATATGTTTGGTTTGCCTTCTTTAGTAGAACATTTGTCGAACTATTAGACATGAGTCCTAAAAATGTTTTAGACACGATTAACCGTCATAACGTGACCCACATTTTTGCGGTTCCTTTATTCTGGAACAAAATCTATGAATCGGCGATGAAAGAGATTGGTGGTAGAGGTGAAAAGACTTTAAAGAAATTTGAAAAAGGTTTAAAGATATCTAACAAGTTAGGAAACACTATGTTAGGCCGTTTCTTTAGAAAAGTAGCCTTCAAAGAAGTAAGAGATGGTTTGTTCTTTGATCATGTTTATTTCTGCATCAGCGGTGGTTCTAATATCGATAGGAGAGTGCTTTCTTTCTTTAACGGAATTGGTTATCACCTCACTAATGGATACGGAAGTACAGAAATCGGTATCACATCTTTTGAACTTTCAAACAAATATAAATATTTAAATAACGCCTCTATTGGAGTTCCTCTAAGAGGCTATGAATATAAGATTAATGAAGAAGGAGAATTGTTAGTTAAAGGCAATTCCATTTCTAAATACATCCTTACTGGTAAAGATAAGGTTATTTATGATGGTGGGTATTTTAACACTCACGATTTAATCGCTTATAAAGATGGTAGATATTACGCGAATGGTCGTAAGGATGATTTGATCATCCCTAAAAGTGGAGAAAATATTAACCCAAATTTAATCGAAGAGAAACTCAAGATTAATGGAGTGATTGAACTTTGCTTAATTAAAGACAAGGATGATAATTCTCCAATCTTACTCGTTGAAGTTAATAAGTATTTAAATGACGAAAAAGCGAAAGAAACCCTTTCAAATATCAAAAATAGAATTGTTGAACTTGGTTTCAATAATCAAATCGGACAAGTGGTTATCGTTAAGGATAAACTCCTTGATAATGATGATTTCAAAATTAACCGCAACAAGGTAATGAAGAAATATTATGCGAATGCCTTTAACGTGTTTAGTAGTGAAAACAAATCTAATAACGGAGACATAGATGATATAACCTCAAAAGTTAAAGAATTGTTCTCTAAAGCACTTAATAAAGAGGTTAATGAATTAGAGGCCGATTTCTTCCTTGATTTAGGAGGAACATCTTTAGATTATTTCACTTTAGTTAGTGATATCCATGAAGAATTTGGAATTGATATTTATTCCGCGAATGAATTCTCTCTTTCTTCAATTAAGGCTATTAGCGATTATATTAAGAGCAAATTATGATTTTCTTATTCACTTATTTTGTAAAGTTTACTGGTTGGTTAGTTTATCTAATCCTTTTTAAGACGAAAGTCATATATGAAGACAAGAAAGTTCAATCTCGTCGTATTAAAGGTAAAGCGATACTCGCTAGTAACCATACTTCAGTATATGATTTTGCTTTATATATCTTTGTCTTTTTCTTTAGAACACTTCGCTACCAAATGGCGGAAGTCCTCTTCAAGAAGAAATTACTTGGTTTATTTTTAAAACTTATGGGTGGAATATACGTTAATAGAGACACTCATGATTTTTCTTTTATTAATAAAAGTAAAAAGATTCTAGATAAAGGTGGGGTAGTGGGAACTTTCCCCGAAAGTCGTATTCCACGTAAAGACGAGATGCCTTTACTTGAATTCAAACCATCAGTTAGCTATTTATCTTTACTTAGTAATACAAAAATTATTCCAACTTATACGAATGGCAGATATTTCAAAAAGAAAAGAGCAGTCGTGGTTATTGGTAGACCAATATATCCAAAAGACTATCTTAACGATGCATTGTCAGAGAAAGAGAATATTGATATAATCAATAACGTTTTACGAGAAAGAATCGAAGAATTAAGAGACATTTATGAGACAAAAGAAAAAGAGAAGTAGATGGTTGAGATTATCTTACTTCATGCACGATCTCATACGAATAACGGCAGCACCTGGCTTACTCTGGTATCGACCAAAGCACCTATATCTAGATAAGAAATATAAAAAAATCTGGGGTGGAGCGGTCATCACAAGTAACCACGTATCATTAGAAGACCCATTATGCTTAATGATGGGGATATGGTATCGTCGTCTTCATATGGTGGCGATGGATGAACTATTTGGAAAAGGCTTTAGAAGACACATGTTCCATAATTGGTTCCAATGCATTCCTATTAGCCGCACCAATTTCTCAATGGGATCGTTTAAAGAAATCGTTGAGCACCTTGACCACAATGAAGCAGTCATCATTTTCCCTGAAGGGCATGTAAACACAAACGAAAAAGGTCTTGAAGCCTTTAAGAGCGGTATGCTGATGATGGCGCTTAAAAGCGATGTTCCGGTCGTTCCGGTTTACTTAAAAAGAAAGAAACATCGATATTCCAGAGTGGTGATTGCTATTGGAACCCCAATATATATGAAGAATTACACCACTAATGGAGTCACGACTCTTAATGATATTCAAAGAGCTAACGAAGATATCATCAAGATGGAAAAACAATTAGAAGAATTAGTTTATAAAAACGAATGAGGTAATAAAAATGGATAGTAGAGAATATTTTGCAAAATTCACAGACCCTGTTACTTTTAGTAAAATCATTGAAAGAGATACAGTGGTTGAGATGTGGGAAAACGTCATCAAAGAATACGTGGATGATGTCGCGATTGTTGATGATGGAGTGTCCTATACTTTTTCAAAACTAGATAAAGATATGTCCTCTTATAGAGGCGTTCTTGCTGAACAAGGTTTAGTTAAAGGCGACCGTATTGGTGTTTATGCGAAAAACAGTTATGACCTTGTAAAAATGTATTTAGCAGGTGTTACTAGTGGCTTATGTGTCGCTATTTTACCTGCGCATTTAGATGAAAAGACCTTATTTGGTGTTTCCATGATGTTTGGTTTAAAAGCGTTATGTTATACCCCAGATATGGAAGAAAGACTTAATGTTTGTAAAGCAATGAATCCAAACCTTAAATTGCTTCTTTCTTCTTTAGAAGGTAAAGCGACACCAATGAATAGCAAGGTAACTTCAAATGATCCTGCTATTATCATGTTTACAGGTGGAACCACAGGTAGAAGTAAAGGTGCCCTCTTATCTCATGAAGCTTTAATGCAAGGTACAGTCAATGGATGTTATGGTATTCCTAACGTCTTCAAACAAAGATATTTATTAATCTTACCTATGAGTCATGTCTTTGGTCTTATTCGTAATGTTATGACAGCTTTATATACAGGAAGTGCCTTATATATTGTTAAAAACAATAAAGACATGTTTAAAGACATCGCAATCTTTAAACCAACTATCTTAGTTTTAGTTCCAGCAGTTGCAGAAATGGCGTTAAACCTTTCACGTCAATTTGGCCGCAATATGCTTGGTGAAGACCTCAAATGTATCATTTGTGGCGCTGCTAAAGTCGCTCCATACTTAATCTTAGAATATAAGAAGTTTGGTATCGATTTATATCCAGGATATGGCTTAACTGAATCCGCCAACCTTGTAAGTGGTAACCCAGATCAATTTAATAAACCAGATTCTGTTGGTTATCCATATCCACATCAAGAATTCAAAGTTGTTCACGATGAACTCTGGATCAAAGGAAAGAATATGATGGTTGGTTATGTTGGCGATGAAAACGCCAACAAAGAAGCATTTGAAGATGGCTGGTTTAAAACTGGTGACCTCGTTAGATTTGATGAAGATGGATTTTTATACATCACAGGTAGATGCAAAGAAATTATCGTTCTTTCTAATGGTGAAAATGTTTCTCCGGCAGAAGTCGAAGTCTTCTTTAACGCTCTACCATATGTCCAAGATTCACAAATCTTTGAAGACGTTGATGATAAAGGTCAACACTTCATCGCTTTAGAAGTTGTCCCAAGAATGACCGAACTTGCCAAAGTTAAAGAAGAAGATAAGATGGCGTTCTTAATGAAAGAACTTTATAAAGTTAACGAAACCCTCGTTCCTTATATGAGAGCGCAAAGAATTGTTATTAGGGACAAAGATTTTGAACGCACTCCTGCGATGAAAATCTTGAGGTATCATAAATGCTAAGTAGAAGTGAAATTTTAACTAAATTAAAAGAAATTTTGGTGGCAATGGATCCATCAAAAGAAGGGACTTTAGATAACGTCAATGAATCTTCTCGTTTGGTGGAAGATCTCGGACTAATGTCCATCTCATTAATCTTCATGGTTATTTCCATTGAAGAAAAATTCCAAATCGAATTAGGCGATGTATCTATCAGCGATTTTAACACTGTTGGAGATACCATCGACCATATTCAAAAATGCTTAAAATAATATGATTATTGCTCTTATCATTGTTGGTGCGCTTTTATTACTCTTTGTACTTTCACATTTCTTTGTGACGTACATCATTTTCTCAAAGTTTTTTAAGCGCAAAAATAACGATATCATTAAAGAATTTGCGTATAAAAATCTTGATGAAGAGCAAACAGATTATTTAGATACCGCAATTAAAGAATTACAAACTCATGATCATCAAGAAGTAAGTATTACATCATACGATAACAAGAAGTTAGTGGGTGATTATTATCCTTCAACTAGTGATAAGTTAATAATCTTCTTTCATGGATTTCAGGCGGATACCTACATGAGTTTTGGTGTTCAAGCCGAGCATTTCTTGAAGAACAATTACCATATTATTCTTATTGATGAAAGATCACATCACCGCTCAGGAGGCAAATATATCGGCTATGGATATTTCGAACACCATGACGTCCTTTCCTGGATTGAATATGCTTCTAAACTAGATGGTATAAACGAGATTAGTTGCTATGGTATTTCTATGGGTGGAACTTCAATCGCTATTGCGAGTGAATATATCAAAAACTCAAAGGTTAAACATCTGATTGTGGAAGACGCTTACGCTAATCTTGAAAAACTTGCTGATGATATCGCAGAGACACAACACATTCCATTTTGGATTTTTAAAAGTGTGCTTGCTTTATACATCCGTTTTGTCGCGAAAATTAAAAAGGGTGTTGATACTTCTGAAGCTTTAAAACATAACAAAATTCATACGATTTTTGTTAGGAGCGAGAAAGATAGTATTGTCTCTTTGAAGTTTTTTAATGATAATTATAATAATTGCGCTTCTAAAAAAGATAAAATCTTTGTTCCTAACGCAAAACATGCTTGGGGAGTGATAGTGGGAAAAGAAAACTTCCTTAATGAATTAGATAAAAAAATAGGAGAATAGATTTATGAAAAAACGATTTGCAATCATGCCTGATATTACATGTGATTTGCCCGTATCTTATCAAAAGGATTATGACATTGAAGTTATTAAAGGACACTTTGTTTCTCCAGATGGTCAAGAACACGAATCTGTATTTGATTGGACAACAGTAAATAGAGACGATTTCTTCAAATCTTTGAAAAAGAATCCAAATAGTTATAAAAGCGCTCCACCAAGTATTGGAGAATGTTTTGATGTATTTGAAAAACACATTAAAGATGGAGAAGGTGTAATCGCTTTAGCGATCTCTTCTACTTTAAGTGGAACATATCAATTTATGGTTAACGCCAAAGATATGATTTTAGAGAAATATCCAAATGCGAAAATTGAAGTTATCGATTCTCGTCGATTTGGTCCATGTATCGGTTTATTAGCGGTTTACGCTGCTAAACTTCGTAACGAAGGTAAATCATTCGAAGAAGTTGTGAAATGGATCAACGAGAACTTAAATAGATTCCATCAATCTGGTTGGATGGATGATTTATCATTCATTGCCAAAAAGGGAAGACTTACACATTCGAAAGCCTTCTTTGGATCTTTAGTGGGTATTAAACCAATCGGTGAATTCGACTATAACGGTATGACCACTGTAATTGGCAAAGCTAAAGGTGAAAAACAAGCCTATCAAGCTTTAATCGCCTACATTAAAGAACATATTGAAAATCCAGAAGAACAAATCATCTTCGTTGCAACCTCAAATAGAGATAAGCAAGCCGAAGAATTTAAGAAATTAATCGAAGAAAATATCAAACCAAAAGCAGTCTATGTTAATCAAACACAAATCAACTGCTCAATAAATATTGGTCCCGGTTTAATGGCGGCTTATTACTTAGGCAAACCAATTACCGAAGGTTTAAAGGAAGAAACAGAAAGTTTAACTCGTATCTTAGCGGAACTTAAATAATGAACCAAATTACCGGTAAAGAATTTGAAGGAATGCTCGCTAATGCATTCAATAATATTCTTAATCGAGAGCAAGAAATCAACTCGATGAATGTTTTTCCTGTTGCGGATGGTGATACCGGCACTAACATGCGTTTAACCGTTCAACATGGTTTGAGCGCTAAAAGTTGTTCTCACTTAGGACAATATCTCTGTAATGTTTCTAAAGAAATGCTATTAGGCGCTAGAGGCAACAGTGGTGTTATCCTCTCTCAACTCTTCTCAGGAATGGCGAAATCTTTAAGAAACCATAGCTTTGCTTATCCTGGAGAAATGAGAAACGCTTTTATCTATGGCTACCGAACCGCTTATAAAGCAGTTATTAATCCTGTTGAAGGAACAATTCTTACTGTTTCTAGATTAGGTATTGAAAACGTTAGACGTCGCATCGCTGGACGCATCTCTATGGAAGATGCTTTTAAGCTCTACCTCGATGAGATGAATAAAATCTTACTTGAAACACCTGAAATGCTAGATGTTTTAAAAGAGGCAAACGTTCTCGATAGTGGGGCAACTGGATATATCACCATCATTGAAGGTATGTATAAATATCTTCTTGGTGAAATCATTGAAAGAAACCCTGATGTTGTTGAAGTTGATGAGATTAAGCCTAAAGAAACCGGCTATTTTGATGAAGATAGCGAATTCATCGATGGGTACTGTATGGAGTTCCATCTCCAATTGATGAATAGTAAAAACTATAAAACAACCTTTAGATATGATTCCTTTGTTAATCAACTTAATAAACTCGGTAATTCTTTAGTTACCGTTCGTAATGATTCAATTATTAAAGTTCATATTCACACTCTTACTCCAAGCAAAGTCATTGATCTTGCACAAAAATATGGTGAGTTCATTTCCTTTAAACTTGAGAATATGCAATTACAACATAATGAATTCTTTCTGACTAAAGAAGCGGAAGAGATTATCGCTAAGAAGTTTGCAATTATCTCCTGTGTTGATGGAGAAGGTGTGAGTGATTTATTTAAAGAGATGGGCGCCGATATCATCGTTAATGGTGGTCAGTCTATGAACCCATCTGTAAAAGACTTTGTAGACGCTATTAAACGCGTTAAAGCGGAAACATTAGTGATTTATCCAAACAACGAGAACATTATTGAAACCGCTAATCAAGCACGCAAAGAATTCCCAACACATAATATTGTTATAATTCCAACTACTTCCATTATGGAAGGATACTATTCTTTATGTATGGATATCCCTGATAGTGATTCTGATACTAGACTCAATGCTTTAAAAGAAGGCAAAGATGGTATCATTACTATCTCTTTATCCACAGCGGTTAAAGACTACGAATCTAACGGAGTGAATTGTAAAGTTGGAGATAAGATCTGCTGTGTTAATGAAAAAGTTGTTAGTAGTGGTTCTGATCCTTTAGAAGTTTTATTAGATGGTCTTAAGAAAGTAGAAGACTTATCTGAACATAGTGGAGTAGTAGTCTTAAAAGGCAAAGGAAACTCTCTTGAAGATGAAAAGATAGAGGCTTTCTTTAGCGATAATTACGACAATTTAGAGTTAAGCATACTTGATGGTGGTCAAGGTGTTTATGAATTATTGATTGGAGTAATTTAATGGCCTGGTACTATATCGTTTTAATTGTTATTGGGGCTATCTTCCTATTTGGAATACTTCCATTTTTCCTCGTCTCTAATCGTATTTACTCTGTTTTATTTGTTAGAAACAACAAAAAGAAATGGAGCCGCACAGTTAGCTGGGATGATGAAGAATTACGCGTCATGTTCAAAACCGGCGAACAATGGGGAGAAAAATACGATCAATATCGTAAAACGATATGTATCAATAGCTGTGGTTTTAACTTAGTCGCTGAATATTTTGATTTTGGCTATGATAAAGCAGTCATCATTATTCCTGGAAGAATGGAAAGTGGCACTTATTCATATTATTTCTCAGAACCATATCGTAAGATGGGTTATAACGTTCTCGCTATTGATAATCGCTGCCATGGATTATCTGAAGGTAGATTCAATTGCCTTGGTTTAAAAGAATATAAAGACATCATGAACTGGGCGAGATACTTAGAAAACAACGAGAATATCCATCATGTGTTAATACATGGATTATGTATTGGTTCCGCGACCGGTTTATACGCAATAACTGATAAGGATGCGCCTAAAACCTTCAAAGGCATCATTGCCGAAGGTATGTACACCAGTTTTAAAGAATCGTTTGATAACCATCTAGTGGAACGCCATAAGCCAGTCTTCCCAATCTCTCAAATTGTCTTAGGACTGATGATGGGTTTGGTAAGTGGTAGAAGCGTTACTAGACAAGGCCCAATCAACTATGTTGGTAAGTTAGATAAACCAATCTTATTTATGTACTCTAAAGAAGATATTTATTCAGTACATGGGCAAGACTTATTTGATAGAGTGAAAGCTCCTAAGAAGTTTGTGTGGTTCCCTAAAGGTGTCCATTCCCATATTAGAATTAATAACACTGAAAAATATGATGAAACAATAATGGAGTTCATCAAAGAATATATTAAGTAGGTAATAAAGCGAAAATGGATTATTCCATTTTTTTTCTTAATGCTCTTTAAGTTAACGTCTGATATATTTGACATTAAATATAATTGCTTTATAATTAAAGCATATGAAAAACATCTCAAAATCAATTAAAGAAAAACGTCTATCTTTAAATATACGGGCGGATGATTTATGCAAAGAAGTTGGCATATCTAGGGCTACGCTTTCTTCTATCGAAAACGGGAATCTAAATTGCTCTGCAAAAACGTTATTTGTGATTCTTGATAGACTTGGTATTTCTTTCGAACTTAAAAATATCGATTCTTCAGCGCGACATAGAGCGAGCCGCATCAATTCTTCTTATGATAAGAAAATAAATAGATTCGTTGTTATGTGTGTCGAACAATATGCCTCATATAAATCAATTTCCAGCAAAGAGGCCTATACATTACTAAATAATAATGGTCTGATTGATGATTTAAAAAATGATTATGAAGATTTTCATGGCATGTCTACAGAATCAATAAATCAATATATAGATGGAGTTCTAACAAAATAATATGGAACATGTTCTAGCTAAAACAATACTAATTGATAAGGTGATTGAGTTAATCGCTAACAAATACAAAATCACCTTAGAAGATGCGCGAGACAATTTATATAATTCCAGTGTCATTGACTTGATAGATGATGATGAAACCGGATTATATGGTGAGTCTCCTCTATACGTATTATCATTATATGAAAAAGAGCATTTATAATGCTCTTTATTCTTCTTCATCCTTTTCTTCGATTTGATCTAAGTCATCGTTTTGACTAATCGCATCAAATTTAGTGGTGATTCGATTAACTCTGCTATCGAGTTTTTCTCTACTTCTACTTGCCATATCAAGTTGACGAGAGAAGCTTTCCCACTCTTTGGAGAATTGATTGAATTGTTTGCCTAAGAAGTTGAGTTGTTTAGATATCTCTCTGACGTTCTTTGCTCTTTCAGCTTCGATTCTAACCATATTAATGGTAACTAAGATAGCAGGAAGAGTGCTTGGAGAAGTTAGGATAACTCTTTTTTCTCTAGAATATTCAACAACATCCATTAACTCTTGGTGGATATAGGCGAACACTCCATCATTAGGAATAAACATAAGCGCTTCTGGAGCGGTTTTTCCTTCAATTATGTATTTATCCTTAATTGTGGTGATATGAAGCTTTACAGCCCTTGCAAAGGCTTTCTTATATTCTTCTTTTTGATTCTCGTCTTCTTCATTTATTAATCTTTCATAATCTGGGAATGGGAATTTGGAATCGATACAGATCATCTTGTTTGGTTCAGGCATGAACACGACTGCGTCAGCACGAACATCGTTTTCTTCGTCTCTACCTTTTTTGATTGTGTATTGTTCTTGATAACAGCCAACTGTGTCACCAAAGACATTATTTAAGACCATCGAGAGTTGATATTCACCATATTGACCTCTGGTTTGGTTGCCTTCCATGACATTTCTTAATGAGATGACATCTTTTGATAAAGACTCCATATTCTTTTGAGCTTCATCAATGACTTTAAGGCGTTCTCTTACTTGGGCCATAGTTTCGCTTGTACCTTTGAAACCTTCTTGGAGCTTGTCTTCAACCTTCTTATTGATGTCATTCATCTTCGTGTTCAATTGATTGTTGATAAATTCAAATCTAGCGTTTAAAGATTCGATAATATTCTTTTGAAATCTCTCGAGCTTTTCATTGTTCTTTTCGTTCACATTTAAACTCGCTTCATTGAGCTTATTCATCTCTTGAGCGACAGTGAGTTTCATGTCTTTCTCAAGGGAATCTTCTAGGCTTTTAATTTGGTTAGAAAGAGAGCCAAATTCTTTGTCGTAATTCACTGTAATTCCAGAAGCGTTTCTTCTTGATTTAAGAAGGACTACTAAAAGAACAATAATTAAGAGAATTGATATAGAAGAAAGGATAATTGCTGCAATTTCCATGTCAAATCCCCCTTAAAAAGCCCAATTTCCATTTTTGAAGATGGTGGTTTTCTTACCGTTAAAGGAGGTTCCAACGATTTCTAAATCCTTGGTGCCAATCATAAAATCAACGTGAATCATCGAGTCGTTTAAGCCAACTTTTTTGGCTTCTTCTGTGGTGAGATTTTCTCCATTAGGAAGGAGTTCTTTAAAACCTCTGCCAAGGGCTAGGTGACAGGCTGCGTTTTCATCAAATAAGGTTTCATAAAAGAGTATGCTACTTGCTCTAATTGGAGAATCGTATGGAACTAATGCCACTTCGCCTAACATTGCTGCACCTTCATCCATTTTCACCATTTGTTCTAATAACTTTTGATTCTTCTTGGCTTTAACTTCTACGACTTTACCGTTTTCAAATCTAATAGAGAAGCCATCGATGAGTTGACCATTATATGAAAGTGGTTTACTTGCGTAGACAATACCTTCACAAGAGCCTGCTAGTGGGCTAGTGAAAACTTCTTCACTTGGAATGTTAGGGTTGAAGTCTCTTCCATCAGAAGTGAATTCTTCGCCTCCACCCCAGTGGACATCTTTAATTAATTCAACTTTGAAGTCGGTACCATTACTTGATTTGTATTCAAGATATTGAAGGTCTAAATCTTCAAGTTTCTTTCTATAGTTCTTTAAATCAGTGTTGTGTTTATTCCAGTTTTCAACTGCGTGACCATCCACTCTTGAGGTAGATAAAATTGCGTCCCATAATTTTTCAACTGCGTCTTCTTCATTTTCGTTTGGGAAAACTTTCTTTGCCCATTCAATAGAAGGAACCGCAGCGATACACCATTTGTATTTACCATCCATCAAGTTTCTATAAGGTTTGATCTTCTTACCAACTTTTGCAGAACTTTTTGCAAGGACACTTTGTTTAACATCTTTAAAAGCATCTGGGTCATCACTAACGATATGTAACATACTTGGTAAATGTTTCACCATATATTTATATTCGCTAATGGAGTATTCAGGAACCTTAGATAATTCCTTTAACGACATATTCAAATAGTGGAGTCTACTAATCTTGTTATCAGAGAATCTAACTCTAACTTTCTTTGCTCCACACTTATAACATTCTTCAACGACCATTCGGACAAATTCAATTTGATTAACTTGAGTGTTAATCCAAACTTCTTCGCCTTTTTTAACTGCAACACCCTTTTGGGCGAGTAAAGAAGCGTATTCTTGTAATCTAATTTTGTTCATCTTGATATCTCCTTTTTGTTTCTTTTCTATTGTATTATTTTTCTATATGTAAAAAAATAAATACGATAAAAATATTTATGAACGACACGATTAGAAATATTGATGAATACGAAAGAAGCCTCTCTACTACTTATAGAAGAGGCCTTTGGTCTAGATTTGTTAAGGGCTTGAAAGAATATAAGATGCTTTCCCCAGGAGACAAAGTCTGTGTTTGTATCAGCGGTGGAAAAGATTCGATGTGTCTAGCGAAACTCTTCATGCTTTTACAAAGACATTCAGATTTTGATTTTGAAGTTCATTTCTTGGTTATGGATCCAGGCTACAACAAAAAGAACTTCGATCAAATTAAAAAGAACATCAAGAAACTCAATATTCCCGCTACTTTTATCAAGACTGATATCTTTGAAATCGCAAATCTCAAAGATGAAAACAACCCATGTTTCATGTGCGCAAGAATGCGAAGAGGTGCCTTATATACCGCTGCCAAACAATTAGGATGTAACAAAATAGCGTTAGGTCATCATTATGACGACGTTATTGAAACAACCTTAATGAACATGCTCAACAGTGGTTCTTTCCAAACAATGTTACCAAAACTCCATAGCACCAACTTTGAAGGGATGGAACTTATTAGACCTATGTATTTTGTAAGAGAAAAAGATATCATCGCCTGGAGTAAACACCATAACTTAGAATTCATCCAATGTGCTTGTAAATTCTCTGAAGCCGCAAGTGAAGATGAATCAAAAAGTATGCGTTTATACACAAAGAACCTTATTAAATCACTTAAAAAAGAAATCCCACAAGTAGAACAAAACATCTTTAAATCTGCAAGTAATGTGACCCTTGATATGATTTTAGGATATCGAAAATATGGAGAGCTTCATTCTTTCTTAGATGAATATGATGAAAAGGAACCGAATAAAAAATAATCGGTTCCTTATTTTTTATATTACTTTGACGTTTTTAATCATCACGTCTTTTCCAGTAACTAAATAGGTTTTTGTCGAATGACAATATGGACATTCTTTCCCATACTCAGTTGTGGAATAAGTTTTTCCGCAGCTCTCACAATAAGTGATTCCCTGAATAATGATGAGATTGAGTTTACAATTCTTCATATATTCAGTACGTTTCTTCGCCCATTCAAAGGCGTCGTAGAAATATTCTTTAACTACTCCAGAAACTTCTCCAACTTCTAAGGTGAGTTCAACAACTTCTTTAACTTGTTGCTTAGCTGCTAAATCTTCGATTTGTTTAATTACGTGAACGACAATCCCTAACTCATGCATCGACTGCGTTTCCTGTATTTGGAGCGGTTTTCTTTGCTTCTTTGTAGTATTTATTCCACGCTTTACGTTTCTTTCTCATTACGCGTGCTTCTTTACTACAAGAATGGAAGAGAATCTTGAATTCACGTTTAAGAGCGTAACCAAGTAAGCCAGAGACTTTCTTTTCTGCTCTTCTCATCTTAGAACATTCTGGATGATCTCTTACTAAGTGGATGGCGTCGAAATGACACTTTGTTGTACAAATACCACAGCCGATACACTTATGAGGATCAACGTGAGCAGCACCACAACTTAAGCAACGTCCAGTTTCAATCTTAACTTGTTCTTCAGTTAATGTTCCGTGAGCGTCCTTAAATGAATTCTTATGGTCAATGGATTCATCCATCTTTTCTTCTTGTCTACCTGCGTCATCATAACCAGGAAGTGTGATATCTTCCTTGTTAAGAGGTGTAAATCCACGATGGTTAAAGGCGATAGTTGGGTGAGCGTTTGGTCTAACGTGTCTTGCTAAGGCGTCAGCAACTTCATGTCCTGCTGCAATCGCATTAATAACGAACTTAGGACCAGTGAAGACGTCGCCACCAACGAAGATATCTTCATCAGCGGTTTGATATGTGACTTTATCCGCAAGTGGATAATTTCCATGCCAGAAAGTAACTTTACTACCTTTAAGTAAGTCACCCCAAACGATATCTTGTCCGATAGCGAAGATAATCTTATCAGCTTTGACTTCTAAGACTTCGTTTTCATCATATTTAGGATTGAATTTTCCAGCTTCATCAAAGACGGAAACACATTTTTTAAAGACGATACCAGTAACTTCACCTTTGTCGTTAACCTTAACTTCTTTTGGACCCCAACCATTATTAATGGTGATATCTTCTTCAAGAGCTTCTTTTACTTCTTCGTTTGTAGCAGGCATATGGTCTTTATCTTCTAAACAGAACATAGAGACGGATTTAGCCTTTAATCTATGAGCGGTTCTCACACAGTCAATAGCAACGTTACCGCCACCAACGACGACAACATCACCTTTGAAGTCTTCTTTCTTATCAAAGACACTCTTTAAGTAATTTACAGCGATGTCTGTTCCTTTAGCGTTGTCATTTGGAACGCCCGGGCGTTTTCCGCCTTGGCAGCCAATAGCAACATAGAAAGCTTTATATCCTTGTTTTTTGAGTTCTTCAATAGTGACATCCTTACCAACTTCAACGCCACATTTGATTTCTGCGCCTAAAGCTCTAATAATATCGATTTCCGATTCAATAACATCTTTTTCAAGTTTATAACTTGGAATTCCATACATCATCATACCGCCTGGTTTTTTTTCTTTTTCAAAGACGGTAGGTTTGAAGCCCATTTCACATAAGTAATAGGCTGCACTTAAACCAGCTGGACCAGCACCGATAATAGCGATCTTTTCATCAAATTTTCCATGCACTGATGCAACGATCTTTTCTGGAATATATCTATCTTTAGAATTTCTTTCTAAATCAGCGAGGAATTTTTTAACTGCGTCAATAGAGACTGGGCGATCAACATCACCTCTAGTACATGCTTCTTCACATTTCTTGTTACAAACACGACCACAAACAGCAGGGAATGGATTTTGTGTTTTGATTAATGCAAGAGCTTCTCTGTATCTTCCTTCATTTGCCATCTTAAGATAGCCTTGAACTGGTACGTGAGCTGGACAAGCAACTTTACAAGGAGCGGTACCTGTTTCGTAGGTATCGTGTTTTCTCATTGTGTCTCTATAATTTTCGTCCCAAGCATATTTGCCCCATTTAATTTTGTCTGGGAGTGGTGCTTCAGGATATTTTTGTTCACTTCCATCTTTCTTACAAAGTTTTTGACCAAGTTTAACAGCGCCTGCAGGACAATTTGTAACACATTGACCACACGCAACACAGTTGGTTGGATTAACTTTTGCAGTATACGCACTTCTTTCTAGATATGGAGTGTTGAATAATAATGCTGTTCTTAAGGCGTTACAAATCTTGACGTCACAGTTACAAATATCAAAGATTTTGTTTTCACCATCGATATTGGTGATTTGGTGAACAAAGCCGTTCTTTTCAGATAATTCAAAAATTTCTAACGCTCTTTCTTTAGTGATGTAGTGGGCTCTACCAGTTTCGACTGTGTAGTCTGCCATATCACCGAATTGGATACACCAATCATCGACATCGTCGATACAGCCATCTCCTAACATTGTTCTACTTGCTCTACAAGAACAAATACCAGCAGAGATATGACCTTCATATTTTTTCATCCAGTGGGAGATATGCTCGACATCGATGGATGTTTGTTCGCTTTCAATAGCTTTTTCTACAGGAATGACGTGCATACCAACACCGCCACCTCCAGGAGGAAGCATTTCTGTAACACCTGCTAGAGGAATAAATGTCATTCTTTCAAAGAAAGAGGCAACCGCAGGATTCTTTGCAATACGATCAACCGAGGAGTTCATAAGCTCTGCACTTCCTGGAACAAAGTAAGAGAGCATATATCTCTTCACTTTTGGTTTGTCCTCAAGAGGATGATCCCAAGCATAGTTATCACCATAATCGTATTCAATAATACCGATAACTGACATTTCATCGAGTAATTTTTGTAGTTCGGCAGGATTGAGCTCTTTGTTTATTTTCACTAAATCTTCAAAGAGATAGTGTTTTCTTTGTTTCATCTTTAAAAGAACGTCAATCATCGGTTCAGTTAAGACTTCTCTTAATCCCCAGTATTCTGGATCTTCTGTTGTCATTCCTATTAACTTATGTGGAACAACGTCTGTGATTTTTCTACAAAGCTTGATGAGTTTTTGCTCATAACTGTAGCCTTTTTCTCCTTCGTACTTTGAGACAATCTTTGTGTTTTTCTCTGGCATATTATTCTTTCCTCCAGTTTTGAATTTTATTTATGAAATAGGTTTTGACATCCTCAATGCCTTCACCTGTTTTCGCACTTATTTTAATAATGGTGGCGTTTTTATTTCTCCACCTAATATCTTTTTCACATCTTTCAAAGTTGAAATCGAAGTAATCAATTGTATCAATTTTGTTGATTAGTACGAGGTCGCACTTTTCAAAGATGAGTGGATACTTTAACGGCTTATCGTCTCCTTCTGGAATTGATAGGATTACCATATCCATAGACGCTCCTGTATCAAATTCAGCAGGACAGACTAGATTACCAACGTTTTCTAGGAAGACGAGGTCTAAATCGCTTATATCAATTTCATCTAATCCCGACTTAGTCATTCCGGCATCGAGATGGCACATTCCAGAGGTATGAATCTGAATTGATCTAACTCCGGTATTCTTAGCGATAGACAACGCATCAACATCACTATCTATATCTGCTTCCATCACTCCAATCCTTAATTCATTTTTTAATAAATTTATTAATTTTGTAAGAGTGGTGGTCTTTCCCGCACCTGGAGAAGACATTACATTCACTAAAAAAGTCCCTTTGTCTTTTAAATAACCTCTTAAAGCTTCTGCTTCGAGATCATTATCAGCGTAAGCGGAACGATTTACAGCGATTATTTTGACTTCACCCATAAAATATCTGTATTTCTATATTATTCTAATATGGAAATTTTGTGAACTTTTATTTTACTCTAGGTTTATTATACTCGATGATATGTTACAATATTTACGACTATGGACTATCGTGTTGTCAAAGTTAAAGAAGATATTTTGGTTGAAAATAACAAGAAAGCTCAAGATGTTCGAGATTTTTTAAAATCCAAGAATATTTATTTTATTAATGTTATGGCTTCTCCAGGAGCAGGAAAGACTACTCTTTTAGTTAACCTTATCAATCGTCTTAAGAAGAAATATCGTATTGGTGTTTTAGAGGCTGATATTGATGGAGAAGAAGACGCAAAAACAATCGTTAACACGACAGAAACCCGCTCAATTCAAGTTCATACTTCCGGAGCGTGTCACTTAACTGCTCAGATGGTAAACGATGCTTTTAAGTCCTTTGATTTAACCGATTTAGATGTGGTGATTTTGGAGAATATCGGAAACTTAGTTTGTCCGGCAGAATTTGATACTGGCAGTAACTTAAATATGATGCTTTTATCGGTTCCAGAAGGGGAAGACAAACCACTCAAATATCCACTTATGTTTGAGGTAAGCGAGATTGCGGTAATAACAAAAATCGACACTCTTCCTGTTTTTGATTTTGATTTTGATAAATGTAAAGAGTATATTCTTAAAAGAAATCCGAATGCAAAAGTATTTCGGGTTAGCGCGCTTAAAGACATTGGTGTTGATGATTTAGCGGATTATTTAGATAAAAAGATTTCCATGACTATATCTTAATATTTTTGTAGACTTATAAAGAGAGGTGTTAAAACTCTATGTGGTACGATTGGGTATATTATTATTTAACTCAAATTAATGTTGGTATATTGATTTTCATTGGTATTCCATTTGCTTTGCAAATGATTTACATGCTTTTATTCTGGCTTCCAAAAAAGAAATTTAAGAAAACAGAAAAGATTAATCGCATTGCCTTAGTTATCCCAGCTCATAATGAAGAAGATGTCATTTATGACACAGTTAAAGATGTCATCGAGAATCAAAAATATCCACGCGATATGTTTGATGTCTATGTTATCGCTGATAACTGTAATGATAAAACTGAAGAATTAGCAAAGAAAGCTGGTGCGACAGTATTTGTCCACACCGATCCAGACCCAAGACACCATATGGTGGGTTTTGCGCTTGAATATGGATTTAAGGAATTATTGAAAATTGATTCTGAAAAAGGTGCACCTGGCGAATATATTCTTAGACCTTGGAAGAGGGTAAAGAAAGGTCAAAAACCAGAAACAGTTAAATGTAATAAATATTATGACTTTATTATTAGATTAGACGCGGATAATCACATTAATCCTGAATTCTTCTCTTTAATGAATGATGCTTATAATAATGGAGCGAAAATTGCCCGTCCTTATGAAAGTGCTCTTAACATGACTCAAAGCGCTTACACTAAAGCTTGTGGCTTATACTACATCTTTGATAGTAGATGTGGATCACGTGTTAGAGAAAGATTACATATTGACGCTCACGTTAATGGCCCAGGAAGTTTAATTGAGATGGATATTATACGCCGTATTGGTGGCTACGACACCGTTACAATGTGTGAAGATACAGAATTTAACTTCAAGAGAATGTTTGAAAAAATTAAACCACATTTCGTTGAAGACGCTGTAGTTTATGAAGACCTTCCATCCACTATGAAAGACACCCTTGCAAGAAATAAAAGACTTGGTGCTGGTAATGTTAGAATGCTTGGAAGATACGCTCCTAAAATGTTCTTCTATTCAATTAAAAACCATAATCCTTCTTATATTGAAGCTTTCTTAAATTATTTGTTTATTCCTATTTGTCCAATCCTTTGCTTATGGTTACCAGGTTATTATATTTACGCCTATATTTATCACTTCATGGGACATATGGGACCAGCAGAAATTATTGCTGGTAACTTAGCGGCTGGAAAAGGATACGAACCGATTGCAGGCATGTTCCCTGTCTATACACCTAATCAATGGTGCGTAACATACGCTTACGTTATCCTATTCTGTATTGGCGTTCTATTCGCCTTCTGTGGCATTCTTCAAGGCGTACTTATGGTATTTAGTGACTATAAGAAGATGGGCGCTAAACGTAAACGTGATCTCATTAGTGGAGTTATCTTATTTCCATTCTTCTCAATCATCTATGTTATTACCATTACTATTGGAGTATTCTCCAAACCAAAATGGACAAAGGTTAGAAGAAATCCAATCAATAAAGAAGTTAATCCTTAGAAATAAGGATTTTCTTTTACTTTTCTTGATACCATAAATAAATAATGATAATATCATTATCATGAATTATTTTAATAATCGTATTTTTACTGGAGAACGTGCTTGTTTTCATAGCAATGATAAACAATTTGATCATTGTGTTTTTGAAGATGGTGAATCTCCTTTAAAGGAAAGTAGCAAACTGCTTATCACTTTCTCAGAATTTAGGTGGAAATATCCTTTATGGTATTGCAATGATGTTAAGGTTATTCAATCTCATTTTTTAGAAACCGCTAGAAGTGGAATTTGGTATACAAATAATATTGAAATAATTGATTCTTTAATTGACGCTCCTAAAACATTTAGACGTAGCAGCAATATCAAAATAGTGAACGTTAATCTTCCTAATGCCTCAGAAACGTTCTGGAAATGTAAAAAGATAAATATTAAAGGGGTTAACGCTAAAGGGGATTACTTTGGACTTAATTCTGAAGATATTGAAATAAGTGGATTACACTTAGATGGTAATTATTGCTTTGATGGTGGTAAAAATATCATTATCCATGATTCAGTTCTAAACAGCAAAGATAGCTTTTGGAACTCTGAAAACGTCACAATCATTAACTCTACCATTAAAGGTGAGTATTTAGCGTGGAACAGTAAGAATGTAACATTTATCAACTGTAAAATCACTTCTCATCAAGGTCTTTGCTATATGGAAAACGTTAAATTAGTAAACTGTGAACTAATTGATACTGATTTGTGTTTTGAGTTCTGTAAAGATATAGATGCAGACATTATTAATGTTGTTGATTCTATTAAGAACCCAACTTCAGGAAAGATTAGAGTCAAAGGTGTTAAAGAATTAATCCTTGATGATGAATTCGTAAATAGAAACCTAATCACAATAGAAATTTATGGGAAATAAATATAACTTCGACAAATTCATAAATAGACGACACATCAATTCTTATAAATGGAATATCAAAGATGATGAATATTCATATTCAATTGCTGATATGGATTTTGATGTCGCTAATGAAATTAAAGAAGCAATTAAAGAGCAGGCTGATATTCCTACATATGGCTATACTTTTGTTTCTGATGAATATTATGAAGCTTATATTTACTGGTGGAAGCATAGATATAACACCGAACTTAAACTTGAATGGTTTATGTTTTCTACTTCGATAGTAGCATCTATTGATTCAGCAATAAAAAGAGTGAGCAATATTAACGATTCAATCTCTTTATTCTCGCCTAACTATAATGTGTTCTATAACTGCATTATCAATAATCATAGAAAGATTTTAGAGATTCCTTTTATCTATAAAGATTATAAGTACTCAATCGATTGGAAAATAACAGAAGAGATAATTTCAAAATCAAAGATTTTTATTTTCTGCAATCCTCATAATCCAATCGGAAAACAATTTAGTGAAGAAGAAATTATTCGTCTTGTTGGATTATGTAAAAAATACGACGTCTACTTTATAAGTGATGAAATTCATTCTGATCTTGACTATAACAAACATAGGTATGTACCGGTTTTAAAAACCTCCAATTTTGATAAGCTCATAGTAATGCTTTCTCCTGGGAAAACATTTAATCTTGCCGGCCTACATTCTTCGGTTGTTGTTATACCAAATGAATCACTTAGAAATATGATAAAAAAAGGTCTTGAGGAAGACGATGTAGGTGAACCAACTTTCTTCTCAATTAGACCAGTAATAGCGGCCTACAATAAGTGCGAAGAATATGTGAATGAATTAAACAACTATATAAGTGAAAACAAAGCGTTTTTGAATGATTTTTTCGTCAAAAATGGCATAAAAATGAAAATTATTGATAGTTCTGCTACGTATTTATTATGGATAGATATCTCGCAATATTCCCATGATTCAGAGGCATTCACTAACTTGCTTTTGAAGAAGGGAAGAATACTTGTTTGTAGTGGTAAAATATACCATGAACATTACTCTAGTTTTATTCGTTTGAACATTGCTACTAATAGAGAAAATATAAAGAAATTTTGTGACTTACTTTTAGTTTTTTTAAAGAAGGAGAACTTATTATGAGAAAAGAATTACCTATCGTTCCTGGCTTGTTTCCAATGCCAGTAATTCTTATTGCGACATATAACGAGGATGGTTCAATTGATGTTATGAATGCAGCGTGGGGCTGTGCTTATGACTATAAACAATTAAAGTTGAATATCTCTGAAGAACATAAAACAACAAAAAACATTAGAAGAACAGGATGCTTCACTGTTACAGTTGCGGATGCCTCTCACATCAAAGAGGCTGATTATGTTGGTATGGTCTCTGGGAACAAAGTTAAAGACAAGTTTGAAAGAACAGGCTTAAAAGCTCATAAATCTGATATTATTGACGCTCCTATTTTAGATGACTTTGCTATTTGTATGGAATGTCGCGCTAGTGAAATTAATCCAGAAGATTATGGTGTTATCGCCGATATCATTCGTTTAACTGTTGATGAAAAATATTTGGATGAGAATGGTAAGGTTGATGTTTCAAAACTTAACATCATTGCGTATGATCCATTCAATCACGGTTATTATGTTGTCAAAGAGAAAGTTGGACAAGCCTTTTCTGATGGCAAAAAATTAATGAAGTAAAATCGAATTTGCTTTATTTATTGTAGGAATAAAGAATTATGAATGATTTAGATCTTAAGAATTTAATACACTTACACGAAGTATATCATGAAGAAAAACCCGATTTGGTTGTTAGCTGTGGTGGCCGCTTTGAAATTTTAGGAAACCACACTGATCATAACCATGGTTTATGTATCGCTAGTGCGTGTGATTTACAAATTGTTGCTACCATTAAACCAAACAAAAATAACTTGGTTAATCTTAAATCTTTAGGCTTCCAAGCCGATGAAGTTGAACTTAATGACTTATCCATTCAACCAAACGAAAAAGAAACCTCTGCCGGATTAATTAGAGGTGTTGCAAAGTATTTATCTTCACACGGTTATAAGATTGGTGGGTTTAATGCTTATACAACCTCTACTATTTTTAAAGGTGCTGGTGTTTCAAGTTCTGCCGCTTTTGAATTATTAGTCGGTTTCATTTTTAACATTCTTTATAACGATGGAAAAATTGATAAACTTACTCTTTGTAAAGCCGGTCAATTTGCTGAAAATGAATACTTTGGCAAGAAGAGTGGATTGTTAGATCAAATTGGTGTTGCTTATGGCGGCATTGTTAAGATTGATTTCAAGAATATTGATAACCCTGTTGTTGAACAAGTCGAATATCCATTTACCGATTTACATTTCGTATTAGTGAATACTGGTGGTGACCACTCATCCTTAAGCGATTTATATTCATCAATTCCCGTCGATATGTACGCTGCAGCAAACCAAATGAGAGTTCATTTCCTTGCTGATGCGACACTAGCTAAATTAGAAGAAGTTAAACATCTTTTACCAGAGAATGAATATTTAAGAGCCAAGCATTTCTATACTGAAAATGAGAGAGTCGAGCTTGCTATTAAGGCTTTAAAAGAAAATGATGAAGTCTCTTTCTTAAAACAAATTAACGAATCAAGAATTAGTTCAACTATAAACTTAAAGAACATGATGGTAGACAAAAAATATGAAGGTAGTCCACTTGAAGCTTGCGATTTAATCATGGAAGCCACCAATAAAGAAGGTGCATGTAAAATTAATGGTGGCGGATTTGCTGGTAGTGTTATTGCCTTCGTTCCAACCAAAAACCTTAAAACAGTATTAACCGCTCTAAGTAAGAAATACGGAAAAGACAATGTTAAGGAAATCTTCATAAGAGAAGACGGACCAAAAATTATCAAACAACTATAAAACAAAAACTGACACAATCATTCGAAAGTGTCAGTTTTAATTTGTTTTAATAATGAACTTTATCAAGTATTTTTTTAACCTCTTTTGTTTCTAATTTAATAACTTCTCTATCATATGTTATAAAGCCATTTAATTCTTCTTCTACATCTGATAGTTGAGTGTATATCATTGCGCTCAATCCATTAGGTATATTTGCTATAACATCTTTATTTATAGTGGAAATAAATTTCTTGAACCATGACCTTAATGTTTTATAGCTTCGATAAGTCTTTTTTCCTTCTATTTTATGGCCATCGATTGGATAAACAAAACCACCAAATTCTGATAAAACTACTGCTCTTTGACCGACTTTTGACGTATTTTTTAGCTTAAAATGCTTAAAATAGACGTGATATGATTTTACATCACTTATTCCTTGATCATGCCATCCTGATGCGTGGTCATATAGTCTTGTTGGATCAAGTCCAATTAGTTCATTATAAATGTCTTTTGAGTCAAATTGTCCCCACCCTTCGTTAAAGATTGTCCATAGTCCAATTGATGGTACATTATACAAATATTTTATTGTTTCTTTATACTCATCTAGAGATTCTTTTCTACCATCTATAACTAACCTACTAAACCTTTGATAATTACGGTCGTTTTTATGTCTATTTGTGATTAAAGGGAAAGCAATGGTGGAAAATTTATATTCTTCTCCTCCATTTACAAAGTCTTGCCAGACAATTAGGCCTTCTTTATCACATTCAAAATACCATCTTGGGATTTCGATCTTGATATGTTTTCTAACCGTGTTAAAGCCTAGTGCTTTTATTAATTTAATATCGTTAATATAGTTTTCATAACTAGGTGGGGTAAGGAGTCCATCTTTATAATAACCTTGGTCTAATACGCCTTTCATAAAATAAGGTTTGTTATTTAAACCCAATCTAATAATTCCTTTGTCATCAACAACCAAGGAGAATTTACGCATTGCGAAATATGAACTAACTTCATCATTATCAGTCCACACTTTAAAGAAATATAAATAAGGATCTTCAGGTGACCATAAATGTATATCTTTTACTTTTAAATGGATATCTTTATTTGTGTCTATTGGACGATCCATTCCAAAAATATGTATATTAGCAATCTTGGAGGAGCTTTTAATATTTAAAACAACTTCTTTCTTATCGATATCAGGAGTTATTTTGATACTTTCAATATAGTCAAAAGATACGCTTTCTAGAAAAGCAGGGAAATATATACCACTTTGAGGAGTGTACCATATTCCTCCATGTTCAAGTTTTTGTTTTCCTCTTGAATGATAACTTGTATCAGTTAAATCGATTACCTTAACCACTAGGTCGTTCTTATCAGCGTTAATATATGGCCTAATATCGAAACTAAATGGTAAGAATCCACCTATATGTTTTCCTAGAAAATGACCATTAATATATACTTCTGCGATTTGATCTACCGCCAAAAAGTGAAGAAGTAGTTTATCTAGGACTACAAAATCACTTAGAGAAAATTCTAAATGATAGAAAAGATATTCATCTGGTTGAAGAATATGATTAACTCCACTCAATGGACTTTCAGGAGAAAAAGGAACAAGTATTTTTCCATCATAACTTGTAGGAAGTTCGCTATCTTTACTTATTTTATAATCCCAATAACCATTAAGTGATTTATATGAATCACGATATAGTTGAGGTCTAGGATATTCACTCAGCGGTAACTTTTCCATCTTCTTTTTCTTTCTTCATTAAGAATAATAGTGGTATAACCGCAAAGACTATTGCAATCGCTGCAAATAAGAAAATATATTCATTTGGAAGAACCACCAATTCTTGATAATCATTTAAACCAATTACTGGGTTAATATTTGATACACCTTGTCCAATAAATGGGCCAGTTACCATCGGTATCATAACTACAAACACCATTCTGACACCTTGAAATAATCCTGTTTCATTTTCAGGAGTGTAGTCTCTAATTTTTGCACCTAATACTGCTGTAGCGACTAAGTATCCAGTCATTAAAACGATACCGCCAATAATGACTCCAACTTGGTCTTTAAAGAAGAAGAGCAACAATCCACCAATAACAGATGCCGCAATCGCGGAATAAGCAAGCTTATATTTACCAATTCTATCCATGAAGAATCCAAATAAAACTGTTAAAACACATGCTGCTCCTAAAATTGGACCAGCCGTGGATACTAATTCAAATTTATTGATATTTATATAAACCATGAAATAAGGCATGAATATTTGAATGGCAATGCTGAAAATCATGAATGATAACAAAGCTAAATATAATTTGGGTCTACTTTTAATAACACTAGGTCTAAAACCATGAACAATGTTTCTTAAATATGGTTCTTCTCTATTAGGTGCTTTAACATCTTTAGGAAGGATAAAGATAAGGGCAATACCACTAGCGGTAGTTATACCACCAAAGATTGCAAAGAATGGCATCCAATTACATTCTGCAACTTTCGTTCTATCACCTACTAAAATCCCTTGAAGTAGGACGACCGCTATCATTGCCACAAGTGGAAGAATAGAAAGAACACTTTCAACCTTTCCTCTATTAGAAGAGTTTGTATTATCGGTAACAAAAGCGTTAAATGCAGCGTCATTTGCTGTGCTACCAAAGAAAGTCATGACACAGTCCATGACAACAATCATTGTTCCACTTGCTAAAGCGGAATGGGCAACAAAGCTATATGGTTTTCGTGGATCTAAAAACGCAAATAGGATGATTGAAATACCCCAAATAATATATCCGGATGAAACAAATAGTTTCCTTTTGCCTAATCGATCGCTTAGCGCTCCCATAAATAGAGTTGTTATAGTAGCGGCTACCGCACTAAAAGCGGTCATATAGGTAATAAATCTTGTATCACCTGTACAATCAAAAACGAAAACATTCAGATAATTGTTTTCAATGGCCCATGCAAGTTGACCAATGAGACCTGCCAAGATAAAAGAAAGCCATTTTCTTAAACCTAACTTTGTTACATTCATTTAGTTAAACCTCATTAATAATTATAGTGCAAACAATTTACAATTAGATATCTTCTTTGCTTTTGTTATAATACTAAATATGGCAGTTAATGGTGGTCAAATTCTTACTTTAAATGGATGGACTGATTTCTGGACTAGAGTTGGAAACTTTTTCCTTACCCCTGATGGAGCAGGTATTTCTTACTTAACACGTATCGTTTTCGCGGTTTTGTTTGTCTTTGTTTCTTATTTTGTAATCAGATTGGTTGGTTGGATATTAAGAAAGGCAATGGGCTTAAAGAAGCGTGGACCTGATATCGACATCTCTGCGAAATATTTCATCATCACTGTTATTAAGAGTGCATTATGGATTGCTTCAGCCTTTATAATTTGTAGCATCTTAAAGATTGACTTAAGTGCGATTGCTGGTATTACAAGTGCTATTGCGGTCGCTCTCGGTTTAGCGTTACAAGATCTTATAGGATCTTTATTCTCTGGTGTTCTCATTCTTCACCAAAAAAACATTTTGGCTGGAGAATATATCAAAGTCACTAATGCCTTTGGAAGTTGTGAAGGTACTGTAAAAAATATCCATCTTTTCTTCACACATCTCATTACTCCACAAGGTCAAGTTGTTACTATTCCAAACAAGAACATGACTAGTGCAGTTATCACTAACTATTCTCGTTTAGGAAAAAGAAGAATCGATTACGATTTCGGTATCGATTATCATAGTGATCTCGCTGTTGCTAAGGAAGCATTACTCAAAGTTTTAACTGAAGACGAAAGAGTGCTTAAAGATGAAGTCATTGATGTCTTTGTTAATCAACTTGATAGTTTCGCAATTCAAATGCGTATGCGATGCTGGACTAGCTTCGATGATTACTGGCCAGTTTATAATGACTTAGGTGAAAAAATCATTCTCGCTTGTAGAAATAGCGGAATTCAACTCGCTTCAAGTACAGATATAAGAGTGAAAAATTTAGAAAATTAAGACCTTATGGTCTTTTTTCTTTTACAGAACAAAAAACAAAAATTTTTACCAAAAAAAATGAAAAACGCCCCTTATATATTTGTGAGGGTTATTTTTATAAGCCTCGTAAATTGCTAACAAGTAGTTCGCCATTATCTACTTGAAATATAGACGTAAGTACTTCTTTACAACATTATGGTCGATATGTATAATACATATTGCTAAAAACTTAGCGAACTCTGCTGTTACTATGATAACAGCCATTAGACCAAAGAGGAGGTAAAAGAAATGCGCAATTACGAAATTATGTACATTTTGAAAGCCGATTTAGACGAAGAAACACGTAAAGCAGTCATGGACAAGCTTGCCGGTATCATTCACGATAACGGTGGCAAAGTTGAAAAGACTGATGAATCCATGGGATTACGTGAACTCGCATATCCTATCAAGGATCAAACCAAAGGCTACTATGTTGTACTCAAGGTTACCATGGGCAACCAAGCGATTAGTGAATTCAATCGTAAGGTCCGTCATAACCAAAGTGTCTTACGTCATTTAATTGTTGTAGAACACAAATAGGAGGTAATCATTTATGATTAATCGTGTAGTTTTGGTCGGTAGATTAACCCGTGATCCAGAATTAAGAAGAACCAACTCTGGCAATTCTGTTTGTTCCTTCACTGTAGCAGTTGATAACAGAATGAAGAATCCTGATGGCTCTAAAGGTACAAGTTTTATTCCTTGTACAGTATTTGCCCAAGGAGCGGACACAGTCTCAAAATACGCCAGAAAAGGTTTATTAGTAGGAGTCGAAGGTCGTCTAAACCAAAGAAGTTTTATTAGACAAGATGGTTCCAAAGGAAGCGTTATTGAAATCATTTGTGACTCAGTTCAATTCTTAGAAAGAAGAGAGGAAGTTCCAAACGAAGAAATGGACATCCCACCTTATGATGATATGAACCAAGTCGTAAACGAAGATAATAAAAACTTAGAGGGCATTGAGCTCACTGATGACGATCTCCCATTCTAGAAAGGAAGATTTAAAAAATGGCATTTAAGAAAGTTAGACCACACAAGAAGGTCTGTTACTTCAAGAAAAATAACATTACCCACATCGACTATAAAGATGTTGAAACATTAAAAATGTTTATTGCTTCTAATGGAAAGATTTCTCCACGTAGAACCACTGGTACATGTGCAAAGCATCAAAGAGAATTAGCTGTTGCGATTAAAAACGCAAGATTCATGGCTCTTCTCCCATACGTTGCTGACTAATTGAATATGTTGTCGCAGGACGAAGCCCGTTCTCTTCAATGAGACAAAAGTCACTCTCCTAGCACGACAATTAGTCGATACATATGACAAGGCCTGAATTAAGGCTAAGATCAATGTAAATTAAGGGGCTGTTAAGAAACCTAAAAGGTGACTAGGCCCCTTTTAGTTTACAAAAAAGAGGTGAAATCGTAAGAAATCGCCTCTTTTGTTACAATATCTCTTGTCGAGGGAGGTATTGATATGCCTTATTTTACCATAAAACAATTTTTTTGTTTTCTTCCTACCAACTTAACAAGAAGGAAGAAGAAAAATTGAATAAGTTTTTAGTTTTTCTTGAAAATTCTGGAGTTGGAGAATTGATACATCGAGAATGTTATAAAGATTATTCCAAAGGAGGAAGACCTCCATATAACTATTACAATTTATTTGCTGCTTCCATATATGCTTTTTCTAAACATCCAGGAACATTAAGGAAAATTGAAGATAGTTTTACATATGATGTTAGATTTATGTATTTAATGGATAACGAAAATCCCTCATATGCAAAGATTGGAGAGTTTCTTAACAATTTATTTGTTAAGTTTCATCATAAAATATATTCGCTTTTAGTCTCTCAATTCATTAAAGAAACAGGAATAAACGTTGATGATTGTTTTCTTGATGGAACCAAGATTGAGGCTAATGCAAATAAGTATAAGTTTGTTTGGAAACCCACGACATTTCATAAAAAGTTAGATGAGAATATCAAAGCACTTTTGAATAAGTATTTCACTATTAACAAAATCGAACTTTTGAAGTCAATTGAAGTTGCTGAATATATTACAAAATTAGGTGATTTCACTTTAAATAAAGACGGCAAAAAGGATTATAAGCAACTTGAAAAATATCTTCTTAAGTTACTTGAATATGAAGAAAAAGAAGAGATATGTGGCCTAAATAGGAATTCCTATTTTAAAACCGATAAGGATGCAACCGCGATGACATTAAAAGAAGACTTTTATTCCGGAGTAGGGAGCAATATGCATGCCGCATACAATATACAAATTATTGTTTCTAAAGGAATTGCTTTGACTTATTACGTCGGGCAAGAAAGAACAGATTTTTACGCTTTTATACCAACTGTTGAACAATTTCATATAGATTATGGATTTTATCCCAAAAACTTATGTGCCGATGCAGGATATGGTTCATGGAAAAACTATGTCTACATGATTGTAAACAATATTGGCAACTATGTTAAATTTCAAGATTGGGAACAATTAAGAAAAGGGAACGCAATAGATTTATATTCATTTAATGATAAGGAGGAACTTGTTTGTTTAAACGGCAAAACCGCTACAAAATATTCAGAGTATAATGGTCGCCATCCTAAGAGCCATGGATATTTATATGTGATCGCAAATTGTAAAAGGTGTAAATATCAAAAAGTCTGTAAAGAAGGCGTTAAAGATAAAAAAGCGATATTTAGGTGTTTTGATGTTTCATATGAATTTTGGAAAGGAAAAACGGTCGCAAGAGAAAACCTATTAACCGCCAAAGGAATAGAGATGAGAGTTAATAGAAGCTCTCAGGTCGAAGGTGTATTTGGTATAGTTAAACAAGATATGCAATATGATCGTTTCAGAAGAAGAGGATTAGACAAGGTGCATGTTGAAATTTGTCTAATTCTAATCGGTCATCTCCTTAGAAAATTATTCACGTTCTATGATGGAAAAGCAAAATTTGAATATTGGATCGCTCCATCTGATTTAAAAGATGAGGAACTGCCAATTGTTGACGCAAAAACTTTCAAGAAAAAGATACGCAAAAAAGATATTAATGAGTCGCTGAGATTAGAACACCGAAAGAAGAAAAAGGTTTCTTAACAGTTTATCTGTTAAGTCTTAAGCGCAAACTAAAAGGGGCTTAATCACCTTTTAGGTTTCTTAACAGCCCCTTTTTTTGTGATGTCTGGGCGGTCTGTCTGAAAGGTGCCCCAAATCCTAGACATTAGGAAATGGACACCCTTCAAAGGGCGGCTTTTTTGTTTGACAACTCGCGTACGTAAGCGTAACATTTTTCCTTGGTGATTCTACATTCACTGAATGTATATGAAAAACTAAGAAAGGAAATTGTAAAACTATGAAAAAGAGTTTATTAATCGCTGGTATCACTTCTATATTATCCTGTGGCGTGGTTATTGGTTTGGCCGCTACAACAAATGGTAATATCGAATTAAAACTAGCATATCAAGCAAAAGCTTATACAAGAGTGGATAACACAATTACTATTCATGAAGGCGCTGCTATAGCAGGTAATGCATTTTATGTAAACCTCATCAATGTCAAAAATTGGTGGTACACATATGAAGATGCAGGCGTGCAAAAAAACACAGAAACATGGGCGTGTTTCTTCAACAATAACGAAGAAAAAGCTTGGGCTCACCTTGAGCAAATTGTTCCAAATGATAAATATGTTTTGGAAGTAGCAGTTCCAAGTGGCTATACAGATAGTAATTATTGGACAAATGTCGTTGTTTACCGTTCCAAAGGTGGACAAGCTGATGAGACATTGTCCAACATCTTAAATAAAACTATTAACGTTACTGTTAACAGTTCTGGTGTTAATAGAGTTACAATTCAAGAATCAAAAGATGAAAATGAAAACAACGATGCTTCTTTTGGTAAGTATGAAGCTTTCACCCGTATTGCTAAATGGTGCGCTAATAGTGCTCAATGGAATGATTATTCTGTTTGTCATGATAGTAGTAAAGGAAGCGACACCAACAAAAACGAACTTAAAGATTCTTGGGAATATACAATAACCACATATAATTCAATTCCTGGTGCTGATGTCAAAGAGTACTTCAAACGTACTGATGGAGTTGAAAATGACGACGACGTTACACCCGAAGAAACCTCTCTTGATAGAATGGCGAGATATGACTGGGTCTACAATAGATATCACGAATCATTAGGATTGGTCGACTTCGCTGGTAGATTTGTTGAGTAATATAATTCAATTACTAATTGGGCTGTTAAATATACAGCTCTTTCTTTTTTCGAAAAACTATTCAATGCATTTGACAATAAGTCGTCCATGAAGGGCGGCTTTTTCTATATAAATCCTTTTATATATCAGTTGTAAAATTAACAACTTTTTTGATATGATAATTAAGACAAAGAAAAGTCATTAAAACTCGGAACGGATACGCCTCTTGAACTATAGAAATATAGAAAGGGGGGTAATGCCATGGAACCTTTAAAGAAAGTGATTTCTCTAATAGTTCTCTGCTTGTTGCTTTGTTTGCTGATCTTAATCTTCAAATAAAAAAGAAGCCATTTAACACTTGATTTGCAGCAGTAGTTCAATGGGCTTCCGTTCTTGCAAATTTATTATAGCAAATTCTCATGAAAAGTGAATATACATATGTCTAAAGAAACTATTGGACCAAAAATCAAACAATTTCGAAAAAAAAGAAAACTAACTCAAGATGAATTGGCGGAATCTTTAGGGTACTCTGGGAAATCAGTTATTTCTCATATTGAGAAAGGCGACGCTGATATGACTTATGAGAAGATTCTTCTTCTTTTAAGAACATACATGTTAGACGCTAATGAACTTTTTGAAGTTGAAAGGATTGATAAACAATTAGACGATTGGAGAATGGAGCAAAGAAAAACTAAGAAAGTAGCGGTGTATATTCATGGGTTATATGGATCTGCTGAAGAAGCCAAAGACTACTCTTATTTAAAAGATGAATATGATGTTGTTGGGCTCGATTATGAAGATGGGAATCCTTGGGAATTAAAAGACACGATAATAAACGAGTTTGAAAAAATCACAAAGAATTATAAAGAGATCATAGTAATTGCTAACTCCATTGGTGCTTTTTATGCTTATGAATATTTAAGCAATTTCAACATCAAACAAGCATTCTTTATTTCTCCAGTTGCAGACATGCATCAATTAATTATTGGAATTATGATGTCAAAAGACATATACCTAGAAACACTCAAACAAGAAAGAGTGATTAAAATAGATGATAAGACATCGATTTCTTACAACTTTTACAAAAGCTTAGAAAATCATCCTGATAATTGGACAGTTCCAACCGAAATTCTATATGGAGAAAGAGACAATGTTATTTATATTGAAAACATCGCTGATTTTCTTGCTAAACACCCAAACTCTAAATTAACGATAAAACAAGGTGCGGAACACTATATGCACACCGAAGAAGAAAAAGAGTTTATTAAGAACTGGATTATTAATTCTCTGTATCAGTGAGACAGTTGGCGGAGGCTCTTTTCGGGGAAAGCAAAATTTAGTCAATATATTAATATTTATAGACACTATCAAATATTTTCAGCGATTTTTAGTTTTGTGGTGCTTTTGTTACACAAAAATGATAATATCTATAAGCATTTTGAGGGTGCGAAAATATGAAAAATAAAGGATTATTATTAGCGTCTATAACGGCAGCAACATTAACAGCATTGACAATCATTACAACTCAAACAGGTAAAGTATTACCTTCATTCAATAAAGTGTTAGCAAGCGAAAAGAGTTTTACATTTGATCAGGGTGTGGGAAATACCTATTGGAGCAGCGACATAGACGACGAAAAAACTATTGCTCCTACCGTGAATCGTAGTGCAATTTCTGCAAGAACAAATACCGTAACCTGGGGTAATCAACATGGATTTGGTGTTCAAAACGATTGTTTCTATTGGACCGATTATCCAGTCAATGACAACTCCCATGACTTAAAAACTACGTTTGCAGTTGGTGTCAATAACTTGCAATCATTCTCATTCTCGTTCCATTTGCTTCCAGGCGCTGACAATCAAAATAGTACCAGTTATAGTGCGACAGTTAGGTTTTTTGGCGAAGATTATGATGTTAATAAATGTATAAATAATCCTATTAGTGAAGACGAACTCTATCAACAAGGGGAATTTTCCAGCAACACTGTCATAAATGATCATCACTACACTCATACATGGACAAAGCCAGATCAAAATCATGTGATTAGATATGCTTTATTCGAAATTAAAATTTTTAGTACAGCGGTTGTTTCTGGTGGCGGATATTGCGCTTTATTTCTTGACAGCATAACTGTAACTTGGGATTGTTAACATATTAATCAATAAGATTTAATGGGGGCTTTGAAACCGGTTGGCGAATAAGCCCCCTTTTAACATTAAATCGTCATTATATTGACGATTTTTTGTTTTCTAATGTTCAATATTTGTTATGGAAGATAATCGATATTTTTAGTAGACTATTGATATATTGATTTTGTTACAAAATCTTGAGGTGTAATATGACAGTTCTTGTATGTGTTGGCTCTTCATGCCACTTAAAAGGAAGCTATGAAATCATCGAATTATTCAAAGCGAGACTTGCTAAAGAAAAACTCGAAGACAAAGTTGTTTTAAAAGGTACTTTCTGTTTAGGCAAGTGCGGTATCGCTGGTGTATCTATTCAAGTTGATGATGAAATCATCACTGGTGTCACTCCAAAGAATTTTGATGATGTCTTTGAAAAATATGTTCTTTCTCGTGTTGAGGGCTAACTATGGAATACTGTTTACAAAGTAAAACAACAAACTGTAAGAACTGTTATAAATGCATTCGTCACTGCCCGATTAAATCGATTTCTTTCGCCTCAAATAAAGCTCAGATTATTCAAGATAGTTGTATTTTATGTGGACGTTGCTTTTTAGTGTGTCCTCAAGAAGTTAAAGTGATTCGTAATGATGTTGATGTTGTTAAGAATCTTTTCAAGAACAATAAGAAAGTATATGTTTCTTTAGCTCCAAGCTTCATCAGCTATTTCTCATACACTTCAATGGATGAGATTGTAAATGCTTTAAAGAAATTAGGCTTCTATGCAGTTGAAGAAACCGCGATTGGCGCGACCATCGTTAAAAAAGCCTACGATGAAATGCTTCAAGAAAAGGATCGAGACGTTATCATCTCTTCTTGCTGTCATTCAATCAATTTACTAATTCAAAAGCATTATCCAGAAGCTCGAAAATATTTGGCAAATATTCTTTCGCCTATGCTCGCGCATGGAAAAGATATTAAAAGCCGTGATCCAGAAGCAAAGGTTGTCTTTGTTGGACCATGTATCGCTAAAAAGAATGAAGCAGATTTAAATTTTGATATCATTGATGTAGCCTTAACTTTTAAAGAATTAGAAGACTGGCTCAAGAGTGAGAATATCACCCTTAAGGAAGTCAAATATGATTGGAAAAAGAAAGAAAGTAAAGCCCGCCTATTCCCAACCACTGGTGGCATTCTTCGTACGATGGAATGCTCCAACAAAGATTATCAATATTTAGCAGTCGATGGAGTTGAGAATTCACGTCGAGTCATTGAAGATATCTTAGCTGGTAAGATTCATAAATGTTTCATCGAAATGTCCAGCTGTGAAGGTAGCTGCATCAATGGCCCAGTTTCCAATAAAGAAAAGAGCGTTATCGCTAGCTACATTGATATCAATAAGAGTGCAGGTGATCTAGATTTCACTGAAGGTAAGATTGGTTACAAAGATATTTCTAAAAACTATTATTCAATCGGTGCTAAAGAAGCCACACCAAGTGAAGAAGAAATCGAAGCCAAACTCATCGAGATGGGTAAGACCGAAAAATCAAAGATTCTTAACTGTGGTTCTTGTGGATATGATACATGTCGAGAAAAAGCTATTGCCATCATTCAAGGCAAGGCCGCTTTAGAAATGTGCCTTCCCTATTTGATGGAAAAAGCAGAATCGTTCTCTGATAACATAGTCAGCAATTCACCAAATGGCATTTTAGTGCTCGATGAATCACTCAATATTCAATCATTAAACAAAACGATGTGCCGTATCATCAATATTGAAAAGCCAAGTATTGTTATTCATAAAAACGTTTCCTCAATTTTAGATCCTACCGTTTTCTGTAACGCCTTAGGTGGGGAGATGGTTTTCCGCCGCAAATCATATTTAAGTGAATATAACAAATACATTGAAAATACGATTGTCTATGATGAAAAATTCCATGTTCTTCTTTCAATTATGAAAGACATTACTAACGAAGAACTCAGTAGACAAAAACATGAAGAGGTTGTGAGAAAATCTCTCGAAATCACCGATAAAGTTGTCGAAAAGAATATGAGAGCGGTACAAGAAATCGCTTCACTTTTAGGTGAGACTACCGCGGAGACAAAGGTCGCCTTAACTTCATTAAAGGACACAATTAAAGATGATAAATAATCGTTACATGACGGAAATTGGATATCTTTCCTTTAATCATTTTGGTGAAGAGCTTTGTGGTGACCATGTAGAAGTCACTTCTAAAGATGAATCAACAAAGATTTTGGTTTTGGCGGATGGTCTTGGTAGTGGAGTGAAAGCCAATATTTTATCCACTCTCACTAGCAAGATGCTTTCCTCAATGATTGCAGGAGATATTTCCATCAAGGAATGCATTAGATGTATCGCTAATACATTGCCAGTATGTAAAGTGAGAAAAGTTGCTTATTCAACTTTCACTATCATCAAAATTCAAGACAACAAATATGTTGATATTTATAACTTTGATAATCCCGAACCATTTATGATTCGCAATGGCAAAGTAATGGATTTATCTTATTCATCAATGGTTATCGATGGTAAGACTATTTATCATGCGAAAATTGAAGCCTCATTATATGACACATTTATCTTAATGAGCGATGGTGTTAAATATGCAGGAGTGGGTGAAACATTGAATTTTGGATGGGATATGCCTCAGATTAAAGAGTTTATGTCTATTTTCTATAGAAATGACTATTCTTCTAAGGCGTTAGCCACTCTATTAGCAAGTCAATGTAATGAACTATATAATGGCCGACCAGGTGATGACACCACTGTCGCAGTGGTAAGAATCAGAGAAAGACAACAAGTTAATTTATTAATTGGTCCTCCAACTAACAAAGAGGATGATGAAGAAATACTTTCATTATTTTTTGCTAAAGAAGGTATTCATATCGTCTCAGGAGGAACAACTGGTAATCTCGTTTCTAGATATTTAAATCAACCTTTGGTTTTACAAACTGAATATTTAGATAAAGAAGTACCTCCAACTGCTTCAATCGAAGGAGTTGATTTAGTTACCGAAGGGATCATTACGATTAATAAAGTTTTAGAATATGCTGATAACTATTTAAAACAAAACGACTTGTTCGTCACCTGGTTTTATAAGATCGATGGAGCGAGTCAAATTGCTAAATGTTTATTTGAACAAGCTACCGATATTAATTTCTTTGTAGGCTGCGCGATTAACAACGCTCATCAAGGAGAAGATACCGGCATCAACTTTACGACCAAAATGCATTTAATTGACAAATTAGCTAAAAAGCTAAAATTGATGGGTAAAAACGTCAAAGTAACTTACTTTTAAGGAGCAGATACTATGGATACAAGATTTGATACAAGTGTTCAAGAACTCAAGTATAAGATTCTCAAAGAAATCGCTAGAGGATTATTTAATGATACTCTTTTAGAAGAATATAACGAGATTCCTTTAAGAATATCACCGGGACCAAAATCCACGATGAGATGCTGTATTTATAAAGAAAGAGCTATCGTTTTAGAAAGAATGAAATTAGCTTTAGGCGGCAATAAGAATATTAAAAATATTGTTGAAGTCGTCAAGATTGCTTGTGATGAATGTCCTTTAGGTGGATATGAAGTCACGAATAGATGTCGCGGTTGCATTGCCCATCGTTGTCAAAAAGCTTGTCGTAAAGATGCGATTAGATTTGACGAAGTAAATAGAACTGCAATCATCGATAAAACTAAATGTATCAACTGCGGAATGTGTGCGAAAGCATGTCAATATAACGCGATTCAAAACTATCTTAGACCATGTGAACAAGCTTGTAAGGTTAAAGCTATTTCTACAAATGACGATCACTCTGCCAAAATCGATGATGAAAAGTGTGTCCAATGTGGAGCTTGCGTCTATCAATGCCCATTTGGTGCAATCATGGATAAAAGTTTCATCAAAGATGCAATCGATATTTTGAAAGATTCTGATTATTCAAATAAATATCCGGTCTATGCGATTGTCGCTCCTTCAATCTCATCACAATTTAAAGGTGTTACCTTAGGACAAGTTGTGACCGCTATTCAAAAACTTGGCTATCGAAGTGTAATTGAAGCTGCTTTAGGAGCAGATATGGTTAGCTACGCTGAGGCTAAAGAACTCGAAGAAAAAGGATTCTTAACTTCTAGTTGCTGTCCAACATTCGTAACTTTCATTAAGAAATATTTCCCAACTTTAGCAGATAAGATTTCTCATAATTTATCGCCTATGGCAACCATTGCGAAATGGATCAAAGAGCATAATCCAAATTGTAAGATTATGTTTATTGGACCATGTATTTCTAAGAAACAAGAAATCAAAGATGAAAGAGTCGCTCCATATGTTGATGTTGCTTTAACATTTGAAGAACTTCAAGCGATGATCGATGCTAAAGAAATTGATTTTGCTTCTTTAGAAGAATCGCCACTAGATAATGCTTCATACTATGGCAGAATCTTCGCTCGTAGCGGCGGACTTACCGATGCAGTTAAAGAAGCTCTTAAAGAACAAGGAAGTTCATTTGAAGTTAAACCAATCTCAGTTGATGGTTTAGATAATTGTCGTTTAGCACTTATGAAAGCTAAAACTGGCACTGTTGACTTTAACTTCATTGAAGGTATGGGATGTCTTACTGGATGCATTGGAGGACCGTGCTCTTTGACCCACGAAGTGAGAAATAAATTAGACGTCGATAAATATGGTCATGAATCAAAAGAAAAGACCATCTATGATGCGATAAAACACTACCAAGATTAATTACATTAAAGGATCTATCGAAGGGTAGATCTTTTTTGTACATTTCAGGGGCTCGCGAAGGGATGAAAGTGCGGCATAATACGAAAAGTGATTTTATACAAAACTGTAAATCAATGTAAATTAAGTCGTCTATAATGGGCGGCTTTTTATAACAAAAACACTTTATCCCAAAGGGCAAAATTGAGTAATTGCACTTTGGAATTGCACTTTGGAATACGAAGAAGTATCTTGGTATAGTGACTATTTAAATAGAGAAATGTGTATCAAAGAGGGCTAATATCTGCCCGACTATGAAAAATCACCGGACTGTCTGGTGGATATCTATTGCAATAAAAAAACGCACGGATGTCCGCGCGTTTTATTTCTAATTTGTATTATCTACTTTTTTTCTTTTTGATAATAAGTAAAGCGGTTAATGATAAAGTAGCAGTAGCGGCAACAACAATTAATATTGGAGTGCTATCAGAGCTCAAATCATTTAAGACGCCACTAGTGGATGTGTTCTTTGCTGAGAAGGCTTTATTTGGAGAGCTACCTCTATCCATATAATCATATAAGCCATAATCTTTATAGAAAACTACATAGTCATATCTATATAAGGCTACTTCTCTAAGATAAGTAGAACTTTCTTTAGCCACTGAGGTTTTAAGCAAATCTTTAAATGAATAAGATTCATATTGTAAATCAAAGAAGAAATAAACCCAATCATCGTTAGAGAAGCTTCTAGTTTCTCCGGTACAAGTAAATTTATCTAATATCTTTTGTGCGTATATTTCAGTACGTTCAATATCATCTACTGAGGCACAGTTATAATTATCTCCAAATTTGCCTTCTAACATTTTGAAGTTGCATGAACTTTCTACATCATCTTGATTAGTGGTTTGATTCCATTTTGACTCCCAGCTATATGGAGTTCCATTTGGATCGTTTCTAGTAAAGATAATACCTGTACACCAAATATCTTGAGTGGTAGTTGCGACTAATTTATTTAATGTAGTGTCAAATTCCATTTTCACAAAAATAGATGTATAGCTAAACATGTAATCAAAATAACAATAGCTTACAAAATAATGTGTCGCGTAAGCATCTAACCAATTGATATCGCATTCAGTGAGATCTAAAGTAACAGTAGTGCCTGATGGCATAAATTTAAATTTTTCATCTCTCATGCCGAGGGTATAAGTAGCATAATCCCAATCGCCTACTGTAATAGTGTTTGGAGAGTCATATCTAATAATATCTTCTTTAGACATATTATAAATAGTGACATCTTTTAGAGATGTAATTCCTGCTGGAGTGGAAATAGGAGTTCTAAAGATTCTACTTTTTGGAAGATTAACTGGTAATTCAGTAATTCCAAGTCGAGGACCAATCACAGTGATATCAAATAATTCTCCGTTTGATTCAGTAAGACTAAAATCTCCAGTAAAACACCAAACAACCGCCTTAACTCCTTCAGCATTTAAATATTGATCAGCGTTCTCCATTTTTCCATCTCGATCAATTCCGACATAGGTTCTTTTCATGGTTACTTCATCTTCTGCTTTAGCGATAACTGGTTTATTAGTCTTATTGATTAATAAAGAAGATAATCCAGCAATAGATATGAGCCCTAATAACGAAGTAGCAATGATATTTCTAATTTTCATAGTATTCACTCTCCTAAACAAAGTATCTAAAGTTATATAACTTTTAACTTCGTAATTCAAGGAATTATTTATTTAGTATGATTCAGTGTAAAAAAATGAGAAAAGAAATAATAAAAACGCATTTTTCTAGCGCGAAAAATCTCTATTCAACAATTGACATAGATAACTTACTCACAAATAATTAATTAATCAAAACACAAAACACAAATTAAGATCTACTAACACTTGATCATTTTTCATACTTTCTCTCCTTTCACAGGAATCATTCGACACATATGGTAAGGCTCTAAATTTAGGCTAAATCAATAAAAATTAAGTCGCCCACAGTGGCGTCCTTTTTTGTGACACTTTTGTGACACAGCACGCGTATAATATGTGTGAGGTAAATAATATGAAAAAGAAAGATTTATTCACTCTTACTACTATTACTACAGTAACTTTATCAATATGTATTGGTATTGCTACTTTTATGAGTACTAATGACTTTATTAGTCTTCGAACTCGTGCAGAGAATGATTACACATTAACTATCGACGCATCAAATAAATCTAACTTTGTGCAAGATGGAGATGTGTATAGAGGTACGTTTAAAACTGGTCTTGGCAATGATATAGTTTTTAAAACGAAATCAGCTCCTTCCACTAAAGAGGGTGTTGCTCTAGAAATGACAAGCGCTAATGATTATTTAATCAACGAAACCCCACTTAGAGGTGTCACAAGAATGGATATCACTGGCCATTATCTGAGTGGCACAAGTTTAGGGTATTACTATGCATTATATGTCTATTATCTTGCCGATCCTGATATGGCTAATTTAGATAAGGACACTCTGACAAATGCTACAAGTAGTATTCATTCTGTAAAAGAATATGATTACACTTATGTTATAAACACAGGTAGTGGTTTTGATAGAGAAGGTAGTGCTTATTATTATATTGGTAACAAAGACTATTTCTATAGTGGCAATACATGGGTAATCGATTCTGTTAAATATTATTTTAGTTGCGAAAGCACGAAAACCTATGTCAGTGTAACGAGTTCTGATTCCTCAAAAGGCAATGTTGCTATCGATAATGCGGTAGCGAATAATAAAGGCTATAAAGTTGTCGCTAATGGAACTTCTGTCACAATTCATGCTTACCCATTCTATAATTATCAAAATGATAATTTCTGTCTCTTTAAGGGATGGCATTTAAATGGCAGCGAACAAATCATTAGCACCGATGCTGATTACACGTTCGTAACTGAACAAGACGGTGTTTATAAGTTTGTTGCAGAATTTATCGAAGCACCAAGTGAAACTTTTAGACAAGGTGTTAGACTATGCTATCAAGAAAAATGGCTTGATAATATGGTGTGGCGTGAAGAAGAAACTGATACATTCGTTAAATCTTATGATGGCGCATATTATGATCTCGAAAGTTATGTTGACACCATTAGTGGAAAAGGCCATTGTGAAACTCAAAGCTATGATGAAGATGATTTATGGCATCAACACGCTAGAGGCACATCTGCCCTAACTCCTTATTTACGCTTAAACAAAAATTATAGTAAATACTATAAAGCGGACGGAAAAGGCAACCAAGATAAGGTTGATGTCAAAGACTTCGATCCTGATAAAGTTAGCTGCATTGAATTAGTGCTCGATATGAGTGAAGTGGGCGCAAGAGATGATCTTTCAATTACTGGTGGCAATTTTGCCCATACCAAATTAAATATCGATGATACTGACAACGAAAAGATTTCTAAATTCTATATCGATAGCTTTACAAAAGACGAAATCAAAATCAGTATTCCTGATAATATTAGTAACGTTAACTTCTTTAAGGTCAAAAGGTTAGTGGTTCACTACAAAGTTGAAATTCCTCAGCTCGAACAATAAAATGCAAAATAGCTAGACGATGTCTAGTTGTACAAATTAAGTCGCCCACAGTGGCGGCTTTTTTTGATGAATTACTTGGCCTTTAAAGTTTATGTTGTAGAAGAATTTGTGCGCTTTTCTTTTAAAAAAAGATTAAAATTTATTTATAGAAGGGATATGTTGATTTATGGCTACATATAACGCTGAAATAACGCAAAAATTCCTAGATGAGTATAAGACATTTGAATATATCGAAGAAAATGATCCTCATCGCTTTGAGATGATCAAAAAACAACACTTTGTCGAATTCAATGCTTTAAGACATATCCGTAATTGTTTGACACACACCCCAAAAGTTAATGGTGATTTTCCTTTTCACGTCGCTGATTATGTACTAGAAACACTAGAAGAAATAATAAATAAATTGGTTGTAAAAGCGTACGATGTAGGAATTAAAAAAGATAATATTAAAACACTATCGCCTGACACTGATGTATCACACGCTATGCGTTTTATGGATCATCATCACATCACCAATGTTCCAATCTTTGATGACAAAGGATGTGTAAGGTATGTTGTTTCTATGCGAACAATATTCTCCATTCTAGCTAACGAAGAATACGACGAAGATAAAACATACATTATTGAAGATTTTAAAGATAAGTTCGATATTAATAACAGTAAAGATTTATATTATCTTTTCTTGGCGAGAGACACCTTTGCTTTTGACGCCAAACAATATTTTATTGGCTATAACAAAGATCACAAAAGATGCGCTTTAATATTCATTACTGAACACGGTTTAAGAAATGAACCTGTATTAGCAATCGTTTCTCCAGGAGATGTGTTTAATATCTAATTATTTTCATTCTTAAAATTGAATGCATATTAAGTCGTCCTAGCGGGCGGCTTTTTTGTGTGGCACTTCTGTGGCAACCACTATGGTAACATACAATTAATAACGGAGAACTTTGAATATGAAACAAGAATTATTAAAAGGTTTAACTGAAGAACAAATCGCAAAAGTCAAAGCGTGTAATGGTCAAGAAGAACTATTTAAACTTGCCAAAGATGAAGGTGTTGAACTCACCGACGAGCAACTATCCGCTATTAATGGTGGATGTGGTAAATCAAAAGAATGGTATGAAATTGACAATATGCAATGTCCAGAATGTCTCAATAGACACTGTATGGAAAAAGTGTCAGACGCATGGTATAGATGCAAGTACTGCAACAAAATCACAGTGAACAAAAATCTTGAAAATTAATTAAAAAAATTACCGAGTCGAACTCGGTTTTTTGTTGCACTAATCGAAACATATTGTTTGTCCTTTCCTTTGAGGAGGCATTTTCTTAGATTTTGTATGATATACAAAGAATTTGTGCGCGTTTAATAACTCGTCCTTGAGGACGACTTTTTGTTTTTGTAATTTATTAAATTGAAAAACACCTTATATCTCTATATAATTTTTTTAGTTTGTAGAAGAATAAAAGAGATTATGAATAATCTTTCTTTCTTCTAAAATAATACCTACATTTTTTTAAAAAGGAGAAGTTATGTTCAAGTTACTTTTCAAAAACATGAAGGCAAAGAACTGGATCGCGGTCGTAGTGATTTTTATTTTGACCTTTGGCCAGGTTTTCTTCATGATGACGATTGTTCAGAACATCGAACTGCTTACAAAATCAGTGGGTGAGCAAAACGTCGATGCGATTTGGCGTTATGGCTTATACATGGTTATTTGTGCAGTATGTATGGCAGTAGTCGAAGTTATTATTCGTTTTGTCGCTAGTGCGGCAGCTAGTAGTACAGTCACTTCTTTAAGAGAGAAGCTCTATGAGAGAGCTAATGAATTTGCTCTTTCTGATTTCGCTTCTTTTTCAACAGAGTCCTTAATTACTAGAACCACTAACGATATCCAAAATGTTCACCTTGCTTGGTTAACATTCTTAAAGACAGCGTTTGTCGCTCCAATTACTTTGGTGTGGTCAATCGTTCTTTTGGTGCAAAAGGCTAATTCTTCATTAACCATTGTTACCGCTATTTGGGTTTTCTTATTAGTGGCGGTTGTTGCCATTCTATTAATGATGGTGACACCAAAATATAAGATTGTTCAAAAATTAACTGATTACCTCAACATCTCTTCAAGAGAAAACTTAACTGGTGTTAGAGTCGTTAGAGCGTTCAATGCCGAGAAATACCAAGAAGGTAAATTTGAAGAAGTTAACGCTCAATTTACAAAAGTGCAAATCTTTACAGGTCGTGTTTTAGCATTCTTCACACCATTCGTAATGATGGTTATGATGGGCTTAACACTATGTATCTTATGGGTTAGTGCTTATACAATTAACGGTATGGAAGTAGCACCTGCAGCCGCGGCCTTTAGTTCTACTAATGCCTTCGTTATGCTTGCTAGCCAAATCGTTATGTCCTTCATTCTTATTATCACTCTTATCGTTATCTGGCCAAGAGCTTCTGTCTGTGCGAAACGTATTCAAGAAGTTATCGACCACGATGTCTCAATTTTAGATACCGATCATCCAGTGGAATTCAAAGAAAAAGGTACAATTGAATTTAAAAACGTTGGTTTTGCTTATCCTGGCAGTGAAAAAGAAGCGGTCTCTAATATTTCCTTTAAAGTGAAACAAGGCGAGACCATTGCCTTTATCGGTGCAACTGGTAGTGGTAAAACCACAATTATTAATATGATTCCACGTATGGCAGACGCCACAAGTGGAGAAGTTTTAGTGGATGGGGTTAACGTTAAAGACGTTCTTCAAAAAGATTTAAGAGATCGTATTGGTTACGCTCCACAAAGAGGCTTCCTCTTTAAAGGTATTATCAAAGACAATATCGCCTTTAAGAATCCAGATATGACTTTAGCAGATGTCAGATGGGCAGCCGAAATCGCCGATGCGGACGGCTTCGTCATGAATAAACGTAATGGCTATGATTCTGAAGTCGCTCAAGGTGGTATGAACTTCTCTGGTGGACAAAAACAAAGATTATGTATCGCTAGAGCAGTAGCTACCAAACCAGAAATCTTAATCTTTGATGATTCTTTCTCTGCTCTTGACTATAAGACTGATAAAGTTGTCAGAGGTCGTATTGCTGAAAAACTTCCAAACACCACCCGTGTTATTATTGCTCAACGTGTTGGTACGATTATGGACGCAGACCAAATCGTCGTTTTAGATCACGGCAAGATGGTTGGTATTGGCAAACACTATGATTTAGTGAGAAATTGCCCAGTTTACCAAGAAATTGCGTTATCTCAATTAAGTAAGGAGGAATTAGGATTATGAGTGAAAAATTAAAAGCTGCTCGTAAAGAAAAAAATAAACTTGGCAGCCTCGTAAAAGCTTTCCGTAAATACTACATTCCTTTTGCTATTTCTATCATCTTACTTATTACTTCCGTAGTATTCACAATTTTGACTCCAGGAACAGTCCGTAATTTAACTAACCAATTAGTTCCAAATCCTGCTGCGATATTTGATGGACGTTTCTATGTTAATTTAGATGGCGTTCTCCATTACGCAACTATATTAATTATTTATATTGCTATATCCTTCATCGGTGGATTTGCTTCTGCCTTTATCCTTAACACTATTATTCAAAAATTCTCTAAGGATTTAAGAAGAGATATTTCTCAAAAAATCAACAAGATGCCACTTAACTTCTTTGACACCACTCAAACCGGTGACATCCTCTCTGTTATGACTAACGACGTTGATACCTTATCAACATCCTTACAAAACTCAGTCAGTATGTTAGTTCAATCTGGCGTCATGTTAATTGGTGTTTTAATCGCCATGTTCATCGCTTGCTGGCAAATGGCGTTTGTGGTCCTTTGCTCCTTACCAATTATGTTAGTTATCATCTTATTGACCTTTAAGAAAGCCTTACCATTATTTGATAAGACTCAACAGGTCCTTGGTGATGTTAACGCTGCGGTTGAAGAGAACTATTCTGGACAACTCGTTATTAAAGCCTTCAATGCTGAAAATATGAAGATTGAAGAATTCAAAGAAAAGAACAATGTCCTTGGTTCAGTTTTATACAAATCTCAAGCTATCGGTGGATTAATTGAACCTGCAATGTCCTTTGTTTCTTACTTAACTTACGCGGCAGTTTTGATTACTGGTGGTTTATTATTCGCCAATGGCAAAATTTCCGATATCGGTATTATTACTGGATTTATTATCTATGTTTCCTTGTTCCAAGAACCACTCGCGCAAATCGGCCAAGCCAGCTCAACCATTCAACTTGGTACCGCTGCTTGTAACCGTGTCTTCAACCTCTTAGAACAACCAGAACTTGATGATGATAGTTATAAACCAGTCTTACTTGATCACTCTCATATCCGTGGTGAAGTTGAATTCAAAGATGTGTGCTTTGGTTATGATCCAAGTAAACTTACCATCAAACACTTCTCTGGTAAGATTCAACCTGGTATGAAAGTGGCAATTATTGGTCCTACCGGCGCTGGTAAAACCACATTAGTGAACTTATTAATGAGATTCTATGAACTCACTAGTGGTGATATCTTAGTGGATGGTAAATCAATCAAAGAGATGTCGAGAGCGGAACTCCGTGACGTCTTCGGAATGATCTTACAAGAAACTTGGGTTATCAATGGTTCATTAAGAGAAAACATTGTCTATAACTTGAAGAACGTTGATGAAAATCGACTCAAAGAAATTCTTGAAGAGACTAACTTAGCCCACTATGTTGAGACCTTACCACAAGGATTAGACACCATTATTCAAAAAGAAAGTGCCTTATCCGCTGGTCAAAAACAATTAGTGACTATTGCAAGAGCGATGACTGAAAACGCTCCAATGCTTATCTTAGATGAAGCGACTAGTAACGTTGATACTAGAACCGAAATCTTGATTCAAAAAGCAATGGACTCCTTGACCAAAGGAAGAACAAGCTTTGTTATTGCTCATAGACTTTCCACCATTAAAAACGCTGATCTCATCTTTGTCATGAAAGATGGTAACATCGTTGAAACCGGAACCCATGATTCCTTAATGAAACTTGGTGGTCTATATAGCGAAATCTATAACTCTCAATTCAATTAATAGAGTTTTAAACCCAAAAAGAAAGAAACGCCGGAATAAATCCGGCGCTTTTTTGATGTTCATTGAATATATTTACACTAAACCTAAGCCTGAACCATTTAGGTTAATTGGTACGAGATAGTTAAGAAGCCATAGTAAAACTAGCTAAGTTGACGTCCTCCACTGGATAATTATATGTACATAAAAGAGAACAATTGTACTTGATTACGTACATAAATTATGTATAATGAAATCAGGAGGAAAAGCTTATGGCAGTTACAAATATTTCTGTTTTGAGAAAAAATCTCTTTAGTTCTATTGATAACGTCATTGAGTTTAATGACTCCATCACTGTGAACACAAAAAATGGAAACGCAGTTATTATCTCTGAAGCTGAATACAACGCTATGTTGGAAACTATTTATTTAGTTTCTCAGAAAGGTCTTGTTGAAAAGATTAAAGAAGGCGAAAAAGAAGATATTTCTAAAATGTCTACTTATAATCCAAATGAAGAGTGGTAGTTATGTGGATTATTAAATTCACTAAAAACGCTGAGAAAGATAAAAAACTACTTAAAAGCGCTGGATTGGAAGATAAAGTAAAGAAATTATTAAACCTTATCGCTAAAAACCCTTTTCAAAACCCACCAAGTTATGAAAAACTTGTTGGCGATTTACAAGGCTATTATTCTAGAAGAATTAATCTTCAACATAGGCTCGTTTACAAAGTTCACGAAGATATTAACACAATTGTTGTTCATTCAATGTGGTCACACTACGGAGATAATTAGAAAAGATCGGTTTGGCCGATCCTTTCTAGTTTTGTTGCAGTGTTTATAAATTTTGTATCGTTAAGTTTAAAAAAGTTCGAATCTAAATTTCGGATTTTATTTCATTTAACTAATTTAGATTAAGCGCATTTAAGATTGCGTTTTTCTTCATAATCTGTACCTCTAAGATTTATCAAATTTCATAAAGTAGTATGAAAAACTATACAGTAATGTTTTTTACTTCGCTTAATTGTCGCTGAGACATTGATAAAATGTTTTTTTGAGACAAATTGTAAAACATTAAAAAATCTACTAAATTTATTTAAAGGGGTTTTGTATGAGAATCACAACATCTGATGGTATCCAGTTAAAATACGAAGAAGCTGTTAAAAAATGCAAAGGAAGCGGGAAACCTATTTACATAACTAAAAACGGAAAAAGTGAATTAGTAGTTATGGATATTTCCTCTTTTGAAAAGAGAGAACAAGAGCTACAGGCTCAGCAACTAGTGCTAGAAGCCTTTGCAGCAAGACTTACTGGTGAAGAAGGCTACTCTTTAGACAAATCTAGAAATTTAATAAACAAACTAATTGAAGAAAATTTGACCATCTGATCTGAAGATTGTTATAAAAAATAAGTCGTCCAAGATGGGCGACTTTTTTGCTACAAAGATTTGTAAAATTTTATAGCATTGGCAATGTCTTTGCTATTTGGTCTTCCTTTTGCTATTCCACCAAAGCGTTTAAAAACATAGGTATCATATCCACGGCAGTGGAACTTACCTATTACCTTACACTTTTTCTTTTTAACTATCTTTTTGATACTTCTAGTAAAGCCACCAATAGGAGCTCCATGAGTGTAAATGAAAAATACATCTTTACCCTCAGGAAGATTATTTAACGCGAAAGAAAGCACCTGTTTTGCGTAGGAACTGAAGTAAATGCCTGAGGCCAATCCGATTCTATCGTAGGTAGATAAATCAATATCTTCTTTTGAAGTGACGTCAAATAAATCAAGTGAAGGATACTCTTTCTTAAGAACATCTAAAATCTTTTTTGTATTGTTATGATGTTTTGAATAATAGACAATAGCGGTTTTCATATTTAGAAACACTTTGCTTTTCTTTCGCGTTTGCAGTTTGCTTGGTTACCACAGTGGTAACAAACTTCTGTATCACTAAGTAGTTTATCACTAAAGAAGTCCACTATATTTCTTGTTGTGGTGTCAGCGATGTTATTTAAGGCTTCTTTAGTTAAGAAGGCTTGATGTGAGGTGATAATCACATTAGGCATTGCGATGAGTTGAAGTAATGTTTCATCATTCATAATATGACCAGATTTATCTTCAAAGAAGACATCACTTTCTTCCTCATAGACATCTAAACAAACAGTGCCAATTTTTCTATCTTTAATTCCTTGAAGCAAATCTTCAGAATTGATTAAGCCACCTCTAGAGGTATTAATGATTGCTACACCTTTCTTCATTAAGGCAATGCTATCTTTATTAATAATATGAGTGGTTTCTGGAGTTAATGGGCAGTGAAGTGAGATAATATCACTTTGTTTAAATAACTCTTCTAAAGAGACATATTCAATATCACTATCTTTGATCGGGAATAAGTCATAGGCGATAACTTTCATTCCAAAACCACGACAGATATTGATGAAGATTCTTCCTATCTTACCGGTTCCAATGACACCAACGGTCTTGCCGTATAAGTCATTCCCTGCTAATCCAGAAAGAGAAAAGTTATATTCTTTAACACGGTTATAGGCTTTATGGATTCTTCTATTACTAGTGAGATATAAGGCCATTGCGTGTTCTGCTACTGCGTAAGGAGAATAAGCAGGAACACGGTAGACATGAATCTTTCCAAACGCTGCGGTTAAATCAACATTATTAAAACCAGCACATCTTAGGAATATGGCTTTGATACCCAATTCATATAAACGATTGATTACGTCTTTATTTAAATAATCATTAACAAAGACACAAACCCCATCAAATCCCTTTGCGAGTTCAACAGTGTCAATATTCAACTTTGGCTCGAAATACTTAACTTCAATATTTCTTTCTTTAATATAAGAATCAAAAGATTCTATGTCATAGTTTTTGGTGTCAAAGAACGCTATCTTCATAGGTATAATTCCTCGTTAATTCAATATTATAATAATTGAATAATTCGTTCAAATCTAATACGCTCATATTCTAAAAACAAATTCGACATACAAACACTAGAGTCTTATCTATGAAAAAGCGAGCGTAGTGTTAAAAAACATCGATATCATCAGTACTTTATTAGATTTCTCTAATAGAGGGGGTCATTTTGTAGTATAATATCAAACATGGCAGCAAAAAGAAGAAAAACATTGAGGATTAGAATTGCGGTTCTTAACGCTATTGCGGTCTCAGTTTCAATTCTCATCACCTCATCAATTGGTTCGATTTCGATTGCTAGCTCGGGCCACAAGAGTTCTGAACAGGCTCTTTACTTGTTATGTGAAACTGGTAAAAGCAATCTTAACTATTATTTTAAGAGTGTTGAGCAATCAGTGAAAACTGTTTCGAGATTGATTGATGATAATCTTGATGCAATTGACGATAGCGAATTTAATACTAAGTTTGCTGATCATGTCTATCAAGCAAGAAACATCTTTTTAGAAGCTGCTACTCACACTAATGGAGTGTTAACTTTCTATTACCGTATGGATCCAGATATAACTGATGTTACTAACGAAAAAGGATTCTGGTACACAGATTTAGATGGAAAAGGTTTTGTCGATACTCCAGTCACCGATATTTCTGATAGCAAAAATAAATGTCCATGGTTTTGGATTCCTAAAGAAACCAAAGCACCGGTGTGGTTAACACCATATGACACTGATAGTCTTGAACAAGTAACCGTTATATCATATAACGCTCCTGTATATAGAAAATCTGGAGAAAACGAGACCTTTATTGGTGTAGTAGGAATTGAAATCAATTACAGCACCTTGGGTGAGCAAATTAAAGACATCGTTGTCCATAAAACTGGTTTTGCCTTCATTGTTGATAATAAAGATGGCTCAATCATTTATCATCCTCACCTTGATATTTTAGGCATGGACCCAAGTGAAAGGCCAAGTATCCCAGAAGAATTTTATAACAGCATTAAAAGCGAAAAACATCATATCGAATACACCTTTGGTGGTGTGAAAAAACATGGTTATTGGCTAAGACTTAGTAATGATATGAACATCGTTGTTGCTGTTCCTTTAAAAGAAGTCAATGAAACTTGGATAAACACTGTTATTATTATCGCCTCTGTGTCTTTATTTTTAATTGGTTTAACTATACTAGTAACGATTCTTTATACTAGAAAAATTACTAAACCACTTAAAGAATTAACCGAGGCCGCCGAAAAGATTAATGATGGTAATTACAGTTTTGAACTCAATTATCGCGGTAACGATGAGATTGGTGAGCTTACCGCAGCGACAAATAAACTTGTTTCTCATCTAGGCGATTATATTGATGATCTTAACTCTATGGCCTACGCCGATGCATTAACATCAACTAAAAACAAATCTGCTTTTGATGAAGCGTTATTGGAATTACAAGAAACCATCGATAAATCAGATAAACCAATTGAGTTTGCAATTGCGATGTTTGACTGTGACAATCTCAAAGATATTAATGATAAATATGGACACGATAAAGGCAATGTCTATTTAAAGAACTCAAGCGTTCTTATGACACGTGTTTTCCAAAATAGTATTATTTATCGTTTAGGAGGCGACGAATTCGCGATTATTCTTCAAGGTGAAGATTATAAGAATAGAGAAAAATTGAAGAAGATCTTCCTTGAAAAGAGTAAAGACATATGTGCGTTATCTAAGGAGCCTTGGGAACAAATCAAAGTTTCTGTTGGTGTTGCTACATATGATCACGAAATCGATCGAACCGCTAATGATGTTCTTATTCACGCTGATCACTTGATGTATGAGAATAAGCGTTCAAGAAAGAAAAATATTGATAAATAAAATAAGTCGTCCGAAAGGGCGACTTTTAAAATAAAAGGAAGTATTAGTTACTTCCCTTCATCATCTTTTTGTTTTCGTACATCTTTTTGTCTGCACGTTTGAATGTATCTTCAACGTTGTTGTCAATCTTAGGATCAAAGATTGCAAAACCTATAGCAGCGGAAACACCCATTCCATCAACGTCTTTCGCTTTGATAGATTTATTAATTGCATCAACGAATTTCTTTTGAAGAACATCAATGTCTTTTAAGTCTCCGTTTTCAGATATAACAGCGAATTCATCTCCACCAATACGATATAAGCTAGAGGAGGTGAATGTTTCTCTGATAATGTTACTTAATCCGATGATGAGCTCATCACCTTTTTCATGGCCTAATGTATCATTAGTGAGTTTTAGATCGTTCAAGTCAATCATCGAAATAGCGAATCTTGCTTTTCCTTGTTTGATTTCTTTGTTCAATCTTTCTTCAGTTTCAAAATAGGCACGTTTATTGGCTATACCAGTCAAGGCATCTTTATCAGCGAGAGATTTCATTTCATCCGCTTTACGTTTTGCGCCTTCTAGTTTACTGGAGGTTGATAATAAATCCGCAATATATTTATTAATATCACCTTCCATTTTCTTCATAGAATTGGACAAGTCCTCAATCTCGTCTCTTGTACGAATCTTCACTTTTGCGAATTTATCTAACTCTTCTCCAGAACCTTCTGTGTATTCATTCGCGGCTTTGGTTAATTTTCTAACTGGTCTAAGAATGAATAGGACGACCAAAAAATAACCAACGATAACCGCGGCAACACCTAAAATAACAAGAATCCACGCTAAAGTTTGAACACTTCTTGATTGTTCGGCAATAATCGCATCCATTGATAAGTCTACAAGAGTAAAGAATTCAACGTTGTTCTTATCGTTTTTATCAATTCCTTCTCCTTTTTTGAAGACTGGACGACCAACACTGACAAGGTAACCGTATTGTTCCATATTAGTGACTTCAGAATAGAAACCTTCTGCTATATGTGAATATATAGTTTTATCTTGCTCGGTAAAATCATCGAAAGTACCTGGTAAGCATCTTTCTCCATCTATGATCGGAGCGTCAGGAACATCAGGATCTTCTTCTCCTAGAGGAGAATCATCAATGAGGTAGATTAATCTTTCGTTAGTCCAATCAACATAAGCAACATATGTATATTTAGCCTCATTAACTTTATGGAAAGCTTCGATATCTTTTAAGATGTTTTGGTATTCCACCATATTGACCACTTCATCAAAGTAGTGGAGATATGTTAACCAAATATCTTCGCCCCAACTATCATTTGACACAAATGCATCAGCAGGAACAACGGTTTCATAGATTTCTTTTGTCTTATCTCTAACTGCAAGTACTTCGTCATAGTTAAGATAAACACCTAATGTATCTGCGAGATGAACGGATTTATCAACATAACTTTGCATGGTTGTTTTTTTCAAATAACGAGATGAATAAACAACCGCAACCACGCTTACAGCAGTAACGCTTAATAGAAGCACGATAAGTGTTTTAGCCCAAAGAGGGAACTTAAATTTTCTTTTTTTCTTTACTTGTTCCATAAAAAAATCGGTAATTAATACCGACAAAAAACCGCAAACGTGCACAAAAATGGTTTTGTTATAAGTGCAACTGGCTATCCAATTTTCACTGGACCCTTTAGCTTTGCGTCGCCGGATTACTCCGGGTTTGCCGATATGTAGTTTTTATTATACCTCATCTAAAATATTTTACTATCTTAAAAAGACATTTTAATGATTAATCCTAGAAAAAAGTTTCGGACTACAAAAAAGTGGACGAGCCACCTTTTTGATGATGTAAATGTCAAATTATTTCATGTGAGCGGCGAGTTTAACACATTCGTACGCTCCATCATAATGACCAACTTTCTTTAAATAATCGATACGATCACAGATGTGTGGGATTAATTCTTTGTCAGAGATAATCTTATCTAACATCGCATTGATTTCTTTTTTAGTAGGACATTCTGGAATAGAATCACCATATTCTCTTCCGTTAATTCCTCCATATACTTCATGACCACCAATATGTCTCATGAAGAGCTTTGGAATTGGGTAATACGCTAATTCGCTTGGTTTTGTGACTAATAAGTCAGTGACAGGCATTAATAAGTTAGTGGAATATACAGCTTCAAAGATGTCTTTGTTATAAATCGCGTAGATTCCAGTAGCTTCGCCATGTCTAATATTTTTAACGAATTCTTTCAATTCCCCATATTGATTGAAGTAATTGGTGGTTTTAATACCGCTAATTTTCTTACAAAGTTTTTCATAAACATCAAGATGGTCACCAAAGTTGATGAAGAGAGCGACTTTGTTTTCTTTGACGTATGGGATTAAGTGTTTTACCATAGCGAGGAACATATCAAATCCTGCTCCCGCTCCTCCTACTGTCATAAGGATTCTGAGTGGTTTACCATTAGCGATTCTTTCTTTACGAAGTTTGTTATCTTCTTCAAGGTTAACAAGTAATTCGTGGTCAATGTAGCAACCAACCATTTTTAAATCACTTTCAGGGATACCGTTGAGTGGTTTTTTAGCAAAACCATTTAAGGTCTTATAACCAAAGTAAGCAAATGGAGTTTGAACAGTATGGATTGCGCCTTCAGAAAGGTGTAATCCCATTGGCCAGTTATCAGGAATGGCGTTAACAACATTCTTCATACCCGCATGAATCGCGGCTTGGCTTGGCCACACGTGAGTGGCGATATAAGGGATTTCTTTATCGATGTTTTTGAAGATAGGGACGAGAAGCTCGCTATTTTTTTGATCTTTCGCGTTATAGGTAATCTTCTTAAATCCTTCGGAGTTGAGTGGTTCCCAAACAAGTTTATTAAAGAGCTTTGATTTTTGAGAGATACGTGATGCTAATGAGTACATATCATTTTGTTCACGGATCATTTTTGAACCAGTCGCATCAAAAGACGCTAAGTCTAACCAATATGGTTTGAAACCTAACGCTCTAGCGGCAGAGGCCATAGCAATGGAAATGCGGTAGTGGCCAAAACCCATACGGATATTACCAACGATAAGAGCGTTATCTTCAAATTTTTGATTACTTTCTCCAAAGACGATGTTACTAGCCTTGATATAGTCTAAGGTATCGATGTCTTTAAAGCTAATCTTGTAATCCTTTTTAGAATCATCACCATATTTTTTGATGTATTTCTTTTTGGATTTGTTCGCACCCTTAACGGTCTTTTTGTCCATTGGGTTATTAAATATTACAGAACTTTTATCTAACATTACTCATAACTCCTTTCTTAGTGTTATAGGTAAAGGAATGTTTCTTTCCCTTTAGTTGATATTCAATATCGATATAGTGTTTACGCTTGACATAGTGCTTTTCTGTTGCGTTTTCGAATAAATCTAATGCTTCAGAAAGGACCTTTTTCTTCTTGTCATCATAAGTAGCGATGTTATCGGAAGTCATTAGTACTGAGCCAAATAAAGCGTTAATAGTGGTTAAGGCTTTTCTTTGTTCAAAGCTTAGTCCGATATTATCATCTCTTAATAAGAAGACATCCGGGTCGTTAGCGAATAATCTTTGATCGTATATTGAACGATATATTGTGTTTTGAATAGTCACTTTTGTGGATGGTCTTTCTCTATGGAACATTCTCATATAGGCGGCATCATCAAATGTTAAAGAGACGTCTGGGCCAATACGGAGATAATCGAAACTACCCCAGGAATTGAGGAGGTTTGCTCCACAGCCAAGCACTAGTTTGTCTTTAAGAATATTTCTTAAGAAGTCATAGGCTTGTTTTTGACCTTGGCAACGTGTTCTACCGGTTCCTTTAAAGTTTCTTAATCCCGCTGCGTAGAGGAAGTCGAGTTTAAAGAAATCAAAACCCATATCCATATAATGTTTTAAACATTTTTCGATATAGTTCCTCACTTCTTCTTTGGTTAAGTCTAGGACGTAGTGTTTAGACCAGTTTCCTCCAGCGATTATCATCTTTCCGTGTTCGTCTTTAGCAATCCAATTTTTGTGTTCTTTAAATAACTTAGATTTGGTTTCTGCGACAAATGGAGCAAGCCATATACCTGCTTTAAATCCGCGAGAGTGGATTTCTTTGACGATTGGTTCTAAGCCATTAGGGAATTTCTTCTTATCAACTTCAAGCCAATCTCCCACGAACGATTCATATCCATCGTCGATTTGGAAGAGATTGAATCTATTGTCTAAGGCTTTTAAATCACGAAGAATGATTTCTTCGTTGATGTTTTGATAGTAGTTATACCAAGAGGTGTAACCAAAGATTTTTTCTCTTTTTTCAATTGGGACGTGTTTATAGAAACATTCAAGTCCTTCTTTGAAATCTGGGAAGTAGTAGTAATCAAAGATACGAACGCTTTCACCTTTTTTGAGCTTACAGCCCTCTAAGTCAGAGATTAATCTCAATGTTGTTCTTTTATTTTTGATGATTTCAATGATTAAGTAAGCAACTTCAAAGTTAACATTGAAGATGAATGATTCATGTTCTCCCTTACTATAAAAGAGATCATAACCATGGGATTTTATAATCGAGTAGTGGTAGAAGTGGTTATCTCCATAGGCTTGCATTGCAAACATATGCGAGATGATATGTGGAGATTTCTTGATGTTACGAAGACGATCAGCAAGTTTAAATTCCTTAGTGTCTGTCCAAGATTGATATCCATTTAAGAAATATAAATCATGGAGATTGGTAGGAATTGGAAGTAGTTCCACTGCGTCAATAAGTTCGATATCAGTCTTCGCGATTAAAGTGACAGAATTTTTTCCGTTTTTCTTCGTCACTTCAATTTCGAAATCTTTACAGGTATCGAAATTAGAATATTCTTTACCTTTTTTGAGATATCTAATATTCATTATTATTCTCTATCTTTTTTATCGTTTTCTTCTGCGGCTTTTAAGAAGGCTTCGTCTTCTTTTTTCGCAATGGTTCTCATAACTTTCTTCTCGTTGAAGAAGAGGAGAATGACAGCGCCTAAAACACAGAAGGCAACCGCGACAGCAGCAACAACGATCATGCCAGATTTAGAAGGATAAACTTCATCAGCAGAAACCCCGCTAGCGGCCATAGAAACTGCTAAGGAAGTGAAGAGGATCATTGCTAAGGATTGTCCAAATTTCATCGCGAATGTACGAGCAGCGAAGAACATACCTTCTCTATTTTGTCCTGTTGTCTTAGCTTCAGCTTCGGCAACGTCAGCAACGATTGATTGAGGAATGATACCAAGAAGTGCCATTGGAAGAGCAGAAACAATCATAATAGCGATACCAAAGACCCAGCTTAATCCGGATCCACCTGTTCCTTCTTCTGGTAAAACGCCAGGAATAGAAGAAATAGCGGCGATTCCATAGCATATTGCTAAGCCTAAGAAACCTGCAATAACGAGTTTCTTTTTACCAAACTTCTTAACCATTCCAGTAACAAATGGATAGAAGACAGCAGCTAAGATAGTCATACCACCCATGAAGAGCATAACCATACCTGGTTCAAAGCCCATGGACACACGGACGAAATATGGTAAACCAGTTTGGAACATGGTAAGTCCAACCCAGTACATGATGTCACTACCAGAGAAGACTCTGAAGTCTTTGTTTTTGAATGTTGCAGTTAAGGATTTGAAAACATTTTCTCTCGATGGTTTTGGATCGATGAAATCTGTTTCTTTTAGCGCGAATGCTGGGATTAACATTGCAACACAAGCGATAACCGCTAAAACGATGAAACAAATACGATAGCTCCACGCAAAGCCAACTCCACCACGGAGTAATGGTGCAAAGACGAATGGAGTGTAAGCAATTAAAGTACCGAATAAGTAGGTGAATGAAATAGCGGTAGAAATGAACATTCTATCTTCTTGGCATTGACCGAATTCGGAAATTAAAGCGTTATATGGGGTGCAGTACATTGTCATGAATAAGTAGAATAAAACAATCATGACGGAAACCCAGAGGATGTTAAGCCAACCTAAGGAAGAATTATAAGCACCGAAATCAACCACAAACATTAACACAGTAATAACTGAGAATGGAATGGCGGCGAATTTCATAAATGGAATTCTTCTTCCTTTTGGATTCTTTGATCTATCGGATAAAGAAGCGATAAGTGGATCAGTAACTGCGTCAAAGATACGGCTAGCAGCGGTAATTAATCCAATGATGGTTAAGAAGCCGCCAATAGCCAAACCTGGGATAAGATATTGGGTAGCTCCATTTACAAGGACATCTTCTTTGGTTGGTAAGAAATAAGTAACTAACCAAGCGGAGATAATACCACCGAGTAATGACCAGCCTAGTTGTCCCAAGGAGAAGATGATCATCTGTTTTTTAGTAAGTCTTTTCTTCATAAATAAAATTTCCTTTCGAAATTATTTGGAATTTGATTCATTTTGTTTAATAGAAGCAAGAATGATTTCAATCAAACATTCGATTTCTTTCTCTTTTTCAGAATTTTGATCTTGTTTAAGAAGAGCACGAGTAACCGCGAGTTTCTTACAAAGCTCAAGTAGAGAATGTGTAGTGGCGAAATAGAAAGTTTTAATGGAATCAATCTTACGAACAGAGTGATCTTTTAAACCTGCTTCATATGCCTCTAAATATTCTGATTTGAAGGAGTCGATTTCTTCTTCATATTCATCTAGAGAAATATTCTCTTCCATGCACATGTATGCATCAAATTCATTAATAAAATAAAAATACTCAGGTGAATGACGAAAAATGGTAAGGTAAGAGTTATAAAAGATGGATAACTTTTCGAAACCAGTTACCCCTTTAGATAAATCAAAATAGCCTTTGAAAACTTTTTCCTTAAGAGAAAGAGCGGAAGCTAAAACGATATTTTGCTTCTTAGAAAAATGACGATAAATAGTCGCTTCTCCAATTCCGGCTTCATTAGCGATGTCTTTAATTGTGACATCACGAATTCCGCGTTGTAAAAAGAGCCTATTTGCGACTTCGACAATAAAAGCTGTCTTAAGGTCCTTAAATCCCATAAATGATAGTCTCACTTTCAAAATGATACTTTATCTATCATTACTTTAGTATAAATGATTATTTAAAGTCAACAATAAAGATTTTTGCTCAAGCAAGTAGGGGGGATAAGTTATAATAAAACATAGTTATGACGGACATTCAAAAACACCTTTTGTCACTGCAAGATCAAAAGTATCGTGATTTTACTTTGCCTCTAATTCCTAACGTTGATGAAACGACATTTATCGGGGTTCGTCTTCCTTTAATAAAAAAGTATGCGAAGGAGTTAACTGAAGTAGAAAGAAAAGAATTTTTATCTTCTCTTCCACACGTTTATCATGAAGAGAATTTATTACACGCTTTTATTCTCTCAAACATTAAAGATTATGATGAATTCATTAAGGAAGTCGACTCTTTTCTTCCTTATGTCACTAATTGGAGTGTGTCTGACGCAATCTGCAATAAGCATTTGAATAAATATAAAGATAAATTAATTAAGGAAATATATAAGTGGCTTAAGAGTGATGAACTATATCGAGTCAGATACGCTGTTAAGTGCTTAATGAATTATTACCTTGATGAAGATTTCAAAGAAGAACACATCGATAAAGTGAAAGAAGTTAAACTTGATGATTACTACGTTAAGATGATGATCGCGTGGTATCTTGCTACTGGGTTAGCGAAGAACTACGATTCATTTGTCAAACCTATCAAAGATAAATCATTTGATTCCTTTACTCATAACAAGGCTATTCAAAAAGCGATAGAATCATATAGAGTGAGTGAAGAACACAAAGAATATTTAAAGAAATTAAAGATTAGATAAATATGATATAGTCAAATAATTTTCATATCACTAGAACTCAGCTAAAATAATAATAAAGGAGAATGACATATGGAATTAAAAGGTAGTAAAACTGAAAAAAATTTGGAAATTGCTTTTGCTGGAGAAAGTCAAGCAAGAAACAAATATACTTATTATGCTTCAAAAGCTAAAAAAGAAGGGTATGAACAAATTGCAGCCTTGTTTTTAGAAACCGCTGATAATGAAAAAGAACACGCTGAACTTTGGTTCAAATATCTCCATGGTGGCGCTGTTCCTACTACAGAAGTTAATTTAAAAGATGCAGCGGAAGGTGAAAACTTTGAATGGACAGATATGTACAAACATATGGCTGAGGTTGCTAGAGAAGAAGGATTTTTAGAAATCGCTCTAAAGTTTGAACTCGTTGCTAAAATTGAAAAAGAACACGAAGAAAGATATTTAGCCTTACTAAAACGAGTTAAAGAAGATAAAGTCTTTGTTAGCGAAGATGTTGTGATTTGGAAATGTCGTAATTGCGGTCATATCCACGTCGGTAAAGAAGCTCCTGAGGTATGTCCAACTTGTAAACATCCAAAGAGCTATTTCGAAAGACAAGCCAAGAATTATTAAACCAATGAAGAATACGCTAAGCGTGTTCTTTTTTTGAACTTCTATTGAAAACTAACTGGCCTTTGTTTTACTATGTTTTTCAAAGAAAATGAAACAACTTAATTATTTATTTGTATTATTAAAAGGCATCTTAGCAGGTTTAGCGATTGGACTTGGTGGATTTTTATATATCCTCATGATCCATTATGTTGATGGAGAACTTGGCAAAGTCTTGGGCTCGCTTCTTTTCTCTATTGGTTTATTCCTTGTTTGTACTTTTTATCTTGCTTTATACACCGGAAAGATTGGTTTAGTGTTTGAAAAGAAACAAGAAAACAGCTTCTATATTTCTTTACCAATTATGTTGGTGGGAAACGCAATTGGAGCGGTTTCTTTAGGCTTAATTTGCTATGTCATCTTTAAAAACACTGAGATTATGACCACCGTTAATAGTGTTTGCGCTTCAAGAACTTCACTTATTACTTTTAACGATTATTTATCCATGATGGTGAAATCATTCTTGTGTGGATTATGTGTCTATTTAGCGGTTAAAGCATTCGCTAAAGATAGATTTAGACCAATAGGTATTTCTTTATTAGTCTTATTCGTATTTGTTTTTGTGTACGCTGGTTTCCAACACTGTATCGCTAATATGTTCTATTTCGGATTTGGAAATCATTTTAATGGCTATACATTTGTTAACCTTGCCTTTGTTATTTTCTTTAACTCCATTGGCACTATTCCAGGAGTATTTCTTCTTAAACTTTTTGATAAGTCAAAATAATTGATTGTGTCCAATTAAAAATCATATATAATTTGATGAGCGAAGTTCGGCCTCTAAATCCTTCGCTATATAAAATAAAACCAAGGAGATTTTTTTATGAAAAAATTCATACGTGATTGGTGGATTGACACCAAATCACTCTTTAGAGCGATTCCCTCTACTGTAACAGCGTTATTTGTCATCTCAGTAGTGACGATGAACCTCTTAGCAAATAAAACCATATACCAGAATCAATATGTCGCCCTCGATGGCGGTATTTTAGTATCGTGGCTTTCTTTCTTGTGTATGGATATCACAGTTAAGCACTTTGGACTTAAAGCTGCAAACAAGTTATCAATCTTTGCGATATGTGTGAACTTGTTATGCTGTTTAATCTTCTATGTTGTAAGTGTTATCCCAACCAATTATGACTATAGTGCCTTTAATGGTATCTTTGGAGGAACATGGTTCATCCTTTTAAGTAGCACGATTGCCTTTATCAGCAGTGCGTTACTTAATAACTTCCTTAATTTCATCATCGGTTTATCATTCAAAAAGAACCCTGATGGTAAATTAGCCTTCTTCACTAGAACCTATGTCTCTACCTTTGTTGGTCAATTCTTTGATAACTTAGTGTTTTCACTTTTAACCTTTATGTTATTCGCCCCTATTTTCTGGGATGGTTTCTCTTGGACATTTGTTCAATGCTTAACGTGTTCCCTTATAGGAGCGTCCTTAGAGCTTTTCATGGAAGTTGTCTTTTCTCCGTTTGGCTATTGGGTATGCAAAAAATGGAAACAAGAAAATGTTGGTGAAGCTTATTTAAGTAGAAAGGAAGCGTTATGAAGATTTTAATTACTGGTACCTCTAAAGGGATAGGCAAAGCAACTGCCATTAAGTTTTTAAAAGAAGGTTTCGAAGTATTTGGAATTGATATTTTAGATGCTTCTATTGACGATCCTAATTATCATCACTATAAAGCCGACATTTCTAAAAAGAGCGAACTTCCTACAATTTCTGGACTCAATTATGTTTTTGCTAATGCGGGAAAACAAAATAGCGGTGATGATATAAATAACAACCTCGTTGGTACTATAAACACGATTGAAAAATATGGCTTTGATAAAGATGTGAAAGCGATGTTGATTAATGCTTCAGCCTCTGCTAGAAGTGGACAAGAATTCCCAGAATATGTAGCGAGTAAAAGCGGTCTTATCGGTTACATGAAAAATGTCGCTATCCGTGTTGCGCCTCAAGGAGTACTTTGTAACTCAATATCTTTAGGTGGAGTGTTGACTGAATCAAATAAACCTGTAACTGATGATCCTAAACTTTGGAAAGAAGTGATGGAAGTTACCCCACTTAAAAAGTGGATGAATGAAGACGAAGTTGCGGAGTGGGTGTATTTCCTATTAATAAAAAACAAATCCATGTCTGGCCAAGATCTTTTAATCGATAATGGGGAACAAGATTTGAATTCAACTTTTGTCTGGCCCAAATAATTATTTCTTTCTCAAAAAGAAGGATACAACAAAATTCATGAATGCCGAGAAGAAGACACCTAGAGGTGCGAACACTTCAATCGGCATTTTTAAATTGTCGACAAACGCAAAGATGATAACCCAGGTTAATAGTAACCTCATGAGCATATATCCACATTCTTTGATCATTCTTCTAAATGGTTCTTTAGAAGGATATAAGCCACTTATCGCTGCTAGATAAATCAAAGTCGTGGCGAAATAAGAAACCGACACCACAAGCGCTGAGTGGTAACCATTTTTAATTCCAAAATAAATACCTAAAATGAGTAAGACGTTACAAAGTAACGCGATGATTGAGTGAGATAAAATACGTGATTGAATTTTAATCGTATCAATAACAGGAGAAAAGTGACTTCTGCTGTTCTTCTCTAAATAGATGGTTTCAATTGGAAGAGGAATGATGTCATATTGTTTAATTTGGAATAAAACGATTTGATTCATTTCATATTCATATCGATTACCAGCGATAGTGACTAGTTCATCAATATATCTAACTGGGAAGCCTCTAAGACCGCATTGATCATCTTCAATATATTGCTTGGTTAATAGTGAACGAGTGAATCTACTTAAGTCATTGCCAAATTTACTTCTAAATGGGACGCCTTTAAATTTACGAACCCCAAAAACTAATTTGTCCGTTTCTTGGAGCTTTTCATAAACACGATTGATATCTTTTAAGGAGTGTTGTCCATCTCCATCTGCAGTAATCACGTATTTAGCGTCAGGGAAGAATTCTTTAATTTTTGAAAATCCGAGTTTTAACGCTGCACCTTTACCATTATTTGGGGTTTGTTTGATATAAGAAACCGCTTTTTTTACTTGATCAAACACTTTTTCGTATTCATCAGAAGAACCATCGTTAACCACTAAAACTTGGTAACCAGTAGCTATCAAATTCTTGATTATATCGACGAATAATTCGTCTGGTTCATATGAAGGTATTAAGATAACAACATCTTTTTTCATTACCCTCTAATTATATAAAAAATCAGCATGCTTCTTATATTAATTTTTGTAGAAAAGTAACAGATAAAAGACTACATCTAATCAAAACAGGAATTACCTGTTTTTCTCTTCCCAATGTACGCGTGAGTATGTATAATAGATTTACTATGAAAAAGAAAATTAGTCGCACTAAAGCTTTAGGCTTTTCAATCGTTATATTAGAAGTACTTGGTATTGCTACCTTTATCGTCTTTTATTTTAATAACTTCTTCCACACTCAAGAGATTTGTATTCCTGAATATGTTTGTATAGGAGCGGCCTCTTTAGTGGCGGTCAACACTTTGTTTGTTGCTATTTCTAGCGCTAGGATTTCTTCTTATCGACATAGAACTGACTTAAAAGCCGCTGAAGTTATTGGTAGTGACGTTCAAGAAGCATATAACTTCGCGATGATTGGTCTAGCGGTCACTGATGATAATGACACGGTCATTTGGACCAATGATTTATTTAAAGAACGTCATCTTGATATCATTGACCTCAATATTTTTGAATGGCAATCCGAATTAAGAGAGCTCAAAGAAAAGAGTAATAGCACGGTTGTTAAGAAAATTATTATCAATAACCGTAACTATGAAGTGAAGTTCTTAAGTGACGCTGGCTTATGGATCTTTAAAGATACAACTGATTATGAATCTGTTTATACATATTCCAGACAACAAGCTCCTGTTGTTGGCATTTTATCTATTGATAACTATGAAGAAGTCATTAAAGGTGATGATGACTATAACGACACCATCACTAAAGCTAAAGATGTAATCTTTGATTATGCTAAAACATATGGCATTCTTCTTAGAAGATTTAAAGATAGTACTTACTTAATGTTATGTAACTATGATGCTTACACCAAAATGAGAGCGGATAATTTCTCGGTTGTTGATAAAGTTAGATCCGTTTCTTTTGGTGAAAATATTCCATTAACTCTTTCTATTGGTATTGCTAGAGACTTCCCTGATGTCGTTAAACTTAACGAACTCGCTAGTGCGGCTTTAGATATTGCGATGAGCCGTGGTGGTGACCAAGTTGTTGTTTCTGTTTACGGAAAAGAAATGGAATTCTATGGTGGTAAAACCGAAGCTCAAGAAAAACGTTCTAGAGTTAAAATTCGTGTTCTTGCTGACTCCTTAATTAATTTAATTAAGAATGCTTCTAACGTCTTAATCATGGGCCACACTAATATGGACATGGACGCTTTAGGAAGCTGTTTAGGCGTTAAAGCAATCTGTGAAAGAATGAACGTTGAGTCTAAACTCATCGTTGATTTAAAAGCCACTGAATCTAAAACTAGAGCAGCCTTAACTAGCAGTTTCAACCGTGAAGAACTTGAAAACTTAACTGTCACTCCTAGAGAGGCTCTTGGCTTGATTAAGAGTGAAACTCTTGTTGTAGTTTGTGATGTCCATATTCCAAGCATGGTTATGGCGCCAGATGTGTTAGATAAAACTAATATGATTGTCGTTATCGACCATCATAGAAGAGCAGAAGAATATATCGAATCTCCTGTCTTTAACTATATTGATCCTGCCGCGAGTAGTGCTTCCGAACTCATTACTGAATTTATTAGATTCGCTTCTATTTCTCCTCGTATTGAGCTCAATCCTACTTACGCAACAATTATGCTCTCTGGTATCTTCTTAGATAGTTCCTTCTTTAAGAGTAAGAACACTGGTATTCGAACATTCGAAGCTTCCACAATCTTAAAAGAATATGGCGCTGATAATAGTGTTGCTGATGATCTCCTTAAGGATGACTATGAAGAGTACCTTGAAATTACCTCAATTGTTAGCAAATTGAAGACTGCCGATTATGGTGTTGTCTATGCGATTGCTAGTGAAGATAAAATTTATGACACCGCTTCCATTGCTAAAGCTGCTAATTCCTGTTTATCAATGAAAGGAATTCACGCTGCATTTGTTATTGGAAAGACTAGTGGCAAAGAAATTAAAATCTCTGCTCGTAGTGATGGACTCATTAACGTTTCCAAATTATGTGAGCGTATGGGTGGAGGCGGACACTTCACAAGTGCCGCTGCTACATTCCTAAAGAGCAACGTTCATGAAGTCGAGGAGATTTTAATTAGTACGATTAGAAAATATTTATCAGAAGCAAAATCTGATGGCATTAAGAAAGGTGGAGAGGAGATTTAACATGGAAGTTATCTTATTAGCAGATGTTAAAAACGTTGGTAAAAAGAACCAAACTGTCAATGTTAGTGATGGTTACGCGAACAACTTTTTACTCAAGAAACATTTAGCGGTTCCAGTGAGCAAAAAAAGCGTCGAAATCCTCGAAAACCAAAAGGAAAATGCCAGAATTGCTGAAGAAAACGCTAGAAAAGACGCATTAAAGCTTGTTGAAACTTTAAAGGGAATTACCCTTGAATTTTCAGCTAAAGTTGGAAAAGATTCGAAGTTATTTGGCTCTATCTCTTTAAAACAAGTTGAAGAGGAAATGAAGGCCAAACATAACATCGTCATTGATAAAAGAAAATTCATTGATAAAGGACCTCTTGATATGCTTGGAGCTTATCGTTTACGCATTGAATTATATAAAGGTGTGGTAGGCGAAGTTAACGTCCATATCAGCGGAAAGGAGTAGACATGGCATCAAGTAAATCTTCAAATAAAAAAGTTGCTGTTGATCTTCCATTTAACGCGGACGCTGAAAGAGTGGTTCTTGGAAGCGCAATGCTTAAAAAGGACTATTGTCTTGATATTTTAAATACCCTTGAAGAATCTGATTTTTATCTTGGCAAGCATCAAATCATGTTTAGAGCTATTCAATCCCTCGCTGTTAGAGGTGTTGATGTTGATGTTTTAACTGTTGCTGAAGAATTAGACAATCTTAAAGAACTTGAAAATGTTGGTGGCGCTAAATATTTAGCAGAATGTACAAACACCATGGTTGCTCCATCAACCTTAACTTTTTATATGCGTATTATTCAAGACAACTCAGTTCTTAGAAATATGCTTATCACCATTAGAGATATCGATAGTGAATACCGTAATGAAGAAATTGAGAACATCAACGACTTCATTCTTGATAGTGAGAATAGATTTAAATCTAGCATCTCTAAACGTCACATCTCTTCGTTTGTGACCACTAGTGAAATCGCTCCTATTATTCAACAAGACTTAGAAAAACTCCAAGACGCAGACAATGATAGCGATGTTATTGGTGTTTCTACTGGTTATGATCGTTTAAATCAAATTACCCAAGGCTTTAAACCTGGTGAATTGATTGTTGTTGCTGCTCGTCCTGCTGTTGGCAAGACCGCTTTATGTTTAAACTTTGCACACAAAATCGCTACTCACTCTAAAAAAGCAGTCGCGATTTTCTCCTTGGAAATGTCCAAAGAACAACTCTTTAACCGTTTAGTGGCGATGGATAGCTGTGTTGATGCGAAGAGAATTAATTCTGGTAGATTAACTTCCGCCACTGAAAAAGTTAAAGTTCTTAATTCTATTAAGACACTCGCTAATTCCAAAATTTATATTGATGATACTCCATCAATTAAACTAAACGATATTATTACTAAATCCACTAAATTACAGGCTCATGAACCTGATTTAGCTTTGATTGTGGTCGACTATTTAGGTTTAGTACAAATCGCTAATAAGAATGGTCGTTCCCCAGATAGTAGACAAGAAGAAGTTCGTCAAATCTCTTTAGCCTTAAAAGCGTTAGCGAGAGACTTAAAGATTCCTGTTATTGCAGTTAGCCAACTTTCTAGAGCGGTTGAAAAACGTGATTCTCAACGTCCTGTGATGTCTGACTTACGTGATTCTGGTAACATCGAACAAGACGCGGATATTGTTATTCTTCTTTACAGAGAAGATTACTACGCTGATAAGAAGACCAGTAATGCCGCTAATAAGAAGGGCGGTCAATTAACCGCTAATGATAAATTTGAATTAGCAAAGGCTCAAAAAGAAAAAGACTTAGGTGCGGAAATTCCTGGCAATGCTTCATATACTGAAGTAATAGTTGCTAAAAACCGTGCTGGTCAAACTGGTGTAGCGCGTTTATTCTTCTATAAAGACTACGTGAGATTTGATTCTCCAAGTAAAGAATGGGAAGACGCGATGGCGGCCATCGCTAACGAAGATTAATTAAAATGTTTTTTGATATTATTGGAAGTGGTTCAAAAGGAAACGCAACTCTTGTGTTTTCAAGTAAAACCACTCTTTTAATAGATATGGGTTTGCCTCTAGAAAGGGTAAAAGAAGAACTTGAAAAGTTTGATAAAACCATAAAGGATGTGGATGGGATTTTAATCACCCATAATCACGCTGATCATTATCGTAGTATAAAAGCGTTCTCTCCAAAGAAGATGTACTCTCTAGAGGGAACAATTCCAGGTTCATTAAGCAATGTGATTAAAGAATATGAACCATTTGTGATTGGAGATATTAAAATAACCGCCTTTCCTACAAGTCACGACGCGACTAATCCTTGTGGATATATGCTAGAAGTAGATGATGAAAAACTTGTCTATATGACGGATACTGGAACTTATTTATCTAGGAACACCTATTTAGTTAAAGATCCTGATTATTTAGTAATTGAAAGTAATCATGATATTCAAATGCTCCTTCATACGAATAGGCCAATGCAATTAATCCAAAGAATTATGTCTGATTACGGACATCTTTGTAATGAAGATAGTGCGTTCGCTACTTTAGAGATTATTGGAGAGCACACGAAAGAGATTATTCTTGCTCATTTATCTGAAGAGGCTAATGCTCCAGAAGTTGCGTTAGAGTCATATCAAAAAGTGTTCAAATACAAGAATGTTGATATATCCAGATATAAGGTGAGATGCGCTAATCAGTGGGCTCCACTTATAGGAGGCAATTATGACAATTAAAATTTATGCGATTGGAAAAATTAAAGACTTCTATAAAGCTGGAGTGGATGAATATTTAAAAAGAATAAGTGGATATTCCAAAATCGAAGTTATTGAATTAAAAGATGATTCTCTTAGCGATAAACCAAGTGAATCAGAGATCAAAAAATCCAAGGACAACGAAGGCAAAAGAGTGTTATCTTTACTTAAAAATAATGAGTTTCTGATTGGTTTAGACCTCAATAAGAAGGAAATGACATCTGAAGAATTCGCATCTTTCTTATTAGATAGTTTAGTAAATAACGGTAGTGGTGTTTCTTTTGTCATCGGTGGTAGTTATGGCCTCAGTGATGAACTCAAAAAGAGAATAAATGTCTCTATTTCCATCTCTAAACTTACATATCCTCATCAACTTGCGAGATTAGTTCTTGTTGAACAAATATTCCGCGCGTTTAAAATTATTAATAACGAGACTTACCACAAATGATGTACGAAGACTTTCAAGAATTCAAATTAGATAAAGACCCCGTTAATCCATTCACCCCTCACTTTGTGATTGATGATGAGAAAGACTTTTATGTTGAACCGGTTGTCTTTACCCAATTAAGTGGCTTTAAAGAAAGACATCCTGATAAATATCACTTAATTATTGAAGAGATGATTAATAGAGTTAAAAAACTAAAGAAAGTCATCTTCGTTGGTGATTTCGAAAACTACTTCACGGAAAAAGATGGATACATCTATTTAGAATTAATTGATATTACTGATTCGCTAAAAATATTTGTTGAAGATAAAAGCCGTGGTAGTGATTACGGTGATTAAAAAAGAACCCTTAAGGGTTCTTATTTTTTTTAAGCGACTGGTCTAAGTGTTCTCATACTAGCCCACATCACTCTGAGTGATAAGAGCATGATGAACGCCATTTGACCAAGCATATTTCCACCGAAGATAAATCCGAAGATCATTGCAAGTAATGCAGGGGTGAAACCTAAGAAAGCTGCAATCTTTTCAGCGTGCCATAAGTTGAGTGAACTGTATGGATTCTTTTGTCCTCTCGTGAGTAAGAAGATCATTAAGCCAAGGAAGATCATGAGACCGCCATAGACACCTAAGTAAATTAATGTAGTGTTCCATTTCATACGGTTCTTTTCAGCTACATAGCAGTTATTGAATAATTCTTTGTAGTAATCATAGACAACTGTGTCTTGTTGAAGATTAATATGATTAACATCAATAGTTTGCCAATTCTTTAAGTTATAAACGGAAGCAGAGAGGATGTCGCCATCACTAATCTTTTCCCAAGTGAGGCCGTAAGAAGTACCATTTTTTAATGTTGATGTTCCGGTACCCTTTTGAGATTTTTGAAACAAGAATAATCTCATTGTGTATCTACCAAAGATCATAAGATTTGGAACATAATATGTTTCTCTTTCGGCTGCTGGTTTAGCATTCCAGTCTGTCCAATCAACTTCATCTGTAGTGTTACTGTAGTATCTTCTTAATTTATAGATGTTACAGACATCATCGAATGTACTTCCTTCACAAGTTGTGTAGATCATTCTGAAGTCATATTCACCGGTGATAGTGCTAACATTGCTATAGAATTCTCTAGTTTGATCATTTTCAGTTAAGATAGCACCGTCTTCTTTATAGTAGAGTGTTGAACCATTAACGACTAATTGCTTATCATGAGCACCAGCTTGTCCGTCCGCATATCTAAGCGCGTCTTGTTTTAAGAAGACAGATGCTTTAGTGACTTGTTCTGCAAAGTCATAGGTACCATTATTTAAGAATGAGGCACCATAGGTTTTATTCATGGCAACGTGATTAGGAACTAAAGGAATGATAACTGCAAACAAAAAGAAAATAATAGCGAGCCACCATGGCGCTTCTCTACCATTATCAACACATGCTTGGTTGGAGATAATTCCTCTAAAGGAATTGCTAATTATACTTTTTGTCCTTGGGGACATACCTGTTTTTGCTTTTTTGAGTTTCTTTGCCATATCTAATTCCTATTCTATTTCTAACAATAGCAAAGTAAAGTTTATATGTTATTGAACATATTGTAAAGATAAATACAAAATAACAATTCTTACTAATAATGAATTTTGAAATTTATTTTCAAAGTATGTCTATTATATTACAATAAGAAAACACGGGTTTTGTTTATATGAAAAAAAGAATTGTTTTAACATCATTTACCGCTCTTGCGTTATCCGCAGGTAGCTTTGCTTTTGCGTTGTCCTTAAATGGAACAAATAAAGTTGAAGAAGTTGAATCTTATGATAGCGCTTCTTTACCAACCACAATTTATTTAGATGATTGTACCGCTAATGAAATAAAGAGCTATTATTCAAGCTTGTCTTCTCTTGCCTCATCTCAAAGACAAGGTACAAATCTTTTAAAGAATCTCAAAACAATTTTAAAAAACAACCAAAAATATCTTAGTTATGATGATGGTAGTAAAATTTGGCAGATTTATGAAATATCTGATAGAGATTGGGAAAAATCTCCAGCTAGTTCAACTACATATGGTACGTATAATGCACAAAATAACACTATTACTGGTTATACATATGGTAGTAATTCAAATGGTAAAAACAACCCATACCTCCATGCTCTATATGTGAATAGAAATGTTGATAATCAAGTAACAGCTTGGGGTAACCATAACCAAAATCAATGGGGTATTAACCGTGAACACGTTTGGCCAAAAGCCGAAGGATTTGATGATGATTCATTGGACACTAGTGGTGGTGCTAGAGGCGATCCAATGCATTTAATGGCTGGTAATGGCTACGTTAATCAAATTCACAGTAATTATTATTATGGTTATGTTGATACATCTAAAACCTATACTGACTGTGGAAATAATAATAATTGGACTAATTTAAGTAATAATCTTAGAGGAACTTCTAAAACTGTTGGCGGTTCTACCAAAGTTTTTGAGCCACAAAAATCTGATAGAGGAGATATTGCTAGAGCAATCTTTTATATGGTTGCTAGATATAATTATCTATCAGGTAGTGACAGTGATGGTATTGATTCTAATAACCCCAATTTGACCCTTACTCAATCGTTAAACGATTGGTCCCAACAAGGTTATACATCTACCACTTCTAATACTGGCAAAATGGGAATAATGACCGATTTACTTAATTGGCATCACGAAGACCCTGTTGATGAATTTGAGATTCATAGAAATAACCTTCTTTATAGAAACTACACAAATAATAGAAATCCATTTATTGATTATCCAGAATGGGCTGACTATATTTGGGGTACAGTTACTTATCAAGGAACAACATACAAATCTTATAGTTCTACTCCAACCGGATATGTTGATTTGAATAGCGACGTAATTAATGGTTATAAAGGCGGATCTAGTGATCCAGTTGCAGTTACTGGCGTTCAATTAGATGTTACTTCTAAAACATTAAAAACCAATCAAGAATTGCAGCTTAACGCGACAGTAAGCCCATCAAATGCTTCTGATCAATCAGTTTTATGGACCAGTAGTGACGATAATGTTGCCACCGTTCATAATGGCTTAGTTAGAACAATCAATGAAGGTTCTGCTACTATTACTGCTACTACAACAGATGGTGGTTTTAGTGCTACATGTGAAATCACTGTAACAGGAACATCTAGTGGAACTATTGAGACCGAAGATGGAACCGTTTCTGCTTCTAGTGGATCTTTTGAAGGATGGACAGGAGTAAGTTTGGGTTCTTATAGCGATGGTTCTGCTAAATTTGATGAAGGCGGAGACAATGTTTATAAGCTAGATATTTTTAGCGGTGATGTATCTGAACATATGACTGACCTAGAAGTAACGTTAAATGCAAAAATATATGGAACACCAACTGATGCTAATTCATATAAAGTTGAAGCTGTCTCAGGATCGTCACTAAACAATTTACAAGTTATCAAATCATTACAAAAAACTGGATCAAGCGTCTTTACTACAAGTTATTCTGATGTAACGTTCTCTTTATCTGAAGATTTAGAAGGAACAACCGGAATACGTATTACGTATGTAACAAAAGGTGGCGGTAATTTTGCTTTATCTTCCATTTCATGGACTGCAACATATGAGGCACCACCAGTGGTTATTGACCCAACATCTGGAACTGCGACTTTTGATTCAACAGCTCAAGGATATTCGGATGCAACTGGTATGGGCACAGTTAGTTTTGATAATGAAGAATTTACAGCGACTTTTGATAAAGCCGCTGGTAGTACTTCTCCTAAATATTACACAACTGGTTCTGCTATTAGATGTTATGGTGGAAACACAATTAACGTTTTTAGCTCAAAACAAAACATTTATTCAATTGTGTTTACTTTTGGAAGTGGCGGCAATAGTAATGATATTATCCCATCTACCGGAACACTAACAAATGAAACATGGTCTGCCGGTTCTAACACCTATGTTAATTCAGTTGATTTCACTATTGATGGATCAAAAGGTCATAGAAGAATTGCTGCGATTACAGTCAACTATTACAACGCAACCATGTATGCTACTGATTTCTTATCCACTGTAGTGTGTGATGGAACAGGAAATAACGCACCTTCTACATCTAATTGGTCCACAATGTCTACTAGAGCAGGTTATTTGTTTGATCAAGATAAAGATGCCTTAAGAACCGCTAATTTAGTGGAAAATGGCACCGTGATTGAACAAGCAATGTATCGATATAATTACATCATTAGTAAATATGGAGCGGCTACTTATAATAACTTCTTAACTAGAACTATCTCTTCAAGTAACGTGAATTTTTCCTTGTTTAATGAAGATACTAATATGGTTTTTGTTATCGTTCTTGTAAGCGTTATTTCAGCAGCTTCAATTGGATGTTTACTTTTAATTAAGAAAAAGAAGACATCAAAATAGTTTACTTTTTATCTATAAATGATAAAATCTAAACGCCTAGAAATAGGCAAAATCTCATGGGGTCGTATTGGATTCGACGGAGATTGGCAGGGCTTTATCTGCAGCGGTTGGTAACCTTAAACCAAAACAAAAATAACTGACAACAGTTATATGAGAGCTCCTAGAGCTCAATCCCTCTGCTTAGCTTAATTTACCCTAATATTTGGGTCCCGACAATCGTTGGGGCAGAGCGCTTTTCAAGGTTTTAGTCTTTCACGCTTGAAGTAAGTGTCATAACAAAAGAATTGTGGCTTATAGTAGACTAGTTAATGAGTCATGAAATAGGGTTAGTCTCGCATGATGTAGTGAGTCAATATACAAAGTCATGTTAAAACCAAATATTGTCTAAGCTGTAGACGATATTGTTGGGCCATCTTCGGACGTGGTTTCGACACCACCGGCTCCACCAAACTGTTAATTATGTATCTTTGATACACGAGGTATATTTATGAAAATTTGTATTTCTGCAGAAAGCACAATCGATCTTCCAAAAGAGCTTTTAGAAGAATTCGAGATTTCCACCATTCCTTTTGGAGTTATTTTAGGCGATAAAAGTGGTAAAGACGGAGAAATTACTCCAGATATCATTTACGATTATGTTGATCGTACAGGTGTACTTCCTAAAACAAGCGCGATTAATTACGCTCAATACTCTGAATACTTCCAAGATTTATTAAAGAAATATGACGCGGTTATCCATTTTGCGTTATCTAGTGAAATCTCTAGTGCTTGCCAAAACGCGATGAACGCTGCTAGTGAACTTAAGAATGTCTTTGTTATTGATACAAGAAGTTTATCTACTGGTATTGCCCTTCAAGCGATATATGCATCTAAACTTGTGAAAGAAGGCTTAAAACCAGAAGATATCGTAATGAAGGTTAGCGAAAGAATTCCTAATGATCAAACAAGCTTCGTTTTAGCCACAGTTGATTACCTTTACAAAGGTGGTAGATGTTCAGGCTTAGCTAAGCTAGGAGCAATGTTATTTAGAATTAGACCACAGATTATTATGGGAAATGGAAAGATGAGCCCAGGAAAGAAATATATGGGCAAACAAGTCGAATGTGTCGCTAATTACTGTAGGGACACACTTGAGCAGTTTAACAATCCAGACTTATCTCTAGTATTTGTGACACATAGTGGTGCTACTCCAGAGATGGTGGAAGTCGCTAAAAAAGCACTTGAAGAAAAAGGATTCAAACGTATTATTGAGACTGTTGCAGGAGCTACAATTTCATCCCATTGTGGACCTAAATGTCTTGGTATCTTATATATGAATGATGGTGGTCGATAAACCACCTTTTTTCATATTGTAGTTTAAAAACTAAAATAGGCGTTTTGGACACTGTCTAAAATAATAAAAATTATTGTTGAACGACTTATTCTAAGATGGTACATTATTCACAATGATTTACGCTTCATTAGTTAAGCGAAAATTGAGGGGGATAAAAGTTAATGGCCATAATATTTGATCCTAGATCTAAAACATTAACTAGTGATGAAGAGACAGTAGAGATTCTTGAAATCATTGAAGAGTGTGATGACTATTCTGATCTTGATGAAGGTGATGAATCATCCACTTACGAATATGACTTCGAAGAAATCATCTAACGTCAATTGTAAATCTGTAATATCAACGAGTTTGCTAACTCGTTTTTATTTTTTGCTTTATAATATACGCGTATGGAATTTAAGAAATTATCAAAGCTTCACAAATACGCTGCTGCAATCAGTTTTTTAGCGATGGAGATATTTGCACTCATTGCTTTCTCTTTTGGCGATAATTACATCCTTTATGGCGCTTTAAGTATTGCTTTAATGGTTTTATTGGTCTTATTCAATATAAAACAAATCAGCGTTGATGGAATAAGTTCAATTGCTTTCTTCATTTTCCCATTATTCCTATATACTTTATTAACTGCCTTAGGCATTTATAGTCGCGCTCATATGTTCTGGGGTGATTTCTCCTTGGGTGAAGTCATATTCATTCCTTTGGGGTTAATCCCTGTAGCTTTTACGGGATATCTTTTATCCATTGATAAGACATTTAACATTAAGACATTCTTAATCGTTATTTATGGCGCTTTAGCGTTAATCTCAGTTATTAATTTAATTTGTAACTTTGTTAACTTTGGAGCGTTCTATACGGTTTTATATAAAGGCTATAGGATGTATTACGCTGGCGAAGCAAGCTCAGTAACTGTTGATAAATTTGCTTATGTCTTACAAGGACTTAAATTTGTTGAAGTTAAGATGTCTCAATATGTCATATATCCAGCTTTATTATTAACTTCTTCTATTGCCTTATTGTTCGTGTCACCAAAAGAACATAAGAAAACATTCATTACCTACGCTGGTTTCACCCTTATCGGTTTATTATCACTAATCTTTATTCCGTCGATGTTAGGGTTATACGCAATCATCATTATTTTAGTTGTTGATTTATGTATTCTTTTAATTAATAGATACGGTAAGGCTTATAAATACGTAAAATATTTCATTTACTTCGTTTTAATCATGATGGCGATTGGTTTATTAATCTTTATCCTTGCCCATCAAACCAAATACAACATTTCTAATAAGATTTTAAGCAATAATTTATTAGGAAAGATCTTTGGATCAAATAGATTTACTAAAGACTATGTTCCAGCGGTTACAGATATCTTCTTCGATAATTTCTTAGGAAGTTACACGTTATATCCAACTCTTGATCCAGTTCCACCAATCGAGTTATCTAATAGCTTTATTTTTGATAACATAGTTACCAGTGGTGTTATCGGTGCACTTTGCTTTGTGATTATGCTCTTTGTGGGATTCAAAGGCTTTAAGAGATATATCCTTAATAGTGAAGATGATAAATATGCAAAACTAGTGTTACTAGCCTTTACTATCTTCTTTATTATCTTCTCCGCTTTCTTTATGGATCGCGAGATTGGTATTTTCTATAACATCATTCGTCCTATTTATATGACTGGTCCATTCTTCCTAGTGTTATTTATCTTTACTTATGTAATCGCTAAAGGAAAGGCTTCAATAATTAAAGAAAACCCACAAGTTGAGGGGGTAAGTGTCAATGCATAAAAAGAAATACTTATTACTTTTACCAATTGTTGCCGCTCTTAGTAGTTGTGGTGGTTATTCTCTTGATTATATTGTCGAAGGCGATAAATATCTTTCTAGTGTGTTTACGAAGAATTTCTATGAACACTGGGATGGTGAATTAACTAACGCTAAACACGTAAAAGAGACCAATGTTGCTGAAAGTAGAATTACTTCCTTTAAACAACTCGGTTCTTTAGATCCAAATTATGCGACTACTGATCCAAATACATTAAGTCAAAGAGATTACTCTAACGCACATCATTTAAGTAACTATGACGATATGTTTAATTATGGTGTTCAATCTAAGTTGTTTGATGGTAAATATGTCTGTGATGGCGTTCATCAACAACAATTAAGAATGCAAATTGGAGAAAAAGGATTCTCTGTCAGGTTTTCAAAAGAAAGCGATACTCTTTCTTATTTTGCAATGAACTTTAAAGCCACCACTAATAACCAAATCAAGTGTTATAAACCTTATTCTGATGAAATTTCTGAAGGTGATAGAGATAAGTTCCATAACTCTGAATTAGATCTTACTGTCACTATTTATGTCAAAGAAGAAAGTTACATTGTTGGCTATGACTTCACTTCGCATGTTAATTTCAATGAATGTTACTGCAATAGTGATGTTATTTCAGATCCTATTCCATCACAAAAAACCACTAATGATGGAAGCAAATACTATTTCTATGGTTTTGACTTATCAAAAGCAACAAACACTAAAGGTGAAAAGCTTTCAAGAATGATTGGTTTCTCAGTGTCATTAAAAAACATTAAGGATGATCTAATTTTAAATAATGAAGGCAAAACTATTGATGATAAGCCAGTCGAAAAGATTGATTACGCTTTATTCATCTATGAAGTATTCTTGCCATATACTTATTGGCATTAATTATTTTTTAAATTTAGAAATATCGAGCCATTCACCCATTTCGAAGTCGCACTTATCATCATCTAAAATAAGTGTTCCCTTAGCAGGTGTGAATGTCATCTCGGAGAAATATATTGTTCCGTTAATGTTATATAAATCGACGCGAACAAATGGAAATGGCGAGGCAAGTTCCTCGCTTATTTTTATCATTTTATCGAAGTTTTGCGGGCAAATTAGTGGGTAATCAGTTTTTTTCCATCCATTAAATTGCGATCCGTCAAATGGGGTCCAATCTATGTAATAATTATTGTATCTAATGTCCACTCCTCGAGAGGTGACGACATATAAATTCTTTGCTTTTCCGTTAAATACATGGATTTTATATTCGGTTGGTAATTTGCCGTTTTCAAGCATCAATTCTTCAATGATGATTTGTGGCTTTATTGGTGAGTAGTGGAGTTCTACTGTTTTCTTACCATAATTGGTCTTAAGCCACTTACGGAATTTGGTTTTGATTTCTTCAACGTTCATTTTGCTCTTATCAAAGCAGATATAATTCATCGCACATCCGTGTGAACATTTCATTGCAAAAGAATTTGGAAGCTTGTCAAAATCAATATCATCAACTGAATAATAGATACCTACAACATTAATTAAAAGATTTTCATATCCCTTTTCTTTAACGTATTCTCTAACACCCACTCTTCCAGCGCATTTACTGACTTCTGGCCATTTTGGATATACATATAAACGTAGATATTGAAGCTTTTCTGTATATCTATTGAGATTCTTCCAATCAAGCTTATGATGAGTGATGTATTTATATTGATAAGAAATATATGCTTTCTTGGAAAGAAGCTTAACAACACCCCTAAAAGGAGAGACAACCGCTCTTTTGAGTTTGTTTTCTTTTAATCTTTCGTTAAGCATTTTGTTTCTTCCTTCTTACGAATGATGAAATGAGTTCTTCTTTAAGAATAATTAAAGCGCTGATATAAATAATCGCATCAATTGCAACAATAGAAACAAGTTCAATCAACATTGATTTTTCACTTCCAAAGTTTTTAGACATTAAGAAGTTATACATTGGATCTTTTAAGAAGAATGTGATTAAGAAAATAACCACTGTGACTAATAGAATTTTTAATGAGTTAAAGTTGAAAATAGCTTTCCAGGACCATTTCCAAGTAACCGCAACTAAGAATATTAAAATCATTGCGTCTGTTAAAACAGTTCCAATGGCTACTCCTATAGATGGGTTTTCTTTAAAAACAAACTTACCAAAGACAATTGAGAAAACAATATTGAGTATCGTTCCACCTAATAAGGCGAACAAATAATATTTCTCTTTTTTTGTTGGCAAAAGAATTTGACCGTAGATTATATCGCTTATGGAATAAGTCAACATCATTGATGAAAGGATAATCAATACCACCGGAGCGTTAATATAACCAAGTTTAGGATCAAAATTGGTGTTACCACTTATAAGACCTGTAACTGGTTTAGCTAAACACGCCATCGTGGCGATGGCAGGTAAAACTATGAATAAACAAATATTTATCGAGTATCGATTAATGCGATTAAAATACTTTTTATCTTCTTGAGCATAACATATCGCGGCGCGTGGAATAAAAACAGTGCTTAAGGCGGTAATAACACCGATAATAACATCTATTCCTTTAATACCGACCGAATAAGAAGCAACTTCAGCTTTTGATTCATCGATAAAACCAAGAATGAATGTATCAGTTTGATTATAAAAAGAAATAATAAGAGAAATAGAACATAATACTAAAAGCGGTTTTATATATGGCTTTATTGAATATGGCATCGTTTTCTTTAAAGAAATAAATTTACGTAGATAAACGATATTAGCAATACTAGTTAATAAAGTGACTGAGGCCGTCAATAAAGAATAGATAAAAATATCACCAGGTGTCGTAACAAATGAAATAATAAGAATGGTGGATAATGCTAAAACAACAATAGTTCTAACAGACATGTAGAATTGCTTTTCTAAAGCAATAAACACCCATTCAAATGAGAAAGCGCCTGATAAGAAGTTAATAGATAAGAGGAAGATGATTTCTTTACTTTCAGTAAAATTTGGAACAGAGAACACTAAAGTGGTCATGAATCCAAATGATAAAAGCGTTGTTATTAATTGTATAAGGAAGAATGTCTGGACTCTATTAGAGAGTAGTTCTTTGTTATCTTTAACTTTTACACATTCTCTGATAGCAAGGTTAGGAATTCCAACTTTAGCTAAAACAAGGAAATATAAAACAAAAGTATTTGCCCAAGTATAAGCACCTAAAGAATTAGCGCCAAGATAACGGCAAACCCAAGGGAAAGTAATGAATGATAATATCGTTAAAACTAATGTTCTAGCGATATTGATAATTACATTAGTTCTGGTTTTATCTTCCATGGCTAATATTATAGTCTTTATACACTTCATTTTGAAAACTAAATATTTTCAAAGTACTTAGTATTTATCTTTATAAGTGCTTTTGGTAAGATTAGATACATGAAAATCTTGATTGTCTGTCAATATTATTATCCAGAGAACTTTGTAGTTTATAAATTTGCTGAACAATTTGTAAAAGATGGATACGAAGTACACGTTTTAACTGGTAAGCCAAATTATGGTTATGGATATATTTTGCCTGAATATAAAAATATCTCTGAAGAAATTATTAACGGAGTCAACGTTCATCGTGTAAATATCTATCCTCGTAAGAAGAACAGACTATCTATTATTCGCAACTATTTATCTTTTTGGAGAAATTCAAAGAAGTGGGTTAAAAAAACTAAGATTAAATTTGACTGTGTTTACTCTATGAGTCTTTCTCCTATCACAATTTGCTCAGCTGGAAATCTTTATTCAAAGAAACACCATGTAAAACACATCATTCATTGTGTTGATTTGTGGCCTGAAAGTGTCCTTATTACTAAAGCTGTCTCTAAGAAATCTTTAACTTATAAGTTTTTATATCGTTGGTCGAGAAACATATACAAAAATTCCAGCAAAATCCTGGTAAGTTCGCCTAGTTTTGTCGATTATTTCCGTGATACTTTGATGCTTCCAACCGATAATATTCGTTATGTTCCTCAATCATCTTTGATCGAAAATAGCGATATTTCTGCGTTTGATTATGGAGATGGTACTCACATCCTTTATTGTGGTAATTTAGGTCTTATTCAGCTCATTCCTCTTATTACAGCCGCTATGGATCAACTAAGAAATTACGACATTTACTTTCACATTATTGGTATGGGACCAATGTCAAATTTCCTTATTGATGATATACGTAGAAGAAGGTTAGAAAATAAAGTTATATATCATGGTCCAATTGTCGCTAAACTTGCAGCTGCTTACTTTAAAAATGCAGACGCTCTATATGTCTCATTAAAAAACGAAGGATCGGTTGGAAAGACCATCCCTAATAAACTTCAAATGTCTATGGCGTTTGCTCGCCCAGTTATTGGAGTTATTCAAGGAGATGGCAGGATGGTTATTAATGAATCTGGTGGTGGCTTTTTAGCAGATGAGAATCCAGATTCTGTTGCTAAAGCTATTTTGGCGGTTCACAATTTAACACAAAAAGAAAAAGCTCATTTAGGAGAGCTTAATCGTCGATATTATTTAAATCACTTCTCCGTTGAAGAAGTTTGCAAATCAATCGAGAGAGATTTTACTAAGTAATTCGCTATCGATTTGTTTGTTGACGTTCTCTTGCGATGTATACTGCATCGCTTTATTTTTGCCTAATAAGGTTATCATTTCTCTTTCTATTTTTGTCATTGATAATGCCTTATTGATGGCGTCCACTAAGTCGTCAACTTCACCAGTTTCAGCCCAAACAATACATGGTCCATAATGATCTTTTAATAATATATTATTAACTGTAACAGTCAAAACACCATTTGCGAGGAATTCAATGGTTTTACTTGGAATTGAATAATCGTCAATTTTATCATTGATTGGACGTGGATTAACTGCGAGAATTGAATGTTTTTCTAATGAAAGATTCTCTTTGTAGGCTACTGGTCCTTTATAAATAATGTTTGGACAGTTTTTAATTGCCTTATGAAGTTGTTTCATATCGACATGGTGTCCGCATAAAACAAGTTTCAATGTTGGGTCATTAATCTTTTTAAAAGCTTCAATGAGATTATAAACTCCATATTCGGGCATCAATGATCCACCAAAGTAAATGTATCTTCCTTCTATTTCTTTTGGTAAATATTCGACCTTGAGTTCACTGACCCCATCGATTTTGGTGATTGGTTTGTTTTTAATGTTATATAAATCACCGAGTCTATCAGTCATAACTATATAGCCGTCTAATAACTGTCCATATTTTAACAATGCTTTACGATATCTCTTTGTTAAGAATGAGATATTGTTTGGAGAATCTGTAACTACGCCAATAATCTTCTTTTTATATTTTTTAGCGTATTTAGTGGCGTTCTTTAATAAAGAAAGATTTAAAACATCAACAAAAACAATTTCACTATCATGCATGGATATTTGTTTGATCCATTTAAACAATTTTAAGTATTTTTTTATCTTGTTAGTGGTGACATAAGTGTATTTCCAAAAAATATTATCTTCTTTAACAATCTTTGCCTCTAAAGATTTATGTTTGAAGTTTTTGTTTATTGATCTAATTGATATGACGTCGATATCATGCGATAACGCTAAAGAGTGGATGAGTTTATTATGAAAATTTTGGTTTGATAAATTTGGTGATACACGCCAATCTTTCAAATAATCTTCAAAGGATTTTTCATCCATTGCACTGGTAAAATAGATGTATTTATTTTTCATAAGCTTTCTCCAATATGTCGTATATAGTTTTAGCGCTATTTTCAAACGTATTGTTTTTAGCGCTTTCTATCGCGTTTTTCGCCATTAAATCATTAATCTTATCCATGGCGTTAATAATGTCTTCATTTTTATTTATATCAACCAAGAAACCGTTATACCCATCTTTGATATATTCAAGGGAACTAACAACATTATTCGATGAGATAACAGGCAAGCCGTTTGCAAAAGCTTCAAGCGTGGTATGTCCAAATATATCTTCTTTGCTTAAAGTAATGTAGAAGTTACAACCTTTGAACAAATCAAAGAGTCTGTCTTTCTTTAAGAAAGGCATAATAATAACGTTATTCATCTTGTTTTCTTTAATAAAAGAACTGTATTTTGGTAACTCTGGACCATTACCCACCAATAAAAGAACATCTTCCCTATCTTTAAATAAAGAGATAAGTTGAAGATTATTTTTGCGATCAATAAATTGGGCAGCGTTAATAAAGATTTTTTTGTCTAATGGTAAATTAAACATTCTTCTAAATATTGCTTTATCTGTTATTGGCTGATTAAGGATTTCATCCTTAGAGAAATTTGAATAAAGATAATTATATATTTTGGTGGAATCCGCTCCATAGTATTCAAGATATTTGTCCGCATATTTAGAAGGTGATAAATAGTAACTTGCACTTCTTATAAGAGAAGATTTGATTTTTCTTTTTATAGAAGAATCCTTTTTGATAACGCCACCATTTATCAAAAGGCCATATTTAATGTTATGTTTTCTCATATAACGAATAGCTTTTATTTCTGCAAGATGAGAATAACCGTTCATTACAATAAGGTCGTATTCGGAATGATGTTCTTTGATATATTTCCTTACTTTATTAGAAACAGTGCCTTCGTTACCAACGTATCCACTTTTTAAAAATATTGTTTTAAAGTCGTAGTGGTTTTCATAATAAAAAGAATCTGGTCTATCTTTGGCTTTGGTTCTTTCAAATAACACTGTTAAGTCACAAAGCTTCGATAATTCGTTAAACGCTTTAACCTTATATGGGGCTGGATGATTAAATATAATCAGGACTCGCATATTGATATTATACTATCCTGTTTTTACTTTTATAGTAAAATATTAAAGGTAATTATGACTTGGGAAGAAGTATTTGAAACAATCAAAACAAAAGATTATAGCGATAGACTATCTAATTTTTTGGATGAAGAGTATAAAAGCCACACAATTTATCCTGAGAGAAAAAATATGTTTAATGCTTTTAAACTTACTCCATTAGAAAATGTTAAAGTTGTTATCTTTGGACAAGACCCATATCACGAAAAAGGCCAGGCAGTTGGTTTGGCGTTTTCTGTACCTGATGATGTGAAGACTCCACCTAGTCTAATTAACATCTATAAAGAGATTGAAAACGAATATAAAACAGTGATTTTTAATAAGAGTGGTGATTTAACCTATCTTGCAAGACAAGGAGTATTACTTTTAAATACTATTTTGACAGTCAGAGAGCATCTTCCAATGTCACATAACATTCCTGAATACAAAGAATTTTCGACTGATATCATAAAAGTTTTAAATGATTTGGATCAACCTATTGTATTTCTACTTTGGGGAGGTCCTGCAAAAAGGCTTCAACCACTTTTAACCAATAAAAAACACCTTGTGCTTACGGCAGCACATCCAAGTCCGCTTGCAGCTAACCAAGGTGGTTGGTTTAATACCGGAATCTTCACAAAAACGAATGAATTTCTCGTCAAAAATGGTGTAAAACCGATTCAATGGATAAAAAATTACTAATTATTCAGCTTCCTTTTTGGAGGCTTTTTCTTTAATTAATAGATATATAACAACAAATAATACAGTGAACGCCAAAGCAACAAAGAACCATTTCCAATATGGTTCTAAAACCTCTAGATGTTGAGGTACTGTATACTTAGCAGCCTTCTTTGCAGCGCATAATCTGCTGATTTTAGCAAGCGCATATACAATATTATCAAATGATATAGCAGCGTATACTATGATAATTAACCTATTATTCCTTTTATTAATAATGGCGCTTATTATGCTAATGGTGGTAAATAATACTAATAAAGCACCAGTGATATAAAGCATCAAATAATCTGGGTTAAATTCTGCTCCATAAACTATATTTCCATTATAATAATCTTCATAGCTTTCATAGCTTCTAATGTATTTAATTAAGAAGTAGACAAACATTGTGATTCCCACAGCCATAACTGCAGGTTTTAATACGTAATCAAATGCTTTAACTTGCTTATCTGGTTCTACTATTTCTTTGATATTTTGTTTTTCGAACACTCTTGGAACACGTAAATTAATAACAGCAGCTAATGCAGCAGTTAAAACAATACATGGCCCCATATAAGCAATGTTATAGATTAAGCTATATAACCATGGAGCGGTATTGGTTAAGTTAAAAGCAAATCCACTTTGATCAGTGAAGAACAACACTCCAGACAAGTAGTGTGATAGGAATTTTCCTAATCCTCCTATAACTACTGCAAGAACTAAAATCCATGTTCTTTTTTTCTTAGATTCAACTTTGTTGAACCATGGAACAAACAAACAACATAGTGCTACAAAACAATATGGGAAAATGTAATCAAATAATACTTGCCAGAAATTTAAAATATATGGACCCGTAGAAAGGTCTAATAAACCCATTATTAAGCCAGTAGCAATTCCTGCTATTGGGCCCCTTCTAAATGAGACAACAACTACTGCAATCATTGCAAATCCAATTGAACCACCGGCAATGAAAACACCTTTTAAAAGAACACCTTGTAATTCGTCAAACACAAATCCTAAAGCGGCAAATAAAGCCACTTCTACAATTGTTTTGATTAATCCTGAACTTTTGTACATAACTATCTCCTAAATAAAAAACTCTGCACAAGCAGAGAGGTCTTATTTAAAAAACTCCCTCCGCTAGAATTACCTAGATCAGGTATGGTCGACTGTTCACAACAATCCTCTCAGCCGAGTTTACTCAGCTCCCAAAAATGATTATAAATCTACTTCAATTCATATTCAAAGACAATCTTATATATAAAGTTACATAAATTGCTCTCATTCATGAGGCATTTATGTTATGATTGATATCGCTAAGGAGAAGAAACACATGAAAAAGAAAGAGAAAATAGTTGAAGAAGAAAAGGTCGTTTCTCCAGAAGAAGACTTAGAAAAATTAAATAAAAGTTTAGATGTTATTGATGTTAAAAAATCAGAAGAAGATCTTCCTTTTGAACAATTAGTTGAAAGAGAAAGAAACAATATTTTTGTTACTTATAGAAAAGCTAAAACTAGAAACAACATCATTATGGTTATTACAGTTGCTATATTTATAGCGTCTATGATTTTAATGGTTAATGAAAATACTAAATCATGGGGCACAATCGCTGGTGGTGTTGCTATTGGCGCAGTTCTTTTATTCCTCATTGTTCACTATATTTTGACAAGGAATTTATTCCCAAATACTACAAAGAAATATATTCGTTTCTTTTTGGAACAAAGCGATGCATTTGTCTTTTCCCACAAAGATATGCATGACAAGAAACTCTTTTTTGAAAAGAGATACGCCATCGGGGATGTTTTAACTGATAGATGTTATAAAGACGTCATTGATACTGCTAGTAGAAATATCGTTACTTTCACCTATAAAGAAAAAGAAGTGGAATGTGGCGAACTTGCTTTATACACTCAAGGTGCAAAAAAGAGAACTAAGAACGTCATCTTTGTTGGTAAATATCTTAGAGTAGAAAATAAACTTCATTTTGAAGATAGATATGTGATCAATATCAAAGGATCAAATGAAACTGATAAGCCAAATGATATTGACGACTTAGTAGTCCTTTTAGAACAAAATAGATTTACCATTTATGGTAAAGAAGGTGCTAATTTTGAAAGAGATTTAGGTAAAGACTTTATCAATAATCTTAAATCTATTGAATGTAATAATGCTTTATTAAACGTTAATATCGTTTTATGGGCTGGACATACTTCAGTTTATATGTCTTATGACGATTCAATTGTCGCTATTCCTTTTGATAAACCAATTCAAATTGGTAGTTACAATCAACTAAAAAAGAATATGGCGGATATGTGTGAGATTCTTTTAGGATAATTTATGAGTTTATTCGGACATTGGCTTGCTATTCAATGCTACAAACATGACGGTTCTTTGCATCGTTGTTGGGACCGTGGTTTAGTATTGGCAAATAATGATGATTATATTGTTATTGCTACTAAGAAAGCCAAGGTCGTGGAAAATAATGGACGTAGATGGTTTACTAAAGAACCTGCTGTTACAATCTTTTCCAAAAAAGAATGGTGGAATGTCATCTGCATGCTTAAAGAAGATGGTATATGTTACTATTGTAACATTGCATCCCCTGCCTTAATTAATAACAAAATGATCAAATACATTGATTATGATTTAGATGCGAAGCTATTTCCAAATGGAGATATTCGTATTCTTGATGAAAAAGAGTACTTAAGACATAAGAAATTATATTCTTATAGTGATGACCTTGATGTTGTTCTTAAATATCAAACTAACGATATCGTTAAGAGAATGAAAAACAACGAATGGCCTTTTGATGATAATCGCATCAAAAAATACTATGACAAATTTTTAGAATTACTATCAAACAAGGATAAATAGATTTAATGAAACACTATATTTTCGACATTTTTTCTTGCGAGCAAATGCATGAATTTGGACTTAAATTAGCCTCCAAAGTTCCTAATGGCACTGTTATTGCTTTAGTGGGTGATTTAGGCGCGGGGAAAACAACTTTAGTTAGAAGCGTTGCTAGAGGATTAAACATTAATGAAGTAGTGCAATCCCCTACTTTCAATATTATGAAGTTGTATCTTAAAGGTGATCGACCACTTATTCATATTGACGCTTACCGTTTAGCGGATATTAACACTGACATTGGATTAGATGAATATATCGGATATGAAACAGGTATCACCATGATTGAGTGGCCTTTATATATTGAAAAACTTCTTCCTGATAATGCCTTATGGATTGAGATTACTTCCACTGGCGAAACATCAAGAAAAATAGATGTCTATTCTAAAGATGAATCTTTGGTGGAGGCTTTGGAATAATATGTATTCATTATTACTTGATAGTTCAAATACCTCTTTAGCAGTAGGGTTAGAAAAAGAGGGTCAATTAGTTGCGTTTACTGCATATGAAGCTTGGCAAAGGCAAAGCGAACACATGATTCCTGAAATTGATAAAATACTTAACTCCATACATGTAAAACGTGAAGATATTGATAAGATTATCTGTGCGATTGGCCCTGGTAGTTACACAGGTGTACGTATTGCGTTAACAATCGCTAAAGTTGCATCTTTATGTTTAGAAAAACCAATATATCCAGTGAGTTCTTTAAGAATACTTAAGGATGATGATAAGCCATCAATATGTTTGATTAACGCTAGAAGCAATCGTTCATATTTTGGTGTGTATAAAGGGAATGAAATCATTATTGAAGATACTATTAAAACTAATGATGAAGTTAAAGAATATATTTCCTCTCACCCAGATTACTCTATTTGTGGGGATGCAAGATATTTAGGATATGAAAACAAAGATACAAACGTTGGTTTGCAAATGATTTCACTATTGAAAGTTTTAAAGAAAGCGGATAATGATTTGGCGGTTAAGCCAGTTTATCTAAAGGATTAAATATGAAATATTTAGATGTAAATATCCGTGATATGACTTTAGAAGATCTTCCTCAAGTGATGGAAATTGAAAACCTTTGTTTTATTCATCCTTACAAGGAAAAAGATTTAGTCTACGAAATGAAAGAAAACCCAGTTAGTAATGTTTGGGTTATCGAATACTCAAATGCTTCATTAGGACTTAAACAAATTGTAGGATTTGTTGATTATTGGGTCACCTTTGATAGTGGAACGATATGTCAAATTGCAGTCCACCCTGATATTCAACGTTCTGGGGTTGGAAGCGAATTAATGAATGAAGTAAAAAAAGACGCTTTTGCTAAAAAAGTCAAAACAATTACTCTTGAAGTTCGTGAAAGCAATGAAAAGGCCATCAATTTCTATAAGAAACATGGTTTTAAGATATCCCATAAAAAAGAGGGCTATTACTCTAATGGGGAAGACGCTATTTATATGATTTTGGAGGTGAAAGGTTAATATGGCAAAAATTCTTGCTATTGAAAGTAGCTGTGATGAAACCGCTGCTGCTGTAATTGAAAATGGCAACCTCCTATCAAATATTGTTTCAACCCAAATTGATGTTCACCGTAAGTACGGTGGAGTGATGCCTGAAATCGCTAGTCGATTACACGCTGAAAACATCTCCATTGTTATAAAAGAAGCAATGGAAAAGGCTAATCTTAAATTTGAAGATTTGGATGCAGTCGCAATTACTAGAGGTCCAGGCTTAATTGGAGCTTTACATGTAGGCTTACAAGCCGCTAAAACAATTGCGATGCTATACAACATTCCGCTTATCCCTGTTCATCATTTAGCAGGTCATATATATGCGAATGAGTATGTATCAGAGTTTAAATTCCCAATGTTAGCAGTTGTCGTTAGTGGTGGTAATACAGAACTTGTCTTAATGAAGGATCATCTAAATTTCGAGATTTTAGCGAAGACTAGAGATGATGCGATTGGAGAATGTTACGACAAAGTGGCTCGCGTTCTTGGACTCCCTTATCCTGGAGGAATTCCAATTGATAAGTTAGCAAAAGAGGGTAAGCACACATATGATCTTCCAATCCCTCTTAGAGGCGAACATACATTAGATCTGTCGTATTCTGGATTAAAAACTAACGTAATTAATCTTGTTCATAACCTTGAGCAAAAAGGTGAGAAGGTTAATGTCGCTGATATGTGCAAATCATTCCAAGATGTCGCGGTTGGTCTAGTTATTGACCGTACTATTAAGGTGATTAAAGAACATAAAGTTAAACAAGTTATTTTAGCGGGCGGTGTTTCCGCAAATTCATATCTTAGAGAAGAAATGACCAAGGAGATGAATAAACTTGGAGTAGAAATTAATATTCCTCCAATGTGGTGCTGTACAGATAATGCGGCAATGATTGCTAAAGTTGCGGAACGTCTATACGATTTGAAAGTATTTGCGGATTTAAATATTTCGGTTGATCCTAACTGGGAAATCGATGAGTGGAATAAATTCTAAAATCTTTGTTAAAAGATTAACTGGTTATTGATATAATGACACGTGAGGAAAATAAAATGGAATTAGTAGATATTAAGAATTTTGATTTGTTTGACATCGTTTTATATGGCGATGATGAAGAAAAAGAAGGACTTTTAAATAATGAAGTCCATCTTAAAGGTTGGGTTAGAACTAATAGGGCTAACGGACAAATTGGTTTCATTGAATTTAATGATGGAACATACTTTAAAAATGTCCAATTAGTGTATTCTAAAGACAATCCAAATTATGAAACTTTAGCAGCCTTTAGAAATGGATGTGCAATTGATGTTAAAGGTAAAGTTGTTATCACTCCTGAAAACAAGCAACCATTTGAAATTTCAGTAACTGAAGCAACTTTATTAGGTGACTGTGATGAAGATTATCCTCTTCAAAAGAAGAGACATACCTTTGAATTCTTAAGAGATATCGCTCATATTAGACCTCGTGGAAACACCTTCCAAGCCGTCTTTAGAGTAAGAAGCGTCCTCTCTTTTGCTATCCATCAATTCTTTCAAGAAAGAGGATTCATCTATGTCCACACCCCTGAAATCACCACTAATGATGGTGAAGGAGCAGGCAATGTCTTTGATGTCACTACACATGATACAAAAGATCCTTTCTCATTCTATGGCAGAAAAGTTAATTTAACAGTTACTGGACAATTACATGTTGAACCATTCGCTTTAGCGTTTAGAGATGTTTATACCTTTGGTCCTGTATTCAGAGCCGAACACTCTAACACAGTTAGACACGCCTCTGAATTCTGGATGATTGAACCTGAAATGGCGTTCTGTGACTTAAATGGAAACATGAATATCATTGAAGAATGTATTAAATACTGCATTGCTTATGTTAAAGAAGCATGTCCAGAAGAAATGAAATTCTTCAACTCTATGATTGATAATACCTTAATCGAGAGATTAGACCATGTTTTAAATTCCGAATTTAAGAAGATGACTTATACAGAAGGTATTGAACTTCTTAAAGAAGCAGTTAAAAATGGTGTTCAATTTGAAAACAGCAACATTGAATGGGGTATGGATTTACAAAGCGAACATGAACGTTATTTAACTGAAAAAGTGGTTAATGGCCCTCTTTTCTTAATTAACTACCCAAGAGAAATCAAAGCTTTCTATATGAAAGTTAATGAAGATAATAAAACCGTTGCAGCATGTGACTTGTTAGTTCCTGCAGTTGGTGAACTTGTTGGTGGTTCTCAAAGAGAAGAAAGATATGATGTCCTTAAATCCAAGATGGATGAAATGGGCATTACTGAAGGCTTGGAGTGGTATTTAGACACTCGTAAATATGGTGGCTGTGTCCACTCTGGATTTGGTATTGGTTTTGATCGCTTACTCATGTACATCACAGGTATGCAAAACATTAGAGATGTTCAACCATATCCACGTACAAGTAACTCCATTAAATATTAATGATTATGAATTCAAAAGAAGCTTTAAAGATTGAAAAAGAGAACAGAAAAGAAATAGCACGCAAACGTATTTGCTATCTTTTACTTTTCTTGGATATTCTTTTAGTTATCTATTTTGCAATTCAAATTATATTTTTAGTTCAAGGCAAATAACTTACTGATTGTTTGTGTTATTTGTGTTTGTATTAGCTTGATTAACAGTCTCGTCTTGGCGGTAGCCAGAGAGACTTTTTTCAAATACTTGGCTGCTTCTTCTATATAATAGAAGAGTTCTGCTTAATAAGCATGAAGAAATAATAACATACCAGATACCACCGACAAAGAAACATGGTGCAACTATATAGCTTGGCCAAGCTTCGGCAGCGAGATGAGGAGTGTTGTCTAAAACAACTTTTTGGAATCTAATAAAGTCATATTCATTTCCCGTGAATGATCCTGTTGATTTCCAAGTCCAGAATAAAGTTCCAAAACCATTAGTAGTTGAAAACAAGGAATAGCCCCAATCCCTAGTTACAGTGTTTCTAATCAGTAGCACTAATAAACCAACTAGAATAATTGATAGTGGGATACATGCTTGTTTTAAGAATAACGCCCAGTTTTTACTACGACCATATCTAATAAGATGACGTCTATTCGTAATAACCTTATAAACGACGACATCATGAATAAGAGTGTCGATTCTTTTGGCTTGAAGCTTCATGATTCGTGTTAAAACAAAACCTAGAAGCGCTATAAAGGCAATAACAACTACTAAAATTAAAAGGATTGAGAAGAGTAGACGCTTATCACTATCTGAAAGAGATAATAATATATTATTGATCATCATTTTCTCCTCCTTCCTCTGGTTTTGGTTCTTCTAAAACAGTAGGTTCTTCATCATTAACATAAGGAGAGGTGTAACCAGATCCATAAACAATGTTGTTTGATAAAGATGTCTCTTCATCATTTTCTTCTTCCTGTTTAGGAGCGTTAATTTCTTTCAAACGCTTAACTTCTAAATCTTCCGGAAGATCTCCAAAGAGGTTTCTTCCAGTAAAAAACAAGAAAATAAGCTTTCCAACTTGGAACAAAAAGACAAATAATCCAACGACAGCGTATAAAGAAATAGCAATCACAAGGATTGGAAATAAAAGAAAATAGCCTAAGCCTTTTGCAATACCTTTGAGTATTCCCATTTCAATACCTCAAATATTATTTTATAGTGTTAGTCTTTTTATGGAAACAATAATTGAATATTAAATCGATTATTGTTATGAGAGCAAAGAATATATGGATAAGTGTAAGGGATGTACCAGCGGGCATCTTTTGATATGCGTACGCGAATAAAAATATAAAAATAACGAACGAAGCAAAAAGCGAAGCATAAATAAATTTATCTTTTCTCCCAATTAATTCCATGAGTTCGTAAAGAATGATAGGAAGCATTAATAATGCAAATAGTAAAGCGTAATCTGGGAAGTAGAGAATTGAAAATATTGATAGCAATAGATCAATAAAATAAAGGCAATAAAGAACAAAACGATATTTAACTTCTAGGTTAATTTCAATATTAAGCCTTTTTGCCTCATAAGAAACAAATACATAAGTGATAAAAATTTGAATTTGGGCGACAATATAAGTAAAAATATTCGTCAAAACTCCCTTAAATTTGAAATCAGCCAGCCCTAGTGTTTGAAAAATTGCCTCATAAAAATTAATGTTAGTAATTACCTTATCAATGAATAAGAAGGTTAAAAATGTCAAGATGAACTGCACGATAGTGTTGATCTCCACAATGTATAATGCGTTAACACCTTTTTCAATTAAAATACCAAACAAAAATCCAGTTATTAAAGATGGTAAGACGTATATAAATGAATCAAAGATGCTAAATCCCGCTGTAACAGCAAGACAAAGCGCCATCGTGGTTATAAAGTAGACTGGGTAATATCTTTTTTTGCAGTATATGGTCACAATCATACTCGTTAGAGGAAGAATGAACACCAATAACAAAAATAGAATTGGTAGTAAACTGCTCAATAAAACAAAGACAATATTAACTGCAGAAAAGATGCCGATGTAGGCAATATTTTGTACTGGAGTCTCTCTTTTCTTTAAGAAGTTCATATAACAATGATAACAAATTAAAAAATTTTACCAAAAAATTTCAATTTCTCCCCTTATATATTTGTATATGGGTCTTATGAAAAAGTTATCAATCATCATTTCAATTTTACTATTATCGTGCTCAGCAGTTGTGGCTGAATCTAATGAACCTAAAAAGGAAGAAATTGTTTTGGATTATCAGCTCGTTAATCACATTGAGTTTGAATTAGTCTTTTCTCAATCCGAGGAACAGTATTGTGTCTATTTTTATAGCAAGACTTGCGGACATTGCGAGTTGCTTAAATCTGACATCATTTCTTTTGCACTAGAAGACAATGAGCCTTTCTATTTTGTTGATTTTACTGATCTTCATTTTTATGGGAGCAAAAAAGATTTGACTGGAGTAAGTTCAATTGAAGATTTTTATATATTTGGAACTCCATTTCTAATAGTTATAAATAATAGAGCGATTATAGAATATTATTATGGTGTCAATCTAATTAGAGAATATATTGCTTCTAAAAAATCTCAATCTTAAATTGAATGCCATATATTAATATGGTAACATATTGCTATGCAATATTCTTATTACTTAAATCGTTTAAATGAAAGACAATTAGAGGCCGTTACTTGTTCTAGTCAATACACTCGAGTAATTGCGGGAGCAGGTAGTGGAAAAACAACAGTTTTAACTAATCGTATTTCCTATCTTATTTCTGAATTTGGAGTAAAGCCTTGGAAGATCTTGGCGATTACTTTTACCAATAAAGTCGCAAACGAAATGAAGAATCGAGTGCTCAAGATTGTTCCTGAAGCTACTAATCAATTGACAATCAAAACATTCCATTCTTTTGCTGCTTATTTTTTAAGACAGGAAATCTCTTATATTAATTTCCCAACCAACTTCACAATCTTAGATGAAGAAGACCAAGTTAAAATCATCAAAGATATTGCTTCACAAAGAGGATATAAGAAGAGCGACCCAATTGTTAAAAAGACAATCAATTATATTGGTAGCTGTAAACTCAAAGAAAAATACCCTGGCGATATTAGAATCGATCACGAACACTTTGAAGATGAAAGACTTTGCTTAGAAATATATCAGGAGTATGAAGAAATTAAAGATAGACAATACGCCTTAGATTTTGATGATCTTCTTTTAAGAACAAATCAAATTTTAATGTCTTATCCCGCTGTCAGAGCAAAGTGGCAAGACCGTTATGACTATATCCTTATCGATGAGTTTCAGGACACAAACGATACAGAAGACAAACTTATACGCTTACTAATGAGGCCATCATCTTCTTTGTATGTTGTTGGAGATCCAGATCAAACCATTTATACATGGAGAGGCGCTAATCAAGGAATTATTCTTGATATGGACAAGAAGTTTAGTGGTGTTAATACCATCATTCTTGATAGAAACTATCGTTCTACTCAAAACATCCTCGACAGCGCAAATAAACTTATCGCTCATAACAAATTAAGAGTGCCTAAGAACTTATATACTGAAAACATCAGAGGACACGAAATTGTGGTACGTGGTAGTGACTCTTCTACTGGTGAAGCTGAATTCGTTGCTAGGGAAATCAAATCGCTTACCGAAGTTCAACATTATAAACTTAGTGACATTGCTATTTTATATAGAAGTAATTATGTCACTTTAGAATTTGAAAAAGCATTAATGGCAAAACGCATTCCATATGTCATTTATGGTGGTCTTAAGTTCTATCAGAGAATGGAAATTAAAGATGTCCTTGCTTATTTCCGTTTAATCAACAACTGTAAGGATGATATCTCATTTGAAAGAATCATCAACACCCCTCGCAGAGGTATTGGTGAAGTCGCCATTAACGCAATCAAGAATAACGCTTTAGTTCATAATTTATCGATGTATGAATACTTGTGCACTGATGAGGCAAAAGATGAATGTCCAACTAAAGCGGTTAACACTCTTAGGACACTTATCTTTAGAATCAATAAAACTAGAGACGAGATTAATAAAGACGAGGAGACATTCTCAAAACTTCTTGAAGACTTAATTACCGATATTGGTTATTACGAATATCTTAAAAGCGACGATGATGGTGATGAACGTATTGAAAACGTTAAATCATTATTTGAAGATTTGAGGCATTATCTAAAGAGTAATCCTGAAGCAACCTTTGATGAATATTTACAAAATGTCGCGTTAGTCTCCGCTCAAGATGATATGGTTGAAGGCGAAAAAGTAACATTGATGACTGTTCACACCGCAAAAGGATTGGAGTATCCTGTCGTATTCGTTGTGAAGCTTGATCAAGGAGTTTTCCCGTCAAATCGCGCCTTAAATGAAGGTGGTTATGGTGCTTTGGAAGAAGAAAGACGTCTTGCTTATGTTGCTTTTACTAGAGCAAAAGAACGTTTATATCTTACTTTCTCAAGAGGCTTCTCTTATGTTGTTAAAGGCGAATTAACAGAGTCCATTTTTATTGCCGAAAGTGGAAATAGTCCAGTTAGTAGGCCAACTAGTAGAAATTCATATCGTGATAGTTATCAACAAAAAAACAAATATTCCTATTCCGCATTCTCTGACCTTGATAAAAAGAATGATTCAATTACCTTTGATGACATTCCTCAAGCCGAAGATGACTTCTCGCAAGAAAGAAACGAAGAAGAATGGGCGGTTGGAGATATTTGCATCCACCAGAAATTCGGCAAAGGTGTAGTTACCTCTTTAGAAGGGGACGGTATTATTGTAGTTAACTTTGAATCCGAAGGAGAAAAAACACTCCTCGGTTCTCATAAAATGATTAGTAAAGGAAAGAAATAGTATGGATCCTAAACTTAGAGCACAAGAAATAACAAAGTTATTAGAAGAGTACAATTATCAATATTATGTATTAGATAATCCTTCTGTTAGTGACGCGGAATACGATCGCCTTATGCAAGAATTAATGGCGATTGAAGAAGCTCATCCAGAACTTAAGAGCCCATTATCACCAACCCAAAGAGTGGGTGGTATGGTCCAAGATGAATTCAAAAAAATTACTCATAAGAGAATGATGCTTTCTTTAGCTAACGCTTTTAATGATGACGACTTAAGAGATTTTGACCGTAAGGTTAGAGAAATCCTTAATGTTGATAAAGTCCGTTATATGGCGGAAATGAAAATTGATGGTTTAGGAATTTCCTTAGTGTACCGTAATCATTTGGTGTACGCTGCAACTAGAGGAGATGGAACCACTGGTGAAGATGTAACAAATAATGTCCTAACTATTAAATCAGTTCCTTCTCATATTAACGAAGACGAAGAATTAGAAATCCGTGGCGAAGTTTTCATGCCAAAGAAATCTCTAGAAAGACTTAATAAAGAAAAAGAAGCTAATGGTGAACCTTTATTTGCTAATGCAAGAAACGCTGCTGCCGGCTCTATTCGTCAACTTGATAGTGCGATTGCAGCCTCTAGAGGTTTAGATGCTTTCTGGTATTACTTTGTAAACGCTAAAGATTTTGGAATTAGATATCACTCTGATGCATTGAAAAAAGCAGATGAGCTTGGTTTTAAAACTAATCCTGAAAGAAGACTTTGTAACGGCATAGAAGAAGTTATTAAATATATTGAAGAATATACCGAAAAAAGACCATCTTTAGCTTATGATATCGATGGAATCGTTATCAAGGTAGATGACATGGACACATATGATAAACTCGGTTATACCTCTAAAACTCCTAGATGGGCCATTGCGTATAAATTCCCACCTGAAGAAGTGATAACAAAGTTAACTGATATCATCTTTACAGTTGGTAGGACAGGAAAGATTACCCCGAATGCAGTTTTAGAACCTGTTAGAGTAGCAGGTAGTTTGGTTCAAAGAGCTACTCTTCATAATGAAGATTTCATCATCTCAAAAGATTTAAAGATTGGTGATTACGTCGTCATTAGAAAAGCTGGCGATGTTATTCCTGAAGTTGTAAGAGTAGTAAAAGAAAGACGTGGCAGCGACGTTATTGATTTTAAAATGATTGATAATTGCCCTGTTTGTGGAGAACCATTAACTAGAGTAGACGCAATGCACTATTGCACTAACCCTTATTGTGGCGCTAAGAAGATTGAACAAATCATTCACTTCGCTAGTAGAGACGCGATGGACATTGAAGGATTAGGTGAAAAGGTCGCTGAACAATTCTTTAATCAAGGATTCATTAAAAACATCACCGATATATATGATTTAAGCCAATATCGCGAAGAAATTATTGCTCTTGATGGTTGGAAAGAAAAATCAATTGATAATCTCTTAGCTGCGATTGAAAAGAGCAAAGAAAATTCTTTAGAAAGAGTGTTGTTTGGTTTAGGAATTAAAGAGGTTGGAGCGAAAACCGCGAAGGTTCTGTCTCGTAAATACGGCGATATAGATGCTTTAGGAACTGCAACAGAAGCCGAACTATTAGAGATTTCTGATGTTGGTCCAGTCTTATCTCAATCACTAGTAAATTGGTTTGCAAATGAGGATAATATTCATCTCATCAACTCACTGAAAGAAAGAGGAGTGAACTTCAAGTTCTTAGGCAACACCACTAAAGCGGCCGGTAGTTATTTCTCTGGTAAGACAGTTGTGTTAACCGGAACCCTTTCCTCGATGGGAAGAAAAGAAGCTACCGCATTATTAGAAGATGTTGGTGCTAAAGTTACTGGATCAGTTAGTAAAGCTACCGACTGTGTTATCGCTGGTGTTGAAGCTGGTTCTAAATTAGATAAAGCTCAAGCGCTTGGTATTCAAGTTCTTGATGAATCTGAGTTTTTATCACTTATTAAGTAATAGATAGCATTGAAATGATATCTATGGTAAATTAGGTAATTGCTATGAAAGAAGTAAATAAAGAAGTTTTAAAAACTGCGGCCAATAAATTGATGTTCGATATGTCAGAAGAGCAATATGACAATTTGCTAAATGAATTCGACACGATTATTTCGCAGATGAAATTAATTGGTGATATCGAAGGTGTTGATGACGCCGAGCCTATGACTTTTCCTTTTGATGTCACAAATTATTATTTAAGGGAAGACGTTGCCTCCTCTCCTTTAAATAGAGATGAAGCTTTAAGAAACGCAAAAGACGTAGTGGATGGTCAAATCAGACTTCCAAGGGTGGTTAAATAATATGGGCTATATGAATAAAAGCCTCACATTTATCCACGAGGCAATCTTAAAAGGTGAAGTTACACCTCTTGAATTAGTTAAAGAGGCTCTTGAACTTGCAAAGAAAGACGATAACAATGCGTTTGAATATATTTGCGAGAAAGAAGCTTTAGAGGCAGTTCAACATTTAGACGAATCTAAAAAAGATAGTCTTCTTTATGGCGTACCTGTAGTTATTAAAGATAACTATTCCACCAAAGACATTCCAACAACCGGAAGTAGCAACATCCTTAATGGTTATGTTCCAATCTTTTCTAGCGAAGTAGTACTTAGACTTGAAAAAGAAGGCGCGATTGTCATTGGAAAATCCACGATGGACGAACTCGCTATGGGTGGTAGTGGCACTACAGGTCATTTAGGTGTTACTTATAATCCTTGGGATAAAGAAAAGATTTATCAAGTTGGTGGATCAAGCTGTGGAAGCGCCGCCGCTGTCAGTGCTGGTATTGTTCCATATGCGATTGGCAGTGATACTGGTGACTCTGTTAGAAAACCTGCTTCCTTAGCAGGATTAGTTGGTTTTAAACCAACATGGGGAAGAATTTCTCGTTTTGGTTTATTCCCATTTGCAACAAGTTTAGACCATGTTGCATATTTCACTCGTAATGTTTATGACTCTGCTTATTTACTTAATGTTCTAGCAGGTCATGACTATAAAGATGCTTCTTCTTCATTTAAAGAAGTAGAAGACTACACCGCTAAGTTGTCTGATTCCGTTAAAGGAAGAAAGATTGCAGTTATTAAAGAAATTGTTGGTTCTATTTCCGACAAAGAAGTCTTAAAGAAATTTGATGAATCTTTAGCGTTTTTGAAGGGCCAAGGCGCTCAAGTTGACTATGTAAGTATCGATAGTAAATTACTTAAAGCAATTTATCCTACTTACATTATCATTAGTTGCGCTGAAGCAACTAGTAATAACGCTAATTTAGATGGAATTAAATTTGGAAATCGTATTGAAGGCGAATCTTTTGAAGAAGTGATGATCAATACGCGTACAAATGGCTTCTCTCCACTCATTAAAAGACGTTTTGTGATTGGTAGTTTCTCGCTATTAAGAGAAAACCAAGACGAACTCTTTGTGAGAGCTCAAAAATGCCGTCGTTTAATCGTAAATGCCTTCAATAAAGTGTTTGAAAACTATGATTGCATCTATTGTCCAGCTGCTCCTTCAATTGCACCATTAATTAAAGGCACAAATAACAATTTAAGCGATGAATATCTTATTGCTGATAATTATTTAGCGTTCGCAAACATGGGCGGTTACCCATCAATTACCTTACCATTAGGATTTGAAAAAAACATGCCTTTTGGTGGAAATTTATCGGCAAAACCCTTCCAAGAGAGCTTGTTATTGAATGTTGCTAGTGTCGTAGAAAAGGGTACTGGATTAGCTGATCTAGTAGTGAAGGAGGACTAATATGGAATTTGAAGCTGTTATTGGTTTAGAAATCCACGTTGAGATGAAAACAAAGTCCAAAATGTTCTCTAGTGGACCTGTTAGTTTTGGTGATGACCCTAACACTAATGTAAATGTGGTTGATATGGCCTTTCCAGGCATCATGCCAACCGTAAATAAAGAGGCTGTTGTTAACGCAATTCGTGTTAGTAACGCTTTACATATGAAAATTTGTGATTTAGTGACCTTTGAGCGTAAAAATTACTTCTATAGTGACCTTCCAAAAGGCTATCAAATCACACAACAATTCCACCCAATTGGCTCTGATGGATTTTTAACCATCAAAACCTCTTCTGGAGAGAAGAAAATTGGGATAGAAAGACTCCATATGGAAGAAGACACATGTAAACAACTTCACTCCTGGGATTTTTCTCTTCTTGATTATAACCGCGCTGGCATTCCTCTTATTGAAATTGTTTCTCGTCCAGATATGAGAAATGGCGAAGAAGCTGCTAAATACGTTGAAAAGATTCGTTCCATCGTTACTTTCCTTGATGTTAGTGATGGAAAAATGGAAGAAGGATCTTTAAGATGTGACGTCAATATTTCTCTTAGAGAAAAAGGCACTGAGAAATTTGGAACCAAGGTCGAAATTAAAAATCTTAACTCTATTGCCAATATTCAAAAAGCAATTGATTTTGAAATTTCTAGACAATCTATCATCTTAGAATTTGGTGGAGTTATTGAACAAGAGACTCGCCGTTTTGATGAAGGTAGTAAAGAAACCGTATTAATGCGTGTTAAGACTGATGCGGTTGATTATAAATATTTCACCGATCCAAACATTGCTCCTATTCAACTTTCAAAAGAATTTGTGGAAGACGCTATTAGAACTTCTCCAGAATTAGCGGAAAGTAAATTAATGAGATACAAAGATTTAGGTCTCAATGAATATGACTCTTCTTTGCTCATCGCTGATAAAGATATTTCTTGTTATTTTGATAAAGGTTTAAAGAGTGGATGTTCTGCTAAATTATTAGCAAACTGGGTTATTGGTGATGTTCAATCTTATTTAAATAAAGAGGGAAGTTCTATTAAAAATTTCCCAGTTAGTTCTTTAGAACTAGGTAAACTTATTAAACTCGTTGAAAAGGGTGATGTGAGCAATAAACAAGCACGTGATGTTTTTGCCAAGATGATTGAAACCGGTAAAGATGCATCTAGCTTAATTAAAGAGATGGGATTAACTCAAGTTAGTGATGAGTCTGCTCTTATTGCTGTCATTAAAGAAGTCATCGATGCTAATCCACAATCTGTGGTTGATTATAAAGCTGGAAAAGATAGAGCAATTGGCTTTATCGTTGGTCAAGTTATGAAAAAGACCCAAGGAAAAGCAAATCCAGCCTTAGCGAATAAACTTATTTTAGAAGAAATTAAAAGGAGATAACTTATGGCGATATTAGTTACTGGTGGTACTGGTTATATTGGTAGTCATACCGTGGTTGAATTACTTAAAAAAGGTTATGATGTGGTGATTGTTGATAACTACATTAATTCTAAGCCTGAAGTTCTTAACCGTATCTATAAAATTACAGGCAAAAACCCTAGATTTTACGAAATTGACGTCTGTAATGAAGCAAAAATGCGTGAATTATTTGCCAAAGAAAATATCACTGATATTATCCATTTTGCCGGATTAAAGAGTGTTGCAGAATCAGTGGAAAAACCACAACTCTATATTGATAACAACATTGGTTCAAGCAAAGTTCTCCTCAAATTGATGAGTGAATTTAATGTCCATAACATCGTTTTCTCTAGTAGTGCGACAGTTTATGGTGTCCCTGATCATGTCCCATTAAAAGAAGACGACAAGGTTGGTGGATGCACAAACCCATATGGACAAACAAAATTGGATATTGAATTTCTTTTAAAGGAGTACGCAAAAGAGCACAAAGACGCAAATATTGCTATTTTGAGATATTTTAATCCAATCGGTGCTCATGAATCTGGTCTTATTGGTGAAGATCCTCAAGGTATTCCAAACAACTTAATGCCATATATTACTCAAGTCGCAGTTGGTAAGCGTCCATTCTTAAATGTTTATGGCGACGACTACAAGACTTCAGATGGTACTGGTGTAAGAGATTATATTCACGTCGTCGATCTTGCTAATGGTCACTTAGCAGCGTTAAAGAAACTAGAAGAAAAACCTGGTTTAGTTATTTATAACTTAGGCACTGGAAGAGGTACTTCTGTTTTAGAATTAGTGCATGCCTTTGAAAAAGCAAATAATCTGAAAATTAAATATGAAATTAAACCTCGCCGTCCTGGTGATGTTGATGAAAACTACGCTGATGCTAGTAAAGCATTCAAAGAGATGGGTTGGAAAGCCAATTTGGACATCGTTGATGCTTGTAGAGATTCATGGAGATGGCAAAAAAATAATCCCCATGGATATGATAAGGACTAATAGTCCTATCTGCGCCTATAGCTCAGCTGGACAGAGCATCTCCCTCCTAAGGAGAGGGTCGGACGTTCGAATCGTCTTAGGCGCGCCAAAAAGTTAAAATTTCCTTGTTTGTTCAAGGATTTTTTATTATCTGTTTTTACTATCTTAGATAGAAAATCTTCTTAATAGATTTCAAAGTTATGTATAATATTCATAGTTTGTTATAACAAGGAAAACATATTGAATGAAAACATTAGTAATTGGTGATGTGATGCTCGACATTTATGTCCGTGGCTCCATTAGTAGAATTTCACCAGAGGCACCTGTTCCAGTTGTTCTTTTTAATAGTTCCAACCAATTTGTTGGTGGGGCTGGTAATATGGCGGTTAATTTAGCTGCTGCTGGAAGCGAAGTTACTTTAGCGTCCTTAATTGGTAATGATGATAATGGAAAGAAACTTGTTTCTTTATTAAAAGAAAAGAATATCGAGGTTCTTAATTTAAGTGACAAATATCACACAATTGTTAAAGAAAGAATTACTGACAACGATGGTGTGCAAGTTGTTCGTGTCGACTATGAAGATAAGATTGATTTCTCTTTAGAAGAACAAGTTAATTTAGCAAAGAAAATCATTCCTACTTTAGACAAATTTGATTACGTTGTTTTCTCTGATTATAACAAAGGCTTATTAAAAGGAGCGTTTGTTCAAGCAATTATTCAGCAAATCAACTTCAAACACCCAAATATCAAAGTCTTTGTGGACGCTAAAAAAGATCCATTCATATTTATGAATAGTTTCTTAATCAAACCAAATATCAACGAATTAAGAAACTGGTCAAAAAAAGATTTATGCAATGATGAAGAAATCTTTGACACAATCCATAAATTAGAAAAAGAGTTACATGTTAAAAATATCGTCTGCACTTTAGGCGCTAGAGGGGCTGCCTTCATCGATAAAGGCAACCACATCATTCCTAGTGAAGTTCAAGAAGTTCATGATGTCAGTGGTGCGGGCGATACTTTCTTGGCCTATTTAGTGTTTGGCTATGACAGATATAAGAATTTAACTGATGCGATTAAGTTTGCTAATAAAGCAGCAGGCATTGCGGTTTCTCGTAGAGGTACATCAATTATCTCAATCTACGAAGTAGATGGAGTTAGTAATGTTTCCTTAGAACAAAAACGTTTAGGAAAGAAAGTGGTGTTCACTAATGGATGTTTTGATATTCTTCATGCTGGACATATTAAGTCACTTGAAGAAGCTAAGAAACAAGGTGATATCCTCGTGGTGGGTCTTAATAGTGATGCCTCCATTAAACGTTTAAAAGGAAATGATCGACCAGTTAATAAATTAGAAGATCGTAAAAAGGTTTTAGAATCTTTAAACTGTGTAGACTATGTCATACCATTTGAAGAAGACACACCACTCAATTTAATCAAACTTGTTAAACCAGATGTTTTGGTTAAAGGTGGAGATTATAAAGAAGACGAAATCGTAGGAAGTGACTTTGTCAAATCATATGGAGGCAAAGTTGTTATTATTCCCCTAGTGGAAGGTTTATCAACCACCAATATTATTAAGAAATGTGGTAAGAAATAATGAACGGAAGAAAGTATTTAGAGGAGTTCATAAAGAACTTCGAACTTATTGAAGACAAAGAACAATATTTGTGTGCTTTTGATGTTATCGCTAAGACATTTAAAGATGGAAATTCTTTATTTGTAGGAGGTAATGGAGGAAGCGCAAGCGACGCGGAACATATCGTTGGAGAGCTTGTGAAGAAATTCTCCATTGACCGTAAATTTAGTGACAAAAAAGCGGAAGAACTCACCTCTTTTGGCGAAAGAGGAGAACTTTTAGCGAAATATTTAGTTCCTTCTTTCCCTGCCTATTCGCTTAATAGTCAAACCTCAATTTTAACCGCGATGGGTAACGATGTAGGTTTTGAATACGCTTACGCTCAACAAGTGGAGGCTTATGGCAAAAAAGGTGACGTTTTGTTATGCATCTCCACAAGCGGCAATTCACTAAATTTAGTGAACGCTGCAATCGTTGCTAAGACTAACGGAGTGAAAGTTATTTCTCTAACTGGACGTGATGGTGGAGAACTTAGACAATATAGTGATTTAGTGATTAATGTTCCTTTAAAGGAAACATATCAAATTCAAGAACAACATATTCGTTTATATCACGCTCTTTGTAGCGCATTAGAAAGAGAATTCTTTGGAAATGAATAAAGCCCTTTTCTTAGATCGTGATGGAATTATTAACGAAGATGTCAGTTATCTTCATAAAGTAGAAGACGTCCGTTTTGTTGATGGACTTTTTGAACTTTGTAAATTGTTTCAAGATAAAGGGTTTCTGTTGATTTGTTGTACTAATCAATCGGGTGTCGCAAGAGGATATTATCCAAAGGAAGATACTAAAATTGTACATGATTATATGATTATGGAATTTGCTAGAAGAGGATTAACTCTTTCTAAGATTTATACTTGTTATCATGGACCTGAAGATAATTGTGATTGTCGAAAACCAAAACCAGGCATGTTTTTAAGTGCGATTAAAGAATTTAATCTTGATCCAAAACTTTGCTATTCAATCGGAGATAAAAGAAGTGATGTCGAAGCTTCTACAAAAGCAGATGTTGGTCACATTTATTTAATTAAGAGTAGATATAACAATTATGAAGGCGATTATGCTTCAGTTCGTGACTTCTATAACGATATTAGGGAGAAACTCAAATGATCAAGAAAGCATTTGGCTATATAACTCATCCATTTAAACGTTTATCTTTTAAGATAAAATATAAATGTAGATTTAATTCTGCTCATAAAAAGATAAGTAGAAAACAAAACAAAAAGAATCCTGAAGTATCTTTAGTTATCACTGGTGGTGGTTTAGGTGATTTCTTTGTGAATTTACCAATGATTCAATCCATTGTAGATTCTAATAGAAAAGTAGTAGTGCTTACTCCATTCATGAGTGGCTATCCTTATAAATATAATGAACTTAACCACGACTTTGATTTAGTGGTCATCAACATTGAAAAATGGTCATTCTTATTTGATAACAAAAAGACTATGAATGAAATGAGCAAAGAATTAGGAAAATACTGTGTTAAAGAAGTATTTAATTTAGGACCTGTTAGTTTCCCAGAAATCGAAGAAGCTATTCGTGGATTTAAATACGCGAAGAAATATAGTTTTGTTTCTAGATATACAAGAATTGGTAACTACCCCGTTCCTTTAGAAGAATTCAATAAAATTAAAGAAAGATACGACCTATTCTATCAAGGAGAATTTGAAAAGACCAATTACCAAATTCAAAAAGAATTCTTGAAAGCTTTGGATATTAAATTTGTGGATAAGAATCACAAATATAACTATGTTAACTTTGAAAGTAATTTAGTTCCTAAAGAAGATTATTTCGTTATCTTCTTAAATGGAATGAATGATCCTAGAGATGCTTCGTTAAATATTTTTGTGGGTGTCGCTAATCATATTTACGATAAATACAAATATAAGCTTGTTCTTATGGGCGGAAAAGACGACTTAAGAACTGTAATGTTTATGCGTCATATTCCTAAAGAAGACGTTATCAACATTAGAGGTAAAACATCCTTAGGTGATTATATTGAAGTTGTTAAACACGCAAGAATTGTTATTTCTAGCGATACATCCGCTAGTCATTTAGCAAATGCATATGAAACCAAATCAGTAGTGTTCTGCACTGATATGTTTGATAATGCCCTCTTTCCTTATGAATGGGGATTTGGTGAAAAAGGACAACTCATCATCCAAAATAAAATGGAATGCAATCACTGCTATTATCGATATAACAACAAACAGTTCAGACCTGAATGCGAAAAACGTTATGTATGCGCGGACAGTTATGATTTAAACGATTCCATCAAGAAAATTGAAGAATTCTTCAAAGGGGAAATTTAATATGACAAAATCTAAAGTCTATTTCTCAAAGATTCTTACTCCGGAAAGAGTTATTGATTTATATAAATCAGTAGGAAAAGAATTAAAAGGCAATATCGCCGTTAAGGTTCATTCAGGAGAAGAAGGAAACCAAAACTATTTACGTCCTGAATTTCTTAAACCTATGATTGAGTATGTTAATGGTACAGTCGTAGAATGTAACACTGCCTATCCAGGAGCAAGAAACACCTCTGAAAAGCATAAAAGATTATTTGAGAAACACGGTTGGTACAAATATTTCCCTGTTGATTTAATGGACGAGTATGATGACCTTGTTTTAGATATTCCTAATGGAAAGATTATTAAAAAAGATTATGTCGGTTCGCATTTATCAAATTATGATTCCGTTTTAGTCCTAGTTCATTTTAAGGGCCATCCAATGGGCGGATATGGCGGAGCAATTAAGCAACTTTCCATTGGTTTTGCTAGTAGTAGAGGAAAAGCTTATATCCATAGTGGTGGAAGGACTTTAGACCAAAATGTCTTATGGGAACATGTTGCTCCACAAAACGACTTCTTAGAAGCGATGGCGGATGCGGCAAGTGCAGTCCATAACATGTTTAAAGATAGAATCGTTTATATCGCTATGCTATGTAATATGTCTGTCGACTGTGATTGTTGTGATGTAGCAGAAGACCCATGTTTAAAAGATATAGGTATTGCAGCTTCAACTGACCCAGTTGCTTTAGATAAAGCTTGCATTGATTTAGTGAAGAAATCTAATGATCCTGGTTTGCCTCATTTCTTAGAAAGAGTTACATCAAGAAATGGCGAGCACACAATCGAGGCCGCTAAAGAATTGGGCTTTGGTAGTGTTGATTACGAACTAATCAATATTGATTAATATTTATTGCATCTTCTTATGGAGATGCTTTTTTATTATTAATTTGGAAACCGAATTAGCGCTTTCTAGAGCAGTAGGAGTTCCACCTATTGAGCGGTTCCATTGACTGCACATATAGAAGTTAGATAGATTAGGTAAAGTTGGTTTAATGATATAGAACTTGCTTTTATTAGAGAATGAATATCCTTGTAACGCTCCAAAAGAAGTATTTGTGCGTTTACTTAATTCGATTGGAGAGAAGTGAGTGAGATATTCAATCTTTCCTTTTGTGGTAGGATATTTCTTTTCAATAATGGAGATGATTTTTTCATCAATTCGCTTTAGTTCTTTCGCGTAATTGGTTTCATTTAACGATTTGAAATATATATAATCTTCTTGGTTTTGGTCTATAAAAATAGAGACCACAGTTTTATTATCTTTAACAAAATATTCCTTATCAAAATAATAAGGTCTTATTAACATTGATTCGATGTTTCTGCTTCCAACTTTAAAATCTTCAACATGTAAACATGTAGGAATGGCAATATTAGATATATCCCCTTCAATAGTGATGTATAAACTATAGCAACTACTAATTGGGTATTTTTTAATCTTGTCTTTGATTGAATCTAGTTTCTTATGACGGTATTGATTATGAAGTAAAGTAGTGGTGGTATATTCTGGATCGATACAAGACACAACGATATCGCCTTTGACATTCTCATTATTAACTTTAATCCCAATAGCGGTGTCATCTTCAGTTATGATTTCATGAACATCAGAGTTGAGATATAGATGTCCACCTAAAGAAAGGAATTTTTCTTCCATTCTTTTACTCATATATAACGCGCCTCCAGAGGGCACATCCGCGTTTCCATTAATAAATATTCCATATAAATCTAAGAAGAAGAACATGTTGTTATACCCTGTTTGGGCATTTCTTAACGCGAAACGTAAAGCGGGATTCTTGAACTTTTTAGAATACACAAGTCTACTTTCTTTCATTGATTTAAGAATATGTAAAGCGTTTCTTAATGCACGTACACTCTCAAATCGATCCTTCTTCATTTCAGGTTCAAGAAGGACAGAGTTCATAATTGATGACGTATCTCTTACGGATGCGAAAAATCTTTTGATTAATTTCTTGTCTTCTGGAGATATCTTTAACCATTCTTTTTCGGTTTTATCTAAATCTCTTCCAAAAGTAACAGTAGTGTTCTTATAAACGAAATCACCTAAAGAAGGTAATGAGATTATTTTGGTGTCATCATTAAACGCACCTACTTCTCTCCATAAGTTATAGATTTTGGTGTTTTTATTGGTCCCCATCAACCAGTGAATGCAGTGGTCAACATAATGACCATTCACATAAAAACCGCTGCAGAGACCGCCTACTTTGCCGTTCTTCTCATATAGATGAACATCAAATCCTGCTTTTTGTAGAAAGATTGAGGTTGATAGACCTGCAATTCCTGCGCCTAAAACGATAACCTTCTTCATATTCATATATTAGTTTACTAATTTTTATCTTTCCTATTGAATAGTTTTTATTAATTATTGTATTATTGTTTAGCGTCCCTGGGTCCTTAGCTCATCTGGGAGAGCGCTTCCATGGCATGGAAGAGGTGGCCGGTTCGAGCCCGGTAGGATCCACCAGCAATAAATAATACCCCTTTTTCTAGACAAAACATCGTTGAAGAAAAAGGGTTTTCTTTATGACTCATAACAAAAGTGTGTGGTTTTGGTGCAATCAGATAGAATTTAATAAAAATAAGAGAATGTTTACTACACATATTTGTGGAGAGCACACGAAAAATAAGCGCTTTATAACCGTTACTAATCCGCCTTTTAGTCATGAGAGAAAACTAAGTAATCAAGATGTGGCTTTCTTTTTTTAAATGAAACATAAAATAATTTTATAAAAAAATATTTTCGCTTATAATGTCTTCATGAAAAATAGAAAAGAGAAGTTTGCAGTATTTGCAACTTTAACGCTTTTTGCGGTGGCCTCTGCTCCATTGTTCTTTTATAACGACAATGAATCAGTTGAAGTAGCAAATGCATATTCGACCAACTCTCTTCCTACAACAATCGATTTAAACGATACTTCTGAAATTAATATTAGAAGTTATTACAGTAGTTTAAATAATTTGTCGTCAAGCGAGAGACAAGGCAATAACCTGCTTAAAAACTTAAAAACAATCCTTAAAAATGGCCAAAAATATTATTCCTATGATAGTGGTAACGCAATCTGGCAAATTTACGAAATAGCAGACAGAGATTGGTCTAAATCACCTGCCAGCAGTACAACATACGGAACTTATAATTCTTCAACTAATAAGATTACTGGCTATTCATATGGTACAAGTTCGTCTAGCAGTAAAAACAATCCTTATATTCATGCTTTATACATAAATAGGAACATTACAAATCAAACAACCGCATGGGATGATCACCAACAGACTCAATGGGGCATTAATCGTGAACACGTTTGGCCAAAAGCTGAAGGTTTTGAAACATCTGGCGCTGGTGGAGCTCGTGGCGATCCAATGCACTTAATGGCAGGTAATGGATACGCCAATAACATACATAGTAATTATTATTATGGATATGTAAATACATCTGACAGCTATACTAACTGTGGATCAAAATATTCAAATGTTTCTGGTAACCTCTTAGGAAAATCAAAAACTTTAGGCGGTTCTACAAATGTATTTGAACCACAAGATTGTGATAAAGGTGATATCGCAAGAGCTATTTTTTACATGGTTGCTAGATACAATTACCTTTCAAGTAGCGATTCTGATGGTATTGATTCCAATAATCCTAATTTAGCGTTAACTCAATCTTTAAGTGATTGGGCTAGTAGTGGTTATTCTTCAACAACATCCAAAACAGGCAAGATGGGCATTATGACAGACTTACTTGCTTGGCATCATGCTGATCCTGTTGATGAATATGAAATTCATAGAAACAACATTTTATATACAAATTACACAAACAATAGAAATCCATTTATTGATTTCCCAGAATGGGCAGATTTTATTTGGGGTTCTGTCAATTATAATGGTTCAACTTATGTTTCTCATAGTACCACTCCTACCGGCTATGCCACTCCTAGTAGTGACACAATCAATGGCTACAATAGTAGTGGCGGACAAGCTATTGCTGTTACAGGTATTTCGTTATCTCCTAATTCAACATCCGTAGAAGTGGGTAAAGATATTTCTTTAACACCTACAGTTTCTCCTAGTAACGCAACAAATCAAACTGTCAGTTGGTCAACAAGCAATGCTTCTGTTGCAACTGTTTCTGGCGGTATTGTTACCGGTGTTAGCGAAGGTAGTGCCACAATTACTGCTACCACTAGCGATGGCGGATTCACCGCAACATGCTCAATTACAGTTACTGCTGCATCAGGTGGTGGTAGTGAAGAAGGAAACGACGAGGGAAGCGCGACCGCTGTTAGTGGTGCTCTTGAAGGTTGGACAGCAAGTGGAACTGGTACAGCATATGCTGATGGTTCTGTTAAATTTGATAACGCTAATGATAATGTTTATAAAACTGATATATTTTCAGGCAATGTTTCCAGTGGAATGACATCTTTAACTGTCACGATAAATAGTAAAATTAACGGAACTCCTACAACTGCAAACTCTTATAAAGTTGAAGCCCTAGATTCTTCCGGCAATGTTTTAGCTAGCGATGTTCAAACTGGCGTAAGCGTTGTTGGAACCACATATGGTGATACTGTATTCACTATTGATTCAGGTTTAGAAGGATGTACCGGAATTAAAATTACTTATGTTACTAAAGGCGGTGGAAACTGGGGCGTCAAATCAGTTTCTTGGACCGCTACTTATTCCACTGAATCGGAAGAAGCAACATTATCCTCAATTGCTGTTAAAACTGCACCAACAAAATTAACATATACTGCTGGTGATGGTTTTGACGCTAATGGATTAGTTATTACTGCAACATATAGTGATTCTACAACCACTGATATCTCATACGAAGGCAATGAAGATGCCTTTGAGTTTGATCCGGCAGACAACTTGCAAACTAGCGACGTTTCAGTCACTATCTCTTATGGTGGAAAAACATGTTCTCAAGCAATCACTGTTAGTGCTGCCAAAACATTGTCTTCTATTTCTTTAAATACAACCAATGTTACTAAAACATTCTATGTCGATGATTCATTTGAGCATGACAATTTAGTTGTCACCGCTCACTTTAGTGATTCTTCTAGCGATGTTGTGTCTTCTTCTGCGACTGTGTCTACACCTGATATGTCTACTGCTGGAGAAAAAACAATTACAGTTTCTTACACTTATGGTGGCACAACAAAAACTGCTTCATACACGATTTCGGTTATTGAAAACGGAGGTTCACAAACAGGAAGTTTTACTTGGGATTTGAGTATTGCTTCTTATAACACTCCTACTTCTGCTTCGCTAGTAAGTTGGTCTAGTGATTGTGCAACTTTAACTTCAGAGCAAGCGACTGGTAAAACGGCTGCAAATAACTATCTTGGTGGAGATTCTAATAACAGAACTTCATCTAGATTCTATACTGGAAACACCATGAGTTTCACACCAGCGTCTAATTATGAAATTACTAGTGTTGTTTATACTGCTTCTCAATCTTCCTATGCTACTGCGTTAAGTGGTAGTACTTGGACAAATGCAACGGCTGCTGTTTCTAATTCCACAATTGTCACAATTACACCAACTGATGGAACCTCTCAATTCTATGCAGTTCTTACTGGCACAACTGGATCCACTTCGATAGTGGTAAATTATTCTTATACACCACCTTCATCGCTCTCATCAATTACTATTGACACAAGCAATGTTCAAACTGTTTTCAGTGTTGGTGATACATTTAATTACACAGGTTTAGTTGTTACTGCTCACTACAATGATTCATCCAGCAGTGTAGTGACACCTACAAGTGTTTCAAGTCCGAATATGTCTACTACTGGAAATAAAACAGTCACAGTTTCATACACCGAAAACGAAGTTACTCAAACCGCTCAATATAGTATTACTGTCAATGCTAATCCATCAATTAGTTGGACAGCGCCAGCAATCAACGTTTATTCTGGCGCCATTTTGAGCGGCGAGAATGTCAATAGTTGGGCTGTTACATATAATGATGGCGCTGGTCATCAAACTGTTCTTACTTACAATCAATTAACTGTCAAATTAGGCGGAGCCACAATTAGTATTCCTCATACTTGGGATGCTAGTGATGATGGTAAAACCTTAACAGCCACATACAGCGATTTAACAACAAGTGCATCTACTGCTGTTAAAGTTACTCAAACCTTAACTGCTATCAATATGGAAACTCCTGGCTCAAACGAAACATCAGCTTTGACATTTAGTGCTGCTTGTGGAGGTAGTGGAACCGCTGATGATAGCAAAGCTTGGACAGTCACATCTGATGCGGCTGAATCAACTTACGATAGTACAAAGGGTATCCACTATGGTACAAGTGGATTGGCTGTAGAATATATTCAATTAGTTTCTGATTCATTTACTAGCGGAACCATTACACAAGTAGTTGTCAATGCTTCCGGTGCTTCTGGAGTTACTGGTAGTGTTTCTGTCACCGTTGGAGGAAACGCCTTTGGCGACGTACAATCCTTTAATTCAACCGCAAGTAATAAAACATTTACTGGTACTGCTTCAGCTGGACAAATTGTTGTTAGAATTTATAAAGCTGCTGCCGCAACAAAAGCTATTTACTGTAAATCTGTTGTTGTAACTTATTCAACTGAATCTGTGGTTACTAACATTGCTAACGTAGCAGGTCATGAAGACGCTCAGAGAGCGGTTGTTAAATTTGCCAAAGCATTTAACGCTGCTATGGACACAACAAGCGGATGTACGACCAATATGTCTTCTGCTTGGTCTATTGCAGCTAGTGCATGGAGCACATTCTTAAGCGAAGCTGCTGCTTTAGGTGCAACTGAAGAAGCATACGCCAAGAGTTTAATTGCTAATGCAACTCCTAGATGGACAAGTGGTACTGATAGTGATTTCAGTTATTGTCTTGAAAGAGCATTAGCGACTTATGATCGTTGTGTTTCGGTGCATGGACAAACCGCATTTATGTCTGATGTTAGAATTGCAAATGCTGGCTATAGAGTTAATCCTATCAACGTTGTTATTTCTAAGAGTCTTAACATCTCGATTGTGATTGTTTCTATTGCTATTGCGTGTACTGCGTCTATTGGAGCATATTTTGTCCTTAGAAAACGTAAAGAAGACAAATAACAACTCTAATATGAAAAATGCCACTTTTCCTCTATAAGAATTGGGGCATCTCATTATAGTGTCTATACCTGAATCATTTGGTTCAGGTTTTTATTTTAATAATTCACTTAAATATGTAATATATAAATAAGGTTATGAAACTATATAAGAAACTTTGTTTATTAGTTCCAATCTTTTCTTTGGCGGGTTGTGGAGATCTTGCTAACTTTTATGATGATATGGTCAATCCAAACTTCATTGAAGTAGCGGGTGTTAGATTTGACTATTCTGGTTTAACAGACAATTCCCAAGAAGCTAGAAGTGCAGCGTTATCTTATTATGATTCCTACTTTGTATTTGGAATTGATAATACATTTACATTCTTTTCTAGCATTTCGAACGCTGGAGGAACATATTATCAACAAAGAAGAAAAGTTTTCCTTTCTGTTTTATATAGTGACGGAGAGCTTCTCCCAGAAGAAGAAAGAGTGGAAAAAACACTTTATGTCTATGACTATGACCTTCACCTTCCACTTGAGATTAATAACCTCTCGTTTTCTGTGATATACACGGCACAAATATTGTAAATATTTATTTTGAGTATTTATTTATCAAAATATGATATAATTTGAATTACGGAACTATGCAAGAAATTGATAAGAATCGTGAAATTAAAGTAAGAGACGGGTTATGTTACCGCTTTTTTAAACGCGCTTTTGACATTGTCTTCTCTTTCCTATTCTTAGTCATCTTCTCTTGGCTTATCATTTTGATTTTATTAATCAAATGGTTAGAAGACTTCCATCGTCCGTGGTATGTCTCAATGCGTATTGGAAAGAATTGTAAGCCATTTAAGTTCCATAAGATCAGAACGATGATCAAAAACGCTGATAGACAAAAGAAAAAGCTTATCAAGCAAGGACTTAATGAGGCTGATGGACCAGCCTTCAAGATGAAGAACGATCCACGTGTTACTCCATTTGGTAGATTCTTAAGAAAAACATCTCTTGATGAAACGTTACAATTTATTGATGTCTTATTAGGAAGAATGTCAATTGTTGGACCTCGTCCACCTCTACCTGAAGAAGTAGCGAAATACACCGAATATCAAAAACATAGATTAGATGTCAAAGGTGGTCTTATCTGCTTATGGCAACTAACCAAAAATAGAAATAGCCTAACATTCGATGAATGGGTTGAACTTGATATCAAATATATCGAACACAGATCCCTCTGGTTTGACTTCAAAATCTTAGTCAAAGCCTTCTGGTTCGTCCTATTCGACCATAGTGGTGAATAAAAAACAACTTATTAAAAAAGTTGTTTTTTTTCTTACTTTATAAAATCTTTTAGGTCAACTGGCCTGTTTTTAAATAGTATCAAATAGAAGAGATAAATCACGCAATTAGCGAGTAGATATCCACCGATTGTCATCACCACAAGCATTGAACATTTGATGGTTAATTCTTCTCTAATATAATAAACAGAAATTGATAACGCTAATAAGAATAAGCCTAACGCTGTTCCAACGATTACTGCGATAAGAGGAATGTTGTTAACATGCTTATTATCGTTAAAAGCAATCTTATAAAGATTCGACTCTTTTTTCCAACCTTTTAAAATGAAGAAAGTTTGTAAGATAATGATCCCTGCTGTGAGAATTAAAGAGATTAGAATCATCGTCATTTCTTCAGGCTTTAATTTAATTGTTAAGAACGTGGATAAGAAGGTTAAACCGAAACAAATTAATAGCAAAAAACTCGCGACTAATCTATATAAAACATTTTTTCTTTCTTCAAAGTTCATAGGCCCATTATACAACAAAAATTTTTTAATTCCACGTATTGCGTTCGCGTATTGGTCGTCTTATAATTTTTTCATAAACATCGTTATCGTTTTGTATAACGAAATACTAATAAAGTAGGTAAGGCTTATGAGAAAAAAACTTTTTAGTTTCTCGATGCTGGCCGGTGTAAGTGCCTTTCTTTTTGGTGCGTTTGGACTCACTGCTTGTGGAAGTGATTCATTCCAAGCTGCAAACGTCAAATTGAATAAATACACTTTGAATATGGCTGTCGGAGATAGAGAGCAAATTAGAGTCTCTGTTTCTCCAAAATCATATTCAAACGCTGAATTACGCTGGTTCACATCAAATGACAACGTTGCCACAGTTAACGCTAGCGGTTATGTTTTTGCTGTCGGTGAAGGAACAGCAACAATTACCGCTTCTATTGCAGGAGGCTATGCTGATTGCTTAGTTAACGTAAGTGGTACAGGTGGCGGAGAAGGATCCACCGACTATTTAATTCTTAGTCCTGCAAACGGTTTAACCGTTGAAGAAGGCGCTTCTAAGACATTAAAGGCTCAAGTTCCTGCTACCGAAACCGTGACATTCACTGTTAGTAGTGGTACTGACAAGATTCAATTATCCCCTAATGGCAATGAAACAACTGTTATCGGTGTTGCTGAAGGTTCTGCAACTATCACCGTTAAAAGTTCCAGTGATTTAACCAAATTCTGTAACGTCACAGTCACTAAGGCTGGTGGTGGAGGAGAAACATCTGATTTAGATATCGGTGTCGACAAGAATCTCCATTATTCTGGAAATTACACAATTGGTTATACTCCAGGACAAGAAGATGTCTTAACTAGATTAGTAGGTGACTTCAATAGTCTAACTGGTAGTTCGATTACTGTTACCCCTGTTAACTTCCCAGAAAACAAAGCTGCGGATAACTTAGGTAATGATGCTGAAAACGGACCACACATCTTCCCATACGCATCCGACCAAACATTGCGTTTATATTCTCAACGTTTATTAATGACCTTAGCACCAAATGATGCTTTGTGGATTAAAGAAAAGATGGGTTCTGATGCCCTTTCTTATGCCACACTTAAAGGTATTGGTGAACAAGTTGGATTCCCATTTGCAGCAGACAACGGTTATGTTATGTATTATGACAAATCCTTAGTCACTGAAAGTGAAATCGACACTGTTCCTGAATTATTTGCTAAGGCTGATGAACTCGATTATGACGTCGACTATGATCCAACTGATGGATTCTATGGTGCTGGCTTATTAATGAGTTATACAGAAAAAGATTTATATCAAATCACCGTTAAAGCCGGTGGTACTTATACCGCAAAAGGAAACTTCAATTCTAATGAAGGACTACAAGGTGCTAGAGCTGTTGCTAAAGTATTCACTTATGGACCAGCTAAAGCCGACGAAGTTCCTGGTGCAAATACTGAAGTTTTAGCCACAATCACAACTTGTGCTCGTGCTGCTGAATTCAAACGTTTAATGGGTGCAAACTATGCTTGCGCACCTCTTCCATTTGTTAGCGAAGACGATCAAACAAGACTTGGTGTTTACCTTGGCTATAAATTCTTTGGCATTAACGCTAAAAGAGCTAAGACTGATGCAGAAGCTACAATCTTAACAAACATTTGTAGATTCTTAACCAGTGAATACGCTCAAAAAGTTCGTTATGAAATGGCTTCCGTTAAACCAACCGTTTTAAACGAAGAAGTTAATGCTTTATGTGCAAATGAACCACATATTAAAGCTTTAAATCAACAAATCGCTGATGGCGGAGTTACTCCTCTTGGACCAGTTGATACCAAACTTTGGAATGGTATTATGAACTGCGCTCAAAGCATTAAAGATATCGCTGTTGGTGGTGCAATGCCAACCGATGATCAATTAAAAGGATTCTTATCAATTCTTGATACAGCAGTCAGAAGCTAGTAGGTATAACTTATGACAAAAATTCAATATTTATCTCTATCTAAAGGACAAAGAATATTGGTGAATATTGGCGAATCTTTCAAAGGGATCGGCAAGGGATTTTTGAAATTCTTTAAAGGAATACCTTTTGCCTTCCTAAAGTTATGGCATAGAATCTGTGCTCCATTCCGCACTCTAAGAGATGCGTTTGTAAAAGGCACATGGCTTACTAGAGGAAACTTCTTGATCTTTGGTTTCTCTCAATTCTTCCATAAGGAAATATTTAGAGGAATCCTCTATCTCTTATATGAAGCAGTGTTTATCTGGTACTTCATTGTGATGGGTATCCCAAGCTTTGCAAAACTAGGCACGCTTGGAACATTCAATGGCAGTAGTACCGCGATTATCAACCCTTCTTCAGGTAGAGCCATTCAGATTGGTGCTGGAGATGATTCGTTCCAAATTCTTCTCTATTCAATCGTCACAATTTTATTACTTGTTATCTTTGTGGTTCTTTGGTATCTCTCTATTAGAGACGCAAAATCTCTTCAAGATAACCGCTCCGTTGGTAAAATCTCCAAGAATATGCAATTCTTCAATGATTTACTCAACAAAAAATATCACACTTTATTACTTGCCGTCCCATTAGTGGGCTTAGTGGCTTTTACTGTTATCCCAGTTATCTTCATGATTATCACTGGTTTCACAAACTACAGTAAAACTCACGACGTCTTATTCGACTGGGTTGGATTTGATAACTTTGCTATCTTATTCTCCGGTTCTGGTGGTTCAAACGGACAAGTGGTGACTGTCTTCCTTAAGATTTTAGCGTGGACACTTTTGTGGGCGTTAATCGCTACATTCACCAACTACTTCTTAGGTATGATTGTTGCCTTATTAATTAATAAAAAAGGAATTAAATTAAAGAAATTATGGAGAACGGTGCTCATCCTTACCATCGCAGTCCCTCAATTCGTTTCTTTACTACTTATTAACCGTATGCTTTCTGATACTGGCTTCTTGAATGGTTTGTTCATCAAGATGGGTTGGGTCAAAGAAGGCTATACCGCTTTTGATAATGTGACATTCGCAAGAATTCTCATCATCTTAGTTAATATGTGGGTTGGTGTTCCTTATACGATGCTTATTTGTTCTGGTATCTTAATGAACATTCCTGAAGACTTATATGAATCCGCTCGTATTGACGGCGCTTCATCCTTCAAGATGTACACATCTATTACCCTTCCTTACATGCTATTTATTACCTTCCCATATTTGTTATCACAATTCGTTGGTAATATTAACAACTTCAATATTATTTATCTCTTGTCTCAAGGTTTACCTTTATTCTCAAAACAAGGTATCAACATTCCTAAATCCTTCGGTGGAGAAACGGTTGGACAAACCGACCTTCTTATCACCTGGATTTACAAGATGAGTATGCAAGGTGACGATAAGAACTACGCCCTTGCCTGTGTCCTTGGATTATTAGTCTTCGTAGTTATCGCTACATTATCATTAATCTTCTATGGACGTAGCAATTCTGTTAAGAATGAGGAGGACTTCCAATAATGGCTGAAAAACATTTTGCGAGTAAGCGTTTTGCGGAAAAGAGCCAAAGAGCGTTGATTTATGCGATCTTGACAATTATTTCTATTGTCTGGCTATTCCCATTTGTTTATCTTGTCTTCCAATCATTTATTAAAACTCCAAGTTCATCTCAATTTATCCCTTCCTCTGGAAACTGGACATTTGACAACTATAAGAACTTAGCGAGTACCACTTCGCCATTCTTTAACTGGTGGCTCAATAATTTCATCATCGCTTTCTTTACCGCGGCGATTCAAACAGTCTTAGTCTTAATGACTGCTTATGCATTAAGTAGACTTAGATTCACCGGTAGACAAGCTCTCATGAAATTAATCCTTATCTTAGGCATGTTCCCAGGATTCTTAGGAATGTTAGTTATTTACTTTGTTCTTAAATTATTAGGATTAAATACATCAGTCTTCTCGCTTATCTTGGTTTATACAGCGAGTAGTGCGATGAGTTATTACATTGCAAAAGGCTTCTTCGACACAATTCCAAAATCATTAGACGAAGCGGTCTTAATCGATGGTGGTAGTAAGAACACTGTCTTCTGGCAAATCATTCTTCCACTTTCAAAACCAATTATCATTTACACAATCTTAGTTTCATTTACAGGCCCATGGGGTGACTTCATGTTTGGTAACTTCATCCGTATCGCGGGTGGTTTACAAGCTAAACAATATACAGTCGCTGTTGGTCTACAGATGCTGGCATCAAATGAAATTAGAGGTACGGGCGCAACAGACTATGGCACATTCTGTGCGGGCGCTGTGCTTGTATCCATACCAATTACCGCCTTATTCTTCTGGCTACAAAGATACTATGTCGAAGGTATTGCCGGTGGTGCGGTTAAAGGTTAATAGGAGGTAAGTCATATGGCTTCACTAAAATTAGAACACATTTACAAAGTCTATCCAAATGGCCACAAAGCTGTTAGTGACTTTAATATGAATATTAAAGACGGAGAATTTATCGTCTTCGTCGGTCCTTCTGGTTGTGGTAAATCTACAACTTTAAGAATGATTGCAGGTCTAGAAGATATTTCTAGTGGTGAACTTTATATCGGCGACACTCTTGTTAACGATATGCAACCAAAAGATAGAGATATCGCGATGGTTTTCCAAAACTACGCTCTTTATCCACATATGACCGTTTATGAAAACATGGCTTTTGGTCTTAAACTCAGAAAGATCCCAAGAGCGGAAATTCATGAAAAAGTGATGTGGGCAGCCGACGTTTTAGGTTTAACAGACTATCTTGATAGAAAACCAAAAGCGATGTCTGGTGGTCAAAGACAACGTGTCTCTTTAGGTAGAGCGATTCTTCGTAATCCTAAAGTCATGCTTCTTGACGAACCATTATCTAACTTAGACGCGAAGTTAAGAGGTCAAATGAGAAGTATGATCTCCAAACTTCATCAACAATTAAAAACAACCTTCATTTACGTTACTCACGACCAAGTCGAAGCTATGACCCTTGGTACTCGTGTTGTCGTTATGAAGTTAGGTCGTGTCCAACAAATCGACGCTCCACAAAACTTATATGATCACCCAATCAATAAGTTCGTCGCTGGATTTATTGGTACCCCACAAATGAACTTCTTTAACGTTACATTAAAAGAAGAAAAAGATGATGTTGAAGTGAGATGGAGCGATTGTGAACAACCAGCGTTGCACCTCTCTAAGCAACAAGTCTTAAAAGCTGAAAAGAAATATTTACAAGGTGAATTACCAATTATCTTAGGCTTCAGATGCGAAGCTATCTCCGCTGAAGAGGAAGAACTCGCTAAAGGTGATAACATCGTTGACGTTACTATTTCCCACTTTGAAGAACTTGGTAATGAAACCCTTATTTATGGTGATTTAAAAGAAATCGAAGGTTTAGGTGGAGAATCCACAACCTCAGTTATCATTAAAGCACCAAGCAAGATGGGACATGTTCCTGGCGATGTCATTAAAGCTCGTGTTGATGTTGAAAGAATTCATTTATTTGACGCGGCTAGTGAGATGACTATCATCCCACCAGTCCCAGATCATAACGTTTTACCAGTTACCATTTTAAATAACAAAATGGACTTATTTGGTAACTCCGCTAAACCTGAAGCAATCCCAGTTGATTTCTTAAAAGATGGCACAATCTCCTTACCTATCGACGCTTTTAAAGTCGGTGAAGGTGATTTTGAAGCCAAAGTTCTTTTAGTTGAAGATCACGAAGAATGCCGTATCGCTTTAGTGGAATCAAACGGCAAACAATTCTTTGTCCAAGTCGATGAATCCGTTAAAGAAAAAGCCAAGATTAAATTCTCTGTTGACTACTCTAGAGCAACCTTTAGAGATGCAGAAGATAAATTAGTGGCTTCTCCACTTGCGGATCGCGATAACTTATTCGCCACATTCGTTAACTTAAAGACCGCGTATGAAATCACGCAAAACGAAGAACTCAACGCGATTAAGGAAAAAAGAGTTGGCGAAGTTAACGCGAAATACGAAGGTCTTGAAAAAGAATTTGTCGCTGAAAAAGAAGCTGCTCTTAAAGAAGCTGAAGCTAAACAAGCTCAAAAAGCTCCTGAAGTGGCCGCTAAAGAAGCAGAACTCAATCAAAAGAAGAATGAGGCTAACGCTGAACTTGCTAAATTGAAAGCTAGTTATAAAGCTAATTACAAAGAAGCCGTCAGTAAGCATAAAGACATCTATAAGAAAGAGATGAAAGCTATTGATGAGCAATATAAGAAGATGTGGGCGGATGAAAAACGCGATTATAAACAATCAATGGAAAATAACCGCGATAAAGACACCAGACGTCAACGTCGTTTAAGTTACTCTATTTTCAAAGAAAGCTTCCCACAAATGAAGGCTAATGATATTGAAAGAAAGACTAATTCATTAGACTTTGAAAAAGAGACAGAACTCAACTCTTTGAAAGCGAAATACAATCAAGAAAGAAATACTATTAAAGATCAAATTAAATACGACAATTTGAAATTTAAAGAAGAATATTTCCCACTTGATAAGGCTAATAAAGATTACGCTGAAAAAGAGAAAGAACTCAATAAGAAGAAAGCGGATGAACTTTTACACGCGCAACTTATCTTCTTCTTTAAGTTCGAAGAGAAATATTTACAAATCCCAGATGATATCACTAATAGAATCATCCAAGGTTTAGGTAACAAAGTATTCTCTAAGACATTTAGAATTGAAGTTCCACATAATGGATTTGTTGAAGATCCAAAAGGTATGGAATTTAAAGTCGTCAGTGACATCAACTATGGTGACACCAAACTCTTAAAATGTAATGGAGAATTATTCGGAGAAAAAGTTTCGGTCTATATTAAAAAAGAAAGAGAAATTCAACTCGGCGAAATTGTGCATTTGAATCCAAAACTTGAGGAATCTCAAATATACGAAAACGAATTGAACATTAGGTTATATTAATATGAAAAAAAGATTTGCTGGACTTCTATTAATACCTCTTGTCCTTACTAGCTGTGGTCATAAAGGCGTTAGTTTTGATGACCTCCAAGCTCGTATCGATAACATCGCGGTCAGTGAAGAACATCCATATTACCGTGTTGTTGGTGTTTTAGATTTCAACAATTCTGTTACTGAAGTGGACGCTCAATTTGTCAATATGCCAGATGGCGAAACCTTCGTTCCATATGCGAGATTCAATCCTGGTTTCTATCTTCCTATGTATGAAACCAATAGTGAAGAAGACACCATTTACTCCCTTATGGCAAGTAGAAGTTATTGGCTTAGAGTTCCGTTAAAAATAGACCGTACTAATTTCATTGCATATGATGAAGATGGAAATATCAATTCATCATGTGTATTTGCCTCACTTCAAAGCGTCATTACTTCGTGGTTTGGACAAGTTGGTTCCGCTAACCCAAGTAGTTGCTACGCTTATTATGAATTAAACGACGATGGTGGTTTCGTTATCGCTGGAGATAAAGTTCACACTAACATCCGTATTGATAACTATCCATGTTATCCAGACACTGGTAGTCCTTATCAAGCATGGGACGCTGACGTTAATGCTTTCCCAGCTTATAAAAACACTGTCGACGGTAAATTCAATATCCGCTTTGAATATAACAAAGACGGATGGCTTAAAAGAGAATACCTTGCTTCAATCGATTACGATTATAGCAAGAGCTCCGCAAGCCAAGTTTGCTTAGAAAGCAGATATTATTATCAAAACGACACAACATCATGGTAAAAAATAGAAGTCTTATTGGTTTAATATTACCAATATTGCTTCTTACCAGTTGTGGATCAAGAAATGATGGATTAAGAAGCGATATTGCTGATTTTATCGCTTCTTTTTCTCTTGATCAAAGCATCATTGAATATCAAGAAGCAGGATATGAATCAATTAGAGAAATGCATATCTCTAATAAGGTGACAATTGAAGTTGAAAAAGTTGATTTCAACATTAAAGATATGTCTAACCTATCTTATGTTCACACGTTAGTGACTACAGTAGATGGGGAAGAAGATTCTTCTCGTATTCAAAAGATTGAAGTAGTGGATTCTAAATATATGTACACTCTTGATGAAGACACTCATGAAGTGGATATCAAATATGCTTTAACAATTGTTAACACCTTCTTTTATATTCAAGAACCAATTGAAGGATATCGCGTTAGAGGAATGTATTATGGTGACTATATCAAAGAAATCGCTTCCACTATGCAAGATGCGATAACTATTGATCAAGAAAACAAATTATTAATTGATTCTTTTCATCAAATTGACGAATCACAAGGAATGGATATTACCACAACTTTGAAAGTCAACAAACTTGGGATGCTCGTCTCTAATGAGCAAAAATTCATTTCTCATAATGACTGGATTACCCAAAATATCACAGTCTACAACAAGTAAAAATTCGTATGCACGCGTTGACATATGCGCGTAATAGTCATAAACTAATAGTAATAATACTATTCATCCTTAAAGGAGAAAAATTATGAAAAGAAAATTTTTAATTCCTTTCATTGTACTGCCCATGCTTTTTTCGTGTGGCAGTAATGACGACTTTACGGACATAGCCCCAGCAAGCGAAAGTGATAACTACTCGGCGGTTCTTAGTGAACACGCCATTTCTCTTTACGCGGGCGAGAGCACATCCGTAACAGTCACATGCACAGATGGTATTGAAAGAGAAACCAATTGGTACCTCTCTAGATATGACATCGTCACTATGCAAGTTAATAAGAGTACTGTTAACATCGTTGCCAAAAGCGCTGGTGAAGTTTACCTCACCGCCGTTAGTGGAAGTCAATCCGGCAAGTGTTTGATTACCGTTGATAATAGTAGCGGTGGCGGAAGCGGTGGCGGTGGAGGAGAAGAACATACTGGTAAAGTCACTAGTATTACTCTTGATTACACTGACAAAGAAATCAAACTTGAAAGTGGAGCGTTCCTCCTCAATGCGACAGTTAGTTACACTGGTGATGCAGATACCACAATCTATTGGCAAAGTTCTGATCCTTCAATCGCTATGGTTGAAAAGACCAGCGACATCCAAGCTAGAGTCACTCCTCTTAAAGTTGGTTACACAACCATTACCGCGACAGCAGGAAGCAAATCCTCAACTTGTAACGTTAAAATTACTGAAGATGACCATAGTGGTTTATCAATCAATGTTTCTCCAACTTCCTTAACCTTAATCGAAGGTGAAAGTGGACAACTTACCGCTACATATGAAGGTGCAAATACAATTTATTGGTCAAGTAACAATAAGAGTGTTGCCACAGTAAACGATACCGGTTATGTTCAAGCAGTCGCTCCAGGAAGCGCAACAATTACCGCTTCTATCAGTGATGGCAGTAACACCAAAACCGCCCAATGTGCAGTTACTGTTAAAAAAGAACCAGGACAACAAACTGAATATGCATTCTCTAAACCTGGCCACTTATATCTCCATTATCTTAGAGAAAATCATGACTACGATAATTGGGCAGTATGGATGTGGCAAGCTTATCCAAATGATTTAGGTGGTTCCTTCTGGGCAGCCAGCAAGATTCCTTCTAAATGGCAAGCGATGAGCGACCACTGGATGACCAATAGTGAAGTTGGTATGAATGGTAATGACACATATGAAGATGATAATGGTGTCATCGTTGATATCGACTTAACAAATCCAAACATCATCTGTGGTAAGACTGGTGACCCAGCCCCTATCGTTGATTGGGATAACTTAACAAAGAAGAGCAAGATTGGCTTCTTAATTGTTGATCAAACCCAACTCGAACAAGAAGGCATGTGGGTAAGTGATGGTAGTAGTAATATTTATATCAAGAAATTAAACGAATTATTCCCTGAAGGAAAAGATAGCAGTTTACATCTATTCTGTATCCAAGGTGCAGTCAGTGAATATTCCACCGAAAGTGGTAAACCTGCACCAACAAATCCAACAATTAAAGATACATCAGGTCAATATGTCTCCCATAATGACATCACTGATTTGAAATACGATGCCTTTACAGCTGGAGTTCCAACTAGTGAAGACTTCAAATCTGAATTAAATGAAAGACCAGGCACAGGTTATCAAATCTTTGTTCCTAGCTTTGCTGATGGTGATGGAGATGGCTTAGGTGACCTCAGAGGTATCATCAATAAATTAGATTACTTAGAAGATTTAGGTATTGATGTCTTATGGTTAACACCAATCCAAGAAAGTGATTCATATCATGGATATGATGTTACTGATTACTATAAGATCGATCCTAAATTTGGCACGATGGAAGATTACCAAGAATTAATCTTCAAAGCTCACCAAAGAGGAATGAAAGTTCTTATGGATATGGTTATCAACCATACTTCCAAAAATAACGTCTTGTTCTCTAAGAGTGAAAGAGCAGTCGAAGAAAATGGTGTCAAATATCGTGACATGTACTTATGGAAATATAAAGGCGACAAAGTCCTTGAATGGGATGGAGTGGAAAAGCCAAAAGATTGGGATAAGACTCATCCAAATCAAGACTGGGTTGCAAATTATAACGAAGTCAATGTTGAAGATGCAGAAGATTGGTACAAGGACGGCACAAGTGATTATTACTACTTCGGTAAATTCGGAAGTGGTATGGCCGAACTCAATTATTCTTGCCAAGCCACAAGAGACTATATGACTGATATGTGTAAATATTGGTTAAGCTTCGGTTTAGACGGATTCAGATTAGACGCGATTAAGCACATCTACTTATATAGCGAAATCGATCCTGCTACTAGAAGCCAATATTCTGGAGATTATATCTCTTACGACGTCAGCCATCGTAAATACTACAATGAACAAACCGAACAATGGGTTTATGATGCGAAAAACGACTATTCCTACGATCGTGACCTCAACGTTATCTTCTGGAAACAATTCGCCGGTGTTATTAAAGCCGCTTATCCAAATTGCTTCTTAGTCGGTGAAAACTTCGATGGTTGGAATAAACGAATCGCTCCATTCTATGAAGCTATCGATTCACAATTCGACTTCTCAACCTATTATCACTTAAACGAATCAACAGCATATGCGAGTGGTATTAGCGCAATGGGAAGCGATATTGAAAACACTCTTAACTTTAACAAAGATAGAAGAATTGACCACGTTAACGGTGCCTTCACTTCTAACCACGACGTTGCTAGATTACTCAACCACGCCGCAGCAAAAGGTATGAGAGATAGTGAAAATAAAGCAATCCACCACGCAGAAGTTGGTACTGGTAAGGATCAAGTTGATCCAACCTATGCCGGACAAAACGCGAGATGGTTTGCCGCGATTACTCTTCTCACTCCAGGTGTCAGCTGGATCTATTACGGCGATGAACTTGGTATGAGTGGTAACCTTCTTGACGGCACTGTTGATGATCACGGTAATAACGTTGATAGATGGTATCGTCAACCAATGAAATGGCACGATGAATCAGTCATCACTTCATATACCTTCTCTGGATTAAAGATTGCCTTTGATAATTACAACAAGACAATTAAAGATGCAGAGACTCAACAAGCTGACTCTAACAGCATGTATAACTTCTTCAAGGCCGTGTGTCACGTCAAACAATCTCCAGACTATCCAACATATGGTTACGTTGTTGGTCAATGGAGAGCATATCAAGACAAAGACACTCTCACCCTTGAATTAAGAGACAGTCAAAATAGACACGTCTATGCCTTCATTAACGCGACAGGCGAAAAAGTCGCCATCCAAGGAAACCACAAAGGTACATTCCTCGGTGGCTCTAACGGCAGTGACAAAGATTACGTTGGACCTTATGGGTTCTGCGTTATCAAAGCATAAGGAGGATTAAAGCAATGAAAAAGAAATTATTATTTGTTCTTCCTCTTATTGCAGCCTTTACTGCTTGTGGAGTAGACGAAGCGGAGAACATCGTTTCTAGATATCGTATTGAAAATGTTAATGGTTTACCAACTGTCTATAACTTAGGTACTGGTGGACATGTCACTTACTTAATGATGTCTAGATATGGATATCTCGATTTAGATGGAACAAAGACTTATGGAGAAACCGTTCCTGAAAAATTCTTAGAATATGCGATTAGTTGGAACACCAATCCTAATGGCGATCTTCCTGAAAAAGAAGTAGTTAAATCTAAAGTTTCTGGTTCTACCTTTAGAGGCTGGGCTAAATACTTAGATAACACTTATCCTGATTATTTAACCAAAGTTCCAACCCTTTCTGGCGAATGCGTTTACGCGATATTCGACGGAGAAAGTGGTGGCGGAACTCCTGTTACCCCAACTGGTGAAGTCATTACCTATACAGTCACTAACTTCCCAGACTGGATGCCAAATGATGGCGCATGTGTATTTGCCTGGGCGTGGGGTGGAGACGCTGGTGGAGGAAAATGGTACACCATTACCCTCAATTATCAAGGTAGTGATAATAACTTCACTAACGTTACCGGAACATTCAATGCTCCAAATAACATCACTGGATTCAATATGGCAAGATGTAAAGCAGGTACTTTAGCGCCTAACTGGACCGTTACTGGTGATAATCCTGGAAGAGTCTATAACAAGACTGATGACGTGAAAGTGACTAGAGGTGTTACTTCTTACGCTTCCCCTGCTTGGGTTGAATATTCTTATAATCCACAATAAAAAACAAAACAAAAATTGACGTCATAAATATTTCTATTCATCGGAGGCCGATCCATGAAAAATAAAAAATTATTAATGTCCATCGCTATGTTAGGAGGTTTGTCTCTCATTTTACCAGCGTGTACGAATGCAGGTATTGATAAAGAAGAGACTCCTGAAATTGATGTTGGACCTGCTCCTAGCTTTGAAAGTGAATACATCGTTAAGAGCAAAGAAGAAAGAATTGTTACTAGAGGTGAGGGAGACGAGGAAGAATTCCGTTTCCCATCCTCTGTTACTCTCCATTATCATAATGATGATAATGATTGTTTAAATCGTCGTTTCTATACCTGGGTTACTGGTGTTGATGGTGTTGAGCGTAAACCACTTGCCGCCACTCATACCGCCACCGATATGGAAATCACTTTAGACTTTAACGAGATTAAAGAATACGCAAATATGCCATCCCTTTTCTTCATTATCAAAAAAGCAGGAACTTGGGCTGGACAATCTGCAGATATGGAAATCTCCTTTAAAGACTTTCCACCAGATGATAGTGGTAACACTACTGTGTGGATGATTCCTGGAGAAGGAAGTAGTGTGGAAATCTATAAGACTGAAGAAGAAACTAAACTTCCAAAAATCGCGACTGCTAAATTCACTGATTTTAAAACTATTCACTGTGTTTGTAGTAGTGATGAAGCTCCAACCGAATGGAAACTATATGCCTTCGATAAGACATATTTGATGGGCACTCCTGATGAACAAATAGCGAACAAACCATTCCGTTTATTCAAGTCTGGTTCTGCGAGCTCGACTGAATTTGATATCACTTTCAATTACACTGCAAAAATCAACATTCAATATGTTATTGAAAGTAAATTCAAGACCGCTCCTAATAAGACTCAACGTGTGGTTGTTAGCTATGAGAATTTATATAAAACCGAAAGATTTAAGAAATATTATTCTTACAACAAAACATTTGAAGCTAACCATAAGAACTATGAAGATTTAGGTTTAACTGTTAATGGTAACTTAATTACCTTCAAAGTTTGGAGCCCAATCAGCTCACTCGTCACAGTTAACTTCTATAACACTGGCTATCCAGGATCTCTTGGTGGTTCAGATGTTGGCTTCTCCTACAAGATGAACTATCTTGCTGGTGGTGTGTGGCAAGTTTCAATTCCTAGAGATGTAGAAGATGTGATGGGCTACTATTACACCTTCTCCTTAACCAATTCCTTAGGAACAGTAGAAACAGTAGATCCTTACGTTAAGGCTGTTGGAATTAATGGTTATCGTGGATTTGTTTATGATCACACTGATAGCGAAGCTAATCCAAGTGATTGGGATGATGTCCCACTCGTTTGGAATGGAAAAGAAGGATATGATATTTCTACCCCACAAGACTTATCCATTTATGAAGTTCATATTCGTGATTTAACGATGGATGATAGCTGGGTTAGTTCTTCTTCTCCTGCTACTCAAAGAGGTACATATAACGCCTTTGTGGAAAAAGGTACAAGATTACAAAATCATAATGATGTCACAACTGGTTTTGATCACTTAACAGAATTAGGTGTTAAGGCTGTTCAACTTCTTCCTGTTTTTGATCAAGATAACGATGAAAGACCAGAAAAGATGACATTTAACTGGGGTTATAACCCACTTAACTATAACTGTGTTGAAGGTGGTTACTCTACTGAACCAGATAAACCTTTAACTAGAATTAGAGAATATAAAAATTTAATTAAAGAATTCGCAAATAATGGCAATCACACTCGTGTGATTATGGACGTTGTTTATAACCACGTTAGTAGTGCGACTGCTTCTTGTTTTACAAAATGTATGCCTAAATACTATTTCCGTTACACAAGTGATTGGTATTTATATGATGGCTCAGGTTGTAATAATGAAGTTGCTTCCGATATGCCAATGATGAGAAAATTCATCGTTGATTCTCTTTGCTGGTGGGCAACTGAATATAAGATTAAAGGCTTCCGTTTCGACCTTATGGGCTTAATTGATACTTGGACCATGAGAGAAGCGGCAACCGCTTTATATAACATCGACCCAGATATTTATATCTATGGTGAAGGTTGGACAAGTGGAGGATATCACGGTCCTGCTGAAGTCTGTAAGAGAAACGGTGAATATGGTGAACCAGATGGTAACTATTTCTACGTTGAAAATATCTCTAGTAGAGACCCTTACGCACCAGAACATTGGTTCGATGATCCTAGATGGTATGCTTATAGAGAAGGTAGCGCGGATAGCGCACACGTCTATAGCGCTCTTTACGAATGGATTGAAGGCGGCAAAGTCGGTAAAGTCGGTGCCTTCAATGATGAAGGTAGAAATGCCTTAAAAGGTTCTAATGATGATGGCTTTAATGGCTGTCCATATCCACGTTGGGGATTCATCGCTCAAAATAGTGGCGATGTCGGTTCTAATGGTGCCACTGTCGCTAACATGATGATGGGTAGAAGAAGTGTTGGCACAAATCCACAACAAACAATTAACTACGCATCATGTCATGATAACTACACCTTGTGGGATCAATTAAGGTACACCTTAAATGAAAATGACTATGATGGTTGGTATAACGATAGTGGCGCTTGGATTCCAGCTCGACCACAAGGTAAGACTGGTCCAAATGTTGACATAGTCGTAAGAGCGTCAATCGTCTCTCACGCGACTATCATGATGTCTAATGGTGTAGCATTTATGCAGGGCGGCGAAGAATTATATAGAACCAAAAAATATGATTCTGATGAACTTGCAACCTTGATGAAAAAAGGTACAGTTAGACCATTCCCAGATTACGTCCATTACACAACTGATCCAGATGTTGAGATGGCAACTAGTGATGTCAGAATGTATGGTGACGAAGTCATCACACATAACTCATATAAATCAAGTGACAAAGTCAATTCTTTCAAATGGAATAGAAAGATTAGTGTTGATGGTGTTGATACATCAAAATACATTTCTGTTTGGTCAAAGATGATTAAAGAAAGAAATAATCTCCCAAGAAAAGGTTATGTCGAAGGCGATGATCCATCATTTAATATTTATGGTGGAAGCGTTGCTTATGGCGCGACTGGCTTTGGCTTATGGAACGGTAATATTGAAGGAACAACCGGATATACATTCCTCGTCGCAGGACGTGGTGGATATTCTGTTGGTGTTGGCTCCAACTCCTTCTTCTCCGTTAATCAAATTCTTTACGAAGTTGGTGGAAAGACCAATTCAAATAATGATGTGAAGATGGATCCATTCACATTCATTTGTGTGCATAAATAGGAGGGTAGAAAGATGAAAAAAGCATTTAGATTCTTATTTACATCCGCCTTATTTATGGCGATGGGTGTTACTAGTTGTGGAGGCACAATTCCTGCTCGCACCAACACTAGTGAAGGTGACATTGTCGAATCCGTTAAGTTCCAAGGAATTGAACAAGCAAAGATGAACCTTGAAATGGGTGAATCAATTGAACTCATTCCTGAAATTACCTATAAAGAAGGTAAATCTGGTCCTGTTACCCCTATTTGGCGTAACACAAACTCCAAGGTTGTTACCTTATTAGAAAATAGCGCAACTGCGATTGGTTATGGTCAAGCTACTGTTTCCGTTATCGCAGGTTATGCGATGTGTACTTTAACCATTAAAGTTAATAAGCCAGAAGAACCAGTGAGTCACACTTTTGAATTAAGTGATTCCTTAAAATCATTTAACATTGGTGATACATACACTATATATGCTTTCTATGACAACGTCTCCGTTGATCCAGAATGGTATAGTAGTGAAGAAAGTGTCGCTAGTGTTACTAGTGAAGGTTTAGTTACCGCGCTTAGTGCTGGTAGCACTGTTATCAGTGCTTCCTATCAAGATATGAATGCCTCTTGTAATGTCACTGTTAGAGAAGAAGGACATGAATTTGTTCTTGAAGTTTCTCCAAAACAAGTGTCTTTACAAGTTGGTGGCACTCAACAATTAAGTGTTACAACAAGTGAACCTGCTATTATTGGCTATTCAAGTAGTAATGAAACTGTGGCTACTGTTAGTGAAACTGGTTTAATTACTGCGCTTAAAGATGGAAGCGCAACTATTACCGTTAGTGCTAACGGAGTTAGCGAATATGTTTATGTTGATGTTTCCTCTGGTGAAGGTAGAAAAGACGCGACTGTCTATTTCTTCCTTGATTACAACAATTATGATTTAGAAGATGATAGCGTTTATCTCGCTTGCTTCAAATGGTATAGAAATAGACCACTTGCTACTAGTGGTGATATTCCTGCAAATCCAACCAAAGCCCCAGATCCAGCTTTCCCAATTTTCTTAGGATGGAGTTCTAAAGCCATTATTGACTCGACCGATGACCTTTGGGATATGGAAAACGATACAATTGGAACAGACTATATCTTGTTCTTATTTGGTATCTGGGTTGCAGAATAGGAGAATAGAACAATGAAAAAATATCGTTTACTTATTCCTCTTGTTGCTATGGGAATGGTCCTCACCAGTTGTTCTCAAGGCACTGATGGACTCATGACTATCTTTGATAACTACACTAGTGGAGAAGCTGATATCGACACTGATTGGGTTGATTACGGCTTACCTCTGAAGAGCATTAACTTCGCTAGTGGAGAGAATAACCGTGAAGTCGCGGTTGGTGAAGAACACGAAATTAGTTACACCGTTAGTCCAACTGATGCTTTAATCAATTGGAAGAGTAGTGATGAAGAAATCGCTACTGTTAATAAAGGCGTAGTTAAAGGAATTTCTCCAGGTAAGGTTTCTATTACCGCTAGTGGAGGTGAAGGCTCCACAGTCTCTAAGAGCATTAGCATTAATGTCATTATTCCTATTGAAGACTTTAATGTGATAGGTTACAAATCTTTAGTGATGGATTTAGGAGAATCATCTTCTATTGAATATGAATTAACTCCATATGATACAACTGAAGATACTTTAGTATTTAAGAGTAACGATGAAGAAGTTGTCTCTGTTGACGCCTATGGTGTCATCAAAGCCTTAAATGTTGGTAACACAACTGTTTCTGTTACTCATCCAAAACTCAATAGAGAAGAAATCATTTCTGTTATAGTTGAAGATCAAGCTAACTACTTGAGTAGTATTGGACTTGTTTCTGAATTATCAGAAGTTGAATTAAATAGCTCCACCAATTTATTAACAACTTTAATTCCGGTTGATACTTCTAAAGAACCAACTTACACAAATGTTGAATATGAAGTTAATGATATTAGTGGTGAAAACGTGATTAGCGTCAGCGATAGTGGTTATGTTTCCGCTAGAGCGGTTGGTAAAGCCAGCGTCGTCGCTAAAGTATATGAAAATAGAAAAGAAGCGTATGTTACTTCTAACGCTGTTGAAATTGAAGTCTTTGAAGTAATTCCTAACGCTATTCATATCGATAGTGAAGCTGCTTCTTTATCTTTAAATAATATTGATAAGAGCAGTGTTGAATTAGGTTATCACTTTGATGTTGAAGCTCCTTACACTGAACCAACAAGAAGTAACGTCACTTGGGAATCTTCCGATAAAGATGTTGTTACTGTTATTGATGGTGTTGTTTCCGTTCAAGGAAAAGGTAACGCAATTATTACTGTTAAAGACACAATTCATAATTTAGAAGATTCAATCGAAGCTAGTGTTGAAATGAGATCTACTGGTATCACTTTAAAAGCTTCCTTAGATGAAAGAGAAGTCGGTGGTTCAATTACTTTTACTACTGAAACCGAACCAGGTTTAGATAAATTAAATGATGGCGAAGTTCTCTTCTCCGTCGAACCAAGCGAAAACGCCGTTTTAAGCGTCGATGGTGCTAAAGCCACCTTAACAACTGAAGTAGCTGGAAATTACACTGTAACAGCCTCTAATGGTGGTCACAGTGCTTCTAAGACTGTCCGCTTCTTTGAAGATTTCAAAGATGGTAATGTTTACTTAGTTGGTAACACTGATCTTTCTAGTGGCACTTCTACTGGTAGAGATGATTCTTATTGGACACTTTATGACAAGTCATTGAAGTTCACAGAAATGACAAGAGCGGAAGATTGGCCAGAAAACATGACTAAACAATTTGAATGTACAGTCGAATTAAAAGTTGATGACCAATTAAAACTTAGAAAAGATAAAGAAACATGGATTAAAAACGCAGAATGGATTCAAATGACTCCAGGCGATGATAGTTCATGGAAATTCTTCAACTATCTTGAAAACTATGGTTCCGTCGCTCTTGATGATGTTAATGTCATTACTGAAGATGGTAACCAAGATTGGGGTAACCTCTTAGTTAAGAAAGATGGTTTATATAACTTCTACTATAAAGAATATGTTGATGGTTCACATCAAATAACAATTGTTGAAACTCCAACTCTTAATGTTGATAAGAATTATGTTTCTACTCATATAGGAGAAACAACTTCATTCAAGATCAGTGATTGGACAAATCCATTAACTGTTAAATCTGAAAACGAAGAAGTGGCTACAGTTGTTGTTGATAAAGTTGGTAACGCGACTGTTACTGGTGTATCAATTGGTGATACTTTAATTACTGTTAAAGACGCTAGAAAAGAATTAAGCGTTGATGTCAGTGTTGTTTCTAAAGACACTCCAATTATTGAAGATAGAACTATTTATCTTGACGCTAATAGCATCTTTGATGTTGATGGAGTCGTTCCATTTATCCATGCATTTGGAGATGGAGTCGAAGATCTTAATACCAAGATGAAATTAGTCAAAGCCAATGAAACTGTTTATAAAGTGACTTTAAGTGGATTATACGAAAATATTATCTTCATTAGAATGCCATCTGGTTCTACATCTCTTGATTGGGATAAATATTACAACAAGACTGACACATTATTAATTCCTGAAGATAAAGATATGTTCACTGTTACTGGTTATACTGGTGACGAAGTCAAAGACGATCATGACAAGACATTTGTTGTTGGTTCTTGGACAACATACGATCCAGAACATCCATACACACCAGAACCTGCTGATGAACCAACAGATAATGGTTATTACTTAGTTGGTAGCAAAGCTAACTATAAATATAAGGATGCAACTTTAATCCCATCTTTAGCGGAACCTGATCAATACAATAACAACGCGATTCTTGAAAATTACGAAGCCAAACTAGGTGAGGTTCTTGTAGTTAAATATTTCAATAAAGAAGAAAGTAAAAATGAAACCGCAATTACCGAAGCAGTAGAAGGCTTAGGAACTTTAGATGGTGATCAAAAATTTGTTTTAAGCAAAGACGCGCATATTAATATCTATGTCAAATGGGTTGATATGGGTGATAGTGGGTGGAAGCTTAAATTCTTCGTTAGTGAATATGCAGAATCTGTCCCTCCTACCACAGTGACATACACCATAACAGGTTTACCAAGTTATATTGGTAATGACGGTTGTGTTGCCTTTGCTTGGGTTTGGGGCGGAAGTGAAGCAGATCACTGGTGCAAAGTTACATTAAACGGAACAACCGGTACATTTGAAAACTTAAATGATATTACTGGTATGAAACTTGTTAGATGTAAAAGTGGCACAACTGTTCCAAATTGGGATGAAACAAAAGATGTTGCTGGACGCATTTATAACAGCTCTGATGATATGACCATCACAAGTGGAGTTGTTGAATACGTATCTTCTTCCTGGCATTAATTCTATATAATATTCACACGTATACGGCAGGGTTAATCCCCTGCCTTTTGTGTGCTCGCATAATCTTCTTTATAAATAAAGATTTGCTCTATAAATAATATGGGTTTAGAATATTATTAAGTTTTGATTAACATCAATAACATTTAAAAAGGAGATTTTGTTATGAAAAAATCACTTATACTAGCAACTTCTTTTGCTATGGCTTTAGGTGTTGGTGTAGCCGTTGGTGCACATCACATGAAAGAAGTTGCTAAGAAAGCTGATGCAGCAGCTCATACTTTCTACTTTAATTTGAATGGACAAAGCAATTTAAAGCAAGGCAATGAAAGATATGCTGCGTATCACTGGAAAGATGGTGGAACAAATGCTTGGGATAGCCTTACCAGTGCTGGTGGCGATTTCTATAGTGGAACTTTGGATCCATCTGTCCATGACAGGATTATTTTAGCCCGTATGAATGGTGCGGTAGCCGAAAACAACTGGGCTAACAGGTGGGATCAATCAGGAGATTTAGAGTATTCTGCTTCAACAGTATATTTTAGAGCCACTTCCGAATCCACTGATGGCAGCTTTACAGCGGAAGCCTATACTCCAGTTTATGGCTTAGTTGGCTCATTTGCTGGATCAAGTTGGGCCACTGATGTTCCTATGGCCATTAACGGATTAGAAGCAACGGTTACAAAAGTTCTTGAAGCCGGTGACCAAATTAAAGTTCGTGCTGACAATGCTTGGGCTGTTAATTATGGTTACTCTGCATTAGATAACGCTTCCAAAGAATTGTTTAATGACGCTAGTGATAACGCGAGTGCTAAAGCTGCCGGAAGTTACACATTCACATTAAACTTTGCAACAGGCGTTTTAAGTGCTGAATTAAATAGTGTTAAACACACAGTTAATGTTTATGTTGACGGTGTTTTACGTGGAGCAGAACAAGTTTCTGATGGTGCATTACCAGTTGCACCTGCAACCACATTTATGGAATCATTCTCTGGTTGGTATACCGATGATGATTACAAGACCGAAGTTTTAAGCATTACTTCTGACACTTCCGTTTACGGAAAAGTAGAAGCTAGAGCTACTAATACTTACAAGTATGATGTCTCTAGAGTTGATGAAGGATTTGAAAAAGTATATTTATATGCTTTTGATGAAACAGGACATAATGCAGAATTCCCAGGTGTTGAAGTCGAAGAAGAAACAATTGCAGTTCCTGTAGGCGCAACATTCGTTTTAAGCGGTGGTGAAGACAAACCACAAACCGAAGATATCGCACAATTAGCAACTCCAATTGCAAACGATACACTTCGTGTATTAGCTGCTACTGATGGCTCAGGACATCATAAAACTCTTTGGGAATCTGAATTAGAAGCCGAAGATGGTTATTATGTTGTTGGAACTAGATCCAGTTGGACATTTGAAGGCGCTACAAAATTAGGCGCTGGTGACGAAGAAAATGAAGCAAAATTAATTCAATACCATGCATTAAAAGATGAAGCCTTCAAGGTTAAGAAATATATTGATGGTGAAACAACATGGTTTGCCATTAATGGCGATCCAAGTGATGAAGGCAACTATGTTGCAGACAAAGAAAAAGATGTCAACATTTATGCTTCTAAAGATGGAAAATTATATGTTGAAGATTATAGCGAACCAGATGTTCCAGATGAAGACGGATACTACATCTGTGGTATCGGTGGAAGTTTCAGATTTGAAGACGCTGTCAAGATGACTGAAACAACCGCTGGTGGTAATGTTGCTTATTATAGTGGTTTAGTTGCAGCAGTTGATGATGAAATCAGAGTTCGTAGCTATTTCAATCCAAGACTCGATCCTCAAGAAGACGTGGATCAATGGGCAACATTAGGAACACATGATGTTAATTATGGTGAATTACATAATAACAACTTCAAGTTCTCCAAAGCCGGATCATATGATATCTATGCTAAGTATGAGGACGGATTTAAATTCTTTGTTGCTGAACATGTTGATAATTTCACAATTGAAATGACTGCTGTTAAATTCAATGGTAAGGTTTCCGAAGGAATTGAAGCTATGGCAAGTCAACTTGCTTATATCACAGCAGACTTCGAGCCACAAAATCTTGCAAAATCAGGTTATGTCATGAATGGCGTTTATGAAGAACAAACATTAGAAACTTTATACACTCCTAGAAAATTTGCTGCTAATGGACACTTATATGTCAAATACATGAAAGTTGGCTTCTATGCTCTTTCAGAAGCAGGTGAATACAAACTTGAAAACGCAGACCCAATGATGACAGAAGGCATTGCTGAAACAAACAAGGCTGAAGTCTTATTAACCGTCAAAGCAAATGACTGCTATTCATTCGTTGAATACAAAGCAGATGGTACAATGGCAGGACAAAGCGGTTTAGGCGATGGAATTCCAGCAGGTTTAGCGACTTATGAATCTGACGAATTTGGCGGACACGTTAAATTCCTTAAAGACGCAGTTATCTCTGTTTATTTAGGAAATGATAATAAAGTTTATCTTAATGAAGGTCTTACCGCTTTCTTAACTAACTTCATCTCTGATGTTGGTGGTGTTTGTTCAACATTTGAAGGTCCAAGCTATGAAGAAGAAGCATATATTGCTAGCTTACAAGCTGCTTGGGGACGTCAAAAGGTTGCATTCAACGCTTTAAGCGATGAAGAACAAAAAGAAATTAAAGACGCTGGATATGGTCCAAAAGAAGGTGACGATGATCTTAGCAAGATGATTAATAGATATCACTACATTGTTGAAAAATATGGCACAAGTGTTTGTGAAGACTTCATTTGGAAACAAACAGTTACTCCAAAAGTTGGAAATAATGTCATGTTCCTAAACAATTCAAACAATACTGGACTTATCATTATCATCTCAGTTTCTGCTATTAGTGTTATCTCATTTGCAGCGTTATTAATGCTCAAGAAAAAGAAACGCAAATAGTTAGAATAAATAACTGAATTATTAGGGCTACTTAGCTATGCTAAATAGCTCTTTTAATTTGGAAAAATACAATGTGGAAAACTTTTGTTTTTTGATGAATAAATCAAAGAATTTTAGCATTCAATGTGTTTAAGTGCTTGACACACACACACACTATGATAGAACTAATACAAACATTTCAATGTTTATATTTTGTGTAGGAGGCAACTCACTATGAAAAAACTTTTGAAAACAATTCTAACTACAACTGCTTTAGCTATGGTTCTTGGCGCTGGTGTAGCCGTTGGTGCGCATCAAAAGGCTAAGGTTGAAAAGGTTGAGGCTGCTGCTTCTGCCCATCAATTAATAGTTAAATTTGGTAGCCAAGGAAACTGGAACCAAGCAAATGCCAAGTTGGCCGTTTATCTTTGGAAAGGCTCTGGGGCTAGTGAAATTAACACATGGACAAATACTGTTTCACTTAATAGCGAAGTAAATATCTATAAGTTAGATTACACATTTGATGGAACCCCCGAAAAAATGATTATTTCAAGACAAAATTCATCAGCTGGTTCTACCGGAAGTTGGGGTACAAGTTGGGCACAATCAAGCAATCTAGACTTTAATGAAGGAACATATCTAAATATTTCAGAATGGAATATAACTTCAACTTCTGGATGGAAAATATCTGCAGATGTTAGAAGCAATCAAATTCCTTCTTTTGGAACAAAAACAACTCTTTCCACAATTGGATTAAATGATAGTAATAATCCTGAAGTATCTGGATCCGTGACATTAGCGAAAGACGAAGAATTTAAAATTTTATCAGGTGACAATGTCTGGTCTGGCTATTATGGATGTCCAGCAGCTATCGATGGTTGCTTCTCTGGTGGTAGCAAAACCGGAAGAAGTGATTCTGATCCTAACATTACTTGTTTAGAAGCAGGAACATACGATTTCTTCTTTGATACCGAAACCAAGAGATTATGGTTATCCAGACAAGATATCGTTGACGCTGATGGATACGCTTCATACTTCTTATCTCACGTTGGCTGTGATGAAAGTGGTGTAAACTTACCTTCTGGTTGGTCAGATTGTGCCAGTACATATGCAAGCTTGAGCGCTGGCGGTAAAGATTACCTCTATAGTGCTACCGGAAGCATTGAAGAAGGCGCTGATAATATTGCTAGATGTGTTTATTGGTATGACTACGCTGTTAGAGTTCACCCATCATTAACTAAGTTCATGAAGAATAGTTCCAATATTGTTAGAGCTTCTAGTGGAACAATTAATACTTTTGGTCAAACAATTTCAAAAGACACAACAGCTATCTTAGCAACAGTGATTATCGTTGTTGCGTCTCTTACCGCTGTCGGTGGATTCTTCCTCCTCAAAAAGAAGAAAGAAATTAAATAATCGATTCTAACTATAGCGTCCACTTATCATAGAAATAATGATACTTATCCCCGGACCTACCTATAGTGGAATATGAGGGTTGAATTAAGTTTCAATCCTCTTTTTATTTGATGCTGTCAAAAAATTGGGTATTGATTTATATATCAGATAAATATATTATTTATCCAACACAATTAAGAAAAGGTTCGGGGATAAGTACTCAGTGTCTTCTCACTGATACCAAAACTTTTGTTAAATGTGTAGGAAGCACTTTTGATTTACTCAACTCTCATTGAGAGTTGGTTTATCACACTTACTCCCTATTTTGGAGTAAAAAAATAACAAATATTATGTTGCTTCTTTATTCTCAAAAGGAGTGAACTTGAATTTAGTTATTTATCAAGTTCGACAGTTAGTATGAAAAAATTAACTATTTTATTCTCTTCCATGGCAATGCTTTTTGGTGTTGGTTTAGGTGCTGGCGCTGCTGTTAAAGGAAATAAAGCCTATAAAGCAAGCGCTGCATATTCACAAGGCTCTGTAATCGCCATAAACAAAGCAAGAATTTGGCTTGGATATGATTCTGGTAATCCTTTCTATAGTTATGCTGATGCTAACACCGGAATTAGACTTTGGATACATTCAACATCTAGTGGTGGTTCTGAACATGTGTATGGCACAATAACTGGCACTTTTAACAATGGCGTTGAATCCAATAGAAGATATGACTATTTTGATGTTGATATAAGTGATTATACAAACGGATGGTATATGACTGTTCAAAAGTTTCAAAATAATGCTTGGAAGGCATCAACAAACCCTATTCAATTATCTGCTTCAAACGCCTGTCAAGTTTATTGGATTTGGGGAGATTGGGCTTGGGACAAAACTCAAGGAACAGTCGCTGCCGGATCTATAGATAGTGTTGATGCTGGATTAGCTGCAAAAGCTCTTGGTGGAATTCATACTTGTTCCGATAGTTCGATTAATGGTTATAAAGCTTTTGCAAATTATAATTCAACCTTTGTAAAAGATGGTGATGATAATTGGAAAACATCTGGAAACTTAAGTGATTACGAATTAACAGATTTTGGAAATGGGAACACATCATATTCTGGTGAACCAGCAACAACTATTAACGCATATGATAAATATGTTGCAGTCCAATCAATGTATGATAGTAATGGTGCTACATGGGGTTCAAATTATTTTCCAATCGCATCATTAAGTTCGACTGGCATTTCCACAACCATTGCGGTTATAACTGTCACTGTTGTTTCTCTCGCTGCAGCAGGATTCTTCCTTCTTAGAAAAAAAGCAAAATAATATATAAATAAATATATATAAGAATATGATGAGTGAATGCTCATCTTTTCTTATGGGAATTTTATATATTTTTCCCATATAGATGAATTTGGTATTGTAAAACAATAAAGATTGAACTAATATTTCATTGTCATTAATAAAAGGAATATAAAATAATATGGAAAACAAATTAGGTATTCTTCTTTCGGTGTCTTCCCTTCCTGGAAATCATGGAATCGGAGATTTTGGAGAAGTTAGTTATCGTTTTATTGATTGGTTAAGTAAGAATGGCTACCGCTATTGGCAAGTACTTCCAATTAACCCATTTGGGCCTGGATATTCACCATACATGTCTACTTGTTCAAATGCGTTAGAATATCGCCTTATATCGTTAGATATGCTCTCTAAAAGTGGACTTCTTCCTAAAGTACCTCCACATAACAAAGACACCGACAAAGTGGACTTCTATGAAGTTGGTGAATTTAAGAAAGAATTACTTTATAAAGCATATAAGAAATTCGTTAATAAACATGGAGAATCTCTTCATAAATTTAAGACCTTAAATCCATGGGTCAATAAATACGCAACATTTGAAGTTTTTAAGTGGCATAACGATAACAAACAATGGAATGAATGGGCACCAGAATATATGGATTATTTTAAGACCCATATCAATCCTCCAAGACACTTAAAAGATGAGATTGATTTCGTAGTCTTCCTTCAATTCATTGCATTGAAGCAATGGAAGAAAGTTCTTAGATACGCGAAAAAGAAGAATATCGAAATCATTTGTGATATGCCTTTCTACGTTGGTTTTGATGGAGTAGAATGCTGGCTTAATAGAGATCAATTCTCCATTGGTAGTGATAACAAACTCTTTGAAGTTGGTGGAGTAGGCCCTGACGCCTTTAGTGATATTGGACAACTTTGGGGAACACCTATCTATAACTTTGAAAAAATGAAGCAAGATAACTACAAACTCTTAGTTGATAGAGTGGGATATCTTGCAAATTTATGCGACTATTTACGTATTGATCACTTTAGAGCGTTTGATACATATTATGTCATTCCAGCAGGAGAAGAAACCGCTCGTAATGGCGTGTGGAAAATCGGTCCTAGAGAAGAATTCTTTAATGAATTATATCGTAGATATCCAACCATCAATTTAATCGCTGAAGACTTAGGAGATTTACGTCCAGAAGTATTGGAGTTAAGAGATGAGTTTAATCTTCCAGGAATGTTCATTTGTGAGTTTACAATCTTTGATTTGAAAAATGAAAGTACTCCTCGTCAACTCGTCTATCCAGGAACCCATGATAATGAAACATTATATGGATGGTTCCTTAATCTTAATGAAGAACAAAAGAACTTCATTGCAACGAGATTAAAAGTCGCTAACGATGAGAAGTTATTTGATGAGATTGTGAAATACATCTATCAAATCCCATCTCTAATGACTATCTTCCAACTTCAAGATGTTCTTAAATTAGATAATTCTGCAAGAATGAATTATCCAGGAACAGTAGGAGATCCAAACTGGACATGGAAGCTTAAAGATTTCAACTTTGTAAATGAAATCAAGTATCCAAAACCAGAATGGTTGAAATAGTCCAAAATAATAACCTATAATAAGGTTGTCAAAGGTGGAGATGTACGTCCTTTCCCGCTAAGCAAGAAATTGCCACCGGTGAGGTAACGTCAGCGTACGACCACGGCGCACCAAAATACTAGTATTGGTGGTACAATGCAATCCAGGAAAGCACTGACCTGGTTGACAAAACAATTAATGGCTTTTTAAGCCATTTTTTGTTGCGCTTTCATTATCATCTAACAAATATACGGGCAATTTTTTGTGCTTATTTATTATAGATAAATAAATTAGCACTCTATGTGTGCAAGTGCTTGACTCTCTCTCTCTCTCTCTCTCTACAATTTTATTTGATAACAAACAATTATGTTTGAAAAGCAAATAAGAATGTTAATCACGGAGGCTTTGGTATGAAAAAGAGACTATTAACTATTTTTGGTGTGACTGCTTTACTTGCGTTTTCTAGTTGTGGTGCTTCTGTCCCTCAATCAAAAACCCCTCAAATAAGTGAGCTAGATCAAAAGAGATTAGAAATATATCGACTTGCAGTTGAAGCTGGTTACGAAGGAACGTATGAAGAATGGCTTGATTCAATTAGAGGACAAGACGGTGTTGATGGTGTTAATGGAAAAGACGGTGT
>OMWW01000001.1 GCA_900314865.1 uncultured Erysipelotrichaceae bacterium | reverse complement strand
ACACCGTCTTTTCCATTAACACCATCAACACCGTCTTGTCCTCTAATTGAATCAAGCCATTCTTCATACGTTCCTTCGTAACCAGCTTCAACTGCAAGTTGATATATTTCTAATCTCTTTTGATCTAGTTCACTTATTTGAGGGGTTTCTGATTGAGGGACAGAAGCACCACAACTAGAAAACGCAAGTAAAGCAGCCACACCAAAAATAGTTAATAGTCTCTTTTTCATAACAAATCCTCCAGAGTTAACATTCTTATTTGCTTTTCAAACATAATTGTTTGTCTATATCAAATAAAATTGTATGAGAACAGAACTGATATATTCAAGAATTATTGTTCTTATTCTTTAATTTTTTTATAAAAAGTAGCACATTTTAAATGTTCAAGTGCCACCTCTATAAAATTGGAGTTTTAAAATTTTATCATTTTTCTAGATTTATCAAATATTTTTAATCCTTCTTCTTTTTTGTTTATACAAAAATTACCCTTATAATAATTGGACATGATTGCAAGAATTTGTATCTAAATTCTTCAATGAAATATATTCGTTTGACTGGTGCATCAGCATAAACCGCATTAGATTCTAAGCTCATATTAACTAGAGGCCTAGCTCCAACAATAACATTTTCACTAATGGTAATACCCCCAAGAATTGTACAATCTTCCTTGCCGCAGCAAATCCACCGTCTTGGCGAGTGTTTGTCTGCCACCACCACTTCACGCCAAAAACAGTTAGTGACAAACACGAGCCACATATAGTCTTCGAGCATTATTTAACGACTTTATATTTTTAACCATTTATATGTATACCATAGTTTAAATAAGTAGGTACCACTTGTCGATTCGGCTTGGCAACCACTAAATAGAGGAATTGATGAATCTAATTTTATCAGCAACTTCAATTAACGTAGAAGAATCTACGTCAATTAAAGGTTCATACATAAAACTATTTGCGTGAACATATGATGGAGAAACAACATTTGCCTCAATTACAATAGAAAACTCTTCATCAGTAAGATAACCTGAAGATTTAGCGCGGTTAATCAAAGATGTTGTTCTCGCATAACTATTGCTTGTTGATAAAGCAGTTCCACTTCTACTCTCTATTCTTTTTATTAAAAATTTTTCTAAAAACACTCTTATATATATGCCTAAAAGTATTTTGTCTTCCAATTTCGTTTCCATAATAGGCGAAGTTGAGATAGTTGTTGCAACATTGTCCAATATATCAAGATACTTATCGGTTTGGCTTATAGAAGATGGGAAATCAAAGTTAACGCTATACATTAAAGGGTCAATAATTGCGAAATTCAAAGTATCACTTATGGCCGAATCATAGTGCAAATATTTATCAATATCAAGAACCCTTGGGTCATGTGAATTTGTTTGCAATTGGAAAATATTCCTTAAAAATGGGATAAAAGCCAAATATTTTGTTCTATCGCCTGTATGCTTCCACGAATTAAAATCAGAAACAGTTAAATAGTATTTTTTTGATTTAACATCATACAACGTAACATTGGCAGTTTTATCTTTGTACATAAAATATTGGTTTGTGTCTCCTAGGGAAAGAATTGCACTCCTGTAAAAATCAAAATTATGAGTCAAAACAATCAACTGAACTAGAGGGTTTTCCTTAATATCAATAAGGTAATCAATAATTCCATATTTATTTTTATAGTCAAAGGAATCAACGGCGTCATCTAAAATAATAGTGAAAGGCTTACCAAGCAACAATGTTCTTTCAACTTCAATAATAAAGTTTATTAAATTATAAGTTCTTATTTCGCCAGTGCTGAATCTCAATGAAACCGGATCTATAATTTCTTTATTTGTTCCAGGTTGTAACTTAACAAATCTAGGCATATCTGTGCCTGTAATTGCATCGAATCTATTTTTTATATCTAATTCGTATCTATTAAATTTGAATCTGGTTTTAAATTTCTTCCATATAGTATAAATTGCATTGTCTTCAACAACCATCGTAGCTCGCATGCTAGCAATTTTAGATTGCTCCTTTTTGATGTTTAAAGTCTCCGTTTCAATCAAATTAACATTCTTGGGTCCTAAAAATGTAACAAAAAGTTCATTGACGAATGTTATATAATCTAGAGAATGTTTTATTAAAGCCGGTTTATCAAGAAGAGTACTAGAAAATTTAGATGATGCAGCGGTTTTATTCAAAGCATCTCTACACTTTTCTAATTCTTCCTTCGCCTTATCTGTTCCATAAATGCTCAAATTTTCTTTTTTAACTATTTCTAAAAAATCTTCTTTGCATAAAACATTATCATTTATTTTTAATAATCTCTTTTTATTATCATCAAAATATAAATCGCCAATAATATGTTTAGAAAAATCATTTAACTTATCAATATCAAATTCCGAATCAATGATGCTTCCGGTAGCTTTCTTGCTTGTAATAGATGCATAGGTAGCAATATGGCTAGATACTTCTGGTTTTAAAATTGTATCTTTGCCTTTTAAATTTGCTAATGCTAGAACATTGTCTTCTGTAAGCGTCTCGCTTAGAGGGGTTAAGGTGGTTTTAAAATTTAATGCAAAATTTAAAATAATATTATCTCCGCTACCAGCGATAACCATTAAAGAATCTATAAAACTATTTGAAAATTTTTGTCCCTTTGTTTTTCCTCTACCCTTTTTGTTAAAACTTGAAAGTAAAATATTTTCAATATTGGCCAAAGAACTATTTATTGATGCAATTGAAGATGAGAATAGCGATTTTGCAGAGGGCGAGATAACTAAATTTGAGTAGTCGTCATTTTTATTTAGTTCGAAATTTTCCACACCACAATATTTAATTACGGTAAATGGAATCATATTAGATTCATTGTAAACATTTCCATCAATATCTAACTCATATGATGGAGCTGGCGAAATGCCATAGACATCTACAACAGAATCGCCAGCACTAATATTTTTCAATGCATCTGCAATTGAACTTTTAGCTGTGCCGTTAGGTGCATAAATAACATTAAGTTTATCAAAAGTACTTGCTCCATTAATTGATGAAATACCAAACACATTTGTTGCTTTGTTAATCTTTATCATTTTTAACTTGCCCCCTTATTTACTTTATGAAAATTATTTGTATAAATCTATTAATTGTTTTCTAAATTTATCAAAAAGAAAACTATTCAACATTATATACACTTCTATTATTTTTTAGTTTAATTAAAGAATTATAAATGGAATCTGCCCAGTAACTAGGGCCTTTAGATAAAACAAGAATGTAATACCACCATTATCCATTTCGGCGAGTGTTTGTCCTGACCCACTATTACTCCATCAACCTTAATGACAAACACGAGCCATATATCGTTTAAAAGCAAAGCGTAACTATCTAAATGAGTTGATAAATAAAGATAGGAATCGAACCAACAATCCAAACAATATGGACTGATACGTTTTCTTGCTAATTGATTTTCTATAATCAACCATTACCTCATCGATGTCCATATATTTATCGTCTTGTGGATAAATAACTTCTGAAGGATCGTCTTCAATAGATGTCTTTAACGTACTATAGCAATCCCTAATTTTTATTTGACAGAAATAATTCCGACTGTAACAATCCCAACACTAATAATCAAATTTTCCGGTATAAATATGTAAAGTCCCGTCAGACTCGTTAAAAATAGAAATGTCATTCGAGCCTTTATCTAACTCTTTCCAAATAGAAGATTTTGTGTCAAACAATCTCGAGCCAGGAAGAGGAACAAGTAACTCAGAACCTTCATTTTTAGCAATTAAATAATATGAATATAACATTAGTTGGTATAATCCCATAAGGGAAAGAAGTGTGTGCTTAAGGTTTGCAAACTTATAGTACTCTTGCTTTGTACCCGATATTGTTCCAACACTTATACGGTGATGCTTAATTTTATTATAAATTGTCCACCAAGTAGGCACTCCGTTTTCAAACTTCCACTCCTCCCAAGGGCATGAATTGATACCTGACAACTTTTCATTAATCCTAATATCACAAAAATCTTTTATGTTCTCGATTATACATTTTTTATATTTGTGAATGTTGCCTATTGGTATAGATTCTCCTAAAAGACTACACAATAATTTGCAACTAACATCAATTTCGCTTCCGACTTGTAAAATTATTTTTAAGTACGCATCAGAATATGTATCATAATTAATAGAATCAATGGCAACATAATTAACCGTGAAAGAAAACTCCTTCTCTAATTGAATATAATGCTTCCAATATTTTAATAAGAAATCGTCTGAACTAATCATATTATGCCTTTTTTTATTATAATCTAAAATAACTTGCACTTCTCTCTTTTTTGATGGATTTATAGACACACAAGGAACAAGCACCATTATGCACAATAAAGACAAGGTTATCTTTGATAAGAAACTCCCATACGAATATAACATCTGTCTTTACACCTTAGAAGAATTATGCGATAAGGGGGTTATCGATGTTTTCGAGATAATCTTGCAATTATAATTTGTATAAAGTTACAAGATCTGCCTTAAATCTATTAAATGAAAAAATATTGGTTTCGAGCAACGCACGAACATTACCTTCGTGCAGGTATTTATCATATATTTCCTTTGCCCAAAAAACAGGTCCTTTAGACAATTCAATAAACATTGCTCCACCACAATCAATCTCTTTTGGGACATTTGAAGAAGCGAAAAGTTCAATACCACATGCTTGCGCCTCTATAGCAACTAAAGAGAATCCTTCTCGCAAAGAAGGAATAATAACAAATGTGGTTTTTTCATATATTCTTTCAACGCTATCACTCTTGTCTATAAAACTAACATCTTTTTCCAAATCATTAGTTTTGACATAGTCGATGAGTTTTTGACAATAAGGTGTGATTCCACTAGCGCCAACAAGATTGAGCCTTGTATTTTCGTGTAACTTTTTCAGCTCTTTTAAAACTTGTAAAGAAAAGAGTTGATTTTTATTGTCGCTATAAGAGGCAACATGAGTAATGACTAATTCATCATCAGAAAGCTTATTCTTGATATTCATGTTATATTTTTGCTCGTCGTATGAATTATGCAAAACAGTATATTTTTTATTCCTAAAAGCATTTTTACAGCTAAGTTCAGAAACACCCACAAATACATTTGCGTATCTCAAAGACAATCTTCTATTTCTATATTTCAAAAATTTGTCTTTTGCTTTTTTATCAATTGCCAAGTTTACGCTGCAATGAAAAATTCTTTTATTGATACCAGCCTTTTTTGCAGCTTTAAAAAAGGACCAACAATCATATTCTTTAAACGAATGAACTACTAAATAAGCATTCTCTTTTAGTAGCTTCTTTGTAAATAAATAATGTCCACGTGGTCTTTTATAAAACCACCAGAAAACCCTGGCAAGTTTGCTTTTTGGTTTCTTTTCAATATATCTAATTAAATTAATTTCTATGCCTTCGTTACGAAGCTTTTGTCTATAATAATCATCATTCCCAAAAACAAGAACATCGAAACTATATTCTTTGTGTAACGCCTTAATGGTTTGATAAATAACATTAGGCACCCCACTATTGTTTAAATCGTTATAAGCAATGATTAATACTTTTTTCATTTATCTATCTTTATACATTCTCTCGTAGTATTTTTGATATTCACCGCCGGTGCACTCTTTCATCCAATTCATATGGTCTTTATACCATTTGATTGTAAGTTTAATTCCATCTTTAAACATTGTGGTTGGTTTCCAGCCCAATTCTCTCATCGCTTTAGCAGGATCAATCGCATATCTAAGATCATGACCTTTTCTATCAGTAACATAAGTAATTAGTGATTCTGGTTTACCTAATTCTTTTAATATTATCTTAACTATATCAATATTAGCCTTTTCATTATGGCCACCTAAGTTATATATCTCTCCAACCTTACCTTTTTCTAAAATTGCGAGAATACCATAGCAATGGTCTTTAACATATAACCAGTCTCTAACATTCTTTCCTTCTCCATAAACTGGTAATGGTTTATCTTGAGAAGCGTTATTAATCATTAAGGGAATAAGTTTTTCTGGGAATTGATATGGTCCATAGTTATTAGAACATCTAGAAATAGAAACTGGGAGTCCATATGTACGGTGATACGCCATAACAAGAAGATCGGCAGCGGCCTTACTAGTAGAATAAGGTGAAGACGTATGGATAGGTGTTTCTTCTGTAAAAAACAAATCAGGTCTATCTAAAGGAAGGTCACCATAAACTTCATCTGTTCCAACTTGATGGAATCTTTTGATGCCATATTTCCTACAAGCATCCATCAAAACTTGTGTTCCTAAAATATTTGTTTCTAAGAAAATACCCGGATTCTCAATGCTTCTATCAACATGAGATTCTGCAGCGAAGTTAACCACCACATCTGGCTTTTCATCTCCAAATATTTTAAAGATACCATATCTATTTCTAATGTCTTCCTTATAAAATTTAAAGTTAGAGTTTTTAAGCGCTTTGTTTAAAGTATGAAAATTAGCAGCGTAAGTTAAAGAGTCAACACACACTACTTTCCACTTTGGTCTTTCTTCTAAAAGAAGATATATAAAATTAGAGCCAATAAAACCCGCTCCACCAGTGACTAATATTTTCATAAGTCAAACTCCATTTTAGATTCTTTTAAAGTTAGATTATTTTTATCTTTTTCAGAGAGAAAAATTTGTTCTAATTTCGGCCACTCAATTCCAATATCAGGATCATTCCAGAGAATGCCACCTTCGTCTTCAGGATGGTAATAATCATCACATTTGTAAGAGAAGGTAGCACTTTCACTTATACAAACAAAACCATGAGCAAAACCTTTTGGGATTAAGAGCATTTTTTTGTTGTCGCCTGTCAAAATTGCAGATACCCATTTTCCATAAGAAGGCGAATTCTTCCTCAAGTCAACAGCAACATCAAAAACCTCTCCATCCAAGACTCTAACAAGTTTAGCTTGTGGATGTCTTTTTTGAAAATGAAGGCCTCGAAGAACACCTTTTTTTGATTTAGATTCATTATCTTGCACAAAATTATAAATCAAACCATTTTCATCAAAAAAAGATTTTTTATATACCTCACAAAAATAACCGCGATTATCACCATAAATCTGTGGTTCTATTATATAAACGCCTTCTATTTCTGTTTTAATAAATTTAAACATATCAAATCATTTAACAAGTGAAACTAAGTATTTTCCATACTCAGTATTTTTTAATTCTGCTCCAAGTTCTAATAGTTGCTCACTAGTAATAAATCCTCTTCTCCACGCAATTTCTTCAATGCAAGAAATGTAAAAACCTTGTCTATCCTGAATTGTTTGGACAAATTCGCTGGCTTGAAGCATTCCTTCTGGTGTGCCTGTATCAAGCCAAGTCATGCCTCTGCCCATAGTCGTAACGTAAAGCTCATTATTTTTTAAATAAACATTATTAACAGCAGTGATTTCAATTTCACCACGGCTAGACGGCTTAATGCTTTTTGCAATTTCAACAACCTTGTTATCATAAAAATATAATCCAGGAACTGCAAAATTAGATTTTGGAGATTTTGGTTTTTCCTCAATAGACAACACTTTTCCGTTTTCATCGAATTCAACGACCCCAAAACTAGACGCGTCTTTAACGGGATAGCCAAAAATAACAGCACCTTTTTTGTGAGACATCGCCTCTTCAAGAACACCAGTCATATTTTGGCCATAAAAAACATTGTCTCCTAAAATGAGGCAAACATTGTCCTTGCCAATAAATTTTTCACCAATAATGAACGCGTCCGCTAAGCCCCTAGCTTCTTTTTGAACAGCGTATTCAATTTTGAGTCCTAATTTAGATCCATCTCCAAGTAATGTTTTATAATCATCAATGTCTTTTGGAGTTGATATAACTAAAATTTCCCTTATAGATGCTAACATCAAGATGGAGAGAGGATAATATATTAATGGTTTATCATAAATAGGTAAAAGTTGCTTCGACACAGCTTTTGTCATTGGATATAATCTGGTGCCTTTACCACCTGCTAAAATAATACCTTTCATATCAACCCTCTAATCTTGTTAAGATTATACAATAAAATAGCTAATCTTGTTATTCTTTTAATATTCAAACTTATATTTATCTTATTTCCATTTCTTCAAATTTTATCTTGGTGTCAGTTATATCTTGTCCTTGAAACCAGGTCTTAGGAGCAAGAACAACGCTATCTTTATTAAAAGAACCCAAATATCCAATCCACCAAGAGAAAGTACTATTAGATAAAACGAAATCTCTACAATGTTTCATTATTTCTAACTGTTCAATCGCGGAACAATTCTCAACAAACACTACATCATCAAAATCATCAAACCATTTTTCTTGTTTAACGTTTTTAATATCATTAGATGATATTACCAATTGAATATTTTCTTTTCTTCTTTTTTTAATTTCTTTTACTAACTCAACATAATATTTTTTTGAAGAGTAGGTATATGTTTCATTATTTTTTAATTCAATTTCTTTTGCAAAACGAATATTGATAGACACACTATTGGGTTTGATTCTTTTAAGATATTTTTTAACCAGATCCGTTTGCTCTTTTAAAACAAAAATCTTTGATAAATCTTCTCTAATCGGCGCAAGTAAATCAGCATTTTGAAAATATCCATATAAATAAATGTCGTCAGACAATTTATCTGGTGGCATTTCGCAGTATTGTCCACAAAACAAATAGCCTTTTTTTATGTAGCTCTTTTTTAAAGAGGTTGGCGATTTATGATGCAAACGACGATAAATGCCTTGATAGAAATGATAACTTTTGATTTTAGAGTCATATTTTAACTTTTGCGTTGAAATCTCATAGTTAGTAGGTAAATTAAAACAATCTAATTCAAAAGGCCAATAATAGTCTTTGTATTCTCTTATATCAAGGATCAACTTTGAACAAACATATTTTTTACTAAGCATATAGGCAAAGGCATACTGGAACATTTGATTTCCAAGTCCTCCCCTAATCCTCACGTAAATAGTTTCATTCATTTTAAAGCTTGTTTCCGAATTCATAAATCTTTTGCACGATTAAATTGAGATCTTCATCACTTAAACTTTGATGAAGTGGCAAACAAAGGGTATTATCAGCAGCATAATCAGCACCAGGAAATACTCCGTTAGCGTTAAAACCAGGAACTCTATGTAAAGGGAAATAACGATATGTCGTGTAGATACCATTTTCTCTTAAATGTTTTGCCAATGCATCTCTTTGTCCATTTTTAACTTGAATATGATAGAAGTAATATGATGTTTCACATCCTTCTGGTAGTTCTGGTGGTAAATCAATCCATGATAAGTCCTTTAATTTCTCATTATAGAAATTGTGAACATATTTTCTTCTTGCTAAAAACTCTGGAAGCTTGTCAAATTGTGCTAATGCAATTGTAGCGGTTATATCATCCATAATTGCTCTATGTCCAAAACAAGAAATATCAAATTCCCACCACTTTTGTGCGACACTATTTTCGTATCCTGACTTTGTTTCTAAACCAAAATACATAAGTTTTTCTGCCTTTGCTCTAATTGTTGGATCTTTGAAATGAAGCATCGCACCAGCTCCACATACAAGAATTTTCATCGCATCAAAAGACCACATCCCCATATCACCAATAGTACCTAAATGCTTACCTTTATATTTAGACCAAATACCAGGGGCGCTATCTTCAATTACAACTAAACGGTGTTTGTTAGCTAATTCCATAATTGGATCCATATCACAAGGTATTCCACCATAATGAAGTAACAAAACAGCTTTTGTTTTTGGAGTTAAAACTTTTTCAATATCCTCTGCTCTAGCGTTTAATGTTCTTGGGTCGACATCGCAGAGAACCATTTTGAGCTTGTGAGAGCAAACACTTGTACCTGCACCAATAAAACTGATTGTAGGGACAATTACTTCATCTCCCTCTTTTAAGTCAAATAATTCAGGCCAAATAAATAATCCTTCAGTACAACAATTTGTTGTTATAACATTTTCAGGTTTACTTCCTATGTGGTTAGCAAATTTTGATTCAAATTCTTTAACTTGAGGGCCTTTACCAAGCCAATTTGTCTTAAAGGTTTTTTCTAAATTTTCTAATTCTTCTTTTCCCAAAGAAGGTTGCATAACATTAATCATATAAGTGCTCTCCTAATTTAGTTTTAATATTCTCGCGCAGTAAATAATATTATTCAAAAGTTTTGTTTAACAAAATACTGACCCATTTTTCATAATTATCATCAGCGTTATATTCTTTTTCCCATTTGCTTCGAGAATTTAATCTCAACCTATGATAATCTTCTTCGTTCAAATTACAAAGTTTTAAAATAGCCTTGCTAACGTCTTCTTTAGTGCAATCTTTAGATAGTAATATACCATTTGAAGAATTCACAATTTCACCACTGCCACCAACATCAGTTGCAATTACTGGTATTCCATATGAAATAGCTTCCATAATGGAAACAGGAATGCCTTCAGACGATGAAGTGTTAACAAAGCAAAAAACATCTGTTCCTTCATAATACTTATAAACATCATCGTTTGATAAATCACCCATGAAAGTAACTCGATCACATAACGAATTTTGATTTATTACATCAATAATTTTGTTTTTTTCTTCTCCGTCGCCCATGCATACCCAGTGTATATCTTCATTTTGTTTTGATGCCAAAACAAATCCTTCAGCAAACAAATCAAGTCTTTTAACTGGTCTAAGTCCTGAACATGTAACAAGATATTTTTTATCGCTTTCTTTTTTATGTAATCTCAACTCATGAAATTTAGTCCCTAGTTTGCTGGTAATAATCTTTTTGGATTGATCTGGATATAATTGCTTTAAATAGTTGGTGCCAGAATCGCTGCACGAACAAACGCAATCGAGCAAACCTATAGTCTCTTTCTGTAAGGGTTGATAATTGTATTTGTTAACATCACTATAAAGATCATATCTATGACATCTCGAAATAGCAAAAGGAACATAGTCACACTTCTTTTGAATATGTTTTTTTAGCTTAATTGCCGATATACCTAATGTAAGCCAATAGGAATAAACAACACAATCTCGAAGATTAATATTTTTGCTTATGATGTGCTTTTTTATTTTGCGATATATTTCGTTGTTCCTTCCATAAATATAAGCATTCAACAATAGTCTTTTTATGTTCTTATTGATGATTGGAAAATTATTATGGTTAGAAAACAGCCCTTTAATGCAATATTTTAATCTATTGTGGCTGCAACCTAATGGAACACATTCAACATTTTCTGGATAAGTTCTTGTTTGCATTTCATCTTTTTTCCCCATCACTGAGTATACAAAAATATGCTTAAACGATTTAGAAAGAAAGCTAATTTCATTTTCAAAAAAAGGCTCTCCGCTGTTATATGGATAATCACTTAAAATTACAATTAATGTCTTATCTATTTTCATAACTACATCTACCTATATATTTTATCCATTCATCACACACTTTTCCTACGTCAAATATATTGCAAAGGTTCGTATTGTTGTTATCAAAGGTGAAACTATATTGTTGAAGTGTATTTATAATCGCATCTGAAAGACCATCGCAATCATTTACGTTAACTAAAGAAATATTAAAGCCAAGATTAACTAATTCCTTTGGCCCACCACAAGGGCAATTTGTCGAAACACATGGTATTCCTAAACTTAAAGCCTCAATAAGTGAGTTAGGCATTCCTTCATAATTACTAGGCAAAACAAATAAAGCGTCGTCCATTTCTTTGATCTGCCACTCATTATCGTTTCCTCTAAACTCAACTATTTCAGATATATTCAACTCATTTACCTTAGCAATTAGTTCTTCCTTCAATGGGCCATCCCCATAAATTCTAAGGACATATTTACTGTTTAAAACTTGATTTGCCTTAGCGAAAGAAGATAACAGTAATGCAAAATTCTTTTGTTCACTTAATCGACCAATAGATAAAATCACGTTCTTTTTTTCTTTATGCACGACATTCAAATTTTGTTTAAACGGATTAGAAATAATAACACTTTTTTCAATAATTGATTGCTTATAAAAATTCATCGCTTCTTGTGTTTGAAACACACATCCATCAGCGGCTACAAATGACATTCTCTTAAGAATTCTTAATAACAAGTTCTTTGGATCGTAATTTGGATCATTTCTTTCAGATACAACAAAAGGAATTTCGCTCCACAGAAGAGATAGCCATGTATATACATTAACGTGTGGCAAGAAAGAAATGACGATATCAGGTTGTTCTTTTTTAATAGTCTTTCTTAATAACAAAATTCTTTTAAATAAGGTAGTTCTTTTACTGAGTCCATAATTTAATGAAATATAAGAAATAGAACCATCAAGTTTATAAAAAGGTTTTGGTTCAAACTTGTCAGCTATACCAATAACGGTAACTTCAATTTTTCGATTAGCAAATTCATTAGACAAAGTCGCTATCACTTTTTCAGCGCCACCAGATTCCATAGAATCACATGTAAAAACAATTTTTCTTATTTTTCTTGGACATTCCTGTGAGTTACATTTGCATTCAATGAAAACCAAATAATATAAGAAAGCAAGAATCATATAATAGATTTTTTTGTAGTATAGAACGTTTGAAAAACTGATTATGATGTAATAAGCCACAAACGAAATAATTAGTGATTTATCAACATTCTTATTCTTAAATGCATAAACAAGCAATATGACTAACGGAGAATAAAAAATTAATAATCCGATAAAACCAAAATCACAAATTACTTCTGCAAAGTTGTTGTGAGCATAAGTTCCAACGCCAGAATAAATCGAAAAACCATTTGTACCGTATCCAAAAATACCATTCTTAAATCCTAAGAAAAGTCCATAATCAAGCCATATTGTTCTTGTTAATGTTGAAGTTTCAATCTTATCTCCACCACCAAATATAGTTTGGAATGCAATTATAAATCTGTCTTTAATTGTTGACATAAAAGATAATTGCAAAAATCCAATAAAGGCAATAATTAAAACTGCAACAACAATCAAATATTTCCACTTATGTTTTTTAAACACAAAGAAAAGTAATACTAAGACAAATATTGCAATTGCTAAAATATACGATCTACTGCCAGTAGATACTCCAACAGCAATCGATAATACTAATGGCGCAACATGAAAGAAACGTCTTTTTTTCTTATAAAACAAAAGCAAATAAAGAGGTGCAGCAAAACCAACAACTTCAAACGCCGCCACTCCGTTAGGGTTATCAAAATAATCGCCTAATCTGAATTTGCCGCTTGCAAAATCGCTAAAATGAATCAGTTCATTACGATAATGAATAACAAACAAAACCGAAAAACAAAAGAAAGCAACAGAAATTATATGAGTTATTAGAAACTTGTTCTTAATGATTTTGAAGGAAAATATAAATACATAGAAGCTAACAGCCAATAGCAATAATGAGAGCCATCTTCTAAATTCGTGTGAATAAACAGCAGTACCAATAAAAGCAAAAATCGCAAAAAGCGGAATTAATAATGCGTATTTGTTTGATTTGAAATCACCAAATAAGAAACAATAAAGAATTACAGAGACCGCTAGCAAAGACATTGCAGCATAAACAAGGACGTTAAGTTTTGATGATGCCTCACCAAACGAAGGAATTAGAAAAACATATGCAAAAAGCAAAATGATGATTGCTATTCTAAGCGCCTTTTGTAAGGCAATTGATTTCTGAAGATTATATATCAATTTCATGATGACTATCTCCAGATGAATCGCTTCTTTTCTTCAATGCTACTGGTATATATTTTTGCGCGAAAAGAATAATGGCCAAAACAGACAACGTTATAAAGAAGGTCTTGCAAGAAAAGTATGTAAAGAATCCGACCGAAAATGAGTAATTGTAAATCAGTCTAAACAAAATATATGGAAGCAGGCAAAGTAGTAAGGCTGCTACAATATAAAGATTTGATTTAAAAAGTTTAGCCCTATGTGCAAAAAACAGCGCGCATCCAATGATAGCGAATGAAAGGAATAGTAATAATACAACAGCCCATGTATATTGGTTGGTTAAATTTTGATAATAGAAACTAGTAAGCAATACGTCATCAATACTACCAACAATATTGTTGTGGTTTATTTCAACGTTGAATTTGCCATTAGCATAGACATCACTAACATATTTCATGAAATATTCATTTTGATACGAATATTCGCTTAAGAAGTAGATGTTCTTTCGCTCTCTTCCTAGATTTGAAGGAGCATAATATGAAATTGCAATGAAATCATCAAGTATTTCACTAATCCCTTCATAATAGTAATTAGATTGATAATAGATATTCAAAATTGCAAATTGATACGCTGTTGAATCGATATTTATGTCTATCACATTCCTATCAACATCAGTCAATAAGCTCTCATATTGCTCTCTGTTGTAATTTCCATCAGCATCTCTTTGTTCGCCATATTGTTCCAAAATTTTGTCTGCGTGATTTTGACTAATATAGGCAACATATTTATTTGGCACAACATCATATTTCTTTTGATCATCTACAAACATTGTTTCTAATGGATAGACATAATGTTTATAGTGCCCCTCATATTCAATAGAGCCAACAGGGCCGAGATAAAACATAGAAAGATTGTCCGATAAAAGGCTTTCATCATATTTAATTCTTATATCGTGATCTTTGCTATTTAGCCCTGCATTATACAAGTTGATAGCAGAAGCAAAAGTCACTTTTGTCTGTTTGAAGAGTCCATACAAAGTGTGAAATTCGTTATAGCTGTCTGCTATTGAGCCACTATCATTCGTTGATTGCACAGTCAAAGCACAATATTTTTTGTTAACGGTGTTTTGCACAACAACTTTCGATGCATAATTAGCAACAGATTCCAAAGGCTTATCACTAGAAAAATATCCGGCAAAAAAGATATTCGTCATGGCCAACACGATTAGTGATATAGGTAATAACGGGGATTTAATTAATGCCGTTTTTTTAATAACAATAGCCTCCAAATTAAGATTATATTAGTCAGATTACGCTTAATGCGTATCGTGAACCATTAAATTCTATTGTTATATTATTATAGATAATAATTTTTGCAAAACAAAAGTCTATTTTAAATTGACATAGTCATTTTAAAAATAATATGTTGATTATTTGTCCGATTTTAATAAATATAATCTCTAAAATTTATATAAATTATATGTGTGATTTTATGTATTGGAATCTATATTGGAGGAACTCGTAAAAATATAGTTGATTATCAAACAATACGTAGAATTTGTTTTCCATCCATTTTTCACAATCTTCAATAAGGATTCTAGATATTAAGTTCATTTCGTTAAGTTGAAGTTTTAAAAATTCTGAAACAATTTCATTAGTAATATTGTTCCAAGCATTTCTGAATAGTTGACGTCCATAGCCACTTTTTAAAATGATAAGGCTCCATTCCTCTGACATAACTAGCGTCTCACCATGTACATCCCCAGTTCCGAAAGGATTGATTACATAAGTTGATGTTGCTGGCAAGAATGCTACGCATAAATCATAATCCCAATTTGGTCCAAATTTTAAAAGCCCACCATTACTTCTATACATTTTAAATGATTTGGCGTGGTGGTCTCTTTCCACCATTAATTGATCAACAAGAGCGTATCTCACAAGTGAGTCGATATCAATAATTTCACCCAATACATCATAATGACTTGAGTAATCGCTATTTCTACAATCAATAAATTTGTCGCATACACATTGGAAATAATTTTTCAAATTGTTAAAAAATGCAAAAAATTCTTCTTCGTGTTCATCAACTGTTCCATCTTCTTTTGTTTCAATAAAATCTTCTTTTTCAGGATATTTTAAAGCAAACGTATATGATTCTTCAGTATAATTCTCAAGTTCAATATTGAAAAATGTTACACCCTCTATTTCAGTTGGATCACCTACAGTGGATTCGTCTCTTTCAACATAGAAATTGATATCATCAAAATCTCTTTCCCAAATGTTATCTTGCTCAATATCAAGTCTTCCGCTTTTCGCTTCAATATGCTCGCAGAAAAGATATAAACCCATATCCACACCATTTAGGACCAATTTAACATGGAGCGGAGACAAAGAAAATGAATCATCTCCATTTAAAAGTTTGGAGAATGATAACGCAGTATAGTTATGCATTTTTGACCCATCCAAGTAATCAGCCAATAAAACCCAATTCTTTGCTTTCTCATAACCAAATAAGGAATTCTTTTTATCAAGCTTAATTCTATAAGGTTTTTTTGGCTTGGTTAAAGTTGTGTTGCCTCTTAATTTGATATTTCCTTTTAAACCTTCTGTGTCCTTACCTTTTCCACTAGTGGAAACAACACAGTTTACATAATCTTCTTTGGACGTGATTTCAACATTATTTGTGTCGATTCTAATAACAGGGATGTCTTTTTGCTCATCATGTTTTGTTTTTATTGTATAAACAACGTCTAACGAATTAATGTTCAGCAATCCTTCTCCTTGATTTTGAATCGTAAAATACTCATAGCCACCAAGTTCAACAATATTACTTCCAACGTTCAATTGTTCACAAAATTCAATTGATAGAGGGCTACTACCATAAAAAACTTTTGCTCCTTCAAAACCATCAGAATCAATGTTGATTTCTAAATGATCAATAAGCCCTATCAAATCTTTATTAAACATTATCCCTCTAGAATCAAGCCCAATAAAATTCTCGGAATCTAAGGCTTTAGATACACAGACAGTTGCGTTGTCTTCGACTAATTCACCATATCCGTTTTTATCGAGTTCATATAATGTTGTTGAATCAAAAGAAAGTCTTGTTGGTTCCAAAACGAAGTCACCATATAAATTCATATCCTCAGTGACAACATAACCATATGGAATCCATTCTTTTGTTAAAGATTGATCGATATACCACCCATAAACAGCAGCTTTATCGATTACAGGTTCAACAATTTTTTCACCATGATGAACACTTTCTGTATACATTAATGTATCATCAAAATAAAAGTTAACAGTGTGTCGATGATTATTGTTAATTTTTCCAACATTAATTTCGCTTTCATCAGATAATACAACAATCAAATTACCTTCTGTATCAATGTATGCGTCAGAGATTGAAACACCAACTTCACCTTGTGGACCTTGAGAACCAGCTTCGCCTTGTTCACCTTTGATGTTTCCCTTCAAGACCCAACCATCTACTGTTCTAACATAAAAATTCCATGTATCGAGGTCTATATAAGAATCATCCACTTTTCCCTTATCGACATTGGGCTCTCCAAATCCAGTTAGAACAGATGAGCCATCTTGTCCAGGAATACCTTGAGGTCCAGTTTCTCCTTGAATACCTTGTTCACCTTGTGGGCCTTGTGGGCCGGTTTCTCCTTGAGGTCCTTGTGGGCCAATTTGACCTTGAGGTCCTTGAACGGCTTCCCCGCAAGAAGATAATAAAAAAGCAATAATTGATAAACCCATAAATATTTTTTTCATAAATCAGTCCTCTTTACCATGATTCTTTTATAACATTAAAAATGCTTGAGCACCACATATTTATATCGAATTCATCAACAATTTTTTTGTTAACAATATTTTCTTTTTTAAAATCAACTGAATCATTAATCATTTGTGTTAATTCATCTGCATTTTTGAAAAATTGAACATCATATTTTCTTGACCACCTTACGCCTGGAATGTCTGACGAATAAACTTTTAAGTTGAAATAAAGTGATTCTAATATCGAATACGAAAAACCCTCGCTCCTTGAACTTGAGATGAATATATCCGCTATTTCATATAAAGAGAAAATGTCTTCGGTAGGTGGAATAAAAATTATTTTACCGTTTAATTCTTTGAGGTTAATTCCTTTGCTTTCTAAATAAGATAAGCATTTGTTATACCCATCATCACGGCCATGAACAACGATCAATTTGCTATTGGTGTCGTTGTAGTTACTATTAACAAAAGATTTAACAGCAATATCAGTGCCTTTTACATATGGAGACCACCCAAAATGCAAATAAACTGTATCATTATTACCAATATGGTGCGCTTCTTTAAATTCCTTGATGTTTATTTGTTTACATGGAATGCGATCTAAGCACAAAGCGTTAGGCAGATATATGTGCTTTTTTCTATTACCATGTCGTAAACTCATCTCCCCAGACACATAAAAATAAGTTGCATCTCTTCTTAAAATTTTATATTCAATAAGCCTTTTGATTTTTGTAATTAAGCCGTTCTTTTTTCCGGCGCTAAAATCAGAATGAACATGAATTAATAACTTAATTTTTTTCGAAAAAGGGTAAAGGATTTTTATTTTTAGTCCTGACAAGAAATGAGAATAAAGAACATTGACTCTATTGTTCTTATTGATGGACTTTATTTTTTTAGAAAAAGCATTATTAAAATCAATAAAAAAAACATTGTAGCCTTGGCTTTGAATATGTTTTACCCATTCTCTATCTTTGGCGTCATTAGGAAAAGTAAATATTACAATATTGCCGTTTTCTCTAATTTTGTTTGATAAATATAAAAGAGAGGGAATAAAATTGCCCCCATATATTGATGCATAAGAACAAACTATGTTGATTGTTTTTTTCATTTTATTAGTTTCTTATATTCCTCAAAGTCTCTAATATATTCATTCTTATCGTATAAGCAATCCGATAAAACTAACAAAACACAGTCTTTAGAAAAATTAGTCATCGTTTTCCAAACCATTCTATCTAAAAACAAAACTTTGTGTGGTTTATCTAGTTTATAAACCATTTTGCTTTTGCCATCTTCCACTATTACATCACAAGATCCAGAAACAGCAATTAAACAAAAACGACTAATTTTATTCGCGTGTTTACCTCTCAAGCTCGTTTTTTCGACACCATATTCATAAAATATTCTTCTAATTTTGAAAGGTATTTGTTTTTCTTCCTCAAACACAGCAAGAAAACCATCCTCATCAGAAAATGGCTTTATTTCAAAAAGATAGTGCTTATTATTTTCCATAAGAATTAACCGCCTTGATTACCAATTCTATTTCTTCATCTGTCATTCCATTAAATATGGGAAGGTCAACAACGTGATTAGCTAAATATTCCGTTTTTAAAAAATCACCAGCATGATAATTAAGTTTTTCATAGCACTTAGAAAGATGAGGTGGAATTGGGTAATGGATATCAGTTTTAACCCCACAACTAAGCATATGATTCATAAAGCCTTCTCGATCATCAACTTCTAAAACAAATAAATGCCAAACACTACCACAGTCTTTATCAACTCTTGGTAATTTGATTAAATCATTTTTGATTCCTTTGAGATACTTATTCGCAATGGTAATTTTTTCATTAGTAATCTCTTTTGCGTGTTTAATCTTCACTCTTAATAGAGCGGCCTGTATTTCATCTAATCTAGAATTAGATCCATTCTCCAATTCAAAATGGTATCTAACTGATGAGCCATAGTTTCTTAGCATCATTACTTTTTTATATAGTTCTTCATTATTAGTAACAATTGCACCAGCATCACCAAACGCTCCAATATTTTTGGTTGGATAAAAACTAAAGAAGCCAAAATCACCAAATGTGCCAACTTTCTTTCCTTTAAATTCAGCATAATGCGCTTGAGCACAATCTTCTAATAAATACAAATTGTATTTGCCACACAAAGAAATAATCTTATCCATCTTGGTTGCTTGCCCGTATAAATGTGTAACAATAATAGCTTTAGTTTTCTCTGTAATCTTTGATTCAATTTCGTTTTCGTCCATGTTAAAGAATTCATTTGGTTCAACAAAAATAGGGGCTGCTCCATTAGCAGTAATTCCTAAAACCGTAGCAATATATGTATTGGCCTGCACTATTACTTCATCACCAGGGCCAATACCTAATGCTTGAATACCAAGTTTAATCGCATTAGTGCCATTATCAACACCAACACAAAATTTAGAGCCAATCGATTCAGCAAATTCTTTTTCAAATTCTTGAACATTGTTACCTAAAACATACCAACCACTTCTTAAAACATCTAAAGCAGCTTGTTCAAATTCGTCTTTATATCTATTAAACAGTCTTTTTGAATCATTACATGGAATCATATATGATCAACCCTTCTTTTTCTTATGTAATAAATTATATAGACAAGGAAGTCTATATTGCAATTTTAGGGAGAGCCTTTCTTTTGCCGATAATTGTTTTACAAATCGTTTATTTTTCTTTAAAAAGATAAGTCTATAGTCCTGTCTTATCATAGCAATTCTAAATTGACATCCCTCAACATGATTGACTACTAAATTGTGATACTTATGAATTGTTTGTTCATCAAAAAGAGTAGCGCCCTTTATAAGGTTTTCTTGATGGGTAATAAGTCTATTAATATTGTCCTTATTTTGCGAACTCCACGATCCAATTGAAAACTGTCTATAAACACACATTATGTCTTTTAATCTATGAATTTTTCCTTCTAACGCTGCAGTCATATAAAGTGGTAAGTCCTCAATGGAATAGGATTTTCTCCAATCTGAAAAATCTTTAAAAACATTACCTCTGACGAATAAAGATGAAGTAGCGATTGGTACTCCAGGATTTTCATTAATTAAATCTTGTAGAGTAATATCGCCCTCTTCTTTAATAAACCACTTGCTAGACATATCGTTATTTGGTCTTAGTTGATAAGCACAATGAGAACACATTGAATAATCTTTATGTGATTCCATAAAATCATACTGCTTTTGAAGTTTTAAGTTATCACACCAATAATCGTCACCATCACAATAGGCGACATATTTAGAGTCAATATGTGGAACAACATGATTAAAAATCATCATGTTAAAACCTTCATCCAAAAACTTTCGTGATTCTTGTCTAATAAGTCTTATCTTTTTAGGATATTTGTTTTGATAGTTTAATAGAATTTGATAGGTTCCATCATTGGAACAATCATCATGTATCAAAATATCAAAATCAACATAAGTTGTTTGTGACAAAATAGAATCAAGTGCTTGCTTGATATAATCTCTGTGATTATAAGTCATTACAATTACTGTGATTTCTTTCATTTTTTATCTCTCAATTCGCAAATACAATTAAAAATTCTTTCACAGTTTTTGTTGTCTCTATAAACAAAATTAGTGTTCATTCTATCTAAATATTTCTTTTCAGCATCAAACTTATTATCAATAATTTTAATAATTGAATTTACAGTTTCATCAGTTTTCAAACAGACATCACCAAAGCCGTCTCTTCTATAATCAAAATATCCCTTTGTGTAATGTTCATCATAAAATGTCGATTCGTCAAATTGAAAATACACAACCGGTTTATTCATATACCCAAAATCAAAGTAGACGCTTGAAAAATCTGTAATTAAAATTTTTGATTCTTTTAACAAATCTTGAACAGCTTCCTCACCAAAGTTAACGATTTTCACAATTTCGTTACCTTTAAATAAGTGAGAATAGTTCTGTAAAGCATAATGCAGATAGAATTTAATGGTTAAATTAGCTTTTTTACATCTTTCTAATAGCTTTGAATTGTTTATCAAATTAACCCATTCTTTGTAAAAATCGCTGTTAATAAAACATTCATCACTTATAGCAGACAGTTTAGATCTCCAGGTTGGCATCAGCAATATTTGATTTTTCGTTTTAAAGTCTTCCAACGAGTCGTATCTTGCAAATCCGGTGTATTGTGGCACGCTATTATTGTATCGAAACTCGCTTAATACATAGTCATATTCTGGCTTTGCACCACAAACAAACAAATCGATAGCCTTACAATTATCCGAGCATAAACCTTCGTGATAATTTTTTATAACACCATGCTGTAAAAAAACATTTATATCACGCGTTTTGTTTCTTCTAAGATATGTTGTCATTTGCACCCACGGAGCATATCCAAATAAATTAGAGCTAATTTTAACCGGGGAGCCAATAACCATCATAAAATGTTTAAAGGATTGAAATTCCACCACTTTTCCGATTTTTTTCACTTTTAGATAATCTGGTGAAGTTTTATTAATCAAATAAACAGGTTTTATCTCTGGATGGTGATCAATTAAATACTTAAAAAATAAAAAGCCATTGTCTTGAGCGTCATTGCCTCTTTCACATACAATCCAATTTTTCTTTCTGCCAAACAGCAACTTGCAAATTGGATACAAGAAAAAATAAAGGCATATAAAAATAAAATACTTACGCCTTGATTTTATGTTTAAATATTTGTTATCACTATTCATATTCGATACCAGTAGTTTATTTTTTAGCGCTTTTCTTTAATGATTCTCTTTAGATGTTTAAAAAAATGTCTTTTATCAAAGATAAAGAATAAACCGAGTCTTTTCTTTTTGCCAAGTAGATTAAATTCTTCGTTTGCGTTCAGAATCTTAACATAATTAGGTTCGTTGTCAGTAGAAACGAATGCGCTGGCTGTCTTATATTTAGCATGCTCTAATTCGCGAGAAAATTTATCTTTGTATTCATCAAAATATTTTTTTGCTCCTTCTGGATTATCGTTCAAAATAATTTCATTAACGGTATTCAATAAATATTCATAGTAAATATCTGTGAAATGAAATGGATGGTTGCCCCACTGATGTAATTGGTAACCAATAGCATTATCTGGTATCTCGATTACTTTGCAGTTTGGGCAACATTCAATAAAATAATTGTTTAATTTATCCAACAAAATATTGCAAGTTAATATTTGTCCAAAATGAAAATTAGTACTATATGGATGTAAGAAAGAATCTGAATCAACATAATATCTGGCCGGCATATTCTTGATGAGAATAATCTTTTCTTCACTAAAGATATTTTTAATTTTCTTGGAAAAATCCTTTATTGTTTTCTTCCAAAAATCATCACTATATGCAAGTGGGCTAATAATTTCTATGTATGTATTACTTAAAATATTTTTTGATAAATTAGCATTATATTGTTCTCTAAAAGTTATTGAATTACTTACTAATAAAGTTTTGTTTGGCCTGTTCTTCCAGTGAACTATGGCAATTGGTGTTCGAGCCTCTGCAAAGTCTAAAATCAAATACTCCCCGTGCTTTTCTTCCAAGGCCACAAATGCAGTTTTGTTAATATCATTAATAAGATTTTTCTTGTACCATTTGGTTCCAACTACTTCTACGTTTTTTTTGAAGTTATCAAACTCAGCGTGAATAAAATCAACTGGTTCGCTCAGCATAGAAATTGGAGATGAAAAACGTATATCCGTATGAAAAGAATAATTTTCACCCTTGTCTTTTTCAAACAAGTCTCTACAAACGCAACTTCCAATTACACTAATTGTTTTCATGATTTTTTCTTCCTTTTTAGTAAATCTTTAACCAACGAAACACAATAAGGAAGTGAATCATCTTTGAAAGCTACACTCAAGAAATAATAGAGGAATATACCAATAATTATTTGGGCAAGGAAAATAATATAAAATGGTAATTGTAAATTTAATAACGCATAAATAGTAACACCCATTAAAATAGATGAAACAATGGAAGTAAAGGAATCTGAAAGCGCTTTAAAGAAGCTAAAGCCTGACAATCTTTTTAAGTAAACAAAATAAATTAAGCAATTTATAGCCGATGAAACAATCATACTGTATCCGATTGCCATAACACCAAAAGGTATAGCGGCAACAAGTAGCCCAATGTTAATAAGACACTCCGCAATGCCAAGAATCATACTTGCGGTGCTTTTTCCAAGCGCCAAAGGACCTGAACTAATAATAGCTTCAATTGAGTTTAGAAATATAACAACACAAAAGATTTTTACATAAGGAACACACGGCATCCATTTAGAACCAAGCAAAATGTATATGAAAGAGTCTGCTACGCAAAAGAATCCAACCATCATAGGAAGAATAATGAAGATATTTAGTTTAATTGACTTATATAAAATATCGTTAAAACGTTTATAATCGTCTTGAGTTTTTGCTAAGACTGGATACATAACAGAATTAACACTGTTAGTAATGTTTTGACCGATTATATTTGGATAGGTTTTTCCTTTGTTATAAAAAGCTAAATCGCTGTCAGTGTATTTCTTTCCAATTGCAAGTTGCCTAACACTATTTGAGACATTATAAAATATTTTATAAACCAAGATTTTCCATCCAAACGAGAAATGCTTATACCATAGTTTGATAGAAAATTGAAATTTTGGCCTCCATTTAATAACAAACCAAAGTATCACACTGTCAACAAAATGGTTAACCAAGCCTTGAATAACGAGCGCCCAAGCGCCAAATCCTTTAAGCGCAAGGACAATACCTATCACACCAGAAGCTAAAGTACCACCAATTGTGGCGAAAAAGAATTTCTTAAACTGAAGATTTTTAGCAACAAAGGCATACTGCAAATTTTTTATTCCGTTAATTAATAAAGAAATGCCTTCAACTCTAATCAACCAAGTAAGAGCTTCTTTTTCATAATAAGCAGCAATTAAAGGCGATGTAAAAAACAAAGCAATATAAAGAACAAAAGAGAAAGCAATATTGAACCAAAACAAAGTATTAAAATCTTTTTCTCCTGCATGTTTATCATGAATCAAAGAATTTGCGAAGCCACCAGTCACAAAGACATCTAAAAAAGTAATAACAACAGTCATCAAGGCTACAACGCCATATGTCGATGGATCTAAAATACGTGCCAAAACAACAGAAATTACAAAGGAAACGATATACGCGCCAAAACGCTCTAAAAATCTCCACATAAGATTTGTAGAAATTGTATTTTTATTTACTTGTTTCATTTCGTTGGCGTTTTCTTCCATAATTAGTCAAATACTATTTGTTTTTAACAAACCTAATTTTCTTCAAAAAATAATAAAACGCATTCCTTATTGCGTATCTCTCTGCCTTCATTCTTTTAAAGCCGTATAGTTTCATAAACATGTCAGTGTGATATTTAATCAACTTGGTTTTTCTACCAGAAGAAACGTGATTTTTTTGATGCTTTCTATAAAATGCTGTTGTCTCATTATAAAAATAACAATTCGCACATTCAGATAATTTTAACCATAATGCGTAATCATTACGTTTGGTAATATTATTTGGAATTTCAAGCTCAGGATGTATGTCTCTTTTATACATAACAGTAAGGCATCCAACATATGAACATCTAATCATCGTTTTATGCGTTATGACTTTCGGGGCATAGACATACTTTTTTAGGTCTTTGCCATTTTCGTCAATAGTTCCATATTTCGTGCAACAAAAAACATAATTATTAGAAATCATAAATTCTAATTGCTTTTCTAATTTATCTTCAAGCCAGAGATCATCGCCATCAAGAAAAGCAATATAATCACCAATAGCAGTTTTAATACCGACGTTTCTGCAAAATGCAGGCCCTTTATTACCTTCGTTTCTGATAATTTTGATTCTTGAATCGTTAAAAGAATTAACAATATCAATCGAACCGTCATTTGAATAGTCATCAATGATGATAAGTTCAAAATTCTTATGAGTCTGATTTAAAACAGAACGAACTGTTTCGCTAACATATTTCGCGTCGTTATATATAGGAGTAACTATAGAAACTTTAATATTTTCGCACATGTTATCTTCCCTTAACGGCTCCAAACAATTTCAAAAATGTATAGATAAATACGCCAGTATCAAAAAAGAAATTCATTCTAATAACATATCTATGATCCCAATAAGCCTTGAATTCAGGATTGTGTTCTCTTTTCATTTTAATTTGAGCATAACCACTTATTCCTGGCTTTACATCATAAGCACTTGGAGTATACATGAGTCTACACTCTCGTAAATATTCTTCGTGATGAGCACTTCCTGGTCGAGGACCAATGAATGCCATTTGACCAATCAAAATATTAAATAATTGTACAGTCTCGTCTAAAGAAGATTTTCTTAAAAATGCGCCAAATTTTGTGTACATACCCTTTTGCTTATTTTCGTCCATATCGCTTGGAGCAAGATTAGGATTGACATCAAGTTTCATGGATCTCAATTTAATCATTTTGAAAACTTTTTGATTCTTACCATACCTCTCCTGTAAGAAAAAAGGATGGCCTTTGGTGACAATGGCATTAATTGGAATAATCCACCACCAAAGCAAAACAAGGCAAAAGACAATTCCCATAAGCGAACCTAATATACCGATTAATCGTTTAATTGGAAGATATATTTTTTGACTTTTTCTCATAAGACATACTATTTTACAAGTACAATACTTGATAATAATAGTATTCGTAGTATACTACAAAAACCTGTTTTTTGAAACAAAAAACGGCCCCAACAAAACACTGATTACTGTATTTTCTTTTAAGACATGTAAAATTAATATGATTCCACACTTTTTATTGAACAGCTCGTCAATTAAATGTAAATTATGAGACTATATAAAAAATATATTTTATAAATCTTACATTTGAAATCCCAACCATCACCAGTGTCATAATCGAATTCAAAAGATTCAGGTAATTCAGAAATAAGTTTGTCATCAAATGCTTCTTGTTTAATGAGGTGAGAATAATATCCATCAAGCCAGCTTGAATGAACATATTGTTTGTCTTTTAATTTGTAGAGGAAGAAACGCTCCATTCTTCCTCCAAATATCTCAACAATGAATTCACCAAGGTCACTAAGAGTAATATCGTTTCTCACTAGGAAAACTCTATAAAATCTTCCTTTGTCCGCGTATTTGAAATCCGTTCGCATTTTGTAATATTCCTGTTTCATTTAATAGCCATCGTATTAATAAACGCAATTGATGTAACACTTAATCATTTTTGTATAATTTATCATACAATTTTTTGTGTTTTTAAAGGTATTAACTGATTTTCGTATAATAAATAATAGGTACTTAAACAGTACCTATTATTGGTGCGGCTAACATGAATCGAACATGCACAGGGGTTACCTACTAGATTCTAAGTCTAGCGCGTCTACCAGTTCCGCCATAGCCGCAGAAAATAAAATAGTAGCAATAAGCTACTATAGTATTTCAATATAATGGTGCCGTCTATCGGAATCGAACCAACAACCTACTGATTACAAATCAGTTGCTCTGCCAATTGAGCTAAGACGGCATTTTGGTGGACACTACAGGGATCGAACCTGTGACCTCTTCCGTGTGAAGGAAGCGTTCTCCCGCTGAACTAAGTGTCCCTATAGTGCTTAATTAATTTTAAAGCCCTAACTAAAGGGCTATATTGGCGATGAGCTTTCCCTATTTTTTGTCCTATACGCGCTTTGGAGACAAAATTTTGGGGGAAATTTCACAATTTTGGTGGGCCTTAATGGACTTGAACCATCGACCTCACCCTTATCAGGGGTGCGCTCTAACCAACTGAGCTAAAGGCCCAAAATACGCGCTTAAATAATATAATATAAGGATTTATATAAATCAATAAGAAAATAAAAAAACAAAAAGGAAGTTTTTAACGACTTCCTTAATTTGTTTTGTCTCAATTCTGATATCAAAGATATCAAAGTAAGATTAACGCTTAGAGAATTGTGGAGCTTTTCTCGCAGCTTTGAGACCGTATTTCTTTCTTTCCTTTTTACGGGAATCTCTAGTAATCATACCAGCGGTCTTTAAAACTTTGCGATCGCATCCTGCTTCAAGTAAAGCGCGGGTAATGCCAAGTCTAATAGCACCAGCTTGACCTGTGAAACCACCACCCTTAACTTCACATCTGATATCGTATTTGGATTCAGTTTCAGTTAACACTAATGGTTGTTTGAGGTCCATCACGAGTGTGGCGTATGGCATATATTCATTGACATCACGACCATTGACTGTGATATTGCCTTTTCCAGAAGTGACATAGACTCTAGCGATAGAACTTTTTCTTCTACCAGTACCGTAATATTGGAGAGCTTCTTTCTTAGTTGCCATATTCTATTTCCTCCTAGAATTTGAGCTCAAGAACTTCTGGTTTTTGAGCTTCGTGCTTGTGATCTGGGCCAGCGTAGACAAATAATTTCTTTTCAATTTGTCTTCCAAGGCGTCCTTTTGGCACCATACCGTGAACACTTCTCTCAATCATTTCACATGGGAATTCTTTGAGCATTGTGCCCGCAGTTCTTGTTCTAAGACCGCCATCATAGCCAGACACGTTATAATACTTTTTATTGTGGATTTTATCTCCAGATAAGCTCACTTTTTCAGCGTTGATGATGATGACATAATCACCACAGTCAACATTTGGTGTCCATGTTGGTTTCACCTTTCCTGTCAAAATTTGAGCAACTTGGGAGACTAATCTACCTAATGGTTTGTCAGTGGCATCAACGACATACCATTTTCTTTGGATTTCATTTGCTTTTGCAATAGTAGTTTGACGTTGCATACAATTAATCCTCCTTTACCAAACTAACTTATTCCTTACCGGGGACTTCATTATTTTTGGCTTGTGCCGAGTAAAATATTACTATTTTTCTCCTTTCTTTATCAACAAAAATTTGATTTATTTAAAAATCAAAGGAGTTGAAAAGAAAAAGAACCCTTAAGGGTTCTTGTATATTTTGAATTGACTAGTAACCAAACACTTTCGCCATCATGACAAATTCTTTGAATCTTGGAAGCGTGAATTCTAGATATCCATATGATTTAGCGACAATGATTTCTTTCCTTAAAAGTCTCGCTCTATAGTTGTTGAAGTTACTAATATTCATATTGGAACGTTTTCTAACATCTTCTACTTCTTGAGTTTCAGATTCCGCTAGAGCGATACAGAAAGTTTTTTCAGCGCTTGTTAATTCTTTCCAGAAAGTATTGTAACCATTATCCGCTAAATATTTGTCATATAACGCTAATAACTTTTCATCAATAACTTTCTCTTTCTTTTCAAAGAAAAGATACCCAAGTACTTGATACGCAAAAGCGTACCCTTTAGTAAGAAGAGCTAACTCAGTAGCGGTATCTAAATCAATATTAAAAATTGAACGATATTCAAATACAATGTCTCGATTATTAAGAGGTCCAATTTCAAGTTTTGGACTTCTAGATAAGAAGGTCATCGCTGAATCAGAAATAAGTTGATCAATGTTACTTCTAATACCAGTCATAATCATAAAGACTGGGTAGTTCTTGCCAATCATAGATTGATAGAAGTTCACAAACAACTTAAAGTCATTAGTTTTTGATACTTCATCAATAGTGATTAAAATCTTCATATTTTTTGAAGCGGCTTTTTCAACATATTTTTCAGCGATTAATTCAGGGTTACGAATAGTTTCCTTTCCCTTGCATAATGAAACAGAAAGAGTTGTTAAATTAAGTGTCAATGTCCAATCAAAAGGAAACTTGTACTTTTTAAATAAGAAATCCAATTTATCAGAAAAAGATTGAAGAATATTTGATTGAGGATTGATATCAATAACAAGCCAGTCATCCATACTTTCAAACTTTTCTGCTAGTTCTCTTAGAAGTACTGTTTTACCAGTTCCTCTTAATCCAGTGATGAGGTATGTCATTTTCGATGGATCATCAGAAGTAAAAGCATCAATGACTGTATTCATATCATTCATTCTTTCAATAGTTTGTTTTGGTCTTTTTCCATACATTAAAGAGAAGGGGTTGCTAACTTTTTCCATATTCATTTCCTCCTAATTACAACGTAATTATATACGATTGTGTATATTTGTGCAAGTTTGTGTATATTTGTGCAAGTTTGTGTATTTTCAAACTCAATTGTGTATATTTGTGTATATTTGTGTATATTTGCTTCTATATATAAAGTATATAAAAAGCAACCGGCATTAATACCCGATTGCTTATATGTTTTGATTAATTATTTAACGTTGTGATAGACGTTTTGGACATCTTGAAGTTCATCAAGCATTTCACAAAGTTCATTAAATTTTCTTAAGTCTTCTGGATCAGTGATTTCCACTGGATCATTTGCTAAGAATGTAATTTCTGCAGTGTCAAATTCACTAATACCCATACCCGCTAAAACTTCTCTAGCAGCGGAGAATGCTTCAGGAGCGACTAAGACTTCGATTTCACCATCTTCACAAGTGACTTCTCTAACATCGACATCACCTAAGATAAGATTTTCTTCAACTTCATCTCTATTTTCACCTTTGAAATCAAAGACACCAGTTTCAGTGAAGTTAAAGATTGTAGAACCTAAGTGACCACCTTTTTTAGTAACTGCGGTACGAACTTCAACTAAAGCACGATTGGTGTTATCAGTTAAAGTATCAATAATGAATAAGCTTCCACCTGGACCAAAAGCTTCATATCTACCTTCTTCATAAGATTCAGCAGATCCACCTTTTGCCTTTTGAATCGCTCTTTCAATAACATCTTTAGTAACGTGTTGTCCCTTCCATTTTTCAATTGCAGAACGTAACGCGAGGTTACTATCTGGATCTGGGACTCCACTTTTAGCCGCCATATAAATTTCTTTACTGGCTCTCATAAATAATGCGCTTCTAGCAGCAGCAGTGGCTGCCATCGCTTTTGCTCTAACTTCGTGTGCTCTACCCATATAAATACACCTTCTTTTTCCCGAAAAATAATATCACACAATATTTATTAAGAAAATATTTAATATTCAACATCAATGAGAGTAAGTCCAGAAGCAGGTGCTTTGTAGTTAGCAATTTCTCTAGGACTATTCTCATCAAGTAATTCATCTATCTTACTGACGTCAAGTTTTTTATCCACGACTTGAAGCGCGGTTCCAATAATAAATCTAATCATATAACGCATGAAGCCATTACCTCTAAGAGTGATATAGATTAAATCTCTATTCTCAGAAACCACAATATCATATATTTCTCTAACAAAATTATCATCATCTTCCTCTTTTGAGGTGAAATTCTTAAAGTTATGCACACCAATAAAGTGGGTTAATACTTCTTGAAGCTCAACGGCGTCAATTTTAATAGGATGAAGATACGCGGTATCATATAAAAATGGATCTTTTGAGTCTTGAAGAATCGTATAACTATAGATTTTGCTTTTTGCGGAGTATCTCGCATGGAAATCGTCTTCCACCATTTGGAAATCTTCAATTTTGATGTCATTTGGAAGCATCATATTGATGGAATAAAGGAGTCTATCTAAATCGATTTCATCCTTATCAATATCAAAGTGAAATTTTTGTCCAAAGGCGTGAACTCCTGCATCAGTTCTACCAGCTCCATAAATAACAATTGGGCGATTAAAATATTGAGATAATTTGCTCTCAATCACTTCTTGAACGGAAATCACATTTGGTTGTTTTTGCCAGCCAAAGTAATTTGTACCTTTATAACAAACACTTGCAAAAATTCTCATAATTCTCACCTAAAATAACGGATTTGCGTGGAAAATCCAGAAAATGAAGTCCACTTTCATATAATTCTTATCTAATATCAGGAACGCTAACATCGCCCCAAAAACGCCACCAACGAATAAGAATGCAACGATATCAGAGAAATGGAAACGTAAGATACGATATCTACTTCGTTTCCCATATGGATCATAGCCTCTAGCCTCCATGGCGTTAGATAATTCTTCACTACGAGAAATTGCAGATACAAATAGAGGAATCACTAAAGAAATAAGGGCTCTAACTCTTCTAATTAGACCACCATGATTAAAATCAACACCACGAGAGGATTGAGCCTTCATAATTCGTTGAGTTTCATCTAATAAAGTAGGAATAAAACGTAAGGCAATACTTAAAGTCATCGCTACAATGTGACTTGGGAACTTAACAACCTTCAAAGGAGTGAGGTACCATTCAATTGCATAGGTTAAATCCATAGGTTTTGTAGTGCTTGTAAGTATCATGGTTAACATGATCATCATAATAAGACGGAAAATGATATATCCAGCTTGCACAAAAGCGTCATAATTAACCGGATAACTTCCTATATGAAATGCAATATGGATTGGGTTATACGCTGGATTAGGGATGAAAATATAAATAATCATTAAGAAGAGTATTAATATCCACAACGCACTTAAGCTTTTGATTAATTGTTTAAGACTTACGTGAGATAAAAAGAGAATCATCAATAAAATTCCAAATTGGAAACCAGTAAGAATTAACGCGGTGGACCAAGTTGAAACTCTAAAGAAGATGGACACTAAAAATAGGACCATCAAAAAAATCTTGTTTCTTGGATCAAGACGATGAACACAGGTATCATATGGGACATATCGGCCAAAGGTTAAGTTATTCATCTTTTCTCCTTAGCTGACCGATTAAGTCATTTATGTTTTTGATTTTGCTAATATCTAAATCCACTCCATGTTCTTTTAACATAAGAGCGAACTTGAATAATTCTGGAATATCGATTGAGTAAGAGGATACATCCTGTAAGAATAGTTCATTAGGTGTACCACTAAAACTTAGTTTTCCTTCATTTAATACCACTACATTATCACTATGATTTAAAACGATATTCATATCGTGAGTAACGATAATGATGGTCTTACCTTGTTTATTTAAATCTTTGATGAGTTCAAGAATGACTTTACTACCCTTAGGGTCTAATCCCGCAGTAGGTTCATCTAAAATAAGGATTTCTGGATTAATCGCGATAATACCCGCGATCGCCACTCTTCTTTTTTCTCCTCCAGATAGTTCAAAGGGAGAACGTTTATAGAAAGATTCATCAATACCAACTTTTTCTAAAGCTTTATGTGCTTCTTTCAAAGCATCTTCTAGTTTATAACCATAATTCTTTAAGCCAAAGGCGACATCTTTTTCTACAGTTTCTTCAAAGAGTTGATATTCCGGGAATTGGAAAACAATAGAAACATGTTTACGCAATTCTTTGATTTTCTTCAGTTTCTTTAAATTTGATGTTATTTCAAAGCCAGCAATTTCAATAGAACCACTGGTAGGGGCAATTAAACCATTGAATGTTTGAATAAGTGTGGATTTACCACTTCCCGTATGACCAACAATCGTAGTGATTTTACCTTCAGGTATTTCAAAAGAAACATCATGAAGAGCTTCTGTTTCATTAGGTGTCTTTTTAAAGTAGGTATAAGAGAGATGCTTTATTTTGATCGCCATATCATCTCTCCTATTTCTTCTAAAGAGTCTTTATCATCAACCTTAAACCCTAAAGAACTCAGCTCTTTTTTCAAATCAATGATGAAAGGAACATCAAGATTATATTTCTCAATGATGTCTCTATTTTTGAATAGTTCATTTGGTTTGCAGAGTAAAACAATTTGCCCATCGGAAAGAAGAGCGATTCTATCGCTTAAATATGCTTCTTCGATGTCATGAGTAATTGAGATAATGGTGAGATCCGGATTCTCTTCTTTCATTCTCCTTACTAAAGAGAGAATCTCACTCTTACCATTTGGGTCAAGCATGCTAGTTGCTTCATCCAATATTAATATTTGTGGTTTTCTAATAAGCGCGGTAGCGATTGCCACTCTTTGTTTTTGTCCACCAGATAGATAACTTGGTTCTTTATTTAAAAAATCAAACATTCCTACTTTAGAAGCATATTCTTTTACTTCTTTAAGCATAATGTCTCGAGGGACATTCATGTTCTCTAAAGAGAAGGCAATATCATCTTCCACTGTAGCCCCAATAAATTGGTTATCAGGGTTTTGGAAGACAATCGCAATTTTTGTTCTGATCGATTGAAGATTCTTCTTGTTTAATTCTTCTCCATCAACAATGATACTTCCCTTATCAAAAGGTAATAAGCCATCAATTAATTTCGCTAATGTGGATTTACCACTACCGTTATGTCCAACAATAGAGATATATTCCCCTTTTTCAATTTTAAGGTTTAAACCTTGTAAAATTGGGGTTCCATCATTATATGAAAATACAAGTTCTTTAATCTCAACAGATGTCATGCGGAATATTATACACGATATTTTGATTAATCTTTAGATTTATACAAAATATTTGTGATTTTCTTCCGTATCTTTCTTACTTTCTCATATACATAAGCATATGAAGTACCAAAATTATTCGCGGTTTGTTGATAACTACAAGAAGAGATGTAATAAAGAAAAATAGCGACATCCCTTTGAGAAATCTTGTTTTTCGGATTATTCAGAAAATCAATGACTTCATCAATGGCGAGAGTATCGCTAACATGATCATGGTATTGCTCACTACTTGAAAGCATAGAGATATCCGCATAGTCACTATCACATACACTTTCTCTATGATCTTTACTAGAAAGATATAAAGACTCTTTATATGCAGCCTCCGTCATCTCGTTATTGGCGATTACATACCAATAAGCACTAAAGGAACCTTTAAAATTAAATTTCCTCACCGCTACCATAAAGGCATATAAGCCTATTTCAACTAAATCTGGCTTTTCAATATGACTAATGTCGTGATATCGAATAAATATCTTGTTAGCCAAACCCGCTGATTTTTTTTCGATATCGTCTCACGAGTTCGTGGACGACTTCCGTATTCCCTTCTAAAAATGGGCGAATTAAATCTTCGTCAGGGACGTTTACGAATTTATTATTCATGGGAACTCCTTCCTATTATGGAAGAAGAACCTACTAAGTTAGCTTCTAATTCTAGACAAAAGGATACCTGTTGCTACTGAAGCATTTAAAGAATTGACATGTCCATATTGAGGAATCTTGATAACATAGTCAGAATTCTTAACAACAAGAGGAGAAACTCCTTTACCTTCGCTTCCAATCACTAAAGCGACTGGGAAATCATACTTGATATCGGTGTAACTAATTTTCGCACTTCCATCAGTGGAGACAATCCAAAAACCATTATCCTTTAATTTTTGAAGTGTTTGATTGATGGAACCAATTTGAGCGACAGGAACATAATTGATCGCTCCAGCACTACTTTTAGCTACAGTCGAATTGAGTTGTACGGAATTATGTTTTGGTAAAAGAACACCACTAACATTAAACACATCACAACAACGTAAGATTGCGCCAAGGTTATGTGTATCATTAATTCCATCTAATATAACGATTACAGGGACTTCTTGTTTTCGACTTCTTCTAATAATTTCATCTAAATCAAGATATTCATAAGGTTTGACTTCAGCAACAATCCCTTGATGAACCCCACCATTTGCTTTTTGAAGTAATTCGTTATTTGAGATGACTTTAATATATGGTTTATATTGCTCAAAAAGAGGGTTAATTTCTTTATCAGAAAAACCACTAGCGACATAAACCTTTAATACACGTCCAGCTCTTAAGGCTTCCTTAACAGGATTCCTTCCATAAATAATGTTAGAGTTTTCATTTTTCATTGACGTAAACCCTCTACATTATTCCTTTAGAAATGAGCTCCTGACGTAATCTATCAGACTCTGCAAAATCTTTATTTTCTTTACTAATTAAATAGTTTTTGTAGAGATTTTTATCCTTTTCATCCATTTTTACATATGGAATATCAAGACCTAAAACACCAAGCATATCCATTAATGATTTAAAGATATCATTAACCTTTATATAGTTAATATCTCTAACCCTGATCTCTTGGTTAGCAAGCTTGATTAAATTATAAACTTCAGTTAAAGCGTTAGCGGTATTAAGGTCGTCCGCTAAAGAGAGTAAGAATGGTTCGATGTAGGTTGGTTTACCTTCATCGATATTTACTGGTCCAGTTTGAAGTTTTAAAGCTAGTTGACGGACCACCATTTGCATCTTGTTAACTTCTTGAATAGCAGCGTTAACGGTTTCATCAGTGAAATTAACAGGTTGACGATAGTGAGCGTTAAGAATAACGAGTCTAGTAACTGCTCCACCGTATTTTTCAATCATGTCTTTTGCATAAACGACATTGCCTAAACTCTTAGACATCTTTTCATTACCAAAATTGATAAATGCATTATGCATCCAATATTTAGCTATTTTATTGCCGTGAGTGGCTTCGCTTTGTGCTATTTCATTTTCGTGATGTGGGAATTTCAAATCATAGCCACCACCATGGACATCGATATAATGACTTGGGAAGATTGTATCAATCATCACACAGCATTCCGTGTGCCATCCTGGTCTACCATTTCCCCAAGGAGATGGCCAGTTGATTCCTTCACTTGTTTTCTTCCATAAAGCAAAATCAAGAGGAGATTCTTTTTGACTATTCTCTTCAATTCTGGCGCCTACTTTAAGATCTTCTACGTTGATTCCAGAAAGAGCGCCATAATCTTTAATCTTGGACACTCTAAAATAAACATCACCATCTACTATGTAGGCTGCTCCAATTTTGACTAGATTATCAACATAAGAAATAATCTTTTCAATATATTCAGTCACTTTAGGAGTAATAGAAGGAATATCACTTCCAATAGCTAAAGTGGCTTTTTTAAATTCATTAATAAAGAATTCAGTTAGCTCTTTTTCACTCTTACCTTCTTTTTTGGCTTCTTTAATAATCTTGTCATCAACATCAGTAAAGTTAGAGACATAAGTGACTTTATAGCCAATATAGGAAAGAAATTTTCTGAAGACGTCAAAGACTACCACTGGTCTCATATTACCAATATGAGGATAGTTATAGACTGTAGGTCCACAGACATACATTGATACTTCATTCTCTTTTAGAGTTTTGAAGTCTTCAATTTGATTTGTTAAAGAGTTATATACTTTGATATCCATATGGTTGATTATAGCACGAGTGCTATATTTATATATTATTATTTGCTAACTTTTTTTCTTCTTAAGATTAAAACACCTAATAAAGAAAGTAAGAATGCTCCAGATAAAACAGAAAGAATAATGCTTGTAGAGTTAATATCTCCACTACATCCTTTCTTTACTGGAGTAGGTGTAACAGGAGTTTCATCCTTTTTCACAGTAACTTTAAAGGTTGCGTATTTAGTAACGCTTTTATAGGTATAAGAAACTTCAATCTCATATTCACCAGCGCTTGTGAAGGTGTATTCATCAACATGTAAATCGTTCGCATCAATGCCTTCAGAAGTTCCATCGGTGAAATTCGCTGTTGCTAAGATACCAGTAATATCTAAAGATTCGCCGACTTTATATTCTGTCTTATCAGGTAGAGAATCAATTTTAATTGATTGAAGTACTTTTTCAACAAAGTTAACAGTAACTTCAAAACTATCAGTTTTAGTACTTCCTAAATCAGTGTAACTAACAGTAACGGTAATAAAACCTACTTCATCAAATGTAGTCACATCATAAGTGACTTCATCAGTGACGTCTTTGTTATAGTCTTCATCAGTGTAGAACGCAATAACAGTGATACCAGTTGGATCTAATTCATCACCAACGTTATATTCAAGTTTAGTTGGTAAAGTTATGATTTCAATCGCATCTAATTTAACTGGTTCAGCTTCAGTAATTGTAACAACACATGTCGCAGTGTATTCAAAATCATTAATAATTCTACGAGCGGTAATGATAGAACTACCTACTTTATTAGCGGTGAAATATTTACTGTTAGTAGACTCACCATCAGAAATAGATAAGTTATCGTTATTAACAAACCACATAACTTCTCCACCATCAGAGGCTGTCGCGTTAAGATGGAAAACATCACCAACTAAACACTCAACACTTGTTTCAGAAAGTGTAACTGTATCAACTTTATCTAACACAGAAGGTAAAACAATTTGGAATTTAGAATTATAGACACCCATAAATCCACGAACACTTGCAGTCTCACCAACCACAAGAGCGGCTTTAAGCGCATCATAATCTAATCCAGTATTCTTCTTAATAAAGACATCAATCGTGCTTTCACCAACTTCCATAGTAACTGTAACTTCTGTTGTAGCACTAATTTCACCATTAAGGGATTTGACTTTACCAGTAATAACAGTTGGACGAGAACAAATAGTTAAATCTTGTTCTTCGTTTTCTTCTCCATCAACAACATAAGGAACAACAGGGCTCACATATTTCACTCCAACTTCACTAGAAACAACCTTAACAGTGCTTTCCTTTATTTCATAAAGGCCGTTATAAATATCAACCGTGCCACTGACATGGAGATAAGTTTCATAAGGTGTCCATTGATTAATTGGAGCTTCATTATATCCATAGATTAAAGTCGCATATTCTCCGTCCCCAATAAAGATTCCGTTTTTAGTGGTTTGATATGCGCCCATATATAAAGCATAGCAACTAATAGAGTCACCTTTCTTCATGTTATAGATTTCACTTAGTTTTGGAACTGGTTTTTCTTCAATGGTGATTTCAAAAGAATTAGTAAGTTCAATATCATTTTGACGTCCAATCGCAGTGATTGTGGTCTTGCCAGGTTTAACTGCTTTTAAAGTTCCATATACATCAAAATAGGCAACTTCAATGTCGCTTGAAGAATATTTAAATGTTGGATAAGGATAAGCGTCAGTTGGAAGATAGGATTTTAAAATTGAATATGAACCACCTTCATAGAAATGATCAGTGTTGAAATATGCATTAATTGAGGTTAATGCGACTTGTTCATAATCTTTAACAGTGACATTAAAAGAAGTATATTTTCCACCAAAAGAAACTTTGATAGTTTGAGTTCCTAAAGTTTCAAGCTTATAAACGTTATAGCTTACTTTAGTAGTAACATCTTTAACATCGCCGTTATCATAAGTCGCGGTAACTTTAATACCAGTAGTGTCTAAATTTTCATTGATATAATAAGTAGTCTTATTTGGTAAAGATTCGATATTTAAGGCGGTTACTGTCGCGTTATTGCCTGGATAAACATCTTTACAAGCGTCAACGACACTCTTAGAAGCTTTCTCGCCAAACACCATCCAAGCATATTCAGGATGATCAACAAATGGGTTACGATTCTTTTGAATAGAAGTTTCACAGAAATCATTTCTATGTCCCTCTAAAGCATCTGGTTTATCTTCCATGTGCCATCTTAATAAAGTGTCATAGCTTTCAAAAACCTTTGTGATATCTGGAAGGTTACTATAATAATCAACATAGGTTGACCAAACATACATGATGATACGAGCAACATCACCTTTAGTTGCATCTAAAGGCATGAAATATCCGCCACCCTTATAACCAAAATTCATACCATCCTTAGTAGTAAGTTTTTCTCCACTTTCAACTTCCCCAAAAGGAATCGAACTTCTTGTGGAGTTAATCGTGTTATAAGTTGGTCTAAGATGGAGTAAATCAGTGCCGGCTCTACCAGTTCCCCAGTTTCCATTAGACAAACTCTTAGGCCAAACATGTTCTCTATTCCAAGTACTTGCGGAGTTCTTGGTGACAGAATCTCTAGAATAGAGATAAATCATATTAGTTTTGTTTTCAGGGTCTTCATCAGCGAGTTGGCAAAGGACCGCTAAAGAATTTTCACTAGAGCCACTATAAGATGGCCATTCAGCAGGAAAAACTAAACTTGCTAGTTGCTTTCTTAAACTACCATTAAGTCCTTCTCCATCCGCAGTAATTGAATCATAGTAACTACCACTATAGGTGTAATCACTAAAATTATCTAAATGTTGATTATGACTAGATGCATAAGTCACTTCCACTTCTTCTTTAACGTTAGAAAACACTAAAGGAAGTGCGGTCATACTTAACGCACTAAAAACAATTGATATGAGAAATCTCTTTTTCATAATATTACCTCTTAAGCATATCAATTATAGACTTATATATAATATAAATAAATAGAAAAAACACACTTAATAAAAAGTGTGTTTAATCTATAGCTTTAAGCTTTATTCTTTTGGGAATTTTTCTCTATTAGAATCGTAGGAAGTATGTAATAACTCTTCAGCGAGTTCACTTCCTGGTTTTCCTAAGAAGTCCTTATAAAGTTTTTGGATGTCTTTGTTGTTATGAGATTGTCTAACAACTTGTTTTTCATCTTCTTTATATAGAACAGAGGCTCTTTTAGCTTTATATGTTTCTAAAATGTCATCATCTTCATTTGGTAAGAAGAGAGGTTTAACGAATGGTTGACCACCACCATTAATACATCCACCTGGACAACACATAATTTCGATGAAGGCATATGGAGATTTACCCTCTTTAACTTCATCAAGAAGTTTCTTGGCGTTTTTCATTCCACTAGCAACCGCGACTTTAATGGTGGTGCCATTAATATCGAGGCTTGCTTCTTTAACACCTTCAAGACCACGTACAGCTTCAAAATTAATCTTGTCGTGTTCTTTACCAGTGAGCCAGAAATATGTGGTTCTTAAGGCTGCTTCCATAACTCCACCAGTGACACCGAAGATGACACCCGCGCCACTATATTCACCAAGAAGATCATTATCAAATTCTTCTTCTGGTAATCTAGCCCAGTTAATACCACTACGTTTGATGAGTTTAGCAAGTTCTCTTGTAGTTAAAACTGCATCAACATCATTTGGCATTTCTTTACGTTGTCTTTCATATTTCTTAGCAACACAAGGCATGATTGAAACCACAAAGAGGTCCTTTGGATCAATGTCATGGTTCTTAGCGAAATATGTCTTCACAATCGCACCAAGCATCATATGTGGGGATTTACAAGTAGAGACATGTGGGATAACTTCTGGATAATAATATTCAAGATAGTTAATCCATCCTGGTGAACAGGAAGTAATTTGAGGAAGAACACCTTTATTCTTGATTCTTTCAAGAAGTTCGTTTGCTTCTTCCATAATGGTTAAGTCAGCACCGAAGTTGGTGTCAAAGACACGATAGAAGCCAAGTCTATGTAAAGCGGCAACCATCTTACCAGTACCTGGGGTACCAATCTTTTCACCGAATTCTTCAGCGATAGCCGCTCTAACAGCAGGAGCAGTTTGAACAACCACTTTCTTGCCGCTTCTAAGAGCTTCATCAACTTTATCAATTTCGGAATGTTCCATTAAAGCACCAGTAGGACAGACGTTCACACATTGACCACATTGTAAACATGGTGATTTAGCAAAACTTCTATTTTCAACAGGAGCAACAATGGTTTTAAAGCCACGGTTTTCAAATCCTAAGATAGAAATACCTTGAGCTTCTTTACATCTTTCAATACATCTACCACATAAGATGCATTTACTTGTGTCTCTAATTAAACCTGGAGCAAGAGTGTCCACTGTACTAGGAGTTTGACTTCCTTCATACATTCCGTCTCTAGCACCAACGAGTTTAGAAACTTCAAGAAGTTCACAATGTCCGTTTTTCTCACATTGTAAGCAGTTCTTATGGTGATTAGAAAGAATGAGTTCAACACTCGCTCTACGAGCGTCGACAGCTTTAGCAGAGGAAATAGTAATTTCCATACCTTCGTTAACTGGATAAACACAGCTAGCAACTAAGCCTCTTGCGCCTTTAACTTCAACTAGACAGACACGGCAGCTAGCTCTAGAGCATTTACCATTATTGAAGGCACATAAAGAAGGAATATTGAAACCACATTTTCTAGCAGCTTCTAAAATTGTTAAACCACTTTCAACTTGGAATGGTTGTCCATCAATTTTAATGTTCACTAATGACATGATAATTTCCTCCTTCCTTAATCTTTAACAACTGCACCGAAGCGGCAGTTGGATAGACATAATCCACACTTAACACAGTTAGTTGGATCAATTCTATGTACACGTAGTGGTAAGTTTGCAGGTCTTCCAGCTGGAACAATGTCAGTCCTGACAATTGTGTTAGCAGGACAATTACGAGCACACATTCCACAGCCCACACATTTGTCTTCAAGAATCTTATATTGCATTAAGCTCTTACAGACATGAGCAGGACATTTTTTATCAACGATATGCGCGATATATTCATCATAGAACGCATTCATTGTAGAAAGAATTGGGTTAGGAGCAGTTTGACCTAAGCCACAAAGAGAATTGCTCTTAATGACATTGGCGAGGTTCTTGAGTTCATCAAGATCCTTCATGGTGCCTTTACCATCAGTAATCTTTTCTAAGAGTTCTAAGCATCTCTTAGTGCCGATACGACATGGAGAACATTTACCACAGCTTTCATCGCAAATAAATGTCATATAGAATTTAGCGACGTCGACCATACAGTTGTCTTCATCCATAACGATCGCTCCACCAGATCCCATCATACTTCCAGCAGCGATTAAGTTATCGTAATCGATTGGAGTGTCCAAATCTTTTTCAGTTAAACATCCACCGGAAGGACCACCAGTTTGAATGGCTTTAAATTTCTTGCCATTTGGAATACCGCCACCGATATCAAAGATGAGTTGTCTTAAAGTGATTCCCATTGGAACTTCAACAAGTCCAACGTTATTCACTTTTCCACCTAAAGCGAAGACCTTTGTACCTTTAGATTTTTCAGTACCAATCTTGGCGTATTCTTCCGCTCCATGAAGGAGAATATATGGAACGTTAGCGAGTGTTTCCACGTTATTAATAACAGATGGTTTTCCCCATAAACCTTTTACGGCTGGGAATGGAGGACGTGGACGAGGCATGCCTCTTTGTCCTTCAATAGAGTTAAGAAGAGCGGTTTCTTCACCACAGACGAATGCACCAGCACCAAGTCTAATGTGGCAACGGAATGAGAAGTCAGTGCCTAAGATGTTATCACCTAAAAGACCCATCTCTTCACATTGTTTAATCGCGTTCTTTAATCTATTAACAGCGATTGGATATTCAGCACGGATATAGAAATAACCGTTTTTGGCTCCGATCGCATAAGCTTCAATCATCATACCTTCGATAACGTTAATTGGGTTACCTTCGATAATTGAACGATCCATGAATGCTCCTGGATCACCTTCGTCACCATTACAGACGACATATTTTTCATCGCTTTTAACATCATAAGCAAATTGCCATTTTCTTCCGGTTGGGAAGCCAGCGCCACCACGACCACGAAGTCCACTATTTAAGACTTCAGTAATGACGTCTTGTTGAGACATATGGAGAGCTTTATTTAAAGCGAGGAACGCTCCATGTCCAATTGCTTCATTGATATCTTCTGGGTTGATTTCCGCATTACCCTTTAAAGCGATATCTCTTTTTTGTAATTTGTAGAAATTGATTTCATGTTGTTTAGCAACACGAGCTTTGCTTTGTGGATCAACAAATAGTAATCTTTCAACAATTTCTCCACCTAAAATATCTTTTTCAATAATTTCATCAGCGTCTTCAACTTTCACTTTGGTGTATAAAGTTTCTTCTGGGAAGATTTTGACGAATGGTCCTTGAGAGCAGAATCCGAAACATCCAACGATATTAGCGGTCACTTTATCTTCGAGGCCTTTTTCTTTAATAAGGAGGTTTAATCTATCCAATAATTCTTGGCTTCTAGATGATAAACAACCTGTACCACCACAGACAACGATTGCGCGTTTGCCTTCTTCGCAGTGGAATTTTTTATCAAGACAGGACGCTAAATGTTCGTGAGTCTTGATTAATTCTTCGCTAGATTTAATCTTAATCATGATTATTGAGCCTCCTTGTTTTTGAATTCATTAATAATACCTTCGACTTGGCTAACTTGAACCATTGGGTAAACTTTGCCATTAATTGAAACAGCTGGAGCAATAGCACATGCACCTACGCATCTAAGAGCGTCAAGAGTGAATAAACCATCTTCACTTGTTTCCCCTGGTTTAATGTGTAAGAGTTCTTCAAATTTGTCGAGAACGAGTTGAGAACCTTTGACATAACAAGCAGTACCTAAGCACACACCAATAACGTATTTTCCTTTAGGTGTGAGTGAGAAGAATGAATAGAATGTGACAACACCATAAATCTCACTAGTAGGAATACCTGTTAAAGAAGAGACTAATTCTTGGACTTCGAGAGGAATGTATCCATATTCCTTTTGAATGTCAGAAAGAATCATCATTAAAGGAGTTCCTTCATCCTTATAACGATTTACAATCTCTGTGATTTGTTTGACAGCGTCGCTTTGTAAACGGGCCATAAACTTCCTCCTTATTCTATTACCTTGTAATAGTTTTGCGTTTATATTTTAAAGTAAGCATTATTGCTTATCAATAGAAAAACCATTATTGATAAAAAATGTTTTAAATAAGAAAAAAGAGGACCGAAGCCCTCTTTGAAAATTTGATTGATATTAGAGTCTAATGTCTTTAATCTTACGGCCAGGTTTAGCGGTCTTCTTAAAGACGATCTCACCCTTAGAAATCGCGCCTACTGGACAGACATGTCCACAGAGTAAACAACCGACACATTTATCATGATTACATGTAGGTCTACGGCTATCTTCATCCCACTCCATGGCTTGATGTGCGCCATCATAACAAGAGATATAGCATCTACCACAACCAACACATTTTTCCTTATCGATCTCTGGATAGACAATGTAATCTCTATCGAGTTCTTCTGCAGGAATGATGTTCTTGTTAGCTTTACCAACAAGTTCTTCTAAGGAATCAACTTTTTGTTCTTCCATGTAATGCATTAAGCCGTTACACATATCTTCGACGATTCTATAGCCATATTGCATAATACCAGTTGTAACTTGTAAAGTTTTAGCACCCACTAAAATAAATTCCGCGGCGTCTTCCCAAGTTTCAATACCACCGATACCGGAGATTTCCACTCCTGGGATACCCACTCTCATTTGTTGGATGAATCTTAAGGCGACTGGTTTAACGGCTTTGCCAGAGTAACCAGAGATAGAAGATTTGCCGTTAACGATTGGCATACCAATCTTCTTATCTAAATCAATATTACAAATGGATTTAATTGTGTTAATTGCCGCAATACCATCCGCTCCACCTTCTAAACAGGCTTTGGCGACCACCACCATATCAGTGATATTAGGTGTCATCTTAGCCATCATTGGGAGTTTAGATCCACGTTTAACAGCTTGACAGTACTTCTTACAAAGTTCTGGGTTTGCGCCAACGTCACTTCCCATCGCATGAGAAGTCATTTGAGGACAAGATAAGTTCATTTCAATCATATCAGCACCAGCTTCAGTAACCTTACGGGCTAAATCTTCCCAGGTTTCTTCACTGTTACCCATGATTGAAGCAATTAATACTTTGTCAGGATATTCTTTTTTAAGTCTTGCTAAATCTCTTAAGTTTTCTTCTAAAGAGTGTTCAGCAATTTGTTCCATGTTTTTAAAACCAACGAATGGTTCAGCTTCTTTAGTTAATGTATCAAAACGTGGAGAAACTTCATTAATAACGTAGGATTTTGGTCCGATTGTCTTAAAGACAATACCACCCCAACCGACATCATACGCTTTCTTACACATATCATAGTCGTTACCGACTGGAGATGAAGAAAGACAGAAAGGATTAGGGAATTTAACACCTAAGAAGGTAATACTTAAATCTTTCTTAACCATGATTATTTACCTCCTAAATATTTTTTAACAGCGTAGGCCACTTCTTTAGCGCCTCTAACTGCGTAAACAACAGTCTTTTCACCGCTACCGATGTCACCACAAACAAAGACTTTACCGCCTGCGTTAGTGACTTCTTGCATCTTGTTCACTTCAAATCCAAGTAAACCAGCTTCGGTATATTGACCAACAGCGAGAAGAATTAAATCGGCTTTAACTTCTAATTTAGAAGGAACGAATCTGTGTTGGAAAACAACTTTCTTTCCTTTTAAAGCGACTGGGACAAAGCCATCAATGATGGAAACGCCTTGTTCTTGAGCGCCTTGAAGTTCTTTCTTGCTAGCCTTAAATTCTTCAAATGTTTCATAAACCACATCAGTGACTTGTTTAACACCTAATAACTTAAGGGTTGTAACTGTATCCATAGCGACATCACCACCACCGATAACGAGAACGTTTTCAGGGACTTTGATGTTGCCTTTTCTTCGTTTGGCTTCATGTAAGAAATCAACCGCAGTCTTCACAAATCTCTTGCCCGCAAACATTGGTAAGACTTTACCCTTGTTATGACCGACAGCGACGACAACCGCGTCAAATTCTTTCTTTAATTTTTCTAAATCTTCAACTGGAGAATTGAGTAAAATCTCGACTCCTAATTTTTGAATACGTTTGATTTCCTTATCAACAACCGCGTTTGGTAAACGATATTCAGGAATACCGTATCTTAGATAGCCACCAGCTTTTGCTTCTTTTTCGTAGACTGTGACTTTATAGCCGTCTTGGGCTAATAAACCAGCAATAGATAATCCAGCAGGGCCACTACCAACGACCGCGACTTTCTTACCGTTAAGAGGTTTAGCTTCTAAGATATCCATCTTTAAAGCATCTTCATAATCGGTAACATATCTTTGAATTCTACCAATATCGATTGGCTTATCAATGCCACTTCTAGAGCAACCTTGTTGACAATATCTTTCAGTTGGGCAAACTCTCGCACATATCGCACCTAAGATATTATTGATTCTAACTGTTTCTGCTGCGCCTTTGAAATTTCTAAAACGAACAGAACGAATAAATTTTGCTGGATCGGTTCCAGCAGGACACGCTTTCGAACATGGAGCGTCATGACAAAGGAGGCATCTGCTTGCCTCTTCCATCACAAGTTTAGGTGTATAACCTGCTTCATATTCTTTTAAGTACTTTTCGGACATTAAAAATCCTCCTATTTAAGTATCAAAAAGAATTACCTTGTTTATATTTTACAATAAATTATATTTATTTGTCATTGCTAACTTTGTATTGGCATTTAGATAAAATAAAAAGATTCACCGAAACCAACGAAGGATTTCAAACGTGCGAATCTCTTTAATTATTAAAACAAAGAACGAATTGTTATTCAAGGCTATCTTACTTGATTAAAGAAAAGTGGCTCATAAATACCGTTACCGGTAAAGCGTACGAGCCACTTTGTGTATATATTTAATCAGGCAATGACACATTTATCAGCTAAAACAACAAATTTTTTATTAAATAATTTAATAAGCAGTCTAAGCATCTAATTTTTTAAAAGTTTTTTCCAAAAAAATCGAATTTCGCCCCTTATATATTTGTATAAGGATTAACTAAATCCATATGGAAAGGACGGCACATGAGCAGAAAGAAATTCTTCAAAAAACACTTAGAAAAAGGAAGGTTCTACCTACACAGCGATAAATTCGGTGGCCACCCAGCACTTTTATATAAAAAGAGAGATAATAAAAACCTCTATTTCATTCTGATTTTCACTTCATCAAAAGGCCCCAAAAGAAAAAGATTAAAACATAGTATTGAGCCGAAAAAGGTTAAGGTGTCTTTTGTTCATAACGAACCTAAAATTGCAAAACGGCGCGAGCTTGGTGGAAAAGAACTAGTTGGTATGAAAATACACAGAGACGATAAGTCACTTATCAAATCTATTAAAAGCAAAAAATAAAAGCGGCTCATAAGACCGTTTCCGATCTCGCGTACGAACCGCTTTGTGAGTATATTAAACCAAATAGTTTAATTTTATTCAAGCATAAACTTGTTAGATAACAAAAAGTCCCTTAAGGACTTAGTGCATCGGGCAGATCGAGCTGCCAATTGGTGCGCGGTTGTCTGAGCCAATTTAGCTCTGCGTGACAACTTGTGAGTATATTAAACCAAACAGTTTAATTTTATTCAAGCATAAACTTGCTAAGTAACAAAAAAGCGGATTACCGTACCGTTTCCGATACCACCAGGCCATCCGCTTGTGTAATTATTTAATCAAATAATAAATCTATATTCAAGAACTTATTTATTAATTTCTTGATAAATACCCGCGATCTTTTTCGCCCACTTATCAGGCGCGTAATGATTGAGAGTTTTCTTCGCATTATTAATTAACTTAGTGTTATTTTCAAATAGAGCCTTCTCAAGTCTTTCTGCCCATTGATAGAAGTCTTTATAGATATAAGCGTTAACTCCATCAGTGAATATTCCTTCGATTGCCTTATCTTCTTTGGCTAAGATTAATGTTCCAGCACAGGCTGCTTCAAAATAAGTTAAACCTTGAGTTTCAAAATTAGAAGCAGTCACAAAGACATCGAACAAAGCGTAATAGTATTTGAGTTTATCATTCTCCACTTCACCCACAAAAATGACATATTCTTCAAGGTGAAGTTTTTTAATTGTTTTCTTTAACGCTTTAAGCGCATCTCCAATACCGACAATCATAAAGACGATATTAGGAATCTCTTCTTTAATGTGAGCGAGATATTCAAGTGTCTCCACGATATTCTTTTCAGTAGAAACACGACCAATATAACCAAGAACCTTCTTCTTTTTGAGATTGTATTGGTTTTTGAGTTTATTAATAGCAGGTAAATCTTCTTTAGTGATTTTGAATCTCTCCATATCAATAGAGCTAGGAATGATACGGATATCTTTTACCTTACTTTCCTCACTTAAGATTTCATAACTCTTTAAAGAAGGAACAATGATAACTGGACATTCTTTATAAACTTTTGAGAACATAAGTTCTCTCGCTGCTTTATAAGTGATATCTCCAAAGAGTTTACCAAATTTATGTTCATAATAAAGTTTCCACAAAGTGTGATAAGTATAGAGCATCTTTACATCAGAATATCTTGATAACCATAAACCAATTTGACCCATGGAGTATTCGGTGTGTAAATGTAAATAATCAAAACCAAAGGTTGTTAATTGCTTCGCGTTCTTTTGGAAGGCTAAATTCTTAAGTAAATGTAAATCTTTATAGCCTTTAACTAGTCTTGCCCCTGTAGAAACGACTGGGATATATCCTTCTGGTAGATTTTCTAATGGTTCCTTCTTATCCCAAAGCGCGACAATATAGGTTTCAAATCCAAGCCTGTCTAATTCTTCCTTAAGTAAAGAAACGACAATCGCCACTCCATTGATGAAAAGTGGGAACGCATCAGTAAGAAGAGCAACTTTCTTTTTAAATGGAACATCCTTTAAAATCTTAAAGACATCTTCATAGAATCGATTGTTGTATTTGATTTCTTCAGGAAGATAATTGTCTTTCTTATCATCACCCACAAAAGGACTATTAGAGACTTTCTTATATTTCTCTTCAACTTCTAAAGATAAATTTCTTTCATAGAATAAGAAATGACCTGTAGCAGGATATGTAAAATAACGTAAGTGGGAATTACGATGCGCTTTTTCAAATGTTTGGAATCTTGAATCAATTGACACAATTGAATCAAATTGACCAAAGAAGATATAGGTCGGAATCTTAAAATTGCATAAGTCTTTGCCTAAAGAAGAAGTGTTATCTTTAAAGCGGTTAAATGGAGACACTAAGATGCATTTAGTGATGTTTTTAACTTTGCTTTTTTGTATGGAGTTCGCTAAAAGGCATCCAACTCCAAAGCCGAAGAAGATGATTTCTTCATTTTTAATCACTTTATGAGACACGGTTTCTTTGACTAATCTTTCAAAAGTCTTGCCATAAAAATCAAAGAAAAGAACTCGATCACCTTTAGATAAAAGCTTATAAATAATAACGTGATATCCAGCCTCTAAAATCGGATTTAGTAAATCCGTAAAGGCTTTCATTCCTTCAGGATAAAAGAGAGGAAAAACAATTGCTTTCCCTAGTTTGCTTTTAGAATTAAAAGACATCACCTCATAGTGGCTATGATCAATTTCATAAGTATATGTTTGAACACTCTTTTTAATTATTCTTTCCATACTTAATAGAATTATATATAAGAAATAATATTTCTAAAATAAAAAAGAGACTTTCATTTAAGAAAGCCTCTATTTAGATTTGATTAGTCGACCCAAGTAACTAAGACGATTGGGGCGTCATCACCACGTCTATTCTCAAGTTTGAGCTTACGGGTATAACCACCATTACGTGTCTTAAATTTTGGACCGATAACGTTAAAGAGCTTATCTAACGCGCTGACGCCTTCACTAGCTTCGATATTTCTAACGAATCTAGCAGCTTGACGTTTAGCGTTCATAACGTCTTCTTTTTTAGTTAAAGTGACGAGTCTATCTGCTTCTTTAACAACATCACGACTAACTGCTTCAGTAACCTTCACGGATTCATGAATGATTAAATCGGTAACGACATTACGAAGCATGTTTTCATATTTGCTTTTGGTATAAGCGGCTTTAAATCTAACACCGGTTTTACCATGAACATTTTTACGACCTTGTGCTGGCATAGTACATTTCCTCCTAAATTATTCGAAATCCTTGAATGATAAGCCGATAGCGGCAAGTTTCTCTTTAATTTCTTTAAGAGATTTCTTACCAAGATTTTTGACTTTCATCATGTCATCTTCACTCTTTTCAGTTAATTCAAGAACTGAAGAGATTTGCGCTCTTTTTAAGCAGTTATAGCTTCTGACGGATAAGTCGAGATCTTCAATAGAAATATTTTCATATTTGTTTTCTTCGACTTTTTCTTCTTCTTTCTCGATATTGATATCTTGTGTGATTTCTGCGAGATTTAAGAATTTTTCTAAGTGTTTGATAAGTAATTCAGACGCCCAGACCACTGCTTCTTGAGGAAGGATAGAACCATCTGTCCAAACTTCAAGAGTGAGTTTATCAAATTTGGAATCGTGGCCAACACGAGTGTTGTCAACGATATAATTTGTCTTTCTAACTGGGGAGTAATTACTATCGGTAGCAATAACACCGACTGGGAAGTTAGGATGGAGAACTTTGTTTTGTTCACCAGTAACATAACCTCTACCATTACGAGCGTGAAGAACAGCGTGTAAAGAGCCGTCTTCTGCGACATGAGCGAGAACAACGTCTTTATTAACCACTGTGACACCAGTTGGGCAAACAATGTCTGCTCCAGTAACCACTTTTGGTCCTTGAACGTTGATTTCAAGTCTCTTATTGGCGTTTTCTTCATCATCAATTTTTAAGACTAAGTCTTTTAAATTTAAGATGATGTTTGTGAGATCTTCTTCCACTCCTGGAAGAGCAGAGAATTCATGTTGAGCGCCTTCAACTTCAATCGCATAGACGCTTGCACCTGGTAAAGCACTTAATAAGACTCTTCTTAAAGCGTTACCAAGAGTTAAACCAAAGCCTCTTTCGAGTGGTTCAATGATGAAACGTCCATAATTTTCGTTTCCATCGTAGTCAGCTTGGGTAATACCAAATCTTTCAAAAGGATTAGCGATTTTCATTTTCTTTTCCTCCTAATAAATTAACCACGTGGGCGTTTTGGTGGACGGCAACCATTATGTGGGATTGGAGTAGTATCAACAATACTTAATACTTGTAATCCACTGACCGCTAAAGAACGGATTGCACCTTCTCTTCCTGGGCCTGGGCCTTTGACGTCAACATCAACTTGACGTAAGCCTTGATCATAAGCACTCTTAGCAGCTGCTTCAGCGGCTTGTTGAGCGGCAAATGGAGTGGATTTCTTTGCACCTTTGAATCCTAATGCACCAGCGCTACTCCAGGCAATTGCGTTACCTTGAGCGTCAGTGATTGTGATAATTGTGTTATTGAAAGTGGAATGGATGTGTGCAACACCTTTCGTATAGGAACGTTTGACTTTCTTTTTACGAGCTGTAGTTTTTGTAGCCATAATTCTATTCTCCTTTCATTAACCTTGTGGAGCACTCTTCTTATTGGCGATTGTCTTACGTGGACCTTTACGAGTACGGGCATTAGTCTTGGTTCTTTGACCACGGACTGGTAAACCTTTCTTGTGTCTTTGTCCACGATAGCAGCCAATTTCAGTGAGTCTCTTAATATTTAAAGCGACTTCTCTACGAAGATCACCTTCGACCTTAATTTTGCTAACTTCGGTACGGATTGCGTTCATTTGATCATCAGAGAGATCTTTAACGCGGAGTGAAGGATCGACTTTTGCGGCTTCACAGATTTTTCTAGCAGTTGTTCTTCCAATACCGTAAATATAGGTAAGGGAGAAAGCAACTTGCTTGTCATTTGGAATATCAACACCAACGATACGTGCCATGTCTATATTCTCCTTTCATTAACCTTGTCTTTGCTTGTGCTTTGGATCAGAGCAAATGACCATGACTTTACCATGTCTTTTGATGACTCTGCACTTGGAGCAAATTGGTTTGACTGAAGGTCTGACTTTCATAAATAATACCTCCTAAAATAGTTTTGTCTCAGGACTATTTAAACCTGAATGTTATACGGCCCCGTGTTAAATCATAAGGCGAGATTTCTACGGTAACTTTATCACCTGGAAGAATGCGAATGTAATTCATTCGGATTTTACCAGAAACGGTAGCCAAGATTACCATGTCGTTTTCAAGTTTTACACGAAACATCGCGTTTGGTAATGTTTCCGTAACGACCGCCTGTACTTCGATGACATCTGCTTTTGACATTTATTCTTCCCCTTCATACATCGTGATTATTTCATAACCACTCTCGGTGACGATAATCGTGTTTTCATAGTGAGCGGTAAGTTTACCGTCTTTTGCTTTAACGGTCCACCCATCTTTAAGAACACGCGTATCTTTCCTTCCTTCTAACACCATTGGTTCAATGCATATTGTCATACCCGCTTGCAAACGAGTACCAGTGCCCGCTTTTCCAAAATTAGGAATTGAGGGGTCTTCATGCATATGGGAACCAATCCCGTGTCCTGTATAATCCCTAGCGACGTTATAGCCGTTCTTTTCGATAAAAGTTTGAACCGTAGAAGAGATATCTCCAATTGTATTTCCAACTTTCACGACCTCTAAGGCTTTAAAGAACGCTTCTTTCGTTATATTCACTAAGCGTTCGGCCCTTTGGGAGACGGTGCCGACCTTATAGGTTCGACACGCATCTGCCATATAGCCTTTATAGCTCGCCACAATATCCACGGAAACAATATCGCCTTCTTTTAATATTTCTTTAGAGGAAGGTATACCGTGTATAAGTGTATCGTTAACGGATACACAAGCGCTTGCAGGGTAACCATAGTATCCCTTTTCAGCAGGAATACAGTCGTTATCAAGCATCGTTTTTTCTACAATCGCATCAATGTCTAAAGTCGACATACCTGGTTTGATCTTCTCTTCAAGAGTTTTAAAGACAAGGCCCACCACTCTACCGGCTTCTTTCATTAACGCTAATTCACGTGGAGATTTAAGGATTACCATAATTATTTTTTAAGAAATGAAGAAACTTCATCGAATAAATTTTCTTTGCCCACTAAGGAATTGAAGGAAGCAAGTAAGCCAAGTTTTTGATAGTAATCAAGAAGTGGCTTTGTTTCTTCTTCATAGTGAGTAAGACGAACTTTAAGAGCGTCTTCATTGTCGTCTTTTCTTTGATAGAGTGGTCCGCCACATAAGTCACAAACACCTTCCACTTTTGGTTTCATGGTGATGACGTGATATGGGGCGCCACAATTTTTACAAACGCGACGACCGGAAATACGTCTTACAAGTTCATCGACATCGCAGTCTAAATTGACAACGACATCGATTTCACGAGAGATACTCTTAGCGATTTCACTTAACGCTTCCGCTTGAGGAAGAGTGCGTGGGAATCCATCGAGAAGGAATCCCGCTTCGCAATCTTTTTGCGATAATCTCTCTTTTACTAACCCAATTGTTACTTCATCAGGGACTAAGTCACCATGATCAATATAACTTTGAGCGAGTTTGCCAAGTTCTGTTTGAGCTTTAATCGCGTCTCTAAACATATCTCCAGTAGAAATATGAACGAGATGTAAAGCGTCTTTGAGTTGCTTAGCAAGGGTACCTTTGCCAGCTCCTGGAGGGCCCATTAAGATAATGTTCTTTTTCATATAGATTAGTGACCTCCGGAAGCGACAACTTCATCAAATGATTTACCAGCAAGCAAACCATCGATTTGATTATTAAGTTCAAGACACACACCGACGACGATGATCATTCCGGTTCCACCAAGAACGAGGGAATTGTCTCCACCAAAGACTCCACTTAATGTGAGGATTGATGGTAAAGAGGCAATAAGCACTAAAGCCGCGGCTCCAATACAAGTGACTCTATTTAAGACACGTCTAATGTATCTTTCGGTTTCTAAACCAGGTTTAATACCTGGGATATAGGAACCATTCTTTTGGAAATTCTCCGCCATTTGTTGCGGATCAATTTGTAGATTGGCATAGAAGAAGGTAAACGCCACGGTGAGGACAATATAGATTAATAAGCCCCACGGCATTGACCAACTGCCCATATCATACATCTCACTAGTTGAGAAGATCTTAAGCCATTTAGCATTAGCGGCATTACTATCTACGAAGGCAGCAATGACACTTGGTGCCATCATAAGCGAGCTAGCGAAGATTACAGGAATAACACCAGCGCTATTGATTTTAATTGGTAAGAAACTTGCTCTTGTCATACTTTGAGTTTGTCCACCGGACTTACCACTATGTTGAATAGGGATCTTTCTTTGAGACAACTCAATGAATGTAACGAATGCGACAATGACGATATATGCTATGACATATAGCAAGAATCTGAACACTCCAGCGACAACCATGTTTCCTGGGAATCCCATGCGTGTGCTGATATAGGTTGTAAAGGCGTGGGCGAATTGATTTGGTAAAGAACAAACAATACCCGCGAAAATGATCATTGAGATACCATTTCCGATACCTTTAACAGAAATCTGGTCACCAAGCCACATAACGACCATGGTACCCGCTAACATAACGACGATAATATAGACGTATGTTAACCAGTTTCCATTTAAGTTAAGTGTGACATCTGGGGTGTTTTCAATGGTTTTGATAATACCATATGCTTGTACCGCACCTAATAATAAGGTTAGGTAACGGGTAGCATATTCCATTTTTCTTCTTCCGTATTGGCCTTGACGACGTAGCTCACTAAGAGCAGGCAATACATCAGTCGACAATAATTGAACAATAATTTGTGCGGTGATGTATGGGGAGACGCCAAGGGCGAAGATGGAGAACGTTTGCAACGTTCCACCACCCAACATGTTCATAAGTGATAAGGCAGAACCAGAGTTGAGGTATTGATCTAATCCCTCAGGATTCACTCCTGGGACTGTTATCTGTGCTCCGATACGGAAGATAAAGAGGATGAGAATCGTAAATAAAATACGATTCATAATCTCCTTATTTTTAAGAATCGAAGCAATCTTTTTCATATTAGATTACCTCAGCTGATCCACCAGCGTTTTTAATTGCTTCTTCAGCACTCTTAGAGAATTTAGCAGCTTGAACTGTTAATTTCTTTTCGAGTTTACCTTTACCAAGAATTTTGACTCCATGATATTCTTTACCAATTAAGCCAACTTCTTTAAGTAACGCTGAAGTTACGACTGTACCTTCATCAAATTTGTTTAAATCGCTAACGTTGACGACAGCGTATTCGACACGGTTAACGTTTTTGAAGCCTCTTTTTGGAAGTCTTCTCCATAATGGCATTTGTCCACCTTCAAAGCCTAAAGCGACTCCACCGCCACTACGAGCGTTTTGTCCTTTATGACCCTTACCAGCAGTTTTACCATTACCGGAACCGATACCTCTACCTTTGCGGTAGTGTTCGCTTCTACTGCCTTCTGTTGCACGAAGTTCATGTAATTTCATTTTTTACACCTCCTTAAACTTTCTAGAATTACTTATTCCTTAGAACGTAATTCTTTCATGGTCTTGTAGCTCTTAAGGTTATTTAAACCTTGGTTTGTCGCTCTAATGATATTGATTGGAGCGCGGCTACCATAGACTTTGGAGCAAACGTTTTGTACTCCAGCAAGTTCAAGAATCGCTCTCACTGGGCCACCGGCAATAATACCAGTACCTTCAGGAGCAGGTTTTAAGTAAACATTACAAGCACCAAATTTACCAACGATTTCGTGGGAAATGGTGTTTCCCTTCACTAAGTGAATGGAATATAGCTTTTTACGAGCGGATTCACTGGCCTTTTTGATGGCATCTGGGACTTCAGCAGCTTTCGCTAAAGCGAAGCCATATTGTCCTTTATGATCACCAACAACAACAAGGGCGGTGAATTTCATACGACGACCACCTTTAACAGTCTTACTAACACGGTTGATGAAGACAACTCTTTCTTCCATATCATCTTTGACTTCACGGCGTTCTTTGCGGTCACCTTTACGATCTGGTCTACCACCTTTTCTATCGCCATGTGGACGTCTATCTCCTCTAGGAGCGTCGCCTCTAGGAGCTTTATTTTCTTCTTTAGGAGAAGCTGGAGCTTCTGCTTTTACTTCTTCAGTAACAACTTTTTCTTCTGCCATAATATTCTCCTTAGAATTCTAAGCCAGCTTCTCTAGCGGCTTCTGCAAGGGCTTTAACACGTCCGTGATATAAATATCCAGAACGGTCGAAGACCACTTTCTTGACTTTCTTTGCTAAAGCTTTCTTAGCGATATCACTTCCGACGGCTTTAGCAGCGTCGATGTTGCTACCACTTTCAAGCTTTAAGCTCATTGAAGAAGAGGACACTAATGTGACTCTTTTCACATCATCAATGATTTGTGCTTCAATGTTTTTGTTAGAACGATAGACACATAAACGTGGGCATTCAGAGGTGCCAGAGATTTTGGCTCTAACACGGGAATGTCTTCTAACTCTAGCAATGTTTTTACTTTCTTTAGAAATCATTTTATATACCTACCTTTCTATTATTTTTTACCACCAGCACGTTTACCTTCTTTAAGAGCAACGTATTCATCTTTATAACGAATACCTTTTCCTAAATATGGTTCTGGACGACGGACTTCTCTAATACGAGCAGCGGTTTGTCCAACGGCTTGCTTATCAATACCTTCAACAACGATTTCAGTTGGAGATGGTAATGTGACTTTAACACCTTCGTTAGGAATGATAGTAACGGTGTGGCTATATCCAGCCCATAAGACAACATTGTTACCTTGAAGTTGAGCTTTGTAACCAATACCTCTCATTTCGAGTTCCTTCTTATAACCGGAAGAAACACCAACGATTGCGTTATGGATGTTAGCACGGACTGTACCGTGATTTTGTTTGACTTGTTTGACTTCACTATCTCTTTTACAAGTTAGTGTGGCGCCTTCGATTTCAACAGAGATGCCTTTGTTTAGTGGGACAACAAGATTACCTTTTAGACCACTGATTTTGACATTTCTATCTTCAACAGTAACGGTGACGCCTGCAGGAATTTCGATTACTTTGTTACCAATACGTGACATATTGAATCTCCTTCCTACCAAACGTAAGCGATAACTTCTCCGCCGATACCTAAGGTTCTTGCCTTGGCGTCAGTCATCACTCCTTGTGAAGTGGAGATGATCGCGATACCTAAACCTTTGAGAACACGTGGGAGTTGACCGCAGCCAACGTTAACACGTAAACCTGGTTTAGAGATTTTCTTTAAGCCAGAGATGACTCTTGTGCCATCGCTCGCGTATTTTAAGGAAATAACTAATTCCTTTTTTGTTGCACCTTTGACTTTATAATCAACGATGAAGCCTTCTTCTTTTAAGATTTTGGCGATTTCAACTTTCATCTTGCTAGAAGGCATTTTGACTTGTTCGTATTTTAATGCGTTTGCATTTCTAATGCGGGTAAGCATATCCGCAATTGGATCTGTCATCATATTAACGTTTTCCCTCCTATTACCAAGATGATTTCTTTAAGCCTGGGATTTCACCCTTGTATGCGAGTTCACGAATACAAATACGGCATAAATGGAATTTTGAATAGACAGCATGAGGACGTCCGCAACGTTCACAACGTGTATATTCTCTAACTTTGTACTTTTTAGGTCTCGCACAGCGGACTTTAGCACTTGTTTTTGCCATGATATTGCGACTCCTTTCTATCTACTAAATGGCATACCGAGTAATTCTAACAAGGTAAATGCCTCTTTATCAGTCTTTGCGGTTGTGACGATAACAACGTCCATACCTCTGACTTTTGCGACCTTATCATAGTCGATTTCTGGGAAGATCAATTGTTCTTTGACACCTAAGGTGTAGTTACCACGACCATCAAAGGCGTTTTTACTAACACCACGGAAGTCACGAACACGTGGGAGAGCGATAGAGACGAGCTTATCAAAGAAGTCCCACATTCTGATTCCTCTTAAAGTGACTTTACAACCGATAGCTTGACCTTCTCTTAATTTGAAGGAAGCAATGGACTTTTTAGCGTGGGTCACTAATGGTTTTTGACCAGTGATTTGCGCTAATTCAGCGACGGCTTCTTCAAGTCTTTTAGAATCTTGAGTTGCGTCACCAACACCGATGTTGACAACGATCTTATCAAGACCTGGAATTTCCATTACTGAAGAATAATGGAATTTTTCATTCATTTCTTTTTTGATCTCGTTCTCGTATCTTTCTTTTAAACGAGATGTGATAGCGGCTTTCTTGTTTCCGTTACCTTTTTTAGCAGCTTTAGGTGCTGCTTTAGGAGCGGCTTTAGGTGCTTCTACTTTGACTTCTTCAGCTTTTGGAGCAGCTTCTTTTTTAGCAGCTGGTTTCTTTGCTGGAGCTTTCTTTGCTTCTGCCATTTAATAGTCCTCCTTATAATTCAGTGCCGCTAGCTTTAGCGACTCTGACTTTCTTTCCTTTAACAATTTTGTGACCGATACGAGTTGGTTTCTTTGTTTTTGGATCAACAAGCATCACGTTAGAGGCATCGATTGGAGCGTAAATCTCAACGATACTTCCTTCTGGGTTTGCTTGGGTTGGTTTTTTGTGTTTTTTACGGAGATTGACACCTTCGACAACAACACGGTTAGATTTTGGATCAACCTTTTGGATTGCTCCGGTCTTGCCCTTGTCTTTGCCAGCGATAACAATAACCTTATCACCTTTAATTAAGTTCATGTCCTCTCCTCCTTATAACACTTCTGGTGCGAGGGAGACAATTTTCATGAATCCATCAATACCAGTATCTCTTAACTCACGAGCGACAGGTCCAAAGACACGAGTTCCGATTGGAGCATTGTCTTCGTTAATGATAACAACAGCGTTGTCATCAAAGGCAATTGTGCTACCATCTGCTCTTTGAGTTGGCTTTTTACATCTGACAATGACGCATCTCACAACGTCGCCTTTTTTCACTTTTCCATTAGGAATAGCTTCTTTGACGGAACATTGAATGATGTCACCAATGTAAGAATTCTTTCTTTTACTTCCTCCGTAGAGGGTGAAAGCGCGAACTTTACGAGCGCCACTATTATCAGCGACGACAAGATTCGTTTCCTTTTGAATCATAATTATTCGGCCTCCTTGTTCTCTTTAACTACTTCAGTTGCTTCTTTCTCTGCCGCAGGTTTCTCTTCGACTTCTACAGCAACTTCACCAGTTAAAATTTCTTCTTTTAATTCTTTTTCTGCTTCCTTAACAGATAATTCAGCAGTCTTATCGATGCTAACGAGTCTGAAGCGTTTTGTGGCGCTTAATTTACGAGTTCCCATGATGGTAACTGTATCGCCGACTTTAGCTTCGTTCTTTTCATCGTGCGCGTAATACTTCTTTCTATATTTAACGCGCTTTCCATATTTGGCGTGTTTCTTGTGAGTTTCAACAAGGACAACAATGGTCTTGTCATTTTTATCACTTACAACTACACCTTGAATGGAACGTCTTAAGTTTCTTTCTTCCATTTACATGTTCTCCTTATTTACTTTCGAGTTCTCTTTCACGTAACACCATGTTGACGCGAGCGATATCTCTTCTAACAGTAATCACGTCTTCTCCTCTTTCAAGAGTTCCAACGCTTTTCTTACGTCTTAACTCAAAGAGTTGTTCTTTAAGCGAGTAGAGCTTTTCCTTGAGCTCGCCTGTAGACATTTCACGGACTTCACTAATTTTCATGGCTCTTACTCTCCTTTACCGACAACTTTACATTTGATTGGGAGCTTATAAGCAGCTAATCTAAGAGCTTCTCTTGCGACTTCGCCATCGACTCCACCGATTTCAAACATAACTCTGCCTTTTTGTACGACTGCAACCCAGTCTTCTGGTGAACCTTTACCGGAACCCATACGGACTTCTGCAGGTTTCTTTGTTTTTGCTAAGTGTGGGAAGATTCTGATCCAGATTTGTCCCCCACGTTTTGTGTATCTACTTAATACGATACGAGCAGCTTCGATTTGTCTAGTTGTAACCCAAGCACCTTCAAGAGCTTGTAAACCATATTCACCAAAGCTAACTTCTGTTCCGCCTTTTGAATGGCCTTCATATCTTAAGATATGTGGACGACGGTATTTAACACGTTTTGGTTGTAACATGGCTTATTCTCCTTTCTTGTCTTTGGCTAATTCTGGACGGATTTCTCCTCTACAGATCCAAACCTTGACACCTAAGCGACCATATGTAGTAGCAGCATCGCAGTGAGCGTAGTCAATATCACTTCTTAAGGTATGAAGAGGAATGATACCTTCTTTATAACCTTCAGCGCGTGCGATATCCGCGCCGCCTAAACGACCACCGACAACTGTACGGCATCCTTTGGCGCCTGCTTTTCTAACTCTTTGAATGGCTTTCTTTTGAACAGTTCTGAAACTGGCTCTTTCTTCGAGTTGTTTTGCGATAGATTGAGCGACGATGTTAGCATCTAAATCTGGGTTTTTGACTTCAATGACATCAACTCTAACATTGCTGTTTTTGATTAATTTCACTAAAGATTCTTTGACCGCGAGGATGTTTTTACCATCGACCCCAATGACAACACCTGGACGGGCGACAAATAATTTGACGACCACAGATGTGCCTTTATCGGATTTGGTTCTCTCGATTTCAATATGTGATAAGAGCGCTTCTTTCAAAGACTTTTCGAGATATTTACGAATTTTAATGTCTTCGTTTAAGTAAACATGGAAATCTTTATCATCAGCGTACCAACGAGAATTCCAATCTCTGTTGACACCGATACGCATGCCTACTGGATTAACTTTATGACCCATTGTATCTATCTCCTTATCTCATTTTGACCACACAAGTGATGTGGCAATTTCTTTTTACTAAACCAGAAGCGGAACCTTTCGCTCTTGGTAAGTATCTTCTCATTTTTAAGCCGTCGTTAGCATATAACTCAGCGATATATAACTTATCTTCATCAAAACCAAAGTTGTTGATGGCGTTAGCGCTGGCACTTCTGATGACTTTGCTAACTGGTTCGCTCGCTGCGCGGTTAATATTCTTTAATAAACCTAATGCAACTTTGACGTCTTTGCCTCTAACTTGGTCGATAACAAGTCTAGCTTTACGTGGAGTGACTCTCACGTTTCTAGCAATCGCAACTGCTTGTGTAGGAGTTGGTTTTGCTGGTTTTTCGACTTTCTTTTCTTCCTTTTTAGCGGCTTTCTTTGCTTTTTTAGGAGCTTCAGCTTTTGGGGCTTCTTCTTTAACTTCAGCAACTTCTTCTACTTTTTTAGAAGTCTTCTTTGCTGGGGCTTTCTTTGCTTCTGCCATCGTGCTTACCTCCTAATTATTTGCCTGCCGCAGCTGCTTTGTCTTCAGCAGTGTGGCCGGTATGTCCGGTGTATTTTCTGGTTGGAGAGAATTCACCGAGTTTATGTCCAACCATATCATCTGTAACGTAGACAGAGATGTGTTCTCTTCCGTTATAAACCGCAAAGGTGTGTCCGACGAAAGATGGATAAATTGTTGAGCGGCGTGACCATGTTTTGATGACTTCTTTTTTGCCAGATGCATTTAAAGCTTCGACTTTTTTCATTAAGTGGCCATCAACGAATGCGCCTTTTTTCAAACTTCTTGCCATTTTCCTTTCCTCCTATTTACCATTGCGTCTACGGATGATTAATTTGGTAGACTTTTTCTTGTTGTTTCTGGTCTTAACACCCATTGCACGTTTACCCCAAGGTGTTCTTGGTGCATCACGTCCAACTGGACATTTACCTTCACCACCACCATGTGGGTGGTCATTTGGGTTCATAACAGAACCACGAACTGTAGGTCTTGTGCCGTACCATCTGGTTTTACCGGCTTTACCTAAGTTGATTAAGTTCCAATCTTCGTTACCGACGAAACCAATGGTCGCGCGGCATTCAGCGAGAACTTTTCTCATTTCGCCACTGGCAAGACGAAGCATAACATATTTACCTTCGCTACCAAGGACTTGAGCAGCAGTACCAGCGGCTCTACACATTTGTCCACCTTTACCTGGAACTAATTCCACGTTATGAACGAATGTACCTTCTGGAATGCTCTTTAAGCACATAGCGTTTCCTACTTTAATATCGCAGGCGACGCCTGAATAGACTTTATATCCCACTTTGATATCTTTTGGTGCGAGAATGTATCTCTTTTCACCATCAGCGTAAGCGACTAAACAAATGTTTGCGTTACGGTTTGGATCATACTCAACAGTTTTTACAATAGCAGGGATATCGTCCTTATTACGTTTGAAGTCAATTAAACGGTATTTACGTTTGTGACCTCCACCAATGTGACGGCAGGTAATAACACCTTGGTTATTTCTACCACCAGTTTTTGGTAAAGAGACTAATAAACTTTTTTCAGGAGTGCTAGTTGTAATTTCTTCGAATGTCGAGTTTGTCATGCCACGTCTCGAAGGAGATGTTGGCTTATAAGTTCTAATTGACATTACTTTTTCCTCCTATAATTTGAGAATACGAACTTGATTATTCTCTGAATAAGTCGATTGCTTCGCCTTGAGCGACGGTAACAACCGCTTTCTTATAACCTTGGATGTGTCCGTGATAACGGGTTCCTCTGGTTGTTGCTTTTGGATGAACATTGACGATTCTGACGTCTTCAACTTTCACTTGGAAGATTCTTTCAAATGCAAGTTTGACTTCAGTCTTGTTTGTGTCATCAGCAACTCTCACTGTGACTTTGTTTTCATTTTGCATCTTAGCCATGCTCTTTTCAGTGATAACTGGCTTTAAGATGACTTCAAAGTCTCTTTGTGTTGCTTTTGGGAAGCCTCTTTTTGCTGGAGCTTCAGTTTTCTTTTTGGCTGCCATATTACTTCAAAGCCTCCTCAACTACTTTAACTGCGGCTTCACTGATAACTAATTTGTCAGCGTTTAATAAGTCATAAACGGAGACGTTATCGGTTGTCACCACTTTGGCGTAATTAACGTTACGCACAGATGCGAATAAGTTTTCATCAATTTCAGTAACCACTACGAGAGTTTTTACTTCAGACTTAAGGGCTTGTAACATTTTGACGAATTCTTTAGTTTTCTTTTCAGCAAACTTGATTTCATCAACGACCACTAAGTCTTTTGGAGTCTTAAGAGATAATGCACTTCTTAAAGCTAATTGATGTTCCTTACGGTTTTGGGAAATGGTGAAGTTTTGGTTACCAACTGGTCCAAAGACGGTTCCACCACCGACCCACACTGGGCTTCTAGAGCTACCTGCACGCGCTCTACCTGTGCCCTTTTGTCTCCATGGTTTCTTACCACCACCAGAGACTTCATGTCTAACTTTTGTTTTTGCAGTAGCTTGACGTGAATTTGCTTGTTCTACTTGGACTGCATTGAACATCGCTTGTTCATGAGGTTCAATGGCGAAGACAGAACCGGCAAGATTAATCTTTTTGACTTCTTCGCCAGCCATGTTAACAACTTTAACGCTGACGGATTTCTTTTCTGCCATGATTTTCTATCTCCTTTCGTCCTTATTCAGCCTTTGCTTCGGCTGGTGCTTCTTCTTTAACTGGAGCAGATGCTCTATTAATTAAAGATTTAACAGCTTCTTTGTTTTTGACTGTCTTAATCGCGGAACGGATTGTAACGATGCTCTTCTTGCATCCTGGTAAACCGCCTTTAACTAAGATGTAGCCTTTTTCTGCATCAACTTTGACAACTAAACAGTTGAGGATTGTTGCAGATTTGTTACCGTGATGTCCGGACATGTGCTTTCCTGGCATAACACCGTGGTTGTAACGACCGTTGTTAGCGAAGGAACCTTGTCCTCTGTGGTATCCTGAACCATGACCTTTTGGACCGATGGTCATATGCCATCTTTTAATGGTGCCGGAATAACCATGACCTTTGCTGGTACCGATTACGTCAACGATGTCACCATCTTTGAATAAATCAGCTTTGAGGGAATCACCTAATTGATAACTTCCCATTTCATCACCACGTAATTCTTTGGAAACATAGTGTGGAACAGTGTTTGCTTTCTTGGCGATACCTTTTTCGGCTTTATTAGCACGAGATTCTTTCTTTTCTTCGTAGCCAACTTGAACCGCAACATAACCATCTTTTTCAAGGGTCTTAACTTGGGTAATGACGTTTGGTAAGACTTCGACAACTGTTACTGGGTATAAGGTACCATCTTCAGCGAAGACAGAAGTCATGCCCATTTTACGACCTAAAATTGCTTTCATTGTGTCTTACCTCCTTAAAGTTTGATTTCGATATCAACTCCTGATGGAAGATCGAGGTTCTTGAGAGCATCGAGTGTTTCCTTCTTTGGATTACTAATATCGATAATACGTTTGTGTGTTCTGATTTCGAATTGTTCACGAGAATCTTTGTACTTGTGAACCGCTCTTAAAATCGTGAATACTTGTTTTTCTGTTGGTAGTGGAATTGGGCCCACAACAGTAGCCCCAGAGTTCTTCGCCACTTGGACGATTCTCTCACAACTTTGATCTAAGCTAACATGATCGTAAGCTTTGAGACGAACTCTAATCTTAGTAGTTTTTGCCATGAAATTTCCTCCTATATCACTTCAGGCTTTGACTTCAACTCTCTCAATGCGAATTACCGAACATACCTTCATGACAACGCCTGTGGGTGTGTCCGCAACCTCGCACGTCAACGCGAGCAGTCAACGTTCAAATACTACTCTTATACGTGTGTATGTGTCAATAATTAATTTAATATTTTTTTATAGATAGTTTTATGGCTCAATTTTATGACCAAAAAAGTTGTAAATTTTTTCATGATTTTGACATTTTTTGGTTTTTAGAGGCCTCATTTTTCACTTTTTGAGGTCAAAAAAAGAGGCTAATTTCTTGCCTCAATTAATTATGAAATTCAAAAAGTGAAAATCACTTTTTGGCTTGCTTTTCTAAATAGGCATTATAACTGTATTTACAGCCACAATACTCTTGGAAATACATCTCATGTTCTTTGATCACAATTAAAGATTTTTCATATCCATTATCCTTCTTGAAATCAGCGTACAGCCACTTAACTGTAGGATAATCTATTTGCAAGTTTTCACCTATTTTGTTAATGTCTTGAGCGTTCTTATAGCGGCTTATTGTCATCACTGTTCCAAAGTAATCAAAACCATGTTTAGAAGCATATTCAAAGCCTTCTTTTAGACGCTTCTTAAAGCAAATTCGACATCTCTCGTGTCCTTCTTTGTCACTCGCTCTTGGTTCAAGTTCCAAATTGTAATTTTCGTTATCGTATTTGGTCTCAATAACCTCGATTTTTGCTCCTAAATCAGACAAATATTTTTTGAGTTCGTTGAGTCGACGATCATGTTCTGTTTTTGGGTAAATGTTAGAGTTGTTATAAAGGATTGTGATATCAAAAAAATCCTTCAATATTTCATGAGGAATTGTGAAGCAGGGACCGCAACAAGCATGAAGAAGAAGTTTTGGTTTTTTACCAGAAATTTCAATGTTTTGCAGTTCTTTTTTGAGCAAATTGTTATAATTTTTCCTATTTTCCATGGATGAACATTGAATCTCCAAACGAGAAGAAATGATATTCTTTTTCTACTGCGTGTTGATACACTTCTAAAGTAAATTCTCTACCCAAGAAAGCACTCACCAACATGATGAGTGTGCTCTTAGGAAGGTGGAAGTTTGTAATTAAACAATCAATGGCTTTAAAGGTATAACCAGGGGTGATAAAAATGTTAGTGCTTTTTTTGATTGGAGTGAACTTACCAAACTCATTAATATTGCTTTCTAAAGTTCTTACAGAAGTTGTTCCAATAGCAATTATTCTTCTTCCTTCTATTTTAGCCTTATTCAAAGCATCTGCAGCCCCTTTTGTTATCTCATATTCTTCAGAATGCATAACGTGATTATCAGTATCTTCTACCTTAACTGGTCTAAATGTACCTAAACCAATATGTAGTGTAACGTCCACTACTTCAATTCCTTTGGCTTTTATTCTTTCAAAGAGTTCTTCAGTGAAATGAAAACCCGCAGTTGGAGCAGCAGCTGAACCACTATATTTTGCGTAGACCGTCTGATAACGATCATTTCCACATAATTGTTGTTTGATATAAGGTGGTAAAGGCATCTTTCCTAAAGAATCAAGGACTTCTAAGAAGATTCCTTGATAGTAAAACTTAATATCACGAAGTCCTTCTTCTTTGATTTTGACAACTTCACCAATAAGTTTGCCTTCACCATAATTGATTCTTGCCCCTACTTTAAGTGATTTAGCGGGTTTAGTTAAACATTCCCAAGTATCGTCTGCAACTTGTTTTAAAAGAAGTGTTTCACAGTGTGCTCCAGTTACTTCTTTAACTCCAATTAAACGTGCAGGAATAACTTTCGTGTTATTTCTAACTAAAACATCACCTGGACGAAGATAATCAATAATGTCATAAAACATCTTATCTTCATATGTGCGGTTTTCTTTATCGATAACTAAAAGATGAGAATGATCTCTTTTGTCACTTGGTTTTTGAGCAATAAGCTCTTCAGGAAGATAAAAATCAAATAGATTAATATCCATTAGAAACCTCTACTATCACCAAAGGCGGCGATAGTTAAATCCATATATTCTTGGAATCTATCTTCTTTAATTGCTTCTCTAGCACCTTCCATAAGCTTAATCAAAAATCTAATGTTATGGATAGAGAGTAATCTCTTTCCAAAGATTTCATCACAGACATATAAATGTCTAAGATACGCTTTTGTGTAGTTTTTGCAGCAATAGCAATCACAATTTTTATCTAAAGGTGTGAAGTCTTCTTTATATTTAGCGTCTCTAATATTCACTCTTCCATTTGAGGTGATTAAAGCACCATGACGCGCTAAACGGGTAGGAAGAACACAGTCGAACATATCGATTCCTCTAGCGATTCCACCTAAGAGATAATCAATAGAACCGACACCCATTAGATATCTAGGTTTATCTTGTGGTAAATATTTCACCGCATAATCAATCATACGGAAACAAACTTCTTTAGGTTCTCCAATAGATGTACCTCCAATAGAATATCCAGGAAAATCCATCTTTGATAATTCTTCAGCGCACATCTTACGGAGATCTTCATAATCTCCACCTTGAACAATGCCAAACAAGGCTTGATCTTCTCTTTTATGAGCTTCAAGTCCTCTTTTGGCCCATCTTAAAGTTCTTTCAGTGCTTCTTTTTGCGTATTCATAACTTGCAGGATAAGGGATACATTCATCAAAAGACATAATGATGTCTGCTCCTAATTTCTCTTGAATGTCAATCGCGACTTCAGGGGAAAAGAAGAGCTTATCACCATTAAGGTGGTTCTTGAAATGAACGCCTTCTTCGGTGATCTTACGATTTTCTGCTAAAGAGAAAACTTGGAAGCCACCACTATCAGTGAGAATAGGTCCGTCCCAATTCATGAATTTATGTAATCCGCCTGCTTTAGCAACTAAATCCGCTCCAGGTCTAATGGATAGATGATAGGTGTTACTTAAAATAACTCCAGCACCCATCTCATGTAGTTCTTCAGGAGAAAGAGATTTAACTGTAGCTAAAGTACCAACAGGCATAAACATTGGAACTTCACAATCTCCGTGTGGAGTGTGTAAAATTCCATATCTAGCGCCTGTTTTCTTATCTATATGTTTAATTTCTAAATAAAAGTCTTTCATTTTTATAATTCAATCAATTCGGAAATATCAGTGATATGGATTTCTTTTGGTAAACGACGTTCGATAGTGTTACTAACAACAATATCGTCTAAAGGAGATTCTAATAACTTATTAATGCTATTAGGGGAGAAGACACCATGAGAGGCAGCAACCATAATTGATTTAGCACCACTTCTAACTAATAAATCAGCAGCGGAAATTATCGTTCCGCCTGTATCAATGATGTCATCGATAATGATACAAATCTTGTCTTTAACTTCTTCAACATTAACTTCAAGGTGCTCAGCAAGATTTGGTTTAGGACGGTATTTATTAAGAATTGTTTTCTTACTACCAGGTAAAGACGCGACTAAAAGATCAGCTCTTGTGTTACTTCCGTGATCTGGAGAAACAACCACAACATCATTCAAATCAATATTGTGCTTAGTAAAATAATCTAAATAATAGTCTTTAAATAGCTTGGTAGTTGTTAAACTTCTAAATGGAGTCTTAAAGAAATTGATAATATCCTCATGATGCAAGTCGAAGGTTAAAATTTCATCAACTTCGGCAGTGTCTAAAATCTTCGCAACGACTTCACAAGACACTGGTTCGTTAAACCAGGACACTCTTTCTTGACGAGAATAGCCAAAATAAGGGATATATAGTCTAACCGACCTAGCTCCACTACGTTTAATGGAGTCAACAAGAAGCAATAGTTCGAATAAAGTTTCGTGAGCGTTCTTAGCAGTGCTTTCAATGATAACTGCGTCCTTTCCTTTAACATCAGAAAGGGTCTTAACAAGCACTTCACCATCAGCAAAATTGTCGATGGAAATGACACCTAATTCAGCGTCATATTTTTTAGCAACTTTCTCCGCTACTTGTTGATTTGAACTCAAAGAAAAAATGATTAAATTTTTCATAACTCACCTATAGTATTTGCATATCGTTAGGACAATCTCTTTGTTTGTCAAATATTCATCTTTTAATCGTGATTTATCGTATTTTTTGCCCAAATTTGCTAAATAATTCGCCAATTCTTTAGTGTTGAACCACAATCTGATATAGCGGTCGATAAGGTCTTTTTCTTTCTTAAACAAAATGCATAAAGGACGCATATAATAAAGGGTGTTATTATATATACACCAGTGCTCTGGTTCATAATCTAAAGTGATATGAAAATACTTAGCAAAATATGCGTTTTGGAAAAGTTGTTCATAGAGATTATCTGTCATGTCGGAATGAGACAAATAATCACTCATTTTCTCTCCAACAATGATCTCACTAACCGCATAACCATGCTTTTCATCAAGCAAAACTAACTTAGGAATTTTAACACCACTACTAGCAAGTTTTTTAAGAGAATATGCCAATTCTTTTCCTTCGTCACTAAGAGGATCAAATTGACGTACAAAATATTCTTTTCCTTTTCTTGTAGCGATAAAATTATCTAAAGATAATCTCTCAAGAATTTCAAATGTACGATGCTTAATTTTCACTGTTTCCATCTAAATCATTATACTTTATTTGTAAAATTAAGTATATAAAAGGCTTAAAACAGTGTTTTATAGACAAATTAGAACTTTACATAAGTAGGTTATATTTAATGGTGTTAATGAGATATTGACTAATATTTTTGAATGCAACTATGTTATACTTGTTGCATGAAGTTTTGGAAATGCTCATGATAAAACAGAACATGACATTTTTATTATGATCCCTGAGGCACAGCATATGAACAACTTAGAAAGATTTATCCGCTACGTCAAAATTGACACTCAATCGGACGACACTACCGGAACAACTCCAAGCACTGAAAAACAAAAGGTCCTTGGTGAGCTTTTAGTCAATGAATTACTTGAACTTGGTTTAAGTGATGCTCACATGGACAAATATGGCTATGTCTATGCTCATCTTAAAGGCAAAGGAAGCCGCATCGGTTTAAATGCTCATATGGATACTGCTTTAGAAGTCACAGGAAAAGACGTTAAGCCTCATCTTATTAAGAACTATTTAGGTGGCACTATTAAGCTTGCCAATGGTTTAGAAATGGATACTGAAAAGTTTCCAATTCTTAAGGAACATATTGGCCATGATTTAGTGGTTACTGATGGTAATACCTTGTTAGGTGCTGATGATAAAGCCGGCATAGCTATCATTATGGGAGCGTTACAATATTTCCATGATAATCCAAAAGTTAAACATAGTAACATCAGTGTTTGCTTCACAGTAGACGAAGAAATTGGTGAAGGTCCAAACCATTTTGATTACAAGAAGATGCACGCGAAATATGCATATACCATAGACGGAAGTTCAATCGATAAAATTGAAGCCGAAAACTTTAACGCCATAGGCGCAACTATCACATTTAAAGGTGTTTCCATTCATCCAGGTGAAGGAAAAGGCAAACTCGTGAATGCCTTAAATCTCGCATCAGAGTTCGTAAATCTTTTACCAGCTAATGAGACTCCATTTGATAGCGAGAATAAAGAAGGATTCTTCCACCTCAACACTATTGAAGGCAACTCGGAAGTTGCTACTTTGAAAATGATTATTCGTGACTTTAAAGACAAAGGAATGGAAAGAAGAGTCCAACTTGTTAAAGACGCTATTAAGAAGGTCAAAGAAGCTCATCCAACCGCAGAAGTAACCCACAAATTTAAAAACCAATACTACAACATGAAAAAGTATGTTGATCGTAAACCAATGGCGGTCCGCCGTGCCAAGAACGCTCTTAAGAAAAATGGATTAGAACCAAGCTTAGGCGCAATTAGAGGTGGAACTGATGGAGCGACCTTCTCAAAGAATGGTTTAGCGACGCCAAATTTGGGTACGGGAAGTTACAATCATCACGGAAGATTCGAATTCCTCGATGTTCAAGAATTTGAGAAGATGATTGATGTAGTTATTGATATTGTTAAATAAGTTTCAACATAGTTGAAAAATATACAACAAATAAGTATAAAATTTTATACTACAAGCATATTCAATATACAAATAAAAGTATAAATATTAATAATTTGGACAGTGTCTAAACTTATCAAAATATTTATATTTTTTTGTTGCAGGTATTATTGACTTTATATACTATTTACTCACTCACTATTTTGAGAGTTAACGTCAAATTAAACATTTAAAACTTATAGAACATCATTGAGGGGGATTTTTTATGCTAAGCATAAGAAAAAGAGATGGAGCTCTAGAAGAGTTCAACTTAGAAAAGGTTTCTAAGGCGATTGAGAAAGCCTTTATGGCCGAACACAAATTCTATAACGATGACATTATCAATATGTTATCCCTTAGAGTAACGGCCACAATGAACGCAAAGATTCGTAACGATGTTATCGATATCGAAGACGTCCAAGATTCTGTTGAAGTTACATTAATTCAAGCAGGATATGTTGATGTCGCTCGTTCATATATGCTCTATAGAAAAGCAAGAGCAAACTTAAGAGAACAAAGAGCTACTGATCTCGACTATAAAAAGACAGTTGATAACTACTTAAAGATTAATGACTGGAGAGTTAAAGAAAACTCTACAGTTACTTATTCTGTTGGTGGACTTATTCTTTCTAACAGCGGAGCTGTTACAGCTAACTACTGGTTAAGCGAAGTATATGACCAAGAAATTGGTGCTGCCCACAAAAACGCTGATATTCATATTCATGACTTATCAATGTTAACTGGCTACTGCGCTGGTTGGTCACTTAAACAATTAATTCAAGAAGGTTTAGGAGGAGTTGTTGGTAAGATTACTTCTGCTCCAGCTAATCATTTATCTACCTTATGTAACCAAATGGTTAACTTTTTAGGTATTATGCAAAATGAATGGGCTGGCGCTCAAGCTTTCTCATCTTTTGATACATACTTAGCTCCTTTTGTTAAGAAAGACCACCTCACCTATAAAGAAGTTAAACAATGCATTCAATCATTCATTTATGGAGTTAATACTCCATCTAGATGGGGAACACAAGCACCATTCACCAACATCACTTTAGACTGGGTTGTCCCAAATGATATGGCAGAACTCAACGCTATCGTCGGTGGTAAAGAATGTGACTTCAAATACAAAGACTGTGTTGAAGAAATGGCAATGGTTAACAAAGCCTTCATCGAAGTTATGATTGAAGGTGACGCTAACGGAAGAGGATTCCAATATCCAATCCCAACCTATTCCATTACCAGAACTTTTGACTGGTCTGAAACAGAAAATAATAAATTATTATTTGAAATGACCGCTAAATACGGTACTCCATATTTCTCAAACTACATTAATTCCGATATGGAACCAAGTGATGTTAGAAGTATGTGCTGCCGTTTGAGACTTGATTTACGTGAACTTCGTAAGAAATCTGGTGGTTTCTTCGGAAGCGGTGAATCCACCGGTTCTGTTGGTGTTGTCACCATCAATATGCCACGTATTGCTTATTTAGCAGTCGATAAAGAAGACTTCTATTCTAGACTCGATAAAATCATGGATATCGCTGCTAGAAGCTTAAAAGTTAAAAGAAACACCATCACCAAACTCTTAGATGCTGGATTATATCCATACACCAAGAGATATTTAGGCACCTTCAATAACCACTTCTCCACTATCGGCTTAGTTGGTATGAACGAAGCTTGCTTAAATGCTAGATGGATCAAAAAAGATTTAACTAACAAAGAAGCTCAAGAATTCACCAAAGAAGTTCTTAATCATATGAGAAACAAACTCTCTGATTACCAAGAATTATATGGTGACTTATATAACCTTGAAGCCACTCCAGCAGAATCCACTGCGTATCGTTTAGCAAAACACGATAAAGAAAAATATCCAGACATTATCACTGCAAGTGAAGAAGGTAGAACCCCTTACTACACCAATTCATCTCACTTACCAGTGTCCTTCACTGACGATATTTTCACCGCTTTAGATATTCAAGACGAATTACAAACTCTTTACACCTCTGGTACAGTTTTCCATGCTTTCTTAGGTGAAAAACTTCCAAATTGGAAGAGCTGTATGAATCTTGTTAGAAAGATTGCAGAAAATTATCACTTACCATATTACACAATGTCCCCAACATACTCGGTATGTAGAGAACATGGTTATATCACCGGTGAACAATACATCTGTCCAAAATGTGGAAGTCGTACCGAAGTATATTCCCGTATTACTGGTTACTACCGTCCAATTCAAAACTGGAACGATGGTAAGAGTGAAGAATTCCTCAACCGTAAAACATATAACATCAAAACCTCAAAACTCACTCATGGAGTATTAGGTGGCGAAGAAGCTTGTAACGAAGCTGTCAAAACATTAAACGAAACATTACTCTTTGGTACAAAGACTTGTCCAAACTGCAAAATGGCAAAAATGTTACTTGAAAAAGCTGGAGTCAAATATAAATGGGTTGATGCAGAAGAAAATGTCGAATTAACCAATTCCTTCAACGTTAGAAAAGCCCCAACACTTTTAGTGCCAGATGGAGAGAATATTCTCACATTTGAAAATGCCTCCAACATTAAAGGTTATATTGAAAGCTTAAAATAATATGAAACACTACGATATTGTTGTTATCGGAGGTGGCCCAGCTGGAATGACAGCGGCCTTATACGCCCTAAGAGCGGATAAATCAGTTCTTGTTTTAGAGAAGGAAGGATTTGGAGGACAAATCGCCACTTCTCCTCGACTTGAAAACTTCCCTACTATTGAATCTATTTCTGGTAGTGAATGGTCCGATAAACTCTTTGAGCAAATTACTTCTTTAGGTGCAGAATTCGAACTTGAAGATGTTCAAGAAGTAAGCAAAAAAGACAAAGTATTTGTGGTTAAATCTGACTACAATGAATATGAAGCCAAAACTGTTATTATCGCTAATGGGGTTAAACCTAGAAAAATGGGTTTACCAAACGAGGAAGAATTAACTGGAAAAGGTATCTCCTATTGTGCGGTTTGTGATGGTCCATTCTATAAAGGAAAAGAAATCTATTTAGTTGGGGACGCAAATACCGCACTTCAATATGCCTTACTACTTTCTGGATATTGTCCAAAAGTCCATATGCTCACATTATTCGATCGCTTGTTTGGAGATCAAATTCTCATCGATCGAGTGATGGAAACGGAAAACATCGACATAAGACATAATCTTTCTCTTAAAAGTATCAACGGAAAAGATAAACTCGAATCAGTGGACTTTGAAGACACTATTACTCATGAAATGGTTCACTTTGACACTGAAAACTTATTCATTGCCATTGGCCAAGTTCCACAAAATGAATTCTTAAATGATTTATTAAAATTAGACAAAGGATTTATAGTCACTAATGAAGTGATGGAAACCGAAATTCCAGGCTTATACGCTGCTGGTGATACAAGGGTAAAAGAAAACAAACAAGTCATTACCGCATGTAGCGATGGCGCTACAGCTGCCATGAGTGCTGTTAAATACATCAACAAAAATTTCTAATTAAAAAGAGTGGATTATTTCCACTCTTTTCTAATATCCTCGAAGTTCAACGTTATCGACATATTGAGATAAAATCTCAGCGTATTTATTCGCGGTCGCTTCATCAACTTCATGAAGGGTCTTATCTCTAACCCCATCAGAGACCATAAATTTTTGCAAAAACAACTTTGGAGAACCTTCTATTAATTTTCCGATTTGATAAATAGATTCTAGATCATGATACTCTTTTAAAAGAGTAATTCTAAACTCATAATCAATCTTGTTTTCTTGAAGAATTTCGATCGATTCTTTCAAATCATCAAGGTTGATATTTTTGTTTACAATTATGTCGTAATACTTATCGAAACTATGTTTGATATCCATTGCGCAGTAATCAATTAACCTATTATCAATCAATTGTTTTAGCATGTCTGGATTAGAACCATTCGTGTCTAATTTCACAAAATAGCCGAGTTCTTTAATCTTTTTGATTCTTTCAGGTAAGTCATCCATCAGAGTTGGTTCTCCTCCAGAAATAACTACACCGTCAAGAACACCTAATCTTTTCTTAAGAAAATCTAAGATATCTTCAAATGATAAAGGGGCTAACTTTTCTTCAATTAATGTCTCCCAATTATGGCAATAAGGACACATAAAATTACAGCTAGGTGTATACAAAATACAACTCACCTTTTCAGGATAATCTAATAAGGACAATTTATTGATCGACACAAATTCCATAACAAGATTATACCTATTGTGCAAATATTTTGCTACAATAGTATCCATGAAAAAATACGACAATATTTCCTGGGACGAATATTTTATGGGTATGGCAGTCTTATCTGCCTTAAGAAGTAAGGACCCAAACACCAAAGTCGGTGCGGTTATCGTTAGTCCAGATAACAAAGTTATTTCTATTGGCTATAATGGCATGCCTAGACAATTAGATGAAGATCAGCTCTCCTGGAATAAAGGTGAAGGATTAGATTCAAAATATTTATATGTCTGTCATGCTGAGTTTAATGCGATTTTAAACACTCAAGTCGGTGGCACTCTTAAAGGTGCAACCCTTTATGTCACTTTATTCCCATGTAACGAATGTACAAAAGCAGTCATTCAAACCGGAATCAAAGAAGTTGTTTATTTAGATAATAAGTATGAAAACACCACCGGTGTTCAAGCAAGTAAAAAGATGTTAGACCTCGCTGGCATTAAAGTCAGAAAATTTGATGGTGCTAACATTGACATTTCAATTTAATAATGACTGTTAAAGAATACGTTAAAGCAAGAAAAGAAGAAATTAAGGCTTATGTATCAAATTTAGAACTTAAGCCTCATTTCGTCGTTATTCAAGTTAATGAAGACGCGGGTAGTAACGCATACGTTAAAGGTAAGCTCAAAGATAGCGATGAACTCGGCATCAAAGCTGATTTAATCAAACTTCCTTTAGATACGAGTGAAGAAGAACTTCTATCTTTGATAGATAAACTAAATAATGATAGCTCTATTGATGGATTTATCGTACAAATGCCTTTACCAAAACAAATCAATGAAGAGAAAGTTAAATTAGCGGTTTCTCCACTAAAAGACGTAGATGGTTTCCATCCACTTAGTCCACTTAATCCATGTACTCCCCAAGGTATCATTAATTACCTCCATAGCGAAAATATTGAAATGTGTGGTGCTAACGCTCTCGTGATTGGAAGAAGCAACATCGTTGGTAAACCAATGGCGAAGCTCCTTCTTAAGGAAAACTGTAACGTTACAATAGTTCATTCCAAAACCAAATTTGAAGATATGGCAAGATATATCGCTAATGCGGATATCATCGTTATCGCTATTGGAAGACAAGCGTTCTTAGATAATAAATACACTTATAAAGACAGTGCGGTTATCATCGATGTTGGTATCTCAAGAGACGAAACTGGTTTACATGGAGACGCACTTCCAAATTTACCAGTAAAATTACAAACTCCAGTTCCTGGAGGAGTTGGTTTATTAACTAGACTTGCTCTCATGGAAAACTTAATCAAAATCTATAACAAAAATCATCAATGAAAAGAAGAAACATCATTTTAGATTGTGATCCAGGGCATGATGATGCAATTGCCCTTCTTCTTTGTTGCTATTCTGATAAACTCAACTTACTCGCAGTGACAACCGCTGCAGGTAATCAAACCATAGAAAAAACCACAAGAAATGCGAATAATCTTTTGCATTTTTTTAATAGTCAAAATATCCCTCTAGCGATGGGTGCTTCTTCTCCATTAGTGAGACCAATACAAACCTGTCCAGAAATACATGGAGAAAGTGGTCTCGATGGTTTTGATTTTCCTCTTTATGAGGAACACTATGACAAAAGAGAAGGATATCAACTCATCATCGATACAATAAAAGAAAATGATGATGTTACAGTTATCACCACAGGTCCAATGACTAATCTTGCCAAAGCAATTAAAGCTGAACCAAATATAACTAGTAGAATCAAAGAGATAGTCTTGATGGGTGGCTCCACCACTGAAGGGAATATAACAAAAGCTGCAGAATTTAACATCTTAGTGGACCCTGAAGCCGCTGATATCTGTTTCTCTTCAGGCGTTCCTTTAAGAATGCTAGGTCTAAACGTCACAAGAAAAATCTTGGTGGATGACAAAGTCATGTTAGAAGCCAGTAAAATAAAAACTAGAGGTGGGGATTTATTCGTTAAGTTGATGAAGGTCTTCAATGAAAACCAAAGAAAATTCTTTGGTCTTACTGCCGGACCACTTCATGATCCCGCTACTGTTATTTCCTTAATTGATGACGAAGTTTTCACTTTTAAGGATATGCAAGTTAAAATAGATATATCAAATACTGATTTAGTTGGTAAAACATATTGTTTACTAGATAAACCACATAACACAAAAGTTGCGATAGAAGTTAATCTAGATAAATACTGGGAAAATATCTACTCTGCTCTTAGGAGGTGCAAATAATGAGAAAAATTGTTGTTGTAGGATCAATTGCCATCGATAACACCATTTTTACACAAGAACTCCCAGGAGCAGGCACCACCACGATTGCTGATAGCTATTTCCAAAACATTGGAGGTAAAGGCGCCAACCAAGCAAGTGCAGCTCTATTTTTAGGTGCTGATGTAACCTTTATTGGAGCGGTCGGTAAAGACAATAATGGCGAGACTGTTAAAAGGTTTTTAAAAGAGAATGGTTTAAAAACAAGAATCAAAGATTCTTCTTATCCAACCGGAGTGGCCTTTATCATGCTTGAAGAGAAGACTGCTGAAAACCGCATTCTCATCATCCAAGGAGCGAATAATGACGTCTTAATTGAAGATATTGAAAAGAATATTGATCTATTTAAAGAAGGCGACATTTTACTAACCCAATTTGAAGGACCAGTTCCTACTATTGAATACACGATTAAACTTGCCAAAACTAGAGGCATGACTGTGGTTGTTAACCCAGCCCCAATTAAAAAAGTTAATGATGAAATATATCAATATGTTGACTACCTCGTTCCTAATGAACACGAACTAGAAGCATTAAGTGGAACAAGTGATGTTATAAAAGGAGCGAACTCCCTACTTGTTAAAGGCGCAAAAAACATCATTGTTACCTTAGGTGAAAAGGGTTCTATGTTAGTAAATTCAGAAGGTCATCACTTAGTGGAACCTCATAAAGTCAAAGCAATTGACACGACTGCTGCTGGTGATTCATATCTAGGTGCTTTGGTCTCAAAATTAGCGAAAGATACACCAATTCTTGAAGCGATGGCGTTTGCCTCAAAATGTTCAAGTATCACCGTGACTCGTAAAGGCGCGATTGTGGCCTTACCTCACTTAGAAGATTTATAGTCTAAAGATCACAAAAATCAAAAAGGAAGAAAAATTTCTTCTTTTTTTGTTGACTATGTAAAAAATAGGACTATGATTATGTGTTGCTTTAAGAAAAGACCTCCTTGGTCCCAAGCACGACCATAAAAGGCAAAGAAGGAGGTATATCAATGAAAAACTACATTCTTACAGCGATAATCGATGGTAAAACCGTTCGATTCAACCACATGTTCAAATCTAGAAATGCGGCGCTCGATTATATCTTCGCCTATTACAATAGACACGAATTAAAAAACATCCAAGTTGAAGACGAGTTTTGCATAAATAATGATAAGCACAATATTGAATATGTTTGTGATTATAACAACAGATTCAGAATTGACCGCGTTATCGCCTAAGTAAAAAAGACACCCAGCGTTAAGGCTGGGTTTTCTTATTCAATGATGAGGAGTTCGTCAGTTATACAAAGATAAATTAAATCAACGAATTGGAAGAAGTATCCGCCAATAAGAAAAATGACAAATCCTAGGATGTTCATCGTGCTGCTATTTCTAATCATCGCACTAAGTCTAACTAGGACTTCAATAACCCATCCTACAATCGGAATGAAAAGAAAGATAATTTTAACTAATCTTTCTTGTTCCTCAAACCATTTATCAAAATTCATATTATTCTCCTTAAGTTAGATTTTATTATACTTTAACTTTGTTAAAAGTGTTAGATTTATCTTCATTTTATTATGTCTAGCCCGAATATATTAATATATATTATTGATTATTTTTCTAATAATCAGTAAAGTAATTACGGGAAAACGAAAGATGATTCTTATTAACGAACCCACATTACAAATCGCATACTTGGCTATCGGACTTATAGTTTCCTTGTATGTTCTTATAAAGGCAAATAAAAGAATTGCTTGGCTTGTTGCAGGTGTGATTGGCTTAACCACAATCGCCTCTGACTCCTTGTATATCATCCCAAGTTTCTTTAATTTGACTTTCAATAATGAAGCATTAGACATGATCTCTTTCTTCAATCTTGGTAGTTCTGTTATTAGCATCACTTCCACTGTTTTGTTTGTTTTATTTTATTGGTTCTTCAAACTCAAATTTAATAAACACAATACAGTGCTTATTGATATCAGTGTTATCGCTTTAGCGGTCGCTCGTATCTTATTCGCCTTATTCCCATCCAATGAATGGTTTACAAATGATGGCTTCTTAAGTGGATTAACTAGAAACGTTCCTGTTATCTTCTTAGGGCTCATCTTAATCTTTGTAACCGTTATCTGGGCAAGACAAGAAAAAGAAAGAGCAGTTAAATACACTGCATTTGTCGCTCAAGTAACCACTATCGCGGCTTTATCTTGTATTGTCTTAAATTTCAAAAGCGCTTTACCATTAGTGGTCGTTCTTATCGTTTTAGCGGTATTAACTATCTCTATTTGGTTATTCTCACATAAAGCAATCCAAAAACTTGAATAGTTTTTAAAGCATTCTTTTAGCATGCAAAGAAACTATTTTTAATTTGTTATTAACTTCCATAAGGAGATAAATATATATGAATCCCATTAAAATGAATGGTTCGACTCTAGCGTTAATGCTTCAGTCCGGATATAAAAACTTATTAGCACATTTACAAATCATTAATGATTTGAATGTCTTCCCAGTTCCAGATGGTGACACTGGCACTAACATGAAACTCACGTACCAAAATGGTCTCAAGACTATTAGTGACGATGATGGACCAGTATGTCAAATCACCGATGAGTTCGCTCGCGGTATGCTTTTTGGTGCACGTGGTAATTCCGGTGTTTTAACTTCCCAATACTTCAGAGGCTTTGCTGATGAATTAAAAGGTTTAGAAGAAATCACTGTTAAGGATTTTGCTAAGGCCATGGTCGGTGCTTATAAAAACGCTTATAAGGCATGCGCGGATGTTGCCGAAGGCACCATTCTTACCGTTGCCCGTGAATCAATTGAAAACGCTCTTCCATCTGTTAGAGAAGAAGATACCTTTGAATCTTTCCTCGCCAAAGTTGTCAATATGATGAAAATCTCATTGGACAACACTCCTAACTTACTCCCAATTCTTAAAGAAAATGGAGTGGTTGACTCTGGAGGAAAAGGTTTACTTACCATCTTTGAAGGTTTCCTAGCTTTCATAAGTGGTAAAGAAATTGATTTAGAAGAAGAACTTTTAGAACAAGAAAAGAAAGAACATTCTAAAGAATCAAGTATTGATTTCTCAGCCTTCAATGAAAATTCCACTTTAGAATATGGTTACTGCACTGAATTCTTACTCCAACTCTTAGTCAGTAAGATTAAGATTGAAGATTTCAATATCAATGAATTCATCTCTTGGATGCAAGAACACGGTAATAGCCTTGTCTGTTTCCAAACTGGATCCATCGTTAAAGTCCATATTCACACCAAGAAACCATATGAAGTTATCGAATACGCTCAAAGATTTGGTGAATTCGCAACCTTCAAAATGGAAAATATGGCGCTTCAACATAATAACCTCATCAAAGAAGAAGAGGCCAAAAAGAGAGAAAGAAAGAAATACGCTGTTATCGCTATTGCCCAAGGTGATGGCATCATCGACTTATTCGCCAACCAATTAAGAGCGGATATGGTCATCAATGGTGGCACCACTATGAACACTTCCGTCAGTGAAATGATTGAAGCCTTCAAATACGTGAACGCAGATGAAATTATCCTTCTTCCAAACGAAACCAATATGATTAAAGCCGCTGAACAAGCTGCCTCATTATATAAAGACAGCAAGGTCTACGTTGTTAAGTCTAGAAACTTACAAGAAGGCTATGCAGCGTTAAATATGCATCTCGGTGATGAGGAAAACGGACAAGAAGTCTATGAAGCTTTATGCGCAGGTGTTGAGGCTATTACCCCACTTACAGTGTTTAAGTCTGGTAAAGAAGCCAAGATTGGTAGCGACATCGCTCCTAAAGGTAGCTATGTTGCTTCCAAAGGAAGAAAACTCAATAACTATGCGAGAACCAGAGTTAAAGCCACTATTGATTTACTCAAGAGTGTCGAAAATATCGAAGAACATGATGTCTTATTTGTAATCTATGGACAAATGATGTCTGATGGTGACGCTAAAACCGTTGTGGAAGCCATTAACAAGAACTTCCCAAATATGGAAGTCGGTCTCATCAAAGGTCAACAAGATGTCTACGATTTATTAATCGGACTTTACTAGGAGGACAAAATGGAAAACAAATACACAATTGTTATTGATACTTTAGGAAGTGATAAAGGACCTGAAGCCATCTTAGAAGGTGCGCGTTTAGTTCTTGAAGAATTCCCTGAAGTTAATCTCACCTTAGTGGGTGATGAAAATATTATTAAAGCTTTTGGTCTTCCAGAAGAAAGAATCAATATCATCGACGCTAAAGAAACAGTTACCAATTTAGATAATCCAATCGAAGCTTTCTACAAGAAACCAAACGCTTCTTGTTTCAAAGCCAGTGAAGCATGTGCTAAAGATGAAAAAGCAATTGGTATGATTGCTTCTGGAAGTACAGGCGCTTTATATGTCAGCACTCTCCGTTATTTACTTAACGAAAAGAGAACTAGACCAGCTTTAGCGGCGATTATTCCTCACATCCAAAAAGGCTATACCTGTTTAGTGGACACCGGTGCTTCTATTGACGCTGGTCCGTCTCAACTAGTAGAATTCGCTCATTTAGGTACTGACTTCATGAAGAAGTTATACAAAATTGAAAATCCAAGAGTGGGTCTTCTCTCAAATGGAAGCGAACCTACCAAGGGTAACCATTTAGTAAAAGAAACTTATCCTTTACTTGCTAAAGAAGAAGGCATCAACTTTGTTGGTAACATCGAAGGAAGCCGCGCTTTAGCGGGTGACTGTGATGTTTTAGTGGCGGAAGGTTTTGCGGGTAACCAAGTTCTTAAGAACACTGAGGGTACCGCGATTACTCTTATTACAGAAATCATGAAATTTGGTAAGAAAACCGGTAACGAAGATATGTGCAAAATGATTGCTGGTTATTTAATGAAAACATATGACTTTGAGTCTTTAGGCGCTGGCATTATGTTAGGTGCGAAAAAGTATGTTCTTAAATGCCGTGGATCAAGTGGTCCAGCCGCAATTAAAAGTGCAGTAAAAATTTTAGTTAACATTATGAATGATAAAACATTCTATGAATAGAGGTAAAAATTATGTTTGAAAGATTATTAAAACTTATCAAAGAAAATCTCCCAGACAAGGATTTAAGTGGAGTTAGTGAAGATTCCCGTTTAATCGAAGATTTGGGTATGGATAGCATCGGCATGATGATGTTATCAATGTCAATTGAAGACGAATTTGGTGTGGTCTTTGACGCTCCAGTGGCCTTCAAAACCGTAAAAGACGTGCTTGATTATTTAAACGAACACGCCACCAAATAAGGAGAATAATATGTATCAATTATTTTTTGACACCGATGAAGATGTCACTTTAGAGTGGGCGAGAAAATATAACGCTATTCTTATTTCTATGCCTTACGCCATTAATGGCGAAGAAGTTTTCCCATATAAAGACTGGGAAAAATTTGATTCCAAAAAGTTCTATGACACATTAAGAGCGGGTAATGCTAATCCAACCACCAGTGCTCTTTCTGCTCAAGAATATATTGAATATTTCGAACCAGTTCTTAAAGAAGGAAAAGATATTCTTTATGTTCACTTCTCTAGAGAAATGTCTGCCACATTCAATAGTTGTGACGCTGCTATAGCAGAACTTAAAAAGAAATATCCTGAAAGAAGAATCGAATTAATCGATACCCGTGGTATCACCATGTGTTCCTTCTTAAGTTGTATCCAATTTGGTGAAATGGCTAAACAAGGAAAAACCATTGATGAAATTTTAGCGGTTAAAGATGATATTATTTACCATAACGCGACTTATTTCTTTGCGGATAACTTAAAGTTCTTTGCAAGAAGTGGCCGTGTCAGTGGCTTCTCTGCCTTTATGGGTGGAATGATTGGTATCAAACCAGTTATTTATATCTCTAACGAAGGTAAGATGGTCTCTATTGATAAGGCTGTCGGTAGAAAGAAAGTCTTAGATAAGCTCTTAAGTTATGTCATCAAAAAAGAAGATCACCTCAAGGATTACCCAATCTTAATCGCTCACGCAGATGCAATGCCACTTGTGGAAGAGTTCAAAGAAATGATGTTCAAACAATTTGGTAGAGATCTCAAGATTGAAGTTATCGATGTTAACCCAACTGCTGGATGCCACTGCGGACCAGATGTTATCGGTGTTGGCTTCCACGCTAAAGAAAGATAATGAAAAAACCTAGAGATTTACAGCAAGAACTTCTTCATAGAAAATATAAGAAACCAAATCCATTTATTTATTTTATCTACTATGTGGTTGGAAGAACCCACCTTTTAGGTGCGAAGTACCATCCACATTTAGTGGTCAAAGATAAAATCTCAAAATGCAAAGGCCCATGCTTTTTGATATGGAATCACCAATCAAGAAGAGACCATACATTTTTAACCACTGCTGCTTGGCCAAGAAGACTTTCAATTGTTTGTGAGTACAATTCCTTCTTCCGTGAACATTTACATTGGCCGTTCAAAATGAATAGAGTTCTTCCAAAGAAAGTCTTTGTTAATGATATGGCGGGTATTAGAGCTATACGCGACATCATTAAACAAAATGGATGTGTTGCTTTCTCTCCTGAAGGAACAAGTTCTATTTTTGGTGACAATCAACCAATTGTTCCAGGAACCGGAAGATTCTTAAAAGCTTTTAACATTCCTGTCTACTCAATGGCGTTACAAGGAAGTTATCTCACAAACAACAAGATTTGTGCGGATGACCGCCTTGGCGAAGTATATGGAGAACTAAAACTTCTTTTCACTCCTGAAGATTTGAAAAATAAGTCCGCAGAAGAGATTGAAGATATCATTAATAATGAATTTCATCATGATGACTATGAATGGAATAAGAAACATCATATCAAATATAAGTCAAATGGAACGATCTGCACGAATTTAGAAGATATTGGGTATAAATGCCCAAGATGTGGAAAAGAGTTCCAAATGGTCGCTAAAAACAACTTTATTCAATGCACTAGCTGCGGTAATGGAGCGACTATGGATGATTATTATGATTTCCACCCATTTGATGAAACATGTGTCATTCCTGAAACCCCATCTAAATGGGCACATCAAGAAAGACAAGACATCATTAATGAGATTAGAAAAGATCCTAACTATTCATTCTCAGTACATGTGAAACTTGGCATGCTTCCTCATGACCACTACGTCAGTAAAGAAGTGACCAGTGAAATTGTAGGTGAAGGCATTTATACGATTGATCATAAAGGTGTTCACTTCAATGGGGTGAAAAATGGAGAGGCATTTAAATTCGATATGGACTATAAAACCATTTGGACATATCCAATGACAGTGGACTTATCCGTCTTCTCTTATTACTTAGATGATGAATATTATGACTTCTATCCAGATTATCGATGTGTTGGCAAAATCATCATGTTAACTGAAGAGATGCACCGATATCACGTGAATAGATTCAAAAACTTCCCGTGGTTCGATTACATGTATGAAGGTAAAGAACTTGGGATAGATGAGAAAAAATAAAAGACCTCTAAGGTCTTTTATTTTCGATTACTATTTGTCCGAGTAATGAGTTTTACACGCAAAGATTATGATAAGGTCATTTTCAATCTTGTAGATTAATCTATTTTTGTCATCTATTCTTCGTGACCATAGTCCAGAATAATTGCCTTTTAGTAATTCTGGCTTTCCAATACCAGTATTGCCATTTCGTGCTATGTCTTCAATTAAATGATTAATACGAGTAATTGTTTTTTTGTTTTCGGATTCCCAATATTTATAATCTTCAAATCCGTCAGATGTAAATGCAATTTTCACTATTTGTTGTTTCTTTCAAGCAATTCATCAAGAGACATAACAACAACGTCTCCTTTAATAAATTGTTCAATACTTTCATTTAATCTTTTAACCATAGTAGGATTAGACACAATAAATAGATTTTCTTTCATATTGTTATATTCTTCTTCGGAAAGCATAACAACATTTCCATCCTTTGTGGTAATGACTACTGTCTCATAATCATTTTTAGCCTTATCCATGTAGGATTTTAAGTTTGCTCGGACGTTTGTGTAATTGGCAGCAATCATAATGACCTCCTGTACAATTTTCTGTACGCATTTGAATAATATAATAAATTATGTATAATATCAATAAATATGGAGAAAAGTTATGAAAAAACAACTCTCTACTCTCATGTTTTTAGTTTTAGTTGTTACAACTGGATGTGGCAAACAAAATGTCGAAGAACGCGATGATAGTTATGATGCGTTTTTAGATGCTTTTGATAATGGAGATTTTCCTTCTACTGCAAACATCCCTACAAATAGTGATGACTCAAAGGAAAAAAAATACTTAGAGTTTTTAGACAAATATGATGTATCAATTACTTTTAATAGTTATTATCATGGTCAATCGATAGAAACATATAGGTATTCATCTAAAAACAATTACGTTTATCACTCTAACATATCTAAAAATAGCGACGAATTTATAGAGGAGTATTATCTTATCGACGAGTCAAGCGATTATTTTGAGCACTATTATAGGTCTAATGAAAAAGAATATCAGGATTCAGTCTCTAATGAAGATTATTATGTATTATTTAATATTATTAATTTATTAGAGAATTACCAATATGTTAATCCGCATTACGTTCAGCAAATAGAAAAACACAAAGAACAAGTTAATGAATCATTTACAGCTGAATATGCTCATTACTATAACGGTCATTTGCTTTTAACTGATTATCAAGATTATTATTTTTATTTGATTAATAATCCAGAAATACCTGAGTCGTTTAATTTTACAACTCCTGCTGGAGGAAAAGTAAATGAAACATATAGGTATCTATTAAGAACATCAAAAGGTTCCTTAGTCAAAGATACTGAGTGTATAGATTTTAAATATAAGATTATGAACCATAAAAGCCACACATTTGGCACTGCTTATGATAGATGCGTTGGAAAAGATTTATCAAATGTCACAAACCATTTTGTTTTTGAAAATAGACTTCCTGTATATTTTTCAACATATTATGAACATTTTGGAGAACAAATGTATCCTGAAGAAAATTGTTATCACACCGCCATCAACATATCATATGAAAATTTGCCAAGTAACCCTGAAGAGCTATTTGGTATAGACCCATCAATTGACGAAGAAACAGGATTATTGAAAATCATTAAATAATTTAAACACTCTTTACATGTAGAAAGTCCACTAAAAAAGCAGAGTTTTAAAGCTCTGCTTATTTTGTTGATTAATAATTATTCTTCACTATCGTACCAACTATCAGGAATGCGTTCAAGAATGTCTTCATCAACAAGCATCGTGAATTGAATCGCGTTTCCATCTGTATCTGAATGAGCAAAGAATACTACAACAAGAGGTTCCTCTGTCTCATCTAACAACATATATATAGTGATGCCAGGAAGATATCCATCTTCATAATAGACAAATCCAGCATTAATGAGAGCTTGTTCAAATTTACCATCTTCAAATAAATTAGTTGTATGGTCTTGATCCATAATTGTGAATGCAATGGAATCTTTTCCTTGTGAATGTACGCCATACTCCACTGTTTCAGAATCAAATTCTGGTAAATCAAATTCTAATCCGGTTAATAATTCAATCATTTGTTCTGGAGTTGCGTCTTCTGGGAACATATTCAATTCACAAACCATAACCTCACAAGTGGCTTCAAAATTACCACAGATAATTGAGATTTTGGCATAGCCAACAGAAAGAGCAGTTACTAATCCGTTTCCATCAACAGTGGCAACTTCTGGGTTACTACTAGTCCAATAATAACCATACATTGCTGCTCCAACAGGAATTGCGGAGGCTGTTAATTGATGTGTTCTGCCTTCATACATTTCAACAGATGTTTCACTTATACCAAGACCCGCTAATGTTGGATTAACAACATCAGTAACAATCGCATATGCTTGTGGATTACCTTGATAGCTTGTAAGAGTGGCCTTAACAGTAATTCTTGAGCCAATTCTAACTTGAGAAGTTAAAGGAGTGTCAATGAAATTTCTAGGATTAGAAAATTCGTACATTCCTGATCTAACGTTCCAAGTTAAAGCGCTCTCATATTCGGTCGAACCATAAATGAATAATTCTGTGCCTTCATCATCAACGATATGAAGATTTCCATATGAATCGGGTTCAGAATCTTCAGTTTTGAAATATATAACCGTACCAGTTAATTCATATAATTGTTTGAGTTCTCCAGATGTGTCTGCTAAGAATTCAGCGATTGTTTTTCCTTTAACAAGAGCTGGTTCTGGGATAACTGGATGTTCAATAGCTTCGTGAACTAAGATGGTTGGATTCATTGGTTGGACGGAGTATGTAGTTAATTCATATTTTGTTCCTTGGTAATATGTTCCATAGCCATAGGCAATAACACTATCACCAGCGGCAATAGAAGAAACATCAACACCAGTACCACTAACAGCTCTATATAATTGGAATGCTTTGCTTCCGTTAGAATCTTTTAACCAAATTTCAGAGTTAGAGTATGATGAATTATAAGTAGCGGAATAGACTTCGCCTTGAACATACATTGGTTCAGGGGTGACTTTACTAGCGCCAAGTTCATCTAATAATTCAATTGCTCTATCTACAGAGATTGGGTTTTCTAATGTGCCATAGATGTATTCTTTTTCAGTAACAGAAACACCGACATATGCGTATGCTTCGTCATTAGCTTTAACAATGATACTTGTTTGACCAGCCTTAACCGCGGTGATGAGACCTTTTTCATCAACAGTAGCAACTTTCTCATCATAGCTCATGAATGATACTTTATCAGTTGAGTTAAGTGGGTTTAAGGAATAACCGATTTGAGCGGTTTTACCTTCTTCAAGTGTCACACTATTTTCATCTAAGATAACTTCAACGGCAGGAATCTTCTCGCTTGAGTATTCAAATAATCTAGCAGGATTGGTGATTCTTGTAAGTGTATTGAAACCAAAAGTTTGATAAGTACTATAGGTACCTAACTTTAATTCAACGGTTTCAACGTTAAAAGGATCATATACTAATGTAGTAAGGCTATAGTCTTCATTAAGTTTTAATTTTGCGACTTGAGGAATTTGAGTGTACGCGGAGCTTGATTCACCAGCAATACCGGTTGCAAATTTGCCAGCTGAAGTACAACAAACACCAACATAATATCTTTCGCCTTCAACTAAGAAATAAATGCTGTATTTATATTCGCTTTCAGTTTTTTCATCGATTTCCACTCTAGCGATCGGAGCGTATTGAACATCAAATTCAAAACCTAAATAGTAATTGTTAGTTACAGAACTTCTACAGAAGACTAAACTTCCATCACCGCTAGCGTTATCGTGAGCAAGATAATAATCTTTTTCTTCAACTGGATTAGTAACAGGAACAAGTTGTTTTTCCTCTGGTTTTGGAGTTGCTGTATATGTAGCGGTCAAGTTGAATTCGTATAAACCAACTTGTTCAACAGACCAAGCTTCAAATGTGTAAGTATATTCATCATCTTCAGGTCTTGTTGGTCTTAATGTGTAATAAAGTGACGGTCCAACATCAGCGGAGAATTTTTCACTGTCGAGGAATGTTCCATCATAGTTGTAATAATTAGCTGTGATAAATTCACCAGGTAAGGCAAAGACACCTCTAACAACATAACCGTTTTTCACCATTGGAACTGTTATTGATAATGTTTCTTTATCAACATCTTCAATACGATCGACGTCATTTAAATATAACGCCATTAATTCTGCTTTATCTTCAGGATGCGCGGTAAATGTCACATCTTCACCTTCAAAAGCACTACCAACGTTTACAGTAATATAGCCGTGTTCTGATGGGATAATTGTGTTACTCCATGCAGTTTTTCCGTCTTCACCAGGATCACCTTGTGGACCTGCAGGACCTTGAGGACCTCCAGGGCCTTCTGGACCAGTTGGACCAACTGGTCCTTGAGGACCTTGGCTACCCATGATGTTTCCAACTTTTGTCCAAACACCTAACGCTCTAGCAAAAACATCCCAAGTTGTAGTGTTGATGTACATGTCACCATCAGAACCAGTGTTTGAGGTTGGATCAGTAACACCATGAAGGAGAGAGAATCCGTCTAATCCTTTAATAGAATCAAGCCATTCTTGATATGAACCTTCATATCCAGCGGCCTTCGCCATTAAGTAAATCGTATATTTTTGTTCTTCTACAGTTTCGGTTTGTTCTTGGTCACCGTCTGTAGTTGGTTTGTCTTTTACTGTGCCTCCACAACTAGTTAAACCTAATGCAAACGCTGCAGTAACTGTCATTAACTTCAATAGTTTTTTATTCATGTTTTTAACTCCTTTCTAGTAAACACTCTTTTCTATTGTTTCGACTGCTTTTGTGAATTCTTGAAGAATGTATTCATCAGTACAGTCATCTCTATTCTTAGTAAGTATTTTTGGGAATAATTTATCTACTTCGCTCCTACACAACGCTGATCCTTCAAATACAGGTGGTATAAATGTATATTTTTCATTTTGTTGAGCGTAACCAAGAGTTTGTGCATATAAAGCCTCTATTCCTTCTTTTTCCTCGGTATCAATTAACTCTTGCCACTCTTCCATTTCATACACTGATTCTCTAATTGGAAGATATGAAGAATTCATTGCCCACGTAAGCGCGTTCTCTTGCTCGGTAATATATTTATAGAATAACCAAGACGCCATTTTTCTATCTTCATATTGGCTATCTTCACGATGCTCGAGGATGCAAAAACATTGCTCGTTAGAAATAACTTTATTCAATTTGCCCGATGCTTGAGGAATTGATGCACATCCTAACTCAATATTGTTATGTTCCGCATAAGAGTAGTTATAACTGAAAGCAGCATTACTACAAACCGTGAATAACGTTCTTTTATTACCAAGTAAATCATAACTATAAAAGTTTGAAGTGCCTCTAGTAGTAACATAATGATTTTGATAATACGAATTCCAAACCTTTGTCAAGTTACGTGCTCCTTCGTTATTAAAATCAATTGATGGACCCAAATCGCCAATACTTGTGTATGGGTATCCGTATTGTTCTAATAAGGTAATGAAGGCGTTCGCGTCATTATCGTAGCAAAAAACTGAATAGTCGCCAGATGTGTCTAAAATCTTTTCATTTTCTGGAAGTGTTTTATTTAATTCTAAAATTCTAGGACAGAAATTATCGAACAATTCTTCCCAAGTAAGACTATTAATGTACTCTTCGGTGATACGTTCACCATTATTGATGCCAGGAATTGTACATTGAAGAAGATCTTTGTTATACAACATCACTTCATTGGATGATGCAAATGGCATTGCATATGTTCCTATTAAAGGATATTCAATATTCATTATTTCTTTGGCGGTATTAGTTAAATCTTCAGTGTCAAAAGCAACTTCTTCTTTTTGACTATTGATATACATATCAAAATTAACTGCCTTGCCTCTATGAATATATTTAATTACATCATCAGGGTAGCAAAGAACTAAGTCGCCCCAGTCACCGTAACCAACGTCAATATCAGCCAATTCGTACTTTACAACATCACTGATAGGTCCAGATTTTTTATTGATTTCAACGTTTATTTCAGGATAAATCTTGCTAAACTCAGTGGCCCAGTAATTCATAACGGATTGCATTGTGCCACCATAACAAGTATCAACTCGAATGGTTACATTTGAACCAATTAGAGGTGGTTCCACATAGAAGAATTCTGCAGACGCTACATATCCATTTTTAACCATCGGAACAGTTAATGAATTTGTATCAAGATCAAGCGATTCAAGATATTCAACATCATTAAGTTTGAACGACGATACTACATAATCTTCGTCTGGATAGATAGTAAATGTCACATCTTCTCCCACTAGCGCACTACCTTTATCGACGGAAACATAGCCGTGTTCTGAGTAGAGAATGATATTGCTATAGGCTGCTTCTGCGTCTTCTCCGTCTTGACCATCTGGACCTTGAGGACCAATTGGACCGATCGGACCTGCTGGACCTGTTGGGCCTTGTGGACCAATAGGACCAGTCTCACCAATGATGTTACCCAATTTAACCCATTCCCCATTACTCCTAGAGAAAACATCCCATGAAGAAATATTGATATACATGTCTCCATCTTTGCCAACTTCACTAGTAGGATCTTCACTTCCACTAAGTAGAGCAAAACCGCTGAGACCGTTTAGAGCCTCAACCCAATCTTCATAGGATCCTTCATATCCTGCTTCTTGAGCTTTAGAGTATAAAGAAAGGCTAACTTCTTGAATGTTTTGATTGTCTTCTTTTTGGATGATGCCCCCACAACTAGAAACACCCAAAGCCAAAAGAGATGACAGCATCAAAACTTTAAAAGCTTTTCTTTTCATATCTAAATATCCTTATGATATTTCATTATATCATGATGTAATCTAAACAAAAAGCGGATTTGAATCCGCCTTAATGTTTAAGTTTTAATTATCTTCTATCGCTTGGAAGCTTATCGTGAACGAATAAGGCCATAACTGCTTTAGCAGTGTGGATTCTGTTTTCAGCTTCTTGATAAACGACTGATTGTGGTCCGTCGATAACTTCATCAACGACTTCGTTAACTCTGTCGGCTGGTAGAGCGTGCATGTATCTACATGTTGGTTTTGCTAACTTCATCTTGTCTGGTGTACATTTCCAAGCTTTTAACGCTAATAATGCATCATCAACAACGGTTGTGGATTGGTTTGTAACCCAGCTGCCCCAGTTCTTTGGGAAGACGACATCAGCGTCTTTATAAGCAGCGTCCATATCATGAGTAATGGTTAAGCTACCACCATGTTCAGCTGCGTTCTTTCTGGCTTTTTCAATAACCCAATCTGGTAAATCATATCCTTCAGGATAGGCTAATGTGACATCGATACCATATCTTGGGAAGAGAAGAACTTGAGAAACTGGAACAGAGATTGGTTTCTTGTGAGTTGTAGCCATTGCCCAAATAACAGAAACTTTTAAGTGTTCGGTGTGTCCGAATTCATCTTCGATGGTCATTAAGTCTGCAAGAGCTTGCATTGGGTGATATAAGTCACATTGTAAGTTGATGATTGGGACTGTGGAATATTTCGCCATTTCACGAATATATTTGTTGCCTAAACCCCAGTTACAATATCTACAAGCAATCATGTGGCCAAAGCTAGAAAGAATAACAGCGGTATCCTTTGCGCTTTCACCATGAGCGATTTGCATCATAGAGGTGTCTAAGAATGTAGCGTGACCGCCAAGTTGGGCCATACCACTTTCAAAGGAGTTTCTGGTTCTAGTGGATTGTTCAAAGAACATTAAGAATCCAGTTTTGTTTGTTAACCATTCGGTTGGTTCGTTAGCGTAGAAAGCATCTTTGAGTTCACGGCTAACTTTGAGCATGTAATCGATTTCTTCTTTGGTGAAATCTTCAAGAGTAATTAAGTGTCTACCTGCAAAACGAGGTGCGATTTTTTCCATATTATTTATTTTCTCCTAACTTATTTCTTTAAGTTTTCTAAATATAGTAATGGCATGACAGCGTATAACGCTGCACAGATGACAAGGTCTTCTTTTCTTGTCTTTTCATTTGGTGCGTGAGCTTCTTTTTCATCCCCTGGTCCAAAGCCTAAGCAAGGAATGCCGTATCTACCCATAATGGAAACTCCATTAGTGGAGAATGTCCATTTATCGATAACTGGGGCTTTCTTAAATAAGCCTTCATAGCCTTGTTTCATGGATTGAACGAAGACGCTTTCTTCTGGGATGACCCAAGTTGGGAAGTAGCATTCAGTTGGATAAAGTAAACCAGTATAGCTCGCTCTTTCATAACGATACATCTCAACTTTCGCATTTGCGGCTTTAACACCTGGAAGAGCTTCAATTTCCGCAATAGAAGTCTTGTCGTTTTCTCCAACTGTAAGTCTTCTATCTAAGCTAATCCAGCAGCCATCCGCGACTGCGCATCTACTTGGTGATTTATGGAAGATTTCACTGATAGTGACTGTACCTTTTCCTAAGAATGGATCATAGGCCAAACCATGTTCATTGAGTTCTTTAACTTGTTCAATGATTGGTGCCATCTTGTAGATAGCGTTATCTCCTCTTTCAGGAGCGGAACCGTGACAAGAAATACCTCTAACAGAGACTTTGATTTCCATTCTTCCACGATGTCCACGATAGATTCTGCAGCTTGTTGGTTCAGTGGAAACAACAAATTCTGGTCTAACTTTGTCTTCTTCAATGATGTATTGCCAGCATAGACCATCACAGTCTTCTTCTTGGACAGTACCAGTGATGACTAAGGTATAATCATCTTCTAAATGTAAATCTTTAATAATTTTAGCGGCGTAGACCATTGAGGCCATACCACCTTCTTGATCAGATGTTCCACGACCACCGATATGAACGTCATCTTCAAAACCTTCATATGGATCAAATGTCCAGTTTTTGATTTCTCCAATACCGACTGTGTCGATATGAGCGTCCATACCAATGAGGTGTTTGCCGTGTCCAACATAACCTAAAATGTTTCCCATTGGATCGATAACAATCTTATCAAATCCAACTTTTTCCATTTCCTCTTTAATACGTAAGACGACTTCTCTTTCTTGACAAGATTCAGAAGGAATCTTAACCATATCTCTGAGGAATTTAACCATATCCTTTTTATAGGACTGGGCTTTTTCTAATACTTGTTCAAATGGGACTTTCATTATTAAATCTCCTTTCCTCTAAGAGCCTTTATCTTTTCATCATATTCATGGATCTTATTGTATTCTTTTTCCCAGAAAGACATAACTTTCATACTATCGAGATATTCTTTAGAATATCCAAATGGTAACCAGTCTTTTTCTTTTTGAGCAAAAAGTTTTTCTTTGGCTTCCTTACCACGTGTATCTAAGATACCTCTTGTATCTGCTCCAAGGAAGACGTCTTCAAACCATCTCTCTAAAACGTTTGGAGTAACTTCAAGTTCTCTTTCTTTGAGGTTTTCAATAACAGAATCGTATCTATCAAAGCTATCAGTAGCGATAGTCACGACGTTATCGTCTGGTCCGAGTTTAAGGTATTTCGCCATCTTAATAGAGCCTAAGATGTTACAAATACCGGAAACACCAAAGAGGTTGACCATGGATTCTGCAACTTTCTTATTCACACCATGGTTAGCGAGTATTTCACTACCTTCATGAATAACTTCAAGACCTCTAACACAGTCATCATCAACGATTTGAGTAATGAAATCTGTGGTTAAGACGTTATGAATTAAGGTACACATCTTATCGCCAATACCTTCAATTCTATGTTGTCCACGGCCACCATTAGTGAGGGTTGAACATTCATGTGGTTCTAAGGCGACGATTTTACATTCTGGGAAGGCAACTTTAATTTGATCACCAGCGGCTAATGTTCCAGCACTACCTGGAGCAGAGCAGAATGCCGCGATTCTTCCATTACCAATACCTTTAACAGCTTCGATACAGCTATTACCGGTAACGTGACGATGGAATCTATAGTTTGGTAAGAGTTCAAATTGGGCTAAAGTTCTGTTCTTTGGATCTTTCTTGAGTTCATATGTTCTTTCAAGAGTAAGAATGACATCACTTTCACTACCTGGAGTTAAATCGAGTTTAGCACCATATTTTTGAATTCTTTGATATCTTTCTTTTGACATGTTATCAGGCATAATAACAATCGCGTCATATTTCATTAAATTAGTAATATAGGAAACACCAATACCAAAGTTTCCGGTACTTGGGCCTAAAATAGTGTGTTTGCCTGGAATAATTTCTTTATCAACACAGCCTTCGATTAAGGTTGAGTATGCTGGACCAACTTTATGGGATCCGCTTGGGAAATATTTGCCGAGAAGAACAACGATGTTTGCATCAACACCGGTTAATTCTTTTGGTAAGACGATTTTATTAACTTCATTCTTTTCATTTTTCCAAGTGATATTGAACAAGTTAATTGGATCAAGTTCATTTTCTTCTTTTGCTTTTAAGGCAGCTTTTCTTACTTCTGGATCTTGATGTGATGGGTTCAACATTTCGTCATATGTTGGACCAAATGGGATTTTTGACATGCTTTAAATTACTCCTTTTTCTTTTAAATAAATGTCTAGTTTTGTCATGTTTGGTTCCATGATTTCTGGTTTTTTAATCGCGTTTTGTGCATTATTTGGATCTTTTAAACCATTTCCAGTGATAATCACAGTAACACTTTCGTCTTTACTAATCACACCTAGTTCAAGGGCTTTTTTAAGACCTGCTACTGAAGTTACCGCGGCGGGCTCTCCAAATATTCCTTCTGTTCTTCCTAATAAAGACAATGCTTTTAAGATATCTTCATCTGGGACACTCATCCACGCTCCATGAGAGTTTTCAATCGCTCTGAGAGCTTTAAGTGGATTACGAGGAATGCCGACCGCAATTGAATCAGCTAAGGTGTTTTCTTCACATTCTTCTAGAGGTTTATGATTCCTACTAGCGATAACGAATGGTTCACATCCTTCTGATTGCACCCCTAGAATTCTTGGAACCTTTTCAATTAGGCCCAACTTATGTAATTCTAAGAAGCCTTTATAAACGCCGCCAACTGTGCAGCCATCTCCAACTGAGACAACTACCCAATCAGTGGGTTTAAAATTAAGTTGTTCTGCAATCTCTAAGGAAACAGTTTTCTTTCCTTCAACCATGAACGGATTGATTGCAGCATTTCGGTTATACCAACCGTATTTGTTGATTGCCTCTTTTGATAATTTGAAGGCAGCTTTATAATCGCCATCAACTATCACAAGAGTTGCTCCATATAAGGAGATCTGAGTGAGTTTTCCTATCGGTGCTCTTTTAGGAACAAAGATTACTGCTGGTAAACCCATATGAGCAGCGTGACACGCACAACTACTTGCAGCGTTGCCTGTAGAACTACAGGCAATTACCTTCGCTCCGCTTTCAATAGCTTTAAGTACCGCTACTCCACTAGCCCTGTCTTTGCTACTTCCACTAGGATTAAGACCATCATCTTTAATATATAAATCTTTTAATCCTAATTCTTTAGCGAGGTTATGACTTTTGTTTAATGGAGTCCAGCCAATTCTTAGCATCTCATTGATATGATCTTCTTTAATTCCCGTCAATGGAGCGTATCTCCACATCGAATAATTCTTGTTGTTTTGGAAATACTCTTTGGTGAGAACTTTTTTCAAAGCCTCATAATCAAATTCGACATCCAAGATTCCTTTTTCTCCACAATCAGGGCAAGTCATCATTGCCTCTTGTGTTGGGAAGAATTTGCCACATACAGTGCACCTATATCCACGTATGTAATTACTCATTATTACCTCCTTCTTTTATGTCATTAATAAATTTCTTCAAGAGATTCATCGCCACTTTATGACGATACTCTTTATTACTTCTTTGATCGGTAATAGGTGTAACTAGAGGAGCGTAGTCATTAACGATTTCATTAACATCAAGCTCATCAACTTTCTTACCGATATATTTATTTTCGATATCACGATTTCTCACTGTCTTAATGGCAACCGAACCAAAAGCGACACGAAAATCTTTGATGATATTTTTCTCAACTTTCACTCCACCAAGGAAGCTAACTTTAGTAATACTTTCAGACTTTCTAGAACCGACTTTTCGATAAAAATAACTTAAATTTGTCGGTTTTATAATGATTTCTGTAATTAATTCGTTAGTTTCACGATGAATTTTTCTAACTCCATAGATGAACTCACTAACAAGCATTCTTCTACTTCCATTGACGCTTGTTAAGACGACTTCATCATCATTTAGGACAAGAGGAACAAGGCTATCTCCAGCAGGAGAAGCATTACCAATGTTACCCGCTAAAGTGGCCATATTTCTGATGTTAGGAGAAGCAATCTCGCTTATTACTCTTTTATATATATAAGGAATAATAAGAGAGTTCTCAATTTCAATATACCTTGTGGAACCACCAATATGGATTCCTTCTTCATCTTTCTTAATATAATCAAGTTCCTTTATATTATTAATATAAAGAACATCTTTATCAAAACGAGGAAGAACGTTTGTGCTCACATGTTTTTGCACCATTAAATCAGTACCACCATTCATAATGTAACAATCATGTTCATTTAAAATGGCAAGTGCTTCTTTTAGGTTTTTAGGAACAAAATGATTGATCATAATTCTATTCCTTTCTTGCTAGCGAGCATTACCGCGTTAACGATTGCTTGATAACCAGTGCAACGACAAAGGTTGCCACTCAAAGCATTTCTAACTTCTTCTTCACTTGGATGAGGATTTTTCTTCAAAACAGCGTAGCTTGCTAAAATCATTCCAGGGGTACAGAAACCACATTGACTACCGCCTTGAGAGGCAAAAGCATCAGCAATTACACGATATTCTTTGGAATTTCTGAATCCTTCAATGGTCAAAACCTCTTTATCAGAAACATTAATAACAGGGGTTAGACATGAGTTATATGGTTCATCATTAACTAAAACAGTACACGCACCACATTCACCTTCTCCACAACCTTCTTTAACACCGGTGAGATGGCAGGCGTTTCTTAGAACATCCAAAAGTCTCATTGATGGGGAAACATCAACTTCGGTTTTCTTTCCGTTTAAGATAAAATTAATCTTCATCTTTTAAAACCTCCATGATGTATTCAGGTGTAGCTGGGATATCGTGTATTTTATGTTTGATTGCTTGTTCAAGGGCAATTGCAAAAGCAGGTGCGCCACCAGCAAAGGTTAATTCACCAGCTCCTTTGGCTCCAAAAGCGCCATATGGGAACGGATTATCAATTATAGCTGTTTCCATATTTGGTAAATCCATCATTGTTGGAATGACATAGTCAGATAATGTCTTTTGTTTGAATTCACCATTCTCAGCAACTTCTTTTTCTAAATATGCCCAACCCAAAGCTTGAGCAAGTCCTCCATCGGCTTGACCAACAAGGATTCTTTCATCGATAGCGTGGCCAACATCATAAGCAGACCAGCAGCCTTCAATATTTACTTCATATGTAATAGGATCAAACGAAACTTCAACAATGTTTACACCCCAAGCATATCCAGGATAAGCATCACCTTGCATTGTGTCTTCATCCCATTTGATATAACTAGGACCAACATATGGTTCAACAATTTCTTGATCCTCGCCATCTTTCCAAATTTCTTTAAGGTGTTTAGCGGCCTTAGCAACTAAACCGCCAACTATGATAATGGTTCTAGAAGCAGCAGTTGGACCAGTAGATAATGTTACATCTGTATCTGGGGCGTCATAAATGACTTTGTCTTCAGGAATACCTAAGGTATCAACAACAATACGTTTTAAAGTAGTTCTGTTACCTTGTCCAAAATCAACTTGAGATGTATAGAAAGTTACAACGCCGTTCTTGTCTTTCTTCATTTTAAGTTGAGCATTTATAATCGTGCTTTCGCCACTACCAGTAAATCCACAGCCGTGAAGGAATGTTGACATACCAATACCACAATTGCTTCCTGGTTTAGCATACTCTATTACTTTGCGTTTATAGTCACTCATCTCCATAGCTTTATCTATGAGTTTTTTAAGAATAATTGGGTCACGATAAATGCCATTAGTAGGAGTTATATCACCAGTTTTAACGAGATATTTATTTCTTAGATCTAATTGGTTTACATGTAGGAAGTCCGCTAAATGGTTTATAAATAGCTCCATAGCAAAGATAGATTGAGGAGAGCCAAATCCCCTAAATGCAGCGCTTGGAACCTTGTTTGTGCAATAGGCATCACCACTAACAATAACATTATCAAATGTATAAGTATTGTTACATGCAATAAGAGCACGGGATAAAACGACCATAGAGCAGCCAATATATGCTCCTCCATCAATGCCAACATGGATGTTAACTCCTAAGATGTTATCTTTATCATCTAAGTAGGCAGTGATTTTAGTTTTGCTTGGATGTCTTTTGGTAGTAAAAGTAATATCTTCTTTTCTATCAAAGATCATCTTTAAAGGTTTTTTAATTTTTACTATTGCAGTTGCAAGTTGAGCGGCCATTAATGAAGGATAATGCTCCTTGCCACCGAAAGCGCCACCAACTGCAGGTTGAATTACTCTTACTTTATCTTCAGAGCATCCTAAAGTTCTAACAACTGCTTTCTGAATATAGAAAGGACATTGCATGGAAGCTTTAATGGTAATCTTATCACCATCAAGATACATAAGCATGCCTTGTGGTTCTAAATAAACTTGTTCTTGATAACCAGTTGTAAAAGTTTCAGAGAAGGATCTTTTTGCTTTAGCAAATACTTCATCAGGATTTCCTTTTTTGAATTCTTTATGAACATATGAATTCTTCATTTCATAAACTGGTTCATATTCAACATATTCACCTCTAACTAGAGAGACTAATTCTAAGCACTTCTCTTTATTAGGGCCAACAATCAAACCAATCGTTTCACCTTTATAGTGAACTTCTTTATCGGCGAAAACTGGCCAATCGGAAGCGATAATATTGCAGACATTTTCTTTAACAATGTCTTTAGCAGAGATGAAAAAATAATTCTTTGGTAAATCAGGAACGTCGATTTTCAATAATTTTCCATAAGAAACTGTAGATCTTACAGGGATAGCAAAATAGGCTTCATCCATTTGGATGTCACCAGTAAAGATTGCCATACCTGACATCTTTTCTTCATTGTCTACTTTTTTTACTGACGTTTTATATTCTTGAATCATAATTTAGAAAAACTTAATTGCTTTGGTAGGACATTTTGAAGCACACAAACCACATCTGAAGCATTTGCTTGAATCAAATTCAGGTACTCTATTTCCGTTTAGTTTAATTGCGAAATATGGACAATTTCTTTCACACATTCCACAGTGAGAACATTTTGAAGCGTCAACGCTTGGCATTTCATGTTCATAACTAACTTTGTTAGTTAATTGAGTATCAATTACTTCTTGAACTGAAGAGAAACCATATTTTTCAAGTTCTTTTGGAAGGTCTGCGATGACTTTCGCATATAATTCTTTACCTCTTAACATAGGTGCAGAAAGCATGCCGACAGCACTCGCGCCAGCAAGAAGGAATTCAATGACATCTTTAGCAGAAGCGCACCCACCAACACCAATGACGGTGAGAGATGGTTCGGCTTGTTTAATTGTATAGACAGTAGCTAAAGCTAATGGTTTAACAACTGGTCCACTCATCCACACAAAGCCTTTGTCATTAGAGCAAAGCATTTTACGGTTTTCAATATCAACAACCATGCTTGGTCCTAAAGAGTTGATGGCGACAACACCATTGGCGCCATTTTCTTTAATGACGTGAGCAAAGCCTGCAGGATCAGGAATATGTGGTGAAATCTTCATGTAGAAAGGTTTGTTAGTATGTTTTCTAATTGTGCGAACTGTCTCTGCCATTTTTTCATGATCAGTTCCAACATAGTGGCAACTGACTTCAAAGGCATCTGCAAATTCATCAAGAAGAGGAATTAACTCTTCCATATCTTCTTTGGTATAACCAACAGAGATAATTAAAGGAGTATCTCCCTTTTTAGCTTTAAGTTCTGGGAGGAATTCATTAATCCATTTTTCTTTTGGATATTCTGTCCAGAGCTCACAGTTAAAAATCTTATCCATTCCTTCACCGATAATACATGGATGAGGAATGTGAGCGTCTTTAGTAGAAATAGTTTTAGCAACCAAGGCGCCTAAACCTTGATCTTTGAGCCATAACATTTTTTCTGCATCACCCACTAAAGGGCCAGCTGCAGGCATAAGGGGATTCTTGAGGACTAAACCGTCAAATTTTGTACTTAAATCCATTAATTATTTCTCCTTAACTTTATTCCAAAGTTTTTCACTATATTTTCTAGAAGTAATTAGTTCTTCTTTAAGCTTCTTAGATGTCAATTCTTGATTATGAACAAGTCTCATTCCGTCAACATATACGTCTACCGGTTTGAAATTTGGGAATAAACCGAAGAAAAGATGACCAAAGGCATTACTTTCATCCATTTTTGTAAATGGTGTGTAATTGACAAGCATAAAATCACTAACAAAGGATTCTCTAATCTTGCCTATCTTAATACCTAATCTATTTCCAACATATTTATAAGCATTATTAATTATATCAATAATGGCGCCTAAATTCATAGCAGTAGGACTAAAATTTTTAAGATGGGTCAAATAATAAGCATTTAAGTATTCAGTTGCCATTGAGCTACTTAAGCCATCATTACCAATCATGACAGGTATATTTTTGCTTAAATACTTATTAATATCAGGGACACCAACCGCATTATTTAAGTTACTAGTTGTGTTTACAACCATATATGCGCCTCTCGCTTTAACAATATCAAGTTCTTCGTCTTTAATATGAACACCATGAACAATCAAAGAATCTTTATTAATAAGATGATATTTATCTAATCGAGAGATAATTGTCTCACCATATTTTTTCTCACTATCTTCTTCATCCATTTCACTTTCCGCCACATGGATATGAATTGGGATATCCTTTATTTTTTTAGATATCAATTTATAAGAATCGTTGCTGAGCGACATCGAAGCATGCATACCAAAAAGGCCACCAATATGATCATTGTGGTTACGGTTTGCAAAAGAAATGTTCTCTTTAATACACTCTTTAATAGGGAATCGGTCACTGCTTTCAAAACATAAAATTGCACGTAAATGAGCGACATTTACAAGTGATTTTTTCAATTCTGAGAGAGAACCGAGGATATCTGTACCACTAGCATGATGATCAATAATGGTAGTCACGCCATTAAGTAAAAATTCACTACCAGCAGCAATACCAGAATAGTAAGTAATTGGGTTATCAATTTCCTTATCAAGCTTCCACCACATCTGATCTAGAATCTCTTGAAAATTCTTTGGATTAAAAGGAAGCGCTAATCCTCTAGCAAAGATTGAATATATATGAGAATGAGCACAAACAAAGTTAGGAAGGAGCATTTTTCCCTTGCAATCAATTATTTGATAGCCATTATTTTTGAATTCAGACATTTGACCTACATTTTGAATTGTCTTATCAAAAATAACATATCCGTTTTCGATATATTTATCGTAATCATAAATACGAACATTAATTAAAGCTTTCATCATAATTTACCTTCCTCACAGTTAATAAGATAACCTTTGTGTTCGATGAATTTTCCATCTCTTAACGCAAATTTTCCTCTTATTATTGTGCTTTCAATTGTGGTGTCAACAAGGATTCCTTCATAGATAGAATGGTCAACTGCACCATGAGGTTTTCCAAGCCTTTGGTTATGACCTGAAAAAATCACTAAATCCGCAAAATTGCCAACTTTTATTTCGCCTTTACCGGCAAATCTCTCTAATTTTGCAACATTTTTGCTCATCTTATCGATAATCTTATCACCAAAAATTCTATGCATTATTACGAAACTATTTTCAATTCCACCAACACCTAAAGGCATGCCTTCTAAGTATAAATGGTTCTTTTTGTCTTCTACATTAAATGCGCAGTGGTCTGTACCAATTGTTTGGATGTAATCAATGTCTTTTACCAAGAGTTTTCTCTCCTCTTCAGAACGAAGTGGAGGAGCAAATGTAAATAAATAACCATTTTTACCCTTCAATACATCATTGTTATATACGAAATATTGTGGGCAAGACTCTACAAAAATATTAACACCAAGGTTTTCGCCAAATTGATCATATATCTTTTGAATTGTATTACCACTAGAACAGTGAACCATATATAAATAGCCACCAGTTTGCTTTGCGAATTTACAAATTTTAAGTGCTTCAGATGTTTCACAGTATGAACTCCTAGCTTCTGCTAATTCCCTATAAGTAAGTCCTTTTTTACGACTAATTGCATCGTCATTTTCAATATGAGCACAAACGAGGAAATTATACTTTTTTGATAATTTTAAAAGCTTTTTGATGTCTTTATCGTAAGTTCTTCGATGAGTTTCTGAATAAGTAGTAAACAACTTTATGGTGTTAATTCCTAAATTCTTCATCATCAAGACATATTCTTCTAAATCTCCATCAGGTTCACAAATACATGCATGGAAGTGATAATCACAGTTACATTTCTTAGCCTTGGCTAGTCTTTCAAAGAAAGTCTTTTTTAATTCTTTAGCATTATGAGAAGGATCCAAGAAATCTACAATTGTGGTAACTCCCCCATAAATAGCAGACTTAGAGCCATAATAGAAATCATCTCTACTAGGGATGGTTCCACAGAATAAATCGAAATGAACATGAGGATCTATCAGTCCAGGCATTACTTTCTTATTTATTGCGTCTATTGTTTCTTTCGATTTAAAAACAGTCTTGCCTAAATAAGCAATCTTGCTTCCCCTAATACCTATATTTAGATGTTGGAAGCGTCCATCGTAATAAACAAAGCCGTTCTTAATAAATAAGTCGTACATATTATTTACGTAATTCTTTCAAACCTTTAAGAATTTTTTCAGGTGTAATTGGCAAACTATGTACACGAACACCAGTTGCATTATAGATTGCGTTGCAAATAACAGCTGGAGGTGTATCAATACCAATCTCACCAACGGACTTAGCTCCAAATGGACCAGTTGGTTCATAAGAATCTGCAAATTCCGTAGTTAATTTATGAATTTCTTTATGTGTAGGTATGTGATAGTTAAGGAAATTATTAGATAATAGAGTTCCTTTCTTGTCATACTTCACGTCTTCAAAACAGGCCATACCTAATCCTTGGACAATACCGCCTTCGACTTGGCCTCTAGCTAGCATTGGATTAATTGTTGTTCCACAGTCAGTAACTGTAACATAGTTACAGATTTCATATTCACCTGTTTCGATATCAACTTCAACTTCTGCATAAGCCGCCATAAATGGAGGTGGAGAAACGTGTCCATAATAGGATTCGGTTACTTGGACTTGTTGCTGATATTTGTTATATAAAAGCTTGATAGAAAGATCATTTAAAGAAATTGATTTCTTACCAGAAACAAACATTTTGCCGTCAAATTCTACATTTTCCTCTTTTTCTTCTAGGAAGACAGCCGCTTCTTTAATTAAACGCTTTCTCATCTTTTGAGCAGCTTTCCAAGCGGCGTTACCGGAAACATAAGTAGTACTAGAAGCATAGGCGCCACAGTCAAAAGGAGTTAAGTCAGTATCAGAAGAATAGATGATGACTTTATCAACTGTTGTCTCTAATTCTTCAGCAACAATTTGAGAAATGATTGTGTCACTTCCTTGACCAATATCAGTTGCACCAACAGTAACCATATAGGTACCACCATCATTTAATTTGATAGAACAACTACCCATATCCATGAATGGAATACCACTACCTTGCATTGCGATAGCCATACCATATCCACGAACTTTTGTTTCACTAACTTTCTTTCTTGGCCAATTATGTTCCCAATCAATTAGTTCAGCGCCGCGTTTAATACAATAAGGCAATTTACAAGATTCCATTATCATTGCCGTACCTTTGGTACCTTCACCCATAATTTCAAAGATTGGAGATGTTTCTTTTTCTCTCATGGAGTTAATCTCACGAATCTTTTTAGGATCCATACCGAGTTTCTCAGCGAGTATATCTATTGTTGCTTCTAAGGCATAATTACCTTGAATAGCACCATATCCTCTATAGGCACCCGCAGGTACATGGTTAGTGTACACAACGCGTCCGCCATAACGAACGGCATCAACCTTGTTATATAAAGGTAGAACTTTACTACCAACGATCATAAAGACTGTTAAGGAGTGTTCTCCATAAGCACCAGTATCGCTTAAAGAACGACAATCAATTGCGTTAATCCTTCCATCCTTCATTGCTCCAATTTTCATTTGGATTTTCATTGGATGACGAGTATAAGAAGCACCAAAGACTTCTTCACGAGTGTAGACCATTCGACTAGGTTTACCTGTACGCAATGTAGTCAAGGCACAGAAGAATTCGCCGTGGAAAGCTTGTTTTCCACCAAAACCACCGCCAACTCTCGGCTTAATAAAACGAATTTGATGTAATGGTATACCTAAGGTGGTCGACATAATTCTTCTCATATGGAATGGAGTTTGGGTAGAAGAATAAATGACTAATCTATTATGTTCATCAAGTCTAGCGTTACTACTATGAGTCTCGAGCATTGCATGAGCTTGAGCTTGCGAATAGAAAGTCTCATCAACAACGACATCACTCTTAGCGAGTTCTTTCTCAACATCACCAACTTCCATCTCATAAGCTGCTGCAACATTCTTCTTTGGCTCAAATCCAATTGGGAACATTTCACAGATTCCATCTTCTGGATGGATAACAGATTTATTATCATATGCAGTCTCAAAATCAAGTACTGGTTCTAAGACCTCGTATTCTACTTTTATTAACTTAAGAGCGTCTTCAGCAATCTCTTCATTAATAGCTGCAACCATAGCAACTTCATCACCGACATAACGAACATATTCATCTAAGATGAATTTATCGTGTGGAGATGGCTCTGGGAAGCCTTGTCCTGCTCTACTCATAGAAACATGAGGGACATCTTTATAAGTTAAAACAAGGGCTACACCATTAAGTTTTTGTGCTTCGCTAACATCAATATTTTTAATATGTGCAAAAGCATGTGGGGAACGCAAAATTTTGATTACTAAACTGTTTTGTGCCGCAAGGTCATCCGTGTAAAAACTACGACCTTGCATTAAACCTTGGCCATCAACGGAATGGGTTTTATTGTTAACGACACGCATCTTTTTCTTGTCAACCATATACCTATTCCTCCTTTAAATAAGCCTTGATGGCTTTGATTTGAGATTGAAGACCAGAGCAGCGGCAGAGGTTACCAACAACATAGTTATTGATTTCTTCATCGGTAGGGTTCTTTAATTCACGTTTTAAAGCATAAACTGTTAAGGCATACCCAACATTACAGAAGCCACATTGATCAGCGCCTTCTTCTGCAAAATAATGGGCAATTTTCGCTGCTTCTTCTTGAATTCCTTCAACTGTAGTGATGTGTTTACCACCAATTGAAGCAGATAAAACAGAACAACTCATGACAGGTTTTCCATCAATCAAAAGTGTACAGCTGCCACAAGAACTTTCATTGCAACCAACTTTGATACTTTTAATTCCATGATTTCTTAGTGTGTTAGCAAGATATTCATTTGGGGCGACATCATAGCTAACTTCAACATCATTTAAAAAGAATTTAACTAACATTATTTATTGACCTCCTCAAGAGCACGTCTTACATAAACCTTTGTGAGGTCTTTACGGTATTCTTTGCTTGCATCTTTGTTATCTAGATATGACAATTCTTCACTTACCATCTCTGCTACTTTAGCAAAATCTGGATTTGATGATTTATTAATATAATCCATTGCGGAATGCGCTAAAGAGGCCACCATAGGTCTAGATCCAACAGCGATAGAATATTTTCCATCAACTTTACTAATTGCAAAATTAATGATTGGGAAATCAAGAGCAGTAGTCTTTACTTTTTTAAAGTAACCTTTGCCCATTCCTTTCTTGATGTGAATATTAACCAAGATAGCGTTTAGCTTACCTTTATAGTTTAAATAGTCTTCTAAAGACATTTCCTGTTTTGGATAGAATTCTAATTTAACGTCATATGGAAGAAGTCCACAAATAACATCTGAGAAGGTATATCTACCCATGATTGATCCACCCACAGTAGCTAAATTGCGGAAATTAACTCCCATAACTTCTCTAACCGCAAAGGCAATAGAGCCATTATATAAAGATTTAATAATAGGTGAATTTTCAAAATCTCTTTGAGTAACCATACTTCCTACTATTACTTCATTTGGCTTGTCTTCAATCCTATTTAAACTGAGTGAAGATAAATCAATTAAACAATTGGTGGCTAATCCCATTTTCTTAATCCATAGGCCACCAGCAAGAAGCATGTTTCGAGGGTCTTCTTGAAGTTTCTTATACGCATCTTCTAAAGAAGATGGACGGTAGTATTCATTAACTTTCATACTATCATTTCCTTTCTTTAATACTTATGTCTTCAACATCAAAAACATTGTTAATGTTTATTAAGATATTTTCGTCTTCCACATTTATTATCTCATAGTTTTTGCTATCACGAAACATTTTTAGATTATTATCTAATCCGCAGTTTAAGAGTTCAGAAATATATCTTTTAGATATATAAATAGGGTGCCCATCTTTACCATTATAAGAAACCACTCTAATATCACCAGTACCATTAAGAATTTTTCTATAAGTACTCTCCTTTACGAATGGGCAATCGCCAGGAATCAATAAAAAATCATTAGAAACAGAACTCACTCCAGTAAGAACACTAGAAAACATTCCTTTCTCATAGTCAGGGTTGAAAACGAAATAGACACCTTCGTCTTTTAAAGCATCTCGAATCTCTTTGTCATATCTTCCAGTAACAACTACAATACGATTCACAAATGGTTTCATACTCTGAATTGTGTGCCATAAAAGAGGATGTCCATTAATTTCTAATAACATCTTATTGGTGTTCATTCTGGTGGATTTTCCTCCAGCAAGAATTATTCCGTCGACCATCATTAAAATTATATTTTGAAAGTGTTGATAAATCAACAAAACCAAAATATAGTATGATGACTACTCGCTAAAATATTTTTCGTTTCTATTCAATATAAAGAAATATAGGATCACGCCATATATTGCTGCAGCGACTCCAACAACAATCGCCGTAAGATATTTAGCTTGATCAGTCATATAAACAGAATAAATGTTTTCTACAAATACAAGATTGAAGAAATTAAAGATGAAATGGAATCCAATACATAGAGGGATTGAATAAGTGTATTCGTAAATGAAAGCAAGAACTAGTCCAAGACCAAAAGCATACACAACCTGGATGAGAACATTTACAAGAGCGTCAACCGAAGAAACGTTAACCATGTTCAATAAATGGAAGAGCGCAAAGATAGCGGCAGAACCAAAAATTCTTTTTAAACTAGAGGAATTTACCAATGAATTTTGAATAAATAGTCTAAAAAGAAACTCCTCGCACATCACTCCAAATAGATGATAAATAGTAATTAAAATGATGATAGTTGAAGATGATCCAACACCTAATTTAGAACCGCTAATTCCACACGCAATTAAGTTAGAAAAGCAAATTACAATAAATGGAAGAAAAAGCAAACCTCTCCTATAATTTGCAAACTTAAAAATATTAATTCTATTAGACCATAATATGTAAATGTAGTATAAAACTAGTAAAAATCTTAGTCCAATCTTAATTATTAGTTGATAAAGATAGCTAATATTAAATAAATCAACAGGAAATGAGTTAATAAAGATAAATAAAAGTGCGAACAAGAGAATGTCTAAGAATCTAAATTTCATTGTGCTTCACTCTCCAATCTCGTGGCGAAATATTTCTTCAAATAGAAGTAAAGAGGAACTGTAATTAAAACAGCAATTATACATATATATTGTGAAGGAGATAGTCCTCTTAGTTGTCCTCTTTCATCACCTCGGAAAAATTCAATAATAAATCTAAATATCCCGTAAAAACTGAGATAAATTATGAAATTATAAAGAAAATTCCACTTAAATGCAGTGAAAATTAGTAATGCTGCAAGAAGGAACAAGAACACACATTCAATAAGTTGAGTTGGTAAAACTTTGTGAGTGTGTCCAGGGAACAAAACACCAATGTTGCTATCGGTTTCTATGCCATAACAACACCCAGATAAGAAACATCCGATTCTTCCAAAAGCATGACCCAAAGAGATACATGCTGGAGCAATGACTAAAACATGTTTCATAACAGGATCGTTATGTCTCAAATAATAAAACTTATATATTAAAATGAATGTTGGAACTCCAAATATGAGTCCACCATAGAATGTCATACCCCATGTCCATTTTGGAATTGTATGGTAAATTGCGGCCTTGATTGCTTCATACATATTTTCAAATAAAATGGTTCCAATTATACCCATTAGCATCGTTCCAACAATAACTATGAGCATATCTAAGAAAGAAGATTTCGGAACTCCTTGTTTTTTTAGAAAAAAGAATAATAAAACTGTAGCAGCAATGACCCCAATAAAGATCATTACTACCATTGAAAACCCATTAATACCAAATAAATTAGGATACATGCACTATTATTGTATATTATTAATCTCTTTTAGAGAATAATTGTTGTCTAATAATTCAAAAATGATATAGTTATTTTGGAAACAGGAGATTGATAGTATGAGATATGTCGTCAGTTTAGGTGGCAATGCTTTAGGTAATAATGCTGAAGAACAAAGATTGCTAGTAAGCAATGTTGCTAAATACATTGTTAAATTAATGAAAGATGGTCATGAAGTTGTTATTGTCCACGGAAATGGACCACAAGTTGGTATGATCAATAACGCTTTCACAGAAGCTAAAGGTGTTCCAGATATGCCTTTCCCAGAATGTGGAGCAATGAGCCAAGGATATATTGGTTTTCACCTTCAAAATGCCTTGCAAAATGAATTAAGATCACAAGGTATTAAAAGAAACGTTGCAACCATTGTTAGTCAGGTTTTAGTCGACAAAAACGACCCGCTTTTCCAAAATCCAACAAAACCAGTAGGCTCTTTCATGTCAAAAGAAGAAGCCGAAATTGTTGCTAAGGAAAAAGGTTACACAATGAAAGAAGATGCAGGAAGAGGATATAGAAGAGTAGTTCCTTCACCACTTCCAATCGACATCGAAGAAAAAGAAATCATTACAACATTAGTTAAAAATGGCGATGTTGTAATATGCGCTGGCGGAGGCGGTATCCCAGTAATTAAAGAAGGAAACAAATTAGAAGGTGTTGCAGCTGTTATTGATAAAGATTATGCTTCAGCATTAGTCGCAGAATTAGTGGGTACAGATTACTTGGTAATTCTTACTGCTATTGATAATGTTTGCATTAATTACAAACAGCCAGATGAGAAAAAACTTGGTAAAGTTGAATTAAGCGAAATCAAAGAATACTTAAAAGGAGATTACTTCGCAAAAGGAAGTATGTATCCAAAAGTTAATGCTTGCGTTAAATTCTTAACTCGCTGTCCAGGTAAAACCGCAATCATTGCAGCGTTAGAAAATGCTGCATTAGCGTTTGAAGAGAAAAGCGGCACTATTATCCGTTAATACTATGTATTAAAAAAGAGGTTCGATGTGAACCTCTTTTAGTTTGTTTAATAACTATTTAGCTAAATAAACTTTAATAACTCCAGGAATCTTTAATAAATCACCTGGTTCTTTTGCTACATCAGCAACAATAGCGCCAAAATTACCTTTAACACCAGAAACATAATTTGATGAATTAAGTTCTTTTAAGATCTTTGCAGATATTTCTGGATCGTTTTTATGTAAAACAACCGCTCTCATGCCATGCTTAGCACCTAAAGATAAACTTGGGAAGTTCACAGAATTGATTAGATTACCGTTTTCTAAATAATTTTCAATTTGTGAAACCGCCATTTTGGCACAGTTGTCTTCTGCTTCTTCAGTAGAAGCACCTAAATGAGAAATAGCGACAACGCCTTCCATATTAGCGGTCTTGGCGTTTGGGAAATCAGTAACATATTTTCTTACTTTTCCAGATTTAATCGCTTCTTCTAAATCGGAATCATTAACTAGAGCGTCTCTAGCTGCATTAATAATAATGACACCATCTTTCATTTTGCTAAAAGCAGCAGCATTAAGCATGCCTCTTGTTGCGTCTAAAAGTGGGACATGTACAGTGATATAATCACTGTCACGATATAATTCATCATATTCAACGAATTTAACGTTTTCTAATAAAGATGCATTTCTTTCTCTTGTTGCATTACTTGGTTCGACAGCAATAACTTTCATACCAAGTTTACTAGCAGCGTCTGCTACTAAAGCACCAATCGCACCGCAACCAATAACACCTAAAGTCTTACCCATGATTTCAGTTCCAGCATAAGCAGCTTTAGCCTTTTCCATGGTTTTATTAATATCAGGATCTTCTTTATTAGCTTTTACCCATTCCATTGAGCCTCTAAGGTCTCTTGCTGCTAAAAGCATCATTGCGATAGTTAATTCCTTAACAGCATTAGCGTTAGCACCAGGAGTGTTAAAAACAACGATACCTTTTTCCGCAAATTTGTCTAATGGGATATTGTTAACTCCAGCACCCGCTCTAGCAACACATAAAACACTTTCTGGAAGTTCCATTTCATGCATTGCCGCACTTCTAACTAAAATAGCAGAAACTTTATCATCTAAAGCATCAACTACTTTGTAGTTTTTAGACATTGTTTTTAGGCCAACAGGAGATATTTTATTTAAACAATAAACATTTCTTTCCATTATTTATGAGCCTCTTCAAATTCTTTCAAATATTTAACAAGGGCTTTAACACCATCAATAGGCATAGCGTTATAAATAGACGCTCTTAAGCCACCAGTGGATCTATGACCTTTTAAGTTGGTGAATTTATATTTCTTTGCGCCTTCTAAGAATTCAGCGTCAAGTTCATCGCTTGGAGTTCTAAAGGTAACGTTCATTAATGAACGAGAATCTTTTTGAACTGTGGTTTTATAGAATTTAGAATTGTCTAAATAGTCATATAAAATCTTGGCTTTTTCTTCGTTAACTTGTCTACGTTTTTCAAGGCCACCATTTTTGAGTAACCATTTGAAGACTTTGCCACAAATATAGATACCATAGGTTGGTGGGGTGTTATACATAGAACCATTTTCCACATGTGGAGCGTATCTTAAATACACTGGAAGAGGAAGTTCTTTGCTTCTTTCCACTAAATCATCACGGATAATAATGATGGTAACACCTGCAGGACCAACGTTCTTTTGTGCTCCGGCGTAAATCATGCCAAATTTACGAACATCGATAGGCTCGCTTAAAAAACATGAGCTCATGTCACAAATGAGTGGAATTTTACCAGTATTTGGATATTCCTTGAATTTAGTTCCATAGATGGTGTTGTTATCACACATATAGACGTAATCAGCGTCTTCATTAATTTTCAAATCCTTCATTGAAGGAATGTAACTAAATTGTTTGTCTTCACTACTAGCGATGACTCTTACTTCGCCAAATAATTTGGCGTCTTGAATCGCCTTTTTAGTCCAAACACCAGTGTTGATGTAGTCCGCTTTCTTATTAACGGTCATCAAATTCATTGGGATCATTCCAAATTGAAGAGTGGCACCACCTTGAAGGAAGAGCACTTTGTAATTTTCAGGAATACCAATTAATTCGCGTAAATCAGCTTCTGCTTCATCAATGATTTGTTGATAGACTTTTGAACGATGGCTCATCTCCATGACGGACATACCACATCCACGGTAATCAAGCATTTCTTCAGCGGCTTCTTTTAATACTTCTTCAGGAAGCATTGCTGGACCAGCGGAAAAGTTATAAATTCTTGCCATAAATATTCTCCTTATTTCGTTATCTTTTTGGCTTCTAAATAATATCTTTTTTCATTAGCGTGCCCCATCGAGAAAGATTTTCTTGGGAGCACCATATCACCAGCGATGTAATCAAAGAGATCATCTTTAGTCAACGCCGGCATTTTAATCGCGACTGAATTAGTATTTTTATCAGTCACAGAAAGTAATTCGTCCTCATCATGAATGAAGTCGATTTTAACTTCTTTATGTTTGGACATATATTCATCTAAAAATGATTGAATACGCTTATACGCTTGAGGAGCGTTTTTAGTCATTTTAAAGGCTTTCTTTCCAGTTTTAGCTGAATAAATGTATGTTTCAAACTCTCCTTCACTAATCTTAGAAAGTTCATCAATAAAGGAATCATCAACATTAAATAAGACACGATGAATAGGTTCAAAAATAATACCCTCATCATATAAGTTATTAGCTTCCACTAGAGCGTATCTAGCAGGGTGATTTACTTTCTCTTCTTCGTTAAGATCTTTTTTAATTAAATCCCAATGCGCTTTTGCGGTCGCTAAGGAGTGATTTCCATCTCCAACGATAAATAGTAGTCCATTACCGTTTTTGTTGAATAGAGCGTCAAATTTCGCGATTACTTCGTTAGTGTTACTCACTTTGTAGCCGCGGATATGACCACCATCCTTATTTAGTTCAAAGTCATAGACTTTTTCTAAGTTATCTCTATTCGCGTAAAGTTCTTCAACGATACTCTTTTCTTTGTCATCAAATAAGACAAGGATATGAGGTAATTCAATAGGAGCGTTCTTCCTGATTTTTAATCTAGGAGGTATGCGTTCTACAATTGTCGCTTCACTAGCCTTAATTCTTGCTTTATTTCCTTTTTCAAAAGAATAATCTTCTAAGTCCACCGCTAAGACCAAGCCAAGACGACGGACATTAAAGGAAGTGACACGTTCCACTAAAATGAAACATTCTCCAATATCAACAAGGTCACCATTATCTAAATAATGGGCAATGTTCTTATTGATGTTAGCGATATATTCATCGTTATTAGTGGTTTCTAAATACGCCTCAGGATAAATCATATGAAGCGTAGAAACATTATCACCAACATATTCGCTTAAAGAATCCCAATATACTAAATTAGAGGTGTATTGATCGCATGCGATAACCGCATACTTAGACATATCTACACTTTGTTTAGGAAGATAAATATGGGGGCTCTTAATTGTTTTAATCATTAACACACTCCTTGAGCAAGCATCGCGTCATAGACTTTTAAGAAGCCTGCGATATTTGCCCCTAAAGCGAGGTTACGAGGTTGACCAAATTTAACCGCTGTATCATGACACGCTTTAAAGATTTTCTTCATAATCTCTTCTAACTTTTGATCAACTTCTTCAAATGTCCAGCTTAAGTGCATTGCGTTTTGACTCATTTCAAGACCACTGACAGCGACTCCACCCGCGTTACTGGCTTTGCCAGGAGCAAATAAAACATCATGTGTATTGAAATATCTAATTGCTTCAACGTCTGTAGGCATATTTGCGCCTTCCACTAACATGAAGCAGCCATTCTTTTTAAGTTCTTCAGCTTCTTTAAGAGCGATTTCACCTTGTGTAGCGCATGGTAAAGCAATATCACATGGAACGGACCATAAACCTCTAGGTCCTTCAACGAATTTAACGCCTTTATGGGTGGAAGCATATTCTTTTGAGAACATACCTTTTTGTTTGGAAAGTTCAACAATGTATGGAACATCTAATCCGTTTGGATCACATACATAGCCATCAATATCGCTCATACCTACTAGGATAGCGCCTAATTGATTGGCTTTTTCGGCTGCCATGCCACCGACTTTACCGCAGCCAGAAATAATGACTTTCTTACCTTTGAAATCAGTGTTGTAATAGGTCTTTAACATTTCTCTAGCGTAATAAAGTAAGCCATAACCTGTTGCTTCTGGTCTAGCCAAGGAACCACCATAAGAGATGCCTTTACCAGTAAAGACACCACTCCATTCATCACGGAGTTTCTTGTAGTAGCCAAACATATAACCAACTTCACGAGCACCAAAACCAAGGTCACCAGCAGGAACATCAGTGTCTGGTCCAATATGGCGATATAATTCACTCATGAAGGATTGGCAGAATCTCATCACTTCCGCGTCACTTTTTCCACGTGGATCGAAGTCCGCACCACCTTTACCACCTCCCATAGGGAGACCAGTTAAACTGTTCTTGAAGGTTTGTTCAAAACCCAAGAACTTTAAAATTGAAAGGTTAACCGATGGATGGAATCTCATACCACCTTTATATGGGCCAATAGCCGAATTGAATTGAACACGATAACCTGTATTAACTCTAATCTTTCCAGAATCATCAACCCATGGTACTCTCATTTGGATTACTCTTTCAGGGACAATTAATCTTTCAAGAATTGAGTATTGTTCAATCTTTGGATCTTTTTCCACTAAGAAATCCATAGAATCAAAAAACTCTTCAACCGCGGCGACGAATTCTTTTTCGTTACCGTATTTCTCTTTAACTTCTTTAAGAAGTCTGTTTAAATATTCACTCTTATACATTTTTTCCTCCTAAACACACAAAAAAGGATTTTGTCGCAACAAAAAACGTTTATATGTGAATTCTATATATAAGTTTCATCAACACATTTACTTTAACACTTTTTAATTGATTTTCAATAAATATCATTTATAGAAGAAAAAAGCATGAACTTAATCATGCTCTTTTTCGACCAAGCGAGTTCTTAACAAGTACTTGATGTTATTACTCTCATTGCCGACATATTTGATTTCAACTTCTATCTTAAGTTTCTTGCGTTCATTATTAAGAACAGTGAACACTTTATTGTAGTTAGGATGTTCATCAACCGTTTCTTCCACCATTTTCATGAAGTCTTTAATGTCTTTTTGAGGTGTGATACGATGAACAAACTTGCCATTATTGAGTTCTTCTTGAAGCTCAAGAGGACTTAATCCAACTAAGTCACTTAAGGCATGGCTAACTACTAAATATGACCACTTATTATCAATTCTCTTAATAAAGATAATATTGTCAGAGGAATATTTTCTGATTAAATCTCTTCCTTCTTCATGATCAACTAGTTCACTTACATCTACACAAGCACCATAGAAACGATCAGTTCCTTCTTTAATTCCGATGTAATAGAAATGCATATCAAACGATGTTAGTTCTCCATTAGCGCGGTAAAATCTTAATACTTTAGAAGCGCCGGTGAGTTTATTTGCTTTGGCCTCTTTAAGGGCCTCTATAAGAAGTGGACTATCTTCTTCTGGCATCGTAATTTCAATATTTTCTAATTTTTCAACAAAATCAGGGACGTTGACAGTTTCATAAAATTGTTGATTGTATCTAACGATATCAACATGATTCTTTCTTAAGGAATAGATAGCAACCGCGCCTATAATGTTATTAAGCATGGAGTCAGAATAGATATTCTTATCCAAGAACTCTCTGATTCTAAATTGGTCGTTAAGTTTAACGGTTAAACCTTTAGTGTCAATGATATTTTCTTTAGAAATAAGTGCTTCAAAATCTTTAATAGGCATTGGTTTATAGAAATAATAGCCTTGAATGAAATCAACACCTAATTCTCTTAAGAAATCGATTTGTTCTTTCTTTTCAGCACCTTCAACAATCATCGGTAACGCCATAGTCTTAGCCATATTAATTGCGGACTCTAAGATATGAATACTACGTTTATATGTTTCGTCTTTGATTTGTAAGAACTTCGCATCTAACTTAATTGCATCAATAGTTAGAGCAGAAAGCATGTTGAGAGAGGAATAACCACTTCCAAAATCATCAAGAAGGATCATAAATCCATCAGCCTTCAATTGTTTTACTAATTTATCAACGTTATTTGTGTTTTTCGCGTATGCAGATTCGGTAATCTCAACTTTGATATATTTAGTTGGAAGTCCATATTTTTGACAAAGTTCTTTCAAGAACTTATCAATATCAATATTAAGAACATCAATTTGAGAAACATTTAAAGAAATAGGAACAACTTTATGACCAGCGTCAATAAATTCTTTGGTCCATTTAATAACTCTTTCCCAAATGACTTTGTCAAGGTCAGTAATAAATCCGTATTTTTCTAATACTGGAACAAATTCACCTGGAGCGATAATCGTGCCATCTGGTTTACACCAACGAGCAAGAGCCTCAGCACCAACAATCTTACCATCTTTGATATTACATTGTGGTTGTAAGTAGAATGTAATTTGATCATTTTGAAGAGCGTGAATGAAATTAGTAAGAACTAAGTGTTCGTGTTCCACTAAGAATTGCATTTCAATATTATAGGTAACAATTCTATTCTTAATATCTTGTTTAGCTTTATTAACAGCGATGGTTGCGCGGTCAAAAGCGTCAACAACCGACATATCTTTATCAATGATAGAAACACCTAATGCAGGTAAGAAGCCTGTAGATAAACCGAAGGAGTTAATGAGCTCATGAATTCTATCATACAAATATTGAATCTTATCAGCGTCATATTCCATTAAGATAGTGAAGTCATCAGCACCAAAATAGCCGCATACTGCGTCGTTGTTCTTCTCAAACTCACCTAATTCCGCACCCATATTAGCGAGTAAAAGATTACCCTTTTCTCTACCAAACCACTCATCAAATAATTTGAAGTGTTCAATATCAATCGCGAGTAAGCAATATGTCTTATCAGGGTTAGAAGAAACCTTTTTTTCGGACGCTTTGATGAACTCTTTACTAGTTCTTAAAGAGGTGAGTGGGTCTCTACCAATTGAGACAGCATTATTCACATCACTGATGTTCCCAAGCTGACGTGATTTGATGTTATGAATGTCAAAGACATACATTCTAAACATTCCTTCAGGAATACCAAATTCATCACCCGCGATAACTACTTGTTCAACCCAACGATACGTACCGTCTTGGAGCTTATAACGGAAGTGCGCAAAATCAAAGTTAGGGATTCTGGCGTTTTGCAATCTTTCAAAGAATCCTTCGATTTGCATCAATCCCATATATGTTCCGCGATCATCTGGATGAATGATGTATTTATAAGTGAAATCTAATAAATCTCTATATGATAAATCCACAGCAGGAACGAAGTATTTTCCTTCAACGTGATAGAACTGTTTGAAGGTGTCGTGCTTAATATCAAATTCAACTATTTCATCACAAGATGAGCCGTTAAGCATATCAACAAGAGAAACCGCACTACTATGGTAGAACATTTCATAGAGTTCATGACGTAAAGTCATTAAAGAGACACCACCAGTGGATTTATTAACAACTTCTTCACCTTGGTTATTATTATTTTGAAGATCCTTTAATCTTCTCTTTCTTCCATACATTCTTTCATCAGCACGTAAGAAAACCGTTCTCAAAGTATTATCTTTGTCTTTTAAGAAATCAGAGAATCCCACTGCAATAACTGGTTCGTCTTTACCGATGTTGTTTTCCACAGCGTGATTAAATTCTTGTATAAGTTTGAATCTTTGGTCGTAAATTTTGCCTTGAAGAATAACCACAAATTCATCACCACCATAACGGTAGATGATTGTATTTGGGAAATATTGTTTAATCATTTCACAAGATTTCTTGATATATATGTCACCTTTGTCATGGCCATATAAGTCATTGATTTTCTTTAAATCGTTAAGGTCGAAAAGGAGAAGGGCGAAATTGCTAATTTTTTTGTCATGAATTAATCCATCAAAGCCAATTTCAACTTCGACATAGGCGTGCTTGTTCTTTACTCCAGTAAGAGGGTCAACATAGGCAAGTTCTCTTGTCGCAGAAATAACTTTTTGTTGAGCTTCTTCTCTTGATTTACTTTCATATAACTCTTCAGCAAGTTGCGTTTTTGTTGAAACGACGATGAAAGAATAAATAAGAACAGTACCCAACGAACAACCGATTGCGTAACATGGAAAAAGTGGGAAATATATCTGTGCGGCAATGGTAACAGTCATAACAATACCGACAAAGAAAAGCGTAAAGAACTGGCCTCTTTTGTATCCTTTTGTTTGTAAGGCACGAACCAAAGCAAAAATTGTAACAAGGAAGAAGGCAATGTTTTGAATTCCATAGAATATATATCTTCCAGCATTAACAGCATAAGTAGATGATTCGTATGTGAACAAGATTGGATGGAAGAAATTAACAATAACTACGATTGTACCCATCACAAAGAAGGCTAAGCCGAAATAGAATAAAATATTTGTGAAAATCTTACCGCCAGAAACAAACTTCACAACAAAGTTTGTAAAGGCGAAAAGTGTGAGCGACATAAGTATAAAGAAGACTGCGGTGTCAATTGTTACATAAATCTTGTTTTCTAAAGGATCTAAATAACCCCACAACAAATCGCACACGTAAAATAAAGATAATGATATCAAGAAGAATCTATATGCCTTTAATGCTCTTGTGTTATTAGCACGAAAATCCTTATTAAAAAGGACATCGAAGTTTAAGACTAGCAATATAACTAACGAAAGAACTGATACTAACGAATACATAAAAATACCTGATGTTGTAAAAAGAATAATTATTTATTTCTCTTATTCTAAGAAATAAAAGTTATGTATTCAACATTGTCATAAATTAATATACTAGTATATTAAAATTATCGTGATTTGCTTTATTTGAATGAAAGCATTTATAATGATTTATAAATTATGGAACTCAGAAACAAAGACTCTTTATCTTTTTTATTACTATCTCGTCTTATCAAAACAAAGCATTATACAAAAAAAGACATTAAGAACATCAAAGATAATTTAGCGATATCTCTATCAACAATTTACTTGATAACCAGTTTAGTCTTACTTGTTTTGATGACGGCGTTATTTGTTTTCATGCACATTTCTTCCGAAGGCCATTTCGTCGCTAAATACGGCGCTTACGCTTTTGGGGGATTATTGTCCTTATTAATAGGGACATTCATTTCATCAGTCTTAATTATCACTTCTAGATTTGTCAAAAGTGATAAGAAAGCAATTGTTTTAATAAGAATCGCCGCCGATATCTTATTCTTTGCTTGTGCAAACTACATGTTGATGGCGATGTACTCTGACGCTCAAATGGGTTTCACCACTGTCACAGACACTCTATCAGCGTCAATCATTTTTATTGCTGTGCTTTTGCTTATCCAACCAATGTATTGGTTAGACGCTGCTCTACTTGATATCAGCACATCGATTATCATGATCGTTATAGCCATCTACTGTATGCAAATACACAGTATGAAAGCAATACATTACTACATCATGTTCGCGTCTATTTTCCCATTTGGGTGTTATGCGATTATCGCTCTACTTTTCTATGCTGAAAGTCAAAAATATAGAGAAACTTTAGAAAACGAAAGACTTCACAATAGAGCGTACTACGATGCCTTAACACACTGTAAAAATCGTCACGCCTTAAATGAGTTTTTGAGGGATAACAAATCAAGATGGGAAAATAAGGAAAATGTTAACCTTTTAATCGTCCTATTTGACATCGATGATTTCCGTCTATACAACAATCAATTTTCCCATTTAGGTGGCGACTATTGTTTGAAATCTATTTGTGATGCGATTAGAAGAGAGTTTGTCTCACCTAATCTAGACTTTTTCCGTTATGGTGGAGAAGAGTTTTTACTCTTCTTTGAGCTTGATGATCCTTCGAAAGCCCCTATTTATTTACAGAAAGTCCATAAATCAATTTCTTCACTTGATATCACCGCTCCTGAAGGTGCGCCAAAAAACAATGTCACCATTTCTGTAGGTGGGTTATTAATGAGAAATATCAAAACATTTGTCTTTGAAGAAGAGATGAAAATGGTTGATGAATATCTATATAAAGCGAAAGCGAACGGTAAAGACGCAGTTTGCTACAATGGTTCAATAATGAACTAATTATTGATTATAATTGGGAGTTAGAATAAAATAACAGTTATGAATAAGAAGAAAATACTTTGGATTGCTATCGGCGTTCTTGATTTTGCTGTCGTTACATTCCTATTTGTTGTCCATATCGTGATGCTCTCACATATTATGGGTAAGACTCCGGAACAAATTGCTGTCTACGCAAAAGGTGAAGGCTTGTTCCCATATCTAGCAGCACACATCAACGTTTATGGTTATGCATTTGTCATCCCACTATTCGTTGTCTTAGCAGCTAACATTATTGGACTTGTTATCTACATTAAGAAATCAACCAAGAGACAAGCAATCACAGTCAACGATCTTTCCGAAGAAGAAAAAGAAGCCCTCAAAAAAGAACTTCTCAAAGATTTGGAAAAATAATAATTCAAAGTTATTAGAGCAGCGAGAACGCTGCTTTTTTTATCCTTCTTTATATATTCAGAAAAATAAATATAAATGGCTTCTTTCGTTTTAAGAAGCAAAAGAAAGGAGGATTTGTTATCCTCCAATAATCTTTATTTGGTGTAAGAGATGAGGGCTGTAATGAGGTCTGCTCTAGTAAGAGGCTTGTAGAGGTAGTAACCTTGTACCATCATTTCTTCGTCTAATTCTCTCAGCATTTTGAGTTGTGTTTCGTTTTCCACACCAACAGCGGCTAAGCTAATGCCAAGTTGTTTAGCAGCGTTAACGATTTCTTTAAGCGCACCATATTTAACTTGGTCGGTGTCAATCGCTAGGATGATGTCTCTAGCAATCTTAACTTCTTTAAAGCCGAGATATGATAATTCTTCAATATCAACGTATTGGCCAATATACCTATCGCAAGAGAAGAGAATCTTATATTTCTCAAGTTGAGAAGCAAGAATTTTGATCTTTTCTTTGTTTTCAGGAATGAGATCTTCAGGAATTTCAAGAGATACGAATCCATTTGGAAGGTTGTTCTCTTCACAAAGAGCGACAAGCTTAGCGAGAAGTTCTTTATCATCAAGATAAGTTTGGTCAATGTTAATCGCAATACGGTTGAACTTATTAATCTTAAAGATGTTATTACCATATTCTTTATACATCGTACCAATGAAGTTGATGATGGATTCGGTGATCATACCAGTCTTCTTTTCTTGTTCAGCAATATGGGAAATCTCTTGAGCGTTGAAGAAGACATTTCTATGAGCGTCAGCGATACGTAAGAGAATTTCAGCACCAAAGATATGGCCATCTTTTGCTCTAACGATTGGTTGAAGGTTCATAGATGTAGAATTATGACCAGAGAATTCTTTTTCAAGGGTGCTAATCATGAATTCGCGTTTAGAAGCACTTCTTTCAATTGGGTAATCTGCGAAATAGATAAAGTCTTTATTCTTTTCGTGTTTACCTCTATAGAAATCAGACATATGTCTAAAATAGTCTTCTGCCTGCGCGTATCCACGAGGATAACCGATAGGAAGATAAGTAATATTCATCTTCGCTAAATCTTTATTGTCATAATAATTAGCCTTACTTAAAGGATAAATATTTTCAATCTTAGTAATGATGTCTTTATGTCCAATAGATGGGAGATGGACCGCTAAAGTGGAAGGATTGTAATAATAGATATCATCAGTTTGGAGATAATTCTTAATATTACGAACATAATCTCTAATGAGATAACTATATCCTTCACTACCAAGTTTCTTTAAGATTTCTTCATAGTTATCAATAGAAAGAAGTAACACATATCCATGCGCACTGCTCACGTATTCATTCTTAATCGCATTAAATAATGATTTATATGAGTAAATTAAGAAGTCTTCTTGATATAAATCACCTAAAAGTTCATCTTGTTTGAAATGTTTGATTAATAAAACATTATCATCATCTTTTCGATCGGATAGAGTCATGGAAGCTTCATATTTGTTATTTCCAATTTCAAAATATTTCTTCTTCTTAGTAGCAAATGGACAATCTTTACAACGTCGATCAATACCAAACATCGCAGCGTAACACTTTTGTCCAACGTGAATACGTGGGAAAATATTCTTCACGTTTTTAGACAAGTAAGTGATGTTATAGTCATCGTCAACGTGATAGACAAACATATTCGCTAAAGCGAGGATGCTTTCATTCTCAGTTTCTTTCGCGTCTGCGTAATCTGCGATTTCACGTTTTTCAAAATAGTTTTCAATTCTTAAGGAGATAACAAGGAAAGTCTCTCTTAAATAAGTATTGAGTTCTAAGTCACGGTCACGATTAAAGGTATAGACAATCGCTTCAACTTTGTTATTTTCGAGGTTTCTAATAACGTAATAAATGCCACTTTGAATACCATATAAACCTAGAGTTTGTTGTAAGCCAATATTCGCGTGTTTTCTACAAGAGAAATAATAAACATCATCTGCATCAACAAAGTTGCCAAGCTTTTCAACGAAATCTTTTTTGATTTCGTGTTCACTAAATAAACCGGTCTTACTAATAGAGACATATGGATAATAAGAATCTAAGGAATCATTATAAGCAATAACCCCGACTTCATCAGCATCGATAAAATTAGAGATGGCTTCAAACACCATTTTAAGAAGAGCGAAGTTTTTCTCATTATTGACGGCAGAATAATCAAGCCCGCTCAAAGCGTTAACAATCTTTGAGGTGTAATTAAGATTCATGGAGGTGTTAGTCATCAAACTAGTGCCAACATTTGATTTATAACGAGCTGGTAAATATAAATTGAATGGTTTATTTTGACGTTTTGCGTCTTTTAAGTCGCCTAAAATCATATCTTCATTGGAGTATGGATAGGCCACCATCGCGTATTTAGCGAGGATGTTTTTAATACCACGCTCATCTCTAACCATTAAAGATGAATTAGTGACTACAAAGTTGAGTTTCTCTTTGATTTCTGCAAAGGAATCGATAACCGGAATATAAATAATAAATGACTTATAATCTTCCGCGAACATATATAACACTCTTTCATGTTCTTTAAAGGCTTCGCGATATAAATCGAGCAATCTAACACGGTCTTTTTCAGAAATACATGCTCCTTCAGGGAAATCAAAATAGACTTCTAAGATGACGTTTCTGAAGGATTGAGATACGAAAATAATGTTAGAGATATTATCTTTAAAGCTACGGTAAGTAATTAAAGACTTTTCTTTATCAACATAAACAAGATTGATATTAGAGTAATCAGGTGTTTTAAGTACTAAATAAGATGATTGAAGTTTAGTTCTAATATCAGAGGTTGCTTTATTAAGCATTTGAATTTCTTTGATATCACTTTCGCCATAATCAACAAGGTTAACGTCATTATTCTTAATCTTATTAATATTTGTATAAGTAGTTTCATATAGTTGTTTATAAAATGTCGCTCTTAATTTTCTAGAAAGATGGACATAGAAAACAATATATAAGCCTAATGTTAAGGCGGCGATGACACTAAAAATAATAATTAATGGGGTAGATTGAGTGTAGGCGTATAAGGTAAGTAAAACAATCGTTGCAGTAACGACAAACGCCACAGTAATCGCTGGAACAAGAATATATCTCTTATAAGATTGAAGAAGACCCTTTTTTCTATTCGCCATATTATTCTCCTTCTAAGATGTCGCTTCTACTAATATCGTTAATCGTAGAAACGACAGCCTTTCCTAAATCGATATATTTTGAAAGAACATCAGAATATGAATCTAAGTTATTCGCGACAGCAAGATTATTCTCGGCAACTTTAACAACAATGAAAGGAACTTCTTTAAGCATTGAGGTTAAAGCAACACCAGCAGAATTTTGATCAATAACAATCAAATCTTTGGTAATTGAGTAGACTTCCTTCCTGTCTACGAGGAAATCACACATCTCTTTCGACATATTATTAGTGGATAAAAATACTGCGTTATGGTAGTTAATTGAGATACGTCTTTGTAAACCTTTTTCAATGTAACCTAAGATGTCATCTTGAACGTGGAAAGTGCGATCAAATCCTGGGACCTGGGCCATAGCAACATCACCAAACATTGTTAAATCAACATTTGCGTCTATCACTTTAGTGGACACGACAATATCGCCGTTTTTGATCTTGTCAGAAACACTCATGCAGCGGCCAACTGAAATGACTAAATCAACAATATAGTTATCAATGATATTCATTAGGAAAGCGCTCGCTAAAGAAGAAGTATATAAGTTATAAGCAATTAAAGCGTCTTGAGAGAAAATGGTCCCAATGGATACTTTGTATTTGCCTAAAATTGTTTCTTCTCTTCGATTTGCTAAAACAGAGTCAAAGTAAAGAACGTCATCATGGGTTTCGCCAACAATTACAATCATTTTCTAACTCCTTTCGCATCAGCTTCATCCTTAAGAAGGGTGTTATATTCTTCTACTGGTAGAGGTTTAGAATAGTAAAAACCTTGAATCGTGTCGATATGATATTTACGTAACAAATCGACTTGTTCCTTGGTTTCAACACCTTCAATAATTGCTTCCATATTGTTGATATGAGCAAGTTCAACAAGGTATTTAACAATAGAGGCAGTCTTCGTGTCAGTTAAAATGCGGTCAGTGAAAGATTTGTCAATCTTCATCGCATCAAAAGGAATTTGACGAATGTTCTCAATTTGAGAATAACCAACACCGAAGTCATCCATTAAAACACGAATACCGTAGGATTTAAGTCTCTTAATCACAGAAAGTGATAAGAATTTATTTGCTTGAGATGTAGTCTCAGTAATTTCAATTTCAAGTAAGTGAGGTGGGACATCATATTTCTTTAAAGTACCCATAATCGTATCAATAAATTTACGAGAGAAGAATTCATACAAGGAGAAGTTAACGGAAACTGGCAAAACAGTTCTACCTCTTTTAAGAGCTTCGCCCATATCTTTAACCGCTAATTCGAAAATACGAACGTCAATCGCGTTAAGAAGACCAGCCTTTTCCGCAAGAGGAATAAATTTAGCAGGACCAACCAAACCATATTCAGGAGCTTTCCATCTCGCTAAAGCCTCACAAGAAATAAAGCGATGCTCCTTTAAAGAATATTTAGGTTGATAGAATGGGATGAATTCATCTTTTTCCAAAGCTTCAATAATTCTATTAGAAGCACTACTATCTATGTCACGGAAAGAATCCTTGAAGAAGGTGAATGATTCATAGTTCTTCTCAGAATGGTTACGAGCAATTAAAGCGTCTTCAATCGCGGAAACGATGGATTCGTCTTTTTCCATTGGTTTAACACCAAAGAATGGTTGAACCCAAATCTTAATCTTATCTTCGTTAACCATGCGGAAACATTCGTTAGATATTTCAGCAATTAATTTATTAACTAAAGATGAATCATTAGAGAACAAACAGAAGAAGAATGTTCCACGAGAGAAAGCAAACACAGTGTTACGAACATCAAAAGCAGTGTCAGTATTTCTTTCAAAGAAAGTCTCTAAGAATTTAGTAAGTTTTAAGTTTAAAGAAGTTAAGAGTTTATCTCTACCTCTATTAGAAGAAACATCTAAAGCGGTAGGAGTAAAGGCAACAACATATCTCGCTTTTTTAGCGTAGGTACGACGTTTTGCTAGTTGGTTAAATCTAATTTTAAAGGCGTCAAGGTTAAAGAAAAGAGTTGGTTCACCAAGCATGTAGGTATTTTCAATCATTAATTGATTAATAAACGCCTTTTCATGATTAACTCTAAATCCATAAAAAGCAAAGTTAATACCAAAGCCGGCGGCAAAGACAGCGAAAATAAAGATGAAGACTACTTGCTTGTCTTTAAAAATTTGCGGACTAGTTGCAGCAACGACGACGAAAGCAAGGAACATAATCATTATTCCTAAACTCACCCACATGAGTAAGCGGTATAAAGTTAATGGTCTAATCTTTAGATTCATTCTCTTTAGCTTTCTCCTTTCGTTTTTGTTCTATCATCTCATCTAAAAGTTGTTTTTTTAGTTGAGCGCGTTGTTCTTCACTCAAACCCTTCAACTTATCACCGGAAGCGATTGCTTCATTGCTTTCTTCTGATTCCTTCATTGTTCTAAAAATATCGATTGTAGAAACAATAATTAAGTATGCGGCAGGAAGAAGAAGTAAAACAATTAATCCTATAGGAGAGACAACAAAGTTGAATACTTTTCCTAAGAAAGCATTAGTGACTTTAACTCTTCCTAAATATTGTTTTTCAGTAAAGAGTTGGTATTGTCCTTCTTTAGAATGATCACCACCAGCGTTGATACCAGCAGTAACAAAGATATATCTTCCATTGCCTTCACTAACATCTTCGTTAACTTTAACTTCCACAAGTCTATGGGTCATGACACGGTTAGCAATAACCAAGTTATTATATTTTGGATCTGTAGGAACATAGTTCACTCCACAGTTGATATTTGCAAATGTGATATCGACAGCTTGTCCAGCGTAGAAATCAGCGACTAATGAATCTAAATTTTGTTTATAAGTAACAATCGCGCTGTCTTGTTTAATTTCTGGTTCCATAGAATTGGTTAAAACGATAAAGCTACCAATACCAAATCTAATGGATTGACCATAGTTTTGCTCTTTATGAATTTCGCCATCAATATTTCCGGCAACAACAAAGACAAAGAAGGCACCAAAAATACCAAAGAGGACCCACTCAATAATCTTACGAGCGAGACTCTTTTTCTTCTTTTCTCTTTTCTTTTTTGGCTCGACAGAGACTACTTCTTTAATGACTTCTTCGTTCATTATTTCTTAGCCTCCTCTTTAGTGTCGTTATCAACAGGAGCATAGTTAGAAAGATCGGCTTCATTGACCTCAAACCAGAGGTCTTCACTAGCAGCATTTACGTGCTCAACTTCAGGATCATCTTCATTAGAGACAGTAACCACTTTTTCGTCGATTTTTTCGGAATTTTCCTGTAATTCTGCCTCTTTTTCTAAACTTTTGCGATATTCTTCGTCTTCAATATCGTTAGCGTGTTCTTTAGCGGCAGCGATAATTTCAGCACGTTTTTTGTCTAAAATATCTTGCTCATATTCATGAAGTTTTTTGAGGTATTCCTCATACATTTTGGCTTCTTCAACTTCACGTTTTTCAATGAGCTTTTCAACCTTCTTTTCATACTTTTCGATTTCTCTTCTAACCCTCGCTAAAAGAGCGTCAATACTCTCATTTTCTTTAGCGAGATCTCTTTTTAAATCAAACTCTTCTTTAAAGTATAACTTCTCACTCTTATTTGGATTAGTTGGTAAGTTAATAGGAGAACGGTCTTTCAAATATTTAATGTAAGCCTCATCAGTTCTAACAAACTCGATTGGGCCTTTCACTAAATCATCGTATAAGAAAGATTCATCATCAATAGAAGGAAGAAGCTTTGGTTTATAAACTTTATTAGAGGATTTATAGATTTTACTATTGTCAGTGTTCTCTAAGAATAAAAGGTTTGGTAAAAGAACCTTAGTTAATCTATCTCTTTCTTTTTCATTAAATTCTTGGAAGTCTCTATCAACTTTGAAAGCGACACCAAGAGAATCAAACCTTTCAATGAAAAGGAAAGTTTCATAGCACTTTCTATATAATGGGTTCTTTCTTAAGATGTTAGTCATAATAATTGGTCTTCTAACATCTTTTTCGGTTTTAAACTCTTTCATAAAACGAGAGCCATAATAATAACCAACATATTCTTTTAATTTCTTAATACGTTCAATGTAATCTCTAGCAGCAACACTTAAATCATCTTCTAAAGCACGTGTAACAGTGATTTTAGTTTCAATTTCTACTTCTTGACCATCCACTAAAGATTTGTTTTTGACGTACATGATTTCTTTTTCATCAAGACTAATGGTCTTTTTGATGTATTCATAACGTTTATCAATAAATAAAACGAGGTGACGAATGAAAGTAGCAATGAATCTATTTTCATACGTATGTAATTCTTCTTTATTATATAAACCTAATATTTTAGCGGGTATGACATCACCTTCATCAGTAACTTCTTTAACGTATTGAGAATGGCTCGCTAAATGTTGGACGGATTCATAGTTAATCTTTTTAGCAAGTTCAATTGGAACAATTGAGCCTTCAGAAGTTGTTACTTCTCTAGGATTATTAACAATTCGGTCGAGTTCATACATACAATCTTCGATGCGGAAAATCCATTCTGGGTTGAAGATTGAAGATCCTTTGAACTTCATTCTTAAATAGTTAAATTCACCATTATGAATGTCTTTATTCAACAAAGAAAAACGTTGATCCTGTAAAGAATCATATTTTTCTAGATATTGTTTAAAGAGTTCTTTATCAGTCATTGATTAGTTATTTTTAATCATGCTCTCAATATAAGCTTGAGCTTTTGGGAACTTGCCTTTACCGTAGAGTTTATCTAAGTAATTGTAGAGTTCTTGTAATTCTTCCTTGAGGAAGGAGATATTTAAGGATTCAAATTTCTTTAAAATCTTATTGGTGAAGATAAAGTCAAACGCATCAGTTTCAGAACCACCACAAGCGATATAGTTAGGAACGAATGTTTCTAATTGTTTCAAGATACGGTTACCAAATGCGAGTTTGAATTTCTTAATAACAAAGTTGTCGAGTTCATCAAACTTATCAAGCATAGCTTGAGAAATAGCGTATTGTTTCTTAGCTTCAGAGAATAAGGCTTCAAGTTGAGCGTAAGGAATAGATAATGGTTCTTGTTCTTGGGCTTCAAATGGACGACCTTTGTCATCAAAGAACAATGAAATAGCACGGTCATAGACCTTATCAGAAATTGTGAAAGTAGAATCGTCATTATTCGCGGTTCCAATAAAGAGAACGTTTTGAGGAATATAGAGTTTACCTTCTACTAAATGAATTGGATCACCCTTCTCTTGAGAAGGAATTAAGTCGATAACCCAGTTTTCTTTTTCTTTCATTTCCATGACAGATAAGAATTCAGCGAAGTAGTATTCAATTCTCGCTAAGTTCATTTCATCAAGAACGATAACGTTAATATCTTTACGATATGTAGTGATATATAAAGATTTTAAGAATTCTGTTTCATTAAATTTCTTTGTAAATTCATTGTAGTAACCAAGAAGTTCAGAACGATCTTTCCAAGATGGTTGTACTGGAATAATTGAAGAATCAAAACAGAAGAATTTACCTAAGGCGTAGGCAAGAGAAGTTTTACCTGTACCAGAGATACCTTCTAAGATAATAAGTTTACTTGTAGCGATACCCGCAAAGAGTTGTCTAACCACATCAATCGTATAATAGAATCCAAGTTTAGAAGCTGCATAATTTCTAAAGGAATTACATAATTCTTCTAAGGACAAGCCTTCTTTAAACATGATGGAGGTATCACGTTCTTTGTAGTTATTATCAACAGAAGTAAGTTTTGGGAAACGAGACATAACTTCTGCAATTTCTTCTTGTTGGGCGGCTGCTTCTGATGGTTTTAAGCCCATATACGCGGTCTTAAGATTAAGAATCTTATTCTTTTCTTCAGTAGCGGTATATAATTCATAATTAAGTCTTTCAACTTGTCTTCTAAGTTCATCTTTATCAATTTCTTTTTTAACGAAGCGTACATATCTTCTAATTAATAAGAATAAGCCATATCCAATCGCAGCGAGAAGCGCAACGAAGAAGATAAGGAAGATGACATAAAAGAACCAGCCCCAGAAACCGAATTCATTGTGGAATTTGCCGAAAATGGAATTGTAATTATTAAAATTGTTGCCGACATCGACCCATGGCGAAACTATAAATTGATAAAACCAGTGGCCTAAGTCAGTAAAGAAGGCTATTAATATCTGCCTCAAATATTCAAAGTATGCACTCATAAATTACATTTCCCCTTCGATATATAGTCCGAGGTTAGCGATGAATGTCGCTCCCATCGTGTAGTTGACGCTATCCAAATCCCATCCCTCAATATAAATAGATAAGACGATTTCCCGAGGACTATTTTTATATACTGGAATACGGAATGGTTTTTTTTCAGCTTCAAAATCTTCAGTTGTGTAAGATTTTTCCTTTTCGATTTCTAATCCCTTTTGTAAAGAATTCGCTAAATTAATTCTCTTTATGCCTTTTTTGTGTTTGGCGTTAAAGGCATTTGGTTCTTCACTTGCATCATCATAATCAGAATCATTATCTAATGGTTCATCATATTGGATGCTTTCAGCGTTTTTATATGACCCGTAAAGTCTTTCATAATTTTTTCCATCACTTGTGTTAGTGAAATAGTCATAATAATAGTCGACATTATTATCTAAGATTCCTCCATAGAAGGTTTCTTCAGTTTTATTTGGGTCAAGAATAATATAGTCATAATAAGTTGGGTCGGTGATTAAGATAGAAAAACGCATCGAATTGACGAGGTGATCAAGGCGAGCCTTGATTTCATCAACACTTAAATTTTTCTTAGCTTCATCATCGCCTATTTGATAAGAAAGATATAATGATTCCGCGTAAGATTTGTTAAATTCATAATTAGGTTTGATATATGTGTCATCCGCTTTAACTGTGACATATACATCATCATCCGCTTTGAGATACAACTTTTGAGAGAAATAACCATAGATTATTTCTTGACTTGTGTTTGCGTTTTCAGCATCCGAATAAATCGTATCGTCATAGAAGACGGGCATATCTTTTTTCTCGTTTAACCAAGAATCGCTGTGCGCGGAAGAAACAGGAGTAAATAGACCTGGGTCGATTAAATCTTTTTTATCTAGACTATTTACATATCCTTCGTTTGGATTAGTTGAAATTGCAAGTTGACGATCACAATCGACCGTAATAGAGATACTTTCTATTCTTAAATGGTTAGAGGAAGCATACCATGCGAGAGACATAGATAAAGTTGCGACACTTAAAGAAATCGCACCAATATATAGTGACAAAATGATTCTGCTTCTTTTCATTTAAAAATATTTTTAAGATTCTTTATTAACTTCAAACTTCAAACTAAGGTTGAAGGAATAGTTCGCGGCTTGATCAATAACAACATGATCCCAGCCTTCAATAAAGATGGTAAATGTGACATAACCGACTGCGTCGGCACTGTCAGTGCTACACATCATCATACCGTGGCCGTTTTCGGTATTTTCAAAATAATTTCCATCACCATCGACATCAGGCATAACTAAGCCAAATGGATAATGTTCAACATAAGCAGGAGAAATATAACTCATATCCAAGCAATAAGCGTTCTCGTTATGCTTAGAATAGAAAGTTGATTCAATGGTGTTACTAACATGATTTACATTATCGTATGGAGCAAATTCTTTCTTTGTTCCATAGCGAGTATCTGAATAATGTTCTTCACCAGTTTTTTGACCATAATAGAGTTCTCTTCCAGAACTGGTGTTATAGTCATAGGTACCATCTCCATCTAAATCGAGGAGACCTCCTACATATGTACGTCCGACATTAGTACCTTTATCAGAAGGCTTCACAAGGAATTTTCGTTGGCTATTTTCGATGAAAAGTCTTAATGATTGTTCGATATCTTTACCACCGGACGCTTTCGCGTTAGCGCTTGTGAGCCAAACAGACTTACCTGGAATGTTCTCGTTATTTGTGTCCGTCATACGGAAAGCGAGAGGAAGTTTCACATAGTGAGTGATTTCGGCATCATGCGCTGTAATGTTTGTTACTCCATGAGTAGGAGATTCATACAAAGCTAAATCGCCTTGATTTAATAAATTCCTAGACTGAGTAGTAACAGGGAAGAGCAAATTAACTGCATAACCACTATGGAAAAGATATTCGTGTATAACACGATAATCAATACCATCAGTTTTGTGTGTGAAAACGATCGATTTACCATCGAATTCCTCTCTAGAGAGTTCATATGCAGTCCTAAAGTCATCGCTAATGGTGAATGTCGTTGGATCGCCAGCGACACCATCAACAATACCGACGTTAAGAAGCGCACTCTTAGCAACAGAGGTACCAATAAAGTTAACTCTAGTTGAACGAGAATACGCGTACCATGCTAAAGTACCGGCTGTGGAGCCAATAATACCTAGCGTAGTCATAGCGAAACCTAGGCTCAAACCAATCGTAATCTTGTTATGTTTTTTCACAATTGCTCTTCCCTAATTAATTTTTAATTAACCAAGAATATTTCTACCGACATCGAACACTAAACCAACGTTAACGTTGACTCCAGCATTCATTGCAGGATTCCAGATAACACTCTTGTTTGTGGTATTATCAACTTTTAAAGCTTCCCAACCTTCAAGCCAAACTGTAATGGTAACTTTGACCATGTCAGCCATATTACCTGTAGATTTTGTTTTACAAATACATTTTGGATTTGCACCATCTGGATCTAATGCTGGATCTGTTGAAGCAGGCATTAAACCATCAGTGTCACGAGGTTGAACGATACCGGTAATATTATTTTCTGGATGTTCGTTATCGGTATAATCATAAGCTTGTGTGGTTTCTTGTTTGTCACCCCAAATACCATATTTACAATCTTGGTTATAGAATGTGGTATTCCATGGATCGGCATCATATTTGTCGGGGTGACCATCACCATCAAGATCCAAATAGCCGTGAACATCTAAAGCGGTTGCTTTTGTAACGCTGTGTTCATTTTTAGAAATGAGCCATTTTTTACCGCCATCAACGTCAACGTGGACTCTTAATGCATCAGAAACGGTTTTATTACCACTATTGTTTGCGTCTTCAAGAGTGACAGAAGAAATGTAAACGTTTTGTGCAGAAAGTTCATAACCTGCATTAATGTCGTTAGCTTCGTCTCTTGTAGTAACAGCAGAATTAGCTTTTATCGCTCTGAGATAAATCTCATATTGGTAATAACCATCACCGACGGCCATTCTTTTCCATCCTTTAGTGTAATCTTCACCGGTTTGTGCGCCAGCTTCTGGATAACCATAACATAATGGATCTCCACCAGCGTCATATGGTAAAGCATTTCCTGTGCCCATTTTACCAAAGGTAACTGGTTTTAAATCGGAATTAGGTAAGTATCTGCTACTTCCCCAATGCCATGAACCATCATTATATCCCATTTGGAGGAGGCCAGTATCTGCTACTGAACTACCAATGAAACCTGTTCTGACTTCACTATTGAATTGATACCACGCAAATGCTCCACCTAAGCCACCAGCAACGGATAAGCCAATGATAGTAGCTAGAAATGGAACGACTAATTTTTTATTCATTTTCATAAGCGTTTATTTCAACTCCTAATTTAATTTTTGCACCTCTAGGTGCGAATTCATTGTTACTAGAACGAAAACCTTCGAGCCAAGTAACAATTGTGTACCTTTTCGCTTCACCTACGTTTAATTTTTGACCACGAAATGTCGTGACCACTTCGGAGGAATTAAATTCTTTGGCATAGCCCATAAATGGGAATTCTGTGCTTGCTTGTTCCTCACTAACAGAAATTGGAGCGCTGTAACTAGGGTTACCGTGCTCATCTACATGAGGAACAGAGTCACGTAAACCGTAAACACTTTTTTCTCCATCAACGTAAATCATCACTCGTAATGTGCTTAAAAGTGATCTTCCATCATCAGAAAGTACATCATCAAGGATGTTTATAGACCAATCGTATATAGCCGGATTTGCTCCAACGTTTTTCACATAATATGTGTACTTGAAGAAATTAATTGATTTAAGAGCGTCGCCTTCGTAGTTCGCTCCCATAAATGGAACCGAATCTTCGTTATCGATCTCTTCATCACTAAAGTCACGATCAAAGTAACTATATGTGTATTCTTGGAACGCCGGCATGTCGTTGATCCTTAAAAATGAACTATGTTCCTTAGAATCGAGCTTCTCTAGAAGCGTTAAATCGACATTTCTGGTTTCTAGCGATACCGTAAATGTCCCAACGAATCGGCCTAAGAATGCGACTATGCAAAAAGTTGTAACGACCACAGTAGAAACTGCCGCAACTATCGCCACTAGTCTTCTTCTTTTCCGTTTTTTCACGTATTCTAGTCTGTACATAGTTTTTTACCTTTGCGAAAAGGTGTATGTGTCCCAATGAAGATACAAAAACGCCAATTGCCTATCATCCTAACAACGACATTGTTGTTCTTCCAAGGCAACTGGCTATCTAAATATAGACTATTAGACCCTATAGCTTTGCGCCGCTGGATCACTCCAGTTTTGCCCTTACTCTGCCTATTAGTTTACACCATTATGAAAATCAGTCAACATTTTTTATTATATATAAAAAGAGCCACCCTTAGAAAAGAGAGGCTCAATCTAGTTATTTAGTTCGTACTAGGCAGCTGGTAAATCGACTGCTTCAAAGCATAATTTTGCTGTAACAGTTTGATATTCTGCTAATGTAGCACGGTTTATGATTTGTGGATCATTACCATCGAACCAACAAACAACTGTAAATGTTAAGCTGACTTCTGGAATTGTGTCACTTGCTCTATGGGAAACACCTAAGCAGTCAACTCTTTGAGTTGTCATCTTAGCAATTGTTTGTCCTTCGGCTTTTGGATCTGGAAGTGCAGTACTGAATGTTGAGTCAATAACAACACCAGAATCATACGCGGTACCGGCATAGTTAGAAGTACCAAGAACATATTTACAGTTAGCTTCTGTTTGTAAGTCCGCAAATACTTTCTTGTATTGGGATGAACCAGAAGGTGCGCTTCCTTTAGGAATGAACGCCATTCTGAAGCCTGCAGCAGTGGCGATATCGCCAGTTGTAGTGAAGGCAGAATGTTCAGCTGTACAATCTAAATATAACGCTTTATCGGTATCACCAGAACCGAAGTCCATCGTAAATGTGATATCAAATGTAGCAGCGGTATAAATCTTTGTGACGCCATCACCAGCAGTACCTCTTTCCATTTCGGATTGAAGGTTAGCTGCATTTAAGGCTGTCTCTTTGGCGATGGATTTACCATCGGTAGCAGGAGTATAAATCTTTTCAGCGGAATGGTTAAATGAACCATCACTTAATTTACCATTGAAGGAAACGTTATTACCACTTACAGTGGTAGCACATCCACCAGCAATGGCGTATTTTAAGTCTGAATTAATTTTAACTACTGAGTAATCGCCAGCATTAATTGTAGCGGTTCTACTTGCAGTAAACCATGCCACAGATCCGGCAATTGAGGCAGCTGTTGAAAAAGCAATCATCGCTAAAGCAGGAACTATAATTTTAGATTTTTTCATATTATCTCCTTATAAACGACAAAAATCATTCAACTTGTCATTTTTTAAATTGAATGGATGATAGTTAAGTTACATCATTTGTCGAATATAAGGTTTGGGACGACCCTATGTTGCGCATTTGTGATGCATTATTATTATTGTTTATTTTGATATTTTTTGCAAACAAAAATTTTTTAAGACACTTGTGTCTTCTTTTAAAAAATAGCATCGCCACCGTTAAATGACAGTGATGATGCAACTAATAGATATAGTTATAAAACCTCAGTGCGAATAATATTAGTAATGAAAGCTTGTTTAGGGAATGATTGGAGATAATCTAAAACAAGAGAAATATCAATTTCTTCAATATGACTTCTATAGTAAGCAATTATTTCTTTATAGTAGTCATAAGGAATTTTGTTTTTATATCTTGCTACTTCGATTAACATCCTCTCTTTGCTATATAGAGATATCAAAACTCCATTATGATTGATTTTAGTAACCCCAACAAAAAGAGTGTTACTGTTATCAAAGTATTGAATGATATTTGGATCTTTTATTTTTGTCGCGTCTTTATCGGTAATAATAGAGTATTTGTCTGGTATAACATCACTAATACCGAGATAATATAACGCTGATCCCATAGTGAATATTGCGTTAGGATGCTTTTTGATAAACACCTCTAAATCTCGAGGACTACTCACATCAGAATAAAGTCCATCTTTCACTTTGAAAAGGTTCTCATCTTGGAGAACTTTTTTAATTTGATAATCGTTACCATATTTTTTTAGACATTCATCATAAGTAAATAACATATTTTTTGTATTTCTCCGTATTTTTGTGTTTTTTACGGATTTATACTCAAATTATATATTGCATGCTATTAAATAGCAAACAGTTATTGTTTTTTCTTTAAATAATTAAATCAATAATATCAATACCAAGTTCTTCCAAATACTCAAACGCTTTATCAATATCAGGTTGATTGAAATCGTTTGGGTTATGAGCGTCCACTCCTAAGACATATTTGAGTTTATATTCTTTTGAGAGTCTGAAGAATTCTTTACATGGGTATGGACGATATTGTCTGATACCTAAGATGTTGATCTCGATTGGAATGTTACTCTTTTCACAAGCTTCAAAAATGATTCTCGCTACTTTTTCACATTCTTCATTCCAAGACTTCACTCCCAAAAGGAAATGATCAGGGTGAGCAACATATTTGAATATCCCTAGAGAAACCGCTTCTTTTACATCTTCAGCGTATCTCATGATGTTTTCATAGTATGGTCTAAACTTGCCATCAAACTCACCGTAATGTTGTCCTAAGATTAGGTATTCAATATCTCCTTTTTTGATTAAATCAAAATAGTATTCTTTATAAGAAGGGAAATATTCGGCTTCAAAACCGATTTTCATTTCTACTTTATCTTTGTATTTTTCTCTGAAGTTTCTAAAAGTATTTAGGTATTCGTCTAACTGTTCATAGTTTCCTCTGACACCTGGTTCATTGAAGCCAGGGAAAAAGATGTGATCTGATATACCAAGTCTTTTGATACCAAAATCAATTGCCTTTTTGATATATTCTTCATCTTCACCAATAGCGTGTCCACACCTAGAAGTATGGGTATGGTAGTTATAAATGAGTTTTGACATACACAATTATTATATAGAAAGTCGATTATTTTGTTATGATGATTATGTTATGGAAGTGACATTTGAAGTATACACAAGTCTAATCCAAGAAATAAAAGACATTAGAACCATGGTCTTTGTTTTCGAACAAGGCTTCAATGATGAATTTGATGAGACTGATAATAACGCTGTCCACATTTTGCTTGTTGTAGATGATGTTCCAGCAGGGACTGCTAGAATCATCTTTAACAAAAAACATCAACTCTATAGCGTCTCTAGAGTAGCGATACTAAGTCAATACCGTCACTTAGGATTAGGCAAAGAGTTGATGAATTATGTTGAACAAGAAATCATCAAGCGATATGGCCATGTTCTTATAGGTGTATCCGCTCAATCAAGAGTGGAAGAGTTCTATACAAAACTAGGCTATAACGCGACAGAGGAGCGATATCTTGATGAAAGTTGCCCTCATGTTTGGATGATTAAACAACTATAGTTTAGTTAAAGTGAAAATCAGTTTTAATGACTCCATCACCATAAATGGTCTTGAAGTCATTTTTCATAGAAATGATGTTATAACCATTTTCTTCCCAGATGGCTTGTCTTCTAGCGCCTTCTGCTAAATTGGCGTGATCTCTTTGATCATCATCCGCAACAAGCATAAAGGCTTCAGAACGATATCTTTGGTTTTCACCTAAACAATAATTATGCATAGCGGAGTCACCACTACTATTACCAAAAGATAAAACTGGGACTTTTCCAATCTCTTGAGCTATTTGTTTAACTTTATTGGTCTTTAAATTCTTAATGATGAGTTCATCGGTTCTGATGAGATATTCTTCTTTACCAATTGTGTAATTAACACCTTCTTGATCACCTTGTTCATTAGCTTTTAAGACAACATCCATTCCGATGACTTTATTAGCAGGAATGCCAATGGATTCCACTAAGGAGCGGCAGATGAATCTATCTGAACCACTTACAACATAATAATCAAAATTATAATCTTTAAGATAATCAAAAACTTCTAACATTGGTTTATAGAAGCTTTCCGCTAAAGTCATACCTTCAAACCCATTTGCAGGTGTTTTTGCGTATTCCTTAACATATTCATCAAATTCTTTTAAAGACATGCCAGAATATGCTTTTGCGGCCGCGTAAGCATGAACCATATCGAAGTGATCTGGTAGCTTAGTGCCTTCTCTTACAAAATCTCTAATATTTTGAGCGGCTTCTTTAACATCACTAGGAGCTTTGTCTTTATAACTAGGATCATCTAAAACGCGATATTCAAGCATGTTATATTCGAAATAAGTTGGATATAACTCTCCAATAAATGTTCCATCCATGTCAAATGTCGCGATACGGTCTTCAACTGGGATGAAGTGTTTGCTATTTGGATTGGTGACATCTTCTACATACTCTTTTAAAGTAGTTAAAGAGTCACAACTATTCCATAACTTAAAGTAAGTTTTACTTGGGGTAGAGCCCCCCTTATCGCTTGATCCACAGCTAGAGACTAGCATGAGTAGAGGTAGTAATACGAATATTCTTTTTGTTTTCATTTCAATTCTCCCATATGAAAAGTTTTGTATATTATAGCAAATAGAAAATCAAAATATTAGAATAAGTAATAGAAAAAAGGAAGATAATAAAATGTTTGGAAAAGAACTCGCTCATGATGAATCGTATATCAAGGAATATGGTGAATATAAAATCACTAATTCATACACGATTTATGAATGTTACATCGAAGAAATGCATGATAAGGAAGGAAAACTCATCACTAATAAAGATGGTTCTCCAAGATTCCGTTATATCGATGATAAAGATGTCTCCACTATTAAAGAAGACAAACAAGTAAAAGAAATCAGAAAAGGCTTATATAAAGACGTTTATCAAGTTAATGGTGACTTCGTAGAGAAAGTTGAAAAAGAAGAAGGCAAAAGAATCTACTTTGTAGTTGAGCCCTCTAAAGTCACAACCTTAAAGAAAGATAGTAAAGTCATTGAAAGAAATGGCACCTATCGCCTCTTAAGCGAAGTTGGTTACGTGATGGTAGATGATTACGAAATCGAAAATCCAAAGATCATCGCGGTCCGTAAATTCAAAACTGAAGACCACGTTCAAGAAGCTAAAGATATCATCAGAAACAAATTAAAAAGATTTGTTGAAGAAGACTAATAGAAAAACACCACAGATTTAATCCAAGCGGGTTCTGTGGTGTTTTCTTATGTTTCTCAGTAGCCAAATGATTCGGAGATATCTTCAAATCCTTCTTTAACTTTGAAGTTGATATCACCGATTTTTTCTTTACCCGCTCCAACACGAGATAAATCTTCATTCACTACTGGGGTTAGGGAAAACTTATTGTCATCTCTATAAAAAATGATTTCGTCTTCCTCTCTGGAATCTAGTAGATCAACATATTTCTCTAGATTCTTCTCGAATTCATTCGCATCAATAATTTTCATTTTTTGCCTCCTTGTTTCATCCAATAACTTCGCTTCCTATTAAGTTCTTTAATGTTTGAGCAGGAAACACCATCGCATATTTAATCAGTTTATTTTGATCGATGTTTTTCTCTGCCATATATTCTTTGATTCTTTGCTTGGCAAAATCATCTAAGTTAGGATTGATACCAAGTTCTAGGAATAGTTGTAGCAAGGAATAATAACTGTAGTTTTCTTTAGTGATTTCAAATCTAGACTTTCTAATAACAAATTTCATTCCATCAATATCTACAACTCTTTTTCTGGTTGCTTCGTTATTAGTGACTATTTCAACAACATTAGGCACTTGAGAAGATACAGAGAATTGGTTTAGTAGAGTTAGACCAGAGTAAACTCCGTAAACAGAATCACCATTAGTGACGTACTTATTTTCTGCCACCATGGAAGATGTCAAAGATGAACTACCAAAATATGATTTCTCAGGAATGAAATATACGCCTCTAGCAAATTTTTTTAGCTCACCATTATCTTCTGCTTTCTTAATCATTCTAAAAACATACGCTCTCGTGTATTCTGGGAATAAGGAAAGAATATATTCTATGAATATTGGTTGTCCTGTTCTACCATTTTCTATTAAGCGTTCAACAAGCATAATATAGTTCCTTTGTTAAAAGTATACTATTTTATACACTTGTATTCAATTTAAATATACAAAATATTGTAGTAGATGTAATATATTAGAAAATATATGATTGAAATATGAAAACACTTCTAAAAGAAATATCCGCTATAGTGGATAACGATCTACCACTAGTGAGTAATCTAGCAAACATCTCTGCTTTATTATATAAGTTACCAAATATCAATTGGGCGGGTTTCTATATGGTGGAAGCCGACAAATGCTATTTAGGTCCTTTCCAAGGTGATGTGGCGTGCACTACTATTCTTAAAGGCAAAGGAGTGGTTGGAACTTGTTTAGAAAGAAAAACACCAATCATTGTTGATGATGTAAATAAATTCAAAGGACATATCGCGTGCTCTTCCTTGTCTAAAAGTGAAATTGTTATTCCTGTATTAAAAGATGATGAAGTTAAACTCATCATTGATCTTGACGCTCCTATATATTCAAGATTCACTACAACTGAACTTGAATTCTTACTAGAAGTGAAAAGAATCATTGAAGGATTGTTATGAAAAAAGCGCTAAGCGCTTTTACTTTTGCTTCTTTTTGTAGATAGCCACAATTGATAATGCTGAGATAGCCACAACTCCTATGACGATAATTGTGACAACATTGTTAATGTTGTTTTCTTTATTAGTTAAGAAGATGTTATCTCTTCCTTTTAAAGGAGTAATGGCTCTATCAAGATAGTTTTCATATTTGCTTTCGCCATATTTAGCGATGATATAGTCATACTTACTAAGAGTGTCATCTGACGCAGTTTTTAAATAATTATAAAAAGCATCTTTATATGGATGATTATTTAAATAGGTTTTTGTGTCTCCCCATTTAGATGTACTTGGTGGGGTAACTCCATTATCACATGTGACATTGGTGTTGAAGTTATTATAGAAGTCAGTGACAGGGATGAGTTTGAGATCAGAACATGTTGCACTTTTATTGCAACCCCAATAATTATCAGAAGTATTGGCAAATAGATTAGCAGTATTACCGCCGTTGATAATTGAAAGATTGTATGTATCAGTCAAACTGTTATATGAAACATTCCACTCAGTGTTATAGCTTCCATAAGTAGAATTAAAACGTAAATTTAAATTTCCACTTCCAGTGTTTGAGTTGTTATAAAGTTTCAATAACCCAACAGAAACCTCATATTTGTTATCTTCAATATGGGTAAATGTAAATGGAGCGGTGACACTTGCTTGAGCAACAAGAGTTGGATAACTAGCGCTTTCAGTAGGATTCATTCCATATACATAATCACTAGTAGCGATGAAATATTTGCCATTAGCAAGTATAGGAGTGTCTTCAGTCGCTTTCACTTCTTTGACATTCTCATTTACTAAGAGTGGTAACCCACATAATAAGCCTAATAATGGTAACAATAATAACTTCTTCATACTTTCATACCTTCACTGTGTTAGAAACACATTGAAAAGAATATATAACAAGACGATATAAAAATAAAGAAAAAGTCGATGGTTACTCGACTTATCTTATTTATGGTTTTAAGCAAGCTAATGGAACAACGTAAACCCCATCTTCCCTTTTATATGCAAAATTATCTTTTGTGACAACCATCAAGAACGATAATGGTCCTGTTTTTTCCTGATCAATGTCACTCGCAATATCTAGCAATTTCTTTGATGCAGATTCAATTTCATCCTGTCCACCTAGTTTAACTTCTATTAATGCCCATGCACCATCTTTGAAATGAATAACAGCATCAGCTTCTCTCTTTTTTGAATCTCTATACTTATATAAACTTGCTCCAATTGAATCACAATATGTTCTTAAATCTCTAACAGTTAATGATTCGAAAAGGAGTCCAAAGGTATCCATGCTTCTGAAAATAGATTGCGGATTTAGCTTTAAACACGCAGCGGCTATAGATGGATCGGTAAAGTGCCTTGTTGGTTTTGCTCTAATTGCCGTTTTGCTTCTAATGTTTGGGTTCCATGCTGGAAGCTCTTCAATTACTTGCAATATTTCAAGAGCGTTCATGTATTTATAAAAGGTCGCTTTATCAAACGATTCATTGTTTTCGGTACAATCTTTAATCATTGTTTCATCTGACGCTGCGATTGAAACATTGCGGGAATAAGACTTCATTACTCTTCTAGCTTTGCTCTCGTCTTTAACTAGTTTTACGCTTTTTAAAGAAAAGATATCGTCAGTAACAACTGTCTCGTAATAGTTTACTGCTTGAGCCAAAGCAACTTCTTTATCTTGGTTGATTGCGAGTGGCCATCCACCTCTACAAATATAGTAAGCATAATCATAAATTGTTGCTTTGCTTCTAGAATAAGAAAACTTGCCTTCCTTTAAATTACTAATTGATACTAATCCGTTGCTTTCACCACTTTCATATAGCGACATCGTTCTCATGCGTTTTCTAATGATACGTCCAGTACCTGTGTGTCTGTTTTGAAAGAAATTTTCATCATCTATGGCTTTGTCAGTAACACTACCAGTTAAAATAAACTGTCCAAAAGAATGTGCTTTATCGACTTCATATTTGATCTGATCCCATACAAAATAAACGTGCTGCCACTCATCAATCAATAATGGTTTATCTCTGCTCGCAAGAAATTCGTGAGGTGCAATCCTTGCTTCGTTAACATATTGTTCTCTTCCATCTGGAGGAGTTAAATCAACTATATCTTTGGCTTGCCTAGCACACGTTGTTGTTTTTCCACACCATTTAGGACCCTCAACCAAAACTGCACCAGAACTCTTTAAAGCAAATTCTAATGTTTTATCAAATAATCTATTAATATAATATTTATTTTTCATGTATGAAACCTCAGTAATACAATAATACAATCGAGTAAAAAACACAATATCAATCGAGTAAAAAATAGCATTTGAATCGAGTAAAAAATGAGGTTTCAATCGAGTAAATGTTAAAAATTGAGTAATAATTAGTCATAAGAATAAGTGTCTTGGACCATTCAAAGAACAGCTCAAACAAAAAGGAACGGTGTGATTTGAATCCATTCCTTTTAATATTTATTAATTTATCTTATTACATCCATCATAGTGTTTGGTGATTTATAGATGTATGTAGTTGTCACACTATAGATGAATTGCCACTCATTATCTGGAGTAGTATATGAAGCGGTAAAGCCTTGATATGTTGGACCAGTAAGATTTAAAGAAATAGGTTCTGTTTTGTTATCGCCAAATTCATCACATAGAACAAGTTCCATTTTCATATCAAAGTTGTTCCATCCACCACCATAGAGTTCTCTAAAAGTTACGAAATTAACTTGACCATATATAGCGGCTAAATATTCTTTAGTTATGTAAGAACCAACATATGCATTATCACATTGGATTGAAAGAACGTGTGATATTCCTTCTGTTCCTGGTACAGGTTTTTCTAAGAATAATTCACCATCAGTGCCAAATCCAGTTTGAGCGTTTAACATATTCGCATCCCAAATGATGCTTTCGGGGGCAGGTGGAGTTTCCGCTGGTGCGTCGTTGTTCTTTTTCATTAAAGGAAGACAACAAACGATAATAACACCTGCAATGACGGGAAGAGATACACATAAAGAAATCAGAAAGAACTTTTTCTTAGTCATATATAATCACTCCATACTTTGTTTCATAATAACATAAACTATAAAACACTGTCCCCTTTTTTAACGTTACATTTGTGACATAACGTTTGAAGATTGTCTTTATTACTTCTTCCGCCTTTTGCAATTGGATAAATGTGATCAATTTCAAGATTATTGACGTTATATCTTCGTCCACACATTTTGCAGCGGTATCCATCTCTTTTAAAAATATAGAAACGCATTTTATTAGACACTTTTCCACGTTCTACCCTCACTAAAGAATTCCAGATTTCTTCATCAAGATATCTGTCTCCTCTTTTATTGGAAATGGACTTTAATAAGAACTCAATTTCTGATAATGACGCTGTGTGGATCTTTTTTGTGATGTATGTACCTTGGATGTTTGTTCTTCTTATTGTTATGTCTATAGACATGGTCAATTGTGGCTTTTGTTTGAGACTGTTAAACAACTTGTGTTCATATTTAGATAGACGAACAACGTTCTTCGGAGAAGTCATGAGTGAATCCCATTGAGAAAAACAATCAATCTTTTCTACTTCTCTTAAATATTCGTTATACATGAATTGATTGTATTTAATATCTTCAATAAATTTGCTCACTCTTTTGCCATCAAAATATGCAAGCTGATATGTTAAATAATCAACGCAACTAACATTTTTAAAATGAGTCTCATTATCATATGTGTTCTTGTATGAAAATTTAGGAATCTCTCTAAACTTATATTTAGCGTTTAATTCTTCTAAGGCGTGTACCGCTCTTGAGTTTTTCTTATTATAGTTCGTGTATTTTTTACTAACAGCTTTAACTGGAAAGATGACACCAAAAAGCACAATGCAAAACAGAGCGTGCAAAATACCTATTACTATCAAAAAAACAAAAAAAGGATCCATTGTTTTAATTAATCATCATCCTCAATCACTTCTTCAAAATATGTTGTTTGAGCGTCATCGCTAAGTTCATTGAATTCTTTTTTGCCCTCGTAATAATCTTCAAGTTCATCAAAAGGATCTTTGTTTTCTTCCTCTTCATTCTCTGAAGGTTGGTAGTTAAAGTGATCTCTTCTATGTATTTGTCTAAGACTAGTTTCTTCTTTAACTTCTATTTTCTCTTTTGGTGTTACTTCTTCTTGTTGAACTTCTACTTTATTTGCTTGTCTAGGTTTGATGTGATCAACGATGATGAAAAACACCAAAGAATGAACAAATAACAACGCCCCTGCTTGAAGTGGAATAAACGCAATTGAAGCGTTAAGAGGTTTTAAAAGCATATACCCAATACAAGAATAAATGATGATCGAAGCAACACTGATAACAGGGATGAATATTACAAACTTAATCCAGTTTTTCATTTTTTCCATTATAACATTTAGTGGAAACAAATGGTTTTGTTATATAAATACTATAAATTAGATTATTCACTAATCTTTAATTTCAATGTGAATGATACGTGTTATTTATCTACTTTATAATATTAAGAGCTCTCCATTTCGCCATTGGATGTTTTTCGGCTCTAATAACCACCGAATCATCAAATAGTAAACTAGGATCATAATTTCCTTTGGAAAACTCTTCTAAATATAGAGACTCTTTTCTATCTAAAGATAATAGGTTAGATAAACAATCAATTACTTTTTCTTGAGCCTCTTTTAAATCAAACTTTACACTCTTTTTTAGCACTGGTTGGAGTTCTGTTTTAATACTTTGTTGACTAATTGTTTTAATTCTCTCAAATGATGAATTATCAATTTTAAACGTATTGTTAAGAGATAGATAGAAAACAACTGATTTTCTTAACATGTCGACATCAAATCTATTAATATTTTCTACAATAAAAAGGCTGTCGTACAAATCTCTTGGTTTACTTCTGTCTATCAGAGCGTTTATTTTCATGCCAAACAATTCTTCAATAGCTGGTGTCCTTAGAACGACCGTTTTATCAAAATAAGTAACTTCAGACAAAACTATAGCATATAGATGTGTTCTATCCATAAAATTGATATCTACTTTAATAGTGTCATTGTTTCCGTAAGTGTTTTGATATTTATAGATTCTTGAAAAGAGAGCAAAGCTGCCCCTAGATTTAGGAGAGATAGCGTAATCCTCGCGAATCATAAAATTATCTAATTCTTTTTCTAATAACGCCCTATCTTCTAGAGCTTTGTTTTTATCCAAACTACCAACATAATCCAAATCGATATCAACAGATAATCTTTTGAGGTTGGTGAACGCTAAATTGATGGCTGTGCCACCTTTTAAGATTAATTTGTCTTTAAATGAACTTTGCGAAAACAAATAATCCAAGACATCTAATAAACGCATTACTTTTTCAAGGTTGCTGCTAATAAACCCATTTTCTTTCGCGTATTTTAACACTTGTTCTTTAGTATATTTCATCTGGGAAGCTCCTTTCAGTCGGCACCATTAGTTTCCATTTAAGCACCAATTTAGCAAAGCCAACTTTTGCTTCGAAATATTGTATTTTGTTACCTGATTTAGACAAACATAATTGATAAAAAGAATCAGGCACTCGATTGCCAAAATATTTTTCAAATAGATATCCAACTTTTTGATATAAGAAAGCTTTATCATAATGCTCTAGCATTTTTATGACCACATCTATATTTAAGTCTCTACAAGCATCTAAAGCGTATTCTATTTCTTCTAATCCACCTGCATAGCCTGGATTATCTATTGAGTCCACTATTGCACGCTCTAAAGAAACAACCCTAACTCCGTTTTGTTTCATTCGATCAATTATTTCTAAATCGCATGTGCTTTTTTTAGATGAATAGATATTTTCTTCAAAATCTAAATCATCAACATACACATGTGTTAAATAGGTAAAGTGAGATACAAATACTTGGGTAGCTAATCCGTAATATTCCAAAGCTTCATGATAAGAGAAATAAGCATCATCGAATAAGCGAGAAGCGATTTGAAATTTTGTAGCATAAATAAAACCACTAGATGGATCCACAAGAGCATATAAGCCTTTCTTTATTTGCTTAATGTTTCCGGCTTTAATAGAACGGCGCAAAAAAGAATTGAAACTATCACGATTAGGATACATTTCTTTTACATCACTATAAGTAAATATTATCGGTAATACTTTCATACCAATATTTAAGCACAACTGTTCAAAAATAACAAGTTACACTTATAAAAAGGTATTTTTGCTTTTTACTAAATTTTTTTAGGTGATTTAAATACCAATATAAAAGTGATGTACCTTAGCGATACACCACTCTAGATTTCATAATTTTGACTTTATTAAATAACGGTTTTGTTCTTTCCAGAATTCTTACCGGAATACATCTTCTCATCAGCGAGCTCAATCCATTTTTCAAGGGAGATTTCTTTTTTATAAGATGTCGCTCCAATGGTGATGGTGATTTGATGTTTGTGTCCTTCAAATTCAATCACTTCGTTTTCAATTGCTTTTCTTAATGATTCAAGACTTTCATAAGCGTTGTCTTTATTTACAACAACGATGAATTCTTCTCCTCCATAACGAGAAATAAATGCACCCTTTAAGGTTTCCTTCATCACTTCTGCAATTCTTTTAAGAATGAAGTCGCCCGCGACATGTCCATAGGTATCATTAATGATTTTGAAGTTATCGATATCAAAAAGAGCGAGAACCTTGTTATATTTGTTTTCTTCTTGAGCGAAATAATCATATAACCCATATCGGTTATTAATGCCGGTGAGTTCATCGGTTCTAGATTCAAACATGATTTTCTTTTCAAGTGACAACGAATAACTTGTAAATGTAAATAAATAGAACACTATAAATAAGAAGGTGACAACAATATGGACGGTCATAAGAGTGACATTCATCCAATTAGGAAATAAATATTTAGGACTGTTATTTCTAGTCACGAAAAATAACATTATATATAAACCGACGGATAATACTGCCCATAATATAGAACCTTGAATACGATGGTTTTTAGAAAAATAAGTAGTGAAGAAGGAGACAACACTTAAGCCAATTAAATATAAATGGAAGCCAGAAGCAAATCCGCATAGGATGGTAATGGTAATAACATAAGCAAAGAATTCATTACCACAAAGTAAGGCGTAGGAATAATATCTCCTCTTCTTAACCAAATAGAAACAACCTAAATAAAATAGAATTGTTGCTCCGGTATAAATCGCCATGGAATATACACCAGTAACAATGAAAAGAATCAAATAAAACGCTCTTAAAATAAGATATGCAATATTAGCGATATAACAGGTTTTCTTAATGGTCTTATAATGGTCAGTTCTATTGTTAATAGCAGACATATATATCCTCTTTATTTATTATATTCTTTTTGCTTCTTCATTTTGTAGATAAATAAGCCCATCACCGCAATTATTGTAATTGAAGTTAGTTTGTATTTCGGTTAATGGTCAACAAAAAAACAAAACGGATAGTCTAGATTTATCGAAATCTCAAAATGCACAAACTCAAAAGTAAAAACTACCAAAAACCGCACAAACTCAAAAGTAAAATTGGTGAAAAACTGCACAAACTCAAAAGTAAAAATACGACAAATTACAAAAAAGCGACTTTTAGTCGCTTTCTATTTTTTGTTTGTTTTACTATGCTTGATAACTTGCAATAGCAGCGTTGAGCTTGGTCAAATCGTACCAGGAATCTTTCGCTAATTGATGAGTGATAGTGATACCAGCGTCATCATTAATGAAGCTTCCATTTTCATCAAGATAACCGATTTGTTGAGGAGCAAATAAGTTATACCTACTAATAACAGTAATTATTGTAATAATTTAGATGATAAAAAAACACCAAACTTGGTGTTTTTCAGAATATTTATGATCAGTTAGATTATTTTTCTTTCCAATCGTATCCACAATGTGGACAAACGAATTCATATCTTCCATCGCCTGGAGTGTTTTCAACATATTCGCCGGAAACTTGTTCTTTACATTGTGGGCAATTACTATAACGTGGAGGATTGCCACAGCATATACCACCACTAATAGCGTTTAATTGTTCTTCTGTTAATTCAATACCTTCTTCTTTGGCTAAGGCTAATAATTCTTCTTGGCTTTTACATTTACTTGCTTTTTCAATTTGAGCTTCTGTTAATCCTTTTAACAATTCTTTTTTCATAGGTTTCTCCTCCTTGGATGTCTACATGTTATCACAACAATTGTCACAAATGTGCCACAAAATAAAACTATGTTGTAATGAATAGACGTTCTCTACTTTTTATTTGATTTTATCATAGCTTTATGAAATTTTTTAACCACTGATTTATGGACGATACAATCTCTTGTTGTGTGAGATTATATTTGCTTTGCAAAGTCGGTAAAAGAAATGGTGGTTTAAAGACTTTATCTTCCGGTATTTGTTTAGGTAAATTATATTCTTTTAAACCATGTTCTTTTCTATAGATATTTTCTTGCTTATTTATTAACTCAATATATCTTTTAACATCATTAACATCGATTAATGACTGATTGATTCTTGAAAAAGAATAAATATCAATTAGGTGTTTATATGGTCTAGATAATTCGCTTAAGATTGCCACTAATTTGTCTGCGATTATATATTCAAGAGGCACACCGATAAACATTATTCCTTTATATGAATATGTTTCATATCTAATGTCCTTAATATGTTCTACGATTCTTCCTTCTACTTGAGCGTTTAAATTATTGACCTTGGTAAGGCAAGTAAAATAAGATTCATAAAAAGTTAATGATTCATCATTATAAAAGAAATCTATCGAACCATATATATTCTTTAATTTCTCTTCTATTATTTCTTTTTTCTCATTCAAAATGATATCAAGATCTTTTGTGTATCTAGCGTGATCTTTTAAGTAATATTGGCAAAGTAAACCACCATTGATATAAAAATCGATATCAAGTTTAACTAGCTTCTTTAATGCATGCTCTATTTCAGGAGCAACCTTATCTTCATCTATTGTTTTCATTTACTTCAATAACATATCGAGTTCTTCTAATCCAGCAGCAATATCATATTCACCAGCGGATTGATAACTATTAAATAATTTTTGAAAGAACAAAGAAACATAGTAATAATATTGGCCTGGTAAAGATTCAGTTATTATTACACAATTTGATTCTTTTTGCTCGTTTAATGCGGCAATGTGAGGTTCGTTTGCTACAAACTTTTGTAAAGAAGAGAATGTTGGTTGAGTAGAAAGAGCATAATATCTATGATATTGAGCGTATTCTGAAGATAAGAATCTTGCAAAGTTTCTAGCAAGCTCTAATTTGTCATCTTCCAAAAGACCATTAACTCCAAAATATTTATTTCCGATATGTGTTCCAATTAAAGGACTTGTGCCATCTGTATTATCAACAATAGATGGAACAGGCATAACTCCATAGTTTGAACCCATTTCGTTTTTAAATTGTCTTACGTAGCGTGTGGATATAATTGATGCGAAACAATCATTTCCAATCGGAGCTTGATTAGAGGCGATAATTTGTCCACTCTTCAATAACTCCATACCAATCATAGCTCCAAAAGCGGCTCCACCATCACTATTAGTAAAGGAAGTTGTTATTTGGCGTCCAGTATTTGTGTAATCTACTTTGTAAAGTGGTTCACCCATTGAGAAAGTATGCAATAAACCAGAACCATATAAACCGTTATTACATAAATCAAACGCAACTTTTAAATTGAGCTCTTTGGCTTTGTTATATAGCCCATCTAACGAATGAATTTCCCACGGATTAGAAACAAGCTCTTTGTTATAAAACATCACCACTCCTTCATCGGCAGCGTAAGGATATCCAAAATAATTGTTATTTATTGTGGCACCCACTAAAGATCCTTTAAGCATTTCACTAGTACAATAATCACTAATATCACTTTGTGGTAGAGGTGATAACGCTCCTAGTTGATATAAGTTATATGTGTCATCATATGTAAATGGGAAGACATCTGGTCCACTACTAGGTCCGGATGGGAAGTTATTAACGCTATCATATTCGTTAAATTCAACAAAATTGAATTCAACATCACTATCGGTTATTTCGTTATAATCTTCCGCCATTTGAGTGGTGAACTCTAAGGCGTAAGCAGGAACCCCAACAGTTAAAGAACCACTCATATTTGTTTCTTTGGTCCATATATCAAGATCATATTCAACAGATATTGCACATTTCTCAGAAATACCATATTCACTTAATGAAACATCAATCGTGGTTGTACCCATAGAAACACCATAAACGTTTCCATCTTTATCAACAGTAGCGATTTTCTCATCATCAGAAGTAAATATAACTTCCGCGTCTTCTGGGAATGTCTCTACAGAAATGATAAATGATTCGCCTTCTTTGATAGTTACACTGGTTGGAGAAATTGTCAGTTCAGGAATAACCTTCCATTTCGCATAAAGCGTGATATCAAAAGTGATAGAGTATCCATTGAATACCCAACGATCATCATTTTCATCATACCAACCTTCAAATGTATATCTTTCTTTAGTTGGGTCTATTGGTTTTGTGGCTTTTTCACCATGCAATACTTGCTGAGGTTCAACTTCAGAGCCACCATTAGAGTCAAAGGTGACTGTGTGATATTCTTTGTCTCCAAGTCTTCCATTAGTTAAATCATCTAACCATTGATTTAAATCACCTGTATATTCAGGATGTGCATCACAATATAGTTCATAGGCAGATTTACCTTCCGCTCTAACGTTCGTGTCAGTTGAACCAATCCACCAGTTTCCGTTTTCACCAATATAAGGGGTTAAACCATCATCACCATCTTGTCCTTTGATTGATTCAAGCCATTCTTGATAGCTAATGGTGATTAATCCTTGATTAACTCCAGCGGAGTATATTTGTCGGAGCTTAACATCTAATTCGTCAACAACAGGGACGTTTTGAGGTTCTGCATTTGAATTTCCACAAGAACAGATAGAAATTCCATATGCAAAAACACTTAACGACACAGTAAATAATTTGAAAGACCTTTTCATACTATGTTCCTCTAACTGTACTTTTTAAGTATATCAACTTTTGTATGAATTGTTTATTAGCTGTTTTTTTTCTTTCTAAGCACTAATGAAAAAACTATTCTCTGGGTTTTGTAATAAATAAAATTAATTCCAGCTATCGACCATTCTACCGTCGTATACGTTTTCAATGGTTTGGTTATACATTATTATCCATCCCTTTATGGTGAAACATGATCAAGTAGAAATAAATTTAGTTCTACTTTTTCTAATTAATTAAATAAACTATAAATATGAAGAAATGGTTATCACTCTTATTTACTGGTTTATTACTTTGTGGTGTTTTTAGTTGTGGAGAAACCACTACTAATACAAATGGAGAAGACAAAGGAAACTCAATATATTCTGAGTGGGAGAAATATGATCCAAGAACTCACCATACATTTGTTAAAGGCAAAGACTATGGGATTGTTAGAGAACTAACCGCTGAAGAAAAAGAAGAATTAATCCTAAATGTCCGTGATATATGTCCAAAAAGTGTCAGTGGATATGATAATGGAACTGTATACTACGGAGAAAAAATAACAGTTGTCTCCGGAGAAGAATTTAAGGTTGATAACTACTATGGTGGCTGCTCTAACATTTATAAAAATGCGACAGAAGGATACTATGTAGAGTATCGTAATCCTAATCGTAAACTTCCAAGTATTCAATGCTATTTTAAGGACGGCCACGACTACACCTATGTCAGAGCAAACTATCTCAAGGATAGTGTTTCCATAACAGAATATAAAAAAGAATATGTTGAAGATGAAGAATACGTTCCATATATCTCTCCATTTAATGCTGGTTCGGCAGAGAGACATTTCTATCAACTTGCCTTTCATCTATCTGCAGATAATAGTGAAACGGGGTATGAAGCCTATAAAATCTCTAATGGGTACATGCTAAAGTGGGTTCCACGTGGTAATTTTATCGAATACTATGATCGAATCTTTAATTACTACGAAATAGTATACATATTCAACGAATCAAAACTATTAACCGAGGGCTTTGAATATGTTGAACCAACAGAAGAAGGTAAACAAACTACGATGTATAACTGTGATAATTATCTTAGTTATCAAATGTATAGATATAGTGATACAGGTGAAACCCCTACTAAAGATTTGTTATTCATTAAAGAAGAACTCAAAACAGCGGACTACCTATATTTAGAAAGACCATCCTTTACATTTGGAAGAATTGACAGTTATGAAGACTTAAATAATATGAGTGATAACGATTTCATTATCGGGGTTAATTGCAGTTATTTAAAGTCAGAATACAATAGCAACGCACTAAGAATTACATACGGAATAGAAATACCATTCATCGACACCGACAAGACCAAATATAACGCGATTCTTGCAAATTTTACCATCGAGATAAAAGGAAGACTAAATGGAAAATATTTTTCAAAATGGTTCATCTTTAAAATAACTGAAGAAGATTATGGCTTATATGGCACAACTGAATTAACAAAAGATGGAACTGGGATTGTTTATATTCCTGACGAAAACGTTCAACCAAACACAAAATATGTTTATTACTTAAGCACAGCTTTAGAAATAAAAGACAACGACCTTATTCTACAAAATGATATGTACCTTGGTGGTAGAATAGACATAACAGAAATAGATAGATAACAAGATAAAGAAAAGCAACGAGCAATTGCCCGCTGCTATTTATTGATTATGATATTTTCTATATGCAAACCAAAGTTCATCCCACTGCTCTTTGGCATCTTTGTTACCTAGATCCATAGCTTTTTTTAAGTAGAGTAAGAACTTGTATAAATCTCTACTATCACCAACACCTTTTGAATAGAAGATAGCACAATAATAATTTGCGATATCGTCATCTCTTGATGCCGCTACTTTATATAAATCTAACGCCTTTCTTAAGTTTTGTTTAAATATGGCTCCATATTCAAGCATTAACGCTGCAGTCATTATTCTATTTGTGTCATCACTCATTATGGCGGATTCAATATAGTGTTTGGTCATACCAGGAATTTGAAGTCTAACTTCAGCTTCGACATCTTTCCTTCTTTTTTTAAGATACTTTAAAAAGTCTTTATGTTCTTTTTTGGCATTCTTTGGATCGTCGATGTCATACATGAAGTTCAATAATTCCTCAATGTCTTTGTCCATTTATTTTTTCACCTTATTCTTATTATATTTTATGTTCTCTTCCATTTGTCTAATAATCTCACTAGAGTTTTCTGCAGGAATTCTTACACTTAAACCATTAGATAAAACCGCTGTTACCATCGCTACTTTAAACACATTTGATTTTGCTGATGTATTTATTTCATCCCTTTGATGATTGCTTGTTGTTTCTTTTCTACTAGGTAAGTATTCATCTTCATACCATGAAATAAACTCATCTACTGGGCCATGTATCTTTTTTACATAACTAGGGGTACAGCCCGCTGCTGAGATGCCTATGAGATCGACAGTGTCTAGTGGGACACTAAATAGTAATAACTTAAGACCATTTTTATAATGTTCAATGCTATTAAAATCAACATCCCTACCAGTGTGTTTTTTGAAGAACACTCTTAGTTTGTTACCTACTTCTTTCTCGTGAAAACCGAATATTACTTTTTTGAATGTTTCTTGTTCTTTCATATATATTTCTTTTCCTCCTATAGAACAACTCCCACAAAGAAGAAAAAGCTCCCATAGTCATAATGGGAGCGTTATATACATGTATCATCTATCCCATCATGCAAGCTTTAGCACTTTGCTCCTTAGAGTAAGTTGCTGACAGATCACAGGGCTTGTCCCTAACTGTTCTCTTTATGGTTATCTATATTGTATTAAATGATTTATTGATTGAAAATGGTAATCTAGCCTATGTGTTAGGCACTTATGAAGATTGACGTACGCATGCTTGCTTGCTTACGCTTGCTTAAGCGTGATTATATTTAAAGATATATTCTCTGTATCTGGGTGGGTGTCTTGCTCGTTACCACCGGTTTGTTTAAAAAGACTTGGGGTACAATAACATATTATTTTTGCCCTTTTGACCAAATTGTGCGGAAAGAACAGATAAAGAAAAGTGGCCGTTTTGGACACAGATTTCATATTAAGCGACAACTCTGGACGAAACACTTGTTCCGTAAATTGGAGCACAAATCCAAAGCTTTTTGTATTCTCCTGGTTTTACAAATTTAACAAACCCAAGATCACGTAAATTTTGAAGCATTTGTCGTATCTTTGCTTCAATGTGATGATTTCCTGGATGTTTGGCTTGAAGAACTTGAATATATTTATAAACGTCAGAAAGCTTAAATGTTGACGTTTTAATAAGTTCTAAACAATCAAAAACATCTTTCTCCCATTTGCTCAAATGATCTTCTAATTTAATTGTATCATCTAATGGTAAGAGTTCATCCTCATCCTCGTCAATTTTTACAAGCGAAAAACCTTTATATGATTCAACGTAATTCTTTATTTTTAAAATAGTCGCCTTATTAAAATCTCCACTGAGTTCGCTTTCTATCATTTCAACAAAATCACTATATACCTTATCGATGGTTTCTTTTTCATCTTCATGAACCAAAACTCCATATTCATAATTATGAAATAATGCATGGTTAGTGAGATTCGCAGATGTAATTAAGGCTTTTTTATTATCAAAAAGATATATTTTTGCATGGAGCCTTTGATAATTAATAACACTTATCTTATTGTCGATTAACATTTCAATTGCTTCAACGTCTGAACTACCACTAACAAAGTTGGCAGCCTTTGCAGAAGTAATAACACTCAATGTTGTTCCTTCTTTTTTAAGATTCAGTATTTCTTTTATCACTTCTTTTTTAATATACGGAGCGCAAAGCAAAAGTTGTGATTCCGACTCTTTAATTAATTTATAGAATGTCTTTGACGATGGATTTTTAACAATTTCAATCATAACTAACTCCTTTATTTTATTCTTTATCAAATAAGCTCATTTGCGAATACGCTTCTTCTATATTGGATAGATCTTTTACTACAAATTCAAACAAACTAATAATCGATTCATAATCTTTGACCGCACTGTTTGGTATTCTTATCAATTTAACACCATAACGTTTACACACTTCTTCTTTTTGTCTATCTAGGGCAGCTGTTCTTTTGCTGCCAATATGTTCGCCACCATCGATTTCAAAAACCACTATTGTGTGATATTGACGATTCATAAAACCACCAGAAACTTGAACAACAACATCAAATTCTTTTTTGCCAATAAGTATAACATCTTCTGGCCGAACTGATTTGATAGCATCTTTTACTGGCACATTGCGTTCAATTCTAAACTTAGAACCACGTCTATTGAAATATGGCTGAACGGTATCAAAGAAATCTTTTTCATTCTTAGAATCGTTAGAGAAATCATATGAAATGACAGCGTCACTCTTTGGGACAACTATTTCTCCGTTTTTATAGACATAATCGGACAAGACCTTGATATCGTTTGTTTCTTCACCACTCAATTTATCGATAGCTTCTTTATCACCAATAAATACAAATCTATCTTTGGCTCTTGTAACGCCAACATTGATAAGTTCGTGGTTGTTTTTTATCCAATCCATTGTTTTCTTACCGGTCTTTATAGATAAGGCCGCAGACATAATAATCACCGATTTTTCAGAGCCTTGGAGCGTATGAATGGTTCCTGCTTTAACATCATTCACACCTATTTTCATTAAATAGTCATTAACAAGTGCGGCTTGATTCACAAATGGAGTGATAATACCGACATCTTTATAGCCGTTTTCTTTAATGATCTTCGCTATTTGAGCTGCCTCCTCTTTATAAGAGTTTCTAGCATTTGGGCTATAAGTGTTTTTAACATCGTAATAGACCAAGTCACCAGACTTTTCATTCAATAGTTTTAGTCGTTGTTCATAGAATCTTTGATTAACAAAGTTAGCAATCTTTTTGCCACATCGATAGTGATATCTTAAAAGAATGTTTTTGGAGTTATTATCCTTTCTCAACATTGTTGATAGGATGGAATTATGAACGTAATCGTATTCTTCAGAAACGCCATAACGATCCATTAAATCTTCATTAACATTCTGTTCAATAACGGTGACTGGCTGTAATTGGTTTGTGTCACCAACTAAAAGCAAATCAGTTCCTCTTACAATCGGAATTAAAGAAGTAGCTGTATTACATTGACCGGATTCATCCATAATTACTAAATCAAATTGCGGTTTTGGTGAGCCAAGCTTATCACAAGATAAATTCGTGCATATAACAATTGGGAAGATAGCTAAGAGACGTCTTAAATTTGCATCATTCTTAAGCCATTTGTTAAATTGTCTTACGCCCTCCTCTAAATCTTGTATATTAAGAATTTCTCTTAATTCCTTGTATGTATCGTTTGAAAGTCTTTTAAATCTCATTAACGAGGAATAATAGACGTAGTTTTGGAAATTTTTATCTTCAGAAGCAGAAACAGCATACTTTAAAACATCCTCATCTTTAATATGTCTAGAGTCATTAAGCTTTGCTTGATATGCTCCAATTTGATCATCAAGCTTTCCATTAATTTGGCCTATTGTTGTCAGCTTTCTTATTTTTTGAAGCGTTTCTATTCTCTCAACTAAATCAACCTGTGATTCATATTCCATTAATAAGTCTCTTAGCTCTCTGAAGCCTGATAGAGACCTGTTTTTGCTTGTTTCAGTTAATTCTTCTTGGACACGACTTTTCTCGTGTTTAGAAACAAATTCCAATATTTCCCTTAACTTTGTTATAGTATCCTGCATCTCAATATTATTGCCGAGTCGAATCATCGGGAAGATAATCTTTTCTTTTTCGTTCGAGAATGGTTTTTTAATGGTTAATGAACCATCCATCTTCTTAAAGATATCGGAAACGGGATGATTGTTGTTTGAACAGACTAAAACTGTCTTATCGTTAGCGTAGGCCGATAAAAGAACATTGAATATGGTTTCGGTCTTGCCTGTTCCTGGAGGACCTTTTACATATGTAACGTGATTGACCATTGAATTATAGACGACGCGCATCTGATCAATATTGATTTTGTTTCTATTGAAGACGACAATATTAACTTCTTTAGAAGTCCCACTCCTACTCTTGTTTCTTCCAAAGAAAGCCTTAAGTGGAATTGATAGCTTTCCATCTTGATCCATTTGGTGAATGGCTTCAAACGCCTCATCGACACCCTTTTGAGAATTCCTCATCAAGAAAAATATGGTAGGACGTGTGTTAACTTTCTCATTGTTATGGAAGTTTTGTTTAATTAGTTCAATGTATTCCGCTTCATTTGTATCGTAATTCACGCAGAAGTCATCTGGATTCATATCAAGATACATTCCAAGTGTTACTTTCTTCTCTTCGGTTATTAAGAATGACTTGTTAATAGAAGACTTGTCGGCAATCTTTAGTGTTTTATCCTTAAAATTTAAAGTCAGGGCACGATATGCAACAACATACTGCTTATCATTGATATCAATTGAAAACTTGTTAATCGCTAATGTTTGATAGCGGTTGATGATTTCAGCTTCGTATTTTGGTTTTTTAAAAACCTTCTCTAAAAGAGTATTGAATTGTTTTTCGTCAAGTTGGTATTTTCCTTTTTTAGATAATGTGTGAATATCAATGCCATCTACCATTACTATTTCCTTGAGGAATGGGTCATTATCTAGTCGATAACAATCAGAAAGGTACCTTAAGATATTATTATCAAAATTCACTACATCTAAAAAATCACCAATACGTTTGTCAGTAGTGATATTTGTTAATAGCTCTTTAGGCGTTTCATAATAGCTTTGTTCCAATATCGAAGCGGCTTTGATCCCGCTGATATAAATAAAAGTGTCTTTTTTGCCATCTTCAATTACACGATTGCTTTTGAATGGATTGAAAATATCACAAACAATAATACCTTTATCAATATTGATGTCTTTAATTCCGATATAGTAATCTGTGGGTTCTTCTTTTTTGTTTATATATGAAATATCCAGCCATTTGCTGTGAAGTATAGCTTGATAGATTGAATTCTTGATGGATAATTTCATATTAGAGTTTTATAGTTTTCTTTGCTTTTTCAAAAGTACCGTTTGTCACTAATCTTTTAGATAATTCAAATGTTCCTGAAATATTTTTTGCCACTTCTTTTCTTAGCATATTCTCTGATTCATCGTTGGTTCGAAGCGGCTGATTATTAGTACGGCATTCTTGTCTAATACTATCTATCATAACTTTGTATTTGAAAATGGAAGCAAGCATTTCTTCGTAATAAAAAACAAAATCCCCCAATTCAAAACCAATATTTTCAGGATAAATGAGACGCACTTCTTCACACATATTTTTCAATTCCTCAATTTTAAACAAATATTTTCTGTGCAATTCTTTGTTATCTACTGTATCGGTAATTGCAGGACCTATTTCTTCTAAGAAAGAGCAATTAGTCATAAAGATAAAGAGGAGATCGATGCCAAGCAAAGGATCCTTCTTTGCGTCTTCAACATATTTGTTCGCGATGGTCGAATGTTCGTTGCATAACGATTGCATCCATTTAATTGTCAAAAAGGTTCTTAGTCTTCTTTCGAAAAGTGACTGTTTGTTGCTTTTTCTTACTTGGACAATTGAAATAGCAATCGCTACAGTCGCCGTTATCGCTGTAATTATTGAAAAAACCAAAGTTAAAACCGCTTCGACGCTCATTATTTAAGTCTCCATGTAAAGAATACGTCTGCCTTAAATTTATCTTTGTTTGCGTACAGAACTTTATTGGTTTCTTTTTTGGAAAGGCCCAAAAGCTCGGCAATCTTTCCTGATTTTAATCCTTTAGGATTTTTTTCTAACATTTTAATAATCTTGTCAACTACTGGAATATCATCGTTTATTTCAGGTGCTTTCTTCGCCGTTTTAGGCGTGCTATATTCCACAGCTTCCTCTAACAGTCTCGCATCAAAACCAAATGCTTCATATCCCGCTAAAACTCTCTGCACATATTCATCAGATGGTGTTCCAAGCACTCTCTCTTCATGCATAATGTATGCAAAAGCATCGATCATGCTCCTGTTATCATTGTCATCTCTGAGTTCGACTCTAAAATCCTTCTTATAGTAAAAGTTTGGATATCCCTCATATCTATCAAGAGCACTTTCATCGCTTTCTTCTACGGCAAAAACACCAACAGGAACAAAGTACCCTTCTGCTCTTTCGATGGTTAAATAGTTGCCAGAAGCACTACCCTTAAACATCAAACGATAATCATTAATGATAGCAATACCAACTTTCTTAGCAGTTGGGCATCTATGACACATTTGCTCTAGATTCAGATTGCTTCCATATGCCAAATAATATTTACGTGGTTTTTCTTCTACCACCGATTCTTTTATATCTGAAACTGCAACCTTTTCTTTTTTCTCTGTTTCATCAGCGGCATTGTTTAATTTGTATCTGATATAATCGAAATATGCTTGGCCTTTGGTTGGAATTTCAGATTCAACTTCTTGCCCTTCTACTATTCCATAATCAAACCAGTCAAAGCTATTTCTGTAGTTTTTAAGTACTTCAGGATTGCTTAAATCTAAAGTCGAACCAATGGATTCGTTTTCAAAGAATTCTCTAATAAAGCCATTAAGAATATCTTCTTTGAAGATATGATATTTGTTTAACACTTCAAAGTCTTCTTTCGTAATGCCAACAGCTTCTAAGAAAATATGTGGGTCTGCATTCTTAAAGATTTCATCAAATGTCGTTTCTCGATATACAGAGATATATAAGAATTCAAACAACCTAGCAAGAATGTGTTGCATGACGTTGTCAGCATCATCAATTGATGTGTCATCTTTACCAGCTTTAATAATTGGTCTTAAAGCTTTAATGACTACTTTTTCAAATGAATCGACATACCAACGTTTATAAATCTTTCCCCTATATTCGGCTGGAATATTGTTAATATTATTCAAATAAGCTCTTATATAATTAACAATCTTCTGCTTTGTTGCATCTGTAAATGTAATTTCAGCACCGAATTGTTCTCTAACTTTATCAACAAATTTGAGACCATCTGCTTTACCACATTGCATCTTTTTAATTGGAGCATTAACACCATTCACATAGCCTTTTTTGAAACCATTAATAAAGTACTTCTTGTGAGTTTCATCTAAATTAGCAGGAATATTTTCTTTAATGTGCTTGGCTTCATTAGCTTCATACTCAGTTTGAACATCATTGTCATCCAAATCTAAATAAAGCTTGCTGTCTTCCATTCCAAGCTTATAACCTAGATCCTTGCCTTCTAATGTGATTTTATCTTTAAAACCATCTTCTGGTTTTGGAGGCACGTCTCTATCCTTGGAATGAGTAAATTTAGCATGTGCAAAAACATGCTTGATAATATCACTGACTTCAGGGTCGTTGAGCATAGCGGCAATTGTATCTTCATCTTGAATCCAAGTCGTGTTTTTTGTATCTCTAATCTTCTTTGATAATGGTTTGCCCCTGCTATCACCAAATTCAGCTAACTTATAGAAGGTTTCTTCACCAATTGGATGTTCCATATCTCCGTTCATGAAGATAGGTAAATATTTAACTATTAGCTTTGCTACTTGCATCTTGGTGTAGCCAAATTCTTTTGATGATTCTTCGGCATATTTTAATAATAGGGATGCTGCTCTATCGATATTGAAATCAAACACAAAACCTTCTAGTTTTATAATCTCACCACTTGGTTTTTTATATGGTGTTTGAATTCTAAATATGGCTTGGAAATAGGATTCTGGGCTGGCCAAATCTTTAAGAACAAAGATACTAGACCATTCTCTAACAGTAACACCAATTGTTAATTTATTAACAGTGATCGCAATTGTGCCTAATTTCCCAGTGTTTTCAGAAGCCGTCATGCCATCTCTTAAATATTGAAGAGCAGCTGTACCAGCGCCAACTCCTTTGGCTGATAAATTTATAATTTGATATCTGCTAAAGAAGCTGTCTTCTTCTAAGAGTTTGGCCATAGCAATACAAGAATTAACTGATGGCATTAACCAAATTGTATTTTTGTTATTAACAGCTAGTTTTGGGTTTGAGTATGGGAAGTTCTTGCCTTGAATGGTTTCACCTTTAATAATAGCAAGCCACATCTTTATTTCTTCTTCATATATAAATTGATAACCATATTCCGGATCATAATCCTTTTTGGTTTCAAAGAACTTGTTGAGGGAGAAATAGCTTCGTCCTAAAAGCTTATCGTCAGAGACTACACTATTAGCGAGCCCAGGGAATAATGCTTTCATGTCATATCCGAATATTCTCATATCTGGGAATTCTTCGTATAGAGGGTCAACTACACTAAAATTACCTTCTTCACTCTTTGGATATTTTCTCTTTTGCTCATCAAAATATGAATAAGTGCTTGATGTCTTATCGTTAAATTCGCCTCTAGCTAATGCTCTAAACGGGGTTCCAGAAAGACATATGGTTTTCTTTGGAGCAATGCCAAATTTCTTAACAACGTCTCTAACATCTTTCATCCCTTTTAAAGAATCTTGATAATCTTTATTTAAATCTTCCTGTTGCTCAATTGTTCCTTGGGTTCTTTGATTCCACGCACCAAAGTGATATTCATCAAGAACAAGCAAGTCCCAATCAACATCTGTTAATTTTTGAATTTTATCTTTAGTCTCATTGTTTTCACTGTCTTTGCCTAGATAGTTCTGCAACGACAAAAACACAACAAATGGGTCTTTTTTATCTTTAAGACTAAAATCTTTTCTCTTTAAATTATCGTCTGTGTAATATTTATAAACAGTTTTAATATGTAGCAAATCATCTAGCCATGATTTTTCGACAGCAGGAATAAAAGTTAATATCAAAATCTTTTTAACATGATTTTCTTCAGCAAACTTGTAAGTTGTATAGCATTTGCCAAACCTCATCTTACAGTTAAGAAGGAATCTCCCGCCAACTGGATGTTCATTAAAATATCTATTTAAATCATCAATAGCCTTTTGCTGTTCAGCTCTCGGAGTGTAAATGACTCTACTATCACCGCTTTTTCTAACCTCATTAAAAATATCAATTAAGTCTTCAGGCAAAATTCTAATAAACCATTCTTGTTCTTGAATGACTCTACCAGCATATTTTGAATTAATTTCAGCATGAACACGGTAATCCTTGAATGATTCACTATTTGCATCTAAACAGACACCCCAATAAAGAACTTCTCTTTCATCTCCGATTCCTCTAGCTTTTTCAGATTCGGTTAGAGCAAGTTCATGGTCTTGATCTTTGATCCTTGATGCAACAGCATGCCAAAAAGTTTCTCCAATTCTGCAAATAGTCATTCCAACCTTAATTCCTTTGCCAGGGAATTTAGGAAGCTGATACATGTAAATAAGGATTAATCGTTGGTCAGTTTCATTCTTTTCATCCAATTGAAAAGTATAATTCTTACCAGCAAATTTGACAGAATCTTCGGTATTTAAAATTGGGCCTCTAGTAACTAAAATAGCCATTATTAAACACTCCTAATTGACTTTTCAATAAGAGATATTTCTTCCTCTGATAGTTTGTATTTTTCATATAATTTTGAATCAGTCCATTCCTCATTGAAGTCTTGAAGCGGTACAAATTGGTAAACACCTCTAGGACCGTTTTGAGTTTTCTTTTTTACACTTACCAAATATCTAAAGAATTTTGTCTTAATATATTTGATGATATTTTGACATTGTAATTCAGTTAACTTTGGAGCAGAAGCATCCCACCCAATTACAAGATATGTTTGAGAGCAAACTGAGTTTGGCTCACCATAAAAAGGTGTTCCTAAAACTAAATCATCGTTTCCAGAACCGCCAGCCGCAGGTATAAATACTTTATACAATTCAACTGTTTCTTTATGTTTTGGAATTTGTTTAAGAGAAATCCATCCGTAGGAAGAATCATTAAATGACTTACTCACATAATATTTAATATTATGAGTTGAGTCCTTTTCGGCCTTGTAATCCTTCCAATTTGATGTAAGCATGTCACTATCATCATAAAAATGTTTAGGGCTTACAAGGACGCTAAAATTGTTCTTCTCATAATATTTGCCTTCAACCTTTGCTATTTTTTCAATAATTTTGAAGCTCTTAGGGTCTCTGATAACAATTCCTGCATTCATTGAATCTAAGAAGTCGTCTCTAACGTATTCTCTCTTTTCTTTAGAGTCGTGATAAATATAATGGCATGGACCGTTATAATCTCTATCCCAGAGGAAATAACTGACGCCACCTTTAATTTCATTATTAGGGAAACAGTAAGAAGCATCCTCGTAGTCGTTAATTAATCTAAAGTTCTTTAATTTGAGCATGCCATCAACCCACTCTTCAGGAATGCCTTGAGCTGTTTTTGTCATCCATCTTGAAGGTGTAATCATGCAGATGTATTTTGGGTTTAAGGCGATCGCTTGGCTGATAAAAAGATTGTAAATTGATTTAGCATTTGCACTGTTGCCACCATCAATGCCAAAGCTTAATTGATATGGCGGGTTTCCTATAATAATATCGAACTTCATCTTTCTATCTCCTTTAAAAAATCTATCTTGCATATATCTTTGAATAACCAAATGGTTAACATGAATAAGCTCATAAGCATATTTTTCACGCTGATTAGCATCGTTATATTTTGAATCACCAGCTATGCCACAATATTTGCACTTGTATTTTTTTCTATCTTCGCCCTTACAAGTCGACGGCATCTTTCTACCACTAGCATCAACATACTCGTGATCGGAACAAGGCGTTTTTATATTCCCTTCTTCATCTTCAAACCAGGACCCATTACCAATAGCATAACCATTAACATAGTGCCCATCAGAAGCTTTTAGGCCATCACATTTTCTATTTGCCTGTGAACAATAATAAAGGGTTCTCCTCGCAACATTAGAGGTGAATTTGGTTTGCCCAATTGAGAAAATCATGTTTTGAAGAATGTGTTTTCTTCTTTCTTCTTTATCCGAGATAACATTCTCCAGGCCTTTGTCCAATCTAAGAGCGATTTCGCGTTCAAAAATGCCGTTCTTAGTCGCTGGATTTAGCCACCTATAAAGAGGATTATGCCAAACTTCTTCTGGCAAGGAGTCAAGCATCATGTCGCATGTTTTTCTAGGAGTAAAAACTTCGTCATTACCAACGTTAGTAATTGTCTCTAAAATATCAAAGTGCTCAATATAATCGTTAGCTTCTTCAACGACAGTGTTATATTTCTTACTAGCATCAAGGGCCTCATTGGTTTTCTTTTCCTCGTCTACCATAAGTCCACTCCTTCTTCGTGCATATTTATATCGTTCTCAGATATTTCCCAAACAGGCATATCTAAAGGCTTGAATTTTCCTTTTTCAGCATCTGGCATTTTATACGCAACTTCTGTTCCAAAAAGACCTGCATCGATAGGATTATCAGAATTAAACATGGCCCACATAAAATTAGCTAAAATCATGCATTTGACAAATTCAAAATATTCGGTTGGAACTTCGATGTTGTGTTCTTTTACAAACAACTTAAATAATGTGAGAATATTATTTCTTTGTTTTACAATAAGTTCCCCATCCATCTCAATCGAATAGATTGTAGACAAGGCTCTTAATGAATCTAACTCAAAATTACCACCGGCTAATGCTTTTTCTAATCTTTTGTTGAGAATATAAATGGTGAATGCACCATCACCAGATGTTGGTTCCAATACATTTTTAGAGAAATCGAAAATGTCATCACCAATAGCGGCGCACATATCTTTGACAATAAATCCAGGGGTAAATATTTGATATCCTTCAACATCGTTATGGCCCATTGAAGCCAGTTTCAAAGAATCAAATTCGACGATTTGATCATAATACTTAAGTTGCTCTTTTGTGTAGCTTGCTTTAAGTCTAGCAACTATATCACTATAGTCCATCAATCCCAATCCCCAATATATCCATATGTGGCTTTCTATTATTATAAAAAGCCCTTAGTCATATACGATGATAACACAATTAAATCTTCTTAACTATTTATATTTAAGAAACAGCGTAGTCAAACAACCTATTTATTTTGTGTTTTTCATGAAACACTGTGAAAAAGAAAAAAGCCACTCGCATAAGCGAATGGCGATTGATCTAATCTTGAATTAACTTGAATAATTGTTTGAAATTGTTGATTGTTTCTTCTGAGAAATCAGACAGTTTACAGTTGTTCTTCATTGTTGAAATCAAGTAGAACTTTTTATACTCTTCTTCTTTTTTATAATTTGTCGCTGGATACTTTTTCTTATCTTCTGCAGAGAAGAGGTCTTCAATTGTTAAGAACTTATGATTATCATCTGATAATTCACTTATAGTGTGTCTTGATGTATCAAAAGCGGTTCCTGCACATTGATTATACATATCTGTTCCTGCTTTATCTCCGTCGACAAGTATTGAACGATTGAAGAACTTTATCTTAATCAATTTCTTTAAGATTATAGAAGTTGACTCTTTTGTTCTTCCAACACCATTGAGTGGTAGGAATGATATATTTTTGATGTCCAAGAGTTCTTTAAACATTGTTAAATAACAATAATCTGTAATTCCTTCAACCCAACACACTTCAGTGTCAAAATCATAGAAAACATTTTGTTTTATTGTTAATGATTCCTTAATTGGTAGTAATGAATCTGGATCATCATCATTAATTGCTGAGAACAAATTATCAATATACGCTTTTCCATCGCGAATACTAACAACTCTAATTTCTTCATAATGATCTGGATCAATAAGAAATGGATTATGAGTGGCTATTATGAATGTAATTCCAGTTTTCTTTCCATATTCAACCAAGAATTTTCTTAATTCTCTCAGACCTTCTGGATGTAGAGCATATCCGGCTTCGTCCATAATCACTATGTCTCCGTTAGAAAGACTGTTTGTACCAAGGAAGTTGAAATAGAGATTGAAGAACCATCTAAAACCAGTTGATTGTGAATCAAGCATGATTGGATTTTCTTCTTCTCCTCGGGACATTGAAAAGAGTATATTTCTAGACTCAAGAGTGATTCCAAATTTATAAGCATCTTTGTCAGCGAAATAAAGTTTATTAAAACGACTGTTAACAACTTTCATTTTGTCGTTAAGTTTTCTTTCTTCTCTTCTTAATATGGCTGGATTTGGATGTTTGGAATATTCGTTATATGTTTCTTGGATCTCTTTCACATCTACATCTAATATTCTTAATAATTTGCCAATAAAGGTATCATTATTAATATCAGCGATATTATTAACCTGCAAATCGCGCTCTGATACATTTCGTTCTTTGTAATAAGCGATATTAGGAATTGTCTTTAATCCAAATTGGGCCAAGAAAGCATTACATGTTTTAAGACTATTCTTCTCTTTCTTCAAACTGAAATATGCATATGTTTCAGATTTTTCTTTAAACCTCTCAAATGCTTGACCGGCTAAACGACTTGTTTGATAGCCATAGGGGTAATAACTGTTTCCATATGATTGTATGATGTTTACCATTTCATTAAACAAACGAATAGCCTTTGTCTTATCAACATCCGATGAACAAATACCATCAATGGCTTTTTTTAAATCAGAGTGAGAAGCTTTATAATCATCAGGTAATTCTTTTTCAAATTCACGGATTTCCTTTTTGATTGTCGCTAAAGATGGCTCTTTGATTTCTGGTAAATTGTACTCTATTGTCAACTCTTTGCCATATTTTCTAGATACTTTTATGTTGTAATCCCCATCTCGATAAATCAAAGATATTGAAGGAGTGCGATCTTTTGGATCAAAAGACAGATAAGTTACATCGTTTTCTTTGGTCATTAATTCTCCACCAACATCAGTTATTGCAGCTAAAACATTTGATTTACCAGCGTTGTTTTGGCCGATTAATGTTACTAATCCACCAATCTCGCCCTTTTTTATTGAGTTGTTAATAATCAAAGTGTCTGGTTTATCAAATCCAAGATTTCTAAATTTTGAAATTTCAATTAATCTTTGCATACTACTTTCTCTCCTTTAAATCTTTTTTATAAATACCTATTATTCTGTTCAATGATTGCGTTTTAGCCTCGTCCTTCTTTGTTTTTCTCTTTTTATTTGAACTCTGATATGCATCGATGAGATATACAAATAATTCGTCCAGATCGTTGTTTTTTGCCAAATACTCAATCAATTGTTTCTTATCACTATTATCAGGCGATTTTAAATATCCAATTATGTTGTTAACGGTTGAGTCATCACCGCTGATAGAGGGTTCGCTGACTACTGCAATGTTTGTTAAAATGTAATTAACGACATTCTTCTTATCAATAAGATCATTCTGTTCTATATAGTCAAACAACAAACATATAGAATTTAATAATTCTTTTTTGTTGCCTTCGTCGTACATTTCAATAAATTTATACATTGTAGGTCTTGAGATTGATAGATAACTAGCAAGTTCAGTAATCTTGATATCTAATTCCTTAAGTCTCTCTTTAATCATGGTTTTACCTCACAAACATAGTAGAATATTTTACGTTTTTTGTAAACTAAATTTTACGTTTTTTGTAAAGTTGTAATCCTTAAACATATTTATTGAGTTTAACAACTCAAAAAAGAAAGACTTGCGCAACAAAAAGCCGTGATCATTTTATTAATCACGGCGCGTTGTGTATCGGCTTAGTGCCTAGTAGGGCAACCGATAAGAGCAAGGGCAACGCCCCCATATACTCATATTGTATTATCTAAATACATATATGTAATACTGTTCTTGTTTTAACATCATACATAAAAACATCTACCTTCCTACATGTAATACATCCACTCATCATAGATGTGACACTTTTGTGACATAACTTTGATATAATATCAATCGTTAGAGGGTTTATAGCCATGAAAGAAACCGTGTTACAAATAAAAGATTTGAAGAAGTATTACGGAAAAGGTGACTCCCAAGTCAAAGCGCTTGATGGAGTTACTTTTGATGTATATAAAGGTGAAATGCTTGTCTTATTAGGCAATTCAGGATGTGGAAAATCCACATTATTAAATATCATTGGGGGAATGGATTCCCCAACTTCTGGACAAGTGCTTTTAGGTGATACGGACATCACTTCTTTCAAAGATCGTGAACTCACTAATTACAGAAAAGAAAGAATTGGTTTTATTTTCCAATTCTATAACCTCTTACCTGATTTAACTGCAGTGGAGAATGTGAGACTCTCAATTGCTAAAAAAGATAAAGAACATAAAGCAGAAGAAACGCTTAAGCTTGTGGGTTTAGGTGAAGAGAGATGGAAACATTACCCATCTCAACTTTCTGGAGGAGAGCAACAGCGAGTGAGTATCGCTCGTGCGTTGGTGAAAGATGCAGATATCATTCTTTGTGATGAACCTACAGGCGCTCTTGATGATAAAACCGGAAGAACAATCTTACAGTTACTTCAAGATATCGTAAGGAAAAATGGACAAACGATGGTCATTGTTACTCACACCACTCCAATTGCGGATATGGCTAATCGTGTCATCACTTTGAAGAACGGTAAGATTATCAAAGAAAAAGTCAATGAACGTCCATTAGACGCGAAAGATATTGAATGGTGATATGAAATTAGCAAGGACATTTCTTTTACCATATCTAAAACGATTCTGGCTCATGCTTTTGGGCGTTATTTTCGTTGGAGCGTTTGGTTGCTCAATTCTGATTGGTTTAAGAGATGCCTACATCACTTTAGTTAAAGAAATTGATAACCTCATCAGTGAAACCGGTTATCCAGATTTATATATTGAATCTATTCAACCTGTTCCTAGTGATATTATTGGTTATCTTCCTGATAACTATTATGAAAGAATTGATGCGAAAAAAATTGAATATCGTGCTTCATATAACTCCACATTTACATATAATAACGCTTCTTATTCCTGTAAGGTGATTTCATATGACCCAGATGGGTTATTGAAACATCACCTCATCAGTGGAGAATTCACTGATACAGGTTTAAGAATGGAATACTATTTCTCAGAGGCGAATAAGATTGGGGTTGGTAGCAAAATCAATCTCAAGATGCATAACGGAAATGAAGTTAGCTTTGATGTTAGCGCGACTTTTGTTTCTGCCGAATCCTCTGTTGTCAAGGCCGATCCATACTCTATGAGTTCTTCTAGAGATTTTGCTTATATCTATTTACCAAAAACAGTGTTTGATTCTTATGTCTCTTCTTTATATTTCAATGAGATATTAATTGATTTCATTGATGGCAAAGAAATGGATGGAGTGGGTTTCTTCAATCGTTTGATGGAAATCGCTAAAGAAGAGGGTGTTGAAATCACTGAAGAACAAGTCAAAGAATTAAAGAAGAATATCGCTTATATGACCACATATAACGATTCGGAAGTGATTGATACTTATCGTAGCGCGCTTAAAGCGATTGATAAGATATCATCTTTAGTTCCTCTAGCCTTCTTTTTAGTAGTACTTCTTGTTACCGCTTTATTCTTATCACAAATTATTAGGCAGTGCCGTAAAGATATTGGTGTTCTTAGAGCGTTAGGAGAAAGAAAAAGAGATATTACTTTTATCTTTGTTCTTTTAGCTATCGCAGTTGCTCTTATTTCCTGGGCGATTGGAGTCGGGGTTGGAGTTGGTATTAACGCGATCGCTAATTACGCCTACGGAACCGCATTAAAATTATATCCTTTATCCATTTCTATTAATGTTCCAGTAGTAATGATTGCCTTAGGCGCAATGGTCTTTGTCACCGTGATAACATCTTTATTTGCTTCTTTATCTATTTCTAAGATTAAACCAGTAGAAGCAATGAAGGCTCTTCCTCCAATGAATAACAAAACCCCTTATTTAGTGAGAACAGTGTTTAAAAATAGCAAGATCACGATGAAGGTATCAATATCACAAACTCTTAGAAATTTAAGAAGATATATTCTTTCTGGGTTATGTCTACTCGCTAGCGGGATGATGATCTTTGTGGCTTTGTCTTTAGAATTATCAAAACGAACAATGATCAACCAATTATATGGGACAAGAATGAATTATGATGTCCAAGTATATTTTGATAACTTACCAAGTGAAGGAGATATCGCTTCTTATTTTGATGGGGATAACAATATCGTTAATAAAACACTCATCAAATATCTTCCATCAGAAGTGAAGTTCAATGATAAAGAAGAAACTTTCTTAATCAATGGATTAAAGAGTGATCAAGATTTGATAAGAATAGTCTCTGATTATGATGATGTGATACAAATACCAAGTGACGGTATTGTTTTATGTTACTATCACGCATATTTATTAAATGCGACTGTTGGAGATACGATTATCATCAATGATGTTCCTACGGTAGTAAAAGCAATCTCTAAACAATTCTTATATCAAGTAAGCTATATGTCTTTTGATATTGCTACTTCCCCAAATGAAAGAGGATCATTATTAGCGAAAGTAAATGATGTGAACGCTTTCTTTGAAAAATACAAAAACAATGAACACGTGTCTTATATTTCATTTACTGAAGTAATCAAACAAGAATATAGTGACCGCTTAATGGCGTTCACCTATTCCAGTTATGTTCTTAACGCAGTGTCAATCGTGTTAGGTTTCCTCATTGTCTTTAATATGATGCAAACAAACTTAAAAGAACAAAAGCGAACCTTCTCCACGATTCGAACTTTAGGGTATCAAAGAAGTTCAATTTCATTATCTAATCTCATCATGAGTTTGATTCAATATTTGCTTGCGATGATACTCGCTATTCCATTAGGAATATTGTTATCGAAGTTATTATTAAATGGAATATCGATTCCAAGTCAAATATTCCCATTCCCACATTCTGTTTGGATGTATGTCTTATCATGTGTTCTCGTCTTAGTGTTCCTTCTTATATCTCATTTCATTTCTATGAGAAGTATGAAGAAATGGAACTTACCAGAATGTGTCAAAGAAAGAGAATAGGGACCACTATTACTATTGTTTTCAAAAAGCCACGCACTGCGTGACCAATTGAGTTGGACACATTATAGACAATAGTCTATATGAAAAGTGCACACAGTGTGTGCGCAATTCATCTATGTATATTTTACTTCTTGCCCATCTTCTTAATTAACTTCGCTGTATCGCCAGCGAGTTTTTTGTTAACAAAGATAGCGAGTTTCTTTAAGCATATTTCTCTTAATTTTGCTTCATCAAGTTTTCCATTCGCAGTTAAAGGGAACCTTTTCATATAAATGATATGAGAAGGAATCTTGATCGCGGGAAGTATCTTATGAAGTTCATCAAAATATTTTTGTTCAACGAAATGAGGTGGTTTCTTTTCAAGTTCCACACACGCTAACATATATTCTCCATCTTCCACGGATGGGAAACCTAGCACTCTTACACGATTGAATTCTTTAAACATAGACATCGCTTCTTCAATTTCTTTTGGAGAGATGTTTTCTCCTCTACGGATGATGATGTCTTTGATTCTTCCTTTTAAGACCAGATATCCATCTTCATCGATGTAACCGATATCACCTGTATGAAGATAGCCATCTTTGTCAAATGGTTGAGAAGTTTCATCCATGTTATAGTAGCCATTAAAGACGTTATATCCTTTAACAAGGATTTCTCCTTTTTGATTATTAGGAATGATTTTTTTGCTTTTGACATCCATGATAGCGATTTCGATATCTTCCATAACTATTCCTACAGTAGAGTTTCTTTTCTCTTTAGGAGCGTCAGGGAGCACTAAAGAGATCAAAGGAGAACATTCAGTTTGTCCATAACCATTTAAGAATTTCCCTTTTCCATATTTCTTTTCTAGGAAGTCATATTCTTGTTCAGAGGTGAATCCACCTCCTAAGATACAGTGTTTAATGAATTTCCCTCTATGGATCCACCAGAAAGGAGTTCTTGCTAATTTGTCGTAAATAAAGGATACAGAAGCGTAGTCTCCACATTTATTTTTTAAGAATTCTTTATATAATCCGATTGGATTACTTAAATCATTTAAATAGACAGTGCGATGAAACGCCATATAGGCATTAATGACCAGTAAACCAAAACAATGGAACGCTGGAAGTAGACACATAAACTTTTGAGGGAAGACTGGGTCTAACTTATAAAAGTTATGATAGATGATATTGACCATTCCATATTGAGATAGCATCGCTGCTTTTGGTTTTGAAGTGGTGCCAGTTGTAAAGATGATATAAGAACTTCTTTTACTATCTTTATCACGTCTATAGAAGTTAGGAATAACACAGTAAGTGTTTTTTTCATCTTTTAAGACTTCTTTAAAATCTAAATCACGATTATTGATTGATATTGTTTTCTTCATATCAATATGGGTCTCTTTGATTAAGTTTTTAAAAGCGTCTTCTTTTTTTACTTCTGCTAGGAAAGGACCATGGACTAAGAACTTGCAATCTGTTCTTTTGATTTCATCCACTAGGTTTTCATATCGATGCATGTAATTAAGTAAAACCGCGACTGCACCGATTTTAATAATCGCATAAAAGGCCACTACCCAGTTATATGAGTTAAGGGAAAGTAACGCCACATGATCATCAGGTTTCACGCCTTTATCGATGAGTTTTTTAGCAAAGAGGTTAACACTTTGTTCTAATTCTAAAAAAGTGTAATTCACACCTTTAAAAGAAATAGCGATGTCGTTATGATGTTCTTCATTTACTTTATAAATATCTTCAAAGATATAATTGTCGATCGGTCTTTGAGGAGCGTTCATGAAATGACAGGCTCCTCTTTGTCTCTTTTACTATTTTTGATTTTGTAGATGATGAAATCAATAAGTAGGAATATAACCACTAACATTCCAATCGTAATAAATGTATATACATATGGAGTTGCCCCACCCATCATTTTTCTTTGACCAAACATAATCGTATGAATGAAACTTAGACAAATTGGGTGAAGTAGATATACGTATGAAGAATGTCTACCATACCAATCTAAGACATTAGAAATAACAGGGACAATATTTAAAATACGACTAACTTGATGAATCGCATATGTTCCTAATAAACCTATTCCAAAGGAAATAAAAGCGTCATATCCTTTGATACGGCTATTAAACATCCCCCCAGGAAGAGCGCCTAACATCGTGGATTGATAAGTAAAATATCCAAATAGACCAATACCTGCGACAACTGCTTCTGCCGCAACTGTATTAATGATGATATACCCTAAGTCTCTTTTTGATTCAACCTTACGGTCTAAGAAATTAAATTTCTTTAAATAGGCAGCAAGTAACATCATCGCAAGAACAACTGGATAACATTGAACGGTGTAAGGTAGATACGTACCAACAAATTGTCCTAAAGAAAATCCGATTAATAATAGACCAAAGATAATAGAGAATAATCTCGATGGCTTTTTAATTGCGTAATCAATGATCAAATAGAAGAAGATGGAAACAATATATAAGGCATATAAGAACCAAAGAATTCCTAAACCCACTATTAAGTCAAATGTGATCACTCCATTAGAAGGGAAACCAATCATTAACGATAATGGCTCTGACATAAGAGAATATAACACTGCGTTTTTAATACCTTCCATACTTTCTCCATTAGGAACTTTGATCGCCATAATGAGTAAAGTAGAAACGATAAATGTGATAACTAAAGGAATTAAAAGTTGAAGTGTTCTTCTTTTGATGTTTTGACCAATACTTCTTTTTCCAGGAACGTAGTTATATCCAGCGTAGAAGAAAAAGACCATCATTAAAAATGGGAATAAAGTCATTAAGATGCTGAATTCACTAAGAACATTTGTGTAGTTTGGCAAATCCGAAAACATTGTCGCATGAAAGAAAATTACAGATGTAATTAGTAAACCCTTCACAATGCTTTGGGTATTGGTGTTTCTTTTAAGTTCCATAAAATTATTATCTTTTAAGTTTTCTAAAAAATAAAGTAAAGATATAAGGTCATAAACAATATCTTGTTTGGTTCTAGATATATTTTATTTAAGCATGTAGGTACCACGAATAGAAAAACCGCCACAGTTTAGTTGGTTTCTGTGGCGTTTTCTATATTTTATTGTGGTTTTTCGGTGACCACTACTTTGATTCTACTTTCACCTTTAACAGGGAGAAGAGGGAAGGTGAAATTATTTTCATCAACTTTTATTTCTTGGCCGTTATATGTGACTTTGATATTTTTACCAAATAGAGAATAATCATCACTTATAACATCAAGTGTTAAGGTGATTTGTTTACCAGCTTCAACAGGGTCCGCTGGTAAATCTTTGATTTTATATCCGGCTGTGGATTCACTATCTAATTCTAATTTCACATATTGAGCTTTAGTTTGAATTAAGAAGTCATAATTTTTAGCATTCGCATCAAAGGTATAAGAGATTGATCCGTCTTGATTAATAACATATTGATCGCTAGTTAAGCGCTTATCATTAACTTCGATAGAGTGGAGATCTCTATATTCGTTTAATTTGAATTTAATAGTGACTTTTTCCTTACCGCCAACTTGATAAACTGTATAGCCCATATCTTCTCTTGATTCTTTACCTTCAATTTCAACTTTGAAGGCACCATTATTGATTCTAATAGTAGATGTATAAGAACCTTCCTCTTTAATGGTTGCGGTAAATAAGGATGACTTATCGCTAGCAGCTTTATAATCTTCAATTTGTTTACTAGTTGATAATTTAAAGATTTTACCTTCTGGTTCATCTTCTCCTTCTGGGATTTGAGCTGGATCTAAAGAAGAACCCATAAATGATAAAGCATCAAGATAAGCGATTGGATGATCTTCATTACTAAGGAATGCAATGTAAATATTGCCTTCGTTTTCTGCACCTAATAAGACACCTTTATCTGCATTAACACCAGTTAAAGCGATAACATCTTTGCCTTCTTTTGCTGGGTCCCCTTCTTCAGCAGTGAAGGAAATATTAATTTGCTTAGCAAATGGAACAGTGAAGGAATATAAATCTTTTTCTTCGTCTCTTTCAATGGTTTGTTCGTTGATAATCATTTTAAGATTCTTATATCCTCTTTTTGCTCTTAATTGGATTTGCACTTTGTTACCAAAAAGAATAGCGGTTCCTAATTGTAAAGAAGCTTGAGGATCGGTTTCCATAAATCCTTTTACATATTTATTTGCAGAATTATTATCAATTACAAAGTGATCGTTAGCGAGTTTTGCATTCCAACTAGCAGTGAGGGTGATTTTGCCACTTACTACATCTTCGTCGCTGATTTGTAAAGGATAAACGACAATTTCTTTTCCTTCAGGGTCAAAGAGTTTAGACACTCTAAGAAGTTCATTACCGTGCTTTAAATGTAGTTCGCTATAGTATTCAGCGTGGTATTTACTAAATTCAACGTATAAATAATATGGATATAAAGTCTCAAATTCAGTATCTGCAGTGACTGCTTGTTTCTTTTGCCATTCTTCGTATGAAAAACCTGAAAATGAATAAATTTTGTCATCATTATCAAAACCATCAAAATTAATCTTATATTTTTCCGCAACAAATGGAGCGGTGGTTATGACGATTTTAGAAATGACGGCTTCATTGACACCTTTAAAATCAATAGAGTTTTGTCCTTGATTACCCTTAGTTAGAGAAGTAGTCCAAACTCCGTTTGCATAGCTTTCAAATTTATCGGCGTTCACTAACGCTAGTTGATTTTTATCCCCAACAAAGGTGAATTCAATTTTTCTAATCCATACATTTTTATTGTCGCTTTCAGTACGACAAACTAATTTAAATTGTTTTTCATTAGCGACGTTTAAACAGTTGTCTTTAAATACATTTTCAAAACCAGCATCTGAAACATAGTTATTGACAAATAGTTTAGTGCCACCTCTTGTTAACTTTTCTTCATAGTTACTCTCAGTTAACCCTTCAAAAGTATAAACTACTTTATTTTCTAGTTTGTTTGTTGTGACTTTAAGTGTATATGTTTTTTCTTCGGTAGGAGTGAATGTGTATTTATTTGTCTCATTAGCGGGTGGAAGTTCCACTTCATTCATCTTTACTGACGCAACATGATATTCTTCATTAACCACACTGACAGTGAAATCAATTGCTTTATTAAGTTCATATTCACCTTCTTTTAAAGAAGTTGTTATATATTCATTAGATTCGATCTTAATTGACGCTTTTTTAATTGGAGCAGGGCTAGGAGTTGGTTCACTTCCTCCACAACCAGCTAAAAACATCCCAAATAAAACAGGAATGAGTAATGCTTTTTTCTTTCTCATTTAAATATCCTCCGTATAGTGTACATATTCATTATACATGGGTGAGTGCACAAAAGTGTCACAGTAATAAAAAAGACTCTATAGTTTAAAAGATACACAGACTTTAAAATGAGATGAATACCCACTATTTAAGTTTATTTTATAAACTTAATGTGATATAATATTAATATGAAAGATATCACTATTGATTTGTCTTTATTGTTCCTTATTTTGCTTTTGATTGTGTTATTGATCATCTTTGTTTTAACGCACCAAAAAGTTGAAGAAAAGATATACAAAGCAAAAGCCAAAAAAGCAAAAGATTATGGTGGTAAGGGGATCCTAGGAGAGTTTCTTGTTAAAGATGTACTTGATGATATTTGTTTTTATAAAGGTGGATACAATTATCAAGGTTTGAAGTTAGAAGATGAATACGGCAATTGGACTGAAATTGATAACATCTATATTTCTGCTTATGGAGTCTTTCTCATTGAAACCAAATATGTAGCGGGAAGAATCACTGGAGAGCCAACCGCGAAAAACTGGAAACAACATTTCGGAAAAGGAAAAAGTAAAGAGTTCAGAAATCCTCTTATACAAAACAAAAGACATATTACTTTCTTCCAAAGAGTGTTCCCTGATGTTTTTAATGTCACTCCACTAGTTGTTTTTGTGGATCCAGTAAACATTAAGGACCTTCCATACATGAATGGAGTAATTAAGTTATGTAAACTTGAAAACTATATTGATAGCTGCAAAAGAATATATCGTGATTCAAAAGTTGAAGAAATAAATAGAGAAGTCAAACAGTTTGTGGATAACCCTCCATTTACTCATGAAGAGTATGCAAGTTGGGTTAGAGAGACATATTATTCAAAATAAAAACAGTTGTAACGCATTGTAATAATTACAAAGCACGTATAAAATATAAATATGGATTTTGGAAGAAGATTTAGATATTTCAGAAAATTGGCGAATTTAACTCAAAAAGAAGCCGCTGAAAAATTGGGTGTCAAAGATTACCAATTGGGTAACTATGAAACCAATAGAAGTGAGCCTAGTTTAGAAACGCTAAAAAAGATGAGTAAGGTATATGATGTTTCTCTAGACGGTTTACTCGGCAACATGAGGGTTGCAAAAAAATTTCATGACGAGATGGAAAAGAGCTATGTCGATATCAATAAAATTCTTCAAGATTTAACTGACTACGTTGAACAGGTAAAAGAAGATAACAAAAATAAGTAAATTAACATAATACTTCCTGTAAAATTTACAAGTCCTATATAAATTACAATTATTATATTGAAATTTGATCGCTTTTTTGCGATTATTTTTATATGGGGAACATATATAAAAAATAGGAGGTAAATATGCAAGAACCAAAAAAATATGAATTTCTAGACGACACTTTTTATACAAAGGTTAGAAATGTACTAGAGGAAGCAAGAAAAAGAACATACCGCCATATACAGAGTGAGATGGTTTTATCTTATTGGCAAATTGGAAAAATGATTGTTGAAAAGCAAGGTGGAAATCATCGAGCCGGATATGGCGAAGGATTGTTGAAAGAATTAGCCGCTAAATTGACCAAAGATTATGGAAGGGGATTTACAGACAGAAGCCTCGAACAGATGCGCAAATTTTATTTATTATTCCAAAAATCGAACGCAGTGCGTGCGGAATTGAGTTGGACACATTATAGACTCTTAATGAGTCTAGATGATGAAAATGCGAGGAATTTTTATATAAAAGAAGCCATTGAAGGCAACTGGAGTACGCGCCAACTTGAAAGAGAAATCAGCACATTCTCATATCAACGTTATATGGCAAGTAAAGGTAATCACGATGTTGTGGAGGACACTGCTAAAAAAGAAGACCCAATTGATCCTAAAAATATTATCAAAGATCCGTATGTTTTGGATTTTGTGGGATTGAAACCAGATTCCTCTTTCTATGAAAAAGATTTAGAGCAAGCTTTGATAACTCATCTCAATGAATTCTTACTTGAACTTGGTAATGGTTTTACTTTTGTAGCGCGCCAAAGAAGGTTTGATATGGATGGAAGAAACTTCTATGTCGATTTGGTCCTATACAACTACAAGCTTAAATGCTTTGTGCTAATTGATTTGAAACGTGGAGATTTAACACATCAAGATATTGGCCAAATGCAGATGTATGTCAATTACTACACAAGAGAACTTATGGAGCCAGGAGATAACCCTCCAATTGGTATTGTCTTATGCACAAGTAAAAGCGATACATTAGTGAGATACACTCTTCCATTAGATAACAAACAAATATATGCATCTAAATACATGCTTTATCTTCCAAAAGAAGAAGATTTACAAAATGAGATGAATAAACAAATGAAACTATTGGAAGAAGCAGGAGAATATAAAGAAGAATGATTTATATAACAGGCGACACACATGGTGACATTGATTTTAAAAAGCTCCTTTCACTAAAAGAAAAGAAGCCTACTCCAAACGATTATTTGATTATATGCGGTGATGCGGCAATATGCTGGTCAATAGAAGAATTGTCCCGTTTTAAAAAGATGTATAGCTCTATTGGCTGCACAATCATTTATATTGATGGAAATCACGAAAATTTTGAAATGCTCAATAATATGCCGCTGGTAGAATATAAAGGAGCAGTGATGCATCAAATTGATGAGCATATATTCCATGTCCTACGTGGAGAAATAATGACATTAGAAGGAAAAACGTTTCTTTGTATTGGTGGTGCTGTTTCCATAGACAAAATGTATAGAATCCCATATATCTCTTGGTGGCCAGAAGAAGAAATAACATATCACGACATTGATAACGCTTTAAATAATTTAGAAAAAGTTAATAACAAGGTCGATTATGTCATCACACATTGTTGTGACACAGACACTGTTTTAAAGATGTTTGGTTTTAGAAGAGATGTTTGCACTGACCAGCTGATGTTTGTTGATAAAGTTGTGAATTATAAGCATTGGTTTTTTGGCCATTATCACTTTGATAGAAACATTTCCGACAAAAAGACATGTCTATATAACAACATCGTTGAGATTGATTCCAAAGTTTAAGAAACAAAAAAGCCACAAAGTGTGTGGCCAATTGAGTTGGAGTCATTATAGACAATAGTCTATATGAAAACGTCACGCACTGTGTGACGAATTGATTTGAACGTAAATGATGAAAATGGGACACAGTGTGCCCCGAATTGAGTTTATAATCTTTTGGCGATTAATAAGAAAAGCGCCCCATCATTTTGATTGAGCGCTAATAGGAATTGAGTGTTATTCATTTAAAGATAAACATTTATGTTGTGATTCATCAATTTACGACATATACATCTAATGATAAATTGTTTAAATCTTTCTGAAGCAGGATTGATACAATGTCCAACGTCATCTTTTATAACGATATTAGTTGCACCTGTTTCAATCAATTTTATAAACGAATTTTCATCCTTTGCTTTTAATACATCAGATAATTTTAATACAGTAGCTTCAGAAATAGCTGAATCAAGACTAGAAATACTAATTTCAGAATCATCACCATCAAACAAGAAATCATGCTTAATCTTATATGATTGTCTTTTCATCAAAGATCAAATTGAATAAATGTATCTAGAGATATGGCTAATTCCATAAACTCTTTTGTTTTTTCTAAATATTCTTTGATAGCAGCATATTTCTTTAATTTAATCGCTTTAGATACTATTTCAATGGCGATTGGAAGAACACCAGGCATTAAGGTATCGGATTCATATCGTCCAAGGAAGTCGGCGTGACATTTCTCGGCGATTTCATACATAAAATCTCCGTAAACATATTTTTGAAACAATTTGTAATCAGAAAAACAAAAAACCATTACTTCATCTTCTTTGGCCTCTGGCAAAAAAACAAAATCTTTGTCTGTCTTTTTCAAAGGAACACATATTGAAGCATTATGATTTTGATAATCAATTTCGTCTCTGCTCATAATCACATTTCCTCTCTTTTAAGTATACGATAATGACTGTGCTTATTAAATTCTTTAGTGCTTCGGAAGTCTTTTTGATATTTGCCGTCAAGAGTAACATAAACTTCTCTTTTGAAATTGGTGTCTTGTATCCTCAAATATCCGCCAGCAACATCAGTTACCACAACATATCTTCCACCATTTGAAAACAATATTTTTCCATTAGATTCATAATGAGTGGCACCAGGAGCATATTTATGGACAACATCATTTATATTAACGCTTTGCCAACCGTTTTTATATTTTGTAGCTCTATTTTGCCCTTCGTTAAGTTTTTTACTAATGGCCTTGCTAAATTCAGCAGCTTTTTTTACCCTATTGACGTTCGTTGTATATTGAGTTTTCGAATCAGACATAATACACCTCTTTAGAATAACTCAAGTTGCGGAAATCCTTGTATACTACACACTCAATTCCATAATCATCTAAGCATTTCACCGTTTTACTATTTGGTCGTCCATAAGATAATAATCTTCCTGGATTAATAAAAAGGCATTTTGCTCTAAAAAGATATTCGTAGAAGGAATTACTTCTAATTTGTTGTGTTCCAATCGTTCCCATTATCCAATATTTTGAATTGCCAACAGACTTTATTAACAAGAACATCGTTTCTAAGTCTCCGGTTCTAAACGAAGGGATAATCTTAATGTCATTAACTGCAATAACACATATAAATAACAAATTTAAAAGAAGATTCATTCTCTGAACTTCACCAAGCATTAAAGGACTAATCGAGACATCCATCATACAAACAGAATGATATTCCTTTAATATTTCTATTTCTTCAAAAACTTTGTCTAATCTAGGATACAGATGTTCATCTTTTCCAAAATAGCAAATAGAAATATATTGTTTGTTTTGCCTGTAGTATTGCCTTTTATTAAATGGGGCAATAACTAATGGCTTGTTATTAATAAACCATTCAGACTTGAACATGGGGAATCCGTTTTCATAAAATTCAACACCACGATCTTTTAAATACGCGGTATAGCGTTCAACCAGTTCGATTTCGTGCATATCGCGTCCTCCTAATGAATGAAGTTAGGAGATAAATTCTTAAATAATTAATCATAATTATTCTCCTTATAAATAGATTCAGCAATTTATATTAATAAATAAATTATTTATTAATATTTTATTGCACCAAGGAGGACGCCATGGTATAATACATATAGAAAAGATGCTTAACGGCGTCCTTAACACCACTTCGGCGACCAAACTTGGGTGGTGTTTTTATTTATCTTCCGATTCCTTAAGTGGAACCGCCTTGGAAAAGATAAACAAGAAGGCTTTTTCTTCTGGAAGATATTCTCCAGGAACTTTAAATCCAGACTCTTTAAGTTCTTTTGTAGGAGCCCAACCATTTAATTGCTTGATGAATTCTCGATTATTCCATCTAACGTATTGGGTTTCTTCTTTTTTTTCAGGCTTAACAAACGATTCTTTGTTTGGATCAAATTCATCACAAACTTGAACCGCAAGCTCTTGAGCCTCCTCATCCACTAGGATCCTGACATATTCCGCATAATCAAGTCTAGCGACAGCACTCTTGTTAAGTGAAATGCCATTTATAGTAACAGATATAAATGGTGAACCAACAATGAGCTTTTTCGGTTTAAAACTATCGAGTCTTCCCATAAGTTTAACCTCCTGTTTTATTCTACCAACAATACTGTTACTTTTCAATTTTATTTTCAATTTTTCTCTTACTTACGTTAAACTATCTTTACATTTTGTTTACATACTTTTTCCTACTTTCTTGCTACTTTTCCTCCTTCTTCCGTTATTTTCTTGCGTTTATTTTCCTGCTTTTCCAAATTATTATTTTTTTATAATGATATATTATGTAGACATCGTTATATTAACTTTTGTTAAAAACAAAACTCGCATATTTTGCGAGTTTTTAGTGTATAGTACAATAATTAAACATTTCTATTCCGTTTTCTTCGCATCTAGTAACCCCATCACACCTATCCAAATGTAACACATGGTTTTTGGAAGCATCATCATTCCTACCCAAGAGTATTTAGAAGCGAATATGACGACTGCTAAATAGAAGAGGAAAGATAAGATAACAGCGATCCACATCAAGGAGAAATATTTTTCTTTTCTGAAATATAAGAAGAGTAACACTATGACTAGGATTCCAAGTAAGACAAATGGAATGTTTCTATATATACCCCAATAGACAGTGCCTCCATTGATGGTCCATTCATTTTGTTTGAAGCATAGTAAGGTTATTCTTGCGATAAAAAGTAAACACACAATGATATCTAAATAAATGTTTCTCTTCTTACTGATGCGTTTATAGATGAATAAATATAAAAGAACATAGAAGATGGTCATGGTGATTGAAGTGACAAGCTTTCCAACACCTAAATACATCGCTAGTGTTGGTGAAGGATTATCTAATGTTTTCGTATATAGACCTATCGCTCTTGGGATGAGGTGAAATGCGTCACCGAGTCCAAGAAGAATACAAGCTAAAGCGAAAAGGATGTTCTTCTTTTTGATGAGAAGATATATTCCCATTCCAATGATGAAGAGAAGATATAAATAATAAAACCCAGTTTCAAATACCGCTCGCATATAGATGTACCTCAAATCTATTCTAAACGAAAATACAAATTCTATGAAATGTTGTTCTCATAAGGGTATTATATTTTTGAGGTAATCAATATGAAGAAAGTATTAGTGATTAACGGTTCTCCTAAAGAGAAATCCGATACGATGTGTTTAACAAACTCCTTTTTAAAAGGATTAAACAAAGAAGGAGAATTTGATATTCATATCATTGATTTAATTAAAAAGAATATCAAACCATGTTTAGGTTGTTTTAAATGTTGGAAGAACGAATCTGGTGAATGTATTCAAAATGATGACCAAAAAGAAATCATGGATGAATATAAAGAGGCAGATATCGTTATATATTCATTCCCACTTTATTCATATGCGATGCCTTCCCACTTAAAAGCGTTCGTTGATCGTCTTATCCCATTTAACAAGATGACAATGAAAGAAAAAGATGGACATATTGTTCATGTCCCTCGAGTGGATCTCTCCCACCAAAAACTCTTATTCATCGCTGGATGTGGATTCCCAAACTTTGAAGGAAACTTCGATGGACTAGATATCATGATCAAAAACAAGTTTGGTAAAAAAGCAGAGACTATATATGTTTCTGAATGTCCAATGTTAAATGAAGAAGAGGCTAGACCATTAACAGAACCACTTTTGAAGAAGTTTGTTAATGCGGGTGAATATTATTCTAAGAACTTTTCTATTTCTGAAGAACTTAAGAAAGAATTAGAAACCCCAATGCTAGATAAAGAAACATATATCAAGATTGTTAACTCATTAAGATAGGAGATATTAGAAATGGTTGATTATATTGGAAAGAAAATGATTGTGGACACCAAAGTCGCTGATGGAAGTGTCTATTTTGAAAAAGACCACTTTGAATGGAGAGCGAGAGACTTAAGAAGAAGTCAATATGATGTTTCTATTAAATATAGTGATGTCAAAGATATCTTTGTCTCTTCAGGAGCAAAGAAAAGAGTAGACGTTACTTTAGTAGATGGAAAGGTATATCACTTCTATTTATATAAAGGAGCAACGTTCGCTCAATTCATTAACGCTGGTAGAGAAGCGTGTAACGCGATTGAGACAAATGGAACCGCTCCTATATCTGATGAAGACTTAGATCGCTTAAGTAAGCTAACTCAATTACACAAAGACGGAGTTCTTGATGACAATCAATTTGAAAGTCAAAAGAATGAAATCTTGAAGAAATATAAATAACCTTCAATAAAGAAAAAAATAGCCAATTACGTGTAGGTAGTTGGCTATTTTCATTATATCGAATTATTGATTGGTGATTTTGTTTTCAGCAATCACTTTGTCTTTCAAGAATTCTGGGAGTTCTTCGTATCCTTCAAATTCTCTATTGAAGAATCCACTAGCTTGGGTTAAGGACTTAAGTTTGGTGACATAGTCAATAATTTCTGCTTCTGGGACAAGGGCTTCAATTTCTTGAGTGCCATGTTCTTTTTCTTCAATGTTTTGAATTCTCGCTCTTCTGGTATTTAAATCAGAGAGAATGTTACCAGTGTAAACACTTTCAACATTTACCTTAATTCTCATGATTGGTTCTAAGATGATTGGACGGCATTTCATGTATGCGTCTTTAAAGGCAAGAATACCCGCCATCTTGAAGGCTTGTTCGTTACTATCAACTGGGTGATATTTACCATCGACAAGTACACCTTTAACACCGATTACTGGGAAGCCTGCTAATAGACCACTATTAAGGGCTTCAAAGAATCCTTTTTCAACAGCTGGGAAATAGTTCTTTGGAACTGCTCCACCAAAGACTTCTTCAGCGAAGACATTTTCTTCGGCTGGTTCAAATCTCATCTTAACAACACCATAGAATCCAGAACCACCAGATTGTTTGACATATCTTCCGTCTCCTTCAGCAGTGCCTTTAATGGATTCACGATAGATGACTTTCATCTTTTCTGTCTCTAAAGAAATCTTATAGAGGTTCTTTAATTTTTCTAATGCATAAGCGATATGAGATTCACTTAAACCACCTAAAAGAAGTTGTTTAGTTTCGTTATTACGTTTAACTTCTAAGGCAGGATCTTCAAGTTGCATCTTCGCTAAAGCTGGTGAAAGTTTACTTTCATCATTCTTATTTGTAAGAACGATAGCTTTAAAGATAACCGCGGTTGGATATTTGATTGGTTTGAAGATGGTAATGGATTTTGGTGAACACAAGGAATCACCAGAACCAAGTTTCTCAAGTCTAGTAACCGCTCCGATATCACCAGCGCTTAATTCGTTAACACTATCAAGTTTCTTTCCACACATCTCAAAGAGCATACCAACTTTTTGAGTGGAACCATTGATATAGACTTCGTCTCCAACCTTTAAGGTACCAGAGCAAATTTTAATTAAGTTAATCGCACCAGTATATGGATCAACGACTGTTTTAAAGCAATAAGCAGAGAATGGTTGATCTAAACTTGTTGGAACAATCTTATCTTTACCGGATTCATCATGAGCGGCAAGTGGTTTAAGATCGTTAGGATTTGGTAGATAAGAGACAAACATATTAAGGAGTGTTTGTACACCGATGTTCTTTGTGGCGCTACCAACGATAAGTGGAGTGAGCTCACCACTAAGGACACCAATACGTAATGCATCACGAATTTCTTGAGAGGTGAATTCTTCACCGTTAAAGAATTTTTCTAATAATTCATCATTGGTTTTAGCAACTTCTTCAACGATTGTGTTATGAAGTTCTAAGACTTTAGCTCTCTTATCTGGATAGATTTCTGCTTCAACGCATTCTTTTCCGTTATAGATATGAGCTTTTAAATCGACTGCGTTAGCAAAGCCATCAAATGATTTTTCATGTCCGAGTGGATAGCAGAAGGAGATAACTTCTTTACCAAGTTTTTCTCTAATTTCTTCTAAGACTAAGTCGAAATCGACATCTTCTTTGTCCATCTTATTTAAGAAGATGAAGGTTGGAACACCTTTCTTCTTAAGAAGTTTATAGTGTTTAACAGTGCCGACTTGAACTCCGATAGAGGCATCAATAACTAAGACTGCACCTTTAACAACTCCCACTACTCCGATTGCTTCAGAGATGAAGTCATCGTTACCAGGAATATCTAAAAGGTTAATTTTGTAATCACCATATTTTAATGGAACAATTGCGGTTTGAATGGAACTACCACGTTTTTGTTCATCTGGGGTGTAATCAGATAAAGTATTTTTCTTTTCAACTTCACCTTTTTGAGGGATGAGTTTAGAAACATAAGCAAGGGATTCCACTAAAGAGGTTTTACCACTGCTTTGATGTCCTAAAATAGCAACGTTACGAATATTTTCAACTTTCATAATTAATATATTTCTCCTTACACTCTAAAGTATTTAGAGTAGCGACCTCTAGTGATGAGTTGAATTCTTCCTTCATCAACTAGTTTGTTGAGGGCTTTTTCAACTGTCACTTTACTTAAGGCATATAACACTCTTAAGACAACTGTCTTACTAATTGGGGTTGCAGAATCATTAACCACTCTTAAGACTTTTTCTTCAGCGGTGCCGTTTTCTTCATTGACTTCTAGAATGTAGTCAAGTTTATGATAGGCTTCTAAGATTCTCTTAAGAATGAAGGTAACGAATGGTTCATAATCATTTTCATTAGTGTGCCATCCCTCTCCAGAAACTTTGAAGCTATCAATGTATTCACCTAAATGTTGCTTCATTAAATAAGCAATGGAGAAATAATCATGGATGTCATAACCATATTTCTTAAGTAAGAAAGCGAGTAATAATCTAGATAGTCTTCCATTACCGTGGCTATATGGGTGGATACACATAAAGTCAAACATGAAGGTAGCGATGAGAAGGAGTTTGTTACATTCTTCATCAGCGGCACATAAATTGAATTGATAGATTAAGTTATCAAGTAATGGAACAACTTCTTCAGGAGCGCTTGGAACAAAGATAGTTTTAAATGATCCATCTGGTAAAGATTCTTGAATATAGTTAATGCTGTCTTTATAACGGCCACCAAATTCAGGATTGTAATCTTTATAGAAATAATAATGTAATGATGAGATGAAGGAACGGTCTAAGGTTTGATAACGATACACTTCTTCCACTAAATCAAGAGCGTGGCTATATCCACAAACCATGTATTCTTGTAAGTTTTGTGGCTGAGCGTGTCTAACAAAAATAGCACTTTCGCGTTCTTCGGTAATAAATACGTTACCGATTTGGTTTGAATAAACCACTTCACTGCGACGTGCCATTTGTTTTAACATATCAAGTTTTTTGGCCTTTTTAACAGGTAAGGTCTTACCCTTGTAGAGCTCAATCGAGTTGAGCAAAGAAACAATGTTTGGTTTGTTCAAACTCAAAACAGTTCCTTTTAGATCAAACATTTTCATATTGTGAAATACCTCTGGTTATATTCTCTTACTTTTTTTATATATAATCAATCAATTCAGTAAAAATTGTGTAAAAATACCGAATTAACTTTTAAAATGACGTTTTTTATACATCTTTACACCCCCAAGGGTTCCGCGTTATTCTAATTACACAGGGTGATCCCTAATCTTTGTGATTAAGGATCTTTTTTTAACTTTCTCTAACCTCTTAGATATCTAACAACAATGAAGTAATTTGTAATTTTTGAATGAAGTAATTTGTATAGTCTTGGATTATTGTTTTCACAAAAATCAATTTTACTATTTGAACACATGTCTTAATGTTACGTTATACATGTAAATTGCTTTAAACGAATTTGACATGCCTTCAACCAAAGCGTGAGGTGCTTTTTTCCAAGAGAGCAATAAATTACCCCCTCACAAATATAAGAGGGGACTTTTTCGATTTTTTTGGTAAAAATATTTTGAAAAAATCTCTATTCAAATTATTGAATAAAAATTTTGATTTTTTATAAAACTACATGACATCAATGATATAATACTTGTATGGCAAAACTTAGAAGATATTGCGGGAACTATTTATTAGAAATTAGTAATGGACGCATACGCGAATATTGTGGGTCATATTTATATGAACTAAGTGGTAATCGTGTTAGACGTTATTGTGGCAATTTTCTATATGAAATAGATGGAAATCGCATTAGAGAATATTGCGGTAAATATCTTCTTGAAGTTGATGGTAATCGCATCCGTAGATATTGTGGTAACTATATTGCCGAAATAGACGGTAATAGGATTAGACAATATTGTGGGTCATATCTTTATGAGATTGATGGATTTATCTCTCATAGCGAATTGATGATGCTTATTGCCATATTGTTTGCATAATTAGAAAGGATTTATTTAAATGAAAGTAGCATCAAGAGTGATGTACACAATTGCGAACTTCTTCACTTGGATTGAAGTGGTATTCTACATCCTCAGCATTGTCATGGTTCCTCTTATGATGGGGGGCATGATTAGAAACGACACTGGTTTAGGTAACGCTGATTTAATGAGAGGCCTTATTGCTTGCTGTATCGCACTATTCTTCTCGATCGTTCTTATCATGTGTGCGAGAGTCGCAAAATCAAGAGGCAGTTCAAAAGCGTGGGACTTCCTATTCATAATCTTAGGAATTCTCGGTGGTAATATCTTCTATGTCCTAGGTGGTATCTTTGGTTTATTTGCCTGGGAATAATAAGTTCATCAAAAACGAAAAAGACTACGAATCAACGTAGTCTTTTCTTTATGTAGTAGTTTATTAATTATCTTGATCTACTATCGTAGACGAGATGATATTTCTTGTTGCCTATTTCGACAATCATGAAATATGGGTCACTTATTTTTCTTTGGAAGAAGTTATCTGGGTCGACATCGTGATGATAATTCTTTTCAGTACTATTGACTTGGCCTAATAGGTTATTGCCACATTCTAAAGCATCACGGCCGTTATTAAATACACTATCAATTTCTTCAATGTGCCCATCAGGATACACAAACACGACTTTATATTGTTTTTCCATTTTCTTTACCTCAGGGATTATTTTATAGGTTTTTTATAGTGTTGGCAATTTGCAATTAATCACCTAGTTTGGCTTTTTCTCATTAAATATTTGGTACGTTCAATCATAAAATCTCCTTTTTGGTTAATTGCTACTTTTTTTCGATTTCGTTATAAAACTTGTTATTATATTCTTTCAAGAATAATCAAAAAACAGCATATTGCCGTCACCTATTCAACTATGTATTAACGAATTATTATATCAATAATAAACGCAAAGAAAGTTTGCATCTTTTAAGAATATCCTATTCCCTGATGCGGGGTGATTTTTGCCTTGGTTTATAATACAAATGTATTATAAAATGTAGGCTGCCAATTAAAAAAATCAGGTTTCTTTCCAGATTCCTGATTTCTTTAATATGCATATTAAGTACTATGTTTTACCAATCTAAATTGATGTTGTTAACGATTTCAAAACTGCCATCATTGACGGCTTGTAACATAGATAGCAAGTCATCAATTAATTTAACCAATTGATCCTTGTTTTCCTTGGCTAACTCAACATCAAATACACAAGGTTCATCCCCAGAATCAAAATCATAAAAAGAGCTGTATAAAGCAGAGATCTTTTCATTAAGTTCGTTAATTGATTTATTGTTATCGATTGAATCGACGCCAGTAATTAATTTGTTTTGGCTTACGCTAAAAACATCTTTAACAATTGGTCCGATTAGAAAGTCTAATTCTAATTTAATTGTTTTCATAGTTATTTTCCTCCATCAAGTGGATACATAGAAACGATAAATCCATTTGTTCCAATCGCTCCTAATGTATAGTATTTTCCTTTGTAAAGATAGGTTTTTTCTAGCCCATATTTACCATTTGGTAATTTAACTGGTCTAGAATTAATCACCTTTCCTTTGGAAACAACGTTTTTAAGATGAGATGGCAAACGGCCTTTTTGAATATTATGTTTTGCAACGAAATCATTCTCGTGCTTCATAATATGATTAAACCCTGCAGTTGCGTTGCCTTTTTCTAGCCACACAACTTGTCCACTACTATCTTTTGCCGTAAACACAACATCTTTAACATTGATTTTAACTTTGGAATCAACCAGTTGTTTGAGCAGTGGATCTTTACTAATTATACCATCAATTTTGTCTTTAAGTGCGGCTTTGCCACCTTTTGTGCCAAGACCTTTTCCGCTAATACCACTGCTAAAGGTTTTACCTTGACCCATAAATGGTGTCCTCCTTCTTATATCTATCGATTTTTGAATGAGGAATAATAATCTTGATTCCTTTAGATTTGGCATACCCAAATAATTCATTAAAATTAGATTCGGTTACAAAGCCATAGACCAATATGCGCTTCGGTTCAATTCTATCAATCGCTACTTTCAATCCATCAAGGAACATTTTTTTATTTTCCTTATCACGGATTTGACCGAGCACTCCTATAGCGATATTTGAGCCCTTCATTATTCCATCAAAGCAATATTCGAATGTGAATGGAAATGTCCATCTAACATTAGGTAATATTTTTGCTTTGGTATTAGCAATAAGCCAACACATACAAACTCTTGATTTATAAATATTAAATATTTGTAAAGCATTAGGGAAATCGCCGAATAATGAATAATCAGGAGCAACAATGTATTTCACTCCTTTAAATCTTTCGCGGAACTTATTCAATCTTTCTTCATCTTGATAAATGATTGAATTGTATAAACCGTGAATTCCATCAAATACATGATCATATTGATAGAAAGCTAGGCATGTATTCTCTGTTTTGTTGTATTCGCTTGTATCTGAATATAAAGCGATATAATCAATGACACTAATATCATCGAAATTGCCAACAACAGGCATATCATAATCACCTTCAAAAGAAAGCGATTCTAAAAAATAAACACCAAAGATGTCTTTGAAGTTATCTCTAACGGTATAATTTGACATATTTTTTTATCCTCCTACAGCTTTGCTGTAAGTCAAAAAATAAGTTAAAGGTAACTTCATTAATTCGAATTGTGCTTTTTCATAAGAAAAACCTCCTTGTCTAGGCCAAAATCCGGTTGCTTAAACAAGAAGGCTAAGGTACAATAATATTGCTCAGGTATTAAAGTACCTAACCCGCGCTGACTTCGGTTGGCGCTTTTTGTTTAAAACAATTAGTTAGCCTTGTTTGTCGAGAGGACGTGCTTTTGTGAAGTCAAACAATAGCGCAGCTTCTTCTTCAAGATATTCCCCATCACACACAAAGTTAATTTCAGCTAGTTCTTTAGAAACCAAGCTTTTAATATCATCTTTAAATGAAGGGTTATTCCATCTTAAGGAATCTACTCTTTCTTTGCTTTCTGGAACAAAGCGCATTGATCCTTGTGTTTCAGCATCACATGCTTTCATGCCAATTAGTTTATCTACTTTATTAATATAGATGAGAACGTAATGTGCATAGCCAAGTCTAGAAAGAACTTGTTTTGAGAATCCGACACCATTCTTGGTGACAGAGATAGCAGGCTTCCCCGCTACTTTTTCCATGAGTTGGAAGTTAGGATTATCGAAGATTGAGGCCATAATTCTTCTCCTCTCATCATAAAGTATACATACAAATCTTAACTTCCACAATTAAATAATAGCAATTTTATATTACATTCTTTTGTAGTCTGGCTTTTAGTCTAGTTTGTATTTTTTATATAAACTAGACTAACTTTATATATAAATACAATAAAAATGATTTGAAATGAATTTGAAAAAGATTTGAAATGTGCATCATCTATCTTACAACACAGAATATGTATGAAATTAAAGACTTTTAACAAGTTTTCCACAAACGATATGTGGATAACTGACAATATCTAATGCAAAACAATAATCGTAGGTAGTTGTCTGCCCATCATTTTCTACGACTTTATTTGTAACATATTATATTTTCGCGACCATCGTAATTGTTCAGTCTGGTCTTCATATCAACACAAAACATTTGACAAAATGAAATGGCGCATTGCCAACACCTATTCAACTTTGCATTCATGAATTATTATATATATATAATAAATACAACTAAATCTTGCATTTTTTTAGCATATTCTGTTCCCTGGTACGGGGTGCCTTGACACGCGCAGGTGCTCATATGTGCGCATACGTTGAGGCTATTGCGGTACCATGTGTTTTCTTTATTTTTTTGTTCCCTTCTTAGAGGACGCTTTCTTCGGATTACCTTTTACCGGCTTTTCCTCAGCGTCTTCTTTACTTACCTTTGTGCCGCTTTTTGCTTTTAATTTATCTATTTTTTCTTGAAGCTGACTAATTTGAATAGTTAAAGATTCGAGTGACTTTGAAAGCTCTTTTTCTTGAGAACCCAATTCTCGATTCATATTATCTAGTTTATTGATAGTTTCTTTTTTGGTTTCTCGAACAATTGAGGTGTTTTCATTTACGCGTTTAGACAATTCATTGATAGTTTTGTCTAGGTTATCAATGCGTTTGTTTGTTGAATCAACATAGCTCTTAAATCCTCCGATAATATCTTGCAGGGAGTCCAAAAACTTCTCTAAAGTAATTAAGTTTTTTGCATCTTGTTGTTCCATAACTATTTTCCTTTCAATTCATTACTAAGCTTTTTTATCATCTCAATGATTCTGTTGCTCTTGTTTGTTAAAAACCCACTTTTATTTATTACATCCATATCAGATTCAGAGAGTTTTTCGTTCATAATAATATCCCACGCATCCTCATCAGAAATATTGATGCCATTATAAAGATTCATTAATTGAGACAGCCTATATTTTCCAGCATTTTGATAAATCCTTGATGCCTCTCTATAAAATCCTTTTTCCTTGCATAATGCAGCAATATTTAAATCGCTTCTTGTAGAAGGAGCAAGCAACAAGGAACATATTTCCATCTTTGGCTCTTCTTCAATTGTCACTTCGGCTTTTTCAAAAGCAGCCATTGCTAAATCATAAATACCAGCATCGAATAACCTAATAGCTTCTTTGTACCAAGAAGTAGGATCATTTTCTTCTTGAATATACAATCCCAAATTACCATCGGTTACTGTCTGCAAATCACCAATAATTGGTTCTTCAACCTTTTTATTAAGTTCAGTTTCTAAAACAGTAAAACACGAAAGAGCTCTTGTGCATCCGACGTAGTATTGATTAAAAATCATTCTGTGCAAAGTCGAATATTTGCCTTTGCCATCAACCATTTCTTCATACTTGTCTTCGTTAAACTTGAGCATGTTATATAAAACAACATAATCCCATTCAAGTCCTTTAGAATCGTAAATCGTCGTTACGCGTTTAGCAAAATCTTCACCATATTTCTCTTTCAACTCTTCTTTAACAGAATGGTCAGGAACAATGATAATGGCGTTTGCTGCATTTGCGGCCTTTAAAAGAACGGTTGATATTACTTTACTATCGTGCGTTTTACCAGCCCATCTGTTCTTTTCGATATCTTTGTTAGATCCTTCTGTTTCTTCTGCAGACAATGTGCCAATCCATTGTTGTTTAAGTTTAACTAATTTATTTATGTATTTGGCCAAATGCGGTCCGAATCTATATGAATTCGTAAGTTTATAGATGTCCTCATTTTCAATAGAGCTGTCGTTTGTTAACAAACACATTTCAATAAAGTCTAAATTAAACAACGTTGGATTGATTGATTGATTTTGGTCACCAAAGAAATACAGTTTGCGTTTGTCCGATGATGCTTTAACAACAGCATCTAGCTGGACTTCTGTTAAATCTTGTACTTCATCAATAATTATATGGTTGAACTTTTTAGCTATGCCCTTGCTTAATCTCTTTGCTGCAAATCGAGCCAAATCGTTATCATCATACATCTTATTGTTGTCTAAATACTGTTGATATAGCTCACAGATATCATAAATAAGATTCACACGTTCTTCTTCAATTGGCTCTTTGTTTAAAAGATTAATCATTTGCTCTCTCGTTAAACACTTATCATCATGAGTAAGCTCCCACCTAAACATACTTCCCTTATATAAACCTCTGAAGAATGTATAAACATACTTAATTGGGTTTGATTTGGAAAGACTGTTCATTTTTATTTTTAACAAGTGGTTTGTGATTTCGCTTTTCCACCACGAGACAAAATTGTTCTCATCGGCATAAGTTAAGCCTTCTAAATCAGGTTTAGCTATATCGTAAAAGAATTCGAAAATGGTTTTGCAGTTCGCAGAATCGACAATTTCTTTAATCTGGTTTGCAGCATTATCTCTAGCGTTTTCGTTATAAGTAACATAAACAAGCTGGTCGTGTCTGACATTTTCTATGCCATTGAAATCTTTGTCTAAAAGATGGATGTACATATAGACACTTATAAGGGTTTTTCCGCTACCAGCACATCCAGTACAAATCAAAGGTTTATCAACAGAAAGTGAAATTGCTTCCTGCTTCTTGGTAAGAGGAGGGACTACTATTTTTGGTTTATCTAACGCCCAAAGAGAATATTGTTGTTCTTCTGGATGAAGATTTCTTATATTAGAAAAATCGTGTGTTCTATTGTAATCAAAAACATAGATATCTTTTGGGTTCTTTCCGAGCTTATTCCCAAAGCAGAAAATAATCCTGTGTTTATCTCCGTTTTTTACTCTTATCTTTAAATATCCGTCAATGTAAACCAACCTTTTTGAAATTAAATAATTAGCAAGTTCATTACTTTTTAATGTGTTAAAAGATTTTTTAATGCCTTCAAGATATTCTAAATATTCCGATTCAAGACTTTCGACTTCCTTCAAAAATGATTTTGAAGCATAAACAAATCTAACAGATTGAGGAACAGCATCTTCTTCACTGCTTAGTGCTTTTAACAATTCATATGCTTCAGCAACTCTACTGTCGTTGCAATCGTCGTCTTCTAATTCATCATATTGTTCAAATAGTAATTCAAAATCGTCTGCTGTGGATTCGGATTTTATTTCGGCTACTTGCTCAACAAAATATTGAGCTTTAGCAGAAAGCGGAGGCAAGACAACAGCTTCTTCAACATCAACCACGCATGTGTCAAAAGCAGTTCCGTTTTTTGCGGTTATTGTTGCGGTTCCTGATTTGAGAGCATGTAAAACTCCGTTATTGATTTCAACGATCGAATCATCACTAGATAGCCATATTATTTCTCCATTGGAATCGCACTCCAGATATGAGCTTTCTTCTGTCTTTAACTTAATGTGTTTGTTTTTTAAAGAGATTTTGAATTCTTTTGTTTTAATCGGTGCGACTTTTGGTTGATATTTAAATAAAAACCCAAAAGCCTCAAAAGCACCATCTTCACTAAAATCAAAATCGCTTATTTCACCAGTTATTCTGTTCTTTGCTCTAATAATCATTTTGCCTTTAGATTTAAGAGCAACTAACTCAAAGCCTTTAGATAAGATGATTTTGAATTCGAAATTCTCACCATATAAATCAATCACTTTTAGGTTATAACCAAGAGCAATGTCTTTTATGACATTCAAAACAGGAGATTTCGAAACGTTGTTATATAACTCAACTGTCATTAACAAAATATGAATCTTTTCAATAGGATTTATGAATCTAGAGTTCTTGCTTTTAAATAAATCATATTCAAAATATCCATTTTCTTCTTTGTTTTTGTCTGAACTGAGTGGAGCGTATTTTTTAATTCTAATAATTGGTTTATTGCCCATTTCATCAGAAGAAACAATGACAGGAGCAAAACTAGAATCATACTCTGATAAAAACCTTGTTGTTGTGCCTTTTGCACTTGGTTTTGGTTCCAACCTTATTCCGTTATCAATTAATGCTCTTTCAAATTCTTTTATTGAACTTTGTATTGTAGATGTTGTTGTTAAAGGTATTTCATATAGGGCGAAAATACACGCTCTAGCTTGTTCAAATTGTTCAGGCAAAAGAAACACGTGATCGTCAAGCTTACCGGTTTTTAAATTGCTTTTAACGCCGACTTTGTATCGATTATATTCTTTATAGAACTTAAACCCATTCCCGTTCTTGCCAGGAAATTGTCTAGAAGTCTGCCCAAAATAAACTGTGTCAGAAGTATCGTATTTCCTATACTCGAATTCTGGGTAGCGCTTCTTGACGTCAAGGTATATTTGGTTAATCAGTTCTTTTGCTTTTTCCATATTAATTTGCCAAACACCAATCCACTATTTCTCTCACAAACTTTGCTCTTTTAATAGCAATCCCATCTTTAATATTAGTGCTGTTTCTTTTAATAATCTCAGTTATTTGAGAGTTGTCCATTTTGTTAGATGTGTCTTTTGAATCATTGTCATAAACTTCTTTAAAGATAGGCTTTTCTAAGATCACGTTTTTCATTTCTCTATTAAGTGTTTTTTTAGAGCATTTTCTAAGTTCTTTACCTTTGCTTGTGAATCCAAAGTTATTGTCGATTACATCAAAATACTGAAGAGTGGATAATATTTGAGTAACACGTAGTTTCGTAACTCCAAATCGATTTAAAAGATATTCTTCGTTTTTGAGATCTTTTTCATTTTTTATACGAACATATTCAAGTAATTTAGTAACATCTTTGACTTGCGGAAAAGAACAAGGAACACCAACGATTAATATTTCTTTCCCAGTATTACGAAGGTTGCCTTTGCAGTTAATTAATCTTTTTGTATCAAGCTTTTCTATATAATAGAAAGAATAATTGTGTTTAGAGTCATTTTTAAAGGCTTCTCTTACTGCTTTTGTGTCATTATTGGAAATGATTACAAACGCTTCAGAATCTAAAGCTTTATCGCATTCTTCCTTTAATTCAATTAAATCTTCTAACGTAAATCCTTCTTTTTGATATTTAGTAAACCCATCGTTTTCTGTGTAGTCATACGGAGGATCCACATAAACGATGTCACCAATACCGGCTCTTCTCATTGCTAGTTTATAAGAGCCATTCATTATGTTTTCTTCTGGAATTGATTTTAGAAATCTAGATAGTTGTTCAATATTCTTTTTATCATAAAAACTTTTGGTTTTATTTCTTCCCATCGGAGTATTAAAATATCCTTCTGAATTAACCCTATACAAACCATTAAAACAAGTTTTATTCAAAAAAATCATTCTTGAAGCTATGTGTAAATCGTCGAATGAAGGATAGCCTTCTTCTTTGTCTTCACTTCTAATTATTTTGTAATATTCTTCGCCTCTTAGGGAAAATTCATAAAACATCACATCAAGCCTTTTCATTAATTCTTGTGGGTTGTTTCTTATAACGCGATATGCAGTAATTAGTTCTTTGTTTAAATCATTAATAATTGTTCTGCTATTTTTAAGTGTAATAAAAACGACTCCACCACCAACGAAAGGTTCGATAAACACATAATCCTTTTTATTGGTAGACGAAATACACCCATTAATCTTTTCTAATATCAACGGGAGAATTTGTTTTTTTCCACCAGCCCACTTAACAAAAGGTTTCATTACGCCAATTTATGATCCACTTTCTTAATAAATTCTTTCAAATAATTAATTAAAGCTCTTTCGTCCATTAAATCAGTCTCGCTAATGTTAGCTAAAACAGATAAATGTACTTTAAGCTTCTCTACCATAGGTGTTGTTGGAGATTTATGCGTTTCTTCAGTCCATTCTCTAAATGCCTTAAAAATGGCTCTGGTTGTATTTTCTCCATCAACCGAGGTGTTGTATTTGATTCTAAATAATGCGGGGTTTTGAAATACGTATCTCGTTATTTCATATCTATCCACCAATGTATCGTCGACTGTCATTTCAACATATCTATACAACTGTCCAACAACATTTCTAGCAACAGCACGATGGGTGCCGTCATCAAAGAACAAAGTTGCAAAAACGTGAGTAACCTGGTCTGCCCCCATAACATTCATAAAATATTCATAGCCAAATGTGAAAATAAATCCAGTTAAAAATTTTTCATTGTAGATTGTTGCTGGGCCAATATTGTTTTCTTCAAATAATTCGTAAAGTGCGACTGCATTATCAAAGTCTCTAGTTGATGATTTTTTATCAAAAGGCTTGAATTCAAAATCAAAACTATATTTTGAAGGAACGGTTGGTTCATCGCCATAAAACGATTTCAACCAATCTGTGCTATTTGGGAATTCGCGCATTTTTGCACAAAAATCCTCTTTATTTGCCTTAAACATTGTTATGGCATCATCGGTAAAATAACGTAAATTTTTCATATTATAACTTTGCCCTCTTTGCGGTTGTAAGCATATTCCCGACTGCATATCTATCAATAATTGTTTGAGCGGCCTCTAAAGGATGTTTAGTGCCTTCAGTTGGATCTGCTCCATTAAAAGCCCTTTCATAATTTTCAGATAAAACAATATACCAACGTTTATTAGCGTGTTTTATATTAAACTCATTTGGTTCCACTTCTTCACCTTCAGGAACTTTTTCATTAATCATTTGGCGTAAAATATCTGCAATTGTTGGAATAACATACAGAGTATAAATAAATTCTCTTCCTTTATGGCGAATGGCTTCGAATTGTCTATATGTTTTTCTTGAAAGCTTAAAAACAATGCAATCACTTTCTGTTAAATCAACACTATATGGAGCATCGTCGTCTTTCTTCAAGTCATATGTAAATTTAAAGATGGATTTACTGCTGCCTGATTTTATGTGGGTGATAGTTACAACTCTCTCGTTGGATTCACCAATAACATTATCAGCTTGAACAGTTGGTCTTTCGTTAATCCACGAATCTGACAAATCTGAGTTTTCTAAAGTAAAATCGTATTTAGCAACAAGGAACGCTTTAACTTCTACATCGCCTTCAAATTGCATTGAATCATAGGCGACCTCAATGGAGTTATGGTCTTTAGATATCTCATATGTCTTACTAAAACCCATTCGCCTGCAAACGATTTTTACAGCAACTTCAATTGTTCCGTCTTTAATCGATTCAATTAGTTCATCATTATTAATTGAATAGTCAGCTTGAAATTTAACTGTACCTCTTTCGCTTGTATAGTGAAGATTTAAAATGAATTTAGTTTTCTTATAATCTTTTGTATACTCAGCTAAAAACGGAAATGGATACGTTTTAAATCTTTTAATCTTCGGCATCGATATTTACCTCCCAAATATAATTTGAAGTTTCATCTAGTTTGAGATGAATTCTATATTCAGTGTTTTTAACGATTTTGTCTAAAATAATTTTATTCTTCTCAATTTTGAGCACTTTGTCGTCCATTATTGCAGAAATGATTTTTGTGGTTTCGTTTTCTCCATCGACACCAGCTTTTAAGATTTCTACATGAGCATCTGTTCCGGTTTTTTCTGGTTTAAATACCAAATCAAACAAACCGTCTTCAGGACAAATAGACGGCATTCTTGCGTTAACGGTTGCTATTCTTCTTCTTGCAATAACTAATGTTTCACCTTTATCTGGGTCGTAATTATCAACTCTGTCGCCTTCGTGGATTTCGCCTCCAGTGCCTTTGTTGTGCCCATCTGGATGGCTATATTCTTCTTCTCCCTCTCCAGTTGTACCGATATCCATAACATTAGCTTCAGCAGAGCCGTTATCATCAATTACATTGCCCTTCTTTTTGAGGCGTTTTCTTCTTGGATTCTTAACATCATCGTTTTTCATGTCAAAAACAATATCATCTGTCGGAAGACCAATTTCTTTCTTTTCTTCAACAGACATATCTAGAGATTCCTCTTCGGTATCCCAGCCTTTAATGTCGAAATAAATTGATTCTTCAGTACCAGTAGTACCAAATCTTTGACATTCAGTACTAATAAAGTTATCGAGGATATTCAAAGCTTCTTCAATTTGTTTCTTCTCGTATCCGCTTTCTTTGTATTTGCCTATGTACCAATTGGAATGTGTTGCATCTTCAACACTTCTTAATCTTTTGCAGATTTCTTCGCCCTCTACAAATAAAACTCCTGTATATCCGACAGTCGAATCTTTAGCTTCCTTCCTAATTTTCATCATAGTTGGAAGTCTATACTCATAGACATTATTAATACCGTCCATATTGTCTTGCAACAACCATAGGGTCATTTCAAAACCAGGTTTTTCTGTATATGGGATTTTCTTTGTGTTAGTAGAAGTTAAAACGTTATAAATTGCTTTTCCTTCTTTTTTGCCCCATCCTTTGCCAGATAAGTAAGGAGTTATATTTGCTGAATTAATTTCATGTTTAACGGTTGTATTATCATAGGAAATAACTACTCTTAAATCGCCATTAATAATTGCTGGCAAAAAGGAAATAATGGTTTCAACTTCAACAGTATCATCCCAGTAATCTTCGCCGCTAAAGAACGGAAGATAAATATCTGTCCCATAACCCATTTCTTCTCTTGAAAATTCAGGGTCTATTTCTAACAAACCAGCTGTTGGAGAGTTATATTTTTTTGCCGTGGCATTATCTTCAACACAATAGCCAACACCTTGAGTGTAGTCTGGATTATACGGATCTTCTTCGTCTAAAAGCAAAGACAACAGTTTTGAAACACCTGTGTTCGCTTTTTCCTCTGCGTCAGCGTCTTCGTTGTATGCAAATGTAGACACGAACATCGTTTTAATGGATGAATTAACAAAAATCGCGCTTTTGCCTTGTCCTCTTGAACCGCCAGATTTTTCTCCTTTTTGGTTTTTACCAGCACCATTAATGAATGCAAACCATGCAGTATCTTTGTTTGCTGGTGTGGAAGAACCCCAAAGACCAGTTGTATTAAAGTCTGATATTCTTAGCCATCTGATTTTGTTTGTTCTGTTAGCCGCAGCAATTGATGCCATTAAGTTTTCGACAAATTTTACTTCTTTCGGATCTGCATTTTTCGATCTAAGTTTTTGATTTCTCAATCTCATTAGATAGTCAACAAATGAATCCAAACCAGGAAATTCATCGGCCGGTCCAATAAATTGATGAAATTCAACAACTACTGGCGCATCTCCCTTTCTAGCGTCTAGTGAGTTTTGAATAATTTCACGCGCTAAATTGTTTAAAGGATAATTACTAAATTGATCTGAACCATCTCCGGAATAACCAAAACTGGTTCCATGATTGGCTGCAGGAAAGTTCCAAATTCTGTCCATTAGAGCGTAAACCTCCTTGTTGTTTTTTTATTCTTTTTACTAAACTTCTTCTTGTTTTCATCAACCGATTTTTGAATAGCATCAAAAATAGCTTTAACTTCTTTTTCGTCATATTCATAAAAAGAGGTATTAGAAAGATTGCCTATCAAATCAAGCATATCTAATACCTTCTCAGTTCTCGCCTCAGCTATTCTCTTAAAGTTCTTATGTTTGGTTGCCTTTTCCATATAAACAGACTATCACATTTCAAGCAATATTTAAGTAATATTTTTCGTATATTACCAATATTCAAACATTAATAATTTATTATTATTTTATTGCATTTTTCTATTACCCTCTTGATTTCGCGATTTTTTTGTGTGAAACCCCAGGCCGATGTCCATCTATATAGTTGTAGAGATACTGACCGCCCCTCCCATTTTACATCCAAGAAAAACCTAATTTTTGGAAAATTCTGCCCCGCACATTTCTGACGTGGGGCCGACGGCACTATATAAGATAGTCGATTTCCAAGACCGGGGGGATAGACATTAAAAGGTTAGGTCACGTTAGGTCTCTTACTACCACTGTTGTAATAAGGACAATTAAATAGTTATTTCCTTATACGATTAGTGGATAGAAACCTAACAGCCCCTAACCCCATTAATTTAGAAAGTCATCCTCAGGAACAGCAAAGTCGTTCTCTGCACTAGTGAGTAATCTAATGCCATGATAGTAAGTTTTGTTGTGCGGATGAGTGCTTATGAATCCAGCAGCTTCCATTGCTTTCTTAAAGTCAGTACTTGGTCGAGCATATTCATTTCTCTTCCATGCGTAGGTTCGATACTTTTCATAAAGCTCTCCAGCACCTACTTTAGCGGTTGGTTCTCTCTTACAACATTCACTGATGAACTGTTGAAGCCAGTCATTGTCGTTTTTATATTGTTTTTTGGCTTCTGAGACGACTTTTGGCTCATCGATGTGGAATTTATTGTCATAGACAATTTTCGCGCCTTCCATGACCCAATAGAGGATATATTCTCTACACTGCTCGAATAGAACATCCGAGAAGTTCTTAGTGTCGTTTTTACCAGTGAACTTATTGTTAAATGGAATAATAACCACTCTTCGCCATAACCCATCATCTCCAGCAGATACTTTTGGCAAGTGATTCGTGTATAGAACTAATGTGTGAGATGGGACAAAATCAAATTCATCTTTGAACTTCTTTTCACCTTTAATTCTATCCGTGGAGCATAGCTGCTTAACCATACCATCATTAAGCCTTGCTCCTAATTCAGATTCACTAGAAACAATTAGTCTCTTTCCTTTTAGGAAGGCTTTAGCAAATCTCGATGATTTACCACTATTGATGAATAGATTATCGCTACTAAGCGTGCCGCCATAATCACCGAAAACTTTTAAGATTGTATTCCAGAATGTTGATTTGCCGTTGCCACCATCGCCATGAGCAATGATCATCATCTCGACATAAACCCCACCAATTGCGGCTAATCCACAGCATTGTTGGACATATTTGATGAGGTCTTTATCACCTGAGAATATCTTATCCAAAGTGTCTTCCCATAGCTTTCTTCCCTCATAAGAAGGAGAGCATGTAGTCATTTTGGTCATATAATCCTCAGGATCATGTGGCTTTGGGTTAATTGGTCCTTTTCTTAAATCATAGACACCATCAGGAGTTGATAATAAGAATGGATCTCTATCAAAACAATCTGTATCTCTATCAATGTATGGAGTCATTTGTTTTAGAGTTGCAGTTATGTAGTTAGAGTTTCTTCTACTGGTGGCAAACTTTAGATAGCCTTTAGCATTATCAATTTTGGTTTTATCACCGGTTTTAACTGCTTCTCTAAAGAGTTTCATGGCTTGGAGTATTTGCTTATCAGTGAAACGATGGATGATTTCTAGCGCGAGTTCTTCGCTTTCAATCCACCTGTTATCTCGATAAACAAGAAACTTCATTGCGGTGTTGTAAGAGATGATATTGCCATAATGTTTGACCACCTCTTTGGCTTGGCCGATATCAGACATATCAGTGGGAACGTAGGATTCACCATCGTCATATTTGTCTGGTGGCACATAATTTGGATTAGTTAATATCTTGTTTTTATAGAAAGATAAGGCACTCCTCCAAATGGAATTCAATTCCTCGTCTTCTAACGGTTCTTCACAACACTTATCGTTCTTTTCGTTAAAGAGTTCTCTAGCCTCATCAGTGTCACCATATCTTTTCAAGATGGCGGCAGCATATTTAGAGAGCATTGAGTTTCTTTGACCGCACGGAATGATCTGGCTGTGATCATCCATATTAGCAAACGCGTCATATGAATCTAAGAAGTGATTAATGGTCTCGTTACCACGAGATATCATCACCTCAGGTTGTTCGGTTCCAAAAAAGAACCTTGCTGAGTCTTCAGCGTTTTTATCAAAGTAAGGAAAGTGATAATTAACCCTTCGTTTGAGTTCTGCGTATTTACTTTCTTCTTTGATTTCGTCCATTGCCATAAAGACATGGAATTTAGGTCTAGCGGCTTTGCCGTCCTTCTCCTTCATGTGATTTCTAGACATGTGGAAGACCATAAAGACACCTTCAAATGTTCTGATAACGTCTTCAGGAGTTATCCAACTATCGGGATTATCGCTGTGGTCATTATCGCAATCTAACGCTAAACAATCAGAAACGATGTAGTTATCGCCTGAGCGTTTATTGTCCTTATACCTAGCGCAGACATAATCCTTATTGAATATATCTTTTAGTTCTTCTTTGCCTGTTTTGTCATCGATTATGAATTCATGAGGATAGCGGGTATTTGAAGCCAAACCTAATACGTTTGATTTGAAAATATGCATTTATGCATCCTCCTATTAATTCAAAACAAGAGAAAGGCATAAAACTAGTTTGAACATCTATTCCTATATAATTTGCAAACAACGGATTCATCGCTAATTCCATTCCTTTCTTTCTTGTTGATATATGAGTTCCTGTTCAAGAATCTCATCTAGACCAAAACCGAGAGCATGGGCGATTCTACAAAAGAGAAGAAAGCCAACCTGATCAATGTTGCCTTGTTCTATTCTGCGATAATGATGAAAATCCATATCTACTACACGTGACGTCTCGTTCATAGACATGTCTAGCTCTTGTCTTCTTTTAACAAGATACATTCTCATCAGTTTCATGCTTTGACTTTGGTACTATCCTTTCTTAATATTTGCTGCTTATTTATCGAGGACCAGCATTGCCTCTCAATAGTTAATGGCGGAATGGGTGACGTTTTGCGCACATTTTCTTATTTACTCTTTGAGTAATTTTTAGAAAAAGTTCAGATTTGACGTCTCCGACCTCTCCTCCATACGCTATAAGGTCACTTAACGGCTATTTCGTTAACCATATTTCGTAAGTTTTTTATCCGCCCTTCATAACAACACACATTTTTGTTGCGGTTTTGGGGTATCACTTTGAATTTATTTGAGAAAAAGTTCAGAAATGACATCATTGACCTCACCTTATGGAGAAAAAGAGGTCAAATTGACCCCCCTATCACGCGCAAATGCCGTTGACTTATTTGACTTATTATTAAAAATTTCCTTTACGCGCGTAAGCAGAAATTATCGGAAAAATCCGTTTTTATAATTAGGACTTGAGTCTCTATCTAGCAACCTGATCTATGAATTATTATGATTATGCAAACAACGGCAAAGGCCGATTCATTTCCATGTCTTTGCTTCTATTCCTCTTTAACCGGAGGAATTTTCTTTATGTTAAAAAATAATAAAAAACCTATGTTTCTCGTGTGTATCAATAACGTTGAAACAGTCGATGTATTCGTTGCTATTATCACTCTAAAGAGTGATGTATATGTGTAGGAGGATAATTATGGAGAGAGAAATACAAGTTATTGCCCCTACACCAAAACCTAAGTTCTTATTAGATGGTTCAAAGCTTCTTCCAAATCAAAAAAGAGTTGCCGCCTATTGTCGTGTTTCAAGTGACAAAGACGAACAACTTAACAGTTTTGATAACCAAGTCGATGAGTGGAGGCAAAGATTAGCCAATGATCCTAATGTCATTTTAGTGGATATCTACGCTGATGAAGGCATTTCTGGTACTTCTGAAGAAGGAAGACTAGAGTTCCAACGAATGATTAGAGATGCTAAAGCAGGCAAAATAGATAAGATTGTCACTAAATCGATATCAAGATTCGCTCGTAACATCCAAACATCTATTAATATCGCTAGGGAACTTAAAGCCATAGGTGTTGAAATCTACTTTGATAATGAGCACATATCTACATTGGACCCATCTAGCGAAATGCTATTCACCATCTCTGCTATTATGGCGCAGGAAGAATCACGCCACATTTCAGATAACGTTAAATGGACCTTTAATAAAAAGAAGAAAGAAGGCGTGCCTATGGTTAGCTCAAATCTTCTTGGATATCGAAGAGACCCTAATAACGAAAAGAACTTAATCATAATTCCTGAAGAAGCCGCGATAGTTAAAGAGATATTTGAACTCTATGTGCAAGATGTCGGCACTAATGAGATTGGAAGAATCATGCAAAGCAAAGGCTATCTCACTAGAAGAAAAGGAACTAAATGGTATAACTCCACCATTGAAGGCATTATCACAAACGAAAAGTATTGTGGTGACTTATTACTTCAAAAAAGTGTTACCATCGATTTCCTAAACCATAAAAGGGTAAGAAACGAGGGTATTGAAGAACAGGTTTATATCAAAAACAACCATGAACCTATTGTTTCTAGAGAGATCTGGGAGAAAGCCCAATTAATTTATGCTCGTAATAGAGAAAAGTTTAGAGGGGCTAATCCAGATTCACGTAAATATGCATCACAATACCCATTAAGTGGTATGCTTGTCTGCCTTAAATGTGGCGATACCTTTAAAAGAAGGCATTGGACACAAGGATATCCAACACCGAGAATTATGTTCCAATGTAATGGCTATGTTCTCAATTATGCAGAAGACAAATGCGGAGCAAAGCCAATCAGTGAAGACATTGTTCTTAAAGCCACCACCGAAGTTATCAATAGAGTTTACTTTGATAAAGGCAAGGCACTAACCAAATTAATGAACAATATCGCCTTACATACTGAGGCCGGCAACATCCAAGAACAGATTGATGACCTTAAAAGGCAAAAAGAATCACTAGAAGACGAAATCAGTGATGTCATTACAAAGAAACAAAACACGATGGATGAAATCGAAAAGATTGTCTTAGAAAAGCAATATAAGGAACGCATCATCGATTACCGTGAACTAGATATGAAAATTAGCGAACTAGAATGTAAAGCTAGAGAAGCTGAATTATCTAAACTCCGCCTATTGGATATGAGCAAGAACATAGGCGGACAAAGACTCACAGCAGAAACGCTCACTAAACCAATCGTTAACACATGTCTGCAAGCCATTATCGTTGTTAATAGACACGAGCTTGTATTTGTCCTTCCAAATAACGAAAAAGCCAACTACCACTACATCAAAGAAAAGAGAGCAAGTTTAGTTGAACACACACCACTTTTAGAAGGAGACGTGACATTAGAAAGAAGGTTTAGAGATGAGCACCTACATTATAAAGTTGTCTTGGTCTAAGACATAAAAAAGACCTGTTTTACTACCAAATAAGGCAGTTCTGCAGGTCTTTTACTTTATTTTCAATTACCAGTCATCATCGTCATCATCGTCATCGAATGCACTACGATCATAGTTGTAGACATACTCGCCTTGGTCCCAACTATAGCCGTTTTCATCAATCCACTCGTAATCACCGGAATCATAATTCATGCACCATTTTGGTCCCATTAACTAATCCTCCCAAATGTATCCAACAGCAACGACACAGTTTTCGACGATTGAAGTGCTTATCCAAGAAATATACCAATCACTACTGTCGCCAAGCATTTTGTTTCTAATCTTTCTTTGCATGTCTTCAATCGAATCGTTTTCTTTGAAGAATGATTTATCAATGGCTTGGACGAATAGATTTTTAACAGAGCCATTAACTTTTTTAATTCGTAAGATGGCTTTTTCCATCGCTTTAGAAGATTCGGTCATAATGAATTGAAGTTGCTTCCCTTCTCTGGCTCTCATTCTTGGACTGCGGCCAGCGCATTTAAACCTTCCATTTTCATCTTCGGTGAAGATCCACTCTTGACCTTTAAACATGTTCCTAATTTTTAATTCAGGATGCTCCCTCATGTATACATTAATGAGTTTTGCGGCTTTATCAGATGCATTTTTCATTGCATTAACTTGAGTTGTTGATATTGATTTAACTGTTTGATTGATTAAAGGCAGTTCGATTTCACACTTCCATTTGCCGTTTGGGAGTTCATCAGCCCAGATTTCAAACATATCTTGTGATGGATTAACGTGCTCTACCCAGTACTCAACCCACATCATTGTTGTTGCGCTTTTAGTTGTCTTTTTCATAATTGTTAGTTTTGGTTCTCCTTGATTTGTGTCTACAGTTTCACACAAAAAGAAAAGAACCTGTTATGTACTAGCGGTTCAATTCTAATAAATCATTAATTAATTCTTTTGTTCTTCCATGAAGTTCGAGATCATTTGTGATATTTACTTCATATGAATTCGGCTTTTCAAATTCTTTAGGCTTATATTTCTTGGTATTAAACACAATTGATTGATTAAGCGAGCCTCTTAAATATAAAGAGTCATCTTTCAACTTGTCGATATACCTGCCGTATATAACAACATCACACAGATCTGCAGCTTGTTTTGCATCTCCAAATAATTCGGATTGCTCATATCCGGTAAAAAGTATCACACCTATTCTTTTTCGCTTAACAGCCTTAATAAACGGAAGGATATCTTCTTGTTGAAGCGGCTCTCCACCCAACAGCGTTAAATGTTTTGATTTTAATTGATTAACAGCTTCATCAACAGAAAACAACTCTGCACCTTCGGTGGACCATAGTTCTGGATTTATGCAGTTTTTACAATGTAATGAGCACCCTTTAAACCAAACAACATCGCGGTTGCCTGGCCCATAGATTTTGCTATCATGAGCAATTTTATATATTCTTAGCATTAATAATCTCTTCTAATAAATTGTAATTGAATACCTTGTGATGTTTCAGCTTCAACTACCTCATAGCCTTGAGCCACAGCGGCATCAATGATTTCGCCTTTAAGAGCATCACATTCGCTTTGGTTTTGTCTTTCAAAGCCAATTTCACTCTTTTCAATTTTAGTTTCTACTTCCTTTAATGAATTTAATAATTCAGCTTCAACTCGACTTTGTTGTTCGAGTCTTTCTTTTTCTTTTTTAAGTTCATAGAGATAATTCTCGTGCGCAATAGCCGCTCTTCTGGTAAATGTGTCTCTTAAGAGTTTTCTAACTTCGGCACGTTTGGAAGTTTCATAGTCGCTTGAAAAAGATAAGACAATTCTATTATTAATAGTTAACTTACCTAAATTCTCTTTGCCTAAAAACAAATTGTTGTTTTGAATAACTCCACCAAGTTCTTTAACACATTCTTCAAAAACTCTTCTTAATTGATCTTGCGGAATGATATTTGATGCGGATATTAAGGCCATATCCATATTGACTGTAGAACTCATAGCTTGACCTCCACACCACTATCGATACCAACCTCGCCATCATAATAGTCAGAAGTTAATTCCAAATTGTCTATTTCAAGGAAAGTTTTAAACAACTCTTTAACAGCAGAAACGCAGGCTTCTCCTTTGAAGTCTTCAGTCTCTACGTATAGGGTTTTGTCCTTTTTAATCAATACGTTAATCTTCTTGTCCATTATGCCTCAATCAAGACGGCTTCCATCTTGTTTTCTTTTAACCACTTTTTAGCGTCAGCAATGCGCTCTTTTGTAGTGGCTAAGTAATTCTTACTTTGTTTGGTATAAAGCTTGCCAATTAACTCGTTTGGCACATTTAATTCATCTTCATTAACATTAATGATGGAAACAGGAGATTTTTTATTATTTAACGCATCAACTCCAAACTCTTTGCTGGCAACAAAAGCATTAAACATCTTAACTTTTTCAGATAGCAATCTTTCAGTTTTAATGCTTTCAAGTTGTTTAAGAAGTTTTTTATCAAGATCCATCTTTTCTAATTTTGCGATGCTTTCTTTTAATTCGTTTTCAACCCTTTGGATTGTTTTATATTTGTTAGACAAAGCGTAGCTTCCATCAAGCTTTAAAGGTTTCACATCAATTGAAACAGTCAGGCTTAATGTAATGCCGTTGAATGTTTTTTCACTACTATCAAAATCTGGTTCAAAGGAATCAACTTCATCAAGAGGAACATTCACTGTGCCATTAATGCTTTCTTTTTCTTCGACTTTGTAGATTTTGCCTTTATACCAAATGTTCTTACCAAATAAGGAACCAACAGTCTCGCTTTCAAAAGATTCGGCTGTGTAAATTGAATTATCTCCAATACTAAGTGGATAGTAGTTATCCCCAAACGCATTGACACATAAAACATCATCAGCTAGACCTAAACCTTTTATTTCAAATGGAGCAACCTTAGCCTTTCTTTGAACATCTTTTTCTTTAACTAAGATAAGACATTCTCCATCTTTGTTTGCTGACTCGGTTGCCAACTTTATCGTTTTGGTTTCAAAATCTAGGTCCTTCAAGAAGGAAGGAATAACAACGCTTAATCTTGCATCATCAACCTTTTTTAGGCTTCCTTGACATTGTTCATAGTTGGCCTTAGACCAAATCACATGATTAACATAATTGAATATTTCTGGAATATATCTTGGTGGCACACTATAAATGTGGTCAACATCAAGAGCCAAAAATGCATCTTTCTTATCAACGATAACGATACCGGTTTCAAATTGCTCATCTGTAGATCTGAAGAATCCATTAGAAACTCCGTTTTTCTTAAGTTCAGCAATGATTTTATCGCTAGTTAATCCTACGAGAACTTTATCATTTTGATTAAGGAATATTTCCGCACGTTTTAAGAAATCGAGCATAAGCAGGCCTTTTGTATCTACAACAATTAGGCTTTCTTTAACGCTATTGATTATTGCTTCAACGTTGGTGTTAGATGCTTTTGGCTCTAACTCGACAAAGCCAAAATCTAATACTCTATCTCGATAATTAAATGTTTTTGTTTTTAACATAACTATCTATCCTCCTTAATCATATTGATTAGGCTCTTGCCGTTTTTAACGACTTCTGTATTTGGAATTTCAAACAACGTTCCCTTTGTTTCATTTGTCTCCATGTTGAATAAAGAGCCAATTTCACAAGTAACTAAGAATGTCTTGTAAGTTTTATCTTTCAATTCGAAGATTAGGTACCTGTCATGGAATAGTGTATCAATACTTGATTTGTTAATGGTATGTACTCCCAGTGCAGAAATATCATCTTTAATCGATTGATCTTCGTTAACTTTGCCTTCACCACTCTTATTAACAATAACAATGTTGTTATATTGTTGTTTGAAGTTCTTAACGCAATCGACCATATTGTTCTTTTTGTTTCTAGCAAATGCATAACCCATCACCATATATAAAGAATCTACTTCAGCTGGTGATACTTTTTCTTTTAATAGTTTGAGGACGTCTGCGTAATTCTTAGCTGAAGAGAATCCCTGAGAATCCTTAATTGCTTCAATGTTGAGAAGGGTTTTCATAACCTTTAAGCGATAAGAAAGTTTGTTATATTTTTCAGCAGAGAGATTCTTTTCAAAGCCGTCCATTGAAAAGCTAAAATCTAATAAGCTATCTTTGATAGATTCATCAATAACATTTTTAGAAAGCACTTCATTTTGGAAGACTTCATTCATTTCATCTAAGGTATAATAATTTCCGTCTTCAAGTTTTGTATAAAGATAGAAATACGCATATTGCTTAGCAACAGTAACTGTATTGATTTCAAACGGAACATTGACCAATTCAACATCAGAGACAGTTAATTTTGAAGCAACGCCATTGACCAAATCTTCTTCTTTAAAGTCATCTAAACTCTTAATGACAACAGAATTTTTCTTTGAATTGTATTCGAAATAAGAAACGTTTTCTTCAATTACCTTTGTTGCATATTTCTTTGCGATGTGGAGAATAGGCTCACCCATTTTAAATGTCCCAAATGAAGTCTCATAAGTGCCATTAACAATGTCAAACACCACTGATTCATTAGGCATAGCCATGCAGAAAGACTTGGATCTGTTATCGACTTTCTCCATAACACCCACTTCGTTTTGACCTAAAGAGAATTCGTTAGCCACATAAATTTCACCAAGATTTGCACTTTCTTGTGTTCTTTCATCGTTTGATAACTTTCTTTCCATTCTGATGACAAACATTACTTTTTCTAAACCGAATTGCACAGTCGCTAGGTAGAGATTATAGATACCTCTTTCGGTTTCAACTTTGAATGGATAGTTAATGAATTCTTCACCAGCAGGGGTAACAACATCTTGAGTATCAATCAATCTTTCATCAACAAGCATTTTTCTAATTGAGGAGGCAATGGATTTGCTGTAGTTAAAAGCGGAATCAATACTATGACCTTGTTTTAAATATTTGAGTAGTTTTGCTATATCTACCCTTTCTCTTTTGAAAGTTAGTTCAAATCTGCTTTCAATGCTTTGAATACTAACTTGTTTGTTAATTCTAATTCCCATCTTTATTTAGCCTCCTTAAATAATTTATTTAATAATTCAGAGTGATCTTGTTTTTGGAAGAATTCTTTATCGCCAAATATGATTATTTTTTCCTTAGCTCTAGTTATGGCAACATTAACTCTGCTAATACTATCCAAGAATCCGACACGATTGTTTTGTACCATTGATAAATAAACAATATCGGCTTCTTGGCCTTGGAACTTATCAACCGTATTAAGAGCAACGTGAACATTGTCCATTGTGAAATTGAATTTGTTTCCAGTATTAAAGTAGCTTTGTAACAGCTTTCTAATATAAGCAACTTGTGTGTTGTAGAAAGTTAAAATTGCGATTTCGTATTTGCTGCCATCGGCTTTTGGATGCTTTTTGGCGTGCTCTATAAATGATTTGAGTTCTTCAAGGATTGCTGAAGCTTCGTTTTCGTTTCTGTTATGATTATCGACAATAGGACTTTCTACATGTCTTAATTCAAATCTGCTCTTAGAATTAATGTAATCAATCTTTGATTGCCATAACGAACAGTCTTTCAACGCTTCCCCGTTATAAATGTTTTCTCTGGAAACCTTTGAAATGTCCGGGTGCATTCTGTGTTGATATTCTAATCTAACAAATCTATTAACTTTTTCTTCTTCAGTTAAACCTGCAGTTAATCTGTTTTGGAATTCGCTGCCTTTTTTAATGCCTTCTTGGAGCATCATAATAATTGAAGGAATTGCAATATTGCTTAATAGGTCAACTGTTTCATCGAATTTTTTCTTATCTTCATCGCTTAACAACGCTCTAGTCTCATCGATAAACTTTTTATATTTAACAGATGATCCTTGGTCTGATTTGAGCTCATATAAGCGAATTAATCTCCAAAGTAACTCGTCCTCAAGCTTTCTAGAATAATCATTGTATTCTTTAGAATAACCGTCTTTAAAGTTACCCCTAAATCTCAAAACCTGATATTTTTCAAACATGTTCGATCTTGAAATATTGTTATCAAAATCAAGAACCGTGATGTCTTTGTTAAGATATGGAATAGTTTCGTCAATAAGTTCTGAATCTATTAATAAAACATTGTTATAAGCGGACAGTGAAGAAAGAACTAATGTGTTTTTATTAAAATCGTCTGTTGAAATAGCAAATAGGTTTTCTAACGCTTCGTTCGTCACTGCAATAATGTTTTCATCTTTTCCTAGTCTTTTGTCCAAATATGTGATTGAAGATGTAGGAAGAATATACGCATGATTCTTTAATGTGGCACGTTTCTTTTCATTTTTTAGTAACCTCAATAAGTTGAGAGCAATTCTATCCTCCCTATTACTTAAAGGTTCGCACTCAAGAAGACTTGGTACTAAGTCATTCTTTTCAACGTAAGGTGCTAATTGTTTAACGTCGCCAACAATAATCCACCTCTTTGATAAAACTGCAGGAACAAGGAATTCGCTAAATGTTGTTTTAGAAGCTTCATCAAGAATCATGTAATCAAACAACGCTTCGATTGATGTGCCTTTTGCATCTTCAACTTTATTAAAAATAGGAGGGAATGAAAGAACACCAATGGTAGTTCCACACACTAGATTGAAGCTGTCAGTAACAATATCCTGATAATCTTCAGGAACATTCTTCATTATATTTGAATAAATAAATGGTTTAACGCACTCTGAATAAACGTTACTTTCATCACCAACTCTTACTGGGTTTATCATAGATAAAAGTTTATCCGAATCTTTATGTGTAATTATCTTTTCTAAAACGTTATCAATAGCAACGTGTGTAGATGCGCAAAGCAATACTTTTTTGCCTTCCTTGATAAGTTGATATATCAATTCAAGAATAGCTGTGGTTTTACCGGATCCTGGAGGTCCTTGAAGAATCATGAAATCTGGTGTCTGCATTGCCTTTTGCACAAATGTTCTCTGAGACATAGTTCCATCTCTTGTTGAGTCCGTTAAAACAACATAATCAAGAGCTTTTTGTCTAAAATTGAATGGGGCTAATTGTGGCTTAAATCTATAAAGATCGCAGAGATCTAATAATGTTTTTTGACTTTCGCTTGGTCTGGTTACGATTGTTTCAATGGCATTTCTTTGTCTTGAAAGCTGAACAGTATTTGTTGCTAAATGGACGACACCGTGTGGTTGAACACTCTTAACTTTGTCATTAAGTTTAATAACAAGTCGTCCACTTTCTTTGTTTTTATAAACGATTCTGCATTTATCAACTTTGTAATCTGTAAAATAAACCTCGGCAGCATCTTCACCAAAGAAAACATCATAAATAGATAGTTCTAAAGATGGGTCTTCAATAAGTTCTAATGTGACTTCGTCTTCTTTCTGATCGTTGTCGTCTTTTTCTAAATGGAACTTAATAAATGGAAATTGAGCATCTTCACAAATATCGCCATTTGTTTCATTAATGGATGCTTTGTTTTTTCTAACTTCATAGATATTGCCGTTGTATAAAACATGCTGTGGACAATAAACATCATTGTTGAGAGCAAGTGTAGGATCGTCATTAACAACGATTCTAGAAGTTGTTACGCCTTCCACAACATAGAAATCATCAATCTTATGAAACGGCATTTCCTTGCCATCTACAGTAATCTTTGTGACTTCGATTGGTTCTAGAGTAACACCACTATTCTCAAGTGTTTCATATGTTATATCGTTATAAACGATAGGATTTCCGTTTAGCTTCTTGGTTAAAACTTTGATAGTCAACCAAGTTGATAATCTATAGTCGTTATTTCTATCAATAACATCATATTGAGCCTCAATGCTTCTTTTAAGATTTGCAGCTTTTTGAGCCAATCTTAAATAATTGATGAACGGTCTATAGTTAGAAGATATTCTTCCTTTGTTCTTAACACCACTTTCACCATAAACGGCTTCGTAACAAAGGGCTGAGGACTTATCATCATCAAAGTGTGGAACAAATTCTTTTTTTACAAATTCTTTTGCCAATTGAATCGTCCTCCTATCCTAACAACGGGTTATAACATTCTGTTTTTAATCTAACTACAGAATCCTCACCTTCAATTTTCTCAACAAATTCATCACCAGCAATACGTGCTCTGTTCTTAGCCCAAAGGCGAAGAGATGTGATCTTTTCAGCCATAATTGTTGATAAAGGTGTAAGTTTTGCTCTTTCATCAATTATATCACATGTATTTAAGTCACTTCCTTTAGAAAATGCATTAAATAGCGCGTCACTCACAAGAGAGCCAATTTCAGCACCTGTAAGGCCATTAGTTTTGTCTGCTAATTGGTCCAAATCAAATTTAGTGATGTCTCTGTTCTTACCTTGGATGTGAATTTTGAAGATTTCCTTTCTTTCTTCTTTAGAAGGGAGGTCAACAAAGAAGATTTCGTCAAAACGTCCTTTTCTTAATAATTCAGGAGGAAGTTGTTCAATATTGTTTGCTGTAGCAACCACGAAGACAGGCTCTTTCTTTTCCTGCATCCAAGTTAATAAGCTTCCAAATACACGAGAGGCTGTACCTCCATCAGTTCTATCTGAGCTGCTTAAACCAGATAAACCTTTTTCAATTTCATCAATCCAAAGTACACATGGTGCGATTGTAGTAGCAACATCTAGAGCTTTTCTCATATTGGCTTCTGACTGTCCAACTACCCCACCAAATACTTTGCCAAGATCAAATCTAAGAAGTGGATAATTCCATGCACGTGCAATACATTTTGCAGTTAAAGATTTGCCACAACCAGGTAAACCGAGGAGCATAACTCCTTTTGGAGTATCAATGCCAAAGTCTATTGCCTTTTGCGAGAAAGCGTCGCCTCTTAAACGTAACCAGTTTTTAAGATTCTTTAATCCACCTACTCCGTCAAATCCGTTTTCTGGATGATAATATTCAAGTAATCCATCTCTCTTAATGACACTTTCCTTTTCGGAAATGAGATATGGAATAACCGAATCGTCTAAACACCCAAATTTTTGTACTGCTTTAAGGAAAGCTAGATTGATTTCAGTGGTTGTTAATCCTAAAACACTATTCAAGAGTTCATCGGTAAGTTCATACTCATCGCTCTTAAGGTTAGAGTTAATAACAACGCTTTCTGCAATCTTCTTAATAAATGTCTTATTAGGAAGAGGCATATTGAGAACAGGGATTTCTTTTGAAAGAGCATTAGGAAGACAATTCTCGCTGCTCTCAATAATTAATGTTTTATGAGAAGTTCTTTTCATCTTTGCGATTTCAAAGAGAAGATTCACAACATCTGTATTTGTTAAATAGAAATTGAAGTTTTCTAAAATCAAATAGCAACTCTCTTTATCTTCTTTGAACTTCTTTAACAATTGGATTGGATCTAAGATTGGTTCAACATTGCCATCACTATCGACGATGCCGACACTTCTATTCCATCTTTTCCATTTGGTTAAATTACTACCTGAAATGACATTGACTGTGCTTTGGAGTCTTTGCCATTCATAGGTGACAACTTCGATAATTGGTGTTTTACATTTAAGTAATAATTCTAATTCTTCTTCAAACTTTGCCATTGTGATTTTCCTCCTTAATAGCTCATTGATAATTCGTAATTTCTCATCATGTATTGGTAGTCGTTTTTGATGAGCTTATTCTTTTTATTTTTGAAATTAACTTTATTTTTGCGAGTTTTTTCGCGTAATTCGTAGTCAATTTCATCAGTTTCCATGTACTGAACATCTTCTTCAATTCCTTCGCATACATTCCTTTGCTCTTGAATGTTTTTGCATTGGAAGTAAGGATCGAAACTCTTATCAATCATTAGAAGAAGATAGGCTTCAAGATCGATTTCTTTAACGCTGATAATTGCATGTTTATCATGATGTTTAACTCTTGGCATCCATCTTGCTTGGTAGGCTGCGTCTTTGCCGGATTCGGCTTCGATTGGAACTGTTTTAATAATGCATTTGTGTTGTCCGACGTGTCCGAACTTAACTGTAACTGCGAAGTATTTCTTTGTCATTTTTCTTATCTCCTTTTCGGTGTCTTTCACCGTTGACACCAACATATTAAATTAAGGAAATATATGGGTGTTATGTACCAGCGGTTCAATTCGTAAAAAGATAAAAAAATAGCACATCCCTAACGGAACATGCTATCGAGATCAACACCAAGTGCCATCGCGATTTTGAGAGCGTTTTCTAGTTTTGGAAACTTGATACCATTCTCATAATCATAGATAATCCTTTGGGTTTCATAACCGAGTTCGTCGGCTAGCCACTGTCTGGATTTTCCTTGTTCAGTTCTGATTCTGTAAAGATTCAAACCGAAGTTTTTGATGTTAAGTGTTGTGCTCTTTAAATTGTTAGTCATGTTTTTTTGTCCTCCTAATGACGGATTCACTCTGAGGCGTCTACATAACTAACAGGCAAATTATAGCATACTTACTATCGTTTTATCATAGAAGGAACACCAATTAAGTCGTCTACCTTAACATCAAAGTAGTTGCATAGAGAGAGTACATTAATCAAAGACGGATATGTTTTCTCTTTTTCCCAAGCATTAACACTGGATGTTGATACATTGAGTTTTTTTGCTAATTCTGATTGCGTCAAATTAGCTGCCAGTCTTAATCGGTGAACGTTTCCCGCTATGATGGTCGCATTCAAAATTTTTGTTTCCATCAACATTCACCTCGCAGCATTATTCTCCAACAAAAAAGCTAGTACGTGTTATGTACCAGCGGTTCAAAAAGACATGTTATCACTTACAACCCTAGATATAGGCTATCTCTTGGTATAATTACTTAATACAAAAATGTATTAAGTAAAAGTGCTATTCATGGGTCATGTCTTTATTAAAAAATATGGTTTTTTATTAAAAATTAATAAGTTTTAGTTCTTTAAAATCAAGCCAACGATTGTTTCCACGTGAAAACTTCTCGGGAACATGTCTACTGGTTGAATAGTTTCAATATCATATGTATCTTTAAGCATTTCTAAATCTCTTGATAGAGTGGATGGTTCACAAGAAATATAAACAATGCGTTTTGGTTTAATTCTTTTTACTGCATTTAAGAATTCTGGCGTGCTTCCTTTTCTTGGTGGATCCATAATAACAACATCAACTTTTGGAAGCTTGTTATTTATATATTCAGTACAGTCATCTTCGATGATTTCAATATTATTGATATTGTTGAGTTTCGCGTTATTCCTGCCGTTAATGACAGCGCTTTTGACTACTTCAACAGAGATAACATTCTTTGCGTGTGGAGCAGCAAGTAGTCCTATCGTACACACTCCCGCATAAGCATCTAAAACAACATCATCTTTACCAATATTAGCGAGCCTAAGTGCTTCACCATAAAGCTTTTCAACTTGGATAGGATTTACTTGAAAGAAACTCTTGCTGGAGATATTGAATCTTAACCCTAATATCTCATCAGTGATAAATCCTTTTCCATATAGTACTTTTTCACTTTCACCCAAGATGACATTCGTATCTCTTTTATTCACGTTAAAAATGATTGTGCTTATCTCTTTATGAAGCGATGTTAATTCTTTAATAAAGTTATTTCTTCCTGGGAAAGTTTCAACGTTGCTCACAAGAACCACCATTACTTCTTTAGTGGATCTGCTTGTTCTTAATAGGACATGGCGAATGATGCCAGAACGATAATCTTCGTTATATGGATCGATACGATATTTTTCCATAAGTAGAGCAATATCTATTAAGATTGGAGCGGCGTCTTTATCTTCAATGTTACATTCTTTAATAGGAATGATTTTATGGGTGTTTGCTTTATAAAAACCATACACAACCCGCTTATTTTCTTTTCCAAATGGAACTTGAATCTTGTTTCGATAGTGACTTGGTTCATCCATTTTGATGACATTATTGACTTTGATGTTTTCAAAATGACCAATTCTTTTTAAGTCTTCTTCTACCTTATGTTTTTTATATCTTAATTCATATTCATATGTCGCATTTTGAAAGGTACAACCTCCACAAGCTGTACTCACAGGACAGAGTGGTTGAATTCTATCAGGAGATTTAGATAAGAGCTTCACGATTTTACCATATGCGACCCCTTTTCTAGCGTAGGTCACTTCTATTTCTGCTTCTTCTCCTAAAAGTAAAGCGTCAACAAAAATAACCCCATACACTGTCTTGATGACACCTTTACCTTCACTAGATATATCAACGCATTTGCCTTTAATAATGTTTTTCATCTTCTCCATTATATTGAAAAGATAATGGTTTTTCTATTCATAACGAAAAATGATATAATCAATAGTTGAGGTTAAAGTAAATGAAACGCTTTGTATTATCATCATTAATGTTATGCGGTTTGCTCTTTGTTTCCTGTGGAAGTAATAACCAAGGTGGAACCACTCCTAGTGAACCTATTGGACCAAGTGGAGATGATCCGGTAGACCCAGGGGAAGACCCAATCGAACCTGAAGAGCCTACTACTTTTGATGTAGAGTTTGATTTTAATGAATTCCCATTTGAAGGCACCACTAAAGAATATTCTAATAATTCTATCGAAGATAAACACATATCTGTTGTCTTAGAAAACTATGCTTCTTCATTTGAAGATATCACTATCACAAAGATTGAAGTACCTGAAAAAGAAAAAGGATACACAGGTTTAAAGGTTATTGAATTTGAAGGTGTAGAATTGCCAGACTTAAAGACTTTAGAACTTGCAAGTCGTAAGAATGATGGTTTCCTTAATCTCACCTTTGATCATAAAATTACTGAAGTCACAATTACCGCTCAACCATATTACAAATGTTATGAAGATCATTGGACTACAGGCAAATCAATGATTGTGTATACTGCAGATGCTATTGACGAAGATTTAGGTAAATTGGTGGTCAATGGAGAAACTTGGGAAATGCCAGGTTGTACATATGATGAGAATTGGATGATTACAGAAGCACCTGCAATTGAAAGCAAAACCTTTGAAATCAACGGAAACGAATTATCTATCTCTGCTTTCGCGGAGAATAGAATGTATGTCCATAAGATTGCGTTCACATTTGAAGAATAATTGTTTATGAAGAAATTTATTCAGTCTTTAGAGCTACGTTGGAGTGACCTTCTTCTATTAATTGGGGCGGGTTCTTTCGCGTTTTTTATCGGTTTTAGTCAAACTTATATGGGTGAATTAAACCCATCAAACTTACCTGCTCCAATGTGGCTAGTCATTCTTATTGGACTAGTGATGCTTGGAAGCCTTATAGGATATTTATATCTAGAACTTGTAGTTAGAAAAGTTAAGTTCAACATCTATATTCTTTTTGCTTTCTTAACTTTGATGCTGATTAATACGATTGTTATTTTAGCGGCTAGTAGATCTAACTATTTAAGTGTTGTGGTGAGAAGTAAGATTGATGAATTTACTCCTCCTGGAGAAATTGGAAAAGCCTATCCACTTGTAGTGTCTATTTCTTTAACACATAAAATGTTCTTCATTTTTGAGTTAATGGGAACATTATTATTCATATACTGTATGTTCTTTGTATTCTCTAAGAGAATAAAGAACCTTAAGTTCATTGAATATTTAGGTTATATTGTCTTTGGTATTGGCATCTTTTTAGCGATTTACTCCTATGCGACTGAATCACATAAATATGTATCGTTTATAAGCGAATTCCTTATTGGAAAATTAAAAGGAATTCCTCAAGAAAATGACGTTAGCGTATACACAGTAACATCATTCTTCTCACATCGTAATCCTTTAGGCATGACTTATATGCTTTGTATTCTCTTTACATTCATTAATCACGCCTATCACAAATACTGGTGGCATTATCTATTAACTGCCTTCTTCTTTATCAACTTAATCTTCACATTCAATAAGACTGGTTTACTTTTATCCGTCTTAATGATTCTTATTTATCTTGTTTACCGATTAATTGTAACCTTCAAAGATCATAAGAAGAGAAACACGATTACTCTTATTTGTGTGGGTTCTGTTTTGTTAATCGCTTTAGTGGTCATTGGTTTGCCTTATCTTACAAAGGGCAAAGTATTTGGTAAAGTTTATGAAATAATCGATAGTTTCTTAGGAGAAGGAAAGACTCTTAAGTATCGTGAATATATTTGGGATAATACCTATTCCTTACTTGAAGGTGGTAACTGGATTTGGGGAAGAGGCTTTGGAATTCTTAATATGTTAGTAAGACCAATGAATATTATGTCTCATGGTGAAGATGTGATTTCCACGCATTCGGGTTATTTAAATAACCTCGCTGAAGGGGGAATCATCTTCTTAATTGCCTACTTAGTGTTAATTGGTTACGTCAGTTACGCTGCTTATAAAGCATTTAAAAAAGAACGCGACTTAACGATAACCATATATTTAGGTGTTCTCTTGTTCTTACTATATTCGTTTGTGGAGACAAACCATTATCTCGCATATATATTCATGTTCCCAATCTTTGTCTTATATCATAGGGATCAAGAACAAGCATAATATTTAAAGCATAAAGAAAAACCTCCTAACTCAATGTTGGGAGGTTATTTTTATCTTAGGCCAAACAAGTAAATACAAGTTTGATTTGTGTAAATAATAACTTTTTGCCGTCATTTCCACCTTCAGAAATTTCGATTTCTGCAGAGTAAACATTATAATCAGGAACATTGTCTGATTCATATGAATCGAAGGAGAAATCATAATGTTTATAATTGGACGGTTTTATTTCATCGACATAATAGTCCACTCTTGATTCTGTTACGTCAAGTTGAGCGTATTCGCTATGAATTAATACATAAATCTTTCCATATTCCGAGTTAGCAGACTTAATCTCAAATAAGCATCCTTCTGTAGTGAATGAAATGTTCTCTTTGTCATAAACACTAATATAGGACTGCCCTTCATAAGAGTTAACAGTATATGTTTCTCCATCAGTTCCTTCAAAATCACCAGAGAAATCAAAAGAATAAGAACCACCGCCTTCATCAAAATCTCCTTCCTTGTAAGAATCCAAAGAAGTAATTTCAACAGTGTGTGGATCTGGTTCCGCTCTTAATCTAAAACCACCGCTATTCTTCAACATCAAAGGAGTGGCAATCGCGGCAATGAGCATGGCTACTCCAGTAATACCAATAATTGTAATTTTCTTTTTGTCGTTCATATTTAAACCCCACTAAGTGATTAATAAATATATTTTATCATAATGCATATAAAAAGCGACCACCGAAGTGATCGCTCAATATATGTTTAGGCTGAAAGATTATTTCTTTCTTGGGCTTCTAATAGCAGCTTGAGCAGCGGCTAATCTTGCAACTGGAACACGGAATGGTGAACAGGAGACATAGTCTAATCCTGCATCATGGTAGAATTGGATGGAGTTTGGTTCACCACCAGTTTCACCACAGACACCGACGTGTAAGTCTGGTCTAGTTGCTCTACCTTCTTTGACAGAAAGTTTGATGAGTCTACCAACACCAACTTGGTCAAGAGTCTTGAATGGATCTTCTTCAAAGATCTTGTTGGAGTAGTAGTCTGGTAAGAATTTAGAAGCATCGTCACGGCTGAAACCAAAGGTTAATTGGGTTAAGTCGTTTGTACCGAAGGAGAAGAATTCGGCTTCTTTAGCGATTTCATCACTTAATAAAGCAGCACGTGGAATTTCAATCATGGTACCAACATGGTATTTCATGTTAACGCCAGCTTCCTTAATGACTTCGTCAGCGGTCTTAACAACGATTGCTTTGACGAATTTGAATTCCTTAAGGTCTAAGGTTAATGGGATCATGATTTCTGGTTCGATATGTAAACCTTTTCTCTTATTAACAGCGATAGCGGCTTTAATAATAGCGCGGGTTTGCATTTCACCAATTTCTGGATAGGAGACGTCTAAACGGCAGCCTCTATGACCCATCATTGGGTTGAATTCATGTAATTCTTCGATTCTCTTATGAATATAAGCGACAGTTTTACCAGTAGCTTTTGCTAATTCGGCAATCTTATCTTCTTCTTGTGGTAAGAATTCATGTAGAGGTGGATCGAGTAAACGAACGTTAACGTTGAGTTCGCCCATTTCTTCAAATAAGCCTTCAAAGTCTTTTTGTTGTAATGGTTCGATTTCCGCTAAAGCGGCAACTCTATCTTCTTTATTATCAGCAAGAATCATCTTTCTGAAGGAGAAGATCTTGTCTTTATCGAAGAACATATGTTCTGTACGGCATAAGCCAATACCTTGAGCGCCAAAGAGTTTGGCTTGGTGAGCATCACGTGGGGTGTCAGCGTTTGTTCTGACTTTTAATTCACGAGCTTCATCAACCCAGCTCATTAATCTACCGAAGTTACCACTTGATAAATCTGGTGCGACTTTCTTAATATCGCCGGAATAGACACTACCTGTAGAACCATCTAATGATAAGACGTCTTTATCAGTGTAGACTTTACCGTCAATTGTTAAGGTTCTCTTTTCTTCATCGATTAAAGCAGCGGCACAACCTGTGATACAGCATTTACCCATACCACGAGCAACGACTGCGGCGTGAGAGGTCATACCACCACGCATTGTGAGAATACCTTCACAAGCAATCATACCTGCTAAATCTTCTGGGGAAGTTTCAGCACGGACTAAGACGACTTTCTCTCCAGCTGCATGTCTTTGTTCTGCTTCTTCAGCGGTGAAGGCAATAGCACCTGTACCAGCGCCTGGGCCTGCTGGGTTACCTTTAGCGATTAATCTCTTTTGAGCAGCCGCTAAATCGTCTTTATCAAAGTTTGGTAATAATAATTTATCGAAGGAAACTGGATCAATTCTTAAGACAGCTTCTTCTTTGGTAATTAAACCTTCATCAACCATGTCACAGGCCATCTTTAAGGCTGCGGCTGGGGTTCTTTTACCGGAACGGGTTTGTAAGAAGTATAATTTACCTTCTTCAACGGTGAATTCCATATCTTGCATATCGCGATAATGGAGTTCCATGTTCTTAATAGTTTTGACGAATTGATCGTAAACATCTGGCATACGTCTTTTTAATTCGTCGATGTGTAATGGAGTTCTGATGCCTGCAACAACGTCTTCACCTTGAGCGTTTGGTAAGTATTCAGCAGAGATTTCTTTTTCACCTGTAGCAGCGTTTCTGGAGAAGGCAACACCAGTACCAGAGGTTTCACCCTTGTTACCGAAGGCCATGGATTGAACGTTAACTGCAGTTCCCCAAGAATATGGGATGGAGTATTGCATACGGTAGATGTTAGCACGTGGGTTATCCCAGCTTCTAAAGACCGCTGCAACAGCTTCTAATAATTGTTCACGTGGATCAGATGGGAATTCTTCACCAAATGTTTTCTTGTAGTATTCTTTGTATTTCGCTACTAAGACTTTTAATTCTTCGGTTGTAACTTCTGTATCGAGTTTATATCCTTTTGATTTTTTTAAATCATCAAGCATCTTGTCCATTTCGGTTCTTGGATGACCTTTGGCGATGTTGGTGAACATAAGGATGAATCTACGGAAGCTATCCATAGCGAATCTTTCGTTGCCTGTTTCTCTAGCGAGAGCGGCAGCAGTTTTGTCATTTAAACCTAAGTTTAAGATTGTGTCCATCATACCTGGCATACTAACACGAGCGCCAGAACGGACTGAGACTAAAAGTGGGTTATGATCGCCGCCGAAAGTTTTTCCGGTTTTCTTTTCAACAGCGTTGATAGCCGCAAAAATTTGTTCTTTGACAAATTCTGGGATTTTTTTGCCACTTTCATAGTAGAGTGTACAAGCTTCAGTAGAAATGGTGAATCCTTCTGGGACTGGGACACCAATGTGTGTCATTTCTGCTAAGCCGGCACCTTTACCACCTAAGAGTTCCTTACCTAATCCGTAAGCTTCCTCAAAGGCATAAACATATTTCTTTTCAGCCATATTTTCCTCCTATAAGGCGTTTGGTAAGTACCTACGTATCGTACTCACCAGCGTGCATAATTATATCACACTCACACACGTAATGAGTATAGAAAACGAATAAATTGATACAAAATGAATAGTTGAATGTAAAATAGTAAGTGAATTAATAGGTGACAAAATATGAGTAACAACAACCCCCTCGTTCTAACAATCGATTTTGGAACACAATCTTTAAGAACTGCTTTAATCAATAAACAAGGTGAAATTGAAGCCATTGTTAAAAGAAAATACGAACCACCATACTTTTCTAAAGAAAAGGGATACGCTGAACAAAACCCAGATTTTTACTATGAACACTTGGTTAAATGCTTGACTGAATTAGCAAAAAATAACAAAGACAAATTAGATAGAATTAAGGGTTCCACTATTGCGACGTTCAGAGATACCTCTGTTCAATTAGACAAAGACCTTAAACCAGTTAGAGATTCTATTCTCTGGTTAGATCAAAGACTCGCTAAAGGCAGTGAAAAAATACCTACTTTATATTCCTTGCTATTCAAACTAGTTGGTATGGGTGAAACCATCAAACTCAATCGTAGCCGCACTATGGCGCATTGGATTAAAGAAAATGAACCAGATGTGTGGGCTAAAACACATAAATATGTCAACATCTCCACTTACTTAACTTATAAATTAACAAACGAATTAAAAGATAGTGCCGCTAACCTCACTGGTCACTACCCAATGAATTTCAAAAAAGGTAAATGGTATAAAGAAGGCGCCCTTAAAGGTGTGATATTTGGAATTCCATCTAAGATGCTTTTTGAATTAAAGCAACCGGGAGAAAAGATTGGAGAAATTAGTGAAGAGATTTGTCAAAAGACTGGACTTCCTACACATATTCCTCTATTTGCGTCTGGTAGTGACAAGGCTTGTGAAACGCTTGGTTTAGGAGCGTTATCCAATGAAATCGGTGCGATTAGTTATGGCACTGCTTCCACTATCGAAGTCTCAAATAAAAAATATCATGAACCAGAACCATTCCTACCAGCTTATCCTGCCGCGGTACCAAATTGGTACAACATGGAAGTACAAATCTATCGTGGTTATTGGATGCTTTCATGGTTCTCTAAAAACTTTGCTTCTGAACTCATTGATGAAAGCAAGATTCAAAGTCTCGCTATTGAAGAAATATTAAACGAAAAACTTAGTGAAATTCCGCCAGGAAGTGATGGTTTAGTCCTCCAACCATATTGGGGACCAGGTTTAAGAAGGCCGTTAGCGAAAGGTGGTATCATCGGTTTTAGTGATATTCACACCCGCGAGCACATGTATAGAGCGATTATTGAAGGTATTGCTTATGCCTTAAGAGAAGGCCTTGAAGGTATTGAAAAGAGTCAAGGACACAAAATAAAAGAGCTTCGTATTTCTGGAGGCGGTAGCCAAAGTGATGCGATTTGTCAAATCACCGCGGATATCTTTAATCTTCCAGTCAGTAGAGTGCAAACATTTGAAACCACTTCTTTAGGCGCTGCGGTTTCTGTCTTTGTAGCGTTAAAAGAATATAACAATGTCGAAGAGGCTATGTCACATATGTGTCATAAGACCACTACTTTTATGCCTAATAAAGAGGCCAGTGAACAATATGAAGATTTATATCGTAAAGTCTATCTTCAAATGTTCCCAAGACTTAAAAATGTCTATAAACAAATAAATAGATTTACCAAGAGATACTAGTGGGTGTTATTGACACCCCGAGGCTCCAGGTTATTCTTATTATAGGGTTGGCCCCTAACCTCTGCGGTTAAGGGCTTTTTTAATTTCTACAATAATCAACAAGATCATGAGAAATTTGTTGAATAAAAAAAGTTAGAAGCCGAAGCCTCTAACTCTTTTTTGTTTGTGTGATTGATTACATGGAGTAATCGTAGATGGAGAATGAAAGTTTGTTTCCGTCTTTCTCGATAAAAAACGCAACTTTGCCATCTTCGGTAATGTAATCACCGTAGGTATCTTCTGTATAACCCATATCAAGCAATGCTTGTTTATATGTGTTAAGTGCAGCAGTGCAATCATCTTCACTAGCGAATGTGGCAGTGAATTCGATCATGTGATAATAATCGTAATTATATGTATTGGTTATTTCAAAACTAACGTTTTCATCATTAATAGTTGGGAAAACTAAATCTGGGAATACTTCTTTGATTTCATCACTTGGGAATCCACCTGTTGGAGTAACTGGTTGAACTTCTTCAGCCTTGGTAATTTCTAAAGAAAGAACACCATAACCATAAACAGGTTTAACGAGGATTTGGATTTCACCATTAGTGACAGTCATTTTGGCTGGTAATGTTGAATCTTCTTCGTCATATTCGATTGTGCAATTGCCATCATCAAAGAATTTTGGATCAGCAGACTTTAATTGTTCTTTGTATGTTTCAAAAGCAGCTTTGACATCGTCTTGAGTTGCAGAAGCAAGAAGAGCGATATCAACCCACACTTTTTCTCCATAAGTATCAACACTGACGGATTCATAGTCTCCCGAGAAGGCAGGAAGAACAAATTCTGTCTCTAATACCGCCATCGCAGTAGCGATATCTTCGCTTGGCCATTTGTCATCAACTGGTTCTTCTGAAGGTGGAACCATATCTTGACCATCAATACGATATATCTCAATATAAATGTTTCCATAATTAACATATGGGCAAACACCAATCTTGCCATCAGAAGTAACGTAATATGGATCTCCAGAATAGTCGCCTTCACCCAAGGTATAACCGTTTTCTAATAATAATGTAGCGTAATCGCTAACGATTGTTTCGGCTTCTTTGGTTTGATCTTTTCCACTAGTGGAAATACTAACAACACCATATTTTGTATCTAATTCAACTTCAACACCATAGACACCTTCCATGGCTGGGAATTTATCATTAGAGCCATTGGCCTTTAAATATGTTTCAATTTCTTCGGTTGGGAAAACAGCGCTGAAGAATTCGATAGAGAACGAACCTGCTGTACCATAGAATGCATCAGCAACAATCTCTTTATTAGGAGAGAGGTATCTAACACTTCCAAAGGCTGTGTCATATTCAGTCCAGCCAGCGTCTGTTAACATTTTGTTATATGCATCAGCACTTTCAGTTTCTGTACCTTGAGCAACATTAACAATAACCATTGAGCCATAGTAATCAGAGACTACTTGGAATCCACTATTTTCACCAGTGTATTCTGGTAATTTGTCAGTGGTTTCACCAATGATAGCTTCGATTTCATCACTTGGCCAATCACTTTCTGGGAATGGATCAAGTTTTAAATAGACGGCATATGTCATGGCTTGATTATCGCTATTATAGGCAACTTGATATTTGCCAATTCCAAGCCCTTCAACAGGAATATAGATGGTTGAATAACCAGATTCATCAGTGACTACTTCATAACCAGCTTTAGCAACATTGTCTAAATAGCCTTCGTAATCACTAGCGAGAACTTCACCAACAAAGACATAGGCAACAACGAATTCAAAATAACCTGCTTCGAAGGCATCTTCGTTGAGGTCACCTTCTTTGAACATGTAGTAACTACCTTCAATTGGTAATACATCAAATTCAGTTCCTTCATATTTAGTGAAGAAGTTAGATAACGCTAAAGTTGGGAATTCATATAAAGGTTGTAGATAGATATCTAAACTACCATAACTTGAATTGTAGTCATAGAAGACTTGATATTGGTAACTTGGTGAGTATGCACCAAAATGACCTTTGGTCTTTTCTTCGTGCAAATGCCAACCAGCGATAGTTAATAAAGTAGAGTAATCACTTGCAGCAGAAGTGTTTGTGGTGTAGCAATAAACCGCTCCATCACTTACACTAGCTTCATAATAATTAGCTTCAAATTCTGGAATTACTTCTTCTGAGAAGAACAAATTAGAAACATACTCTAATGCGAATGCTGATGGGAATTCATATTGATATGGATCTCTAGCAGAACAATAGAATGTTCCGGTCTTACTTGGATTACCACTTTCGTCGAAAGCGTACAAGACAACACGAAGGTATCTTGTGCCAGCTTCAGTGTTAAGTGTAGCTTCACCAGTAAAGATGGTTCCGGCAGCAAGACTATAAGAAGCAGAAACGTCTTCAAACGCAAATCCAGATGGGAATTTTCCCATATATGCGCTTAAGTCGCCTTCTTTAACTTCACCACCTCTAATAACCACTAATCCTTCGTTTAACAAAACAGAAGTCTCTCCTTTATAGAATGGAAGCACAAATCCGTGAAGATTATCGGACATGATTTTTGCTTCTTCTTCTGTCCATTCAGATTTAGGAGTTTCAGATACATTAATGGTAAATGTAGCGGTCTTACCTTCATAAGTAATGGTTACTTCTTTTTCACCAGTAGTAGACATATCTGGATTACTATGATTGTAACCTGTAACTGCTTCTTTAGATTGATCGGAATAAGTAGCAGTAACCACCATACCAGTTAAATCTAATGCTTCACCAACGATGTATTCAGTTTTTGGCAAAGTTGTAACATCAATACTTGCTACGGTTTTGGTAGGAACAACTGGGGTGTCTCCTCCACCTTGTCCGTTTGAACCACAGCTAGTGGCTAAGCCAACGGCAAGAAAACCAACAAACAATGCTTTTATAAACTTATGTTTCATAGTGCAACACCTTCCTTTCATAAGTTTTGGTATATAAAATATAGTATTTTTTTGAAGTGTAAATCAACTTTTGTTATAAAAAAATCACAACCTTACTAATGTTGTGACTCTTGTTTTTAATTAGAATTTTATATGTTGCAGTAATGGGACACCACTACCCACACAGCGAGTAACAAGAGAATAATTCCGCCTATCACCATGGTGAGTTCGTATTTTCCCTTAAATAGTTTAGCGATGTTACTTCCAAGTAATACACCGATGATACAGATGATGAATGTGACAACAATTATGATTGCAACATGTAACCAAATGGTGACGTTATCAGAATAACCAGAATGGAGCGTAACCCCTACAGCAAGCGCATCAATCGCAGTTGCAACACCCATAATTAACACTTCTTTGACGGAGAAGGATTTATATTCTTTGTTTTCTTCATCTTTTCTTGTTTCAATGATGCCTCCAAGTAGCATCTTTCCACCGATGAATAGTAGTAAACCAAACGATGTCCAAGTAATGGTTAATTCAAGAATATGAACCGCTCTAGCTCCACTAGTTTCTCCAACAATGAAATAGATAAGTTCTATCAAATAGAAACCAATGAGTGGCATGATTCCTTGCATCAAACCGAAAGTTGAGGCAATGAATAGTCCTTTCTTTTTGTCAATATCACGATATATTAAAGAATCAGTAACACTGACAGCGAAAGCGTCCATTGCTAAAGCAATTCCAAACAACAATATTTGAGAAAGAACCGCGATTGTAAATCCTGAATTCATGTTTAATTATTATACACTTATTAATACATTAGTGTTAACTAATAGTTAGGAGTCTATCTTGACACCCTGAGGGTTCCAGGTTATTCTTATTATAGGGTTTGTCCCCTAACCTCTTCGGTTAAGGGCTTTTTTTATTTCTACAATGATTAACAAGATCATGAGAAATTTAAGAAATTCCTCCATAACAATGGCCTCCTTTCCCACCTATGTCTTTTAGCTATGTCAAAACTTTAAGACGAGGGAAGAAAACCTGGATAAAATGAACCTAGCTATCAGTTTTGACGTTCTAATAGCCTAGACTTTCGGTTGTCTTTCACCGAGGAAGTAATGTTTACCCCTCACAAATATATAAGGGGCGTAATGCGAATTTTTTGGTAAAAACTTTTGAATGTTAGGTGACAATGACGATACAAAATATTTATATTTTGACTGAACAAAAAAATTTTGAAATATTTTTTCGTTTTATCTATTTCTTTCACATGCGATAATAATTGCATGAAGAAAATTGGAATACTTGGAAGTGGTACATGGGGTACTGCTTTAGCGAATATGCTCGCTAACATGGGACATAAAGTTACTCTCTGGAGTAAATTTGAAGTCGACTCTATTAGATTAAAAGAAACTCATACACACTTAAATCTTCCAGGATCTTATATTACCGAAAAGATAACATTTGTGATTGATATCAAAGAAGCTTGTTTAAACCAAGACTTTGTTATTTTCGCTACACCTTCTCCATATATTAGAGAAACTGCAGAAATTGTTAAACCTTATTTAAATAAGAATCAAATCATTATCACTGTGGCAAAGGGTATTGAAAAAGATACACTTTTTACAATGAGTGAAATCTTAGAAGATGTTTTGGGAAAAGAATTTAATGTTGTGGCCTTAAGTGGGCCAACTCACGCTGAAGAAGTTGCAAAAGGATTACCAACTTTAATTGTTTCAAGCTGTAAAAACAAGGAAATTGCAAAACTAGTTCAAAAAGAAATCAGTAATGATGTCTTAAGAGTGTACACAAATACAGATATCAAAGGCGTTGAACTTTCAGGAGCGTTAAAAAATATCATCGCTTTAGCCTCTGGTATGTCTGAAGGTTTGGGTTATGGAGATAACGCAAAAGCGGCAATTATCACTCGTGGTTTAGCGGAAATCACCCGCATGGGTGTAGCGATGGGGTGTGAAGAAAAGACATTCTTTGGCTTAAGTGGTATTGGCGATATCGTTGTTACTGCCACTAGCACTAATAGTAGAAACCATAACGCTGGTGTTCTTTTAGGACAAGGTTATAGTTTGAAAGATACTTTGGAAAAAGTGGGAATGGTTGTTGAAGGTATTAACGCTTTAGAAGCCGCTAAAGAATTAGAAAAGAAATATAATGTTGAACTACCAATCATTGATGTAGTTTACGGAATAGTAAAAGAAGATATCCCAGTTAATATGGCGATACCTCTTCTCTTCTCTAGAGATAAAACAAGCGAGTTCTAATTGGAACCCGCTTCTTTTTTTTACTGTAATCTATCAAGCTGTCTTCTTCTATCTCTAATTTTGGATCCAAATACTGCAGATCTCACAATGAATAAAACAACCGAGGCAATAAGAAGAACAATACCAAATACAAGTAGTTCAATTCCTGCCACTAAACGGAAAGTATTCGTGTTAGACACGTAGTAATAGTAGTCAGAATAGTAATTGTAATATTGAACTGGAGTTTTACTAGTTGTGATTAAAACAATACCAACAATAAATAAGACAATACCTACACACAAACAAGGAATAGCGACACCCAAGAAAATGGCTCTAATTCTACCAAATCGATGAATTGACCTTTCAATTCTATCTCGTTCAGTTCTATTATTTGGATCTCTTGGATCGGTATATATCTTTTTATGATCATCCACGACTTCTTGTTTCACTTTGACGTGATTTTTGATTGGATAACCACAGTGAGGGCAAACCTCAGCGACATCTGAAACTTGTTGATGACATTCAGGACATTCAATTAACGCCATAAAAATTCCTCTTACACTTCTAATATTATACATCTTTTGGGAAAACACATATAATAGCCCTTATGGAAAAAGAAGCAAGAACTCAACAGAACTTGCTTCTTTTTGTTTTTTACTCTAATTCGAACGCTCCAGTATAAAGGTTATAATACGTACCTTTTTGAGCAATCAAATCTTCATGGTTTCCACGTTCAATAATATGACCATGATCTAATACCATAATAGCGTTACTATTTTGAACGGTGGATAATCTATGTGCGATAACAAAGACGGTTCTTCCTTCCATTAATTGATCAGTACCAATTTGCACTAATTTTTCAGTACGAGTATCAATTGAGGAAGTCGCTTCATCAAGAATCATTACTGGAGCATCTGCAACTGCCGCTCTAGCAATGGATAACAATTGTCTTTGTCCTTGAGAGAGGTTACTACCATCTCCAGAAAGGACAGTGTTATATCCTTGTGGTAAACGGGTGATGAAGTCATGAGCATTAGCGATCTTTGCCGCTTCCATACATTCTTCATCGGTGGCGTCTAATCTACCATAACGAATATTTTCCATTACTGTTCCAGTAAATAAGTTAGTATCTTGAAGAACCATACCAAGGGATTTTCTTAAATCCGCTTTTTTGATTTTGTTGATGTTGATTCCATCATAACGAATCTTTCCATCCGCAATATCATAGAAACGATTAATTAGGTTAGTAATAGTTGTTTTACCTGCGCCTGTAGCACCTACAAACGCTATCTTTTGCCCTGGGTGAGCATAAATCGATACATCTTCTAAGACAAGTCGTTTACCATCATAAGAGAAATCGACTTTGTCTAAGACAATATCACCTTTAAGTTCACGATATTCAAGTTGTCCGTCTTTGTGACGATATTTCCAAGCATAATCACGAGTATGTTCTTCACTTTCTTCAAATGTACCATCTTCATGATATTTGATGTTACATAAGTAAACATAGCCTTCATCGGTTTCTGGTTTTTCATCAATTAAGTCCAAACAACGAGAAGCACCCGCCATACCCATAACAATAAAAATCATTTGTTGTGAGAATTGGTTAACGTTATTAGCGAACATTCTACTCATCATTAAGAAGAGAGCGATGACTCCCGCAAATCGAGCAGGATCTCCTTTTAAAGGAACATATCCTGTAAATGATAAGTTTTTCCAACCTAAGACATAGATTAATGCGCCCATGATACCGCATAAAATGTATAGGAAGTTACCTATGTTACCCATAACAGGCATCATGACGTTTGCGTGAATATTCGCGGTAGTCGCATATTCTCTAAGCTCTTCATTAAGTTTATCGAACTCTTCACCGCTTCTTTCTTCGTGAGTAAAGACTTTAATAACTTTAAGACCTTTAATGCTTTCTTCAATATTACCTTCAACATTCGCCAAAGCAGCTTGCTGCTTGATGAAGTATTTAGAGGATTTACCACCTAAGCCTTTAACCACTCCAAGCATAATGAAGAAGCCAACCACCACTACTAATGTCATCCAAACAGATGTCATAAGCATGATGATAAAGACAAAGATTGAGACTAAACCAGTTTGAATCAAACTAGGTAAAGCTTGAGAAATAAATTGTCTAATGGTGTCGATGTCGTTAGTGTAAAGCGACATGATTGCACCATGTTGATGAGTATCAAAATATTTAATAGGTAAGTCTTCCATATGACTAAACATAGATTTTCTAAATTCATTCATAAATCTTTGAGTCACTATGGCCATGGTTCTATTCCATGTCCAGCTAGCAAGAATACCAACAAGATAAATTGATCCAAGAATAATTAATAAATATGAAACATTACTATAAATAGTAAATCCAAAGGTAGATGAGATTTCATAAACATCACTAAATGGATTTTTGTGTTGGAAACCAGCTTCAGTTAAAGCATTTGTAGATAAAGACACAAAGACGGAAGAAGACAAATTTCCAAAAACATTAAAGATTAAACAAATTAAAGAGATGATAAGGTGGAAAGGATATAGTTTGAAGAGTTGTTTTAAAAGGCGTTTCATGGTACCTTTTTTCGCTCTTCCTCTTTCTCTCATACGAACTGGTGGCATTATTTATCACCTCCTACTTTGTTTTGTGTATAGTAGACTTCTTGATAAATATGATTGTTCTTAAGAAGTTCATCGTGTGTTCCAATAGCATCAATATGACCATTATCCATAATGATGATTTGATCGGCGTCTTCAATTGAACTAATACGTTGAGCAATGACAATTTTGGTCATTTCTGGAAGGTCATTTTTTAACCCACGTCTGATTAATCTATCAGTTTTGGTATCAACCGCACTAGTAGAGTCATCAAGGATCATAATTTTTGGTTGTTTTAAGATGGCGCGAGCGATACAAAGACGTTGTTTTTGCCCACCAGAGAAATTAGCGCCTCCTTGTTCAACTTTTGAACGTAATCCTTCAGGTTTTGCGTTAACAATTTCTAGAGCCTGAGCAATCTCACACGCTCTTAACATTTCTTCTTCAGTTGCATCAGGATTTCCCCACTTTAAATTAGACTCAATTGTACCTGAGAAAAGGAAATTCTTTTGAAGAACAACAGCGACATTATCCCTTAAAGTTTTGAGGTCATATTCTTTGACGTTATGGTCCGCTACAATGACCTCTCCTTCTTTGACATCATATAGACGAGAAATGAGATTTACGACAGAAGTTTTGCCAGAACCTGTAGAACCCAAAATTCCAACAAATTGACCACTTTTGATGTTAATATTGATGTTATTTAACGTATTTTTTTCAGCATTTTGCTTATATTTGAAGTTCACATTTCTAAATTCAACATCCCCATTACTGACAGTAGATAACGCCACTTCTGGATTATGGATTGTTGGTTCTTCTTCAAGGACTTCAGAAATACGTTTGATTGACTCTAATGACATAGCTAACATGACCATAATCATGGAGATCATCATGAGTGACATTAAGATTTGAATACCATAGGTGATAAGAGCGCTTAATTGACCTAAAGTTAATTGTCCTCCAACCCAGTCACCAACGATAGAACCGGTAGTAGGATCAACCTTGGTTTCAAAGTTACCAGTTTTATAAATTAATAAGCATCCTAAACCAATAATAAGGATATTAGAAAGATGGATTGCGGTGTTAAGTAATGGGTTATTTAAAGCAACAATCTTTTCAGCCTTCACAAAGTCGGTTGTAATCGCATCAGATGCCTTCGCAAATTTATCCTTCTCAAAGTCTTCACGGACATAAGATTTAACAACTCTAATACCAGAGACGTTTTCTTGAACCGATTCATTGAGTTTGTCGTATCGTTTGAAGATAGAAATAAAGATTCTCATCGCATGTTTAATGATTAAGAAGAGGCCAAATGAAACGATTGGGATCAAGCCAACAAAGATGAATCCCATTAATCCTCCACCAACGAAAGTCATAACAGCAGAGAAAATAAGCATTAATGGAGCTCTAATGACAATACGAATCATCATTTGGAATGCATTTTGAACATTATTGATGTCGGTGGTCATTCTAGTAACTAAGCTAGAAGAGGAGAATTTATCAATATTTTCAAAAGAGAAGTTTGTAAGCTTCTTATATAAATCACTTCTTAAGTTAGCGGCGACTCCTACTGAGGCTTTTGAAGCATAGATTCCTCCAAAAATACCACATAGTAAAGAGATGACAGCCATTCCTAGAAGGATTAACGCTAAATAGAAGACCGGGATATTTCCACTAGCATCATGGAAGAAGTCTTCTGAAGTATTTAATAATTTAATTTGGTCAACAAATAAACCCATGATGAATGGCATTGCACATTCCATTGCTGCTTCACCAATCATGAATAAAGGAGTTATAAGCGCATATTTCTTATAACCTCTAACACTTTTCAATATTAGTTTTATTTTTCTTAACATGACATCACCTGCCTTACTTGAGTAACATTTCCATTATTACTTCACTATGTGGACACACAAATTTCTTATAACCGATATGGATACGGTTGAAGGCTATTCCTTTAATAAGACTCAACACAGAGATGGTCAACTCTATTGTTGTGAAATCATTGAAGTCACCTTCATCTTTTCCTCTTTGAATAAGATTTTCCATAGTGGAGAAGATGAATGTATGTCCTTCTTCATTCTTCTTCACTACTTTCAAACTCTTTTGAAGGTGAATGTTAAGAAGAAGATATAATTCTTTTATTTTTTCTTCGTTTGGGGATTTTAATACCTTGAGTACAGTGTCTAACAAATCATGAATCACAAACTTCGCTTTTTGATCAAAGTTGACGTTGCTAATCATTTCTTTACAACTTGGATAAACGATTTGTTCTATGACACCTTGATATAAAGCTTCTTTATCCTTGAAGTAATGATATAAGAGTCCATGACTACAGTTAGCGTCTTTAGTAACTTCATCTAAATTAACTGCGTCATATCCTTTCATGACAAACAAATTGAGAGCGCTTTTTAAGATGGTCTTTTCGCGTTCTTTTCTGATTTGTTCAAATTGTTCTTTACTCTTTGGCATATCTTTAATTGACTATATTGTCAATGAAAAATATACACATACACACGCATAAATTCAAGATTTATATTAATTAATTAATAAATATATAAATAAAACTTAAATGTTTGACACATTTCAAATATAAGAGTAAGGTTATACACAAAACATAAAAAGTCCGCTTTTCGCGGATTTATGTGTACGCGCGTACACAAGGAGGAAAAAAATTATGTTGACTAGAACAAAGAAATTTATTGGAATTAGCGCTGCTACAACTGCACTAGTATTAGGTGGTGTAATGGTGTTTTCCAATATGAATAATGTGATTGCTATCAAAGGCCATTCAACCGATAGCCTTTCCGTAACCTTTAATAAAAATTCCACAGTTGAAAGCGGATCTATTTCAAGTGGAAGTGTTGTTTTATCCACTCCATTAGAACAAAGCGGAATCAGAGTTCGCGCCACTATTAATGGAGATCCAATTAATATAGGATCAAACATTGCACGATTAACAACAAATAGCCACTATGTTACTTTCTCAATTGAATCCAATTCCTCAGGAGTTTCTGGATTTAAAAACATCACTGGCGTTCAATTTACTTTGAGCAACACTGTTTATAACGAATTTTATGTTAATTATTCAAATACTTCTGAAACAGAATTAACATCACAAAAATTAATTGATGCAGGTGAAGTAACTAGCGCTTCAGTTGAATTAGATGGTGCCAAAAATATTTCTATTACTCCATATAGTGGAAAATATGCTTATATCTCTTCAATCACTATCAACTATTCATGTTCAGATCCTACACCAGGTGAAAAGACATTAACTTCTATCAACGTAACAGATACTAAAAAAGTCATGTACGCCGTTGGTGATACATTCGTTGAACCAGAAGTTACAGCTCACTATAGTGATAGCACAAGCGAAGTTGTAAGTGGCGCTATCTTTACTGGTTTTGATTCTTCTTCAACAACTGAATCACAAACAATCGGCGTTTCATATGAAGGTAAATCAACTTCTTACACCGTTAAAGTTAGACCTACAACACAATCTATCTATATTTCTTATTTTGCAAAAGATGTATATGACGGCTCGTCTATATCTTTTGATGACTCAGGTTTGACAAAATATGCTTCCCCAAACGATGTCGTTACATTTAACGCTCCAAGCATCTCAGGTTATACCTTCAATACTTTATATCCAGATACAAGTTGTGAAGCTATTTGGGAACAAATCGAAAGTCTTCCAGTCGCAAGCGGAACATCTTTCTCAATGCCTTCTGAAGATTTTGGAATGACACTTTATTATGATGCAATACTCGTTTTAGATTCTATTTCTGTAGACTCTCCTAAAACTGAATACAATGTTGGTGATACATTCGTAGAACCAACAGTCGTTGCTACTTATACCAACGGTAGAGAATTAGAAGTTTCTGGCGCACAATTCAGTGGTTTTGATTCCAGTGCTGCAGCAGAATCTCAAACAATTACTGTTAACTACACTGAAGGTGGAGTCAATAAACAAACATCCTACACAATTTCTATTACTTCTTCTGGACCAGAGCCATCTGATTTCTTACCAATTAGTGGAAACTACAGAGTTACAGCAAATAATGTTACCTATTCTCTTGAATTTAATTCTAATGGAACAGGTCAATACGTTTATATAAATAGTTTTGGAACAAGAAGATACATCATTGATTTTACTTACGATTCAAGTTCTTCTAGCAGAAATGTCACAATTACATTAGATGAAAATACAACTTCCTCCAACATCACAGGCTACAATAGTGGATGGAGAATTGTGAATGCTAAACTCGCAGTAGAAGAATGGATAAACGATACAGGTTCTATAGCTCAAAACAGCAATTCGATTTCAATCAGATTGTGGTCTATTAGTGCTGGCGTTTATTCTCAAAATGCTAATGCAACAACATTTACTCTGACAGTTGAATAGCTTTATCCATTTAAGTTTTACTAATGTTTCATTTGTTAATATACATATGAAACAGATAATATCTGATTAACACAAAGGAGGTAGTCTTATATGAAAAAGAAGACACTACTTGTATCACTAGCCGCTTTATCGCTACTTCTTTCAGCGTGCGGAAACAATAACTCTGGTGATAGCGGTAACAACAATCCTCAACCAGGACCTGTTGAACCACAAGATGCTACATTAGTGAGTATTGAAATCACTGCCTTACCAAAGACACAATACACCATTGGCGAAGAACTTGATTTAACAGGCTTAGTGGTAAAAGGCCACTACTCTGATGGATCAAATAAAGAAATTACAGATTATCAACACAGTAATCCTGATATGTCTACTGCTGGTAATAAAGTAGTTACAATTTCTTCAGGAAATCAAACAGCGACCTTCTCAATTACTGTTAGTGAGGAACCAGTTGTTGTTACTTTAGTAAGTATTTCTATCTCCAAACTTCCTACTAAACAAGAATATAAAGTTGGTGAATCTTTTGATTCTACAGGATTAGAAGTCACTGCTCATTATTCTGATAACTCTTCTGAAGTTGTTGCAGGATACACTCTTTCTTCTCCTGATATGTCTACTGAAGGCAAAAAAGCAATCACTGTAACATATGAAGGAGAGACTGCTTCTTTTGAGATTGAAGTCAAAAAAGAAGAACCTGTTGATGTCAAACTCTCTTTAGAAGAATTCGATGAATTCTTAGAAGACGGCATTGAATCACATCAAAACTACACTGCAAATATCTCAACCACATTACTTGATACTGGTGAGAACTTTGTTACATATAACTTCTATAGCATTAATGGTGACGCAATCTTTGAAGATTCAGACCAATATTTCTACTATGGTTATATTAGACAAAAAGACCAAGGTGTTGTTGATTTCTCACTTCTTAAAAACGGAAGCGCAATCAATCCTGGTACATTCTATTCCACTAGACCTGATTTAGATTTAGGAATTCTATATGAAGCTGCTGTCGCCAATCTTTTTGATGACGCAGATTTTAAATTAGATACAGAACATGACAATACCTTTATTAGTGAAAGCATCCACTCTATGGCGGTTATCGCTTCTTTAGGTATTGGTTTATATGCTTCTAACGCTGAAAATCCAGAAAACTTCAAAGTAGAAGTTGCTAGCGATCTTTCTTCAATCAAAGTGACATCTATCTTCACTGTCTTCTATCAAGCTGAAGAAGAAGGTTCTTTAGATGAAACATTCAAAGAAGTTGACGCTAAAGTTGAAATTAATATTACTAATATCGGATCAACACATAACGAAGCAATTGAAAACTATGTTGCCAATCCAGATTATGTCTATGTTGCTCCAACTAAGTGGAGTGACACTGATGAAGCCTTTATAAAAGGCTACTTCAATGGAGTGGTCCCACCATTTGTTGATAACCTTTCTTATTCTTATGAGTTAGGAAAACAAGTTTCTAGTGGCACTAATTGTGCAGCGGTTGTTGACTATGATTCTGGTGATTTAACCGAAGAATATGGAGCCAAACTCTTAGATAACGGTTTTACCAAAGTCAGTAACACTGAATATGTTAAGAAAGAGGAGGAAGATAACCTCATCAAGAAATATTCAGTCATCATGAGATTCTACGCTCCTACTGACAAAGATAAATATGGACAAGAATATAGCGTTCTTTTCCCAAAAGGTATCTTCCAAGTTAAATATGTATACACCACTTCAACCAAAGCCACAGTTACTACTGTCGGTGCTCTTAAAGATTATCTCAAGACTTATGATCTTGAAAGTTTCTTAAAACTTGATGGTATTAGTGATACCAACCAAGTCAGTGGTTTTAAAGATGGCACTGCTAACGCAAATAACGCTGATGAATCTGGAACTTCACCATATTACTTTGTGGCGCCTTCCTCTACAGGTACATTTAAAATCTACATGTCCTATGAACAAGCTTGTGCGTTATATAAAGCACAATGTGAATACTTGGATCAATTTAACTACTTATCAAGTAGCAAAGGACTAGGACAAATGATTTATAGTTCTGATGATTCTTATGATCAAATTCAATTCACTAATATGGATCAACAAACATCATCAAATTATCAAGGATATATCCAATTTAGAATTAGAATTTCTAAGGCTTTCTATGAAGGATATCTTAAGTCCAGTACACCTATTGACCCAACAGAAACCCACTCAATTAGCTATTTTAGCTTAGATGATAATTACGATTTAGCGGAACTAGCTCACGTTGATGTTGATAATTCCACATTACCATCTGAAGTCAAAGTTGGAGAAACAGTTAATGTTAAAATCGTAGCCTCTGAAGGATATAAATTTGCAGCAGCCTACGCAGCCGAAGAAGATTCTGACCCAGTTAACTCTCAACTTCCAGACGAAGGAATGTCTTTGAGTTCTGAATTCTCATTTGTGATGCCAGATTATGATGTTCAATTAGTTATCATCTGTTCACCAGATACACCTGCTCCAAGTGTTCTACTTAGTTCAATTACCTTAAGCGGTTATAAGACTGAATATGAAGAAGGAGAAATCTTCTCCTTTGATGGAGTGGTTACCGCTCATTATTCTGATGGTAGTTCTAAAGAAGTAGAACCAACATATATTTCTAGTCCAAACACCACTACTACAGGCGAAAAAGAAGTCGTTATTAAATATGAAGAAAATGGTGTTGAAGTTCAAGAAAGTTACATTATTAATGTAAACGCAAAATCACAAGTTGAATATTCAATCACTGTCGTTAATAGTGAAAACGTCACCATTACTGTTACTACTCCTACATCTTTGAAAGCCATTAAAGACACCCAATGTAGATTTACATTAAGTGTTAATGGTAATACTGATTATGAAGTTAAAGTTCTTGACGCAAATAATAACGAAGTTGAAGTATCTTCAAACACACATCCAATGACTGGAGTTACTACCTATTTCTTCAATATGCCAGAAAGTAATGTCACTATTAAGGCTATTGAAGGCGGAGAAGATCCAGTAGAAGAAAAATACAGCATTTCTTACGTAGGTCTTGATGACAATTGGGAAGTTTGTGATGTTGAAGGAGTTGATTTAGAAAAATCCACATTACCAAGCGAATTTGAAGCTGGTGACACCATTACTTTAAAAGCAGAATTATTAGAAGGTTATTCATTTGATTATTGGTACTTCATTGGTGAAGATGAAGCTACTCAAGCAGTTTGGCAACAAGCGGATGATGGCGTCTTTGATATGACAAGCACTGAAATCTCATTCGTTGCTCCTGAAGGTGACCTCCAAATCGCAATTGTTGTTTCTCAAAAAACACCAGTGGATCCAACTCCAAGTGATAAGACTTTAAATGGAAAATATACCGCTCCTGCTAAGAAACTTGGTGGAGTTGATACATATTTCTCATTTACATTTAATGAAGATGGAAGCGGAGAATTCAGTAGAGATCCTGCTAGTAGCTCCGACAGCTCTATTAAAAAGTGTTATTTCTCCTACACAGTTAAAGATAATGAAATCACTATCACATTAACTGATGTTGGGGATGGAATGAGCAGTTTTGCATCTTATCGTCCATTTGCTTCCGATAGTATTGGAGCAACTGCTAAAGGCACCATTAACGAAGATGGAAGCGTAACATTCAATCTATACACTTATAGTGGAAGCATTAACGCGACTTGGACATTCTCCAAATAATTATTATTCAATTACATTAGGCGGTATCGTTTTGGTACCGCTTTTATTTTGAAAGAATTATAATAATTCTCAGGAGAACAGAGTTATGAAAATTCGTGCAACAACAAAAAACGTTTTACTTTATACCGGTTTATTTGCTGGATTAGTTCTTTTCTTCATGTCTTTTGTTATTTCACTTAAAGGCGCTGGAGGAATGAACCAGTACACTATTAAGAACATAATTTGGGGCGCTCAAACTATGCAAATTAAAAATGGTGTTACCGGAGTAACTACAACTGTTTCTATAAAAGAGTTCTTTGAGGCAATTGAAATTAGAAACATGAAATCATTGGGCCTTAACGTTATGGGATTCTTAGGATTCTTGTTCTTGTTATTAGACGTTATTGCTATAGGCATTATTTCTTTTGTTATCAAAAATAAAAGCTTAAAGAAAAAGATTATCTTAATTCTTTGTGTTTTATTCTTATTAAGCGCGGTGTTTCAATTACTTATCATTCCTAGTGAAAAGAGTGCAGTTTATAACAGCGTAATGAAAAATGATCCAAGATATGTTAAATATCCAAATGAAGTAAAAGAATACGTTGATAACTATTTTACCTCAATGAATATTGAATTAAGCGCTGAGTCAATCGTGGTTGCCATTTTAACAATATTATGTGGTGGCTTAGTGGCAACAAGCCAATTAATTCCAGAAAAAGAGTAGAATTATTAACCACAATACATAAATATCCCTACTTTAATGGGGATATTTTTTGTATAATGTTTAGTTAGAAAGAAATAGAGAAGCGTTATGAAAAATTTTGTACTTATATCACCAAACTTCCCAGAAACATATTGGCAATTCGCTAGAGCGTTAAGAAATGTCGGCTTTAGAGTCCTTGGCGTAGGCGATCAACCTTATGTAGAGCTCAAACAAGAACTTAAAGATTCCTTACATGAATATTACCGCTGCAATAACCTTGATAATTTCAACGAGGAGAAAGAAGCAGTAGGTTATTTTGAAAGAAAATATGGTCACATCGACTTCCTTGAAAGTAATAACGAGTATTGGTTAAGAAAAGATGCAAAATTAAGAGATCTATTCTCTATTGATACCGGTTTAAGAGAACATGAACTCGATACTTATCAACGCAAGAGTTTAATGAAAGAAAGATTCCAAAGAGCGGGTGTTAAAGTTGCTCCATTTATCTTGGTTAGCGATAAAGAAAGCCTTGTTAAATTCGCTGAAGAAAACGGTTTTCCTCTCTTTGTAAAACCTGATATTGGTGTTGGTGCAGAAGAAAGCTTCAAATTATCAAATATGCAAGAATTAGATGACTTTTTCGCGAAAAAACAAGAAAATTGTCAATATATTTGCGAAAGATTTGTCTCTGGAGATATCGTTACATTTGACGGTATCGCTGATATAAATAGTGAAGTCATTTTTATGGCTTCCTTAGAGTGTCCTCCTTCTATTAGTGACATCCTCCATGAAGGAAGTGAAATGTTTTATTATTCAAATCCTTTCATCCCAGAATCGTTTGAAAAGATTGGAAGAGCCACAGTCAAAGCTTTTGAACTTAAAAATAGATGTTTCCACATCGAATTCTTTAGGGTAAATAAGAAAATTCCTGGATTTGTAGACGTTGGAGATATCGTTGGATTAGAGGTTAATATAAGAACACCTGGTGGATACACTCCTGATATGCATAACTACGCCAATTCTGTGAACATGTATCAACTTTACGCAAATACTGTTGCAGATTTTAATCCTCACCCTATTTGTGAACCTAAATTCTATTGCGCAACTGCCTCTAGAAGAGATAACGCTACCTATTTCTATTCAGATGACGAAGTTTTAAGAACATTTGAAAAGAACATCTGTGGTAATGGCAGATATCCAAAAGTACTTGCAGGTGTTATGGGTGATAAATTCTTTATGGCAAAGTTTACAAACCTTAAAGATGTTGAATTATTTAAAGAATATGTAAGCAGAAAGAATGTTCCAAGTGAAAATAGATCTGGATCTTCAATGTTTAATAAAGAAGGTAATTCTGGAGACAACATTTGTGACACTCACATTGATGGAGCATGATAAATGCCTTATTTAGAATATAAACCTGAACTTTGGAGTAAGATCTTTGTCGCTGAACGCGATAATCTTCATTTCTTATTACCTCAATTTAGATTTAATGTTGAACATATAGGTGCAACTTCAGTTGCTAATTGCCGTTCCTTTAGGAATGTTGATATTTTACTTTCGGTTCATGATTTTAAAGACATCTCCACTGTTTCAATGCTTTTAGCAAGCAAAGAATATAAAGTAATTAAAGAATATTCCACGGTTGAATGCATGGTGTTAGTAAAACGCTACAAATATGAAAAAGTTGGTATCACTGTTAGAGTTGTTCAATATGCAGGCACTTTCTTTAATAGATGTCATGCTTTCCAATCATTATTAAAAGAAAGCTATGATAGAGTACAAAAATATAACAACTATCGTGAAGAACTCTTTATCCACTATAACGGGGATATTGCTCAATATAATAAGATTAAACAAACATACATCAATTCTTTGATTGATGATAATTTTAAATTTGAATAATGAACGGAATTATTATCACAAACCAAGATATTGGGCATAATGCCTATAAGATAAAAAGATTTACCGAGGAAGGAAATAAGCTCGGTATTTCTTTGTCTCATTTCATTAATGATGGTTCTTTAGCGGTTATCAAAGATAACAACATTCAAATCAAAATACCAAAATGTGATTTCATTATTTATTGTGATAAAGATATTTATTTGGCTAGATTACTTGAAAGATCAGGTTATCGCTTATTTAATAAACCAGACTTTATCAAAATGTGTGACGATAAGATGCTCACAAATATCATGTGCGCTAATGAAGGTATAAAAATGCCTAAGACTATCGCCGGACCACTTTTTTATTCTCCTGTTCTTAAAGAAGAGAACTTAAGATTCTTAAAAGGATTAGGTGAAGAACTTGGTTTTCCGCTTGTGATGAAAAAGGTTTATGGATCACTAGGAACAGGCGTATTTCTAGTAAATAACGCAACAGAACTCGCTTCTTTGTATAGTGAATACTGTCGTCAGCCACTTCAATTCCAAGAATATATTTCTTCAAGTTTTGGTAAGTCAGTACGAGTGCTGATCATTGATGGAAAAGTTGTTGGAGCGTTTGAACGTTATAACACCGAAGACTTTAGAAGTAACTTTGGTTCCACAGCGACAAGTAAAGAATTCAAGTTAGACGAAAGGTTTTTAGAAGCTTCTTCAAAAATCAAAGACTTGTTCAATATTGAATACGCTGGCTTAGATTTCCTATTTGGAGAAGATGGTGAACCAGTGTTATGTGAAATAAACTCTAATGCCTTCTTTGAAGAATTTGAGAAGATTACCAATGTAAATGTTGCTAAACTATTCATGGAAATGGTGAAAAGAAAAATCAAAGATGAACAAAAATAAAAAGAGATTTGAACATAAGTCAAAAGACTATACAGGCTTAAGGGAATATCCAGTTAATAAGGATATTGAACTTTTAGAATTTCTATTAGAAACTTTGAAAGGACAATCCCGTAATTCAATCAAGTCTTTACTCACTAATCATCGTGTCAGTGTCGATGGAGCGCCTATTTCGCAATATAACTTCAAACTCACCAAAGGTGACACAGTTATCATTTCTAAAACCCCAATCCATAAGAAAACACGTAGTAATCTTCCTATCATCTTTGAAAACGAAGAGATGATAGTCATAAATAAACCAAGCGGTCTTCTTTCTATCGCTAGCGACAAAGAAAAAGGATCCACTGCTTATCGCATGTTAACCGATTATGTTCAACAAAAAGATAAACACAACCGCATCTATGTTGTCCATAGACTTGATGAAGATACATCTGGCGTTCTTATGGTGGCAAAAAACCCAAAGCTTCAACAAGCGCTCCAAGATGATTGGAATAACCTAGTTAAGTCTAGAGGCTACTATGCGATTGTTGAAGGAATATTGAAAGAAAAGAACAGCACCATTAAATCTTATTTAAAGAAGAATAGTCAAAACATGATGTATTCTTCAAAAAAAGAGGGAGATGGACAGTTCTCTATTACTCATTACAAAGTCATGATGGAAACCGATAAATATTCACTCCTAGATGTTCATATCGATTCTGGAAGAAAGAACCAAATCCGAGTGCATTTGGGTGATTTAGGACACCACGTTATCGGTGATGATAAATATGGAAATCCTTCCAATCCAATCCACCGTCTTGGTCTACATGCTTATGAATTAATTCTTACTCATCCATTTACTGGTAAAGAATTGAAATTCAAGGCTCCCACACCAAAAGAATTTAAGACTTTATTCCCAAACTTTAACAAATAATACCCTTAAGGGTATTTTTGTTTAATTTATTCTATCTATTTATCGTTATTGGTTTTCAAAAATATTAATATTTTTCGTTCAAATAAAAACATTAGATTAGTATAATTGAAATACTATGAAGAACAAGTATATTAAGTCATTTCTAAATAGTGCGATCTCCATCATTCCAATATTGGCGATTATTTATGCATTATCCTTTATTCTTCAAGCGAGTGGAATGAATGGTTTATCAAATACCGAATATATCTTATTGGGCTTTGGTGGCTTTGCAATGATGGTTGGTCTTTCCTTGTTCCAAATTGGTGCACAAAGTAGCTTAATCACTATCGGCGGATATATGGGTGCTTCTTTATCAAAACAAAAGAAACTCCTCATTGTTATCGTATTCGCGTTTCTTCTTGGTTCGTTAATCACTTGTGCTGAGCCAAGTATTCTCATCATGTCTAAACAAGTAAACATGAACTCCACTGTTTTGATTGCATCTATTGCAGTTGGAGTGGGTTTATTCGTTGTTTTAGGTATTATTCGTATTGTTTTAAAGAAATCGTTAAATGTTTGGTTCTTAGCCTTTTATTTAATCGTTTTCATGCTTATTTGTGTTCTTCAAGCAGATCCAAGCAACCATCCATATCTCCCATTCATATTTGATGCAGGTGGAATTACTACTGGAAGTGCGACAGTGCCATTCATCTTAGCTCTTGGGGCTGGTGTTGCAATGACTAGAGGTGGAGACAAAACTAGAGATAGTTCTTTTGGTTTAGTTGGTTTAGCCTCCATTGGTCCAATTATCACGATGATTATCATGATTTTAGTGAAACCTGGAGGATTCTCTGCTTATAAAGTTGGAGAATTGGCAAATCTTCCACTTCAAGAAGTTAAATGGGACTACATTACAAACCAAATCCTCACTTCTTTATTGCCTCATGACGCTTCTTTGGGCTCTATTATTGAAGTTGTGATGGCTTTGGCCCCAATCTTAATCATCTTCTTTATTTATGAAGCAATTTATATCAAATTATCTTTGAAGAAAGTGCTTTCTTTATTAGTTGGCGCGATTGTTACTTTCATAGGTTTAACCATATTCTTAACTGCGGTTGGTTCAGCGATGAGTCCAATCGGTTTAAAGATGGGTACATTCATTGCTGGACTTCAAGATTGGATTATCATTCTTCTTGCCTTTGGTATTGGTTGTGTCACAATCTTATGTGAACCTGCGGTCCATGTTCTTACTACTCAAATTGAAGAAATTAGTGATGGTGAACTTAAAAAGAGAACTGTCTTAATCGCATTGTCTTTAGGTGTTGGTCTCGCTATTTGTTTATCAGTAATTAGAACACTATTTGATTTCTCGATTATGTATTACATCATTCCAGGATATCTACTATCACTTTTAATGATGTTTGCGGTTCCAGATTTATACACTGCAATAGCCTTTGACTCTGGTGGCACTGCAAGTGGCCCGATGGCGGTCTCTTTTGTTTTCCCACTTATTGTCGGTTTATTAAGTGTAAGAATTGGTCAAAGTGAATCAATCATATTTTATGAACGTGCTTTTGGCGTTGTGGCGTTAGTCGCCTTAACTCCAATTCTCGCAATTCAAATTTTAGGTACTGTTTCTACAATCAAGAATCAACACTACTTACGTGTTATTCGTAGTCAAATTCATGATGAACGTAATAACGAAATCATTCACTTTAATTAAGGGGTAAATTATGGCAGAAAAGTTAAAGAAACCCACTAAAACAGTAAAAAAGAATGCTTCTGAGGCGCCTAAAAAAGTTGCCAAAGAATCTAAGTTTGAAGATCGTTTAGACCTCAAAAAACTTTTAATGTACACAATCATTGTTCCACGTGGACAAGGGGATAATGTTATTCGTATTTTAAGAACGAATCATAGTAGCGCCCAGTTCTATCAAATGGGAGAAGGCACAGCGAGTAGTAAAATTAGAGAAATTCTTGATATTGAAGATACAAAGAAAGATATTGTTTATTCCATTGTCAGTGGTGAAGCAGTTAAAGAGATTAAAAGAGAATTAGACGCCTACTTTATAGCTAGTAAAAGAAATAGAGGCATTGCCTACACTATTCCGCTTACCGCTTTAGTGGGTGTTAAGATGTATAAATTTTTGACTCAAACAGTCAGGGGGTAATTTTATGGCAGAGAAAAATAATAATCATGAAGTAATCGTTGTCATTGTTAATGAAGGTCACTCCGACCAAGTTATGGACGCAGCTAGAGAAGCTGGCGCTAGAGGTGGCACTATTATTCATGCTCGTGGAAGCGGAACTAAAGATATAGCTAAAAAATATAATGTCGTTATTACTCCTCAAAAAGAAATGTTATACATTTTAGTGAATGCAAATATTAGAGACGCTGTTATCTCATCCATCAACAAAGCATGTGGATTAGATACTCCTGGTCAGGGTATCGTTTTCTCCTTGCCAGTAAATAACATTTCTGGCTTGAAACTTGAATAGAACTTAATTATTGCTAGTAGAAAGAGGAACGTTGTTTCTCTTTTTATTTTCATAATATATAATGAGTGTAAGTTAAGTTGGTAAAAATTATGAAAAAAAGAGTTTTAGGCGTTTCTTTATTGTCTATTTTGGCGATATCTTCATTTTCTTTTGCATTAAGCATTAATAGAAATAAACAAATAGAGGTTAAGGCCGCTATTGATATTAAAGACTATAGTGAATGTGAATCTGCTTTTAAAGATGGAAACGCTTCCGACTTAATGTCTGCTTTAAAAACAATCGTTAGTCCTGGAAAAGATGGAGGCTATAGTGCTTTATGGTCGACATATTTAACTGCTTATAAGAAGGATGACGGTTATATAAAAGATTATTATTCAAATATTTCTAAGTTCACATCTGCTAACCAAGATAAGGGTTCTGGTGGAAATGTTGAAGGCGAGTGGTATAATCGTGAACATTCCGTTCCTAAATCCTGGTGGGGTGGTTCAAAAGATAATCAAGGCTCAGATCCTTATATCGTTGTTCCTGCGGATAAGATGGTTAATGGAAAAAGAGGTAATAAACCTTATGGATATGTCACAGGCAATCCAACGTTTAGTTCCGCTAACGACTATTCAATAACAGGTTCTGCTGATACATCTTGGGGATATTCAGGATACGTTTTTGAACCAAATGACGAAGTTAAAGGTGATTTAGCAAGAAGTTCACTATACGCGATTTTAAAATACGATGTATCCGGCTGGACTCTTGATGGAGGTTCATCCATCTTCTCAGGTAACACTAATTCACAATTTGGGTTAACTAATTACGCAATTAAACTTTTCACTTATTGGAACAATTTAGACAAACCAGATGACTGGGAAAAAGGTGTTAACGATAGAGTCAGTACTATTCAAAAGAATAGAAACCCATTTATCGATCATCCTGAATACGTAAACGTGTTATTTAAAAGCAGTCAATATTTAACTACTTATGAAACCAGTGGCGATGATCCAGTTGATCCACCAGTTCAAGAAGATAAAGTTCTTTCTTCTATTGAAGTCACAACACTTCCTAGTAGAACCGAATACTATGTCGGCGATGAATTAAACTTAACAGGGATGATTGTTACCGCTCATTATGAAGAGGGTGATGATGAATATGTAACTAATAAAGTTACTGTTTCACCAACCACTTTAAATAGCACCGGCACAATTACTATTACAATTAGTTATACCGAAGGTGATATCACTAAGACCGATACATTTACAGTAACAGTAACTGAAGAACCTGTACCAATTGATGAACCAGCCACTCTTGAATCTCTTGTTATAGAAAGCAAGCCAAACAAGACAACATATTATGTTGGGGAAGAATTAAATACAGCCGGCTTAAAAGTGTCCGCCTGTTATAGCGATCAAAGCACACAAGACGTAACTGAAAAAGTTACCTTGTCTCCAACCAAATTCTTAACCGCTGGGGATAAGATTAAAGTAACTGTGAGATATGCTGAGAAAAATGTTTCAGTACAAACTTCTTTCAATGTGAAAGTTATTGAAGAAGAGGAAGAAGAACCAGTTACCCCACCTACACCTCCAAGCACTCCTACAGATAATGGTAGTTCAAGTGGAGGTTGTAAGGGTAATATTGAAACAACCAGCATTATTTTATTTAGCATTGCTGGGGTGGGTTTATTAGCGTTATTGTTCGCTTCTATAATCCACAAAAAGAAAAAGAAAATAGGTTAGATATTACATTCATAGAAAAAATGAATATAATTATCATATAAAAACTTTAGAGGGGAATATTATTATGGCAGTTAAAAAAGCAACTCCAGCTGGAAAAAAACCAGCAGTAAAAAAAGCAGTTCCTGATAAGAAGGCGGCTCCAGAAAAGAAATCTGCGCCAGCCAAGAAACCAGCACCTGCAAAGAAACCTGCTGCTAAAAAGCCAGCTCCAGCCAAGAAACCAGCAAAGAAAGAAGAAGTTAACTTCAGAACTTATCACCTCGTTAAGAGAGATGATGGCAAATGGGAAGTTAAATTTGCTGGAGGCCAAAAGGCAATCAAATTATTTGATACTCAAAAAGAGGCCTTAGAATACTCAAAGAAAATGGCCGCCAATCAAGATGGTTCAGTCTTAATTCACAACTCCAAAGGTGCGAATAAAGGCCGTATCCAAAAGAAGAGATAATTAAGCCAAATAAAAGCGATGGAAATCAAATCCATCGCTTTTCTTTCGCGTAATTAGCTTATTCTTCTACTTCTTGGGCACGTTTTACATGTGCTTCATATTTCTTTCTTTCAGCAGTGTTTAAGATCTTTTTACGCATTCTATATGTAGTTGGAGTAATCTCTACAAGTTCATCAGAATTAATATAATCTAGACAAGCTTCTAAGGATAACTTTCTTGGCGTTTTTAAAACCACTGTATTGTCTTTAGTGGAACTTCTAACGTTACTTAGGTTTTTCTTTTGGGTAACGTTAACTGCTAAATCGAAATCGTAACGGTGTTCACCAACAATCATACCTTCATAAACTTCAGTTCCAGGAGCAATAAACATTGTTCCTCTTTCTTCAGTATGTTCAATTGCGTATGGGGTGGCTTGCCCACCTTCTACAGAAACAAGAACACCAATGTTTCTTTCACCAATATTACTTGTGGTACATGGACGATATTCTTTGTAAGTGTGAGAGAGAATACCATAACCTTTGGTTAATGTCATAAAGTTAGTCATATAGCCAAGTAATCCACGGCTAGGAATAACATAATTAAGAATTGTCACTGTCTCTTTTGGATCCATGTTAACAAGTTCTCCACCACGTTCTCCGATTGTCACCATGATGTCACCAACATATTCATTAGGAACATCAATCATTAAATCTTCATATGGTTCTGATTTCACACCATTGATTTCTTTTATGATAACTTGTGGTTTACTGACTTCAAGTTCGAAGCCTTCTCTTCTCATATTTTCAATTAAAATTGAAAGGTGTAATTCGCCTCTACCAGAAACAATCCAACTTTCAGTGTTGATGATACGTTCTACTCTTAAAGCGACATCCTTTTGGGTTTCTCTAAACAATCTTTCTTCGATCTTACGAGCAGTGAGAAGTTTTCCGTCTCTTCCACTTAATGGAGAAGAATTAGTACCGAAAGTCATTTGTAAGGTTGGTTCATCTAGTCTAATTAATGGTAGAGGATCAACATGCCCAAATTGACAGATGGTTTCTCCAACATTAATATCCGCTAAACCAGCAACAGCGACAATATCACCCGCATGAGCTTCTTCAATTTCTAATCTTTTAAGTCCTTGGAAACCTAAAAGTTTAAGAACTCTAAAGTTGGTAGTTGAGCCATTTAAGCGGCTTACTGTCACGTTATCGTTAACTTTGATGGTTCCTCTTTTAATAGTGCCAATACCAATACGACCAACGAAATCATTATAGTCTAATAAGGCAACTTGAAGTTGTAATGGTCCTTCTTTGTCCATACTTGGAGCAGGTATTTGATCAATAATAGTTTGTAAAACTGCATCCATGCCTTCAACTTGATCTTTTGGATCACTTGAGTATGAAGAGGTTCCTTTTAATGCACTTGTATAAACGGTTTTGAAATCTAGGAATTCATCTGGAGCGCCTAATTCAATAAACAAATTAAGGACTTCGTCTAACGTTCTTTCAACATCGATGTTCGCTCTATCAATTTTATTGATCACAACGATTGGTTTAACGTGTGCTTCTAATGCTTTCTTTAAGACAAATCTTGTTTGAGGCATGGTGCCTTCAAAAGCATCTACTAAAAGTAAACAACCATCCACCATGTTCATAATACGTTCAACTTCACCACCAAAGTCAGCGTGACCTGGAGTGTCTAAGATATTGATTTTTGTATCATGATAGGTAATAGAGGTAGTCTTAGCTAAAATTGTGATTCCTCTTTCACGTTCGATGTCGTTTGAGTCCATCGCACGGTCTGATAATTCTTCGTTACTTCTGAATGTGGAGGAAGATTTTAATAATTGGTCGACTAAAGTTGTTTTACCATGGTCAACGTGAGCGATAATTGCAATATTTCTAACTTCCATCTTTAATCCTCCTAATAAAAAATCTTTTCTATTTTAAGAAAAGACTTGATATTAATTCAACTAAATTTTTAATTTGATTATTTCTTTAATGTGATTCTTACGAATTTTAAACACTTCTGATACGGTTTCAATCGCATCTTTTTTGCTCATACCTTTATTTATAAAGAAGTTAACTTTTTCCACTATTTCGGTGTCGCTAAATTCTTCTTTTGAGTCATTACCAGAGACAATGATTACCATTTCGCCTTTTAAAGAAGACATATCAACGGATAAAACTTCAGAAATTTTCCCATAAAGCTTTTCTTCGTTAATTTTGGTAAGTTCTCTTTGAAGTGAAATAAAGCGATCTCCTAGTATTTCTAAAAGTAGTTTTAATGTTTGCTCAATACGATGAGGACTTTCGTAGAAAATAAGAGTTTCTTTTTTGCCTTTAAGTTCTTCTAATTCATTTTTAGCCTCAACTGGTTTACTAGATAAGAAACCATGGAAATAGAAATGAGTTGTATCAATTGAAGAGCTTGTTAAAGCATTAATAAAAGCACATCCACCAGAGACTACTGAAACCGCTATATCGTTTTCGACACATAATTTACACAGTAAATAACCAGGATCAGAGATTCCTGGATAACCAGCGTCACTCATGTAGGCAACTTTCTTGCCTTTATTAATTTCTTCAATAAGTTTATGAGAAGCTTCTATTTCATTATGTTCTCTTAAAGAGATGGTAGGTTTAGAGATATTAAACTTACGTAATAAATCCAAAGTGTTTCTTGTATCTTCTGCAGCAATTAAATCCATTCCATTAATCACTTCAATGGCGCGTGATGAAAACTCTCCTAAATTTCCTATAGGAGTTGCAATGAGATATAAGATTTTAGAGTTTTTATCAAAAGATTTAATTCTTTTCATCTTTGTTTGGTCTTGGTCTAAACCCTGTTTGTTTCTTGAATTCTTCTAAAGAAAGGAATTTGGTGTCTTCCTCATTATCAATTTTCACCATTTTGGAAACAACATTGATGGTTGTGACTGTATATTCAATTTTATCAATGAACACTTTGAATCCAATTGGTGGAAAATCTTTTTTAAGTTCGCTATAGGCTTCATCTTCATATTTCAAACAGCAAAGAAGTTTACCGCAGTGACCAGAAAGTTTTGGAATGTTAATAGCGAGCATTTGGTTCTTCGCTCTATTGATGGAAATGCCATCGAATTCATTAAGGAAAGTGGCGCAACAAAGCGGAAGTCCACACATACCTATACCACCAACGAGTTTGGCCTTATCTCTACTACCAATTTGACGTAGTTCGATACGGGTATGAAGTCGACTTGCAAGGACCTTTAATAGTTCACGGAAATCCACTCTTTCATCAGCAACATATGAGAAGATAACTTTGCTCTTATCAAGTGTGTATTCACAGGAGATTAAATTCATTTCAATTCCTAACTTTTTTACCTCATTTTTGCATATTTCTAGGGCAAAATCTGCGTCTTTTAAGTTAATTTCGTGTAATTTGAGGTCAACATCAGTGGCCTTTCTTAAAATCGGTTTTAGCTCTAAAACTGAATGATATTGTTCAATAGTAATTGGGTCGAAAAATACCTCTCCAAGCTCTGGTCCATGTGTGGTTTCTACGACTACTTTTTCACCCTTTTTAATATCTAAATCTTTATAGCCAAAAAAGTATGCATGAGTGGAATAATGGAACCTCACTCCAACATAATTTGAATATTTATTTACTAAGTTATTTTCTTCCATGAATTTACTCCTTTACGAGTTTGTATATGAGGTGGTCGATAAGTAGACCAATGTTGACATTTAAGTTAACAATGTTTCTAGTTTTTAATACTTCCACAAGTGAGTCTTCAATATGAGGAAGTTTATCTACGAGATTAGTGAGTATTGTATCATAACTCTTTAAACTAATTTCACGATTTGATTTGATGTTGAGTATATCTTCGTATACTTCTGATAATAAATCGACAAAGAATCTTAATTCTTCTTTAGTCTTTATCATTGGAACAATTGTTTTTTGGGAATAGTAGATAACATCCTTATAGTTACCAACTTCCATAATATCAATTAATCCCTTTAAAGCTTTTTTAGCTTCAAAGTAATTACTACTTTCTTCCTCATTTTTAATGAATTCATCAATAAGTACAGCGTCATTATAGAAATAAGAGAGCAGTTCTGCATCTTCTTGATCAATCATCATTTCAAGTGATTCCTCAATCACTCTTTTACGTGGAACACTTTTGAAGTTAAGTGTTTGACATCTACTGACGATAGTAGGAAGAACATTATTAACGTTGTTGGTGGTTAAGAAAGCGTATACTTCACTATCAGGTTCTTCAAGGAATTTGAGCATTGAGTTTACGGCTTCAATAGTCATATTCTCAACAAGATTAATGATATAAATCATAATCCCTTTAGTCTCAAAGGCGGTTTTTTCAAATCTAGATTCGATATTTAAGACATCTTCTTTTTTAATAGTGCCTTTAGCACCATCAAGTTTGATGATATCAGGATAGTTATCGCTTTCAATTCTTAAACAAGTAATGCAATTGTCACATGCGAGTGGGGAAGGATCATCACATAATATTGATTTAGCAAGATATTCAGCGCTTTCAAATAATGGAGTTCCTGGGTTTCCAACAATTAAATAGGCATGGGAAAGAGTGTGACTCTGTAAAGAATTTAAAAAGGTCTGATAGACAATTGGTTGGTTCTCTTTAAGGTATTTCCCTATTTGCATAGTCTATTTAATATTGCGTCAAGTGTCGCTTTCGCGACTTCTTCTCTACTCTTAGAAGCGTCGATAATCACAAATCTATCTGGATAACGCTTTGCTAACATGAGAAATGTTTCTCTAACTTTATTATGGAATTCGATTTTCTCTAAATCTAATCTATTTACTTCTCTAGATGAGTTACTGGCAATTCTTTTTAAGCCTTCTTCTGGTTTGATATCAAAAAGAAGAGTTAAATCTGGCCAAGTATTTTCAGTTGCAAAGAGGTTAATGTTTAAAACATTATCCACTCCTAAACCTCTAGCACCTCCTTGATAGGCCAAAGAGGAGTCTAAATAACGATCACAAATAACAATTTTGCCTTCCTTAAGAGCAGGCCAAACTTTTTCCACTAAGTGTTGACGTCTACTAGCTGCGTAAAGGAGTGCTTCAGTTCTTGGATCCATAGCAGTATTTTTCTTATCAAGAATAACGTTGCGGATTTCTTCGGAGATAGGAGTTCCACCTGGTTCTCTTGTTCTAACAATTTGATAACCTTTGTCTTGTAATGCTTTAACAGCAGCTTCAACAGCAGTAGTTTTTCCTGATCCTTCTGGTCCTTCAAGTGTAATAAACATAAAGTATCTCCTTAAATCTTGTGTCTGCCTTCAAGAGCTTTAGATAAAGTAAGTGGATCGACATAGTCGAGATTACCACCAATTTGAAGGCCATAGGCAAGTCGCGTTACATTGACGTTATATTTTTCTAAGAGTTTATTTAAATAGGCTGCAGTGGTTTCACCATCCACAGTTGGATTGGTAGCTAGAATAATTTCTTTGAAATTACCTTTTTCCACTCTATCAAGAAGAGAATCGATGTTTAAAGAAGAAACATCCATACCTTTGGATAAGGAGATTTCTCCATTTAAAACATGATATTGTCCATGGAAGGCACCACTTCTTTCAATTGATAAAACATCTTTAGGGAAACAAACCACCATAATGGTGTCTTCTTCTCTATTTTTATCATCACAGATATAGCAGCCATCAATATCTGTAATCATTCCGCATATTGGGCAGAAGTGAATTTTCTTCTTGAGTTCGCTTATAGCGTTAGCAATTTCATCTAAGTCTTCTTGAGGGAATTCTAAAAGAGAAAACGCCATACGTTCTGCACTCTTTTTACCAACACCTGGTAATTTATAGAGGTTCTCAATTAGATTGTCTAAAGACTTAAGATTATCCATGATTAAAATCCAATACCGCCAACTCGACCGGTAATCTTTTCTTCAATCGCATCGGCTTCTTCATCGATTTGTTCAAAGAGTTCGTTTAAACCAGAAACGATTAATTCTTCCACCATTTCTTTGTTGTCAGCTTCAAATCCGTCTGGCTCAATGTTGATTGATTTGATTTCTTTGCTACCAAAGACAACAATTTCCACTAAACCAGCTTTGCTGATTTTAAATTCTTTAGCGTTCAAGGCCTCTCTTGCTTTTTGAAGTTCTCTTTGCATTTTTTGGGCTTGAATCATCATTTGTTGCATGTTCATGTTTTTATTCTCCTATGAATTCAATATTCACATCTTTCGCTTTTGGCAATTTGCCAATTTGTAAAAGGTTCATATATAAGGATTGAAGATCGATTGATCTTTTTCTACTCACTCCGTAAACAAACATCTTTTTCTTAAAAATCTGATCAATGACAGTTTGTAGTTCAACCTGCGCGTCCTTAAGGTTTATTTTTTCAACGAGTTTTGGAAGTTCATAAGTTAGGACCACCATATTGTTAGAGGCGACAAGGGGACGGCCATCGAGTAATAGAGTTGCGGCCTTGCCTAATAAAGGATGAGTGGATAATCTTTTGATGTTTTTCCATTCATCAATGAGTTGAGCTTTGATTTCTTTTTTTGAAAGCACCATGACATTGACCATCATGTTATCATCAATTTCAAATGATTCATCACCTTCCGCGTCTTTTGGATAGATAACAGAATCTACAAGTTTGATATCTGAATCAAATTGAACAACTGGTTCTTCTTTTTTAACTTCTTCCACGACTGGTTTAGCTTCTTCTTTTGGAGTTTCTTTAACTTCATTTAGAGGCTTTCTTATATCGTAATTGCTCACTTTTGGAGTTTCTTCAACTACTTTCTCGATAACCTTCTTATGACCTTCTTCTAATGATGTCATTTTGATTAAAGTGATCTCAAAAATAGGATTGATAGAAGTGACGTTCTTATAGTCTTTAACCGTGTTCATAAGAATATCAATCATCTTTAAAGCGTCATCGTTTGAAATGAGTTTTCCTAATTCTTTAGCTTCATCTTCTTTTAATGCTTCAAGATATTGTTCGTTATAAGATGAGTTATATATAACTAAATCCTTATATATGATTAATAAGTCTTCAGTTAAGCGTTTGATATCTGTTCCTTTATTAACATAGTTATTTAAACGAGATAAAACGTCACTCATATCATGTTTAGCAATAGAGTTAATGAGTTTGATTTTTTCTTCTTTGCTTTCTAAAGCAAAGATTTCTAAAACGTCTTTGACGTTAAGGGTGTTTTGAGAATAGGCGAGAACTTTTTCTAATATGGAAAGCGCGTCCCTCATTCCCCCATCAGCAAGATTAACAATTAAATTAATCGCATCTTCGTTATATTCAACATTCTCTTTAACAAGAATGTCTTTAAGTCTACCTTTGATATCATCTTCACTAACTTTGTTAAAGTCATATCTTTGACATCTACTTAAAATGGTTGGAAGAATCTTATGAGGTTCTGTTGTCGCTAAAATGAATATGACGTGTTCTGGTGGTTCTTCTAATGTTTTAAGAAGAGCGTTAAACGCTCCTGTTGAGAGCATATGAACTTCGTCAATAATGTAAACCTTATATTTTCCTAAGATTGTGCCATATTTGACTTTGTCAATGAGCTCACGGATTTCATCAACACCATTATTACTTGCCGCGTCAAGTTCTAATACATCTGGATGACTACCCTCAGTAATTGCAACGCAGTTTTTACATTTGTTACATTGATGTCCTAAACCTTCTTCACAGTTCAAAGCTTTGGCAAATAATTTTGCCATCGTGGTTTTTCCTGTACCTCTAGGGCCTGCAAATAAGTACGCATGAGCGATTTTTCCAGTCGCTAAAGCGTTCTTTAAAGTTCTTACGATATGTTCTTGTCCAGCAACCTCTTCAAATGTCTGTGGACGATAAGTTCTATATAATGCTTTGTATGCCATAAATCTACCTGAAAATAAGTATACATTAGAGTTAATAATCTTAGAAGAATTAATATTAATATTAACGATTATTTTATGCCTCTTTGTAATATTTTAATATTATGTTATAATCTTCCCGGCAAAGAGGTAGTTATGGAATCAAGCATGTTTCAAAGACTCGAGGTATCGAGCAAACGATTAAAAGAAATTGACGAAGAACTTTTAGATGAAAACACTATGAAGGATATTAAACACTTCAGAGAGATTTCTAAAGAAAGAGCAAATCTTGAACCACAAGTAGATGCTTTTAATCGTTACCTTAAAGCTGAATCTGATTTAAAAGAAGCTATGGAAATGAGTAACGAATCTGATCCAGAACTATCCGAAATGGGAAAAGAAGAAGTTAAAAGACTAACCAAAGAAATGGAAGATCTTGAAATACAACTTAGAGAACTTCTTTTACCAAAAGACCCTAATGATGATAAAAACATCATTGTAGAAATTAGAGGGGCCGCAGGTGGAGATGAAGCAAATATTTTTGCTGGTGACTTATTTAGAATGTATACAAGATACGCGGAAAACCAAGGTTGGAAGATTCAAATGATGGACCAATATCCTTCAGAAGCCGGTGGTTTCTCACAAGTATCATTTATGATAAAAGGAAAAATGGTATATTCCAAACTGAAGTTCGAAAGTGGAGCGCATCGTGTTCAAAGAGTGCCTAAAACTGAAGCTAGCGGAAGAATCCATACCTCCACTGCGACTGTTTTAGTTATGCCAGAAGCTGAAGAAATCGATGTAGAGATTAATCCAAATGATTTACAAGTTGATACCTATCACTCACAAGGTGCGGGTGGACAAAACGTTAATAAGACTGAATCTGCGGTTCGTATTACACATATCCCAACTGGCATTGTCGTTGCGTGCCAAACCGAAAAATCTCAAATTCAAAATAGAGAAATTGCTATGCAAATGTTAAGAGCAAAGATGTACGCAACTATGCTTGAAAAGCAACAAGAAGAAATCGGTAACGAAAGAAGAATCAAAATCGGTACTGGTGAAAGAAGTGAAAAAATTAGAACTTATAACTATCCACAAAATAGAGTTACTGATCACCGCATTGGTTTTACAATTCAACAATTAGACAGAGTTATGGAAGGTGAACTAGATTCAATTATTGAAGCTTTAGTCCACTACGACCAATCTCAAAAAATAGCAGGTGAGAATTAATGACTTACCGTGAGATCTATTTCAAATTACAAAAAGAAAACAATAAATATTTGAATAACACTGCAATCAAAACCCTCCTTCAAGATGATGGAAATTTTGTTGATTTTGTTAACCTTCTTAGGCATTTTGACGAAGAAGTTAAAGACATAGACAAATTAAACGAGAAAATCCATCGTGTAAGGATGGGAGAACCTTTACAATACGTAGTTGGATATGCTTATTTTGTTAATTCAAATTATGTTGTTACTCCAGATGTTTTAATTCCAAGGCAAGAGACAGAAGAACTCGCCGTTGCTACTTTAAAAATGATTGTTAAGATGTTTGGAAAAGATCCAGAAATCACTATTGTTGATATCGGAACAGGCTCTGGAATCTTAGGAATCTACTTAAAGGAATATTTTCCAAAATCAAGGGTTATTTGCACTGATATAAACGAAAAATGCCTAAAAATTACAGAAAAAAATGCATCATTGCATCATGTTAAAGTTGAACTAAAACAGGGCGATATGTTAGAAGCTATCAAAAATGAAAAAGATATTTCTGTTATCATCAGTAATCCACCATACATTAAGGATGAATCCACTGTCGATCCACAGACTTTAAAATACGAACCACACCTTGCGTTATTCGCTAAACCTTTTGAAAAATATTACGTAGAAATTATGAAGGCTATTGACCTTAATATCCTTTCAGATAAATTCCTTTTAGCGTTTGAAATTGGTGAAGATATGGAAGAAACTCTAACCCACATTATTGAAACTAACTATAAGGGAATTATGTATAAGTTTGAAAAAGATATTTATGGAAAAACAAGATTCTTATATATTGTAAAAGATGAAGGAATTACATATGTCGCGTAAGGATTTTGAAATTGCAAAATCATGTTTAGATAAATCTCAAGTTATTGCGTTCCCAACGGAAACAGTAATGGGTTTAGGTGTCTACTATAATGATTTTGAAGCTTATAACTTACTAAACAAGATTAAATGTCGTCCAGAAGAAAAGCCTTATACCTTGATGCTTTCATCTAAAGAAGAAATAAGTAAATACGCTTTTCTAGATGATAGATCTATAAAAGTAATCGAAAGATTCATGCCAGGAGAGATTACTGTTTTACTTAAATCAAAAGATACAGTGCCATCATATGTCACACACAATACAGGCGTTATAGGTATACGTGTTCCTAATTTAAAAGAATTATTAAAATTCCTTTCCTATATCAAAACACCTTTATTAGTGCCAAGTGCGAATAAAAGCGGAGAAAAGCCTGCTATGAATAGTGATGAGGTGAAACACATCTTTAATGATGAAGTTACGTTTGTGTTTGAAGGATTCGCTAAAGGAGGAATTCCTTCAACTTTAGTTGACCTTACTGTTAAAGATATTAAAATTTATAGAGAAGGCAATATTAAACTTCAAGACATAGAAAAAGCCATTAAGGAGGAATAAATATGTTAAAAATTGCAATTGGAAGTGACCACGGCGGATTAGAATATAAAAACGCAATTAAAGAGCATTTAGAAAAAGAAGGTCACAAAGTAATTGATGTTGGCACATATACAAAAGACAGCTGTCACTACCCTCTTTATGGTGCAGAAGTCGCTAAGAAAGTATCAAACAAAGAATGTGATTTTGGTGTTGTTGTCTGTACTTCTGGAGAAGGTATCTCAATAGCGGCCAACAAGATCAAAGGCGTTAGATGCGGTATTGCCTATAATGATGATGTCGCAAGATTGATGAGGCAACATAATAACGCGAATGTTATTTCATTTGGACAAGCCTTCATGAAATTAGAGGATGTCTTAAGAAGAGTGGATATCTTCTTATCAACAGAGTTTGAAGGTGGAAGACATCAAACTCGTGTCGACATGATATCAGATTTGGAAAAATAATATAGAATATTGATAAAACTGCCCTTTACATTGTAAAGGGTTTTTTATTTTTCCCATAAACATATAAATAAAATAAAGTTTTTTACTAAAAAATACCAATTTCCGCCCTCTTATATTTGTATAGAGTTTTTAACTCAAAGGAGGAAAAAGATTCAAAGCACGATTTAGCTATTTCGAAATCGAACTTAAAAATGGCGTTGATATATTCTACCCAGAAATAAAAGTTTTAAAAGAAAAAAGACAAAATAAAAAAGCCCACTAGGGACTTAGTGCATCGGGCAGATCGAGCTGCCAATTGGTGCGCGGTTGTCTGAGCCTATTCAGCCCTGCGTGACAACTTGATGATTCACAGGAACCAACAAAGGATTTCCAACATGCGAATCATTACATACATTAAAGCAAACCAATGGAGATAAAACAATATGGAATCTTATAAATGTCCAATTTGTGGCAATACAGATGTTCGCTCAATTGGATCCCTAAATACATGAAAAGCATAGCGGAAAGGAAAAAATATTTATGGAAAAAGAAATAAATGAACTCATAGCAATCATTCAGTCGCATAGAGATAAGACATATCGAAAAATTAATGAAGAGTTGGTAGGGATGTATTTTGAGATTGGTAAATACTTATCCACAAAGATTAAAGCAGAAAAATGGGGTTCAAAAACTATTGAATCGATTTCAAACAATCTTATGAAAGCGTATCCAAATTTAAAAGGTTTTAACAGAGCAGGATTATATAGGATGGTCCAGTTTTATGAAGAATATAGAGACAATGTAATTGTCTCAGCACTGTCGAGACAAATTAGTTGGAGTAATAATGTGGTTCCCCAAAGATAAGATATCCGCAACATAGAAAAGAAGAAAAAACATGAAGAATAAGAAATTCAAAAAGCACTTTAGAATATATTTCAAGAATGGACATCCAGCATATATTGTTGACGAAGATGGTAATGCGTATGTGTTCCATAGAGTCACCCACTCAAAAACATCAGAAGGAAGAAACAATATTAAAATTGACAACCCTTTAGTTAAAGGAGGAGACCAAGCTACATATATTGTTAAAAGAGAAGAAAAAGACAAAAAAGGACGTTTTAGCCTGTTTGAACTTGAATTAAAACCAGGAGTCGACGCCAATGATTTATTAATAAAAAAAGCTGGCGGATCGCAACCTATTGGCACGAATAATGTAACAACCAGCATTGATGATGGAAAGTCCAAGACTTTAACTCATAAGAGTCACTCATCATCTAAAAGAATTAAACCAAAAAGAAAAAAGAAAGGCAAGAAAAATGGAAAATTGTAATTCATTTACTTGCCCAATTTGTGGAAACACCGATATTCATTCAATTGGAATACTGAACGGCAAACCTTACTGCCGTAGATGTATCTCTTTTCGTGGTGAGGAAGTTGAACATAAACCGTCTTATCCTAAAAAAGCACCTATTCATCTTGAATATGAACTATCGCCAGAACAAAAGGAATTATCCAAAAAGTTAGTGGAAAACTATAAGAAAGGAATTGATAGTCTTGTTTTTGCGGTGTGTGGATCTGGTAAAACAGAGATTGTTCTTCAAATCATTCAATATGCATTGAATTGTGGCGAAAAAGTTGCATTTGCCTTGCCTAGAAAAGACGTATGTATAGAATTATCAAATAGGTTAAAACATATTTTTAGTAAAAATAAAGTAATTTCTGTATATGGAGGGCATACAAAAGAAAAAACTGGAGATATAATTATGCTTACAACACATCAATTATATCGATATAAGCATTATTTCAATCTCATAATCTTAGACGAGATAGACGCTTTCCCCTTTAAAGGCAACAAGATACTAGAATCAATGTTTTTTGATTCGCTAAACGGACATTATGTTCTAATGAGCGCTACTCCTTCAAAAGATGTAATTAATCATTTCTCAAAAGAAGGAAAAGATATATTAAAACTACAAACCAGATTTCATAAACACCCACTTCCAGTGCCTATGTTTATCAAAGGTCCGACGCCTTATTTGTTCTTATATTTATTAAAGAAGATAAGCAAATATAAAAGTGAAATGAAACAGCTATTTATATTTGCTCCCACTATTGAAGAATGTGAATCTTTGTTTAGCAAGATAAAGCTCTTTTTTAAGGATGGAAACTGTGTTCATTCAAAGAAGAAAAATAGAAACGAAATTATCGATGCATTTAGAAAGAAAATATATCTATACTTAGTAACGACCTCTGTTTTAGAAAGAGGAATAACAATGCCCAATTTGCAGGTAATTATCTACAAAAGTCATAAAAATTTATATGATTCTGGGACCTTAATTCAAATATCAGGAAGGGTTGGAAGAAAAGCAATTGCACCTGAAGGAGAAGTCATATTTTTAGCTAATAAAATTACACAAGACATGAAGGAGGCAAGAGATGAAATTATACGAAACAATAGAGTACTGCAAGATATGCTTTTCAAAGATCAATGACATCTCATTTTTTCATCTCTTTTCAAATAAGATTTTGTTATGTCAAAACTGCCAAAATTCCCTTAAAGCAAAGTTCATTAAATTTAAAATTGGAAACATTGATGCTTTGTCACTTTATGAATACGATGAAACGATCAAAAAACTCATCTATACATATAAAGGCTGCTATGATATTGAATTAAAAAATGTGTTCCTTCATAGATACCTTTTATATTTACAAACGTTATATAGAAATTACTATGTCATTCCTATCCCTTCTAATAAGATTGAAGACCAAAAAAGAGGGTTTAATCATGTTAAAGAGATATGCTCAACACTAAAACTACCAATGTTAGATGTGTTAGAGAAACACACAAGGGAAAAACAATCATCCAAAACAAGTAAAGATAGGTTAAAAATAGAAAAATATTTAACAATTAAAAGCAAAGAAATTCTTTATGGCAAAAAAGTCTTGTTAGTTGACGATATTTACACCACTGGAGCAACGATGTTTAAGGCAATCGAATTAGTGAAAACAGCAAAACCAAAAAAGATCAAAGTTTTAGTGATTGCCAAAACAATTGATTTAGATAAAAGAGGCAGTAACTATTGAAAAAGATTAATATTCAACAAAATGTATTAGCCTTAACTAATACAGAAATGATATATTTATTATCGAACGCAATTACATTCTTTTTAGTTAAGAAAAAGAACGGAGGTATATTAAATGGGTTTATTCGATAAGATAGCAATTAAAAGATATGCTCGTATCGCTGATAAAGTCATCGCGCTTGAAGAAACAATGAAATCTCTTAGTGATGATGAATTAAGGGCGAAGACCGATTATTTCAAAGAACAATTAAGAAATGGAAAGAAACTTGATGACATTAAAGTAGAAGCTTTTGCAGTTGCAAGAGAAGCTGCTCGTAGAACCATCGGTGAATTCCCTTATAAAGTACAAATTATCGGTTCATTAGCGTTACACGCTGGCGATGTTGCCGAAATGAAAACTGGTGAAGGTAAAACCTTAACAGCCACTATGGCGGTTTATCTTAACGCCTTAGCAGGTAAAGGTGTCCACGTCGTTACCGTTAACGAATACTTAAGTGAACGTGACGCCAACTGGATGGGCCAAATCTATAGATTCTTAGGTTTAACTGTCGGTGTTAACCTTAGAGCAAAGACCACAAGCGAGAAAAAAGAAGCTTACTTATGCGATATTACTTACACCACTAACTCTGAATTAGGTTTCGATTATCTTAGAGATAACATGGCTAACTCAATGGCGAATCGTGTTTTAAGAGGACTTGAGTTCTGTATCGTTGACGAAGCTGACTCCATCTTAATTGATGAATCTCGTACACCACTTATTATTTCTGGTGGTGCTAGAGCGAGTGCCTCCCAATACACTGTTGCGGATAGATTTGTTAAAGCACTTAGAAAAAATGTTGATTATGAAATCGACGTTAAAGATAAAACAGTTAACCTAACTGATTCTGGTAACGCGAAAGCGGATCAAATGTTCGGTATTAAAAACCTTTATGATCCTCAATATGCTGATCTCGTCCATAGAATCCATAACGCTTTAAGAGCGAACTATATTATGGCTAGAGACGTTGACTATTTAGTGGATCAAGAAGGACAAATTCAAATTATTGACCAATTCACTGGCCGTGTTTTACCAGGAAGAGAATGGTCTGATGGTTTACATCAAGCTGTCCAAGCTAAAGAAAATGTGGAAATTAAACAAGAAACCATCACCATGGCGACCATTACCTATCAAAACTTCTTCCGTCTATATAAGAAGATGGCAGGTATGACTGGTACTGCAAAAACTGAAGAAGAAGAATTTAGAAAAATCTACAACATGCGTGTTGTTTGTGTTCCAACCAATAGACCTGTTATTCGTATTGACGCTCTTGATTATGTCTATGCACATAAAGGACCAAAACTTGCAGCCTTAATTAAGGAAGTAAAAGAAAGACACGAAAAGGGTCAACCAATCTTAATTGGCACGGTTTCTGTTGAGTCTTCCGAAGAAGTTAGCAAGTTATTGACTGAAGCTGGACTCCCTCACGAAATGTTAAACGCGAAGAACCACGCTAGAGAAGCAGAAATCATTAAAGACGCTGGTAAGAAAGGCGCAATTACCCTTGCTACAAATATGGCGGGCCGTGGTACCGATATTAAAATTGATGATGAAGTCCGTGCTTTAGGTGGCTTATGTGTTTTTGGTACTGAAAGACACGAATCTAGACGTATCGATAATCAATTAAGAGGTCGTTCTGGTCGTCAAGGTGACCCAGGATTCTCAAGATTCTATGTTTCCTTTGATGATGAACTCTTAGTGAGATTCGCTGCTGACAACATGCGTAAGTTCATTGAAAAGAACTTTGGAGATGAAGCTCTTGAAGCAAAAATGGTTACTAATGTAATCACTAGTGCACAAAAGAGAATTGAAGGACAAAACTTTGATACCCGTAAATCCTTACTTGATTACGATGACGTTTTAGCAAAACAACGTCAAATTGTCTATGACAAACGTGACAGAATCATCGAAGGTAAAGATATTACTGATATCGTTGATGATATCTTTAGAACAACAGGTATGTTCCTTGCAAATAAAGCTGTTCCTGAAGGAAATACAGATAAGGTTATTTCTGGTGACTTATTAGTCAAAGAAGTCGAACCAAGATTTTTACCTGCTGGTTCCTTAAAAGCATCCTTATATGATGAATCATATGTTGATGATGTTGGACCAGATTTAGGTGAAGTTTTATATGACCGCTATGTGGAAAGAAGAAAAGATTGGCCAGAAGAATTACAAGGACAAGTAGAAAGAAACTTTGTCTTACGTTGTATTGACCAAAACTGGACCAAACATATTGATGCAATGGCAAGACTTCGTGAAGGTATTCACCTCAGAAGTTATGCAAACATCAACCCACTTCAAGACTATGTTAACGAAGGCTATAAAATGTTTAGAGAGTGTTTAGACGTCGCTAGTGTTGATGCGGTTTTAAACTTACTCAATGTAAAGATTGAAAAGAAACCAGTCGAAGAGGCTCCTAAAGAAACAACTGTAGTCGACGCTCAAGCAGAGCCAAAGAAAGAAGAGACAAAATAATGAAAGACCTTGTTAACTTAAGACAAGAACTGGGTGCTGTTGGCGAGAGAATCCGTCAACTCGGGTCTTCTCTTTGACCTCGTTAAGTTAGAAAACGAGATTAAGGAACTACAAGCTAAAAGTGAAAAAGAAGATTTTTGGAATGATCAAAAGTCTGCTTTAGAAGTAATTAATGCATTAAACTCCAAGCGTGGAGCGTTTGAAAAATACAACACTCTTCAAAGCAATCTTAAAGATTTAGAAGAGCTTTTAGAAATGGGTGATGATTCTTTATTAGAATCACTAAATGAATCTTTCGAAGAATTGAAATCGCTTGTTAATGAGTTTGAAGTTGAAAGACTCTTTAATGGTGAATTTGATAATTTAAACGCCATCCTAGAAATCCATCCAGGCGCAGGTGGAACAGAAGCCCAAGACTGGGCGGATATGCTTTATCGTATGTATGTTTTATATGCAGAAGCACATAAATTTAAGATGCAGCTCATCTCTTTTGAGCCTGGTGAAGAAGCCGGTATTAAATCTGTTACCATTAAAATCTCAGGTAAACATGCCTATGGACTACTTAAAAGTGAAAAGGGAGTTCACCGTTTAGTAAGAATTTCTCCTTTTGATGCGAATAAAAGAAGACATACATCTTTTGCATCTGTTAACGTTATTCCTGAATTTGTTGATAACTCAATTAATATTGAAATTAACGATTCTGATTTAAAAGTTGATACCTATCGAAGCGGAGGCGCAGGCGGACAAAACGTCAATAAAGTTGAAACCGCGGTTAGAATTACACACCTTCCTACTGGTATTGTCGTTTCTTGCCAAGTTGAAAGAAGCCAATTATCTAATAAAGAGCTCGCTATGACAATGCTTAAAAGCAAACTTTATTTGTTAGAAGTTGAGAAGAGAAATAACGAACTTAACTCCATTGTTGGAGAAAAGAAAAATATTGAATGGGGATCACAAATCCGCTCTTATGTATTCTGCCCATATACATTAGTTAAAGATAATAGAACAAACTATGAAGAAGTTGATGTCAACGCGGTTATGAATGGTGGAATTGATAACTTCTTATATGCTTATTTACAAATGGAGGCCAAAAACAATGCCTAAAAAAGTTTACAAACAAATCATTAATTACATATTAGTGGTATTAGGAACAGTTTTATTAGCCTTTGGTGCAGTCGTCTTCTTTTCAAAAGCTGAATTAGTCGCTGGTGGTATTTCAGGCATTGCAATTATCATTCAACACTTTGTTTCTGTCCCTATTTATGATTATCTCGTCGCAGCGTTAACAATCTTCTTTTGGTTGCTAGGTTTGTTATTAATCGGAAAAGATTTCGCTATTAAGACACTACTTTCTTCCCTTGTATATATTGGAGCAACATTCTTATTTGCTCGTATAGAAGTATTCAATTCTTTAGCAGAACAATTTGCTGGTATCTCATCTATCAATAAAGTTTTAATCAATGGAACAGAGTTCCAAATGGTGTACACAGACGCGCAAGTTGGTAACTACATGCTCTGTGGTATCTTTGGTGGTGTTTTTGTTGGAGGCGGAGTAGCATTAACGTTCTTGGGTGGTGGTTCTACCGGAGGTGTAGATGTCTTACAAGTCTTACTCAACAAATATTTTAGAATTAAAGAATCCATATCTTCTTTTATCATTGACGCAATTATCATTATCATTGGTATGATCGCTATGAGAATGTGGGTTCCTGCATTATGTGGCATCCTATCATGTTTCGTTAGTGCGATTTTAATAGAAGTTGTTTATATTCGTAACCAGTCAAGCTATCAAGTTGATATCATTTCCGAGAAGTGGAAAGAGATTAATGAGTTCGCTCAAACAGAACTTGATAGAGGAACTACTATTATCCACGCTGAAGGCGGATATAAGGGTGATGAAAGAATTATCCTTCGAGTGGTTTTCAATAAGACTCAATACGAAAAATTAAGAGACTACATCGCGGTCGTTGATCCACGTGCTTTCGTCACATTTACACAGACCAATGCCGTCTATGGAGAAGGCTTCAAAAGTAATAAAAAATCTATCAAAATTAAGAAAAAATAGGCTTTTTGCATGAAAAACATTGATAATTCGCATAAATTTGAGATTGTTTCAAAGTTTAAGCCAACAGGCGACCAACCTAAGGCGATTAGCGACTTAGTTGATGGCCTAAATAATGGCAAAAAACTACAAGTTCTTTTAGGTGCGACTGGTACCGGAAAAACCTTTACGATGGCTAACATAATTGAACGTGTCCAAAGACCAACTTTAGTCCTTGTTCATAATAAAACTTTAGCGGGTCAACTCTACTCCGAATTCAAAGAACTTTTCCCAAATAACCGAGTGGAATATTTTGTTTCAAACTTCGACTTCTACCAACCAGAAGCCTACATCCCAAAAAGCGATACTTACATTGATAAGACCGCTTTGATGAATGATGAAATTGAAATGTTAAGAACAAGTGCGATTAATTCTGTTTTAGAAAGAAGAGATACGATTGTTGTTGCTTCAGTTGCCTCTATTTATGGTTTAACCGATCCAGATGAATATCGAAACTTAGTATTTGAAATCCGTGTTGGTGAAGAGATCAACCGTCAAGAATTCTACAAAGCACTTGTGGACGCTCAATATAAAAGAAATAACTTAGATACTCCTCCAGGAAGTTTTAGAGTGAGAGGAGATATCATTGAAATTGTCCCTGCTAACATGACTGATAACACGGTTATAAGGTTAGATACTTTTGGTGACGAGATTGAAAAGATATACGAAGTTGATTTATTGACAGGCGAAATCAAACATTCATACCACACATACCCAATTTTCCCAGCTTATGATCATGCTTCAACTAGAGAAAGAATCAAAGAAGCTTGTATCACTATAAAAGCTGAACTCGAAGAACGCTTAAACTATTTCCGTAAAGAAGGAAAGCTTTTAGAAGCTGAAAGATTAGAGATGAGAACTAATCAAGATGTGGAAAACATGGAAGAATTTGGCATGTGTCCTGGTATTGAAAATTATTCACGACATATCGATAAAAGAAAACCTGGCCAAAGGCCATTCTGTTTAATTGACTATTTCCCAGATGATTTCATGATGTTTATTGATGAGTCGCATGTTTCTCTTCCACAAATAAGAGGGATGTATAACGGAGATAGAAGCAGAAAAGAAACATTAGTGGAATATGGATTCCGTCTTCCAAGTGCGTTAGATAATAGACCACTAAATTTTGAAGAGTTTGAAAAAATCATGCCTCAAACAATCTGCACTTCCGCTACTCCAGGTGATTATGAACTAAATCACACTGATGCTAAAATTGCAGAGCAAATCATTAGACCTACTGGTTTAATAGATCCAAGTGTAGAAGTTAGACCAACAAGAGGACAAATTGATGACATTCTTTATGAGATAAAAGAAAGAGTTAAAAAGAATGAAAGAGTGATGATTGTTACTTTAACCGTCAAGATGGCAGAAGATCTCACATTATATTTAAAAGAACGCGGGATAAAAGTTGTATATCTCCATCACGAAACCAAGACTCTTGAGAGAAGTGAAATTATTTATCAATTACGTAAAGGAAAATACGATGTACTTGTAGGTATCAACTTACTTCGTGAAGGTTTAGATATTCCTGAAGTGTCTTTGGTGAGTATTCTTGACGCTGATAAAGAAGGCTTCTTACGTTCTACAAGAAGTTTAATTCAGGTTATTGGTAGAGCGAGTCGTAACGCAGAAGGTAAAGTTATTATGTATGCAGATACGATGACTGACTCTATGAATAACGCAATTAATGAAACTAACCGTAGACGCGCAATTCAACAAGCTTATAACGATGAAAACGGCATTGTTCCAAAAACAATTATTAAAGAAATCAGACCTCCTATTCATAATGCAGATGATGAAATTAGTGAGATGGTTAAACTAACTAAACACGGAACAAGGTCACAATTAACCGCAAAGATTAAAGAATTAGAAAAACAAATGAGACAGGCTGCAAAAGAATTTGACTTTGAAAAAGCAGCGGAACTTCGTGATATAATTCTAGAGATGAAAGCAGAACTTAATTAATTTAAGTTTTATAAAAGTTAGTTTTGGTTAAATAAAGCAATGAAATTATTACTTGTAGAAGATTCAATTCAATTGAATAAGGCGTTATCTACTGTCTTAAAGCGTAACAATTACGTCGTAGATACTTGTTTTGATGGTGACGAAGCAGTCGATTATTTAAAAGAATATACATATGACTGTGTCATCTTAGATATCATGCTTCCAAAAAGAAATGGTTTAGACGTTTTAAAGTGGGCGAGAGAATATGGAATTCAAACACCTATTATCATGCTCACAGCTAAAACCACCACTATTGATAAAATCAATGGCTTAAATATGGGAGCGGATGATTATGTCTCTAAACCATTCGTGGTAGAAGAACTTTTAGCGAGAATTCGCGCGCTTCTTAGACGTAATCATACATATAAAGAAGAAAACAACGCTGAATTTGGCGATTTAGTGTTAAACCTTAATGAATCTACTTTATATTGTGGGGAAAACAAAGTCGCTTTAATGAATAAGGAATTACAAATCATGACTATGCTCATTAAAAGTGGATCCAATATTGTTTCATTAGACACAATAGCGAAAAATGCGTGGGATATTGATGCTTACTCCACAAGTGAAAATGTGTGGGTCTTTATTTCTTATTTAAGAAAGAAACTAGAAACCATTAAATCAAAAGTAAAGATTAAATCCATCAGATATCAAGGTTATTATTTAGAATACAAAAATGATTAAAAAACTTAAGATAAAATTTATTTTAATCTCAATGATTTCCATCTTTTTTGTGCTGGCCACAACCATTGCGGTTATTAATATAATTAATAAACACAATATCGAAAAACAGGCAAAAGAAACGATTTCTTTAGTGTTATCTCGTGGAACGATGGATAACAAAAATAATTACGATCCAAGTGTTCCTCCACCACCACAAGATTTGATGGAACAACATTATTTTATTGTCGGTTTTAATGATGATGGAACAGTCTATGATAAAGACTTCATCCATATTTTTACAATTACAGAAGAATATGGGACATTACTAGCCACTAACATTTATGCAGAAGGAAAACAAAATGGCAAAATAGATGATTTAAGATGGGGAAGAGGAGTTAAAGACGGTAAAACTTACATTGCCTTTGTCGATTTAAAAGATCATATTGAATATTTTAAAAACTTCCTCACCATATCAACCTCGGTTTCCGCTGGTTGTTATGTACTTATTTTTGGTCTCATCCTTTTAGCGTCTAAAATTGCGTTTATCACAAGTGAAGACTCATTTAAGAAACAGAAAACATTCATTACTAATGCTTCTCATGAATTAAAAACACCACTAACAATTATTTCTACTGATTTAGAAATCATTGAAATGGACTATGGCAAAAACGAATGGACCGAATCAATTAGAGATCAAATCAATCGATTGACAAACATGACCAATCAATTGGTGACTCTTTCTAGATTAGATGAAACTGACACCCACAATTATGAGTTCTCAGAATTTGATTTAACCTCACTGGCTCATGAGTGTATAGATGCATTCAAACCATCATATGAAAGAGCAGGTTTCAAATTAAAGAGCAGAATAGCACAAAATCTCACTATGAAAGGCAACAGGTTCCTCATCAATGAGATGATATATATCTTCTTAGATAACGCGCTCAAATATGCGAAAGCGGAAACTACAATTGAATTTAAAATTGAAAAAACAAAAGATAAATTATCCTTCAAGTTCTCTAATGAAGCCGAAGGATTAGAAGAATTAAACACTAAGTTGATGTTTGAAAGATTTTACCGTTCGTCTAATTCCACAAAACCAGGTTCTGGTATTGGATTAAGTATCGCTCAAGAAATCACTCAACTACATAAAGGAAAGATTAACGCAACTGTTGAAGGAAATAAAATTACTTTCACAATGTTGTTTTAATTACATTTTAGTTTAAGTATGTAAAATACCACCCACATAAGGAGGGTTTAACTATGAAAAAGAGAAAATTATTAGGCTATTTAGCAATCTCTTTCTTACTTGCTGGATGTGGGGCAAATAATGCTTCAACTGACTCTAATACTGTAACTCCAGAAGTAACCGTTACTTCAATTGAATTTAGTAATGAAGAAGGGATTATTAAAACATATCACGTCAACGATCCTTTTATTAGACCAAGCGTTGTCGCCAATTTAAGTGATGGCTCTAAGGCAGACATCACTGATTATGTTCTTGTTGAAGGATTTAATTCTAGAAAAACCGGAGAACAAACAGTAGTTATTACTTATGATAGTTTCACATTGTCGTATCAAGTGAATGTCATTAATCTAATTAAAGAATTATCCATCAGTGGACAACGCACATCTTTTGAACTCGGTGATGAGTTTGAATTTGGTGGTATTGTTAACGCAATTTATGATGATGGAACTGTCTATAATGTGACAGAGTCCTCAACTTTTTTCGGATATAACATGTCTAAAGAAGGTACAACAACCGTTACAGTTAGATATGACATGCTTACTGTCTCATATGAAATCACAGTAACTGCAAAAAGTGAAAAAGTGGTTTCCAGTTTATCTCTTGGAGAAACAAAAACTGAATACAAACAAGGTGATGATTTTGTTAGACCAGTAGTTACCGCTACTTATGACGATGAATCTACTGAAGATGTTTCTGATAAGGCATCTATCAGTTGTTATGATTTAAGTAATTCCGGCACTTACACTGTTACTGTCGAATATAAAGGTGCTTCCGTAACTTACGAAATCGAAGTTAAACAAGCAGAAGGTAACATTGATGATATTGATGAAGATGAAGACACAATTTCTAAAGCTTTCTCTCTTACAACCTCTAATGGTGCTGAACCAACTGTAGAAGGCAATGTCTACACAATCACTGCAGCAGGCAAATATGTTGCTAAAGGCAAATTAAGTGAAGGACAAATTGTAGTTGATGCTGAAGAAGCTGAAGTAGAAATTTCTTTAGAAGGCGTATCAGTTTCTAATAGCAGTGATTCACCAATTTATATCAAAACATGTGATAAAGTTGAAATCTCTGCTAAGAAAAATACAAACAACTATGTCTATGATATGAGACAAGTTTCTACAAATGATGAAGACGTCACAGGTGCGGCAATTTTTGCTGAAGATGGCGATCTTAAAATCAAAGGTAAAGGCACATTAGTTGTTACTTCATTAGCAAATAATGGAATACACGGTAAAGATGACGTCACTATTAAAAACGCAACCTTAATTATTAAAGCATTAAATAATGGTATTAAAGGTAATGATAGTGTCACCATCGAAGAATATCCAAATATTGATATCGTTTGTGGAAATGATGGAATCAAAACCAGCAACACAGATTTATCTAGTAAAGGAAATCAAAGAGGAATAGTCGCTATTACCGGCGGTAATATCAAAATCAATTCTTACGCTGATGGAATTGATGCTGCGTATAACGTTGAAATCACCGATGGAGTTATTGAAGACGATAGCGGAGAAAATGTAGCAACCTCTCCAGTTATTGATATTTACACAAATATCTATTCTTCTTATAACTCAGCTAATTTAAGTGAAGGTATAACTGAAAGAACTGTGCTTACAAGAGGAAATAATAACAAGGCCGCTGATTCCGCTAAAGGTATCAAGGCTCCTAACTTAGTATCTATTTCTGGTGGTACAACATATATCAAAGCGTACGATGATGGAATCCACGGAAACAAGACTTCTGGCAATACTCAAATCGCCTTTGATAATGGCGGAAAAGCCACAGGGGACGTCTCAATTAGTGGCGGAAGCGTTACAACTTACGTTAGTGATGACGGTGTTCACGCGGATGGTACATTAGATATAAGCGGTGGTGAAATCACTGTAAGTAATTCTTATGAAGGATTAGAGGGTAATATTATTAGCGTTACCGGTGGCAACGCCACAGTCTATGCTACAAATGATGGAATTAACGCAACTAGTAGTATCAATGTCTCTGGTGGATATTTAGACGTTACTGTTAGCCCAAATGGTGACACTGATGGTATCGATAGTAATGGCACAATCACTGTCACAGGTGGAACCGTTATTACTAGAGGTCCAAACAACATGAATATGTCACCATTAGATGCAGACGGAACCATTACTATTAACGGTGGTACTGTTGTTGTTATAGGTAGAAATATGTCATCTTCTGGTGGCGGTGGACATTGGTCTAATACTCGTGCTCCAGGCGGATGGAACCCAGGAGGTCCAGGTGGTCAAGGAGGAGGCACTATCTCTGTTGGATCTGGTGTCACCACTACTACATCTACTACTGGTGGAAGTAAAGGTAACCACACTATAACGTTTGCTAATTCTGATGAAATAATTAGTTACACAAATAGCTACACCTATAGTAATTACGTGACTGTTTATAGTGTCAATGGCACTGCTACTATTAAATAATCGTTGAATTAATTTTTGAAATTAATTAGAATAGTTCACAGCGAAAGGAGAAAGATCTATGTTAGCTTGGTACGATTGGGTATTACTATCTGTTAGCGTAATCATTATCGTCTTGTGCTTGTTACAAGGTGGTAAATCAGAAGGTGCTTCTGGTGCGATTACTGGTGGTGGTCTTAACGTTTTCGTGAAAACAAAAGAAAGAGGAATTGAGAAAGTCATTTCCATCCTCACACTTGTCGTTACCGCGATCTTCTTCATTCTCGCGATATTGATTAAGATCCTTAACGGATAATAACAATTCAACTAAAAAGGACTCACTTCAATGAGTCCTTTTCTTTTTAATCTTTGATTAATGTAATGGTCGCACCACTTTCAGTAACACTGTCGAAGTAAACTGACCAACCAAGTTTATTACCAGTGTTGAGTTTACCTCTTCTTGGGAATTGTTGCTTATAAGTGTTCATTGTGAAGTAATCACCAGTGACAAATAAGTCCTCATTTGTCATATATGTAGTATTACGGTCATCAGTGTAAACTTTTCCATTAACATCAGTGAACTTATAGTTTCTACGAAGCATGGTTAATTGCTTATAAGAACTAGAGCCCGCTAAATTGTTAGCCCTATCCCCACTAGAATTGCTTGTTCCTTCTACTACTTGTCCTGTGGAAGGGAGTCCAGTAACTTTATTTTTACTAACAGAATAGAGTCTAGAATCAACATGCCAAATTCTAATGCCGTAATTAGTTAAGCATCTTCTACGGTTTGTGTAACGATATTCGGAATCGAATTCATTAACACCTGTTGGAGTATAAAGTTCAATCAAAATGTAATTATAGAATGGGGTTCCAAAAGTTGAAGAACTTGTAGAAAGTGCGATAAGTTGACCACTTTCTTCAAATGGTTTGAGTTCAATCTTTTGAGTTTCTTTAGGATGATATGCGCTTGCCCAGCCTAAGGCAAAACGGCTATATGGATCATGACCTCCAATATTGAGGTCTTGCATGGTGCTGCCTAACGCTGGAGAACCTGATCCACCATAATCATAATAATCTGGTAAACCAAGAACATGGCCCATTTCATGAATAAAGGTGTGGGAATCTATGATACAGTTAGTGGTATCGCCACTTCCATATGAGGTTAAGCCAGTTCTAGATAAAGCAGTACTGCCACTAGAATATAAGAAATCATAACTTGACCAGAAGAAAGCGTTCGCTACTGGACCATTATTTGATTTACTAGCGGCGGTCCAATATGTGTAAGCCCACAAATTGCTAGCGCTATAATTGCCCATCGCAATATAATCTGGAGCACCATAAATAAGAATGACTCCATCAATAAATCCGTCTTCATTAGAGTCAAACGAACTTAAATCAGTTTCGTGATTGGCTTTATACCAAGTAACTGCACTTTTAACTAAGTTAACAGTCTTACTTGTGTATCCTTCACTATCATCATAGTAATAAGTACTTGCTTTTCCACATTCATACCATGGACTAACAGTGCCGGTTAAAGTGAGTTGACCAAATGATTCAGTATTATAAAAGCTACTAACTGAATGCCAACCAGTTTCTTCACTTGTTCCTAAATATGCGCTTTCAATATCGTTTCTGACGTTGTCTTTATTGGTGATGTAATTGTATGAATCACTAAACCAAACAGGAACGATCAAAATCTTAGGAGTTCCAATAGAAGGACAACTACTAGTGCCGTAATAGCTATATTTAGAATAATCCATGTAAGTAACGGAGGCTTTTCTTCCATTAAAACTTGATACTTCTAAATCATCATATGCATGATCATAAACATCAACGTTCATTTCCACTTCAGGTTCTGGTTCTGGATCTGGAATTGGTTCAACTTCAGGATCTTTTGGTGGGTTTGCGTCAGGTGTACCAACTACATCTTGAAAACCGCACCCAGCGAGACTAAGTGTGGAACAGAACAACAATGCAAGTAAGTATTTTCTTCCGTTTTTCATGCTGTAATTGTAAAGCAATTTATTAATTATTCAACAAATTTATGCTTCGTTTACATAAGTGCGTTTATCAAACCACTTATTCCTTGTTCCTTTAAAATACGAATATAATCGCCCAATAAATTCATGATTAATTCATCTAAAGCGTTCATTGATCGCATCTCAATATCAGCGTTATCGTCATAAAGACGATATCCAGTATCTTCATATCTTTTTAATCCTTTTTCGGTATCTAATAACGAATCTAAGACTTGTTGATAGTCACTTCTTTCAGGAACAACCGTTTCTAAGGTTTCAATTATTTTTTTGTTTCCATTATATGAAAATACTTCCACTCCAGTTCCAATTGGAACGGTATAAAGGTTACCAAATACAGAAATAGCAGTGTCACATAGGGTGTGAGACATACTTCCAGGAGTGTCGCTATGCATATTAATATTCATCATCATTAATCCGTCTGGATTCAGATGGTTTTTGACAAGCGAGAAGAACTCAACAGTGGTCATATGGAATGGAGCACTGATAGATGAATAGGCATCCACTAAGATGATGTCATACATAGAATTCGTTCTAGCTAAGTAGTTTCTTCCATCATCACAAACAACATCAACAGTTGAATTCATATGGAAATATTCATATGAGAGATCAATGATCTTTTGATCAATTTCAACCGCAGTGATTTTACATTGTGAATGCATATAATTCTTCATCATTGTTGCATATGTTCCAGTACCATTTCCTAATATCAATATGTCAGGATTCTCTTTTACAAGATATTTGCTACTTAAAAGGTAGTCATAATACATTCCAGTTAGAGAATCGTCGTCTCTAATCATTGATTGAACACCGAATAAGATATTTGTACTTAAATATGTAGCGTTATTTTCACGATACACTTTTAAGAAATTATAAGTGGATTCTGTTTCTTTAATAGTTCCTTTTTCTGTCCATAGTGAGAATGGAGCGTTAATTGAAAACACCATTCCAACGATGAATAAAGAGGAATATACACAAGTAAGAACAATTGAACGTATAAAGCGTCGCTTTTCCTTCTTCTGATTCTTGTCTAAATCTTGTTCCACCACTTCTTTCTTTGGACGATTTTTAAATATCTCAATATATGAAGTGACGACGTAAAGTAATCCAATAAGGGCTATCAAGCCTCCAAAAAGAACAAATGAATTACTTGTTCCAATAAATGGAATAGTTAAGAAAGTAGGTAGGAAGGTTCCTAATATTGAACCAACTGTGTTTAAAGCCTCTAATAAACCGATCACTTTGCCGCTAGCTTTTTCACCCATCGCATATTTAATCAAACTAGGAGTAACTTTACCTAAGAAGAGTAGAGGAGGGACGAAAAGAATGATACAAGAGAATAACGCAGCCCAAATAACTAAGTTATGAGTAATAAATAACGCAAAGAAAACGCTCATCCCAACTATAACGTATTTACCAAGGAAAGGAATCAAAACAATATAAACGCCAGCAAAACTAAGTTCGAGATATAGCCTTAGATAAGAAGGCTTCTTGTCTGCTTGTTTTCCTCCCCAATAGTTTCCAATCGCCATTGCGATCATGATGACACCAATAATTAAAGTCCAAACAACTTGGCTTGATGAAAAGTAGACAGAAATAAGTCTAGATGCACTCATTTCAATGCCCATCAAACATAAACCAACGAGGGCCTCAGTTATGAAGTAATAGATCTTGTTATGAATGAATAGAGGTTTCTTTTCCATATTCAGTTCTCCTTGCTATTATAATGAAATTTACATTGTAACTATCAAGATAATTTCACGCGTTATAATTATGATAACATAGCTATTTACAAAGTAAAAACAAATAATAACTATCACTTTTAATATCTAAAGTTGCTATTATATTAATGATGTCTAGAAAACAGCCAAACCAAGCATATAGAAACGGACATAGAGGATCACTCTTGTTTTTAATTATTTCTTTGGTCTTGTTGTTCGGTGGTACCATTGCCGCGCCTATCATTGTCTACTCTAGAAGTTTTCCTAGATATGAATACCGCTATGTTGATTTGTATTACCAACAATTAGATGAGACCTCAAAGGTAATGGCAAATACTTTTGTTTATAAGCCAACTGAAAACCAAATATTAACCATTAATACAGATTATGGCACTCTTGGTTTAACAGGAAACGAAGCGACTCCCTACTTGTTATCAATCGATTCCGCTCCAACTTTTAATCTCACAGTTAACCTAAATCATGAAGGCATTCTCGTTAATAATGTCGAATACTTCAAAATCTATTTGTGTGATGAAAATATCACCTATAAAGTTAAAGCACCTTCCGCATACATGACATATATGGGCAATGAAAATAATATAGGATTTACATATAGAGGTACTGGTGATACTTATGTATTTGGAATAAGTATCTGCTACAGTGTTCAAGTTAGATAATAAAAGAGATGGATCACCATCTCTTTTTTATACCGCCAAGGATTTATAGAAGACGAAGTTGTTATCACCATCGATATACCCAACTTCTTTTCCATTTACGATGATTGATCCATCATCATCTACGTAACCAATTTTCTTTGGAGGAAAATATATTTCTCCTTCATCAGTTATTTCAGCGAATTTCTTGCCGTTGATATATAAGACATTTTCTCCTATATACCCAACAAGTTTTTCATCGATATAGATGTTTCTACCAAATGAATCAATAATTAACATATTTCCTCATTCTTTAAGAATGCGTATGGTCCAATTTCTTTGCCATCAGAGATTTTAACGTTCTCTAAGGTTGAGTTTTGAATGTTATTATCGTTTCCCATAGTAACATTTAATAATGTTGTATTTGGTCCAATGAAGTTTGCCTCACCAATATGGCAATTACCGGTAATTGTGGTATGAGGTTTAATGACAGTGTCTCTACCAATAACGACATCTGGAGAGATATAAGCAGTTTCTGGGTCTTCGATTGAAACACCGGAAAGCATTAATTTACGATTTACTCTTTTTCTAATGACTTTAGCAGCGTAGCTGAGTTGGAAACGATCGCTAACGCAGAAGATATCTTGAGCGTCTTCTAAGACATAAGAATCAACCTTATAGCCATCTTTATTAAAGAGTTTAACTAATTCAGAGAGGTAATATTCTTTCTTAGCGTTGTTATTTGATAGTTTTGGAAGATATTCTTGTAATAACTTGTTATTAATGATGTATATACCAGCGTTAACTTCACTAATTTCTCTTTCTTCATCATTACAGTCTTTATCTTCACGGATATCTAATAATCGATAGCTACCTTTTTCTCTAATAATACGGCCGTAACCAGTTGGGTTTTCAAAAACAGAAGTACAAATGGTTAAAGCATTATCGTTCTTTTCGTGTTTATGATAAACCTTTCTTAAAGTGTCAGGAGTAAGAAGAGGTGTATCTCCACCGACAACGATAATATCTCCGTCTTTATCAGCAAGTTCCTTGACTTGCATTAAGGCATGCCCAGTACCAAGGATTTCTCTTTGCCACACAACTTTAGAAAAGTCTTTTACACATTCTTTGGTTGCTTCTCCACCATAACCAACAACTGTGTAGACTTCTTTAACATCTAAAGTCTTAACAGCGTCGATAACATAGTTAATTAATGGCTTTCCTAAAATAGGATATGCAACTTTGGAATGGTTTGGATCACGGCTTTCCATTCTGGAACCACGTCCAGCACCTAATATAACGGCATATTTATCTTTCATTTTCTTTTCTCCTTACTTATTTATGATTTTTGTCATACAGACAAAATAATGGTCTTCTAATTCTCTTGCGACTTTCTTCATTAAAGAAGAATCAGTGGAAAGAGCGAATACAGTGGATCCAGAACCAGACATCAATACGATTTTGAATCCTCTATCTTTTAATGTTTGTTTGATTTGCGCTATTTCAGGAACCAACTTTGTTGCAGCTTCTTCAAGTGAATTGCCAATTGAGTTAGCAAGTAATTCATCATCGCCTTCTCTTAGCGCTTTTAAGACATTTTCTGTATCAACGTGTTTGTATGGGAGTGAATCCGCGATAGCGAATACTTCTTTAGTGGAACAGCCAACATTTGGCTTAACTAAAAGCACATAATATGTGTTCTTAACTTCGATTGGATGGAGTTTTTCTCCAATACCATTGCATCTAGAAGGAGCACAGTGGATGAAAAATGGAATATCTGCTCCTAAAGGAGTAGCTAGCTCGATCAATTCTTCTTCGCTAGCGCCTAATTTAAGCATTTCATTAACTGCCTTCATAGTGAACGCAGCGTTACTACTACCTCCGCCTAAACCGGCTTGCATTGGGATGTTCTTATGAATAAAGACTCTAAACTTAGTATTAAAGCCATATTTCTTTGATAAAGCTTCAATAGCACTTGTAGCAAGGTTATAGTGGACTAAACCATTTGAAAAATCATCAACAGTAACAAAGTTATCACTGCTTTTTTTAAGTTGCTCAATAATAATTGAATCGTGTAATTCAATAGGAAGCATGATGGAATCTAGTTCATGATATCCATCGTTTCTTTTTGAAACTACATCAAGAGAAATGTTGATTTTCGCAAAGCTTTTAACTGATCTTGCCATAATTACTCACCTACATTATATATTATTTATTTTCATTAAATAATTGATACATTTCCAAATATTCTTTTGGACTGATATTTTCTGGTCTTTTATTAGCGCCAATTTTTAATTCATCAAGGACTTTATTGATCAAATTTACATCGCTATAAGTGTTTTTTAGGTTATTATAAATCGTTTTTCTTCTATTTAAGAACAACGATTTACACATCCTGTACACACATAACGCGGTCTTTCTATCGACAATCGGTGCATAATCAAAAACAAATACACACGAATTACACATAGGAGCAGGATAGAAGCTACCAGGTTTAACGGTCAAAATCTTCTTACTATTACCAAGCAAATGCAACAACACACTTAGTGGTCCATAGTTCTCACCTTCAGTATCAAAAAATCTATTAAACGCTTCACTTTGACACATGAGCACTAAACGTTTTGCCTTTGTCGCGTTGATAAGTAGAAATGTCACTAACTCGGTTGTGATGTTATAAGGAAGATTACCAATTACTTTATCGTAATCTGATACATCAATCTTTCTTACATCATCAAGAATGTAGTTAATGTCATCTTTATAGAAGATTTTGAGGAAATCGATCATTCTACTATCAATATCACAGACATCTAAATTACACTTGCCCACCAAGAAATGAGTTAAAGAACCTAAGCCTGGACCAATCTCAAGTACTTTATCTTCGTTTTGGAGATCAAGAAGATTAACAATGCGTTCTGAAATGAGAGGCTCCACAAGAAAATTCTGACCATAATCTTTGTCTGGTCGGACATTACACTTGTTTACTAACTCATTTATATTTGAGCGATTAATTTCCACTTAATAACTCCTCTATTTCTTTAGGTAAAATCTTTAAAATGTTCAATTGGCTTTCAAGAGACTTGATGTTACCATCTATTAACCTATATTTTTTAATCAATTTCTCTTTTTTGTTTGTAGGATCATCGCTTAACGACACTAGGTCAATAAGATGATAATCATACCTCAGTATATCGTTATTAGAAACATAATCTTTTAATGCTTCTAACACTGACTCTTTTGTCTGCTCAGCTACACCAGTTTTTTTGTAATTTTTTCGTGATTTTCCACTACTTTTTGCCTCAAAAATAGGTTTAATTTCTTTTTTTAGTCTATTTCTAATCACTTCTCCAGCATCGTCTGAATCTGTGAAAATTATAAGCTTATTTACTTTGCTCGCTTCCTTTAAGAAAGTGATTTTTTGTTTATCTAAATCATATCCATTAGTGGTAAAAAAATATGAATCAATAAAGCTAGATAAATAACTTACATCTGCTTTGCCTTCAACAATGAGAACGCCATCAATTTTAATTTTATTCATCGATGTTAAACACCTTACAAGAATTCTTATAAATTACATCTTCAAGATGCTTTTTCGACATGTCTTTTAAACGAGCAATTTCATCTAAAACAAGGCAAATATATTTTGGTTCGTTCTTTTCTCCTCTGTGTGGATGAGGAGTTAAATATGGTGAATCAGTTTCAATCACTAAACTTTCTAGTGGTACTTCTTCCGCTACTTCTTTAGGGGTCTTTGCATTTGTAAAAGTGACTGTTCCACCTAAAGCAATGTGTAGGCCAAGCTTAATTACTTCTTTCATGGTTTCAACACTTCCAGAATAACAGTGCATTATTCCACCATATAAAGGTTTGTGTTCTTTTAAAATAGCAACGCAGTCTTCTGTGCTCTCTCTATTATGTATAGATATAGGAAGATGATGTTCGTTAGCGAATTCAATTTGTTTGATAAACCATCTTTTTTGTTCTTCTCTTTGTTCTACGTCTTTAATCCAATGATAATCGAGACCTATTTCACCAATAGCCACTACTTTTTTATTAGATATTAAGGACATTGTTTTTTGATATTCTTCATCACTTACTTTGTATATTTCAGTTGGATGATAACCAATAGCAGCGTAACACTCTTCATACTTATTAGCGATTTTTACTGCAAGTTCTGAACTTGGGCCATCGTATCCGACAACCAAAAATTTCTTTACCCCAGTTTTTTTCGCATCTTCAATTACTTCATCGATGCGTGGATAAAGATTCTCATCATTTAAATGGCAATGAGTGTCAAATATCATTTTTATTTTCCAACGCAGAAACGTGAGAAGATTTCTTTTGAAATGTCACGTTGATTGTATTCCCCTAAAATCTCAAGTACAGCGTTATAAGCATCATGAAGAGATACACTTACAAGATCAATTGGTAAGTCATTATAAGCGTCTTCTTTCGCTTTTAAGAGGCTTTCTTTCACGTTTTTAAGTAAACCTAATTGTCTGACATTATTTAAGGATGGGGTTTTATAGGTATCTTCTTTTAAACCCAATCTTTCATATATCGCATCTTTTAATGGCTTTATGTCATTATTAAGTGCTGAGATACATATTCCTTGGGAAGAATGCTTATTTCCTTTATCGGTTTTGTTATAAACAATGATATGAGGAACATCCTTCACTAAATCCAAGATTTCTTTATCTTGTTCATCTAATTCGTTTGAAGCATCTAAAAGTACGATTACTAGATCAGCGTCTTTAATCGCATCTTTTGATTTATTAACACCTATGGATTCAACTTTATCATCAACATCTCTAATACCAGCAGTGTCTAAAAGGTGTAACACCACTCCATTAAGGTTGATTTCACCTTCAACAATATCTCTAGTAGTACCCGCTATATCGGTAACAATCGCTTTATTTTCCCCAATCAAAGCGTTTAGTAAAGATGATTTACCAACATTTGGTTTACCCACTAAAGCAACTTTAATTCCTTCTTTGATAATAAGGCCCTTTTCACCTTCGTTAACGAGTTTATCAATAGTAGGAATAAGTTCATCCACTAAGGAGATAACATGCTCTTTATTAGCGACTTCAATATCTTCATATTCTGGATAATCAATATTTACTTCTATCAAAGATAGAACATCAGCGATTCTTTCTCTAATAGGAACAATTAACTTAGATGTGTCGCCTTTTAAAGATAACATCGATAATTCTTTTGCTTCTTTAGTGGTCGCATTAATAACATCATTAATTGCTTCAGCTTGAATTAAATCAATGCGATTATTTAAAAACGCTCGAGAGGAATATTCTCCATTAGTGGCGAGTCTAGCCCCTTTAGAAAGTAATAGTTCAATGATTTCATTAGTGATGAGTAATGATCCGTGACAAATAATCTCAACAAGATCTTCTCCTGTAAAAGATTTTGGTCCTTTATAAATAGCGAGCACTACTTCATCAATAACTTGTTCATTATTTACTATTTTTCCCACTAAGAGAGTGCGTTTATCAATTTTCCTAATATCTTTTGAAAAACATTTAGAAACAATATCAAAAGCATCCTCTCCAGATACACGAATGATATGGAGAGCGCTTTTAAGTGGGGCAGTTGCAAGAGCGACAATTGTTTCTAACATTTAATGTTTCTCCTAAAAAGCACCCAAAGGGTGCATTTAGTTATTCTTCTACTTTATTATCTTTTGTTTCAACGTAGATAATTTGGACTTGTCTATGACTTCCTTCTCCGGTGGATTCGGTCTTAATATTTCTCCATCCATTTAATGCATTATGGATAGCTCTTCTTTCATCCGCTGGCATTGGATCAAAGGTGTAAGTTGTTTTACTTCTTTGAACATCTTTAGCAGTCTTTCTAGCAAGTCTTTCAAGTTTAGAATACTTGTTATCCTTATAACCATTGATATCAAGTAAGATTCTAAATCTTCTGTGGAAGTGATTATTTGTGGCTAATTTCACAAGTTCATTTAACGCTTGTAGAGTAACACCATTCTTTCCAATTAAAATTGGATTATGAGTGCTATCTAAAGTGATACGAATAATATCGTCATCGAGTTTGGATTTAACTGAGCTTTCAATACCTAATGCATCAGTCGCATTGAGAAGATAATCTTCAGCGTATCTGATAATATCAGATAAATCATATACTTCGATTTGAACTTTTTTGGAAAATAAGCCAACAGTTTTACCGGTATCAAGATAAATTAAATCATCAACAGCAACACCGGTATCTTTGGAAGCTTTTTCAAGAGCTTCTTCAACATTTTTTCCTGTGTATATTTCCATAAAATATAAACTCCTTATTTCTTAGTACTTTTCTTCATAACGAGTTGAGTAATAAGTGTTTGTGCGATTGAGAAAACCGCTCCAACAAACCAGTAAATACCCATAGCACTTACGAGTGAAAAGCCCATGAAGATAATTAAGGCAAGCATCACATATGTGAAGATCTTCATAGTTTTATTTTGAGATGATTGAGCTGGATTCTTTCCAAGTTTAGCAACTTTCTTAGCTTTGGATTTTTGAATCCATTGAGGTAATAGCATAGCGATGGTTTGTGATCCTGCCATCAAAATAAAGAGAATGAAAGCAGTAACCGCAGCATATCCTCCAGCAGCGTTCCAATTGGAACCAACAAAGAGAATATCTTTGATACCCAAATCAAGTCTCATGCCTAAAAGTGTTCCGTTAGTAATAGCACTAGCACCACTTAAAGCGCCCCAAACACAAATAAAGACAGGGAACTGGACAACCATTATGATTAACGCCATAAATGGATTAACTTTGTTCTTCTTGTATAAGCGGTTCATCTCTTCCGCCATACGTTGTTTTTCGACCATCGAACTATTTGCGTTCGGATATTTGTTCTGAATCTTTTGAATTTCAGGTTGAAGTTCTGTCATCTTCGCACTGCTCTTAGTTTGTTTGAATGTTGCTAAAAGCATTAATGAACGAACGATGAGGGTGACGAAAACGATTCCCCAGAAAGCACTCCATCCAGAAGAGGCAACACCTCTAAAGCCGTTAACGATGCAATCGATTAACCAGCCCATTGGCCAGACAAGTAAGCCTTCAAAGAAACCTTTGGACCATGCATATCCCCAACTCTTAGCGTTAATATAAACGCCTTCTGTGCTGTAACCATAAGAACCATATTTGTCTTCTTTGGTTGTTAAACATGTACGGTAGACACTTGCTTTTGAATAAACTGTGGCAGTGTAGTTAGCGATGAAATCATATTTTGGACATTTTTCAGATTCAACTTCTTTTCTAACTTTGGCATCAAGCTTATCAAAATTGTCCCACATTGATCCGTTTTCACCAGAGATGTATTTTAAGAAGCTATATTTTTCAACAATTCTATCGAATTGAGCATGAGCTTCACTCTTTTCACCATTGGCGTCATCAGCAATATCAATTGTGTAATTCTTGTTATCAATAGTTTGAGCGTGATAGAAGAGGATTTCTTCTAACAAATAATTGTCAAGTTTACTGAAGTATTCATAAGAATTGCCATCAACTGATGATTTTCCAGCATCTCTAGTTGATGAGATGACATCATTTAAAACTGCTAAACGGTTATATTGACCTTTAGATTCATCTAAAAAGTGATAACATCTGGTGTCAGTATTCCATTGAGCAACAACAGGTTTACAACTCTTAACGGTGACAGTGTATTCACCACGAGTAAAGGTGATGTCTGCGGCAGTTGTGTCTGCTTCATAGTATGTAATACCAGGAGCAAACGCATACATAATGCGGGCAGTGTCGACAGGAGAACAGAAAGATTGAGTACAGCTGGTTAAAGCAACTACACCTAATAGGAGCGTAGCACCTAGACCAATTTTTGTTCCTTTTTTCATTTAGTAATTCCTATCTTACTTAACAATTTGTTAAGTACTTTTTTGTTGCTTTCGAAATCAGAATTCAAAAATTCTTCCTTGATAACGATCACAACATCGATTGTGTGAGATGAATAATCGATTAACGAGTCACACATAGCTCGTGTTTGTCTTTTGATGCAGTTACGCATAACAGCGTTACCAATTCGTTTTGAGACACTTAACCCTACTCGGCAAACAGAGAGTTCATTAGGTAGGAAATGAACTATATAGGGGGTCTCTTTGAGGGCTCTACCTTTTTTAACCGTGTTTGCAAACTCTTCGTTTCTTTTAATACGATTAATAACTTTCATTCAAAAACCCTCAAATAGATAAAGTGAGTAATTAAAAAATAATTAGGCAGTTAAATGTTTACGGCCTTTTGCTCTTCTTCTTGCTAAAACGTTTCTTCCGTTAGCAGATTTCATTCTGGCTCTGAAGCCAGCCTTGTGAGCGTGTTTCACTTTACTTGGTTGATATGTTCTTTTCATGATACGTATTCCTCCAATTTTTACGCAATAAAGATTATAAATGTATTTATAAATGGTTGTCAAAGAAATATGTGCGCACACCCTCGTTCGTGATATTAAAATAAACGCACATCAGGAATGTGCATAACTGGAAAAGTTAAAAATTATCCACATTGACCTAAAAATAGTTATCCACAAGAAATAATGGTTATCAAAAAACAAAAAGTAGGATAATATGAATGAGCAAAGCTCATTCTTATAATTTACGTTAAACTACATTTTTAGTTATCCACTTTTTTTCACATTTTCCACATAATTTCCACATTTTATCCACATTCAAAAATTGTGGAAAACTCAGCTTCTAGTATATATATAAAAATATTCCCATAAAGAATATGTGGAAAACTAATTTTGTTCTATTTTGTTATTAAAAAACGCGCGTGGTTAAAGTATAATTTTCTCACACTGTGGAGGGGGAAATGTTATGGTGACAACTGTTACAGAAATGACAAAATTATGGGCTAACGTCTTAAAATTAATCAAAGAAAGAACTGACGCCCATTCATACGATACATTCTTTGCGAATTCATATATTTATGATCGCCAAGGAAATAAATTAATTGTTGTTGTCCATGACCAAGTTAGTAAAGTTGTTGTCCCTTCCAAATATTACGATTTAATCATTGGATGCTTAAATGACATTCAGGATGATGATTATGAGCTTGAATTTATCACTGAAAGTGATTTAGAACAAAAAAGAAAAGAAGATAGTCCAAAAGTGGTCACCGAGAAAAAGAAAAGTGACTATTTTGAAAACTCTTCTATTAATCCAGAGCTCAAATTCTCTAACTTTGTTGTTGGTGAATTTAATAAAGACGCTCATAAAGCAGCATTATACGTTGCTAAAAATGGTGGAACCTTATTTAATCCACTTTTTATCTATTCAAATTCCGGTTTAGGTAAAACTCACCTTCTCCACGCGATTGGAAATGACATTAAAGAGAATAGATTACCAGACGCCAAAATCATTTATATCAATGCCTACGACTTTGTTGAAGAGTTCATCAAAATAATGAAAGCTGAAAAGGATTCGAGGGCTCTCAAAAATGTTTTTAAGGATGTCGATATATTACTTTTTGATGATGTTCAATTTTTAGCAGAGAAGGTTAAAACTGAAGAGATGTTTTTCTATATCTATCAAGACCTCATCAATAGAGGAAAGAGAGTTATCATTACCTCAGATAGACAACCAAACGAGCTCAAGGGTTTAGAGGATAGACTAGTCACAAGATTCACTCAAGGATTAACCGTCAAAATTGGTGACCCAGATATCGATACATGTGTCGAAATTCTCAAACAAAAAATTAGCGATTCTGGCCTAAAAGTTGAAAAATTTGACGCAAATGTCCTATATTTTCTCGCAGAAAAATTTTCTCGCAACGTCAGAGAACTTGAAGGAGCACTCAACGCTTTGACATTCTCGTGCCTCAATTTATTAGATGAAGAAAAGATTACAATGGACGTTGCAATTAAGGCTGTGAGTTCAATTAGAGGCGGCAATCAAATCGCTACTCAATTAAGCGAACAAAAGATCGTAAATGTCGTTGCAGACTACTACAATTTGACACCTTCACAAATCACAGGGAAGGATAGAATTGGGCAAATCGTTTTGGCTCGTCACATCGCTATGTATTTGATTAGAAAACACCTTGATGTTCCACTAAAGAAAATTGGCGAAATGTTTGGCGGTAAAGATCACACAACTGTAATGAATGCATTAACCAAGGTGGATAAAGAGTTGAAAACTAACAAACAACTTCAAGACGCAATCGCAGACTTGGAAAGAAAAATTGTCGAATAATTTATTTAAAAAATAAATGTTAGAAATCAAGCCGCTATGTTAGAATAAATTTAAGGCTTGAAAGTCCGAGTTATCCACATATCCACAGGACTTATTATTATTAATATAATTAATATATAAACAAAAAGAAGGTAATTCTAAATGAGATTTATAATTAAACGAGACGAATTCTTAAAATCATTACTCATCGCTGGTAGAGCAGTAAATTCCAAAAATAGTGCTGTTCCTGTTTTAGCTAATTTGAAACTTGAATTAGATGATAGAGGTTTATCTATCACAGGTAGCAACTATGAATTAACAATTAAAACCACCATTCCTTTTGCTATTGATGACAAAGAAATCATTAGAAACATTCAAGAAGGAACAACATTAGTTAACGCCAAGATCATTACAGACATGGCAAGAAAGATTGATGCTGAAGAAATTAGCTTTGAAGTTATTGATTCTACTATCGCCGTTATTACAGCAGGTAAGATTAAGTATAACTTAAACTGTATTAAAGCAAATGAATATCCAGATGTTGATTTAGAACCAACCGGTATTCAAATCTCTTTAACCAAATTAGAATTCTCTGCTTTAGTTTCACAAACTGCCTTTGCAGCTTCTTTAAAAGAACAACGTCCAATTTTAACTGCTGTTAACTTAGAAGCTAGTAATGGTGTTTTAACTGCAACCACTACTGACAGCGCTCGTTTAGCTAGAAAACAAATCTCTATTTCTACTGATTTACAATTCTCCGCTAATGTTCCTGCGAAGATGATGATTGAAATTGACCACCTTTTAGAAGGTGCAGAATCTCTTAAGGTTGCTCTTAGCGATAAGAAAGCCTTATTTACATTCGAAAACACCGTCGTAGCGACACGTTTAATTGCAGGTGAATATCCTAACACTAAGAACATCGTTCCACGCATTACAAACTACTCTTTAGAAGTTAATGCCTCAGATTTCTTGAAAGCCATCGACCGTGTTAACATTCTATCTATTGATAGAGAGAACGTTGTTGATCTCAACTTAGATGAAGATCATGTGGAAATCAGCGCGAAGTCCACTCAAGTTGGTTCTGCTAGTGAAAGAATTGAAACATTCAAGTTCGAAGGAAATAACCTACAAATCTCTTTCAATAGTGAGTTTGTTTCCTCTGCTATCAGGGCTCTTGGAAGCGAAGATGTAACATTCTTATTTGTTGGTGAAATGAAACCATTTGTGATCAAAAATCCTAACGATGAATCAATTATTCAAATCGTTACACCAGTAAGAACTTATTAATTCAAAATAGACAGTTTAAGAGGCGTTATGATGACGCCTTTTCTTTTTATCATCTTTTTGATTTATCAAACTTCTAGAGGTGTTTTTTGCCCATTAAATCATGTATTTGGTGCCTATAAGAAAATATGAAATATATTTATTTCATTTATAGGCTATATCGTGTATAATACACATAGAGTACGATTCCATGGCTAAAAAAGAAGTAAAAATCCGTGATGATGAAGAATACATTACCTTGAATGTTCTTCTCAAAATTACCGATCTCATTCCTACTGGAGGAATGGCGAAAATCTTTTTAGCGGAAAACGATGTATACGTCAACGGAGAGAAAGAAAACCGTCGAGGTCGAAAATTATATCGAGGCGATATTGTTAAGGCAAATAAAGCGGAATTCTTGATTAAATAAGATGATTGTTGAATCTCTTAGTCTTAAAGACTTCCGTAACCATTCTCACTTATCATTGCAATTCGGTGATGGCATTAACGTCATTACTGGGGCTAATGCGAGTGGAAAAACTAATATCGTTGAAGCGATATATTATCTCTCGTTAGCAAGGAGCTTTCGTGGGGTGGAAGATGAAGATCTCATCTCCTATCACAAAGAATACTCACAAATTGATTCTGTGGTGTATGAAGGCGAACTCAAACGACGTATTCGTATTCTAATCACTAAAAGAGGACGTTCTGTTCTTGTTAATGGCAAAAAGGTATCAAAGTTAAGCGATCTCGCTAAATGCGTGAATGTGCTCCTATTTGAGCCAAAAGACGTGATGCTATTCAAAGGATCACCAAAAGAGAGAAGAAATTTCCTGGATATCAATCTCTCAAAACAATTTCCAATCTATCTTGAATATATATCGAGATATGAGAAAGCTCTTAAACAAAGAAATGAGATTCTCAAGAATGGAAATATTGACAAAAAATTACTTGATACCACTACCGAATTACTCGTGAAATATGCGGGTCCAATCATCAATTATCGGGCCATGTTTGTCAAGGATATCAATGATATCCTTATTAAAATAACGCGCGCGCTCACGGGCATAAGTAGCAAGATTGAAATTACTTACCGTCCATTCGTTCAGATGACCAGTGATTATCAAAATGTCGCCTTAGAAGCGTTTAATAGCTCATTAGAAAGTGATTTGAGGCATAAGGCAACTTCTATCGGGGTTCATCGTGAAGATATCTCTGTTAGCCTAAATGGCAAGGATATCAGTACATTTGGCTCCCAAGGTGAAAACAGAATGACTGCATTAGCCTTAAAATTAGCTCCTTATTTCCTCATCAAGGAGAAGGAGAAAAAACCAGTAGTGGTTCTCGATGATGTAATGTCAGAACTCGACAAAAAACATAGAGAACTACTCATCGCGTTTCTAAAAAAGTTTGAGCAAGTATTCATTACTGACACCAAACTGGAAATAGATGGGGCAACCCATATCAAATTGTAAATAAATGAAGGAGGTCTTCTAATGGAAGAAGAAAAGAAGGAAGTAGTTGCTAATCAACCTGCTGAAGAGACAAAGCCTGTAGAAGAAGTATTTGTCGCTAAAGATATTTCCGTTTCTGAAATGAACGAGAACGAAGTTGAATTAGAAAAAGCAGACGCTAGCTACACTGCGACTAACATTCAAGTCTTGGAAGGACTAGAAGCTGTTAGAAAAAGACCAGGTATGTATATTGGTACTACCGCAGGTCCAGGATTACATCACCTCGTTTGGGAAATCGTCGATAACGCAATCGATGAAGCTTTAGCGGGATATTGTACAGAAGTACATGTCACAATCAACCCAGGAGAAACTATCACTGTTACTGATAACGGTCGTGGTATTCCAGTTGATATCGTTGGAAAGACAGGTTTATCTGGTGTTGAAACTGTTTATACAGTCTTACACGCTGGTGGTAAATTCGGTGAAGGCGGAGGATATAAAGTCTCTGGTGGTCTTCACGGTGTTGGTGCTTCTGTTGTTAACGCCCTTTCTGAATGGCTTGAAGTTGAAGTCCATAAGAATGGTGGTATCTACAAGATTCGCTTTGAAAACGGCGGTCACCCAGTTGATAGACTTAAACAAGTTGGTAAATGTGATGACACAGGTACAGTTGTTACCTTTAAGCCAGATCCAACCATTTTCGTTGAAACCACAACTTACGACTACATCACAATTAGAGACAGATTAAGACAAGTAGCCTACCTCAATAGAGGTATCACTATTGTTGTTACTGACGCGAGAGTTGAACCACACACCCAAGAAACATTCTGTTACAAAGGTGGTATTAAAGAATACGTTCAATATATCAACCACAACAAAGTTCCTCTATTTGATGAAGTTATCTACTGCGAAGGTAGCGAACCAATCGAACTCGCAAGCGGCAGTGTATCTCATGTTTACGCTGAAGTCGCTATGCAATATAACGATGGATATTCTAAGAACGTTTATTCCTTCTGTAACAACGTCCACACTCATGAAGGTGGTACCCATGAAGAAGGTTTACGTTTAGCTCTAACTCGTGTTGTGAACGCTTACGCTAGAGATAATAAATTCCTTAAAGAAAGCGAAGATAATTTAACCTACGATGATATTTGTGAAGGTTTGACTGCAATTATTTCTGTCAAACACCCAAATCCTCAATTTGAAGGACAAACCAAAACTAAGTTAGGTAACTTCGAAGTTAGAAAAATCCTTTCCGGTATTGTTGGAGATCAATTAAATAGATTCTTAATGGAGAATCCTAAGACCTCTAAAGTCATCATGGAAAAGATTGTTATGGCCGCTAACGCACGTTTAGCTGCTAGAAAAGCTCGTGATAGCATGAGAAAAGGTGGACTAGAACTTACTACTCTTCCAGGTAAGCTCGCTGACTGTTCATCTAAAGACCCAAGCATTTGTGAATTATATATTGTTGAAGGTAACTCCGCTGGTGGTAGTGCCAAAAACGGACGTGACCGTGAAACACAAGCTATCTTACCTCTTAGAGGTAAAATCTTAAACGTCGAAAAAGCACAAGCTAAGAGAATCTTTGCTAACGCTGAAATCGGCAACATGATTCAAGCCATCGGTGGTGGTATTGATCCTGATTTTGATTTAAGCAAGATTAGATATCATAAAATCGTTATTATGACCGATGCTGACGTTGATGGTAGCCATATTCGTATCCTCTTATTAACATTCTTCTACCGCTTTATGCGTCCATTAATTGAGAACGGATATATCTACATTGCTCAACCTCCACTATATAAGGTCTCATATCATGGAAAAGATTATTATTCCTATAATGATGACCAACTTGAAGTAATCAAGAAACAATTGAACCTCAAACCTGGATATCCATTCCAACGTTATAAAGGTCTTGGTGAAATGGATGCAACCCAACTTTGGGAAACCACCATGGATCCTAAACATAGAAAAATGTTACGTGTAACTCTTGATGATGCGATTGCCGCTGAACAAGTCTTTACAGACTTAATGGGCGACAACGTCGATCCAAGAAAAGAGTTCATTCACGAAAACGCGAAGTTCGTTAAGAACTTAGACATCTAATGAAAGGAGAAAGTAACAATGTTGTTCGAAGAAGAAAAATTAGAAAACGAAGTCGAAGAATCTAACGACGAAGTTAACGAAGAACAAGCTAATGAAATTGAAGCTGGTATTTCTGCCGGTTTAAAAGATGTTAGCACTGTTGATATTGTTAAAGAATCCTTCTTAGATTACGCGATGAGTGTTATCGTCTCTCGTGCTATTCCAGACGCAAGAGATGGTTTAAAACCAGTTCATAGAAGAATTATCTATGGCATGGATGAATCTGGAATTACTCCTGATAAACCACACGTCAAATCCGCAAGAATTGTCGGTGACGTTATGGGTAAATATCACCCACATGGTGACTCTGCAATTTATCTTTCTTTAGCAAGATTTGCTCAAGAATGGAATATGAGACATTGTCTTGTTGATGGCCACGGTAACTTTGGTAGCATCGATGGTGATGAACCAGCGGCTATGCGTTATACCGAAGCCAGAATGAGTAGAATTGCTCTAGAAATGGTTAGAGACATTGACTGTGACACTGTCGACTTTGTCGATAACTATGATGGTAGTGAACAAGAACCAAGTGTTTTACCTTCTAGATTCCCTAACTTATTAGTTAATGGTTCTAGTGGTATCGCTGTTGGTATGGCCACTAATATTCCACCACACAATTTAGGTGAAGTTATTGATGGTGTTATCGCTATTGCTCATAACCCAGAAATATCAAATGTCGAATTAATGCAATATGTTAAAGGTCCAGATTTCCCTACTGGCGCTCTCATTTTAGGTAGAAGCGGCATTAGAGATGCTTATGAAACTGGTACCGGTAGTATCGCTATTAGAGCTAAGAGCCACATCGAAGAAAGAGGCGAACACGGTTTAAAGAGAATCGTTATCGATGAAATCCCATATGGTTTAAACAAATCCACTTTAGTGGAAAACATTGCTCAATTAGCAAGAGACAAGATTGTTGATGGTATCACTGAAGTTAGAGATGAAACCAACAAAAAAGGAACTCGTATTGTTATCGAAGTTAGAAGAGACATCATTCCTGAAGTTTTACTCAACCAATTATTCAAGAATACCTCACTTCAAACAAGCTATGGCATTATTATGCTTTGCTTAATTGATGGTGCACCAAAAATTGCACCACTCAATGTTCTTTTACAAAAATACCTTGATTTCCAAGTGGAAGTCATTGAAAGAAGAACAAAGTTCTTACTTAGAAAAGATGAAGATAGACATCATATCGTTGTGGGCTTAATTAAATGTCATGACAACATTGATGAAATCGTTGATATCATCAAAGAAAGTAAGACTCCAGAAGACGCGACTGTCGCCTTAATGGAAAAATATAGCTTCTCCGAAGCTCAAGTTACTGCAATCTTAGGTATGACCTTAAGAAGATTAACTGGTATCGAAGAAGATAAACTCGAAGCTGAAAAAGCATTACTTGAAGCAAATATTGCGGAATATAATCGTATTCTTTCTAGCCGCGAAAACGAAATCGAAGTCGTCGTTAAAGAATTATTAGAAATTAAAGAGAAATACGCGGATGAGCGTAGAACTGAAATCACTAATGATGCGGCAAGTATTGATGATGAAGATCTTATTCCACAAGAAAATATCGTCGTCGCTATTACAAGAGGTGGCTACGTTAAGAGATTAACTTCTGATTCCTTCAGAGCCCAAAATAGAGGTGGAAGAGGCGTTAGAGGTATGTCCACTAACGAAAACGATATCGTTGAAAGTATGGTCTACACCAAAACACATACTGACTTACTCTTCTTTACCGATTTCGGTAAAGTCTATAGAATTCGTGGTTATATGATTCCAGAATTCTCTAAAGCCAGTAAAGGTGTCCCAATCATTAACTTAATCAACATCGAAAAAGGCGAAAACGTTAAAGCAATTATTGCTTGCGATGAATACGCTGAAGATCACTACTTAATGTTCTTCACCAAAGAAGGTGTTGTTAAGAAGACCTTAATTAGTGAGTATGAATCCATCCGTCAAAACGGTAAAATCGCTATCTCATTAAGAGAAGGTGATACCTTATTCGCTGTTAAAGAAGTCGAAGAAGACACTGTTATCGGCATTGCTGCAAGTAATAGCAAAATGGTTAACTTCAAATGTGACGAAGTTAGACCAATGGGTAGAACCGCAAGCGGTGTTAAAGGTATTGATTTAGCTGATGACGAATATGTTGTTGGTGTTACTACTTCATTAGAAGGTGAACATATCTTAGCTATGACTTCTAAAGGATTTGGTAAACTCACTCCATTTATCGATGAAGATGGTGGACTCACATATCGTATTACCAAACGTGGCGCTAAAGGTGTTACAACCTTAAAAGCCACTGATAAAGTTGGTGACTTAATCGCTGTTAGAGCAGTGTCTCTAGAAGATGACTTAATGTGTATCACTAACGCTGGTATTGTTATTAGAACTCCACTCAATCAAATTAGAATCTGTGGACGTAATACTTCCGGCGTTAAAGTCATGAACTTAGAAGGCCGTCAAAAGATTGTTTCTATCGCAATCGTGCCACATGAAGAAATCGATGAAAACGCACCTATGGAAGGTGAAGAAGAAGTCGTTTCTGAAGCACCAAGTGCAGAAAATGATACCGCTTTACCAAGTAATGAAGGCGAAGAATAATTAACCTATATAATCGAATTAAATTCGAAGATTGGAAACATAATTATGATCGATATTAATTTAATTAGAGAAAAGCCAGAATATGTAAAAGAAGCTTTGGCCAAAAAACTTTGGGACGCTGATTTTACAGAACTCCTTTCTTGGGATAAAGAAAAAAGAGAATTAATGCAAGTTGTAGAAAATAACAAGGCTGAGATGAATAAACTTTCAGCCTCTGTTCCACAACTTAAAAAAGCTGGTCAAGATGTAAAACCAGTATTTGAAAAAGTAAAAGAAATAGCCGCAAAAAATAAAGAATTTGAAGAGAAATTAGCGGAATTAGATGGGAAAATTACTGATTTTGTCGCCGCTTTACCAAATTTACCAGATGATGATTTAGTTGGTGGTGGTAAAGAGAATAACAAGGTCATTAAAGTCGTCGGAAAGAAACCAGAATTTAGCTTCAAAATGAAGGACCATGTTGAACTTGCTACATCCTTAGGTTTGGTGGATTATGATCGTGGTGCTAAGATTGCCGGTAGAGGTAGTTGGATCTATACAAATTTAGGCGCTAGACTTGAATGGGCTTTACTTAACTTCTTCATGTCAGAACATTTAAAGGATGGATATGAATTTATCCTACCACCACACTTATTAAACGAACAAAGCGGATTCGTTGCTGGCCAATTCCCTAAATTCAGAGAAGACGTTTTCTGGCTTAGTGGACTTGAACCACAAAGATTCCTCCTTCCTACTGCTGAAACTGCTTTAGTGAACTTACATAGAGATGAGATTTTAAGTGAAGATGAACTTCCTAAAAAGTACTTCGCTTACACTCCTTGCTATCGTAGAGAAGCCGGTAGTTATCGTACCGAAGAAAGAGGCATGATCCGTGGTTATCAATTCGATAAAGTTGAAATGGTTCAATACACCAAACCTGAAGATAGCGATAAAGCTTTCGAAGAATTAGTGGGTAAGGCTGCTTCCTTAGTTGAAAAACTTGGATTACACTTCCAAATCTCTAAATTAGCCGCTGGTGATATTTCTCACTCCATGGCAAGAACATATGACATTGAAGTTTATATTCCTTCTATTGGTATTTATAAAGAAGTATCATCTGCAAGTAACGCACGCGATTATCAAGCTCGTAGAGGTAAATGTAGATATAGAGATTCTAAAACTGGTAAGACCAGATTTGTTCACACACTTAATGCTTCTGGCTTAGCCACTAGCCGTGTCTTCCCAGCCATCTTAGAACAATATCAACAAGAAGATGGTAGTGTTTTAGTTCCTGAAGTACTTCAACCATTCATGGGTGGTATCAAGGTTCTTAAACCAGTCAAAAAATAGGATAAATCATTCATTTATTAGCGGATTCTAGTGGTCCGCTTTTTCTTTACATAAATATGCAATAATTGCTTTTCTTCTTTACACATATATCAATTTATATATATTATATATGCGAAAGAGGTGCAAAAATGACACTTAAAGAATTACGCAATAATTGCAAACTAACTCAAAAAGAAGCATCTAATGTTGTGAAGATGCCACTTAGAACTTATGTTCAATATGAAAGCAACGAAAAGAAAGCAGATCAATTAAAACTCCAAGCTATTAAAGATAGATTAATGGAGTATATTGCTAAAGATACATCCATCTTAAAAGATAAAGTCTTACTCATTACCGGTGGTACTGGTAGCTTTGGCCACGCAGTCGTGGATCGTTTCTTAAATACTGAAATTAAAGAAATTAGAATCTTATCTCGTGACGAAAAGAAACAAGATGATATGAGAAAGGCTTATAACAATGAGAAACTCAAATTCTACATTGGTGATGTGAGAAACCTTGATTCTATCATTGACGCTTTCAAAGGTGTTGACTATGTCTTCTCCGCTGCTGCGTTAAAACAAGTTCCATCTTGTGAATTCTATCCAATGGAAGCTGTTAGAACTAACGTAATTGGTTCTGATAACGTTATTACTGCCTGTGTCCGTAATGGAGTTAAAAAGGCCATCTTCCTTTCTACAGATAAAGCTGCTTACCCAATCAACGCGATGGGTATCTCCAAAGCTTTGATGGAAAAGAATGTTATCGCTAGAAGTAGACAACTTCTTCCAGGCGATACAGTGCTTTGCTTAACTAGATACGGTAACGTTATGGCAAGCCGTGGAAGTGTTATTCCTCTATTCTTAAATCAAATTCATGAAGGTAAGCCAATCACCATTACTAATCCAGAAATGACTAGATTCATGATGACCTTAGATGATGCGGTTGACTTAGTGTTATACGCTTTTGAACACGGTGAACAAGGTGACTTATTCGTCCAAAAAGCTCCAGCGGCCACTATTGAAACTTTAGCGAAAGCAGTTATCAATTTAACTGGTAGCAAGACTGGTATTTCCTATATTGGAACTAGACACGGTGAAAAATTATTTGAAACCTTAGTCACTCAAGAAGAAATGCTCAAGGCTATCGATTTAGGCAACTTCTTCTGTGTTAAAGCAGATAATAGAGACCTTAACTATGATAAATATTTCTCCAAAGGTAATAAGAAACTCAACCTTGGTGAAAGTTATACATCACATAACACTGGTAGATTAGATGTTAAAGGAATGGAAGAGTTACTTAAGAAACTTGAACTCTTCGGTGGTCCAGTTAAACAACACGAATAATTACCACATATACTAGGAGGACAAAACAATGCCTTTCAAAGATAATGGAAAAATCAAATTAATGATTATCGTTGGCACTAGACCAGAAATCATTAGACTCGCTGCAGTTATCAATAAATGCCGTGAATACTTTGACACACTTCTTGTTCACACTGGACAAAATTATGATTACACCCTTAATGGAGTGTTCTTCAAAGACTTAGGAATCAAAGATCCAGACATCTATCTTAATGCGGTTGGTAAAGACTTAGGTGAAACAATGGGTAATATCATTGCTAAGAGTTATGAAGCGATGGTTATCAATCAACCTGACGCAGTCTTAGTTTTAGGTGACACCAATAGCTGCTTAAGTGTTATTGGCGCGAAACGTTTACACTTACCTATCTTCCATATGGAAGCTGGTAATAGATGTAAAGACGAATGTTTACCAGAAGAAACCAATAGAAGAATCGTTGATATCATCTCTGATGTGAACCTTGCTTATAGTGAACACGCTAGAAGATATTTAGCTGATTGTGGTTTACCAAAAGAAAGAACTTATGTCACTGGTTCCCCAATGGCGGAAGTTCTCACCAATAACCTTAAGGAAATTGAAAATAGTGATATTTTAAAAAGACTCAATCTCCAAAAAGGTAAATACATCTTATTAAGCGCTCATAGAGAAGAAAATATCGATACTGATAAGAACTTCTTCTCCTTATTCACTGCGATTAATAAGTTAGCAGAAATATATGATATGCCTATCTTATATAGCTGCCATCCACGTAGTAAAAAGAAACTTGAAGCTACAGGATTTAAATTAGACAAAAGAGTGGTTATGCATGAACCATTAGGTTTCCATGACTATAACAACTTACAAATGAATGCTTATGCGGTTGTTAGCGATAGCGGCACTCTTCCAGAAGAAAGCAGTTTCTACGCTTCAATAGGAAAACCAATTGCTGCAGTCTGCATTAGAACATCTACTGAAAGACCAGAAGCTCTTGATAGTGCTTGCTTCGTTTTAGCAGGTATCGACACCAAGAACTTACTTCAAGCAGTGGAGGTTGCGGTCCTCAATAAAAAAGGATGTAAACCAGTTGATGATTATGTTGACACGAACGTCTCAGATAAGGTTGTAAAAATCATTCAATCTTATGTCGGTGTCGTTAACAAAATGGTGTGGCGAAAAGAGTAATATGAAAGTATTAGTTACAGGCGCAAAAGGGTTTATCGGAAAACATATGACTCTCCTTCTTAAGAGGAAGGGACATGAAGTTTTTGAGTATGATTTAGACTCAACAGAAGAGCAACTAAATGAGTATATAAACTCCGCCGAATTCATCGTTCATCTAGCAGGAATTAACCGTCCACTCACACCACAAGAATTTTATGACGGAAACGCGAATTTTACTGCAAAACTAGTCGATTTGCTTAAAAAAAGCGGAAAATTTACGCCAATTATCATGTCTAGTAGCATCCAAGCTGCTCTTGATAATGACTATGGTAAGAGCAAAAAAATGGGTGAAGATTTCTTGCTCAATTCTAACTTCCCAGTTTATGTTTATCGACTCGCAAATGTCTTTGGAAAATGGTGTCGTCCAAACTATAATTCTGCAGCCGCGACATTCTGCTATAACATTGCTCATGATTTAGAAATTCAAATCAGAGATAGAGAGTATGTCGTCCACTATAATTACGTTGAAGACATCGTCAATGAATTTCTAAGAGTGGTGGAACTCAAGGAACATAAAGGTGAAAAAGAAATCCAATATGTCCAACCAACTTATGATTGTTCATTAGGTAAACTTGCGGATCTTCTCTATTACTTCAAAAAGGAAATTGAAAGTGATAGACACCTTCCACTTCTCCATGATGAATTTGAACTCAAGTTATTCAAAACATTCTGTGATTATTTAAGTGAACCAGGTTATACCTATAACTTTGCGGAAGACGCGAGAGGTAGCTTTGAAGAATTATACAAATCTAAGAAGTGGGGACAAATAAGTGATAATGTTGCTTATCCAGGAATTACTAAAGGTGGACATTATCATACCTATAAAAAAGAAATCTTCTACACAGTGATTGGTGAATCAGAAATCAAACAAAGAAATGTTAAAACTAATGAAATGATTACGGATGTTGTTGATGGAGATCATCCTCATCCAGTAGATATCAGAGTGGGATACACTCATCAAATCAAAAATATTGGTAAGATTAACACTCACACCATCATGTGGATAAGTGAGATTTATAACCCAGACACTCATGATACATATCGTGAGGATGTTGAGAAATAGCAAATAAGAGTGGTTTACAAATCACTCTTTTTTGTTTACACTCATGTTTATGAATATCGAAGAGTTCTTAAAAGAACATAACATCCTTAACGTTAAAGAGATTCATTATAATCCTGACTATGAATATCTTTTTGAATGTGAAACTGATAAATCTCTTAAAGGATATGATAAAGGTCAGTTAACTGAATTAGATGCGGTTAATGTACTTACAGGTGTATACACTGGAAGATCTCCAAAAGACAAATTCATTGTTATGGATGATGTGTCTAAAGACACGATCTGGTGGAACACTAAAGAATATCCTAATGATAATCATCCAGCGACCTTAGAAGCGTGGAACGAATGTAAAAGAATCGCAATAGCGCAATTATCAAACAAAGAACTATTTGTTGTTGATGCTTATTGTGGCGCAAATAAAAATACCCGTATGGCGGTCCGTTTCATTATGGAAGTCGCTTGGCAAGCTCACTTTGTGAGAAACATGTTTATTAAACCAAGTGAAGAAGAACTTAAAACCTTTAAACCAGACTTCACTGTCTACTGTGCTTCTAAAGCAAAAGTAACTAATTATAAAGAACTAGGCTTAAATAGTGAAACCGCGATTATCTTTAATCTAACAAGTAAAGAACAAATCATCTTAAATACCTGGTATGGTGGAGAAATGAAAAAAGGAATGTTCTCAATGATGAACTATTTCTTACCACTTAAAGGGATTGCGAGTATGCATTGCTCTAGTAATACTGATATGAATGGAGAGAACACTGCAATCTTCTTTGGTTTATCTGGAACAGGAAAGACCACATTATCCACAGATCCAAAAAGATTACTCATTGGTGATGATGAACATGGTTGGGATGATGAAGGAGTGTTTAATCTAGAAGGTGGCTGTTACGCGAAAGTAATTAACCTAGATAAAGAAAGTGAACCAGATATTTATAATGCGATTAAAAGAAATGCATTATTAGAGAATGTCAAAGTAGATAAAGAAGGTCATATTGATTTCTCCTCCAAAGAATTAACAGAAAATACAAGAGTGAGTTATCCAATTGACCACATTAAAAATATTGTTAAACCAATATCTAAAGGCCCACATGCGAATAATGTTATCTTCCTTAGCTGTGATGCCTATGGAGTGTTACCTCCTGTATCTATACTTAGCCCAGAACAAACTGAGTATTATTTCTTAAGTGGATATACATCTAAAGTTGCGGGTACAGAAAGAGGTATTACTGAACCGGTTCCAACCTTCAGTGCGTGCTTTGGTCAACCTTTCTTAGAACTTCATCCAACTAAATACGCCCAAGAATTAGTGAGACACATGAAAATCACTAATGCGAAAACGTATCTAGTTAACACTGGATATAATGGAAGTGGTAAGCGTATTTCTATTAAAGATACACGTGGAATTATCGATGCGATATTAAATGGAAATGTTAAAAAAGCAGAAACTAAAAATATCCCAATCTTTAATTTCAAGGTACCAACATCTTTACCAGGTGTTGATCCAAAGATATTAGATCCAAAAGACACTTATCAAAATAAAGTTGAATATGAGAATAAAGCGAAAGAACTCGCCTATAAATTCATTTCTAACTTTAAAAAATATGAAAACAACCCAAGAGGTTTGTTACTTAAAGAACATGGTCCTAAATTATGAGTAAAGAGCAATTATTGAAACAATTTAAAGAACTTAAATCACGTAATCTTTCTTTAGATATGTCTAGAGGCAAACCATCTAAAGCACAATTAGATTTAAGCATGGATATGATGGATGTATTAAACTCCCATTCTTCTTTAAGTGACACCTATGGAGTTGATTCTCGTAACTATGGTGGTCTTACTGGACTAGAAGAATGTAAAGAATTACTTGCAGAACTAAGTGAAGTAAATAAAGAAGACATCATCATCTTTGGTAATTCATCTTTAAATGTGATGTATGAATGTATATCTGATGCATTTTTATATGGAATATGTGGCTCCACTCCTTGGAGTAAATTAGAAAAGATTAAATGGCTATGTCCAGTTCCTGGATATGATAGACACTTCGCTATTTGTGAACATTTAGGAATTGAAATGATTAACATTCCTCTTAATGAAGATGGGCCAGATATGGATATGATTGAAGAATATATCAAAGATCCATGTGTCAAAGGTATTTGGTGTGTTCCTAAATATTCAAATCCAACTGGAACAACATATTCAAACGAAGTAGTGGAACGTTTCGCGAAGCTTAAACCAGAGGCGAAAGATTTTAGAATCTATTGGGATAACGCTTATTCTGTTCATCATCTCTATGAAGATAAACAAGACCATATTCCTGAAATTCTTTCTTTAGCGAAGAAATATAATAACGAAGATATTGTTTATAAATTCATTTCTACAAGTAAGATCTCTTTCCCTGGTAGTGGTATCGCCGCTTTAGCCGCATCCTCTAATAACCTTAAAGATATCAAAAAGCATTTAGAGATTAAGACTATTGGTTATGACAAAGTCAATCAACTTAGACATGTAAGATATTTCAAAGATTTAGATGGTATTAAATCACAGATGAAAAAACATGCGGATATCTTAAGACCTAAGTTTGAATATATCTTATCTTCTTTGGAAGAAGTAAAAGACTTATGTAGCTTTACTAAACCTCATGGAGGATATTTCATTTCTTTATATGTTCCTAATAAGGCCAAAGAAGTCATTAGTAGATGTAAAGAAGCAGGATTAAAACTCACTGATGCTGGATGTGCTTATCCATATCATAATGATCCAAGTAACAGTCATATTAGACTCGCGCCTTCATATATGGAAATGGATGAACTGAAAGAAGCGATGAAAATATTGCTGCTAGCAATAAAGATTGAATCTTGTTAGATATACACATCACGTGTGTAGATAACATATAAATATATTAATAAAAAACAACGAATTGCTTATTTACAAAACAGTTCTTTATTGTTTGTGGTCTTTAAATGCAATCACTGCAATAATTAAACATACACATCATGTGTGTAAATTTAATCATTCTTATTTTTCTTTTTAGCTGAATATATTAGATATGCTAAGGTGACAGCTATTATTATTGCCAAAAAGCCAGTTCCGATAACAAAACAAATTAATTTGCCAGTACCTATGATGTCTTTTATCCCGCTTTGATCTAGTTGATAAAACAACATTGTCACCGCTATTGCAAAAGCAATCCCGATTATATTAAAAAGAATGCTATAGATAAACATTTTATCTTTTAGTTTCTTAATCTTTAAATAATCAATATATATAAAAGTCATCAAGAATAATCCTATAAATGCCCCAAAAAACAATAATATCGCAATCGTTTTTTGAATTAAGACATTAGCAAACCCAACTGCGGATGCAAACCCAAACAAGAATGACGATATACTTAAAAATAAGTAATGGTATCTGTTCTTTTTGATGTTATTGATATCTAATGCAATATAGTTTTTATATATCTCTTTAAAACTTATTTTATTTTTCTTTTTTTCAATTTGAATTGTATCTTCGAGGTCTTGTTCGTAAGTTAAATATTCGGAATTGTTTTCGCTTTTTGACTTTATTGAATCAACTGAAGCGTTTTCTGCTGTTTCTTCTATTTTTTTGTTTTTCTTAAATAAATTCTTTATTTTTTGATTCAAATAAATAGCGGTGGTTATTTGTTTTTCATTATTGATTGCCACATTGTGGTTTTCTATTCTAAGTTCTCGGTCGATATAAAACAAAGGAGAGTCAAACATTTCTGATGCATATTTAATATCTAACACTTCTTGAGGGAACAAAGGATATCCGTTTTTAGATTTATAGACAATAAAATATGGATTGTATTGTTTTGCTATTTTGAACAATTGATATGTTTTGTTTTTGCAACTGCTGATATCAAGGATTTCAATACTTTTTAGATATGATATTTTTTCTAGCGCCTCATCTTTTTTGAATGATTTAGAATCAAAAACAAAGTAAACGCTAGAAGAATCTTTGATGTTGACAAGAAGAACAAAAGAATCTTTAAAAGATATTTTTTCTTCGCTGTTGTTAACAGTAAAAGAATAAGAAACACAATTAGATTTCTCTAAAATATCTTTTATTGGAGAGGAGACATGCTCTAATTTTATTAGTTCCTCTTTAAATTCTTGTACATCGTTCTTACTATTAAAAAATTTAATCATTTTTTTATTTTACCATTTATTATTTTATGAGTAAAAGATATTACTTAGTACATATCTTCAAAATCTATTTATTGACGAGTTGTTATTACAAAAATCATTAATTTAGGTATTAGTAACTTTTTGACAAATGTATTTTGTTGACCAACACTGGTACTTTTGTTTTATATTAAATATAGAGGTATATAGACATATGACATTCTATAAATGTAAACACTGCGGTAAGATTATTGCGATTGTTAACGACAAACATATCCCAACCTTTTGTTGTGGTGAAATAATGGAAGAGATTCCTGTTAACACAAGTGAAGGGGCTCATGAAAAACATATCCCTGTATATGAGATCAAAGACAACATCGTCACTGTCAAAGTTGGGGAAGTTGAACATCCAATGATGGACGCTCATTATATTGAATGGATTATGATTGAAACCAATATGGGCAACCAAAGAAAAAGATTACACCCAGGAGATAAACCAGAAGCTAAATTTGCATTACTTCCAGAAGAAAAAGTATTACGTGTTTTGGAATACTGCAATCTTCATGGATTATACGCAAAATAAGGGCTTTCTTATAGCGTAATCTATTTATTTGATATCGTTTACTTCACCATTATAGAACTTGGTTAACCAATCAATTCTATTACTTAACCAATTAGTCAAATAATCAACCTGTCCAACAAATGTTTTGATATTCATTACTGAAGTTGGTTCGCGGTTGATTTTTTGATTGAAGATATTCCATCTTTCAAAGTTACGATTGAAGGAATTGATATATGATTCTTTCATTTCATTGATATGAGTGACTGTATCACTAGCGATATCTACGATTTCAAACCATCTTTCTTTGATGAGGTTATTGAACCATTCTTGTTTTCTTAAAGAAAGATACCAAGTATGTTGTTGCATGTATTTGCTATATTTCTTATTTCCTACATATGTATATTTATATGATCTAAAGGATGATTCGTTATAATCACTATCAGCATTTCCAGCGCTTAAATCAAAATCCCATACTGGTCCAAAAGAAAGTTTTCCTCCTTTTGGTTTGGTGTAGTAGAAAGATCCCCAACCAACATCAAGGTTTTTAAAGAGTTCTTCAACAAGATATGCATCCACTGCAGAGTCAATATCAATCAAAGATTCGATTGTGGTTTGATCTCCACCTTTAATCGCGGTTTCACATTGATTTAAGTAATCGGTGATGAACTCTACTTGTGATTCATTCATATAGTCGGATTTGATTTCAAAGGTGAGACCACTTGTGAGGGTAACAACATCTTCAGAAGCATTCTTATCTAATTCCACAAGATATCCTATATCCTCATCTTCTCCAGAATCATCTACCGCAACGCGATATTTATTAACTTGCATTTGATCACATAACTCATATACACCTTGATATTCTCCATTTAACATCAGTTCCACAAAAGAGGAGGATGAGATGAAACCAAGGTTAGAGAGGTGTCTACCAAAATAGAAGGCAGCGTCATTTCTTAAAAGTGATTTATCGCAGTGGACTGCTAGTAATGTCCAAGATTTACAAGGTCCATTACCTTGCCCTAATGGCTGATATTTGTTATCAAATTTAATACGGTATGATTTCTTTTCAGTACCACTCCAGGAATAGTTGCCTCTTCCTCTTATACCAAGGGTTAAACCTTTTTCGTTATATTCTTGAGCGTTAGTGATATGCATTGTCGCGTTTACATATACTTCTTTGGAAGTGATAGGAGTGTTATCTTTTGTCCAAATAGAAAAGACTGGGAGTTCATATTCTTCAATTCCACTTTCAGGTGGTATTTCTTTTGATGTATATGTCGCAGTGTATATTTGATCTTCATCTTCTACTTCTTTGATTTCTGGTGTCCAACCATTAAAAGTATAGGTATATGTTTCATCATCTTCTTTAGTTGGGATACCACTATCATAGGTAGGGAGTTCGCCCTTTTTCATATTTTCATCTATTTCTAAAACATCACCATTATCATTAATCCAAGTAACAGTGTATGTCTTTTCTACTGGATCATTATTTGTTGGTGACTCATTTTGTCCACAACAAGTAATCGATAGTGGTAACGATATTATTAATAGAGTGAAAGCTTGTATCTTTTTCATGCTCATTATTGTAGTTCAATATTATTGAGTGTCAACAATATTACTTCATGAAACGTTTTATAAAATAAAAATCGGAATCTATGTATAACTCCGACATACTTTTTTATTTGGTAGCTGAGGACGGATTTGAACCGCCGACCTTGAAGGTATGAACTTCCTGCTCTAGCCAACTGAGCTACTCAGCCATAATGGTGGATCTAAAGAGACTCGAACTCTCGACCCCCTGAATGCAAATCAGGTGCTCTCCCAACTGAGCTATAGACCCATTAATGCGTGCTTCTTTTGAAACTCGCAAGAATGATTATATACATTTATTTAGTTTCTATCAATAACAAACTAATATATTAGTTCTATACAATATTTTTAAATATATGATATTATAACTTTGCCGTTACGATGGTTAACTATGAACCAGGTCAGGACAGGAATGTAGCAGCCTTAAGTATCTTAGTCATGTGTGACGGTTTTGTTTTTTATGGAAGATAAAAAAGAGCTCTATATGAAAAAGGCTATTTTAGAGGCTAAGAAAGCCGCTAAAATGGACGAAGTACCAATAGGAGCAGTAATCGTTAAAGACGACAAGATTATCGCTCGTGGTTTTAATCATCGAGAAAGTAAGAACGATGTTACTTCTCACGCAGAAATAGAAGCGATTAGAAAAGCAAACAAGAAGCTTAATAGTTGGCGGCTAGTGGATTGTGATATTTATATAACAACTGAACCATGTCTTATGTGTATGGGAGCAATATATCAATCTCATATTAGAAATGTCTATTATGGTGCAAGTGACCCAAAAGGTGGAGCGGTATCTTCCTCTATTAACTTCTTAGATATTATGAACTTAAATCATTACCCACATATAGAAGGCGGAATATTAAGTGAAGAATGTTCTTCATTATTAAAAGAGTATTTCAAACATAAAAGGGAATTGAAAAAACAAGGCGACTGAGGCCTTGTATTTTCTTATATGGATATTTTATTGTTTCAAATCAATTGGGCCGTATACTTCGCCTTTATTGATGTTCTTCATTGATTTATCCATCTGTAACAAAGTCTCTTTTTGAATAGATGATTCTTTATTCTTATTTATTGCTTTTGTGTTCTTTGCTTTTCTCTTGTTCTTCATAAGTTATCCCACTTTTATGTTATCGCTTATTACACAAATATCAACAAGAAAAAAATATGCAAATTTTTATCACCATATTTATATTAGTATATTTCTATTAACTTAATACTTTGTACTAAATTAATATAAATATAGTGATAATTTTGTAGGTCAAAAAATAAGTCTTGAACATGCTTTAAAAATGGCTTTATTATTGAACTACAATATGACAAGAAGAAAGCCGAGATACTACAACCCAGAACATTTGATTGAAGAGATAAAGAAATCATGGTTATGATCTATATTTAACTGATGATAGAGCGAGAAGCAACGAATCAAGGATTGATCACATTGTTGAATATGGTCACGATTTAAAAGTCAGAGATCTTCGTTTGGTTCCTAATGGAATAAAAAATTATTTCGACTATCGAAAAGATCCTATTTATAAAGATACATTTAATTACTACTTAAGGCGTGGAGGAAAAGATAGAGGATTTATTAAAGTATCTATTCAAATCGATGGTAATGATTCAAAAAAAGCTTGGATTAAGACCATATACATTACATATAACGTTAAATAACTATATCCAAACACGAAATGTTTGATATAATAATGTTGCCAAAGGTGGAGAACCAGTGTACGACCACGACGCATTTCTTCGGAAATGGATGCAGCGATCTAGGATGATAACTGCCCTAGTTGGCAAATGAAAACGCCCTCAGTGAGGACGTTTTTTATTATTCATCAGAGAAGTCTCTCTTTGAGAAGAGAAGTCTATCAACAACTTTTCCTGAGAACTTTTGATTCAACAGGAATAGTGGATATGCCGATAAACAATATAATAGTACGAATAACCCTTGTGTAAGAGTCATCTTTCCATATAAGCCAAATCTAGCGTTTTCACCTAAGTGATTATAAGCGTAGAAGAAGATAGATTTAATTCCATTTGCCTTGATATCAATCGCGTTCAATAAATCAGTGCCACTAATGATAAAGAAATCTGGAATCATATATAGGATGAGCAAGACGAACGCTAAAGTGGAAACGAATAACACCATTCTAAATTTGGTGAATGGACGACAGTTGTTAAAGAAGATGATGAAGCCACTGATAGTGACACATATTGCGACAACTGAAACCCAACCAAGGTTAGTGACTTCACTTCCTAAGAATGATGTCTTCATATTGGCAACCCCATTGATTAACGGTCCTTCATATCCGATAACAAAATTACCATTCACACTTATTTGACTAATCAAATATGTAGCGATAACAAGCATAACTGGCACAAACATATAGAATCCACTTGTAAGTGCAGTTTTGATAACGTTCTTATAGAAGTCACCTTTAAATCTGGTTCTGTCTGGTTCTAACGCTAAGAAGAGACTTGCTATACCAGTAATGAAGACATTGACAATAGTCATGACAGTTGGCTCGATAACGTGGGTAATACCTAAGAAGATTGGTAATAAGGTAATAAATAACCATAAGAAGTCTTTCATAACAAAGAGAGTGGAAGATCTTTGAATGTTATTAACCACTCTTCTTCCTTGGAAGACAGCTTCTTTCATATTTGCGAAGTTAGAATCTAAAAGAATGAGATTAGCGACGTTTTTAGTAGCAGGTGTGCCACTTGCTAAAGCGATAGAGCAATCTGCCTGTTTGAAGGCTAATAAGTCGTTAATTCCATCACCCGTAACACCGGTAATTCTTCCATTCTTCTTAAGAATAGAAATGATTTCTGCTTTTTGATCAGGATTAACTCGACCAAAGATCGCGTTATTCATAACGATTTCTTCTAAATTGTCATCTTTTGTGAGTTTAGAGAAGTCGACAGTCTTATCCCAATTATCAATACCACTTTGTTTAGCAATATAGCTAACAGTGTGGATGTTATCTCCAGAGATAACTTTGATATCTACATCATTTTCTTTAAACCATTTCATGGTGTCATAGACTTCTGGTCTAATGGTGTCTCTATTAACAAATAGAGCGATATTATGACGTTTTCCTGGAAGGATATCTTCGTTAGTAAATTCTTCATCAATCTTTGCAAGTAAAACGATACGAAGACCATTACTCGCTAATTCGTTAACGTGTTTTAAAACACTTTCATCTCCAGTTAAGTAATCAGGAGCGCCTAAAGAATACCAGCCTAAACCCTTAAATTTAACAGCGGAGAATTTACGGCTGCTATTGAATTGGATGGTTTGTTCAATTTCAAAATGTCTTTTATTTCCAAAGCGAGAGATAAGAGCTTGTGAAGTTCCATTATCTGCCTTAAAGGCACTTAAATATGAAGAGATGAGTTTTTCTAACTCTTCTTCTTTGACCTTGTCATCATATAGTTCAAATGATTCACAAGTCATCGTGCCATCGGTAAGAGTACCTGTTTTATCTAAACAAAGAGTGTTTACTCTAGAAAGTAATTCAACAGAATATAAGTTTTGAGCAAGGACGTTATTTTCTCCAAGTTTAACAACACCGGTCGCCATAGCAATAGAGGCTAATAACGCCATACCAGCAGGAATCATATATGTAATCGTGGTGCTGCTATATAATATCGCATTACTCATTAAGGATTTTTCTCCCCAGAATGATGAGGTCATTGGTAATCCTTGAGGATCTCTAATACCATGTAAGAATTCATTGAAGAAAACGACGACTGCAAGAGGGATAGCGATATACGCCATAGTGCGGATAATCTTTTTAATCGCCACCATGAGTTTGGATTTTGGTTGTTTAGCGAGTCTAGCTTTTGATTCAATTGATTGGATATATGTATCGTTAGCGATCTTGTCCGCTCTAAAGGAATTTGTGCCGCTTACGACGAAAGAACCCCCATAAACTTTATCTCCTAGGCTCTTTTTAACTGGGAAAGATTCACCAGTAAGAAGAGATTCATTGATTTGTACTTTGTCTTCTTCTAAAAGATATCCATCAACTGGGATTTGATCTCCTGGATTAAGGATAATCACATCATCAAGGACGATATCGATTGGATTGATTTCTTCAATCTCTCCATTTCTTCTAACTTTGATTTTAGAAGCATTGAGGAGTTTGAGTTTATCAACTGTGCGTTTGGATTTGATTTCTTGAATTGTCCCTATCAAGGTATTGAAGAAAAGAATGACAAGGAACAACAAATTTAAAATAACTGATGGTCCAACAAAGATCACCATGATGACCGCCATTGCGATCATGAGCATATTAATAAAGGTAAAGACGTTACCTAAAATGATTTGAGTGTAGCTTTTATTAGTGGGACTTTTAGCGACATTCACTCTTCCTTCTTCTTTTCTTTTATTAACTTGTTCAGTTGATAAACCAAAAGAAAACTCAGGTGAATATCTTTCTATTTTTCCTTCACTTTCTTGATGTGAATGATGTTTCATAGTAAATATCTTATACTTTTTTATTTAAAAAAGAGACAAAAATATAATTAGATGAATATTTGTATCTCAAAACCTCAAAGTATATTAGAATAATATGGAACTCAAAAATTAGGAGAATATATAGAATGAAAATTAATCCAGAAGTTAGTAAGGCTCTTAAGGAAAATAGACCAGTCGTAGCGTTAGAAAGTACGATTATTTCACATGGCATGCCTTATCCTAAAAATGTAGAAACAGCTTTAAAGGTTGAAGAAGTTATTAGAAGTCATGGAGCGGTACCTGCCACAATTGGAATCATTGATGGTGAACCAATCATTGGTATGACTCCAGAAGAAATTGAACAATTTGGTAAAAGAAAAGGTGTTCTTAAAGTTTCTAGAAGAGACCTTCCTGTTGTATACGCAAAGAAATTATGGGGAGCAACTACAGTTGCTACCACAATGATCTTAGCTAACCAAGCTGGTATTGAAGTATTTGTTACTGGTGGTATTGGTGGAGTTCATAGAGGAGCTCAAGAAACATTTGATATCTCTGCGGACTTACAAGAATTAGCAAAGACCAATGTTACAGTGGTGTGCGCTGGAGCAAAAGCCATCTTAGACTTACCATTAACATTAGAATATTTAGAAACCATGGGTGTTCCAGTTCTTGGATTTAAAACTGAAGAACTTCCAGCTTTCTATAATTCTCACTCTGGATTAAAAGTTGATTACAAAGTTGAAGACGCCAAAGAAATGGCGAAAATCATCAAAGCTAAAAGAGATAACTCTTTAGTGGGTGGAATTCTTTTAACCAATCCAATCCCAGAACAATATGAAATGAAAAAAGAAGTTATTGATAATGCGATCGCTACCGCATTAAAGAAAATGGATGAAGAAGGTGTTAAAGGAAAAGAATGCACCCCATTTTTACTTAAGACTATTGTTGAACTCACTGGAGGAGATTCCTTAGAGAGCAACATCAAATTGGTATTAAACAACGCTGCCGTTGGTAGTGAAGTCGCTAAGGAATACTGTAATCTTAAATAAGTATGAAAACTGAACACGCGCTTGCCCTTGCTTTAAAAGAGATGATGGCTACTCAACCAATTGACTCCATCAGTGTTTTGAAGTTGTCCAAGAAATGCGGTATTAGTAGAAAAACATTTTATTACCATTATCACGATATTTATGACTTATTGGCTCAAGTTTTTTTGGAAGAAAAAATACCAGGAGTGGTAAACGCTGAAGATTACCTTTCAATGGTCCAATTAGTGTTCAAATATTATAAGGATAACGAGGCCTTTGTGAATGCCTCAATCAATAGTGCCGGTAAAGAACTTTTTTATGAATTCATTTATAACAATTTCTATATTGCGGGACTTAGATTTATTAACAAAATTGATACAGGTAAAATCTTATCATTAGGCACAAAAAAATCGATCAGTAGATTCTATGCTTATGGATATGGTAATAGCACTGTTTATTACTTTGAAAATTATCGTCATAAAACCATCCAAGGTTTGACTAATAGCTTTAGCTTCATTGACAGCAAAAATTTTGAAAAAAATGTGCAAAAAGCCATAAAATTAGCGGAAAATCATGAATAATTTCACATTTTATTCCCCAACTAAGATATATTTTGGAAGAGGCACTGAGAACTCTGTTGGTGCTATTTTAAGCGAGAGAAAAATTGATAATGTTTTAGTGGTTATTGGACGTGGTTCAGTAAGACAAAATGGACTACTTAATCGAGTAGAATTTTCCCTTAAAGAAAAGGGAGTCAAATATCACATTTTAGAAGGTGTTAGAGCGAACCCAACTTTTGATCTTGTTCAGGTTGGAATTGACCTTGTTAGACAACATAAAATTAACTTCATTTTGGCTATAGGTGGAGGCTCTGTTATTGACACTGCAAAATGTATCGCAGTGAACTATGATAACGATGGTGATATTAAAGATTTTAATTTCCATAGAAGAGAAGTAGATCATGCTTTACCAATAGGAGTTATTCTTACTATTTCTGCAGCGGGAAGTGAATTATCTAATAGCTGTGTTATCCAAGATGATGAGACTGGAATGAAAATGGGATTTAATTCTGATTTAGTTAGACCAGTGTTCGCGATTGAAAACCCTGAACTCACTATTACTGTTAATAAAGAACAAACTGCGTATGGAATTGTTGATATCTTAATGCATACTTTAGAAAGATATTTCTCTTATAGTGAGGAACATGAACTCGCTGATGAATTCGCGTTAGGTCTATTAAAGAATGTTTTTGAAGTGGGATTACTTTGTTATAACGATCCTATGAATTATGAATATCGCGCTAGATTAATGCTTGCTAGTTCTTTATCTCATAATGGAATTACAAGTGTAGGAAAAGGATATTCTATGCCTGTTCATCAACTTGAGCATCCTTTAAGCGGACATTTTGTCCATGTCGCACATGGATGTGGCTTAGCAATTTTATTTCCAAGCTGGGCTAAATATTATTACAAATATGATTTAGATAAATTCGCTCTTCTTGGTAATCGTTGTTTCAATTTATCTTTAGATAACAAAGAAGTAACGGCGATAGAAACTATTAAAAGAATTGAAGATTATTTCCATAAACTTGATATGCCTTCTAGATTAAGTGAAATTGGATTTAATAAAGATGATGTTGAAGTTCTTATTAATTCTGTTTCTAGAAATGGAACTAGAGTAATTAAACATCATAAAAAGGACATGGATGAAAAAGTTGTAAGAGAAATTTATATTTCTTGTTTATAATATATATTCAACTAATTATGAAAAAAGAAAACGTTATTGGCTTATTATTCTATCTTGCAATCTTTGGAATAGCGATACTCTATGGTTTTACTGTTCTTCAAAACCACTTTCAATATTCCTATTTCAGAACTAAAGATCCTGCAGTAGTGTTTTATGGTTTATACATCATTGGTTCTGTTTTAGGTGGAATCCTTGCTGGTGGAATCTTAGAAGGATTTGGCCATGTCTTAGGCGCTAAGACAGGTGGATATAAAATTATCTCTATTTGTTTATTCTATTTCACCTTTTATAAGGATAACGGAAAATGGAAATTCAAATTTGGTGGATATGATGGGCTTACTGGAGAAACCAAAATCGTTCCTAACTATAAAAAGAAAGCTAAACCAAACCCATATCCATATATTCTTTATGGTTCCATCTTTAATGCAGCCTTTATCGCTGTAGGAATGTATATGTTCTTCTCTTATAAAAACTTCAATGGTTGGAAATCCGATATTGCTTATTTGTTCTTAACCATGTCAATCATCGTCTTCATGATGCTTATTTATAACATCGTCCCTGTTAAGATGGATTCAATGACCGATGGATATCGCTTACTCAAAGCTAAGAATGTTGAAAACTTCAACAAAGTTCTTGAGGCTAATAATATTGGTGAAGTTGAAGTAAGTGAAAATGGAAATGAAAACGCTGCTCCAAAATTCATTCCTGAATTCGCATTAAACAAAGTTTCTGTCTGTTTAGAAAATGAAGAATATGATGAAGCGTTTAAGTTATTAGAAGAAATTGATGAACATAGCGAAGAATTAACATCTAAAGCAACCTTAAGCGCGAAAGCACAATATATCTATGCATTTATATGTTCTAAAGAAAAACAAGAAGTCTTATCGTTTTATGAAGAGAAAGTTCCATTCGCGTTAAGAAGAGAATTGTCAAACGATAACTCCTTACCAGTTATTAGAACTTATATCTTAATGGCAGGTATCCTTGATGGCTCATTAAGTGAATGCATCTTAGCGTGTAAGAAAGTTGTTAAAGCGTATAAATCAGTACCTAACAACTTAAAACACACTGAACTAGTGCTCTTCAATCGAGCGTTAGAAAAAGTAAAAGCAATTCACCCTAAATGGGTTGAGTTAGATAACTATCAACTTTACGAATAACGTATAAAGAAAGCCCCTCTTTTTGAAAGAAGGGGCATCTTTTTTATATTACTTATTTATACCAATTTCGCATTGTCGCAAGCATCACTGCTTTAATTGTGTGCATGCGATTTTCGGCTTCATCAAAGACTACTGATTGTGGGCCTTCAAATACTTCTTCAGTAACTTCAAGACCATTAAGTCCAAATTTCTTATATACTTCCATACCAATCTTTGTTTCTAAGTTATGGAAGCTTGGTAAGCAGTGGATGAAGATCGCTTTTGGGTCCGCCATATCCATAATGGCTTTATTAACTTGATATGGTTTTAAGAGTTTGATTCTTTCAGCCCAAACTTCATCTGGTTCACCCATAGACACCCAAACGTCAGTGGTGATGACATCGCAATCTTTGGCACCTTCTTTAACATCTTCGGTGAATGTTAATTTAGCGCCTGTCTTTTTAGCGATTTCTAAGCACTTATTTCTAAGTTCTTCATTTGGCCATAATTCTTTTGGTCCCACCATACGGTAATCTAAACCAAGTTTAGCGGAAGTGATTAAGTAGGAATTACCCATGTTATATCTTCCATCACCGAAATACGCCATCTTGATGCCTTTTAAATGACCTTTATGCTCTAATATGGTTAAGAAGTCAGCAAGCATTTGGGTTGGATGGTATTCATTTGTTAAACCATTCCAAACAGGGACATTAGAATATTGTGCTAAACATTCCACTGTCTTTTGTTCAAATCCACGGTATTCAATGCCATCAAACATTCTTCCTAACACTCTAGCAGTGTCTTTGATGGATTCTTTCTTTCCCATTTGGGAACCGCTACTACCGATATATACAGCGTTCATTCCTAAATCACTAGCGGCTACTTCAAACGAACATCTTGTTCTTGTAGAATCTTTTTCAAAGAGAAGAACTATGTTCTTTCCTTCAAAGTGACGATGAGGAATACCTTTTTTCTTTTCCTCTTTTAACTGTTTTGCTAAATCGATTAATTCCAAGATTTCTTCTGGTGAGTAATCGAGTAAAGTAAGTAAGTGTTTTTGTTTGATCATATTATTCAATGTCCTCTCTTTCTAGTGGCATACACATACATCTTGGTCCCCCTCTACCTCTAGAGAGTTCACTTGATGGTATTTCAAATACTTTGACTCCGTTTTCTTTTAATATGTTATTTGTTATATCGTTTCTTTCATAGGCAATGACTATTCCTGGGGCTAAAGCAATTGTGTTACTTCCATCGCTCCATTGTTCTCTATCCGCGGATATTGCATCATCTCCACCTACAGGAATTAAAGTTATCTTCTTACCAACGTGTCTTTCTAAGACATCTACAAGTTTCTCTTTAATGTGAGTAACTTTAAGTTTATCTTTTTCGCCTTTTTTGATTTCAACGATTTCTAATTCGTTAAGAATACCTTTATGGATTGTAAACTTATCAACATCAACTTGGGTGAACACAGTGTCTAAATGCATGAATGTTCTTGCTTTAGGAATTGAAAGAACAACGATAGTTTTAAATGATTCATTTAATACGTTTTTTGCGAATTGTTCAATCGCTAGTGGGGTAGTTCTTTGGCTAGCACCAACAAGAATGGTGGATTTATTTAAGATAAGGATATCTCCACCTTCAATGCTCTTCACATCATCTCTTGTATACACGAGGTGTGTATTTTTATAAATTGGATGATACTTAAAGATATATTCTCCATAGATTGTTTCTCTACTTCGTGTGATGGAGTACATGCTATTAAGGGAGATGGAGTTACCGACCGATGCAAATGGATCTCTTTGGAAATAGAGGTTTGGCATTGGGTCAGTAGCGAACTCATTGTCATCAATCAAATCCCGCAAAGTGGACTTTTCACATGTAGGAAGTTCCTTCTTTTTGATTCCAGCGATTGTTTTCTTTACTAACTCTTTCGTGTCTTCATATTTATGTAAATACTCAATTACTAGCTTATTAATCGCATCTGAATTGATATTTGCCTCTTTGACAAATTGAAGAATGAATTGTTCTTTGACTTCTTTAGATGCATCAATAGCTTCACTTACTAAATCAACTAGGTACACGACGTGTACACCATTATCGATAAAGGTTTTTGCAAATTGTTGATGTTCTTTTTTTGCTAAAGGAAGCCAAGGAATATCATCGAAGAGTAAATCATCTAATCTTTTTGGAGTCAGATTATGGATTTCATCTCCAGGCTCATGAAGTAAAACAGTTTTGAGTTTACCAATTTCACTATAAACATTAATTTTGCTCATTTGCTGTCTCCTTTTTCTTTTCATTTATCGCATCATATATTCCACTTAGGACGATCGCGAAGGTGATAATCACACCTCCAACCACAACATTCCAAGAAAATGATTCTAATCTAAAGATGATACTTGCTAAAGTACAAATAACTGCACTCATAGGCATTAAGACTGCACAGGTAACCGCACTGACGTTACGAATACAAATGGTTCTAGTAACCCAACAATAGGCGGTGCAGAAAACACCTAAGAAGACGAGGATAAGTAAGTTATCCCATCTATAAGAGAATAATAACGGTCTTTCAAATGATAAGGAATAGATTAAGGCCATTATTGTCAAGATAATGAGTTGGAAAAAGACGTATACATGTGGGTTCTTTCCTTTGGCAAACACCTTAGTAAAGGCAATATCGATACCAAAAAGGATACCCGCTATAGCGCTTAAAATATCTCCAGTTGTAGGAGCGGTAAACATAGCGGAGAAATCTAAACCATTTCCGCATAAAACAAATGAACCAACTAAACATATAATAGCAGCACCTATAGAGGCTAAAGTTGGTTTTTCTCTTACTAGTAAAAACATACAAACAGGAACCGCAATACAAGATAATGATTCTAAGAATGTATTTTTAGCAGGAGTGGTGGTTTCTAAACCAATGAATTGGAATAAATACGCTGCTCCTAAGATTATTCCAGCGGGAATACAGATTAAATATGCTTTTTTAACTTCTTTGAAACCTTTTGTGATAAGGATGAAAACTCCCATCACCACAATTGATAAGGCGCCTCTAAGAGTAACTAATAAAGCAGGGGAATAGTAACCGTTATCAAATACATATTTTGAAAAGACAGGGGCGATGCCCCAAAGAAAAACAACGATAACTAATCCAACAAGGGATATAACCTTATTTTTGTTCATAACAAACCAATAACTATATTACTTGTTTTTATTAAAACAGTGTACTTATTTCTTTTAATGTCTCTTCACGATGTTTTTTCTTACTTTTTGTGGAGGACATGAATTCCACTGTAGCGATTGCTTTATCCGCTAGAGTGAGAATACGAGCTTCCTTACTATTTGGGAAATCTTTGAAATTGATTGGCCACATATGGGAATTAATGATTTTCTTTGATTCTTTAGAGATTTTGAAATCTCTTTCAGCTTGTTCAGCAGCGATATATGGATGTTTAGAAGCATGAGATCTCTTCTTATCTTTTTCAACCCTCCAATCATAGAGATAATAGTCATGGAATATCGCAGCGATTAATAATGCTTCAATATTAACTTCTTTATGTCTTAACGCTCTTTTGATTGCGAGTCTAGCAACTTTAAAAGAATGTTCATAACAATTTGAACCAAAATGCATTGGTATATCTTTCATCTTCTTGACTCTTTCATCGTTAAGAAGGGTTTGATACATATTTTCTAAGTTTTCTTTTCTTTCAGGAGTTAATTTCATAAATTAACCAATATACCTAATTGAGGAGCAATTACGAAAACCCACATAATGAAGTAAGTACAAAGTGAAACGATATCTACAACAGTAGTAGTAATTGGTCCACACATGACTGCAGGATCAAGTTTTATGAGCTTTGCAAGGAATGGAAGAGATGCGCCGACAAGTCTTGAAATGATCATAGTGACAAATAAGGTTGAAGATACAAGCATAGCAATAAATGCCATATCAGCATAAATACTGTCTCTTCCTAATGCTTTTATACTTTCTGTATCTACGATACCAACTGACATTTCAAACATTAACCAGCCAAATGAAAATAACGCAACTATAACTGCAATAATTGAAGCAACGCGTAATTCTTTCCAAATGACTTTACCGTAGTCTTTTCTTGAGAATTCATCCAAAGAAAGAGAACGAACAATCATAGTGGTGGTTTGTCCACCAGAATTTCCTCCTGCGTCCATGATAAGAGGAGTGAAGACCGCAAGAATTGCAAATTGTGCGATAACTGTTTCGAATCTTGATAAGACTAAAGTGGTGAAGACTTGAAGAATCATTAATGCGATAATCCAAGGCACACATTTAAGAACAAGCTTTAAAGTTGGTGTTTTAAGATATGGATCTTCCATGTCGGTAATAGCCGCCATGTGAGCGATATCTTCGCTGACTTCTTGTTCCATAATATCGACAACGTCATCGATAGTAATAATACCAACGATCTTATTTTCACTATTTACTACTGCCATAGCAGTTAAGTCATAACGTTTGAACTTTTTAGCAACATCTTCTTGGTCGTCGTTAACATTACAAGAAACAAAGTCTTTGTCCATGATTTCTCCTAAGAGTTCATCTTCTTTGGCAAAGATTAAGTCAGATAATTCAACAGTGCCAACAAGGGTTCTTTTATTATCTCTAACAAAGATGGTATAGACGGTTTCTGCGTCTTTTCCTTTGGTTCTGATAGTTTCAATAGCTTCTTTAACACTCATCGAATCTTTCATTTCGATAAATTCGGTGGTCATTATTGAACCAGCAGTGTTTTCTTTATAGTTAAGTAAGCGATTAACGTCGCCTCTTAAGTCTTTTGGACAAGCTTTTAACACTCTATTAACAATGTTTGCAGGCATTTCTTCAATAGTGTCAACGATATCATCAGCGTAGGAATCAGAAATAAGAGCGATTAATTCTTTATCAGAGAAAGCGTTAATGATGATTTCTTGTTGTTCTGGAGAAAGTTCCGCAAAGAATTCAGCAGAGTATTCGCTTCCAACCACTCTAAAAATGTATAGAAGTTGTTTTGGATCTTCTACATCTGCAATCGCTTCAGCAATATCGATATTAGGAATAGTTTCAAAGATTTCTTTGAGTTCCTTACTACTTCTATTGTTAATCGCGGAGATTACCCATTGTTTTAGAATGTTTTTGTTTTCTTCCATCTTGCCGTTATTATATAACGGAACTATAAACTAAATAAATAAAAAAAGAAAAGAAAAAAGTAGACCAAAGGTCTACCTTCTTCATTTCATATGTACTATTTACCAGAAACTTTGATTTTCTTTACAATTACTGATGGACATTTAATTCCTGACATGAATTCTTTAGAATCAGATCCAACAGAAGTGATGTTATGGAAGAGATCCACTAAATTGCCTGAAACAGTGATGATATCTAATCCATGAGTGACTTTACCATTTTCCACCATGAATCCAGTTGATTGAAGCGAGAAATTACCACTTCTTGGGTTCAATCCAGCGTGTAAGCCTTGAACTTCAGTGATATAAACACCATTACCAATTTCTTGGAAGAGTTCATCTAAGGATTTCTTTCCTGGTTTCATTTCTAAATACCAGGTTGAGGTATAGACTTTGCTTCCTCCACCAACAGATCCGTGTCCATTACTTTGAACATCATCTTTAGCGGCAGTTGTTAAGTTATAGAAATAATTCATAAGCACGCCGTTTTTGATAACAGGCATATTACTTGTAGCAACACCTTCATCATCAAAGGAACGGGCGAACACTGTTTTAGCAAGTGGTTTATCTTCAATTGTTACTTTTCTAGAAGCAACTTTTTGATTTAATTTTCCCACAAACAAAGATGAGTTCTTTTGGACATCTTCTGCAATAGCGCTAGCAACATAAGCTGACAAAAGTGACTTAACAACGTCTTGAGATAAAACTGCTTTGTAGGTTGAACTTTCACATTGATATCCACCTAATTTACTTGTTGCTTTCTTGACAATACTTTTTGCTAATTCGTCAACATTGAATTTGGAGAAATCGTTTCCAAAGAAGATATCAAATCCTGTTTTAACTTGTTCACCTTCTTTAGCGACTGCGCCGCCATAATAGATGAAATTGTTGTTCTTTTGTGAGAGCTTTAATCCATGACTATTTAAAATCAAAGAGGAAGTGCTACCTTCTTCATAGCCTACAGATTCAACTTCGATAACGCGAGGATCTGCTTCTTTGATTTTCTTTTCTAAATCATAGAGCAAATTAAGTTTTGTATCTGCGGAAATTTTTCCTAATTCTTTATTAAAAGTGGAGATTTTCCTGTATTTTTCGCTTCCTTTGAAAATAAATACAGGATCGTCGTTTTCAATCACTGAAGCGTTCTCAATAATTTTATCGACAAATGTTTCTGCGAGATTATTGTTATAGACGTCAGAAACAATTGCTCCTAATTTTCCCTTATAAATTCCTCTAGCTAAATAGGTTGCAGATTCACTACTGGAATAGGAATCGACTTCACCATGGAATAAAGAGAATGATAATGAATAAGAGTTATAAACAGAGATTTCTGCTTCTTCAATACCCTTTTCTTTGCAGAGGGCAAAAAACTTATCAAATTTCATTATTTTAACTCGCCTCCTCTACCACCAACAGTGATTTCACTAATACGTAATGTAGGTTGACCAACATTCGTGCGGATACTACCACTAGCAGCGCCACACATACCTTGAGCTAAGGCGAGATCATTTCCAACCATATCAATCTTTTTAAGGATTTCTTCACCCTTACCAATTAAGGTTGCGCCTTTAACTGGTTCACAGATTTTTCCGTCTCTAATAATGTAAGCTTCTGAACAACCGAAGTTGAATTCACCAGTGGTTGGATCAACGCTTCCTCCATTGAAACCTACTGCATATAAACCTAATTTTGTAGCAGCAATGATTTCTTCAGGTGTGGATTTACCGTTATCAATGTAGGTATTACTCATACGGCTTGTTGGGCAGTATTTATAGTTTTGTCTACGGCAAGAACCATTACCTTGACGGTTCATTCTTCTTCCATTGAAGTCATCAATCATAAAGTTAACGAGTTTGCCGTCTTTAATTAAGACTCTCTTTTCTCCTAGATTACCTTCATCATCAATATCAATTGAGCCCCATTCATTTGGAATAGTGGAATCATCAACCGCAGTGACGATTGGAGAGGCAATCATTTCCCCTTCTTTACCAGTGAAACAGCTTAATCCTCTACTAACTGCACTAGCTTCAAGTGGATGTCCACATGCTTCATGGAAAAGGACTCCACCCCAACCATTGCCAATAACTACTGGCATTTTTCCAGATGGACATTCTTTGGCTGTTAACATAAGTAGAGCGGTTTCAGCAGCTTTACATGCAACTTTTCTTGGTTCTTTGTTGTTTTTGAAGTAAGACATATCCATTTGGCATCCTGGTCCTTCAAATCCAGTTTCCATTCCATTTTCGTCAGCGACGACTACAGAATAGGCTAATCTAGCGAATTCACTGTCTCTTGTGAACCATTTACCTTTAGAGTTATAGATTTCTACTTTTCTATGTGTACTTCCAAAGCTTCCGATTGATCTCACAATACGTGGATCATTCATAGACGCAATTTCGTCAGTACCTTCTCTAACTAATTTGATTTTGTCTTCAAGTGGAACATCATCATAAGACTTAACGATGACGTTTCTATTTTTAGATTTAATTAAGTCCAACTTTTCAACAGTTAATAAGCGTTTATCATTAAATGATTTATTTAAAGATGACGCTAAAGTTAATAGACTTTTCTTACTTAAATCAGCAGTGTAACCATATACACATCTATTCTCTTTTAATAATCTTAATCCTGCTCCAGAAGTAATATTGAATGAACTTGAAGATACTTTACCATTTTCAATGGTAACTCCACTTGATGTGGTGTATTCAACAAATATTTCGGCATAATCACTTCCGGTGGATAGCATTTCATTAAGAACTTCAATCGCGAGTTTTTTACTAATCATGCTTTTTCCTCCTTTATGCTCAAAAGTATCTAAATTATAAGATACTTGCTTACAATAAATAAACACTTTCTTTTTTATGCTATTAATATACAATTAACTTATGAAGTTAAAGATTAATATGCTTTCTAAGGCTGAATCCGCGAAAGGACAAGGTGTTGGAAGCGCATATCGTGAACAAGTTAATCTAGTAAATAAGATAGAAGATTTTGATATTTCCATTAACTCTAAAAAGAGAGATTTTGATATTTATCATATCCATAGTGTAAATCCATCGTACAGGATGAGGATGAATAAAAAGCATCTCAATATTGTTTATGTTCATTTTATTCCTGCTAAAAACCATGAGAGTATTAAACTCCCTCGTTTTGCAGAGTGGGTCTTTGATAAATATGTAGAAGGATTTTATCGTAAAGCTGATGAATTAGTGGTGGTCAATCCTTGCTTTATTGAAGACTTGGAAAAGCTTAAAATTTCTAGAGAAAAAATAACCTATATTCCTAACTTTGTTGATCACGATAAATTCGCTCCTCTTCCTAAAGATGAAATCGTTAAACTGAAAGAGAAATATCATCTTCCAGTAGATAAATTCATTGTTTTGGGATGCGGACAAATTCAAACTAGAAAAGGGTTTGATGAATTTGTGGAGACCGCAAAATATAACCAAGATTTATTCTTTGTGTGGGTTGGTGGATTTTCATTTGGAAGAATCATGCACGGGTATAAAAAATATAAGAAATTATTAGAAAACTTACCTCAAAACATGATGCATATTCAAATTATTGATCGAAAATACATGAACGAGGTTTTTAATACAGTCGATGTTCTTTTTATGCCTTCACACATGGAACTTTTCCCTATGACAATCTTAGAAATGGCGAATGTTCATAAACCAATTTTGCTTAAAAATTTAAGCTTATATAAACCAATTCTATTTTCTAAATATGCTTCTGGAGAGTCAGTTGAAGAATATAGTAAAGAGTTAAATAGACTCGCTAATGATTTATCCTACTATAACGAACAATGTGATAACTCAAAATTCATCTCTGATTTCTATAATGAGAACGTTTTAATGAAGACTTGGAAAGAGTATTATGAACGCGTTTATTTGAAGTGGAAAGAAAAGCATAATCATAAATAATTTTATAATGTATAATTAAGAAGAAAGCAGGTTATAGATAATGAACAAATACATGAGAATGGCAATTGCCGAAGCAAGAAAAGGTATCCGTAATCAACATGGTGGACCTTTTGGCGCAGTTATCGTTAAAGATGGAGTGGTTGTAGGAAAGGGACACAATCAAGTTCTTAAGAACAATGACCCAACTTGTCACGGTGAAATGATGGCAATTCATAAAGCGTGTAAGAAACTTGGTACATTTGATTTAAGTGGTTGTGAATTATACACAACTGGTGACCCATGTCCAATGTGTATGAGTGCAATCCTTTGGGCTAATATTGAAAAGGTTTATTACGGATGTAATATCTTTGATACCGAAAAGATTGGATTCAGAGATGCAAAATTCTATGAAATGCAACAACCTGGTGAAAGAGAAAAACTTGTCATCGAATTAGATAGAAAAGCGTGCTTAAAGTTATACGCTGAATACGAAGCGATGACTCATAAGTTGTATTAAGAGAAAATTAACTCATAAATTGGAGAGTTCGCTCTCCTTTTTGTATACATTTATTATAAATATTTATAATATAGATATGTGGAAGGTGGTGATACAATTATGAATGTTAGTGTAATTGAAGCTCAAAACAATCTAGAAACAATCGTCCAAGATTTAGTTGATGGTAAAGAAAAAGTTGTTTACGTTTATAAAGATGGTAAGCCACTTTTGAAAATTACCCCAGTGGATTGCGTTTCTAATATAAACAGCAAAAGAATTGGGGCTGCTAAAAAAGAAATGGAAGGATTTGATATCTCTTTAGAAGAGTTCAACTCCATTCCAACTTACTTTAACTGAGAGAACACTTTTCCAACAGGTTCATTAATTTCTAATGTTACATGTTCACCTAAGGAAAGGTGTTCTTTATTTATTACGACAATATTTGTGCCTCTATAGTAATGGATTAATCCGCTTGCAGGATAAACGCGTAACGATGTCCCTGCTACGATTAATAAATCTGCGTTATATAAAGCTTTAACAGAAGCTTCTAAAGTGTCTTGGTCTAACCCTTCTTCATATAAAACAACATCTGGCTTTATAAGGCCATTACAGTTAGGGCAAATAGGAACTGTATCCATTTTTAATATGTCATCAAGGTTAAATAATCGATGACATCTCATACAATAATTACGATGAATAGAACCATGTAATTCTAAGACGTTTTTAGAACCTGCTAATTGATGCAATCCATCAATATTTTGAGTGATTATAGTGAGGTTCTTTCGCTTTTCGAGCTCTGCAAGGTATTTATGAGCCTCATTAGGTTTAGCGTCAAGATTAATCATGAATTCACGATAAAACTTATAGAATGTTTCTGTATGATTCATGAAATAGGTATGTGAAAGCATTTCTTCATATGGACGGCCATATTTGCTTTGTAGATTATATAATCCCTCTTTGCTTCTAAAGTCTTTAATACCACTTTCAGTGGACACCCCCGCACCACCAAAAAAGACTACATTCTTAGAAGTATTGATAAGATGTTGTAGTCTTTCAATTTCAATATTCATTAAGTATTATTCTCCGCCTAAAAGATTGTCGAAGAATTCGCGTATTTTATCGAGTAATTGAGGTACGTTATGTGTGAAGACTTGGAAGAAACCTTCTAAGTACACGATAACGATAATAGCAATTGCGGCAATCGGGATAAAGGTATCGATCTTTGGATTTTTATGCGACTTGTTATATGAGAATAAGAGCATAAATGGAGCGATAAGAATAAATACAGCGGTTTTACCAAATCCAGTTTCTTGCGCGATAGACATGCCTACCATTAAAACTGTTTCGTTCATTTCTGGAACATTGAATCTAGTAATGATAAGCGCAGTAGTAATGATATAAGCGACGATATCAATGATTCCCATGAGAATGAAGATAATCATCATGATAATGGACACTCTTAACGAATGCGCATTGGTCTTAATGTGTTCTTTGTAGAATTCTGGATCTTGATGTTTTCTACGTCTGAATTCTGCGTATTTCATAAGTAACACCAAAACGAAGAATGATAAAAACATTAGTGGAGGTTTACTTGGTAATAGGAAGAATAAGAAAGATGGGACTTGTGTGATATCACCAGTGAAATAGCATAGCTTAATAGCGACGCCCGCTATTTCGTATAGTAATGGTAAAAGCACCATCCATCTAAAGATGTGTATTTTCTTACCAGTAAAGAATTTTTTAGGTGTATAGAAAATAAAGAAAATGATTAATGTACATAAAAATAAGTCAATAAAGATATTAAAGACATATCCGGTTTGGCCCATATTTATGAATAAGTGGCCAGCAAATTTTGATGATTGATAATATGTTACATCTGGTTTAAATGTCGCAACGATTCCATGTAAATAGTGGAGAGTGACAAAGTTTGCCGCAGCGTAAATCAGTAAACAAATTGCACCATAGAAAAATAATAGGTGTTTGATTTTGTTACGATGTTGAAGGATGTACGCAAAGTTCGCCACTAAGAATAAAGGAAGTGGGAGATAAGCAAACCAATCAAAGAAGTTAAATGCTCCTTGTACATAAGGAACACTAGCCTTATTGACAGACATGTTGAACTTAATGATGGCCGCACATTGAGCGAATATCAAAAATAACCAAGCGATAATTCTTAAATATCGATAGGAAATAAAACCACGATACTTAATGTCGTTTTCTAAAGTACGGTCCTTCAGCTTTATTCTGTTTCCGTGTTTCATTATTTAAATCATATCATTTAAACCAAAAATATCTATACTTTTTGACTTTAAGTTTAATTAAATAAATAATGAATATATCATTATGCGTAATGACGAGTTTAACAAAGTTGAAATAACTAACGATAAACAGATTAGAGGGGTCGAATATGGGAAGACTCAGAAGACTGAATATTCTCGTTTTTCGGGTAACCCTGATAAAGTTAAGTTAGATCTCAACGAAACAAAAACAATTAATGATGATGTTAGTGAAAACAAAATTAAGAAGCCAAAAACATCTCATCAAATCGTTGATTCCGATAAGATAAAAACCATCACAACCGCTTCAACTGGTGTTGTTGCCGCTGCAAGTGTTGTAACAGTTGTTACAATCTCAACTTTAGTGGGAATCAATCTTTTTGTTGCAAAATGTGAATTTAAAAATTTAGAAGTTACTGAATATTCAATCGTTTATGAACTCGAATTAACAAATTCACTCAATGACAATTACAAGATTTGGGTGGAAGGAAATTTTGTTTATGACGAAAATAGACCGGAATATAGTGATTTCCCTGATGGATATCTTTCTTATTATGACTTGCAAGAAGGCACTAACACTGGTGAGTTCTATGATTTGATGCCTGATACTGAATACACAATCACAGTTAAAAAAGAACCTCTCGTGAATGAGAAGATTGAAAACACAGTAATCTATACAACTACTGTGAGGACTAAACCTTATGAATCAAGCTCTTACGCTGGTATCATCATGCCACTAGAGGCTGACTTTGATAACAATAGCTTTGACCTTGAAGTTTATTACTACGATGAAAAAGGTCTCATTGATAATTTAGCGTTAACAATGACTGATCAATTTGGTGATTTCTCAAGAACTTATCTACTTGAAAAGATAGACGGAATTCAAACCATCTGTGGTGATGAGATTCCTGATGACACAGATAACCCTCTTCAATCATTTAATGAACACCTTAGATATAATTATGTTTTCTCATATGATTATGAAGGTGAAAGAATAGAAGAACAGACGGGTTCTGTTGAGTTTTACGACAAAAATGGTGAAGTTTTAGGTTTATATAATTTCAATAGAGAAGCTAACTTCTTAAACAATAGTTTTGATATTCAACTTGATTATTATGATCCAAACGGAAGGTTCACTAATTTCTATATTGAAATAAGTGACACTCTTGAAACACATGATTATCCAATTAATGAAGTGAGCACCGTTCAAACCATCAGTGGTTATGTTGACGGAAATAAGCTTTTTGATTTCTCTGATCCAAACAAAATGTTTGATATCTCCTTATTTGCCACTGATAGTAATCAAGCTGATCCAATCATGTTTGATCATTACGCAGAAGTGACATTCACTGACACGAGCGGTGCTTCTCCAAGCGAATTTGGTGGAGTGCATATCTCTCCAACCGCTGATTTATCATCTAACGTTATTGATGTCACTTTAACTTATGTTGATGAATTAGACCATTTTGATCGTATCTATCTTAATATCACTGCCGGTAACATCTTCTCTCAATACGAATTAGAAAAGACCACAGAAACCCAACAAATTACTTTAGTGGATAGAACAGGTGCACCAATAATTTTACGTACACATTCTCTTATTTCTTATGATTTATCTTATTATGACTGTGGAAACCTTGTTCAAGACCAATCCTTCAGTGGCGAAGTCCAATTAGAAGATATCTATAACCGTGTCACTGAATTCAATGGAGTGAATATTGAAAGTGCCGCTGATTTTGAAACTGGTTTATTCTATCTCACCTTAGGATATGTTGATGACTTCAACGCTATAAGTGAGGAAGGATTAACCATCACGTTATATTACGAAGACGCTGCCACTAGTGATACAGTGTCATACACATACGATCTAAGTAAAACTACAGATAGACAAACTGTTTCATTTGATTTTGATGAATCACCAATCTATGAAAACATCGAATATACATACTACATTAGTTACGTAGACGTGGACGAAGGGGAAGATAGTTATGTTCCTGATAATAACACGATCACGTTTACGAACATATAAACCATAAACTAGGAGGTTATTTTTATGGCAAAAGAAAAGAAAGAAAAGGTTGTTACTAAAGACGAAAACCGAGTAAGACTAATTGTCGGTTGGTGTTTATTTGGTCTTATTGTTATTGCAACTATCCTATTCTATGTATTCCAAAACGACATCTCTAATGGAATTAGGGAACACGCTCCAAACATTTCTAATGGAACAGTCCTTTATATTTGGAGTAACATCCTTCCATCATGTTTGAAGACTATCCAAATCATCGCAATTGCAATTGGTTTAGCGGTCGCGCTTCATTATCTTGCAAAGATTACATTCCATACGAAAAAAGGCAAAACCGTTTCTAAGTTAATCGTTAACTTTCTTAAATGGGTTATCGCAATTGCTACCGTCTTCTTTGTTTTAGCAGCCTGGGGCGCAAATACCACAATGATGTTAGCATCTGCTGGAGTCTTCACTCTTATCATTGGTCTTGGTTCTCAAGCTCTTGTCGCTGACATTTTAGCGGGTATCTTTATCGTCTTTGAAGGTGATTTCCAAGTAGGCGATATCGTCATCATCGATGGTTGGAGAGGTGAAGTTATCTCTATTGGAGTGAGAACCACAAAACTAATTGACGCTGGTGGAAACATCAAAATCATCAATAATAGTGAAATCAAAACTATCATTAACCAAACTAAAGAACTCTCAGTGGCGAAATGCTATGTCGCAATTAGTTATGGAACACGTATTGAAAATGTGGAAGCAGTAATTGCGGATAACATTGATAAACTCAAAGAAAAAATCCCTGCAATCGTGGAAGGTCCATTCTATAAAGGTGTCTCAGAACTTGCAGAAAGTTCAGTGAATTTGCTTTTTGTTGCTAAATGTAAGGAAGATGACATCTACCAAGTTCAACGTGATATGAATAGAGAAATTAAGATTCTTTTTGATGATAACAACATCGGTATTCCATTCAATCAACTCGTTGTTCATATGGGTGAAGATGATAAACCTGACACAGTTAGTAAGAAAACTGAAAAGAAAGTTCAAGAGTTCACTGAAGAACAAAAAGAACTTTCTAAAGATATCGAAGTTAAGAAATAACCTCTACTATACAATTATTACTAGGTCAGATTCGTTTTGACTATGGTGAATACCACTATTATTATCTTAAATAATTATTAATCATTATCAATCAACGAGAGGGCGGGTTTCCGCCCTTTCTTTTTTGCATCTATAGATATGACTATTTTTTCTTGTTGCCTATATTACAATATAAAGGTAAGATATTTGAGAACAAACCTAATATTCTAAAATAAGTGAATTAAATATTAATGCGCAAAATATTTTCTTTGCATGTATCGAATATTTCTTTGGTTTGTATCATTTGTTCAAATTAGCTCTTTATCGTAAGAGCGGAAAGGAAAAGAAAAAATGAACAAACTTTTTTCAAAGATTGCCGCGTTAAGCGTTGGACTAGCGATGGCAGTCGGAGTTGGGGTTGCTGCTAATTCAGGTTCCAGAAAAGTTGAAGAAGTTAAAGCTGCTGATCCTACAACAGTTACATTTAGTCATACCGATATCAGTAGCATGGCTACTACAGCTGCAGCTAGCACTAGTGGTACTTATGATGTCTTTACTATTACTGTAGATGGTATTGCACCTAGTGGCTTTAATGCTTCTGAATCTGTCCGTGTCTATAAGGGTGCATCTGTTACCATTTCTTGTAGCGCAGGAAATATTACAAGCGCAACTTTAACTTGTACAGCTAACGGCACAACAAAATATGGTCCTGGTTGTTTAACTGGCACTGGCTATTTGGCTGGCGACGCTAAAGATGGCACTTGGACTGGTGATGCAGCAAGCTTCACTTTAACAGCCAAATCGAACCAAGCTAGAATTTCAGATTTCTCAATCACTTATGTAGCGGGTGGAGAAGTCACTAATTACACCATTACTTATGATGCAAATGGCGGTTCTGGTGAAATGGAAGATACCGTTTCAGCGAATCCAGCTGTTGCAGCATGCTCATTTACTGCTCCAGACGGAAAAGTATTTGAACGTTGGAACACATCTGCCGATGGCAATGGTGATGATTATGCTGTTGGTGCCACCCCAAAAGATGATTTAGACTTGTTTGCTATTTGGATGGATGCTCCAACATGCGTTACTCTTACTAATATTGGATCAAGCATTGGCTCTACAGCAAGTGCGGATCTCCAAACTGTTGATGTTGTTGATAGTTTAACTTCTGAAACATACACATTGAATTATATTCAATGTAAAAAACAAGGCAGTGCAATGCTTATGACAAAGAGCGTTAATCCACTCATTTCTAATCACACTGCAATTCCTGGCAACATTACCAGTGTTGAAGTTTTTATTAATTCGGGTGCTGCGGGTGCCACAACATATGATGTTGCATTTGGAGCTTCTGAATTTACAGTTGCGACTGCTGGTGTTGGTGCTGTCAATATTACTGGTGGGAACAGTCATGTATTTAATTGTGATGTCGTTAACGCTAGATATTTCTGCATTACTTTAGGTAATGCCAACAATGGTCAAGTTCTCGGTCTTACAATTAATTACGAAGAATCTGATCCATCAAAAGAAACTTTGAATATTTTATTAAATGATGCTACTCCATCTCCTACAACAATTTCATATGCAAATACTGGTTTATTCTATGCAAATGATAGCGAAGGAAATGATATTGATGCTGAATGGTCTTCAAGTAATGAAGCTGTCTTTACTGTCAGTAAAAACGGCAACAATGTTGGTGTTGTGACACCAGTTGGCCCAGGAACAGCGAATATTATCGCTTCTGCCGACGGCTTTAATGATGGTGTTTTCGTTCTAACAATCAATGTTGGTAGCGTTGATAGCATTGAAGTTTCTGGTTCTATGGATAAAACTGAATACACAACCAGCGATTCATGGTCTCCTGCAGGATTAGTTGTTACTGCCTCATATTCAACAGGATACGAAGCAGTAGTTTCATCTAATATTGAATGGAGCTATGAACCAGCGGCACCAGCACTTAATGTTGAAAGTGTCGTTGCTACAGCAACATTTGGTGGAAAATCAGATTCTAGCCCAGCACAATCAGTCTCTGTTACAAGAGTCAACCCAATCCAAGCTTTATATTCCAAAGCAAAAGGAGCAGCTACTGGCGAATTCTATGGATATTATGTTGGATTTGCAACTGGTAGTGGCCCAATCATTATGGATGGTGAATATGGTATTATGTTATACAATTCATCTCAAGATGTTTCAGGATGGACTGTTGGAAAAACAATTATCCATGTTACAGCAGGAACTATTGATATTTATAATGGTTTATATGAAGTTAAATCATATACATGTGAAACTGTAGCAAGCGCTGATATTGATGAACCAATCGTTCATATTACAACTGGTAGTGAAACAGCGGCTGAAGCTAATAGATCCACAAACGCTAGTGGCGTCGTTGCGGCGGAACCTACAAAGGGTAGTTTCGAACAAGAACCAGCTGCAAGTGATGTTCAATTCACATTCACCGTTGGTGCTAATACATTCACTGTTTATTATAAAAAAGCGAGTCAAACTTCAGAAGTTCTTGCATCCTTAAAAGATTCTTTAGATAACGGCACTGAAATTACTCTTAATGGCTTTACTTCTTGGTACAACAATTTCCAACTTACAATGGTTGGCTTAATTGAGGCTAAAACTGATTATTTAGCTTCTGATTTTGCTCAAGACTTACTTGATCAAACAGACGATGCTTGTAGCGCATATCCTGGTGATAAAGATCCTTCATACAACTACAATGCTTATAAAGCTGCTTTAGTTGCTATTTGGTCAGATTTAGCAAGTGCTGATAAATACCCATCACTTTCTTCAGACCAAAAAGAACTTTTAGCTGAAGCTGCTAGAGACGAAGGAGGCAATGTTGTTGAACAAGCAATGGCGAGATACGACTTCTTAACTGGTAAATATGGTTTAAGCAATTTCATTAATGGTAGAACACCAATGTCTATCCATTACAATAACTTAACTATTGAATCCAACAACAGTTATATCGTTGTCATTATTGCTATCTCTTCTGTTGCCGTCTTATCCTTAAGCGTGTTACTTATTCTTAAGAAGAAAAAGCACAATTAATCGTCATAATATTTAAAAAATATTAATTAGGGATGTCCTTTATTTTATAAAACATAGAAAAGAAGTACCCCAAACCCTAGATAGGAGAAGGGGTACTTTTCTTATAGCTATACTTGAATAATTAATTATCAAGTAATATTATTAAAATAGTTATCGAGGTATAAATTGATATGAAAAAGAAATCCAAAAATCTTGTTGCTGGTTTAATATTGGCAGCATCTTTACTTTTCTCTAGCTGTGGTGGCGGAGTAAGTGGAGGAGGCGGTGGAGGAAATAATCCAACACCTGTTGAACCTGATGTTCCTACTCCTGTAATTCCAGATCCTGATAAACCAGAGGATGTACCAGAGCCAGAGGATATTCCAGAAGAACTTCCAAGCGAAGACACTCCTACTGATATTGATGAAGAAGGTCTTAGCGATGAAGCGAAAGCCGCTCTTGATGAATTCATCACAAAATGGGGTGGAAGAGTTCTTGAAAGCGCTTACGAAGAATTAGAAGCTTCCGCAAAGAAATATGGTGTTTCTAATAACGTTATTATTCTTTTATTCAAAATCATGAATGAAGCAAGAAGCACTAGAGGCTATGACGCTCATTTTGTTGTTGGATTTCTTGATGAAGAATTACAACTTCTTAAAGAAATCAGATTTGTAAACTTGATTAAATTCTTAGGTGAAATAAGCGATAAGTTCTTTACTGTTTATGAAAAAGAATATTTAGGTTCTTATGATATCGGTGGAGTTAAATATAGTGATCTTGAACGCTTAGAAAAGATTGCTAGCACTGTTAACGATTCTAATTTCACATCTTTAGTGAATACATATAAGAATGAATTTGATAACCTCGTTGTTTCTGAAGAATACAAAGACTATCAAAATAGAAGTATTTCATTTGGCGTTATCGCATCTGAAGAAACATTAGAAATCGCGGAAATGATTGATGGCAAAACTCAATTAGGTTTTGTGAGAATGCTTGAGCAATTAAGAGGCGCGATTGGTGAAGAAAGACTCGTTGAAATGGTGGACGCCATTTACGGAAGTATTAACACTAGTAATCCTATCGAAACTCTTATTGTTGGCAGTCAAATGTTCTATTCATTAAAAAGAACTGCACTCAAATCATTTAATCCTCTTGAATTATTAAAATTAGAAGATTTCAAAAATATTGTTTATGTTCTTTTACAAGATAGAAAGAACGCGGAACTCATCGTTTCTACAGTAAAAGATGCCGTTTTCCCAATCTTAAAGAAAACATTAAATCAAAATGAAGAACAAAGAGCAGACCTTCTCAAATTTGAAGAATCTCTTAAAGTTCTTACCGCAGATCACGTTATCGCTGTTGGTAACTTATTAAATAACTTATTAGGTTTATTCACTGAAGAAGATTACAAGAATATCCTTGAAAATTATAGCGATATTAGTTACCTCTTATCCTTATTAATTAGTAAGAAACAAGGTATTGCTGATGTCATTAAAGCTATCGGCGCGACTGAAAGAGGATTATTAGCGGATGTTGGTAATCTCTTTGGTATTGATGTCCTTAAGATTTTAGATACAGTTGCTGAAAATATCGTCAATATTACATCTATGACTGATCCAACCAGCGCACAAGCCATCTCAAATATCATGCAAGTAGTAGCAGATGTCCCAGAGAAATATGAAGAAAAAATTGGTCAAGCCTTTGACACTCTTGATGGTGGCAGTGGTTCTGGCTCCCAACCATATGTACATGTGAATGGTTATTTATACAGCAGTTACCTTCCAGCAGGTATCACTGGTGATGAATTAAAATCAAAATTACTCAGTGGTGAAATTGAAGGTTATGGTTATATCTATGATACGAGTAACGAAATCAATGAATCCTTCTCATTTAAGTCATTACCAGAAAACATTAATTTCAACGTAAGTGTTGACGCTAGGTACGCTGGTCTTACTATGATGACATTTGAATACACTGTCGAAGGTATTAACACAAAATATACAGCGTCATCTCCAGTTGCGATTAAAAAGATTATCACTGGTGATGCCATTGGCACTAATTTAAGTTATTACTACTCCAGTGGATTTATCTCCACATATGACTTAACTGAAGCCATTTATCCTGCCGGAGAAGTAAATTTATCTCTTGATATGGGTGCTTACTTCGGTGCAGAAAGCCGTTATGTCTCCGTAAGTGGTGAAGCACATAAAGGTTGGAACCTCTTTAAAGCCAGATACACCACCAAAGAAGAATTAGTTAGAGAAGTTTATGTTCCTTGCTTTGCTTATGACATTGATAATCCAGATGAAGCTCTTTCATTTCAAATGGAAAAATGGGCTTTTGGTGTTGTTGGCAAACAATTCAAACAATATATCACTGCCCGTAGATCGGATGTCGATTATGGTGTTTATCAATTATCCTTCTTCAACAGTGGCATGAATTATTTCAACGAAGAAGCTCTTCCAGAATTTGTTGCTAGCGTAGCTGGAACCGGTACATTTACATATAACGGAGAAGTATACCATTACATTGCCATTGCTGAAGAAGAACTTAAACTTTCTTATATCGCATTAAACATGGATTTAAGCAATGCAGAATTTGATGAAGACGGAATCTTTGAAGCAGAAACATTCACTTGTAGAGCATCTTATACTTACTACGCGACAGTTGAATTCAATGTTTTGGGAAGTAGTTGGAATACTTCAATTAGTATGAATGACACTGAAACAGTTACAGTGAGTAATCTCCGTGTTAGTAAATATGTAGATGAAGAATCTAGTTACGAATATTACATATCTGCAGAGTTTGACTACGATGGATACCACTACGAAACTCTTAAATAAGTATTTCTATTAAATAGTGAAGGGACGGAAAACCGTCCTTTCTTTTTACGCTTGTGTCTATATTGAAAATAGACACTTCATAAACTATAATTTTATAGAAAGGTCAAACATACACATGATTGCAATTGGTATTGATATTGGTGGCACATCAATCAAAGGTGCATTCGTCAATGAAAAGGGAGAAATCTTACATCGTTTTTCTTTGAAAGTTGTTAAAGAATCTCCGTTTGAAAAAGAAGTGAAAAAACTCACTGACTTATTAAATGAAGAAATTGAAAAGAATGGATTAAAAGGAAAAGTCAAGGGTATCGGTATTGGTATGCCTGGTATCATGGACATGGATGAAGGGATGATTATCGAATCACCAAATCTTCCTGAATGGAATGGCCACAACTTAAAGAAATTCATCGAAGAACATGTCGGTATCGAAGTAAAAATCAATAATGATGCGAATGTTGCAGCTTTAGGTGAAGCCAAATTTGGTAGTGGCAATAAATATCAAGACTTAATCATGATCACTCTTGGCACTGGTGTTGGAGGAGGTATCATCATCGGTGGTAAACTCTTTGACGGACATCTCCATCAAGGTGCAGAACTTGGTCATATGGTTATTAGATTAAACGGCAAGAAATGTGGATGCGGAAGAAAAGGGTGCTTTGAAGCTTATGCTTCTGCGACCGCATTAATCAAAGATACAAGAATGATGATGTCTAAACACCCAGAATCGCTCTTATTTGCGGTTGAAAAGGAATTAGCGGGAGTTGATGCAAGAAACGCCTTTATCGCTGCTAGAAGAGGCGATAAATATGGTAAAAAGCTTGTTGATGACTATGTCATGTATCTTAGTGAAGGTTTAATCAATTATTGTAATATCTTTAGACCAGAAGCAATCATCCTTTCTGGTGGTGTCGCTAACGAAGGAGAATATTTACTTTCTAGAGTTAGAAATTATCTAGAAAAAGAACACTATGGAATGAAAGGATCTCCTAGTGTTGATGTTATTGTTTCTTCTTTAGGATACGATTCTGGTAAAATTGGAGCAGCGTGTCTCATCTTATTTAAATAAATATGAAAATTTATCATTACTTCAAACTTGTAGTCTTTATCGCCTTTGCGGTTCTCGTCTTTGTTTTAAGAGAAGAGCTTTTAATGAACCTTCAATATTTAGTGGGTTCTTTGATGCTTCTTTATGGATTAGAAAATGTGATTCTTATTTCTATTAAAGAACGTACTCAAGCAAGAAAAAGCATATGGTTTATATTCGGATATAGTGAGGTTCTGTTGGGTCTTGTGACTTTAATCGCTATTAGAAACTATGTCGCTGTATGTGTGATGTGGGGTGTATGGTCAATACTTAGAGAATCACTAGAAATATACGAAATCACTTCTGGAGAAATTAAAGGTATTCCCGCAATAATAAGCGGAATTGAATCCGCTGTTGCGATTGTATTCTCGGTATTATTGATTATCACTCCTGGTGAGCATCACGCTAAGACACACATCTATCTATTGATAGTGGAGCTCATTATTACATCATTTATACCAGTACTGAAAGAGTTATTAAATAGAAAGAGAAATGAATAGCATTTTCTCTTTTTTTGTTTATAATAATCACGTAGAAAGGATAAATAAAATTATGAATGGTAAAAAATTACTTACAATTTTAGAGGCTGTTGCCACAATCGTTGTTGGTGTTCTTATTGCTATCTATAAAGAAGGCGCAATGGGCACATACTTTGGCATTATCTTCGTTGTCAGTGGCTCTGTCTTACTTTTAGTAGAATTATTTGCTCTTATCAAACTTAGAGTTATGACCCCAGCAGGATTAATTTCTGGAGCAGCCTTACTCGCTATTGGTATTGGTTTATTAATTAGCTACTTACACTTTGGATGGATCGTTGCTGTCTTTGTCTTATTATTGATCGCTGCTGGTTCAGCTTTAGTGCTCTACGGCGTTTATTCCGCGATTAAAATCAGCGCTTTTGTCGGTGTTGGTGAAATCATTGTTGGCGCTTTATTCGTCTTATTCGGTGTTCTTTACATCAAAGTCCCAGACTTCAGAACTGTCTTCTGGATCGTCGTTGGTGTATTAACCGCTCTTAGTGGTTTATACTTACTCCTTGTTACCTTATTCACAAAAGCTAACAAAAAAGACGACAAAGTTATTGAACAAAAATAGTGGTTATCTAATAACTGAACGAAGAGGGAGCACAATGTGCTTCCTTTTTATGTTGATTTTAAGATTAGACTGAGTGATAAAATAAATTTGGTTATAGTAGAATTATGAATACAAGAACTGATAACAAACGAAAGATAGACATTCCTAACGAAACCACTCTAGCGGCTTTTAAAGAAGTTGAAGAAATGGAAAAGAATCCTAATGGGGTCAAGAAATATAAAAGTGTTGATGAACTCATTGAGGATTTAAATAAGGAATAAGTATTAAAAGGGCTACCAATTAAAGTAGTCCTTATTCTTTATTTTTTAGTGTGGTCTGTGATTTTGATTTTAAGCCCATTGGAATAAGTCTTATTTACTGAACCATCTTCATTTTTTTCTTCTTCACTCAAATCGGCTTTAGACAATTTAAGAGCATCTCTACTAATGCTGTAATTAGCGTTGCCAAGCATTTGTTTGACAATGATTTTTGATGTTCCTGAATCATCAACCACAATTAACTTAGTGCCTTGCTTAAATCCCGTCGTGTCTCTAATTAATTCCACAACATCACTTTCGTTAAATACTTCTGTTGGTTTCTCAATGATTGGAGTTCTTGTTTCTGTTACAGGCTTAGGTGTTTCCTTTTCTCTAATGATCATTGTAGAACCAGGTTTTGCCACTGGTTGTGATGGTTTTGGTTGAGAAGAAACAGTGGTTGAATAAGATTTTCTAACAACTTGTTTTGGTGATTTAACAACAGCTGGTCTAGATGGTGCTACGTCACCAATGAAACAAATTAATCCTGCTAATATAGCGGAAAAACCACCTATGAAACCGCCTAAATACATATACCAAAGCGAAGCATTCGTTTTTTGTTCTACTTCTACTTTACCTTTTGTTAACTCGATTAATGAATCCCTCACATTGAATTGTCTTTGGAAAAGCATATTTTCTAATGCGAATGAAACTAACAACATAACACCAAGAATTAAACAGGAAATTGCAATTCCTTTGCCACACTTTTCGAGTTCGGTCATTTTGATAATGACAAAGAATGTTATTAGCACAGCGAGAACTAGACTTCCAATTGTTAAAAAGAATGGACTTATTATTTGATAATATTTGTTTTCTGCAGCGGTGATAGAGAATAAATTGGAATCTTCCATTACCCATTCATAATGCTTGCTAAATACAGTTTCAACTAATTTATAGACTGGATAATCTATCTTTGCAAAATATGAGAAGAAGTGAACTAATACGCCTATAAGGCATATAAACACCAACACTCTTGCGACTTTTTCTTTTTCTAAATCCACAAATAATCTCCTTTATTTTTCTTATTAATATGGATAAGATTCGCCCCAGTATGTCTCATACGCTGGGGCAGGCTTATTGTATCCTTGTTTTGTGTCGTACCAATTCCATTTATCACTCCAACCATATGGTTTTGATTCTGCTTCACAATAGAAGGTTATATTGGCTGGTTGTTCTTCATATTCTCCATAACCAACTCTTACATAGTCTGTGTCTTTAAACGCATATTCTCCTATATTTTGAACTGATTTAGGAACATAAATTGAAATTGATACTTCATTATTGAATGCGGCGAAGAAAGCACTGTCTCCAATTGTTTTTAAGTTTTTGTTAAGCACTAACGATTTAATTCCACCGATTTCTGCAAACGCAAGTTCTTCAATGGTTTCTAATTTTTCATTTAGTGTGATTGATTTAAGTTTGCTGTTATTTCTGAAAGCCCATTTTCTTACTTCTTTACATTCTTTTGGAAGTTCAACGCTTTCAAATGCAAAGCCTCTTTTGTATCCCCAAAAAGCTCGATTTCCTATAATTTGAGCGCCAGTTGGGAATTTTATTTTTTTAGATAAGATACTGCCGGATACGAATTCGCGTGTTGTGTTATCGTTTCTGTCTTTTCCGAGGCTCCAAATAGGAAATCCGTTATAATAATCAGGAAATATGAGTTCTTCCTCATTCAAACCAGAATATGAGATGCTTGATATATCGTTTTCGCCATTCATATGGATGGTAGTTATATTCGTGTATTCTGGATCGCTTTTATCATGTATGACTTCATATTGGGCTTGAGTTGTAAAACTATATTCAACATAGGTCAAATCTCTATCCCACCCTTTAAATTTATACGATGTATATCCTACAGTTGGTCTAGTTGGAGTTTTACCTTTATACACTGCGGTGCCGTGATATGGCACGGTTGTTTCATATAAATGGTCACCATTATAATTGACGAAATTAATAGTGCAGTCAGGATGACGATATTCCTCAGTTTCGTTTTCTGATGAGCAAGAGACCACACTAAGCAATAAACCAAATACTATAAATAATGTTTTCTTCATAAGTTACTATCCTATAGTTTTTCTAAATTACATTGTGATCCGCCGCTTTTGGAGACCGTTCTTTGAAAATATGCCCTAACATATGTCACATCTGTTTCTGATACAACATGTTCTTCAAATTTTTTATCGGTTGAGTAGATATATATATCTTTAGTTTTAAAACCACTCTTATCTTCGCCATACATATCAGTTGCGGAATATGAAATACCACATTCGATATAAGTGATTATTTTAGTGATTCTATATCCTGCCTTTGCCTTTACTTCGGCAACAACATATACACTGTCTAATTTGTATTTCTCATCTATCCTATACGAGACATTGAAATCCACGTAATTAAGCATATCCGCACCATAGGCAACTATGCTTTGACCACTTTGGCTGCTTTGACTATTCTTCTTACATCTGGTTAAGGACAGCAAAAGTAGTGGAGTAAAAATGAGTGAAAACAACATTTTTTTCATAAAAACTTCCTCTTTCTAACAATTCATCTCAATGTTACTAAGAGCTTCTATCAAAAACTGATAATCTCTAATCTATACATATAGTGTTTACCAATTGCGTATCAAATATTGATATAGACATCTATTACTATTTTTCTAATTTCTATCTTTATCCAATTTTTTATAGAAAAATCCAAGATGTTAACTATCAACAAATGCCATCCATATCGAATAATGATGATGTCGACACGAGGCAGAGATGCCACAATAACGTTATTGTCTACTTTCACATGTAAAGGAGAAAAATAAGATGAAAGTAAACAAGACACAGGCACTTTTGTATATGTATGTTACTTTAATGAAGAAAGGACATCTTATTAAAAGTGAAATTCAATCGGAATTGATGATTAATAACCTCACATTCGCGAGATATATACAGGAGCTACGCGCATTCTTCTATAACTTCTATCTTGATTACGATATTGAATATAACAAAAAAGATGACACTTATTTCTTAGTAGAGAAGTAGAGCATAAAGAATTAATCAGAATGATGTACAATATGTGATGTATGGACCATTCTGATTTTTTTCTGGAACGAAGAAATACAGTTAACTTATCTCAAAACAAGATTGGAGAGATATTAGGTTATTCTTCTCAAAGTGTTTCTGCGTGGGAAAGTGGAAGAAGCTTTCCAGATTTAAGTGTATGGTCTAAATATGCTTCTTTACTTGAAGTTGATCTAGAAGGTTTTATCAATAAGAAAGCCACTAAAAAGAATGATAGGTGTGAGAAGAGTGACTTTGATGCGGACAAGTTCGCTAAAAACTTGAAGTATTTAAGAAAGAAAGCTGGCTACACCTTATCCGATTTAGCGGATATCTTAAATGTAAACACGAAAACCATAAGCGCGTGGGAAAAAGGAAGTTCATACCCTAACCTCGCTAGTTATTTAAAGTTATGTGAAATATATAAACTCAAAGTTGATGAATTATATTTTGTTATCAAAGATGAAGTTGTTGAGGAAGATGTAGGTAAGAAGAAACATAAATGGATATTGTTTTCCTCTATCGCCACGGTTATCGCTATCGCGGGAGTGATGACTACTGTATTACTTGTTAATCGAAACAAGACTAACAATCAAAGATATGAAGTCGCTTGGGCTAACTATGATGGGACTGTGATATATAAAGAAAGCTACCTATATAACGAACTTCCTACATATAAAGGAGAAATTCCTACTAAGCCATCCACTCTAATTTATAGCTATGATTTCGTTGGTTGGGACAAAGACATTGTTAATGTTAGTAGTGATGTTACTTATATAGCGACGTATCAAGAAAATGGTGGGGAATATATCGGAGGAGATGGTAGCCTCACTATCGACTATATGATTGATGAGGTTAATCAAGATCATATTTATGATGTCAATAACCCCGAAGGTTTATCAATCATCCTTAATAACAATGATGATTTGAAAGTTGAAAAAGTGTTTCTCAAGATTGACGAAACAAGTTATGAAATTGATGACACTAAGCTTACTCAAGAAAAAGAAGTAGTGACGATTGATAAATCGGTGTTCACTTCTATCTATACGAGTTATGGATTTAGTTCCTTTATTCAATTAACCAAGATTCGATATCTTGATAGTAACAATCAAATTGATTATGCGTTCACTAATAACGATATGTTCCTTTTTGGAGTGGTTAGTAGTAATCATATCACTTACGTTAATAGCTACTCCGATTTCTTTAATCATCAAGATGAATATTTATATTATGTTTTGAACGAGGACATTGAAGTTACATCCTTAGATTATCTTTTATGTGTCAAAGGAGTGATTGATGGGAATGGCCACTCAATTGGTCACGCTTCTATTACTAAAGTCGATAAGGTTGAAGGTAATTATGATTATGGTATCTTCTCTTTCTTCTTCGGAGTTATCTATGATTTAGATGTTGTTGATTTCACTGTTGAAACGAAAATTGAGGCCGATAACGCAACACATGTTGCCTCTTTATTTGGAAGTGGTGAAGATTTTGTGCTTTCAAACGTGAGATTTAATAACGTTCATGTGAAGGCAAATGCCAAGACTAATGACACATTTGCAAGTATTGTGGTTGCGTGTGGTGTTAGAGCCTCGATGGAAAAGGTTGAAATCAAAAACAGTTCTTTGATTGTTAATGGAGATAAATCAGAATGTCATCTCTCTTGTTTTTTAGCGAGAAGTTCACAATCTAATAACTACTCAATTCGAGATTCATACATGAGTGACACGAATGTGTATTTAAGTGGAACACAATATTACTCCTCCATATCTTTAGTGGCGAATACCTTTGTGAAATCAATCAAAAGAGTAATCCTATATAACAACGATATTGAATGTGTAGCGAATAAGCACGTCTATTTTGCGGGTGTGATTATTGAAGACGGGAAAGAAATAGAAGGAGTGATGTTTCTTAAGAACAAAGTTAACTTTGATTATATCGATGGTAATAAAGGCATCATGTCCACTGCGTTAACTGATTTACGTAGTTGCTATTATTCAAGTGACAACGTATTTAATTATGAACTCAGTAGAGAAGAAAAAGATGGTATCCTCCTTCCTTTAGAAGTGGACAAAACCTTCTACAACACTTGTGGATATCGAAGTGTGAACTGGAACCTCTTTAATGCGATTGAAGAGCCAAGTTATATTATTCCTGTATTAAGATAGAGTTGATATTGAAAATATAACCTCAATTGATTATGATATTAAGCACTGGGTCTGTAGCTCACCTGGGAGAGCGCATCGTTCGCAACGATGAGGTAGGGAGTTCGAGCCTCCTCAGATCCACCATAAATATGAAAATTGTCGTCGGCCAAAGTCCCTAATCCGGTTTTGCACAAAACGACTTATCCAACATAGATGAGGCCTCCATGTGAGGTCTTTTCTTGTGAGCAATTCAACTTTCAAATATATTGATAGTTCAATTATATTATTATATAATATATATGAAGGAGAACTATTATGAAAAATAAAATTGCATTAGTTGAATCACTTATATTTACATATCAATCAAAAGAAAATACTGTTGCTTCAGTTATAGAAGATGACAATTTATGGCTTACACAAAAATCAATTGCAGATTTATTTGATTGTGAGCCTAATAACGTCAGTTACCATATTAATCAAATCTATTCATCTAATGAATTAGATGACAAGGCAACTCATCAAATTTTTAGATTAGTTCAAAACGAAGGCAATAGACAAATTGAAAGAAACATTAACTTTTACTCATTAGAAGTGATTATTGCGGTTGGTTTTAGGGTTAATTCCGCCAAAGCAACAGAGTTTAGAAGCTGGGCAATTAATATTCTTAAAAAGTACACAATAAAGGGCTATGCCTTGGATAACGTAAGATTAGCCAATGGAGCTTATTTAACAAAGGATTATTATGATGAGCTTCTGGAAGAAATAAGACTGATTCGTTTAAGTGAAAGAAGAATGTATCAAAAAGTAACCGATTTATTCGCTACCGCAATTGACTATGACAACCAAGACGATAGAACATTTGAGTTTTTTAAAACGGTACAAAATAAATTGCATTATGCTGTTTCAGGAAATACCGCTCCTGAAATTATAAAGAATCGTGCAGATGCAACAAAAGATCATATGGGATTAAAAACTTGGAATAGTGCGCCGCAAGGAAGAATTCATAGAAGTGATGTTGTTATCGCAAAGAACTATTTAGAAAAAGAAGAATTAACTTCTCTATCGTTGTTGGTAAGTATGTTTTTAGACTTTGGAGAGGATATGGCAAGAAGACATATTCCACTTACGATGGATGATTACATCAAGAGACTTAATATTTTGCTTCAATTAAGTGGTAGGGAAGTGTTGGACAACCCTGGGAAAGTTTCGAGAGAAGTGGCAGAAAAATTTGCGTTAAGTGAATTTGAGAAATATCAAATTATACAAGAAGAAAGACTCGTGTCTGATTACGATTTATTTATTGAACATTCAAAAATAGAAGAAATACCAGTTGTCGAAAAAAAGAAATAGTATTTGCATTCTACTCTTCGTTGATTTTGTTAATAGAACTAGATATATGAAATGCCTACATTGTGGCAAAAGAGCATACCAAAAGAAAGTGATACCAAAATAGATAATAGCCGAGTGTAAAAACTCGGTTTTTCTTGTTCACGAATGACTTATCCAAACAAGTCCTCGTAAGAGGGCTTTTGTTTTATGTCTCGAACCTCCCAACCTCCTCGTGCGAACGAAGCTTCTCCCAACCGAGTTAATGCCCCTCCAGCAGCGACCTTTAAAGATTTAAAAAATACATAATAGTGGTGTCTTGAATGGCAGAAATGAAAATTATTTATGAAAGCGATCATTTTTCTTTTCAATTATGTTATAAAAAAATGGTTTGAAATATAAAGTAATTTTCAATACAACCCGCGGACATTATAATAATAAATTATTGAGGTGAAGACATGAAAAAGAAAAAACTAGTGGTATTTCTATCAGCGTTTGTTTTAGCTCTTGGAACAATCACTTTTTCTTCTGTGCTTAGCCAAAATCTTAATTTTGTCCTAAATAATGCCTACGACACCCCAATGAGAATTGATTTATCTTATGAAAATGAGCAACTCACCAAAGAACCTCATGATGTAGGTGGATATTATTATGTCGATGTAAAAACATATCGAAATAACACAGTTAGACTACTTCAAAATGGTATTACAAATTTAAAAAATGAAGAAAAAGTAAAATTAGGCTTAGATGGCTGGTTTGGCAACCTTATGGATAAATCGGGTGTTGTTAGAGATCCAATTAATGGCTTAACCAGAATTCATTTTGAAAACGGCAATAATCTTAAAGTTAAATATGCTTGGTCTATGACAACTGATTCGGCACGTGAAGAAATACCTGACGCAAACGGTGATGTTTATTTTGATGGACTAAAGCCATCTTTCTTCCAAGTAACAACTAATAACAACGACATTGCTACATTTTCTTGCTGTGAAATTTATTATGACTGTGTAGCTGCAGATGCACCTGGTAGCAATCCTTCAGCGTCAAATATCGTTGTCAATCAATCGTTCTATGGTGAAGATCCTTGCGAACTCTATATTGTTGATAATCCTGATGCTTCTTTAGCCGCTCACTTATCGACGGGCAACTATATTTACGGAAAGCGAAATGAATCTATTGAAAACGCCTTAGATTTGCACAATATGGTTATGTCGTTTGATTTAGATAAAAAAGTGGCTGGGCAAACACACTTTGATAATGTGAGATTGGATGATCGATTTGTCACTGATTTATCAATTGAATTTGTTGATAATAACCAAAGCACTACAATCGAGGGCGAACAATCTATGTGCTTGTCCTTTACATACAAAAACACTGTAACTATTAGCAATCAATTTACATTATTTGGTTACTATAGACTAGACACGCATCATAATGTGGTCTCAGTTGATAACGTTAGACAACAAAGTGATAATACTCTACCAAAAGACAATACAGTGTTAATTTGGTCATTTGTTGAGATTATTGCTTTTGGAACAATAGACCAATTTAGTCTCAGTCATCCTCAAAGACAATTTGGACGCGCTTCCTTTTATAGAACGATGACGTTTGAAGAATTACAAAGCTGTGACTTACAGTTAGATTCAAATCCTTTTACTACGGTCGGGAAACATGAATTATCTTTCAAATTAGATTCAAGATATCGTCTATTTGGAACATATCTAGTTTTTAATGAATCTAATTACATTAAGTCTGTTGAATATAAAGGATTCAAAGAAGAAATTGAACCAGGATTTGATCTTGCAAGTTACTTCAATAGTGGTGACGCCTATGTTACCTTTAAATATCAAGATGGCACATCTAAAGATGTAGGTATAACTGCTTCAGATGTTGATCTTTCTTATGTGGACACAAAGATTGAAGGTACTTACCCATACTATGTAAACATTGAAGCATATGGAAAAATTAAGCAATTTGTTTCCGTTGTTTTGACTGACATCGGAGATGAAACGGACGCTACAATATATTCGGTGCCAGAAGAGCAAATAAGGAAAATGTTACAGTCTGTGGATTTGATAAGTTTGGAGCAATAAACACATTCCATATTAAATCTATTGCAGCAAAAGATAATAAATATCACGCAATTTGTTATTTTGATGATCCGAACGATACATTCAATCGTTTTGGTACATATAAGTTTGATGAAAATAATGACCACGAGATTATTCTTTTTGGTCAATTATGGTGCAGTAGACTCCTATTTGAAAATGGAAGCGATAGCAAACATTTTAATCTTGTTTCTCATTCCGAAATAGAAAATGATCATCCTTACGCTGACACTGTTTTCACTCCTGACGAAAATTCATTCCTATACACGGAGGATAATCCAATTTACTTCTATTCAAGCGAAAACAACGAGATGAAAATTGAATATAACGATCTTATATTTAGAACAACATGCATTTATCTGAATGAAGAAAAAACAAGAATTTCGTTTAATGTGCCTTATCCTATTATGTTTGTAACAACATTGAATCTTAGATTGGAAGCTACTTTAGATACTCAAAATAACACAATTCACATCGAAGAGCCTGCTGGTTTATAGTTGTCTATAATATTATTAACATAGTCAATTGTGGCGGTGAAAAAATATATTAAGATTAAAACGCTAGAAATTATTATGTAGGGGGATTTATGGATACACTTAAAACACTAGGTATTAAAAAAGATAAAGCAATAATGTTATTTGTGCAGATGATTTTATCGGTCATCTTATTAGCGGCTTCTATTTATCTATTGGTATTTATTAGTATTAATGATCTTGGGGGATGGATGATATCTTCTTATATCTTTATCACTTTATCAGTTTTAGCAATTATGACGTATGGAATTATTGGTTATAAGAAAAAAGAATTTGCTTATTTATTAGCAATTATTCCTTTTTTAGGAGCGATATTGGTAAATATCTTATTGCCTCAAAGAAATGCGGTTCAAATTGCTCTACTTACTGTTTTATTTGCCTTAGTATCTATTTTCTTAGTAAAACAAAAAGACAAAAAAATTAATAGCTTTGTATCTATATTAATGGTAGTAGTGGCGTTAGCATTTTCTATTTATTCCTCTATTACCGCTAAACTTGATTTTTTAGGTCATATGATGTCTTCTGGATGGTATACATATTTAGCGATGTATTTATCAATTTTTATTCCTACTATTATGTCTAGTACTTTTGCTTTAACTTATAATGTGAGAATTACTAGAATCGAAGTTAAACAATAACTTTTTATTCTTTTAATAAATAAGTCCTGTGTCCCGTTTTTGTGAGAATTATTCAATATTGGACAATATGACTCATCTAAATAGATTAGGCCTCTTTGTTGGCCTTTTTCTTTGTGGCACATTTGTGACAAACTATATGGTAAGATATGTTCAACAAAGGGGCTTTGATATGAAAAAAGAATTATTAAAAGGTTTAACTGAAGAACAAATTGCAAAAGTAAAAGCTTGCAAAAACCATGAAGAGCTTTTAGCTTTAGCTAAAGAAGAAGGAATCGAACTTACTGATGAGCAACTATCCGCTATTAGTGGTGGCGGTGCTTGTAGCGTTGTTTCAGATGTTGGAGATTTTTTAAATCCGTTTGATTGCCCAGAATGTGGCAGCAACAAAGTTGAAGCAGTGAAAGGCAAAGGTAATCTATTCCAATGCCAAAGCTGCGGATTTAAATGGAGAGAGTAAAAAACTCTATGAAAAAAGAATTACTAAAAGGTTTAACCGAAGAACAAGTCGCTAAAGCAAAAGCATGTAAGAATAGTGATGAATTATTAGCATTAGCGAAAGAAGAAGGGATTGAACTTACCGACGAGCAACTAACCACTATTAGCGGCGGGGGTGCCTGCAGTGTTGTTTCTGATATTGGCGATAAAATCAATCCGTTTGATTGCCCAAAATGTGGTGCGAACAGACCTGTAAAAGATGGCAAGAAGTACACTTGCGAGAAGTGTGGCTACACATGGACGGACAATAGTTCACCAGTGTAAAATCATTAATCATTCTATCGTGACCGAGTGAAATATCTCGGTTTTTCTTTTGCCTTCAAAGGACGAAGGGTTTTGGACAACTCAGGACGGGATTGGTTAAACAACTATAGAAACCACGCTTGATCTAGCGTCATCCAGCATAGATTAGGCCTCTTACAAGGTTTTTTTGTGGCACATCTGTGACAAATGTTGTGATAGCATCTAACTAATAAAGGAGAACTTTGAATATGAATAAAGAATTATTAAAAGGTTTAACTAAAGAACAAATCGCTAAAGTTAAAGCATGCAAAAGCCATGAAGAACTTTTAAAACTCGCTAAAAAAGAAGGTGTTGAACTTACTGAAGAACAATTAGCTGTTGCTAGTGGTGGTGGCGCTTGTAGCGTTATTTCAGATATCGGAGATTACATTAATCCATATGACTGTCCAAGATGTGGTAGCAACAACTTAAAAGACAAAGGCACCTATTATATCTGCCAAAGCTGTGGCTACAAAATTGAGAATTACGATTAAACAAACGAGTATAACTGAGCAACGCTCAGTTTTTTCTTATTCGCGAGCAGGCTTAAACATGACATAATTGTGGATGGAGAATTATAGATCAAATTGACTTATATACAAGAGCCGTAAAAAAGCGGCTTTTTAAATCTTTAAAAACATCTGCATATGATATAATTATGATATAACGAGGTATTTTTATGGCAATTATTAGACCTAGTGCAGATTTAAGAAATAGATATAAAGAAATAAGTGAACTATGTAAAACTACTGGCCAACCAGTTTATATAACAGTTAATGGTAGAGAAGATACCGCAATCATAGATTCAAATGTTTTAGATGAACTTTATAAAACAATCAAATTAATGCAAGAAATCAATCAAGGAATTGCGGACGTTAATTCTGGAAGAGTTATGTCCTTGGAAGACGCTAAAAAGAAATTACTATGACGTATAAAATCATTATCACCAATAGTGCTTTTTCTGATCTTGAAAGCATCAAACCTTTTATTGCCAAAGATAATTTAGAAATTGCTAAACAATACATCCTTAAAATATTTGATAGATTCGAACAATTAGAAACTTTCCCTTATGGTGGGCTTAAAATAGCTAATTCTTTTTTTGATTATACGAATGCACACTATTTAATCTGCGTAAATCACGTTGCTATTTATCAAGTCAACGAACTTGCAAAATGTGTTTATATTTTAAGAGTCTTATCTCGTTATCAAGATTGGAAAAATATCGTTAACAAATGTATTCTTTGTAATAAACAAATCATTATTGAAAACGATAGATTGCAAATTGCCAGAATGAATCAATCTATGTACTACGATGTTTATAAAAACTCGCAAGATGATAATAATCGTAAATTTGTTCCCGATGAAGTATTTAATTCACTAGAAGAAGCTAGTGAGGTGGTTAACCAAATTATCAATTGTTATGATAGTGAGGGCGGCCCATTTGTTTACGCGGTTTTAAGAAAGAAAGATAACGCTAATCTCGGCTATGTTCAACTGGTAAAAATAGAAGAAGGATGGGAAATTGGTTATCACATCGCTGAGATTTATACCGGCAATGGTTACGCTACTGAAGCTAGTAATCTATTTTTGGATTACATCAAAAACAACACGAATCTCAAACAAATAATCGGCATCGCTTTAGCGGCTAATAAAGCCAGCAGAAGAGTGTTGGAGAAATGTGGATTTGAATTGATGTATGAAGGCACTGGATTATATCAAGGAAGAAAAAGAAAAATCATTAAAACAATCAAACGTTTATAAGACGGGTGTAAAAACTCGGTCTTTTCTTGTGGCACTTCTGTGACAAAGAGTTTGCTAACATATAACCAACAAAGGAGAACTTTGAATATGAAAAAAGATTTATTAAAAGGATTAAGTGAAGAACAAATCGCTAAAGTAAGAGCGTGTAATAATACTGATGAAATTTTGGCTTTAGCTAAAAAAGAAGATTTGGAACTCACTAGTGAACAACTAGAAGCTGTTAATGGTGGAGCGTGTTCTAACACAGATAATTGTCCGCCATGCCCATCATGTAGAAGCACTAATGTTAAATTAAGAGAATCTGGTAAAGTTTTGAAAAAATACAAGTGTAATGATTGTGGTAAAGAGTTCGAAACAGGTTATACCAGCAAATAAACTAATTGCCATATAAAAAAAGCCGAGTGTAAAAACACGACAAAATGACTTATCCAGCTTAGATTAGGCCTCTTGCGAGGTCTTTTCTTGTGACACATTTGTGACAAACTCTGTGCTAATATGCTATTAACAGAGGAGAACTTTGAATATGAAAAAAGAATTATTGAAGGGATTAAACGAAGAACAAATTGCCAAAGCAAAATCATGTAAAAGCCAAGAAGAATTATTAAAACTTGCAAAAGAAGAAGGCGTTGAATTAACTAGTGAACAAATTGAAGCTGTTAGTGGTGGAGGATGTTTTTCATCCATGAAATGCCCAAATTGCGGTTCAAAAGACTTTAGAAAATTGCCAGATTATCAAATAAGTGGATGTAGTACTTATAAATGTAATAGCTGCGGCCATGAGTGGTCTTTATAATATAGACACTGTTATCCAAAGTTACTTATCACAAATTTGACAAAAAACTTTTCAGTATAGATTAGGCCTCCTTGGAGGTCTTTTTTTGTGACACTTTTGTGACAAACTATATGATAAGATATATCTAGAAAAGGAGATCGAATCATGAAAAAAGAACTTTTAAAAGGATTATCTGAAGAACAAATCGCGAGAGTTAAAGCATGTAAAAGTCATGATGAACTTTTAGCTTTAGCCAAACAAGAAGGCGTTGAATTAACAAGCGAACAATTAGCTGTTATTAGTGGCGGGGGTGCCTGCAGTGTTGTTTCCGATATTGGCGATAAACTCAATCCATTTGATTGTCCATTCTGTGGATATAACGGTAAATTTGATAAAGACGGTAATGAAGTTACCTGTCCAAAATGTGGAAAAACTTGGAGGGATAACTAGAATATAAGTTTTCCGTATGAAAAAAGATTTATTAAAAGGTTTAACTGAAGAACAAATTACAAAAGTAAAAGCTTGCAAAAACCAAGAGGAACTTTTGGCTTTAGCTAAACAAGAAGGCATTGAATTAACCGAGACTTTACCTGCCCAAAATGTGGTTCTAAGAAAATTAAAACTAAATATAACGAAAATTCAATTGCTGAATGGTGGAATAACACCTGTCAAGATTGTGGCTTTGTCTGGATTGTTAATAAATAGTTTTTGATGAACTAATATTAAATCAAGGAAGAAAAGCAAATCACTTTATGCAAAGTAAGCCGAGTGAAATATCTCGGTTTTTCTTTTTTGTGACACATTTGTGACACCTAATAATGTAAAATACAATTATTAAGGCGAATATTTGAAATGAAAGCATTTGGATTATTGTTTCTGATAACCGGGTTAACCGCTAGTGTAGTTAGTGGAGTAGAACCTCGAAGAGCGAATGTCTCATATCCGATTGAGAAATATACTTTTTCTTATGTTTCTAATGAACGCCCAATAGGCAAATCAATTTTTACAAGTGATATTTATTTTTCCCAGTCATATTTTGAACATTCTGCCTATGAATATGATCCTCATTTAGCAACTACTTCTTTGTGCCTATCAATTTCAACTTATACAGATTATCCTCCATTTACTGAGCAGTGGTATCTTTCTCAACCAAAATATATTGAAGAAGTATTAGAGACTATAGGTTTTAATTCATTTGTTACTAATGATGACTATAAGCAAACAGCGAGATTTGATTCTTTAGGTTTAGCAGCAGCTAAAAAAGAATTTTCGGATTATACAGTAATTGCTGTTGCTCCTAGATCTGGAGGATATTACAGTGAATGGGCCAATAATATGCATTTAGGAGATGGTAGCAAATCTGATTATATGCATGAAGGTTGGTACAATGCTTCTATAAAAGCTATTAACTTTATTAAAAACTATATTGAAACTAATCAAGTCAGTGGACATATTAAATTATGGTTAACCGGGTTTTCTCGAGGAGGAGCGGTGATAAATATTACCGCAGGGTTACTTGATTCTTATCTAGATAAGGGAGAAAAGGTATTTGATAATGTTCAACTATATAAAGATGATATTTATACTTATACTTTTGAAGCCCCTCAGGGAGCAAACGTAAATTCTAAAACCATTAAGCTCCCTAAAGACGCTTTATATGGCAATATTTTTAATATTATTAACCCTAATGATGTCGTAACAAAAGTTGGGATGTCGGAATATGGGTTTACTCGTTTTGGTGTTGATAAATATATTACCACCAAATTCTTTGACCCTTCTAACTATGAAAGTAATAGACGTGTGTTTAAAGCTTTATTTGACATCGTAAATCAAACTGATGAAGTGAAATATACTGCAGATAATTTTGGGATGTATGGTCTAAAAATAGAAGACTTTCTCAAAATGATTACAATTGTTCCGGCGATTATTGATGTGTTTGAGGGTGATTTTGGTGACCTTAAAGATAATACAAAAGCAAATTATGACTCTAATATTGCTACAACTCTGTTTTTAGAAGAGCTAACTTCTAATCTAGGTTCAAGAAATGATTTTGTTAAAAAATATCAAAGCCCATTAGAAGAATTGATGCTTGTTATGAAAGATGAAAAAATAAGCTCCATGCCTTCTACGCCTTTGTTAATCGTTAAAATGCTAGGAGCAGCAATTTTGTCTTCTTCAATTATTGGTAATTTTAAAGATTTTGATAAATGTATTCAACAATTCGCTGGACCACACGCTAGTGCAATTAAAAATTGTGTTAATGCATTACTTGGACCACTTTGTAGTGCTTATTGGGAAAGACCTAATGAATTAATTTCTATCTTTATTCATATGGGTGATATTTTTCAAAATCATTATGCCGAGACGGCTTTAGCCCATATGCAAGCTCAGGATAGTTACTATATTGATAACTATAATTCTTCTCATAGTGATCAAATTAGTGTAGTGCCACTTAGAAATAACGCTGATTTTGGTAGAATGCATTTCTTTGGCTTTAATGATTTAGGCTTAAGATTAGATAACAAAAAAGGTAAACGTGTAGTAAATGTTGAAGGACATATTTTAGGTAAGAGTGATATTGAAGACTGCGAACAAGGATTTGCGGTTGGCTATTATAGCTATGCTACTGAAGAAAAAATGGAGCTATTTATGCCCATTAATAGAAAATACAACATCTCCATGAAATCTTATTCCAAAAAACCACGTCATAGATGTGAGTATTGGGCGTATTATCAATTTATATCTTTAGATAATCGTGGTAAGAAAAAGATTGAACTAGACCATAAAAAAGATACTGCCTATTTCAATTCAGATCGTTTTAAACGCGATGTTACAATCATGGTTTAGGAGGTAAAAGATGAAAAAATATATTTTCTTATTATTGCCTCTTGTTATCGGATTAGCGTCTTGTAATGATTCCGTTCCTAACACTATTAACACTGAAGCAGTTAATAAACTAAAAACTTTATTGAATAAACAAGATTTATCTGAATTCCACTCCAAGGCAATTGGAACAACGTTCACCCAAGAATTTGATGTTTTAGATGTTTATAAAGATGAAGATGATAAATCATCAAGTTACTTTAATTATATTGGTCTTGGATTCCTTGATTTTTACTATGATTTATCTAGTGAAGAATATAAATCTGTTGTTGATGAAAATGGTAACGTCAATGTTTTTGATGCGATTAAAGAAGGCGAAGGTGGATATCGTATTACTCAAAACGCAAAGATGTCTTCTTTTTCCAGGGTTGGTGGAGATTACGCCACTAATCAAAATTTAGGTATAAATCAACAAATGACTTTAAAAAGCAATGAAGAAGATGTTTTTGTTTATAACATTTTAGATGTCACTGATGGTGATTCTTATGATTATGAATCTAGACAAAAATTAAATGCTAAAATCGATAAAGAATTATTGTTTGATTCTATTTCTACTAGATCATTTAGAGAAATCTTTTCTAACGTTCATTTATTTGACGCGCCAAGCAATATTGAATATTTAGATAGATTATATTTCTCTTCTTGTAAAGAATTAGTGAAGATGAATGATCAAGAAATTAGTAACTTCATTACTAGACACAATATATTAATAGAAGAAGTAGACGATAAAATTGAATTAAGCTTTGTATATAAAAATGATGAAATCAAAGAAGAATATATCGATGTTATTTTTCCTGGCGATATTAAAGGAAAATTAACATATGATAAAGAGACTGGTGAATTCTTAGAGTTTAAATACACAATTAAATATCTTAATGAGATATATGATGAAGAATCTGGAAGTGTTAAAACCGCAAACATGGCTTTTGAATGTTCTGGCCAATCTGCTCGTGCTCCCATAGGAGATATGTGGTTACCAGAAGATCCAACTGTCTATACTGAAGTTATTGACTTCTTGGAAGATGTTCGTGAACAAGTAATTCCACCAAGCATCTACCAATAATATTTATCTAGTTATTATTTTCTATAGAAAAGAGTATTCTAATAATCGTGGAATATATTTTATTTGCTTTCCTAGCTTTATTTGCCTCTAGTGGCAACACCGTATTTAATAAGCTTGGCGCTAACAAAGCCTCAGCGATTACTAATGCAGTCCTTAAATCATTATTTATGGTTATCGCCTGCTTTTTTATTTGTTTAGCTCGTGGCCATGTTCCTATTTTATATAGTTTGTCAACTGAACAGTGGCTTTGGCTCTCTTTGGTGGGAGTTTTAATGGCCATAAATTGGCTATTTTATTTTCTCGCTATTAAAAGATCTCACTTGGAAGCTTTTGCTCCATTTTGTAGTGCAGGAACATTGTTCTTTGCTAATACTTTGTTTGTTATTTTTACGTATTCTTTAGTCACTAATGGTGGTAAGCCAATTAATGTTGCCTTATATTATATTGGTTTAGCTTTATTATTAGCGGCCCTAATTTATATTGTTTTAAATAAAAAAATTAATCCTAAAGCTAAGACTCTTTGGGTGATGTTTGCCCTAGTCTCTGTTATTGCTTTTGCCTTTGTTTTATTAATTGTGAAAACAAAATTAAGTGACTTACCTTCTGACGTAGTTTCATTTCATCAAACATTTTTCCTATTTGGGGCGATGTTACTTTCTTCTTTATTTACCAAATCAATTAAAGAAGTGGTCACTATTAAATGGAAGGTCCTTTTATTTATCTTTATCGGAGCGGTATTTAACGCTTTAACGGTTGTCTTAAAATACACAGCCTTTTCTTACTCAAATTCTATTCCAGCGATTGTTAATGTGATCGTTGGTTTAGACTTTATTATTGTGTCTTTAGCAACAGTGTTATTCTTTAAATCCAAAAATAAACTCCAACTATTATTAATAATTATTCTTGTCTCTATTGGAATGATATTAAACACTTTAGCGGGATTAATATAGCTTTTCCTTTTGTGGCACTTCTGTTGAAGGCAAATATCTATACCGTGAACTTGGCGAGGGATTATATTACGAATTCACTTGCCCAACATGCGGCAAAACTTGGAAAGCAACTTATTACGAATAGAGTTAACTAAACTAGTTAAGACCTCACTGTGAGGTCTTTTTCATACAAAATAGGATATAAAATTTATATAATAAGGGCATGAAAACTATATATTTTGCAGGTGGATGTTTCTGGGGAGTAGAGAAGTATTTTTCTTTGGTAAAAGGGGTGGAATCCACTGAAGTGGGGTACGCTAACGGTAAATTAGATAATCCTAGTTATGAAGATTTAAAGAAGGGATTAGACACTGCAAGTGAGACTGTCAAAATTGATTATGATGAATCTATTATTTCTTTAGAAAAATTATTGGAATTATATCTAAGAGTAGTGGATCCGTATTCTCTTAATAAACAAGGAGAAGATGAAGGCTTACAATATCGTACAGGTGTTTATTATCTAGACTCCAAAGATGAACAAATAATTAGGAACTATTTTTCAACTCACTTGAATAATAATTTTAAAATTGAGATACTTCCACTCGCTAAATTTTTTCTTGCAGAAGAATATCACCAAGACTATCTACATAAGAACCCAAATGGGTATTGCCATATAAATATGGCCAAACTTAAAAAAGAAGAAATGAAATAGTGTTGTCTTTGTGGCACTTCTGTGACAAGTAGTGTGGTAATGTTAAGTTAACAAAGGAGACTTTGATTATGAAAAATGAATTACTTAAAGGATTAAGCGAAGAACAAATCGCTAAAATTAAAGCGTGTAAAAACCAAGAAGAATTATTAAAAGTCGCTAAAGAAAGACTTTACCTGCCCAAAATGTGGTTCTAAGAAAATTAAAACTAAATATAACGAAAATTCAATTGCTGAATGGTGGAATAACACCTGTCAAGATTGTGGTTTTGTCTGGATTGTTAATAAATAGTTTTTGATGAACTAATATTAAATCAAGGAAGAAAAGCAAATCACTTTATGCAAAGTAAGCCGAGTGTAAAGCTCGGTTTTTCTTATTCGCGAACAGGCAAAAACACGACAAAATGGCTCATCTAAATAGATTAGGCCTCTTTGTTGGCCTTTTTCTTTGTGGCACATCTGTGACAACATATGTATTAATATAAATACATGCATAATCAAGAAACATTAACTTTAATGTATAAGGACTATGAAGTCTTAACTTTTGTTGTGGATTATGTTAATAGACCAAAAATTAGACTTATTAAAGAATTAGAACGTTTTGATTTAGCCCCTTATGGAGTTGAAAAAGATAATGATAGTAACAACATGAGACTATTGAGGTTTTTTAATTCTAGAAAAATTAGTGAGAATCGTTGGGACTACGATTTAATTATTAAAAATATCGGCTGTAGAGATTCCTTTGAATTAGCCTTTAAAGGGCATGGACTATCTTTAAGTAATCATTACTGGTTTAAAAGAGAGGGAGAAGATTTAAAATACGAAGATATTAATTTTTTCTCTAATAAATGGGATGATTCTTTTGCTAGAGCGGTCCTTAACGGCAAATACGAAGAACTTAGTAAATGCGACTTAAATGTCCCTGATATTGTCACTCAAGGTTGGGCAGTTAAAGGGTGGATTTACGATAACGGACCTAAATTAATTAAGTTAGGAATAGTTAAAGATCAATATGAAGACTCTTTAGGAGAAGTATTAGCCTCTAGACTTGCTTGCCGCATCTTAAAAGAAAACGATGTTTTAAAATATGATTTAGTAAAAGTCGGAGATAAATACGGTTCAATCTGTAAACCTTTAGTAGATATAGATGAAGAATTAGTGCCTTTAAGCGTAGTTCTCCCTAACGACTTATATCAGCTTTTTTTAGGCAGGAATAATAATAAAGAAAAAAATAGAGAATTCTTTAAAAGGGTTTCTGAATTTGGGATGCCTGAACTCTATGATTTATTTGTAAAATTATCTTGTTTAAGATCTTTATGTTTTATCTCCGATTTACATTTTGATAATATCTGCGTTATTAGAAACACCAAAACTAATAAGATTAAACCCGCTCCAATACACGATTTAGCAGGAGCCTTTGGCACGAGTAAAACTGGAAAAGAATTTATAACAAAGCTTAATAAAGGATCATATTTTATTATTTATTTCTTATTTAGCTTTTTAGAATCAAGTTGGGACTATTCATGGTATGAACCAACAAGATTAGATGGCTTTGAGGAAGAAATAAGAAAAATACTTTCTAATAGCAACTTCTATACACCTGAATTAATCGAACGAATAATTGATGTGTATCAGCATCAAAAAGATGCGTTAGATGAAATTAGCAAAAAGAATTAATATTAAGTAAGAGATTATGAAAAAATACAATAGTGTGGCACTTTAGTGGCACCTTGGCTGCTAAAATATAATCGATAAAGAAAAAGTGAGGTTAGTTATGAGAAAAGAATTATTAAAAGGTTTAACCAAAGAACAAATCGCCAAGATTAAAAAATTTGATAATGTATCGGATTTGATTCAACTCGCCAAAGATGAGGGAGTAGAACTAACCGATGAACAACTAAACGCGATTTCTGGTGGTGGCTGCGACGATAGCAGTACAAGAGAACGTAAAAGAAAAATCGATGATTAAGTCCTAACAATCAGGACTTTTTCTTTGCCTATTCCGTTAAAATAATTCATCTTTTCAATTTCGATACTTCACGATAAATGCCACTAAAAGTGAGGTAATCAACCGCATAACGAAAGGTGGGATGTGTTCATCTTCATGAGAATCAAGAATGACTAAGAGCCTATTTCTTTTTGTTTGATATATTTCGTGACATCAATTCTAACTTTTACATACCCAGATATATGTTCGCCTAAATCTTGTTCATTGAATAGTTATATGGAACTTGTTTCTCAGAACGGGGAATATCTATATATTCTCCACAGTTAAAATGTTTGAGATATTCTTCTTTGAAGTCTAGAGAGAATTTCTAATTATAGTTAAGTGATTGTGTCATGCTCCTATTTATACAAGAAATAGTAATTCAGTTGACTTCCTTCCTTTTTATTTTGAATATTTAGTACTTGCAACGCGTATTATACGTGTATAGAATATAGACATCTGGAAACGTTTCCATATTCATTCTAAGGACTTATTTTTATGGCCAAATTATTGCTAAAGAATGTTTATAAGATTTATCCATCTAGAGACAAGAAAGTTTCAATCTTTAAACGTCTATTTTCAAAAAACAAAGTAGAAGCACCTAAAGACTTTACCGCGGTTAAAGATTTTAATCTTGAAATCGATAATGGTGAGTTTGTGGTATTTGTTGGCCCATCTGGATGCGGCAAATCAACAACTTTACGTATGATTGCAGGATTAGAAGACATCACCGCCGGTGAACTTTACATGGACGACAAACTCATTAACAATGTCGATCCAATGAATAGAGACATGGCAATGGTGTTTCAAAGCTACGCGCTTTATCCAAATTTAACCGCTTACGGTAATATCTCTTTTGGCTTGAAGATTAGAAAAGCCAAATTACCAGTGGTTAACCATCAACTCGTTAATGTGATCAAAGAAATGGCCAAAGAAGATCCTTCCTTATTAAGTGAAGTCGAAAAATATTCATCCTTAGAATCAGTATCAGAATTATTAGAAAACAAAGACTTTGAGTCTCAATTAGAAGAACTCAATAAGAAATACAATCTCTCATTAACAAGAAATGATTTCTACAAAGTTCGTCACTATAACAGAAAAGAAATCAATAAGAAGGTTCAATGGGCCGCTGATATTTTAGGTATCAAAGAGTTACTTGGAAGAAAACCATCAGAAATGAGTGGTGGTCAATGTCAAAGAGTGGCTCTTGGTAGAGCAATCGTCCGTGGACCAAAAGTCTTCCTATTAGATGAACCATTATCAAACTTAGACGCAAAATTAAGAACTTCGATGAGAAGTGAAATCGTTAAATTACATCAAAGACTAAACACAACCTTCGTATATGTTACCCATGACCAAGTAGAAGCTATGACCATGGGCACTAAGATTGTGGTTATGAAAGATGGGGTTATTCAACAGGTTGATAAACCAACCGATTTATTCAATTATCCATGTAACACCTTTGTTGCAGGATTCATCGGCACCCCACAAATGAACTTCTTTGACGTTACCTTTGAATGTCGTAACGGCTTTAAAGATGTCATTCTCACTTTAGAAAACGGAGAAGAAATCAAATTAGATAGAAAGAAATTAAGAAAGATTAATCCTTTATATTTAGATGGCGCGAAGCATAAGTGTGTATTAGGCGTACGTGCTGAACATCTTAATATTACTGAAAAAGGATTCACTGCTTTCTTATCCTTATATGAAATCTTAGGTACAACCACTCACTTATTTATGCACGTTCAGGGAAGTGACAAAGACTTCATCGTCGCGACTGATCAAGTGGGTAATTGGAGACTTGGAGATCAATTCAAATTGTCGTTTAACGAACAGAAAGTCCATCTTTTTGATAAAGAGAGTGGAGTTTCTATTCTAGAAAGGGAAATTGAATAATGTTAGCCAAATATCTTCTTTTACCTTTATTAGCGTTATCTCTCGCCGCTAGTCCAGCTAAACCAGTAACTAAAACTGCTGGCACTGATGTGACTATGGAAAACGAAGGTGATGGTTTCTATTTAAGCGACGTCTCCTATGAAAGTAGTGAAAGCTTTGTTTACACTGCTGTTGCAAACTTTGAATATGGTCAAGCTGCTGCTTTAGTTATTGGTGGAAGTGAAAACGACCATTATTGGGCGTTTAACATTGATAGAATCGAAAACAAAACCAAACTTCTTTATTTTTATAACGAAAATGACAGCATCAAAGCCAAAGAATACTACACTGATTATTTCATTGGTAACGATAAGACCACTCAAAGTGAATTTAATGTTATCAATTCAAAACTTAAAGATAGCCCACGTTTCCACTTAAAATTAGTGGTCACTGTGGAAGAAGAAAAGACATTTGTCGAATTTTTTGTCGACAACATCAAACGTTTTGGTGTTGATACTGAAATCGATTTAAACACCTTATCTAGTGATTATAACTATGAAGGTGGATATATTGGCTTTAACGTCTTTAACGGAAAAGTCAGATTTAGCGATATTACCTATGGTAAGAGTGATTATTCTTACTATTCCGAATTATATCGTAACCAATATCATTTTTCCCAGTTCTCACATTGGAACAATGACCCAAATGGACTTGTTTACTATAACGGTTATTACCATATGTTCTTCCAAACCCATCCATTCTCCAAGACTTGGAGTGATATGTATTGGGGACACGCAAGAAGTAAAGACTTAGTCCACTGGCAAGAACTCCCAATCGCTCTATTCCCAGATGATGGCAATATGGGTAAGGGTTTAGGTGTTGGTTATGCCTGGAGTGGTATCGCAATGGTGTACCATCAAGGAATGAGTGATTATATCGATAACACTGATTGGTTCCCAACTGGTGAAGGTTTAATCGGTTATTTCACTCGTGATAGTAGCTATGCTCAAGATCAATTATTAATTACAAGTACCGATGAAGGTTTAACTTGGATTAAAAGAGACATCGTTGTCTCTCAATATATCATCGTTCCTGGTGGAAGAGTGGATTGCCGTGATCCATCCATTTTCCCACTACAAAAAGATGGTGACAAAGTCACTAAGTGGGGCATGGTCCTTTCAGGAGGTACCTATAACAAGATTTGGTTCTTAAAATCTAGTGATATGTTCCATTGGGATTTAGCGGGTGGATTTGATTATATCTATCCAGAATGTGTCACTGTTAAAGAATTACCAGTAAGTGGTACTGAAGAATCTCATTATGTGATGTCTGTATCTTCTAGACATTACACGATTGGTGATTTTGCCTATGACGGTAACAACATCACCTTCCATAGACCAGATGGACAATTAGTGTCTCAATCTGATTTTGTAAAAATGGAATATGGTGAAGATAGCTACGCTGCTCAATGTTTCTATATCGATGATGAAACAAGTGAATATTACGGCAAGAGTGTTTCTGTTAGCTGGTTCTCTGGACTTCCTAGCGACGCTGAAAGTGGTATTTATCAAAATGTTAGAGATCCATGGAATGGTGGAGGTATGACTATTCCTGTGGAACTCGGTATTGATAAAGTTGATGGTCAATATCTTTTGACTCAAAAACCAATCACCATTAGTAACACTCATTTTGAAAAAGAAAATATCATCAGCAAAGCTGATATTACATATGATGGTAGTGAAAATGTCTTAGACGCAGTGAATACTCACATCTTTGAACTAGACGCTACAATTGATAATCCAAATGAAGAGAGTTTGGAATTTAAAGTTGCAATGAGCGATGACGAATACACTCTATTTGGTTGGAATAAAGAAGAAGGTTATTTCATCGACCGCGCTCATACTAGTGATGCTGGTATTGATTTCAAACTTCATTACCACGGTAGATTTACTACTGGACCAACATTAGAAACAAAAAGGAAAACATTCTACGTCCTTTGTGATAATGGTGGTTTAGAGCTTTTCTGCGGCGATTTTCGTTATAACTTCTATAACTTAATCCTTCCTTCTCCAGTTTCCATTGGCGCAGAATTCTCCGCCTCTGGAAACGTGACATTTGAATCATTAACTGTTAATTCAATTTCTTCAATTTGGTATGACGAACTTGAAGAAGGTAAGTTATATGTTGATAAAACCGACATTGCTTTAGACCTAAATCTTCATAGTTCTGAAGAGTTTATGGCCTTCTCATCTAATGGAGAAGATATTTCTTACGAAATCACTAGTGGTGCTGATGTTGTTTCGGTTACTAAAACCAACAAAGGCGCTAAAGTTGATGCTTTAAGAAATGGTGTGGCCTTTATTAAGGTTTCCACCGCTAACGAAGAAAAAGATGTCAAAGTCACTGTTGATAATGCGAATGTTGATTGTTTCTTCACTTTAAAGAAAGAAAATATTGTCTCCGGTACATGGTTAACAACCTCTAAAGGTTTAGTGGGTAATAAGCCTAATGGAGATGGATATATCCTCTCTGATGTTGAAGGATGGGATTTCACTTATTCAGCGTCCTTTGATTTAACTAGCGCTACTGCAGCGGGTCTATTATTACGCGCTAGTAGTGATTTAAGTGATTACATCATGGTGAACTACGACAAAAACGAACATGTCTGCAAAATGTGGACACCTCGTGGAATGATTGCTACCGCTGAAGCTTATGTTGATAATCCAGCAAATGTTGTCTTATTAGCGAAAGCAACAGGAAGAAACATCTCTCTTTCTGTTAATGGCAACAACGTGATTAATGTGACTATCGGAGAAAATGATCCATTAAGTGGATATCTTGGTTTAAATGTCTTCTCTGGTAAAGTCACTTTCACACACGTGAATATGCTTAAAGAAGAATATGTATACGATAACGATGATTTAGTGATTATCGGTAACGTTGAACAATACATCTATGGTGTTTATAACATCAATAAAAACAATGAATTAATCTCTAAGAGCTTCTATAAAGTTGAAGGAAATAGAATCATCATTTCAGAATCCTATTTCGAACTCTTAGATGAGCATACATTGTACGAATTCTATATCGAAGGAGAATTATCTTCCTTCACTGTTAAGGTCCAAGTTAACGACGTCGTTTTTGACCCCGTCTTCTTTGATGAAGAGATTAATGAAGGACTCAATTTCAACCTATATGTTGGTAAGTTAGAAGTCACTTCTGTCTCCGTTAACGCGAAAGAAGTCACCTATGTTGTTAAAGATTACACCTTAACTATCTATAGTAACGCTTTCAAAGTTGGTAACAACAAAGTCGTTATCAATGATGAATACACTCTTAACGTCAAAGTATTAGAAAACAAGACTGAAACCGTCACAACAGGTGAAACTACCACCAGTAGTGGTTGTGGTGGATCTGTTATGACTACAAGCGTCATTCTTTCAGTTTTATCAATAGCAGGTGTCTCATTATTGTTAGTCAGTAAGAAAGGAAAGAAAAATGAGCGATAAAGTGACAATTCTTGATGTCGCTAAAAAAAGTGGATTTGGAGTTGGAACTGTCAGTAGAGTTATCTCGGGAGACAAATACGTCAAAGAATCAACCAGAAAGACGATTCTTAAAGTCATTGAAGAACTCAACTTCTCTCCGAATGTTAACGGAGCAAGATTAAGAAAAAAACATAACAAAGTAATTGCGATTCTCGTTCCAATTATCAATCACCCATTCTTCGCAGAATTCGTGGAACATGTGAATAACATCGCTTCTACGAAAGGATATTCAACATTACTTGTTGTATCGAGAATGAATGTCGACAAAGAGAAAGAAATCTTAAGAAAGATTCGCCAAAAAGAAGTCGATGGGGCGATATTCGTTACCCACTACGAGCATGAAGATGAAGAAATACATGGTCTTCCTCTTGTGAGTGTTGACCGTCACCTCAATCATTCAGTTCCGTATGTGAGCAGCGATAACTACGACGCGAGTAAAAAAGCTGTGGAATATCTCGTTTCCACGGGCGCGAAGAAAATTGGATATATCGGCACCAAACCATTTGTTGATAGTGAGGTCTCATTTAGAGAAAAAGCTTACCAAGATGTGGTCAGTGGTCATCACCTAAAAAGTTATATCACTAACGAAGTGGTGGAACATGGTGATGAAGAGAAGATGGTGGACAAGTTCCTCTCATCCTATCCAGATCTTGACGCAGTGTTTGCCTCAGGTATGACAACCGCACAAATCGTCTATCAAAAACTTAAAAAGAAAGGTATTCGTTTCCCAGAAGATGTTCAACTCATCGGATATGATGGTGAGCCAAAACTCTGGGATGATCACGAAATAACAATATCGTCAATCCAACAGCCAATTAAAGAAATGGCCGAAGGAGCGTTCAATCTCTTAATTGACGTGATTAACGGAAAAGAGACACAAATTAGAAACATTTATACCTCAACATTTATAAAAGGAAATACAACAAAATAAGGAGAAAAAAAGTTATGAAAAGAAAATTCCTATTATTCCCATTATTAGCCGCGATGGCATTAGCATCTTGTGGTGGTGGAGGCGGAGACGGCGGCACTACTGAACCAGAAAAAGATGAACAAGGTAACACAATCGTCAAGATTTGGTTCCACGTTGATAGTAAAAGTGATGAAGGCAAAGCCTATAAGAAAAGAATCGATGCCTTCAATAACGCTTACGCCGAAAAGAAAATTGTTGCTTCTGCAAAATATATCGCTAGAGACGCTGCAAGTGCTGCCGACTACGAAAGTGAATTAATCGCTAAGAAAATCGATGGCGATTTACCAGACATCATTACTTTTGATGCACCTAGATGTGCTTCCTATGCGCATAATGAGATTCTTGTCGATATCTCTAACGTTTTATCTGCGGATGAAAAGAAAGATTTCCTTTCATTAAATACATACGGTGGAAAAGTGTATGGACTTCCAATTCAAGAAAGTAGTGCTGGTATTTTCTATAACAAGAATTTGTTTAGAGACGCTGGTATTGATGTCGGCATGTACACCGTTGATAACCCATGGACATTTGAACAATTTAAAGATGTCTGTTCTAGATTACAAGGCGGCGACAAAAACAAGAAAGTTGCCTATATGAACTTAAATGAAACCACTGATGAAATGGGTCCATATCTTCTTTATTCATTCATCCACGCGACGGGTGGAAAATTCCTTTCTGATGATGGATGGACTGCAAGTGGATATTTCAATTCTTCCGCTTCAAAGAAAGGATTCCAATTCCTCAAAGATTTAATTGACGCTGGTTATAGTGATTATAACGTCAAAACTGAAGACTTCTACAATGGCAACATTCCAATGCTTCTTTCAAGTGGTTGGACAATTCCAGAAATGAAGAAATATGCAACCGTTTTCCCAAATCGTGATTCTTGGGGACTTCTTCCATATCCAAAAGATTTGATTGCTGCTAGCGCAACTGGTAGCTGGTCATATGGTGTTACCGATAATGGCGTTGGTGATAAGAGTGCCACTTATGAATTACTTAAATTCTTAGCCAGTGCTGAATCATCTAATGCGATTACCGCGGCAACTGGTATGATTCCTGCCAGAAGATCTTGCAACCCAAGTTTTGAAGAAGGTTCTCCAGAAAGACTTTTATATGAACAATTAGCCAAGACTGGTAAAGAAAGACCAGCCACTGTTGGTTATCCTGCATTCTCCAAAGCATTTAATAAAGTTATTTACAAAATCGCTTCTATGAGTGTTTCTTCTGTAGTTGATGAAGTTGCTGAGGAATTACAAGGCGAGTTAGATAGACTCCCACATTAATTGATTTATGATTCTTGAAATAGCGGCGTACATATTTTTCGGAGCGTTCTTCCTAATTTTTGCATTAGTGGTTCTTTTCGATGTCCTTAAAGCTAGAAAACATAACCAAAAATATCACGTTAGAAAAACTATCACTGCGTTCCTATTTCTTTTGCCTGCTGTCATACTAGCGTTCTTCTTTATTCTTTTACCAATCTTATTCTCCTTAGGTTACGCCTTTACTGATGCCTATTTACTTAAGTTAGATAAAGGATTTAACTTTGTTGGTTTTAAGCAATTTGAAGACGTGTTCAAAGAACTCTCTAAGGGCAAGAGTCCTTTGATGTATGCAGTGAAGAATACCGCTTTGTTTGTGGTCCTTGTTGTTCCAATTCAAATCGGTTTAGCCCTTGGTTTAGCCCTCTTCTGTAGCGTTAAACTCAAAGGAAGGACATTCTTTAAAGTATGTTTCTTCGTTCCGGTCGCGGTTTCTTTATCCGTTACTGCTTACTTATGGTTATACCTTCTTGATTCTAGCTCCACCGGTATGGTGAACTCCTTACTTGGTTTATTTGGAATCGCACCTAAAGAATATTTACGTGATCAAGGTGTCACCATGGTCTCCATTGTTATTGTTTCTGCATGGCAAGGTTGTGGCTTCCAGATGTTAATCTTCATCTCCGCCTTAAGTGGAATTAGAAAAGATTTATATGAGGCTGCTAGAATGGATGGTTGTAACGCGATTCAAAGATTCTTTAGAGTCACTCTTCCAGGATTAAAACCAACGATGATTTATGTTTTGATTACTGTTTTCGTTGGTGCTTGTCGAATCATAATTCAACCTTGGATCATGGTTGGTCCACAAGACAACGCGATTACCATTAGTTATTACATGTATATCGAAGGTAAAGAGTATGGCTTAATCGGCTATTCTTCTGCGATTGCATTACTTATGACTCTCATCATTGGTACGATCACTTTCATTCAAAGAAAACTTTTAGGAGGTTCAAAGAATTAATATGGAATTCAAACATAAGACTTCTTTCTATTATTTGAATGCTTCTAATAGTTCGAATGTGAATGGACATAATGAAGAAACTTGGTTAGTTAGTGAATCTAACGTTCCTTTTAAAGGTTATGTTGAAGAATGTACCTACAAAGAAGAAGATCACATCAAACTTTTAAATTATATCGCTAGAAATAGTCAAAAACGTGAAGTTAAAAAGACAATCAATGACGCAACAAAAGTTAAGAAGAGTTCAAGAGGTATATACGGCAAATTCATTTACTACTTAGTGGGCATTTGTCTTGCCTTAACCTTTATCTTCCCAATTTTATACATGTTTGCAGCGTCCACGAAAACTGACGATATGCTTGCTCATCAAGCAGGTTCTATCTTGATGTTTATTCCTAATTTCTCTAGCGGACATGCATTTGATAACTACAAAATCTTGTTCTCTGAAGAATATAACGTTGGTAGATACGCACTTAATTCGTTTATATACGCGGCGATTGTTATTGTTTTGAATATTCTCATCAACGGTTTAGCGGGCTATGCGATTAGTAAACTTCGCTTCCCAGGTAAGAAATTCTTTAATTTCATCATTATGTTCTTAATTGTTGTCCCAGTTGAGACGTCAATCATTCCTTTATACACAGTATGTAAAACGATGCTTGGCTTAAAGAAGAGTCTCTCCGTCTTAGCGGTAATTCTACCAGCCTCGATATCGATATTTAATATCTTCTTATTTATTCAATTCTTCTCTTCGATTCCAAAAGAATTTGAAGAAGCAGCAAGAATGGATGGTTCGAGCACTTTAGGCGTGTTCTTTAGGGTTATTCTCCCATTAAGTAAGCCAATTCTCGCCACTGTAGCAGTGTTCTGCTTTATTGGTGTGTGGAACGATTATCTATGGCCGATTATGGTCTTAGACAGCTCGCAATACCCGATTCAGGCTGCCCTGATGTCTATTAAGAAACATACGGGTGTTGAAACCGGTCAAATCATGGCCTCACTCGTATTAACATCACTTCCAATCTTCATCATTTATGTCGCAGCACAAAAATATATCGTCAAAGGCTTCGGCGCAGGAGGACTTAAACTATGACAAAGAAAACACTCACGTTATTTCTATTACCGTTCATGGTTTTCTCATGCTCAGAAAACACTCAACCTTCTTCATCTTCTAGTAAAAAAGATCCAGAGTTAAAAGAAGTAACGCCAGTTATTGATTTTGGTTTTGATTCTCATAACAAGGAATACATCATTAACAAGGCTACTGGTGAAGAAGAAAAGGTTAACTATTTATTCAACGAATCTAATGCGAAGAATATCTTCAAAGCTCCAAGTGATCCATTATTCAAAACTGGTGTTGGAGAAAGTGGCACCTCTTTATATTTAGATGGTCACTCTACACGTATGAGATTTAAAAACGTTAGAGAACCTAAAAATAAACTCTCAATTTCTTGTTGGATTGCTCCTCGTGGTTTTGAGAATGTCTTTGACTATGATTGGAATGGCATCGCTAGAGGTCATACAAGACTTACTTCCATTTTAAACAAAGGCCACATCGAAGATGGTGAAGGCTTTGTCTTTGGTTATGGAAGGTTAGGAAAATGGGGTCTTCAAATGTGCCTTTCTAATAGCGTCACTGGTGAAGACTACATGGTTGGTTATTATGACCCAATCAACAATTTAGAGTTATATCAATGGAATCATATCGCCGTTACTTACGACGGAGAAGCTGGTTATATTGGCTTATTCTATAACGGTGTTACCGTATATGGAGATTATTCTGAAAAACTCATGAATACCTCAATTATTTCCACTGGTGAAGATTTACTCTTTGGAGCATATTGCTCCCCAATGATTGAATTTAGCTGTGAACGTCAACTTCCTGCTGGATTAATCGATAATTTCAAAATGTATCGCGATGTCTTAACTCCAAAAGATGTTCAAAACGAATATCGCTTAGGTTGCCGCTTTGGTGGTGCGCATCCTGAACTTGACTTTGACGATGTTAAAGAAGATCGCGCTCAATATGAAGGTGATAGATATCGTCCAATTTTTCACGGTATTCCTAGCGCTGTGTGGATGAACGAACCTCACGCGCCTATTTATTACAAGGGTATGTATCACCTCTTCTATCAACATAATCCAATTGGACCATATTGGTCTCAAATTAGATGGGCCCATTGGGTGTCCACTGATATGATTCACTGGGTTGGTGTTAAAGACGCTGTCGTTCCAACTGCAGGTATTTGTCCTGAAGGTGTTTGGACTGGTGGATCAGTCATTGGTCCAGATGGCACCCCTTGGCTTGCTATTACTGCCGGCACCAACCAATCAACTTGGACTGGACAAAATATTGCCTATGCGCACTGTGTTGACCCTGATGACCCATATTTAACTGATTGGGTTGTTGAAGATAAAGTCGTTCTCACTCAACCAGCGGATGATTCCATGGGTGAAAGAGAACAATTCAGAGATCCTTTCGTTTGGTATGACGATGGACTTTATTACATGATGGTGTCTACTTCTATTCCTTGTAGAGGTGGATCCGCAAATATTTACACTTCTCCAAATATGAGAGATTGGGTGCATCATGGCTACTTATATGAATGCCCATTTGACCGTTACCCTATTCAAGGTGCGCACTGGGAATGTGTAGTTATGTTCCCAATTTCCTCAAAAGATGGAAGCATTAAAAGATGGATATTATTTGACTGTCCACAATACACAGTTGATGGATTCACTGTTGACTGTATTTACTGGGTTGGTCAATTCGATAAAAAGAACTGTAGATTCATTCCTGAAGACTACAAAGATTGCTACGGCAATTGGCATGATGGAAATGAACCACGTTTATTTGACTATGGTGATGGTTTATACACCGGTCAAACAGGTTTCTGCTATTTAACCGAAGAAGATAAGGCAAACGGCAAAACCAAATATGAAGATGGTAGAACTGTAATTATCGCTTTAGCGCAAGGTAAAGCTGGTTCTACTGGTCATAACATTAACGCTGGCTGGGCACACAATTTAGCGATGCCTGTTAACGTTTATTTAGACACTGATGGATGCACTGTCTTACGTGAAGCAATCCCAGAACTTTCTAGTGCTTATGATGAAACCTTATTTGAATATAATGGTGAACCTTTAGGTGTTGATGCTATGAACTCCTTAATCAAAGATATCAGAGGCGATTCTTTAGAAATCAAATTCAAAGCAAAAATTAAAGATAACATCGAATCTGGTCTCAATGTTAGATATAACAAAGCTGAAGTAGAAAAGACTCCTATTTTCTTTAAAGATGGTGGTGTGGTTGTGGATCGTTTGAGTTCTTCTGAACTTTCTTACGTCATCCGTACTCCTTCTAACTTCGCTCCATTAAACACAAGTGAATATGATGTCACGATTCTCATCGACCATTCACTCATAGAAGTTTATGTGAATGGCAAGATCACGATTACCACTCGTGTGTACCCATTGTATGGAAATAGTGACTATCTTAAATTCTTTACTAATGGCACTGATGGAATGACCATTTCTGACGTCTCCATCAAATCTCTTGGAAGTGTGTACTTCAATGAAACCACTCCAAGCTATTACGGCAATACTGGAAATTATGGGGAGTAAGATTATGAAAAAGAAACTTTTATTAACTCTATTACCTTTCACCCTTTTAATTCCTAGTTGTGGTGGACAAGTAACCAATAAGACAACAGAAACTCATCCAATTTCAATTCTTAATGGTGGATTTGAATCTTCTAACCTTTCTGGTTGGACTGTCGAATATGGAGATGCATATGATGACGACTCTGTCTCTAATGTTGATTATTTCTCCTATTCATATGATGCAGAACACGTACAAATCCCAGTCATGCAAGAAGGTAATTGGTATTTAAGTGGAAAAGGATTTGACGGCACTTATTCCGCTGGTAGGACTGGTGCAATCCGTTCCTCAAATTTCTATTTAAGTGGAAATGGAAGAATCACCTTTAAACTCGCCGGTGGTGCTTTGACCAAAGGTAAAGGTGTAGGTGCGGAATATAAAAACGAACAAGCTACATGTTATTTAGGTATTTATACCGCTTATGATGATAAACTCGTCGCTATTCAACATAACGACTATTTCATCGAACATACTGGTGATTATGTCGATTTAAGAAAATATGAGGCTAACGTCTATTCCACTGATAACTTTGTGGACTATGAAATCAACTTAAAGAAATATATTGGTTATGAAATGTATATCCGTATCGTTGATAACGACAAAGATGTCTATTACGGTTATCTTTCTGTTGATGATATCCGTATTGGTGGTGAATTACCTCAAGCCGAAGGCGACTATTACGTCAAAACTCATCAATATGAAGAAGACGTAGACGCTCCTAGTATGTATGAAATCAAAAACGGTGACTTTGAATGTGGCTCTTTAGCGGGATGGGAAGTCTTAGAAGGACAAGCATTCTCTAATGAAGGTGTTAACAAAGAAGCCGGTTGGTGGAATGAATATATTTCCTATGAACGAGAAGGCCATTACCATTATGGTTACTATAAACCAAGCGCAACTGGAAGAATGAGATCTTCGAGATTTGTTCTTGGAGGAACAGGATATGTTTCCTTCAAACTTGGTGGCTGTGAGAATAACGACTTAACTTATATCTCCTTCTATGTTGTTGATGGAGATGAAGTCTTTGAAGCAGCGAGATACTCAAATCGTAAATTCTGGAATTTCCAATTCCCATTTGTTCCTAACGGAATGAGATTACTTAACCTCGTTCAATACGTCGCTGATTTAAGCGCGTATGTTGGAAAAACAATGTATATCGAAGTAGTTGATAACAACACATCTTCTGATGATTTAGGTTGTATGACTATTGATAGCATTAAAACATACTGGAAAGAAGTTCCTACATATTTCAATAATGTCTACTTTATGGCGTACTCCATGATCTCTAGTGACGTTATTATTCCAAGCGAATATCAAATTGAAAACGGTTCATTTGAAGAAGGTTCTTTAGCGGGTTGGACAACTAGCTGGAGCGACCAAAATGATCGTATTGGTGTTGTTACTGATAAATCTGGATGGTGGAATGAAAACTTCCCATTCAATAAGAAAGGTACATATCTCTTCTCTGGCGAACAATTCGAAGGTAACACTGGTTATATCCAATCTTCATCCTTCAAAGTTGGTGGTGTCGGAAAGATTTCCTTCCTTTTAGGCGCTGGAAACGACCCAAGACTATGCTATGTTTCTATCTATGACAGTGAGACAAACGAAGAACTTGAAAGATACTACAACCGTTATTTCCACGATATTGGTACTGAACTCATCAATCGTGGTAGTAACCTTCTCAACATGGTCCAATATGTCGCTGATTTAAGCGCATATATGGACAGAAACCTCTATATCAGATTCTCAGATTACTCCACAAGAGATTGGGGTTTAATCTCCGTTGATAGTGTGGTCACATATTATGATAATTATGCTTCCTTACCAAGCGATTACTATGAAGCGATCAATATTCTTTCTCCTGATATTGAATTGGGCGATGAATATCAAATCAGAAATGGTAACTTTGAAACTGGTGATTTAACTGGTTGGACCTTAGACGGTAACATCGGTAACGTCGGTTATGAAGAAGTTTGGTGGCATGAATGGTATAGCTTTGAAAAAGAAGGCTTATATTTCTTCGATGGCTTCAAAGGCAACGAAGATGATATGGGTACTTTAACTAGTAGCGAATTCACCGTTGGTGGCATCAACATGATTTCCTTCAAACTCGGTGGCGGTAAGAACATGGATGAATGTTATGTCGCTCTTATCGATAGTGAAACCGAAGAAGAACTACTAGTGTTTGGTAACCGCAAATTTAACGATTACATGTCCTATAAATACTACTATAGTGGTGCACCTATCCTCTTGGGTAGCATGGGTGTTTATATGGCTAACATGGTGCAATACACTGCAGATTTAAGCGAATTTGCAGGACGTAAAGTGAAAATCCGCTTAGTGGATCACGCTCACGCAGGTAACTGGGGATTATTCTTCGCTGATGACTTTGTCACTTACTACGAAGACGCAAAAGATCTCCCAGAAGGATTTGATATATTTAAGGATCCAGAAGAAGAAATAGAAGATGTCGAATAATAGGCCTTTGTATCATTTAACCGCTGACAAGAACTGGATAAATGACCCAAATGGACTAATCTTCTATAAGGGCTTTTATCACGTTTTTTACCAGCATCATCCATTTGGCTTAGATTGGGGACCAATGCATTGGGGACACCAAGTAAGTAAAGATCTTTTACATTGGGAACATCTTCCTTTTGCGTTGACTCCAGGAAACTCGTTTGACAAGGATGGTTGTTTTTCTGGCTCTTCAATCGTGGTAAATGATCGTCTATATATCTTCTATACTGGTTTCATTAATAATGAAGATCCAGAAAAGATTAGACAACAACAATGCATTGCCTATAGTGATGATGGAATCCATTTCACTAAAGGGGGACTCGTAATTGGAGAAGACAAACTACCAAAAGAATTTGCTCCAAATGACTTTAGAGATCCATGTGTTTTTGTTGAAAATGATCGATATGTGATGCTAGTGGCGGCTCGCAGAATAAACGGAAGAGGTAACATCTTAAGATATGAATCCTTTGATTTATTACACTGGGAATTTGTCACTGCGATTTTAAAAGAAGATAGCAAAGGCACGATGATTGAATGCCCAGATTATATTAAAGATTTAAATCTTTTAACATATTGTGAACAGTTCCAACCAGTGGAAGGCTATTTACATCACAATTTACATACGAATATTTATGAGGTTGGAGAGTTTGTAGATAAGAAGTTCATGTCCTTTAAAAAAGGCATGATTGACTATGGCTTTGATTTCTATGCGCCTCAATTCTTTATGGATAAAGGTATTCTCATTGCCTGGATGAATATGTGGGATAGAAATAATCCAAGTAAGAAATATGGTTTTACTGGTAGTATGACCATCCCTAGAAAAGTAGAAGTGGTGAATAATGAACTCCTTCAAACTCCAGTGATGCCTCAGAATGTTTTATACGAACTCAAGAACGTCACAAACCTCACGGATCACGTGGTGACAGGTTTCTATAGACTCGAAATTGAAGGATTGAAATCGTTCTCTTTAAAATTAAGAAAAGGAGATAAACACGAAACTTCTTTCGTTTTATTTGAAGATGAATGGGTCTTTAATCGTAGTCGTTCAGGAGACGAAATTGCTGGCAAAGAAAAAGATTCAGATTCCGTTAAAGGAATTAGAAGAATGCCTCTTAAAAAGCTAGAAAAACATACTTTGTATGTTGTTTTAGATAAATTTTCGGTTGAACTCTTTGTTGATGGAGTAAGTATGACATCTTTGATTTACCCAAATGAAGATGAAGATTTACTACAACTTAAGATCCAATCAAATTTAAATTTGATGACGAGATTTAAATTTTAGTTTTACATCATATGTATGCGCATGATATAATAAACGCAACTTGACATTGGAAACGTTTCCAATTTGGAGGTTACACACATGAAAAAATTACTATTTTCTTTAAGCATCGCTGCTTTTCTTGGTGCTGCTTGCTTAGGTGGTGCTTTGGCAACTAAAAAGCAAGCTGTTAGTGAAGTAAAAGCAACAACTGCTGCTGATACAGAAGAAAGATACGTTCCTACTGATACTTTTAGTGTTCTTCATGCTTCTGAAGGAAAAAACATCGGTGATTTGTTAAGAGGCAGAAACGAAAGATTCTGGTGGGGCAATCCTGATCCAAATAACTGGGATAGCCAAGAAAGAACATTTAATGGCATGGATTCTTTTGCTGACACCATTCATAAGGCTGGTGGAGAAGGCTGGACTGGTGCTATTCAAAGCCCAACTCAAACAGTGACTGATAATAGTCGTAGGTACATTTCGTTCTTGTTTGGTGGTGGAGCTGAAGAAGCTGGAAAAGGAAAGATTTTTATCAATATTTGGTCACCATCATTAAATAAAGATGTTGTCGTAGATTTACGTCCTAAATTTGATGGAAGTGGAACATTTGATGATAAGGATGCTAAATTTAATGCCCCTGTTACATGTAACATGGTGTTCTTCTATCTTGAATTACCAGAAGAACTAAAATTAAACGATACATACGCTGTCTATGTTAAAGATGAAAAAACATCAAGCTTTGGTGGATTCACTTTTGGTAGTTTATTTGTTAATCAAAAATTAGAAGATGTCGCTAGACACTTCTCCGCTCATAAAGCTCAAATGAAATTAAACGAATTCACTTCTGATTGGAATAGAAACGCTAACGAATATGTTATTAATACTATATATGCTGATAGCTACTATGATGCCGTTAGAGCAAAAGAAGTTGAATTAGCTGATGCTGATACAGGCTTTGAAACAAATTATCGTCTTGCTGATTGGGCATATGATCAAAACGAATCTCGTGCTGGCAATGATGTTGATTTAATTTCAATTGATTACAGCAACATTTATTCGAGTGCTGACGTTAAGGCAAACTTCACTGAAAGAATGCCTATGAACAAAACTGGCAATATGTTCCTTAATGGTGACACTAGTGGTGTTGCCGAAGATTGCAGATACAAAATCGTTTCTAGCGCGTTCAAATTAAGTGGCACAGGTCTTGTCTCTGTCAAGATGGGTGGAAAATCCACAAGAATTAGTCTTTTAAGAGCTGATACATTAGCAGAATTAGCACACGTTGATAACCCGGGATTTAACGATCCATCTGGTGGTGTTAGCAATATTGCTACAAGTGGCTGCAGATGTAATACAATGGCCAGAACTTATATTGATTGGTCTGCTTACTTATATAGCACCGTTGGTTATCAAGTTAGAATTGCTCTTTCTGATTACCGTGTTGGTGGTGACTGGGGCTTATCCTATTTTGATGAATTAATCACAAGATATGACACATTACCAGGATTACCAATTGATCGTGTTGAACAACAATATGGCGAGAATCCTACTTACTACTGTGAAGTTCCAAACTTCTATGTTGGTAGTGATGAAACAGATTTTGGTGTTGCATTTAATTTTGTGCATGACTATTTAGAAACCGCTAGAAGTGGTGACACAAATGCATGTTCAGTCGCAAATAGTAACGCAATGAAAGCTTTATATACAAGATATTCTGAATTATCTGCTAATGCGCTTGCAGTAGTTAATGCGTCTGTTGACTATAACCACATTACAGAAGGCAATTGGTATGAAACAAAATCCACAATTACTGGTGAAGGTGAAGGTAATAACTATGTTGGTACCGTTGGTCAAAACGTTGCTTACTTAAGCCAATTCAGCGCTTCTACTTCAAATTCATTCAGATTACTTGATTCAATTAACAGTGATAGCAACATTACAATGATTATCGTTATCTCCGCTATTGCAGTAGTATCTTGTGTGTTTGTGGTTGCAGTTTATCGCCGCAAAAAATTACATAAATAATATTTAATCGGTTGAGTTGACTCTCAACCTTTTAATTTTTACATAAATAAACCTTTATTACTTGGAGGCATTGTTATGAAAAAGTCAGTGTTATTAATCCCTTTGTTTGCTACCGCTATCGCGTTACCTGCTCTTTTAAATAGCGGCAAAAAAGAAAGTATTGCTAAAGTAGAAGCAACCCCACACAGTGAACTCACTATTAATCCATTTTTCTTCTATGACTACGATCAAAGCCAAAATCCTGGATCATTTGAAGGAAAAGATGCTAAATATTGGGACAATACCCACTCATTCAATTCTATGGGTTCGTTCTTTAGAGGTGAATCCAATGAAGGATGGGAAGGAGACTTGGTCTCTAACGAATGGGATCAAGTCAAACAATATGTTTATTTCACTTGGTCTGCTCAAAATAATTCTGACTTTGTTAACATCGAATTTGTGTATGGAGATTTTCACGCAACATTAAAGAATGACACTTTCGTTGGCAACACAATGATGCTCCATCATTTCAAAATACCTGATGAACAATTTGAAACCTTTGACGGCAAGAGTTTCAAAATGAAAGTTATCTTGCATGACCACTCTAGTAGTGACTATGCATTCAATAACTTTGGCTATTTACATATCAATCAGACAAAAGAAGACTGCGCGAATGCAATGAGATACTATCTCAATCACCTAGATTTAAATCACAGGGAATATGGTGATTTATATAAAAACATCTTAGGACATTATTACACTAACGCTTATCTTAGAGACGTATTCTTATCTCCTGTAGAAGATATTAGTGATGGTTTTGAAAGCAATGATAGCTTCTTAGACCATTGGTACCTCGATCACAGCTATGACAATAACAACGACACAGAAAGACACGTTGATAATGTGATTTCTGATTCTGAATATCGTCCTGATGATAACACCAACATGCCATATAACAAAACTGGTAATGGTTTCTTCAAAGGATGGCATCAAGATGGAAGTGGCTATGTCGCTAACGATAGAGCGGTTTACCGTTTTGTTTCTCGCCCGTTTGTCCTTTCTGGTAATGGCTTAATCAGTATCAAAATGGCAGGAAAAGGTGCAGCCTTACACGTTATTGATCCAGAAACCCGTAAAGACTTAGCCTGGATTGACAATAGATGCACTAATTTTGAAGGTGACATGAATATTGTTGCTACTGGCTTCAATACAGTAACAATGGTGAAACATGTCATCAACTTAGAACAATATGTTGGTAAGACCATTCAACTCGCTATCGCGGATATCCATGATGAAGCAAATGCCGATTGGAGTTGGGAATCTGCCTATTTTGATGACTTGGTGGTTAACTACGATTCACCATACTTTTATGGTGTTGAAGAAGTTGAACAAAATAGTGGTAACGAAGCTGGTACAACCTATGCCGTTTATCGTGATATTTATGTCAACTCCGCTCATATTGAAAATGATCAAAACGGAATCAAATATAACTCGGCAAGTAACGAAGTACTTCCTGCTGAAGACACAAGCGCGCAAAAAGAGGCTTACGATTTCTTAAATTACTACTTTAATAACTTCCGTACTTCTGAAAGCTTCTATTCTTTCTGTAATGTTTCTAGTGAAATAAAAAACGAATTACTTTCTCAATATAAAGGTTTAAGCAATGACGCTTTAGCGATTGTTGATTTATCTTTAGATTACGACCGTGGTCTTGATAGAACTGGTAACTGGTATGAAAAGAGAATGAATCAAGAATACACTGTTGGACAAGTTATCCAATATATTGATAACAAGTTTGGTTATACTGAACCTAATGTTCGTTCCTTATTAGGATTTAGTAGTGAAACCTCTACTCGTTTCACAATCATCATGATTATCTTTGTAACCGCAATTGTTATTGGCTTAGGCTCAATGATTATCGTTAAAAATAGACGTAAAGCAAATAGAAAATAAGAGATTAAATATATGGTCTTATCTATTGGAGAAATCCTTGTCGATATTTTTAAGAGCGAACAAGAAGAACAAGTGTTCGCTGGTGGCGCGCCTTTCAACATCGCTGCAAACATTGCACATTTTAAAGGTGACATATCTTTTATCGGTTCAGTTGGAAATGACAACTATGGTGCTTTCCTAGTGGAATTCGCTAAAAAGAGAGTCACCAATTCTTATATCAAAGTGCTTGATGATAGAGAAACATCACAAGCGATTGTCTCTTTACATAATGGGGAAAGATCGTTCAAGTTTAATCGTTCAAATGGATCAGACTATCTCTTGGACTTGGAGCAAGTCAAAGAACTTGATTATAAAGATATCAAGATTGTCCATATTGGTTCTTTAATGCTTTCCTATGAAGAAGGAAAAGAATTCTTCTTTAATGCGGTTGAATTTGTAAAGAGAAACACTAATGCGAAGGTCTCTTTTGATGTCAACTACCGTGACGATATCTTTGAAAGCGAAGAGAAAGCAAAAGAAATCTTTATTTCTGCTATTAAAGAGGCTGATATCCTCAAATTCACCGAAGAAGAGTTAGAATTATTAACTGGAGAGAAAGACATCTTAAAAGGCTTAAAAAGCCTCTTAAATGATAAACAAGTTGCAGTGGTGACCTTAGGAAAAGAAGGATCAATCTTCTATAGCAAGGATTTATTTATCAAAGTTCCTACTTATCCTCTTAAACCTATGGACACAACTGGAGCAGGAGATGCCTTCTATTCCTATTTCTTATATTCATTAGATAAAGGATTAGATTTATCAAATAAAGAAGATATATATAGCGCGCTTAAAAGAGCGAATGTTGTCGGTGGTATCGCTACTTCAAAGAAGGGCGCGATTGATGTTGCCCCTTCACTAGAAGAGATAGAAGTCTTCTTAAAATCAAAAAATAATTGAAATTATTAGCACTTATATTTATAGGTGCTTTTATTTTGTTATAATAGTAGCAATAGAATATGAAAGAAGACGCTTCTAAGAAAAATCCGTTTTATATCGCTGGATTCATATGTGGTATCTTGGCGATTGGTTTTTGTTTTGCCACTATTGGCCTATCGGTAAGTGATAGCTATGTTTCTGTCTATACTTTATCAGTCGCTTTAATTTTACTTGGTCTTAACCGTATTGGTTTACATCTTAGTAACTTCAAAGAGAACATGATTGAAAACATAGTAATGACTGCATTTGTTTTCGTTTTAGCGGTCTTAGTGTCGTTAACGAAATATGGCATCTATTTCTTAATCTCATCCATGTTCGCGTATTCTGTTACAATCATCATTTCACGCTTATTAAAAATAAGAGAAGACAAGTCCGTTCAGTCAATTATCTTTAACGTCTTATGCATGGTGTTTTGCTTCTTGTTCTCATTCTTATTCTTTTTCCCATCAATCTACGCGAAGCACGCGACTTCTGTAAGTAACTCAAACTTCATAGTTCTTTGCTTTTCAATCGTGATTATTGTTTCAAGTAGTAAGAACATTCTATTTACATATCACAAAGCTCTTAAACTTAATGTCGTCTCGAAGATCATTAGGAAATCAATGGTCTATGAAATCATTCTTACCTTATTGATTCTTGTTGTTTTATGTTCTGTATATTTCACGGAAGTAGAACCAAATATCACAAGTTATGTTGATTCTTTATGGTATTCTTTCTCCGTTATCACAACGATTGGTTTTGGTGATGTCTCTGTCACTACAACATTTGGAAGAATCTTGTCTGTTATTCTTGGCATTTCAGGAATCGTGGTTGTGGCCGTATTCACCTCTATCATTGTTAACTTCTATAACGAAATGAATATGAAACGTGACGAAAGAGAACTTCAACGCATCATGAAAAAGATTGATATGCTTGAAAAAATCGAAGAAAAACAAAAAGCTGAAAAAGAAGATAAATAACGAAATAGGCTAAGCGAAACGCTTGGTCTTTTTTGTTACTCAAAAAGTGTTGTACAATAAATATAGATATAAAAATAAGCGAGTTCTTTCGCGTTATTCATTAAAAAAGTATGAAATATTTTGTATTTGCGATCGATGATGGAACAATCTTTGACAAAAAAGTCATTGAGATTTTGAATAGGTATAATATCAAGGCAACATTTAATCTCAATAGTGGTCTTCAAGATTTCGTGTGGTACAAAAACGACTTTGAAGTAAGAAGATTAAACCTTGAAGAAAACAAACACATCTATGATGGACATGAAGTCGCATCACATTCTTTAACACATCCATATCTCACAAATATGAGTGATGAAGATGTATATCGTGAAGTTAAAGAAGACGTTAACAACTTAAGAAATATCTTTGCTAGAAATATTGAATCTTTCTCTTTCCCATTTGATGGATTTGATGAAAGAACCATTAATATTGTTAAAAGTGTTGGTATCACTCATATCATCCTTCCAGAGATTGATACTTCTTTCTTTTATCCTTGTGATACCTTTCACATCAAAGTGACATCATGGAATATTGATGACGCTTTATATAGGATTCAAAGATTCATTGATAGTGAACTTGCGGAAATCTTCGTATTCGTTTCTCATTCATATGATTACGAATATGAAAACAGTTATGACAAACTGGAAAGACTTTGTCAGGTTGTAAGTTCTCATAAAGATATAAAGACAATAACGATAAGAGAGATTAAATAGAATGAACCGCATTACGCGGTTTTAATTTGTTTCCGTAGTGTTTAACTTCGTAACATAATTATGGTATAATAAGGCCATAATAATTGAAAGGAGTGATTTTTATGACACAAACGCTTCCAAAGATTATACCTGTTAACGAGCTTAAGAATACTGCCCTAATCATGCAAACCTGCAAAGAAAGCAACGTCCCTATTGTTATTACTAGAAATGGTTATGGAGAAGCAGTAATGATGAGCATTTCTTTGTATGAAGAGCTTTTTGCAAAACTGCACGAAGCATTGCTTATCAATGAAGCTTTAGAAGAAATCAATAAAGGCGCTAAAGGCGCTGATGGTTTCAAGGTTTTGGACGATCTAAAGAAGAAATATGGACAATAAATATTCATTAATATTTTATCCAGCTGCTTCTGAAGACATTGAAAACATAATTAAGTACATATCTGTTGATTTATCAAATCTTTATGAATTAGGACACCGAATGTGAATCCTCGGTTGTTCAACTGCCGAGATGAAAATGAGCCTTGGTTATTAGAATTATAATCGTCACTATATGTGATAAAAATAT
>OMWW01000012.1 GCA_900314865.1 uncultured Erysipelotrichaceae bacterium | reverse complement strand
TAATTGAATTATAAATAAAAATACATTAAAAATAATATCTAAATAATTATTATTTTTAATAAATAATAAATAAATTAATTAATGATCTTATATGAATTAAATAATTGTTTACCAAAATATTTATAATTTAAAATATGCAGGAAACAAGTGATCTAAATGAAAGACTTTTAGTAAAGGACTTCCAAGAAGAAGGAAAGCCAGAAAAAATCGACATGTCAAAAATATTCAACAACGAGTACAACACAAGTGAGCACGCTTCAGAGAAATTCTTCAAAGAACACTTAAAAACAGTTGAATATGTAGGTCAAATGTTCAAAACAGATTTCAAAAATGGTCTCAGTAGTTCAAACAAAGAAGACCTTGCATGGAGAGAAAAAGAATGGGGAAACAACCATTTACCTCCTGAAAAAGAGAACTCAATTTTAGAGCATATATTAAACTGTTTCGAAGATCCCATGCTCAGAATTTTATTAATAGCTTCAATAATTGCTCTTTTAATTGGTGTCTCAAAAGATGGTATTAAAACAGGTTGGATCGAAGGAACTGCTATTTTCTTCGCCGTATTTTTGGTCGTATCCATCAGTTCCTACATGAACTACCAAGAAACAGAACAGTTCTTAAAACTGAGTCGAGAAACTAAACTCAAGAAAGTCTTAGTAATCCGAGATGGCTTCGAAAAAGAAATTTCTATTGAAGACATTCTTGTCGGAGATATACTCAAACTTAGAATCGGAGATATTATTAACGTAGATGGCTTTGTCTTCGGTGATGCTAAAGCTGGTATGGATGAATCACCAGTAACTGGAGAATCAGAAGTTATGTGGAAGATAAACGACTTCGAATTAAAAGGACCAAGATACTCCTGTCCTTTCGTTTTCTCAGGATCACAAGTAGTCGATGGATATGGTAATATGGTTGTCGCTGCTGTTGGTGATAAGACTTTCGAAGGCCAGAATAAACAATTGACTAATGCTAGTGGAGCTGGAGATGACGATGAAGCCAATTTAACCCCGCTTAAAAAACAATTAAATGAATTATCCAATCTTATTGGTGACTTAGGTTATATTTTCGCTATTCTTATTGGTTTAACTCTTTTAGTTAAAGAAAGTATTCTTAATATAATGGCTGGTATCTCCCTATTTTCTTCTCATGAATTAGATATCTTAGTCAATGCCTTCATTATTGGAGTTACAGTCATTGTTGTCGCTATTCCTGAAGGACTTCCTATGGCTGTTACCATTGCTTTTGCTTTCTCAGTAGGAAGCTATGGGTAATGTCAACAATGTTTGCACTGATAAGACTGGTACTCTTACTAAAGGAGAAATGAGAGTTGCTGCTTTCTTCATTGAGGATGAAGACATTAGATTAAATAAGACTAAAGTTTATGACGAGAAACTCAGACAATTAATCTTTAATTGCATTTATAAAAATATCACTTGTGTAGAAACCACTAATGAAAAAGGACAAAAGATCTTAAATGGTGATATGACTGAAAAAGCCTTGTTTACTTATTTAAAAGAAGATAATTATCAATTAACTGGAGATAGAAAAGGAAAATACGTTCTTCCATTTAAATCAGATTATAAATACATGATGAACATATTCCAAACTGATAATGGTTATGTTTTATACGCTAAAGGAGCTCCAGAAAGAGTAAGTCCCTTCTTTGAAAAATATAGAGTAAAAGGAGGAAGCGAAGAAAACTTCGAAGATCACAAAGATGATTTAACAAATAAACAAGCAGAATTTGCCGAAGATTCCATGAGAACTCTTATTTTCGGTTATAAAAATTTAACCGAAGAAGAAATAACCAAAGCCCGAGAAGAAAATCCTGAAGATGACTTAGCTTTCTTCAATGCTTTAGCCAAAGGTCTTTGCTATGCTTTCATGGTAGGAATAAGAGACGATAATAGAGAAGATGTTCCAGAGGCTATTAAAAAATGCCATCATGCTGGTATTATTGTTCGTATGGTAACTGGAGATAATATTAATACCGCTGTTGCTATTTCAAAAGATGTTGGTATCATTGAACCAAATCAATCAACTGAATGCAAAAATATTGCGGCTTATTATAGGAAATATGTCGCCGAAAAACCAGAAGATGCTCAAAGAGGAGTTACTCAAGGAGAATGTCCTATTGCTTTAGAAGGAGAAATCTTTAGAGTTATTTGTGGAGGAATCAGCAAAGAAAAAGGAAAAGACGGTGATTTGGATATTAAACTTAATAATAGAGAAGCCTTTAAACACACTGTTGCTAGATTAAGAGTAATTGCAAGAGCCTCCCCAGAAGATAAATTCATTCTTGTATTCGGACTTAAAGAATTAGGTAATATTGTCGCTGTTACTGGAGACGGAACTAATGATGCCCCAGCTTTAAAACAAGCTCATGTCGGATTTGCTATGGGTATAAGAGGAACTGATATTGCCAAAGACGCAGCTGATGTCGTTTTACTCGATGATTCATTTAGTTCAATTGTAACCGCATGTAAATATGGTAGAAATATCTACGATTGTATCAGAAAATTCGTTCAATTCCAACTTACTACTAACGTTGTCGCTGTTTTCATGACTTTCCTTGGAGGTATAATTCTCAAAGACTCGCCTTTGAATGCCATTCAAATGCTTTGGGTAAATCTTATTATGGACTCTTTTGCTTCTTTAGCTTTAGCCACTGAAGACCCAACTGATGCTTTACTTGATAGAAAACCTTATTCTCGAGATGCTTCGATTTTAACT